>NZ_RCIQ01000024.1 GCF_004000255.1 Nioella ostreopsis
ATCAAGGACAAGTTTTTCAACAAAATATGCTGAGAGCGGTCATTACCTCAGCCACACCAAACGGTGCATTGTCCGCATCGCCGACCTTCGTGACCGTTGCCGTTTGACGCGCCCCGACCCCGTTCGATAGGGGTAGATCGAGGCTGGCGGCAACCGGTGAAGGGGCCCTTGATGATCTTCCACATAACCGTTCTGCTCGCCTTCCAGCTGTTGGGCGAGGTCATCAGCCGCACCCTGCTGCCCGCCCTTCCGGGGCCGGTTCTGGGCTTGGTCCTGTTGCTGAGTGCCATGCTGGCCCTGCCCCGTCTGGCAGAGGCGATCCGCCCGACTGCGAATGGTTTGCTGAGCCATCTGTCGCTGCTCTTCGTGCCGGCGGGTGTGGGCGTCGTCGGTCATCTCGATCTGATCGCCGATCACGGCGTGGCGCTGATTGCGGCGCTGGTCCTGTCCACCGTTCTGGCCATTGCCGTTGGGGCCCTGGTCTTCGTCTGCGTGGCCCGCGTGCTGGGGCAAGCGGATGACTGACGTCTGGCAATTGTGGACCTACCTGTCCGAAGGCCCGCTGGTCTGGCTGACACTGACCCTGATGGCCTATTTGGCGGCAGATCGCCTGTCACTGATGGCCAACCGCGCACCGCTGGCAAACCCGGTGTTGCTGGCGGTGATCATGCTGGCCGTCACGCTTTGGGCAACGGCAACGCCCTACGAGACCTATTTCGAAGGCGCGCAGTTCGTGCACTTCCTGCTTGGCCCCGCCACCGTCGCGCTGGCGGTTCCCCTGCACGCCAATCTGGGCCGGGTGCGCAGGGCGCTGATCCCGATGATGGCGGCGCTGCTGGCGGGATCGGCCACGGCGATCACGGTTGCGCTCGGGGTGGGATACGCTCTGGGGCTGGAATTGGAGCCGCTCCTGTCCCTCGCCCCCAAATCCGCCACCGCGCCCGTCGCCATGGGCGTGTCGGAACGGATCGGCGGCGCCCCCGCGCTGACCGCTGTCATGGTTCTGCTGACCGGGGTCATCGGCGCCATCGTGGCAACGCCCCTGCTGAACCTCCTGCGCATCCGCGATTGGCGGGCGCGCGGCTTTGCCGTCGGGGTCGCCGCCCATGGCATCGGCACCGCCCGCGCCTTTCAGGTGAATGAGACCGCAGGCGCCTTTTCCGGCATCGGCATGGGGCTGAACGCGATCCTGACGGCGGTGCTCGCCCCCCTTGCCGCCAGCCTCTTTTGACCGATTGGCCACAATAATCGGTTTGAATCCGCTTGCGAATCAGTCCGCTGGTTGAGACAGCCCCCCTCGAATGCTATCTTGGCCATATCCCGGCGCCGGGGATCTTCGGCGTATTTTGAAGGAGGACCACGTCCTGACTGGACCTGTTCAAGCAGCCACCACCGGGGCTGCACCGGTGGCGCAGATGACGCGCCCGACCAAAGACCTGACGAGCGACACCCTGCTTGCCGAGGTTCTTGCATCCCTTGACGACGACAAAGCGGAAGAGATCGTCCAGATCGACCTGCGCGGAAAGACCCAGATGGCCGATCATATGGTCATCGCCTCCGGTCGCTCCTCGCGCCAGGTGGCGGCAATCTCCGAGAAACTTGTCGCGCGGCTGAAAGAAACCTTCGGGCTGACCGCCCGGATGGAAGGCAAGGACACCGGCGATTGGGTGCTGATCGACACGGGCGATGTGATCGTCCATGTCTTCCGCCCCGAAGTGCGGGAGTTCTACCAGCTTGAAAAGATGTGGCTGCCCGCCGGCAGCGTCTGATCTTTCATGCGGGTGACCTTATGCGTTGTGGGCCGGCTTCGGGCCGGGCCAGAGGCTGATCTCGTCTCCGACTACCTCACACGGTTCGACCGCACGGGCCGGGCGCTTGGCCTTGGCCCTGCGCGCGTGGTGGAGGTCGAGGACAGGAAGGGCGGCGGCAAACCGGCAGAGGCCGAGCTGCTGCGCAAGGCGATCCCCATGGGCGCGGTTGTCTGCGCATTGGATGAACGCGGGCGGGTGATGTCCTCGCCCGATTTCGCGGCGGCACTGGCCCGGCGCCGAGACCAGGGCGCGCAGGAGATGGCCTTCCTGATCGGAGGTGCCGACGGGCTGGACCCCGCGCTTGTGGATCAGGCCGACATGGTGCTGAGCTTCGGCCAGATGGTCTGGCCCCACATGCTCGCCCGCGTGATGCTCACCGAACAACTCTACCGCGCCGCGTCGATCCTGGCGGGCAGTCCCTATCATCGGGTGTAAGCCGGTCCGGGACCAAGCGGCGCATCAACGGGCCGGATGCCATCGCAGGGGACCTGCACGCCTCGATCGCCTGTGGGGCGACCACCGCCGCCGACTACGTCATCGCCGTCGACCAGAGCACTATATTGCATTACCAGTCAATCCGAACCCGCTCATGCGGGCTGATCAGAATCAACCAACAGCGGCAAGCATTGCAGTAGTGGACCGGATCATTGCCTGAGATAATTGATGAAGTCATAAAATACTCTACCGACGAATTCGCTGCGTTCGACCTTAAGGACAGGCCGTTTCTTTCCGAGCAGGGCAACACTGTAACGCGTGGCTTCATCGCTGATTTCAGAATTGTTCCCCCGGGATGGGACCTCAACCTCAGAGATGTCGACTACCTCGACAAGAAAACCCGCAGATGGGTGAGAAGAAGGCAGCACGACATCTATTCGAGCAGTGATGAGTACTTTTGTCAGGTTTTTTCCGACACAACGAGAAGCTCAGAGACGCATCTTGAAATCGGCGGGTATGGGTTCACGGTGTTTGTTGGACCCAAGATGGATGCGCCTTGGAGGTCCATTCAGTGGGCAGATGTCCTCGGCACCGACTGCTTCCATGGTGGCGTTCTCGGCGAGAAAGAACTTCCCGGTCGGTAGACGCTGAGCTTCGGCGCTATGGTCTGGCCCCATATGGTCGCCCGTGTAGCGCTATCCGTGCAACTCTACCGCGCCGCGTCGATCCTGGCGGGCAGTCCCTATCATCGGGTGTAAGCCGCTCGTTCGGCAGCGCTTGATATCAGCCACACCCACAAAAAATTCTGGTCGAAACATCAGGCCCATCCAAATCGCATTGCCCAAGGGGCGGCCCGGGCGATGACGCGTGCCACATGGTCTGATCGCAGTGAAACCGGGGCGCATGACTCACACGCCCCGGCTCTTGTCACCAGACGCCCGATCTCAGCGCAGGAGGATTTCCACGCGCCGGTTCTCCGCCGCATTGGGCGATGACGGGTTGATCAGGCGGGTTTCGCCGTAGCCCACGGGCGTCAGCAAGGCGCGGTTGATGCCGTGGACATTGACCAGTTCCTCGATCACCGCCTGGGCCCGCCGGTTCGACAGGTCCAGATTGTAGCTCGCGGCCCCGGAGGCATCGGTATGGCCCTGCACCTCGAAGGGACGTCCGGCGAGACCCGCGTCGAAGATCGCCTGGGCGAGACGTGCCACAAGGGCGCGGGCCTGCGGCGTGAGCGTTGCCGAGTCGAACTCGAAGTTGATCGGCAGGTTGGTCATGCCAGCGGTTTCCAACTGCCCCTGGATCACCTCGGCCGTCGCGTCGATATCGACCTGCTGCACCAGTTCCGCGGGGATGGCCCGCCAGTACTGGCCGCTCACATCCTGACACATGTCCATGAAGGCCGCCCCGTTCAGGGTTGCGCCGTTGACCTGGTTGCCCTCAAGGCACTCGCCCGCGTTTTCACGGAACATCGTGGTCAGGCGGAAATAGCCGTCGCCCGCCGGAATGGCCCGCCAGTACTGGCCGCTCACATCCTGACAGGAGTCCATGAAGGCGGCACCGCTCATGGCTGCCCCATTGATCTGGTTGCCTTCCAGGCATTCATTGAACCCCTCGCGGAAGGCGGTGGTCAGACGGTAGTAGCCACCATCTGCGGGCACGGCGCGCCACAGCTGGCCGGTGACGTTCTGGCACCGATCCATGAAGGCCGGACCGCTCGCGGCCTGGTTTCCTTCAAGACATTCGGAGAAGCCTTCCCGGAACATCGTGGTCAGGCGGAAATACCCTTCGGGCAAGGCCATGAAGGGCGGCGCCACATTGACCGGCTCCCAGGTTTCCAGTTCCAGCACGCCAAGGCAGGTTGCGCCGTCATAGGTACCGACCCAGACGTCCAGACGGCCATTAAGAGCGTCAGAGGAAGCGAGGTTCAGAAGCGGCTGCAGGTTCCCGCGGCTGTCATCGTCGAAGTACCACTGGGTCGTGGGGGTGTTGACCAGCAATGTCGTATCGCACTGGCTTTCAACCTCGATCTCCAACCGCTGATAGCCTTCCATGCCGGAGAGGTAGAACGAATAGTGCGGCACCGCGTAGGCATAGCCCAGGCCCCCGGACGGGCACGTGGCCAGGGGCGTCGGCCCGCCCGCATTCACGTTGTAACGCTGCGGCGTGTAGAGCTGCTGGCCGGTCAGCGAGACCTCCTGGCCGGTATAGGCATAGCTCGGGCAATTCGCCTGCGGTTGGGGTTGCGGCTGTGGCTGCGGAGCGGGGGCTTGCGCCAGCCAGGTCTCCATGTTTAGCGTCGCGTTGCAATAGGACCCGTCATAGGTGCCGACCCAGACATCCACCCGACCGTTGAGATTGGCCGCACCGCGGATCTCGATCCGCGGGTCGAGGTTGCCGTTTGAATCGTCATCGAACAGCCAGCTTGCATTGGCGGTGTTGATCAGCAGCACCGCATCGCACTGGCTGACGACATCGGCCACCAGATAGTACTGATCCATCCCCGAGAGGTAGAATGAGAAATCCGGCGCGGTCGTGACGTAGCCGGAATTGCTGAAGCCGCAGTTCTGCAGCGGGTTCTGACCGCCGGCGACGACGGAATAGCTCTGTGGGCTGTAGAGTTGCTGACCGGTCAGCGTATGGCTCGCCCCGGTCTGGTTGAACGTCGGACAGGCCGTGGCTGCCGCCGACATCGCAAATAGGCCGAACAAGGCCGTGGCTAAGAATTTCAAGGTAATTCCTCCAAACATTCTTATTGTGCGGCTTGCCGCTTGGCCAAGACTTGCCGGTAAAGGCTTCCAGATCAAGCATTCTTGAGGTTCGAAGATGCAATCTGTTGCCCAAGAAGCCAAAACCGGAACGAGACGGCCGTTCCTGCAGACTTTTGTTCGACAAGGAGTCAATTGACGTCCCGCCGGGAGCAGGGCGCGCAGGACATAGAGATTCTGGGCGGAGACGGGCTGGATCCCGCGCTTGTGGATCAGGCCGACATGGTGCTGAGCTTCGGCCAGATGGTCTGGCCCCACATGCTCGCCCGCGCAATGCTCACCGAACAACTCTACCGCGCCGCGTCGATCCTGGCGGGCAGTCCCTATCATAGGGTGTGAGGCGCTTCGGAGGTAGTGATCCTCCGAAGCTCGTGTCACTCACGCTGCGATTTCACCATTCAACAGCTTCCTGATCCGCTCCGGCACTTGGCGCGATGACATTGCCCTTGGGTAAGGCAATTCTTCCATCTCAGGCATCTCGCCGTATAGGGATTCGAACTCCCCATAATTGTCGAAAACCCGACGCGAGACATTGTCGATAAACGTCTCTGCTTGTGCTCCGTTCGCAAGGATGATCTCGTGTTCCTCGGTCTCGATATGATAGACGATATAACTCTCGCCCATCTCGGACATCGGAACGCGGGTGATCGTCGTTCCGTTCACCAGTGCCCCGGCATGGCAAAGTACCCCGTCGATCAACACGGCGTGATCGGCGGTGACCTTAAGATCTGTATGCGGCACGCCGTTCCCGAGCGCCCCCTCCCGCACACACACCGGCATCAGACGTTCCGCCGGATCAAACATTGGCAAAACGGTCTGCAGCAAAACGAACTTCACTGCGACCGTGCGGCCATCGGACGTCACGATGTCATCCCCGATCGCAAGCATTTCCACCGCACGCTCGCCGGTGGGTGTCGCAATCGCAGTACCCGCAAGGAAACAAAGATGAGCCGGTGCTTCAGAATTGAATTCGCTCGTCGTAACGGTGGTGGCGACTGGCGCCGACAACGGAGTCACGCCATCACCAAATATGAAAAGATTGCCCGAAGAGATGAAGATCGGAAATGTATTGCCCTGCCAGGTCAGCGTGTAACCCGTGAACGTCTGTGACATGCTTCCGGCATCCCCCAAGGTACCGAAATAGTCGACATCATGGTCCATCAGACCGTCGTCATCGACATCGATAATCCCGCCACTTCCAGGATTTTGATCGAAGAGCACGTTGATGTTAAAGCTTAGCGAACTGCCTGCATCGCCAAAGGCACCATTGTTGACGGTCACATCCGATGGGTCGAGATAATATCGGTCCAAGTTTTGGTAGAAAGTTGGCATCTATCGAAGTCCTTTCGCGACGTCGGGCGCAAGCCAGATGGGCCCTGACCGCAATATGACCTACAACACACAGTCAGCAGCCATGCCGGATTTTCTATCGAGTACGGTAACTTAAACGGGATTGGGTCGATATTTCTCGTGTGAAATACCGTCCGCCATCAGTGTACCTCCCCCTGCGGGAAATCAAGTACTATGCTGATGCCTAAGGCCGTTTGCGTTACAAAAATGTCGACGCGGCGGACACAGCAAGCGGCGGACCCACGTTGCATTTTGGGCGTAAGCAAGAAAGCTGTGCACGCCCTCCCCCCTTTCACCCTCAACTCGTCGAGTTCATTTCTCTTCCGAGAATTTACTTTTCGGCCCACGTATCCACATTCAGGCTTGCGCCCTTCGCGATCTCCTCTGTGCGGAACGCCCTGATTCAACCTGAGGCCGCGCTCATGGGATACGAAAAAACCGCGCCGGAAGAACGGGCGCGGTTTATCTAGGATGCTGCCTTAAAAGGCCGCAAGACGGATCACCTATTCGCGTACCAGCTTTTCATAGCCTTCCGCGATCTCGCGGGCGATGGCGCCGACCTCGAAATTGTAGTCGCCGATCTGGCCGACGGGCGTGACCTCTGCTGCCGTACCGGTCAGCCAGCATTGCTGGAAGCCCTCCAGTTCCTCGGGCATGATGTGGCGTTCATGCACCTTGATCTGGCGATCCTTCAGCATGCCCACCACGGTCTGGCGGGTCAGGCCATTGAGGAAGCAATCGGGCAGCGGGGTGTGCACTTCGCCATCCTTGACGAAGAAGATGTTGGCCCCGGTCGCCTCGGCGATATAGCCGCGATAGTCGAACATCATGGCGTCGGAACAGCCCTTTGCCTCTGCCGCGTGCTTGGACAGGGTGCAGATCATGTAAAGACCGGCGGCCTTGGCATGGCTTGGGATCGTCTCGGGCGAGGGGCGCTTCCACTTGGAAATGTCGAGCTTGGCGCCCTTCATCTTCGCGTCGCCGTAATAGGCCCCCCATTCCCAGGCGGCGATGGCCAGCCGGACCGGGTTCTTGGCGGACGCGACGCCCATATCCTCACCCGCACCACGCCACGCAACAGCACGCACATAGGCATCGGTCAGGCCATTGGCGGTCAGCACTTCCTGTTTGGCGGCCTCGATTTCATCGACCGTGAAGGGGATCTGGAAATCCAGCTGACCGGCCGAGAAGTGCAGACGTTCCGAATGCAGGCGGCTTTTGAAGATCTTGCCGTTATAGGCGCGCTCGCCCTCGAACACGGACGAGGCGTAGTGCATCGCATGGGTCAGAATATGCACATTCGCATCCCGCCAGGGGATGAGTTTGCCATCCATCCAGATGGTTCCGTCGCGATCGTCGTAAGCAGCGCCCATTGTGTTCACCTTCGGCAGGGGTCTTGGCATTTTCGATTTGTTGCGCAAAATACGTCCGAACCGGACATAATATTACGCAAAACCGGTCATTCGGTAACAATTGATTCTTGGAAAGTCAACAAGGCTGACATAAAGTCGGGTGAAAGGCGACAGGACCCCGGGGGGAACGCATTTCATGGCCGAACGCGGTGCGGCACAATCTTCTGCAAGCAGCGGGGAAAGCCTGCTTTTCCTGACCGACGAACAGCTTCGGCGCGGGATCGAGGCGATGTTCTTCGCCTATCGCGGATTTACCGCCGACCCGGATCGCATTCTTGAAAACTACGCTTACGGGCGCGCCCATCACCGGGCGATCCACTTCATCAACCGCAGCCCCGGCACCACGGTGAACAACCTTCTGGCCATTCTGGGCGTGACCAAGCAATCGCTGAACCGGGTCTTGCGCACGCTGGTCGAGGACGGCCTTGTCGAAAGCCGCGTCGGCACCCGCGACAAACGCGAACGTCACCTGTACCTGACCGATCAGGGCATTGCTCTGGAACGCGAATTGTCCGAAGCGCAACGCACCCGGATGCGGGCTGCCTATCGTGCAGCCGGACCCGATGCGGTGGCGGGTTTCCGCACAGTGCTGGAACAGATGATGGACCCGGAACTTCGCCATCATTACTTTTCCAACACCGAGGGAGGCGCATGACAGATCCGGCAGCCCATCTTCTGATCGTCGACGATGATGAGCGCATTCGCGGTCTTCTCCAGAAATTCCTGATTCGCAACGGCTTCATCGTCAGTGCCGCCCGCGATGCGGCCCATGCGCGCCGGCTGCTGGAGGGGTTGGAATTCGACCTGATCGTTCTGGATGTGATGATGCCCGGTGAAGACGGGATCAGCCTGACCAAGGCGCTGCGCGAAAAGCTGACAACCCCGATCATGCTGCTGACGGCAAGGGGCGAGGCCAGCGACCGGATCACCGGACTGGAAGCCGGGGCCGATGATTACCTGCCGAAACCGTTCGAGCCGCGCGAATTGCTGCTGCGGATCAACGCCATCCTGCGGCGTGTTCCAAGCGTGTCCGAGACGCAATCGGCCCCCAAGATGCTGCATCTGGGGCCGATCCGGTACGACCTTGAACGGGGTGAGATGTGGCATGGACAAACCCCCATCCGCCTGACCGCAACGGAATCGGCGCTGATGCGGATCTTTTCTGCCTGTCCCAACGAACCTGTCAGCCGCACACAGCTGGTCGAGGATCTGGGCCGCGACAAGGGCGTGGGCAGCACCACCAGCCAGGAACGCGCGGTCGACGTGCAGATCACCCGCCTGCGCCGCAAGATAGAGACCGACCCGAAGCAGCCCCGATACCTGCAGACCGTGCGCGGTGCGGGCTACATGCTGGCCCCCGACTGAGGACATCCCATGACCCTGCTTTTTACGAATGACGCGGGCCTGCGCCACCAGATGCCGCATGGCCACCCCGAACAGATCGCCCGGCTTGAACATGTGATCCGCGCGCTGTCCGCGCCCGAATTTGCCGCGCTGGACCGGCGAGAGGCCCCCATTGCATCGGAGGCCGACCTGCTGCTGGCCCATCCTGAAAGCCAAGTGACCGCGATCCGCGAAGCTGCACCGGAGGACGGGCTGATCGCGCTGGACCCCGATACCTCCATGTCCCCCGGCACGTGGGAGGCCGCGTTGCGCGGTGTGGGCGGCTGCCTTGCCGCCGTCGATGCGGTGCTGGCAGGCGAGGCGAAGAACGCCTTCGTCGCGACACGGCCCCCCGGCCACCACGCGGAAAAGACCCGTGCCATGGGCTTTTGCCTGTTCGGCAATGTCGCCATCGCCGCGAAACATGCGCTGGACCGGCACGGGTTGTCGCGCGTCGCCATCGTCGATTTCGATGTGCACCACGGCAACGGCACGCAGGATCTGCTGTGGGATGAGCCGCGCACGCTCTTCATCTCGTCCCATCAAATGCCGCTTTATCCCGGCAGCGGGGCCGCCCATGAACGGGGCGCGCACGGCAATATCATCAACGCGCCGCTGTCGCCCGGTACGGACGGGGCAACCATGCGCTCGGTTTATTCCTCGCGGCTGCTGCAACGGGTGCGGGAGTATGAGCCGGAATTGATCCTGATCTCGGCCGGGTTTGACGCCCATGAGGACGACCCCCTGGCGAACCTCAACTGGACGACGGAGGATTTCGCATGGCTCACGCGGGAACTGTGCAAGGTGGCCGAGGAGACCTGCGGCGGGCGTGTCGTGTCCTCGCTGGAAGGGGGCTACAACCTTGATGCACTGGCAGACTCCGTCGCCGCCCATGTGACCGAATTGATGGATGCATAAGGTGGGCACCGGGCTTGTCACCCATCCCGATTGCCTCGCGCATGTGACGCCCGCCCATGTCCACGAACAACCCGCTCGACTGGCGCTTGTGCTGCAGGCGCTGGAGAGCTTGCCGGTCTTTCGCTACGCCGCCCCGCTGGCCAGCGACGACACGCTTCTGACGCTGCACACGCCCGCCTATCTCGATCATATCCGCGCGTCTGTGCCGGATGAGGGGTTCACGATGCTGGACCCGGACACGGACGAGGAAACCTTCCTATGCCCCAGCTCTCTGCCTGCGCTTTTTCGCGCTGTGGGCGGTGTGCAGAAGGCGATCAACTTGGTTCTGTCGGGGGAACTGACCAACGCCTTTGCGGCGGTGCGTCCGCCCGGCCACCATGCGGAACAGGAACTGCCCATGGGCTTTTGTTTCTTCGGCAACGTGGCTTTGGGCGCGAAATATGCCTTGGATCACCACGGGCTTTCCCGCGTCGCCATCGTCGATTTCGACGTGCATCACGGCAATGGCACGCAGGCGCTGTTGTGGGATGAGCCGCGTGCGCTGGTGATCACCTCACAGCAGATGCCGCTCTGGCCCGATACCGGAGACGTGTCAGAGACCGGCGGGCATGACAACGTGGTGAACGTGCCCCTGGCTCCCGGCACCGGCGGCAAGGCGATGCGCGAGGCGTATGAAGAACGCGTTTTCCCAAGGCTTGACGCGTTCCGGCCGGAGCTGCTGCTGGTTTCTGCCGGGTTCGACTGCCACGCCGCCGATCCCCTATCCGATCTCGCCTGGGTCGAAGAGGATTACGAGTGGCTCACGCACCGGCTTTGCGATATTGCGGACCGGTATTGCGGCGGCCGCATGGTCTCGACTCTCGAAGGCGGCTATGATCTGGACGCCCTCGCGGCCTCGGCCGCCACCCATGTGCGCGTTTTGACGGAGAGAAGCGGATGAGCGACCAGAAAAAGATCGAGGAAATGAGCTTCGAGGAAGCGATCCGGGAATTGGAACGCGTTGTTGGCTTGCTTGACCGGGGCGATGTGGCGCTGGAGGAGTCCATCTCGCTCTATGAAACCGGGGCAAAGCTCAAAGCGCGCTGTGAGGCGAAGCTAAAAGAGGCCGAGGAAAAGGTCGCGCAGATCACGCTCGACGTCAGTGGGCAGCCCACGGGGGCGAAGCCGGTCGAAGGGCTCTGACCCTTGTTCGAACAGCAGTTGAAAGACGCGCAGGACGCGATTGCGCGCGCCCTAGCGGATCGTATGGCGGTGCTTGGGTCCGACCGCGTGGCCGAGGGCATGCGCTATACCACCACGGGCGGCAAACGGCTGCGCGGGTTCCTGGTGCTGGAAACGGCGCGACTGACCGGGGGCGATGCAGGGGCCGCGATGCAGGCAGCTTGCGCGGTGGAGTGCATCCACGCCTATAGCCTCGTGCATGACGACCTGCCCTGTATGGATGACGACGACCTGCGCCGGGGCTTGCCGACCGTCCACCGGAAATGGGACGAGGCGACGGCGGTTCTGGTGGGTGACGCGCTGCAAAGCTTCGCGTTCGAACTGCTGGCCGATCCCGCCACGGGAGACGCCGATCAACGGGCCGAACTGGTCCTGACACTGGCGCGCGCCTCTGGCCCGCAAGGCATGGTTCTGGGGCAGGCGCAGGACATTGCCGCCGAAACCGCTGATGCCCCCCTGACGCTCGACCAGATCACCGAATTGCAGGCCAACAAGACCGGCGCGCTGCTGGAATGGCCGGTGGTTGCGGGCGCCATCCTGGGCCGTGCCGATCCCGCCCCCCTGCGGCGCTATGCGCGCAGCCTTGGCCTTGCCTTTCAGATCGCCGACGACATCTTGGATGTAGAAGGCGATGCCGAAAAAGCCGGTAAGGCGCTGCGCAAGGATGCCGAGGCGGGCAAGGCGACCTTCGTGTCGCTCTTGGGGCTGGAGGGCGCGAAGGCCCGTGCCGCATCGCTGATTGATGAGGCCATCGGTGCGGTGGAGCCCTATGGTATAGAGGCCCAGACCTTGCGGGAGCTGGCCCGTTTCGTTATCGCCCGCGACCAGTAACCCATTTCGGAGAGCCCCATGAGCCACCGCCCCGACACGCCCCATCTGGACCGGATCAAGACTCCGGCCGATCTGCGCGGGCTGCCGGTGGCCGAACTGCGTCATGTGGCCGACGATCTGCGCACCGAGACCATCGCTGCGGTCAGCAAGACCGGTGGACATCTGGGGGCGGGGCTTGGCGTGGTGGAACTGACCGTGGCGCTGCATGCGGTCTTCGATACGCCACGCGACAAGGTGATCTGGGATGTCAGCCACCAGTGCTACCCTCACAAAATCCTGACCGGTCGGCGCGAGGCGATGCCCACTCTGCGCAAGAAGGGGGGCCTGTCGGGCTTCACCAAACGCAGCGAGTCACCCTATGACCCGTTCGGCGCGGCGCATAGCTCGACCTCGATCTCGGCGGCGCTCGGCTTTGCCGTGGCCCGTGATCTCGGCGGCGTGATCGAGACCGGGCTTGGCGATGCGATTGCCGTGATCGGGGATGGCGCATTGACCGGCGGCATGGCGTTCGAGGCGCTGAACAACGCGGGCCATCTGGGCAAGCGGCTGATCGTGATCCTGAATGACAACGAGATGAGCATCGCGCCGCCAACCGGCGCGCTGTCCTCCTACCTGTCGCGGCTCTATGCGGGCGCCCCGTTCCAGGAGCTGAAGTCCGCCGCCAAGGGCGCGGTGTCGCTGCTGCCCGAGCCTTTCCAGGAAGGCGCGCGGCGGGCGAAAGAGCTGTTGAAAGCGGCCACCGTGGGCGGGACGCTGTTCGAGGAACTGGGCTTTTCCTATGTCGGTCCCATCGACGGGCATGACATGGACCAGCTGGTGTCCGTGCTGCGCACGGTGAAGGCGCGGGCGGATGGGCCGATCCTGATCCATGCGATCACCAGGAAGGGCAAGGGTTTCCGCCACGCGGAGAGCACGCCGGACAGGGGCCACGCCCGCGCGCCCTTTGACATGGTGACCGGAGAGCAGCGCAAGGCCCCGTCGAACGCACCGAGTTACACCAAGGTCTTCGCGCAAAGCCTGATCCGCGAGGCGGAGGAAGACGACAAGATCGTTGCCGTGACCGCCGCGATGCCGGACGGGACGGGGCTCGATCTGTTCGGGGAGCGGTTCCCGAAACGGACCTTCGACGTGGGCATCGCCGAACAGCATGCAGTCACCTTCTGCGCGGGCATGGCAGCGGGTGGCATGAAACCCTTCTGCACGATCTATTCGACTTTCCTGCAAAGAGGCTATGACCAGGTGGTCCATGACGTGGCGATCCAGCGCCTGCCCGTCAGATTTGCCATTGATCGCGCGGGGTTAGTGGGTGCCGATGGGGCGACGCATGCAGGGTCATTCGATGTGGCGTATCTGTCGAACCTGCCCGGTTTCGTGGTGATGGCGGCAGCGGATGAGGCGGAGCTGGTGCATATGGTGGCGACCGCCGTGGCGCATGACGCAGGGCCGATTGCCTTCCGCTATCCGCGCGGGGAAGGCGTGGGCGTCGACATGCCGGAACGGGGTGTACCGCTGGAGATCGGCAAGGGCCGCATGATCCAGGAAGGAAGCCGCGTGGCGATCCTGTCGTTCGGCACCCGGCTGAGCGAGGTGCAAAAAGCCGCCGAGGCGCTGGCGGCACGGGGGATTACCCCCACGATTGCCGATGCGCGTTTCGCCAAGCCATTGGATTCAGAGCTTATTCTGCGGCTTGCCGCCGATCATGAGGCGCTGATCACCATCGAGGAAGGCGCGGTTGGTGGCTTTGGCAGTCATGTGGCGCAATTGCTGGCCGAAGAGGGCGTTTTCGACCGGGGACTGAAATACCGGTCCATGGTTCTGCCCGATACATTCATCGACCAGGCGAGCCCGGACGATATGTATGCAGTGGCGGCCATGAACGCGGAGCATATCGAGGCGAAGGTGCTGGAAGTGCTCGGTGTGGCGCGGTTGAGCCGGCAGGCGTGAGGGCCTGAAAAAGGGGGGTGCCACCCGTACACCCCCTGTACACCCCCCGTACACCGGGCGTGCAGACGGAGTCCGGTTTCGCCGCGCTGGAGCGCGTCGACCGGGGAGCGGCCCTCGTCAGGCTCCTTCGGAGCCCTCCTCGGGTCGCGTTGCCACGGAAAATCGGATGGGGTGGTGCGTCCGTCTGATCAGGTGCCGACCGGAAGGTCAGGACGCCTCCGGCGGAGGTATTTTGGCCAAGATGAAGGGGCCGTATTGCGCGATGCGCGGGGGTGACGCAGAGTTCCGGCGAGCCGATTTTGGGGGGTGGCGTGCAAAGACGGGACGTATTGGCAGCGGTTGCGGCAGGGGTTGTCGGGACGTTTCTGCCGGTGGATCGGGGATTGGCCAGCGGAGCGCGGCTGACAGGCTATCTGCGGACGAACTGGAGCCGCGATCCGTTCTGCTTCGGGTCTTATTCCTACACACCGCGCGGGCTGTTTCGCGCCGCACATCGCAGGCTGGCGGAACCGGTGGCGGGACGGATCTTTTTTGCCGGGGAGGCCGCGAACCCGGATTACGGCAGCACTGTTCACGCGGCCTATGAATCGGCGGGCCATGCGGTCGAGGCCATCGAGGAGGAGGATCACGGGGATATTGCCGTGATCGGGGCGGGCGTCGCCGGGCTGCGCGCGGCGCAGATGCTGGCCAATCTGGACTATGACGTGACGGTCTACGAGGCGCGCGACCGGATCGGCGGGCGGCTATGGACGGACCGCAGCCTTGGGGTGCCGCTGGACCTTGGGGCGAGCTGGATTCACGGGGTGGAGGGCAATCCGCTGGTCGGTCTGGCGGAGGATGCTGGCGCGACATTGGTCGAGACCGGTGAGGAGATCGTCTTTCGGCTGCGGGATGGGGCGATGCTGGACGCGGAGGAGGTGCCGGACTGGCTGGAGGAGGTCATCTCGATCCAGCACAATGCCGGGGCACGGCGGGACCAGATCAACCTTGCCGCGTTTCGCGCCCCGACCGACTATGGCGGCGCAGAGGCGGTCATTGCCGAGGGATATGACCGGCTGTTGCCGGAACTGGCCGAGGACCACGCGCTGCTGACCGGCCATGTGCTGCAGCGGGTGGCGCTGGGCGGGGGCATCCGGCTGAGGTTTGCCGATGGCGCGGAGGCGCGGCATGATGCGGTTGTTGTCACCGTGCCCCTGGGTGTCTTGCAGGCTGGGCGGATTGTCTTTGACCCGCCCTTGCCGGACACCAAGCAAGAGGCCATCGCATCGCTTGGCATGGGGGTGCTGGACAAGCTCTACCTGCAATTCGACGCACCGTTCTGGGAGGGTGATCCGACCTGGATCGTGACCGCCGATACCGGGCTGCCGCGCGGGCAGTTCAACCAGTGGCTCAACCTGTTGCCGGTTCTGGGGGAGCCGATTCTGCTGGGGTTCAACGGGGCCGATGCGGCGCGGGAGCTTGCGAGCCTGGAGGATGAGACCGTGCTTGGCACGGCGCTGGCGGTTCTGGAGCGGGCCTATGGGCTATAAGGGCCATATGAGCCTTGGAATCCGGGGCTTGGCACGCTAACCGGGGGCAGGAAAACGGAGCGCCCCCATGTCCATGAACAGCTTTGGCCATCTTTTTCGTGTCACCACCTGGGGCGAGAGCCACGGGCCCGCGCTGGGCGCGACGGTGGATGGCTGCCCGCCGGGGGTGCCGGTTGAGGCGGAAGCGTTGCAGCACTGGCTGGACAAGCGCAAACCGGGACAGAACAAGTTCACCACGCAGCGGCGCGAACCCGATCAGGTGGAGATCCTGTCAGGCGTGTTCGAGGGCGTCAGCACCGGCACACCCATTCAGCTGATGATCCGCAACACCGATCAGCGGTCGAAGGATTATGGCGATATCAGTGAAAAGTTCCGGCCCGGACATGCGGATATCACCTATTGGCAGAAATACGGCATCCGCGATTATCGCGGTGGCGGGCGGTCTTCGGCACGCGAAACGGCGGCGCGGGTGGCGGCGGGCGGCGTAGCGCGCGAGGCGCTGAAGCAGCTGGTGCCAGGGCTGACGATCACCGGCTACATGGTGCAGATGGGGCCGCATGGGATCGACCGGGACCGCTTTGACTGGGACGAGATCGAGCAGAACCCGTTCTGGACACCGGACGCGCAGGCGGCGGCGGATTGGGCCGCGTATCTCGATGGGCTGCGCAAGACCGGCGACAGCGTCGGCGCGGTGATCGAGGTGACGGTGCGGGGGATGCCCGCGGGCCTTGGCGCGCCGATCTATGGCAAGCTGGACACCGATCTGGCGGCTGCGATGATGTCGATCAATGCCGTGAAAGGCGTGGAGATTGGCGAGGGTATGAACGCGGCCTGCCTGACCGGCAGCGACAATGCCGATGAGATTCGGATGGGGCCGGAGGGGCCGGTCTATGGCTCGAACCATGCAGGGGGCATTCTGGGCGGGATTTCCACCGGGCAGGATGTGGTGGTGCGGTTTTCGGTCAAGCCGACCTCGTCCATTCTGACGACGCGCAAGACCATCACCAAATCGGGCGAAGAGACTGAAATCATTACCAAAGGTCGCCATGATCCTTGTGTCGGCATCCGCGCCGTTCCGGTGGCCGAGGCGATGGCGGCTTGCGTCTTGCTGGATCACGTGTTGCTGCATCGTGGCCAGATTGGGGCAAACAGAGGGCAGATCGGCTAAATTTGCCCCTAATTTCTCCATTCTCCGCTGATAGCCCGTTGTTCGGGGCATGTCATTGGAGCTCAGCAAATGCTGAAAAAGTTCATTTTTTCGGAGTCCGGCGCTGTGACCACGGATTACGTGGTGCTGAGCGCGGGCGTCGTGGGGGTTGGCATTGCTGTGCTGAATTCCACGTCGACGGGAATCGAGAATCTGGCCAGTGACATCGACGCGGCCCTGCGCGGCAATATCGTCAATTCCAGCTTTGCACGGCAGAGCTATTTTGATGATTTCGAGAACGGTGCAGGGTTCTGGTTTGGCGGCGTTACCGATGCCTCTGAGGCGGCCTATGGCGGGCTTCTGGGCCCCTATGGTGGCAGTAGCGGGGCCGAGATCGTGACCCGGACCTATGACCTGATGTCGGGCTACGACAATGCGGTGATCGAGTTCGATCTGCATGCCATCGACAGCTGGGACAATGAAGAATTCATCATGTTCGTGGATGGCAACCCGATCAGTTCCCACAGCTTCAATTGGCAATCCGACGGGGTGACGGATAGCTGGACCACCTCGGATGGGAACTACAACATCTCGATCGAGCCTGCCGGTGACCGTGGGCATATCGGCTATAGTTCCGATTGGGTCGATCAGAGCTTTACCGTCCGCGTGGAAGTGACCGACCCCGGCCCGTCGATGAGTGTCGGCTTCGGGTCTACCCTGAACCAAGGCGTTGCTGACGAAAGCTGGGCCGTGGACAATGTCGCCGTGACATCGACCAACGACCCCTCTGACGTCTGAGACGGGTCAGCTGAGCCCCAGATCCATCAGTGACTGAATCGCGGACCGGCTGGTGCCTGCAACGATGCGGCCCAGTTCGGCGTCGCCCCGCAGCACGACCAGAGTGGACCGCCGCGGAATCTGCAGGCTTTGGGCCAGTTCGCCTCGCCCATAGGTATCCCAGTCCACGCGGATGAAGGACATTGCGGAGTCATAGGCCGGATTTTCGGAGCGGAGCGCCTCGACATGGCGTTCCTGGGTGCGGCAGGTCCCACACCAGGGCGCGAAGAAATCGACGAACAGCGTTTCACCGGCGGCAAGGCGCTGCTGCACCAGACCCGGCGTGTAGTCGATATTGGTGGCCCCGGCACGGCCCGCCAGCAACAGCGTGGCCCCGCCCATGATCATCAGGTCGCGTCGGTTCATCAGGTTTCTCCCTTACAGGGCTACCGAGAGATCCTGCAGCCAATAGGGCAGGACATCGAGCAGCCAGTTTTCAATGACGTGGTGCCAGCGCAGCAGGATCGCGGTGCCGACAAGGATGAAGATGCCGCCAAGCAGCGGGCGGGATCGTTCGGCGATGGCCTGCATCAGCGCCCGGCGGCGCTGGAAGAAAGACCGTGCGCCATAGCCGAGCGCGAGGATGATGGTGGATACGCCGAGGGCAAAGAACACCATGATCGCCGCCGCGCGGCCGATCTGTTCACCGGCACTGGCCAGCGCGATGGCGCCACCGAGGGTTGGGCCAACGCAAGGCGACCAGACCGCGCCAAGCAGCGCACCGCCAATGGCCTGCCCTTGCCAGCCGTCGCGGCCGTTCAGCGCCATCATCTGGCTATCCGCGCCCGATGACACGCCCGCCGTTGCAGTGGCGAAGGCGGCGGAAAAGCGGGGGATCAGCAGGACAAGGCCAAAGGCGATCATCAGTACAGCGCCCGCCTGTCCTATGGCTTGTTCATCAATGCCAACGGCCCTTCCGGCCAGTGCGACGGTCAGGCCGAGCGCCACGAAAGACAGGCTCATCCCCCCGGCCAGCGCCAGCGGGCCAAAGCGGCTGGCCTGCAAGGATCCCGCCAGCACGATGGGCAGCACCGGCAGAACGCAGGGGTTGATGAGGGTCAGAAGACCCGCGCCATAGGCAAAGACAAGTTCCAACATGCGCCTTTTCTGGCGCGGACGCGCTGTAATGTCATCTGACGCCTGCGTGAGCGGGCATCACAGTGGCGTCAGCGGGCGGCGCGGGCCAGTTGCACTGCAAGGATGCCCGCGGCGATGATGGTGACGCCGAGGATATCGACCCAACCCAGGCGTTCGCCAAGGATCGCCGCCGCGATGGCCACGCCGAAGAACGGGTTGAGGAAGTGGAAGGTCGCACCCCGCGTGGCCCCGATTCGCTGCACCAGCAGAAACCAGATCCACGTGGCCAGAAGACCGGGGGCAAAGACGGTGTAGGTGAAGGCCGCTGCTAATTGCCAAGACCATTGCACCTCCCAGGTCTCGAAGATCACCGCGAAGGGAAGCAGCACGGCAGAGCCCACCAGCATCTGTAAGCCCACGATCATCAGCACCCCGGCGCTGCCCGAAGAGGATGACGCGCCGCGCACGGTCAGCGTCGCCACCGCCAGCGCAGCGGCACCGATCAGGCAGAGCGTGACGCCAAGCGGATCGACGCCGCCGCCAAGGCGCTGCGTCATGATCAGGGCCACGCCACCGAACCCTGCCATCAGGCCGAGGACACCCATAACCGGCAGCTTTTCGCGGAAGATGACCCAGTTTGCAGCCGCTACGATGAGCGGCATGGAGGATGCGATGATCGCGGCCAGAGAGGCCTCGATCCACTGCATCGCCACGAAATTGAGGCCCAGATAGAGCGCATTCTGGCAGATGCCGAAGATGATGACCGACCGCCATTGGGCGCGGCTGAGGTTCCAGTTCTGACCGAACATCCGCGCAAGGATCACGCCGACGGCCCCGGAAATGGCAAAGCGCAGGGCAAGCGAGGCAATCGGTGGCGCGGCGGCAACGATGATACGGGCGGACGAAAAGGCCGAGGACCAGATCAGGGCGAAAGCCAGCCCCATGCCGATTGCGCGCAGATCCATGCCGTGTCTCCGTTTCTTGCCCTGTTAACCGCCATAGCCTGCGGCGCGGGAAAGGTCAGCCCCCATTCCGCAGCTGGTCGACATAGTCGCGCAACAGCGGCACCCGGTGCGGGCGGAAGGAGTCCTCGGTGTCTGTCAGGGTTTCGATCTGTTCGGGGTCGAACTTGCGAAACCCCTGCCGCAGGCAGCACCATGCAAGGACGAACTGGCGTTGTTCGAGGAAGATGACCGATAGCGGCCAGATACGGCGGCGCGTTCGGGCGCCCAACCGATCGCGGTAGGTGATGTCGACCGCGCGTTCCTGCCACGACGCCTGACGCAGCGGTTCCAGCAATTCCGATGCGCGGGCGGAGGGGCGGAACCGGTAGACCATGCTGACCGCGTGGGCGGCCTGCTGCGCGACCCGTTCCGGCAGGCGGGCGGTGATCTTGGCAAGCGCGCGGTCAGCGGCTTCGGCCAGCGCAGTGTCACCCGTCGCGCTGACCTCGGACAGGCCCAGAACCAGCGCCTCGACCTCGTGCCGATCGAACATCTGTGGGGGCACGGCGGGATCTTCGGTCAGCCGGTAGCCATAGCCCGCCTCACCGTCGATCAGCGCGCCTGCCGCGCGCAGGCTGTCGATGTCACGGTAGAGTGTGCGCTCAGAGACGCCTGTTTCCTCAGCCAGCCGCGCGGCGGTGACGGGCGGGGGCAGGCTGCGCAGCAGATGCAGCAGGCGAAAGAGGCGGTCGGTGCGGGGCATGACGCTCCTGACGGAAACTGACAGGATGGGGGGAGCATATACGGGTCATTCAACAACTCAAGACAAAGGACCTCTGCCTTGCTGACGCTTTACCACGCCCCTTTCAGCCGCTCGACGCGGATCGTTGCGCTGATCCATGACCTTGGCCTTCAGGATCGGGTTCAAATCGAACCGGTGACCGTTACTCGCCCGGATGGCAGCGGCGGGCGCGACCCGAAGAACCCGCATCCAGAGGGCAAGGTGCCGCTGCTGATGCATGACGGTGCGATGATCCGGGAATCGGTGGCCATCGCGCTGTATCTGGCGGAACTGGCGCCAGAGGCCGGGTTAGCCCGCCCCGTCGGCGCAGCGGATCGCGGCCCGTTCCTGAGCTGGCTGTCATGGTATAGCGGCGTTCTGGAACCGGTGATCGTGCTGTCCCTGTGCGAGCTGGAGCACCCGGTGCTGACCACCACGTTCCGCGATATGCCCGAGGCCACGAAACGGCTGGCCGGCGCGCTGAAGGGGAACAGCTATCTGATGGGCGAAGACTTCACAATTGCCGACCTGATCATCGCCTCGACCTTCAGCACCTTGCCGCAACTGATGCCGGAAATTCCCGATATCCAGGGATGGGTGGCGCGCTGCACAAATCGCCCGGCCATGCAGGCAGCACTGGCTTATGATGCGGAATTGATGGCGGCGAATGGCTGACACGAAAAAGGGCCGCCCCAGGGGCGGCCCAATTCTGTTGGAACGGTCCGGCAATCAGCCGTTGACACTGTCCTTCAGAGCCTTCGCGATGGTGACTTTTACCACCTTGTCGGCCTCTTTCTTGATCTGCTCACCCGTTGCAGGGTTACGCACCATACGCTCGGGGCGCTCACGGCAATACACTTTACCGATGCCCGGAAGAGTCACGGCGCCGCCAGCGGCGACTTCCTTGGACACAACGGCGGTCACCGCGTCGAGTGCTGCGGAAGCAGCTTTCTTGTCGCTGCCCATCTCTTCGGCGAGGGCTGCGACGAGCTGGGTCTTGGTCATGGGCTTCTGTGCCATGTTCTGTTCTCCTTAACTGCCCGAACCCTTAGGGCTCGTTGCGTGAAAGCTATCCGAATATTGTAGGCGCACACAATGACTAGTGTGCCATTTCCTCAAAAAACAGGCATTTTGGGGCAATTTCCCCGGCGTCACAGGAAGGCCGTCTCCTCGAAACTGCGCAATTTCCGGCTGTGGAGCCGTTCCAGCGGCATTTCCCGCAGCGTTTCCATGGCCCGGATCCCGATCAACAGATGCCGCGAGACCTGTGTTTTGTAGAAGGCGCTGGCCATTCCGGGCAGTTTCAACTCGCCATGTAGGGGTTTGTCCGAGACACATAGAAGCGTGCCATAGGGCACTCGGAAGCGGAATCCGTTGGCGGCGATGGTGGCGCTTTCCATGTCCAGCGCGATGGCGCGGGACTGGGACAGACGATGCACCGGGCCGGACTGGTCGCGCAACTCCCAGTTGCGGTTGTCGATGGTGGCAACGGTGCCGGTGCGCATGATCTTCTTCAGCTCGAACCCGGACACTTCGGCCACATCCGCAACCGCGCCTTCCAGCGCGATCTGAACCTCGGCCAGTGCCGGGATGGGAACCCACACAGGCAGATCGTCGTCCAACACGTGATCTTCGCGCAGATAGGCGTGGGCGAGGACGAAATCGCCAAGACTTTGGGAGTTCCGCAGCCCCGCGCAATGCCCCACCATCAGCCAGACATGCGGGCGCAGCACGGCAATATGGTCGGTCGCGGTCTTGGCGTTGGACGGACCCACCCCGATATTGACCAGCGTGATGCCGCCACCGCCCTTGCGTTTCAGGTGATAGGTCGGCATCTGCGGCAGCTTGGCGGGCGTGTTCAGCTGCTGATCGGGCGAGGTGATCACGTCATTTCCCGGCCCTACCAGCGCGCTGTAGCCACTATCTGCATCCGCCAGCATCTGTCGGCCATAGGCCACGAATTCCTCGACATAGAACTGGTAGTTGGTGAACAGAACATGGTTCTGGAAATGCTCCGGCCCCGTCGCGGTGTAATGCGACAGCCGCGCCAGCGAATAATCCACCCGCTGCGCGGTAAAGGGGGCCAGCGCGCCCGATCCGTCCTCGTTCTTGAAGCCGTAGCCGTTGACGATGTCGTCATTTGTGGTGCCCAGATCGGGCACATCGAAGACATCGCGCAGCGGAAAGGCCATGGCCCCGTCATGGGGGATCTGGATGTCGGCGTCGTTCAGGACCGCGAAATGCACCGGGATCGGCGTTTGAGAGACGCAGACACAAACCGGCACACCGTGATTGTCGATCAGCAGTTTGATCTGCTGGGTCAGGTAGTGTTCGAACAGATCGGGCCGCGTGACCGTGGTGGCATAGGTGCCGGGTTCAGCGACGTGCCCAAAGGACAGGCGGCTGTCGACATGACCGTAGCTGGTCGTCGTGATGCGGATTTCCGGGTAAAAAGCGCGGTAGCGGCGGTCGGGCATGCCCGCTTCGACCACCTCGGAAAACCGGGCCTGAAGGAAGCTTGTAGCGTCCGCATAGAGCTTTTGCAGATAGTCCACCGCCTCACTCGGATCCGTGAAATACCGCGGTTCGGCCTCTTGCGGGGTTTCAAGGGGGAGTTGCTGAGAAACGGGGGTCATTGGTCGCCCTCCACGAAAAGAGAGGTCAGCTCGAACGTGGTCACATCCACAAGCCCGAGATCGGAGATTCTGAGGCTGGGAATGACCACGAGCGCCAGAAGCGAATGCTGCATATAGGCGTTGTTGAGCGTACAGCCGCAGGTTTCCATTGCCTTGACGATGCCTTGCGCCTTGTCCGCCACGCGGCTGGCGAGATCGTCGCTCATCAACCCGGCAATCGGCAGTTCCACCAGCGCCAGTTCCTCGCCATCCTTGAAGACGGTGACGCCACCGCCGACCTCCGCCAGCCGCATCGCGGCCTTGGCCATGTTGTCCCGGTCGGTGCCCACCACGATCATGTGGTGGCTGTCATGGGCCACGGTGGAGGCCATGGCCATCGGGCCCTTGTAGCCGAAGCCGGACACGAAGGCGTTGACCACACCGCCAGTGGCCCGGTGGCGTTCGACAAGGGCGATCTGGCAGACATCGCCTTCGCCCTCGACCAGCCCGTTGACCACGGGCAATTCGGCGGTCAGCGCCTCGGTCGGGGCCTGGTTTTCGACGACGCCGATCACCTTCACATGGGCGGAATTGGCGCCCTTGGGGGCCTCGATCTCGAAATCCTGCGCGGTCAGATCCTTGCCCAGATGCACGGTGTTGCGCGCCTTGGCGGGCCAGTCGAGATGCGGGCAATCGGTTAGGATCACCCCGTTCTCGGCCAGTTTCACGCCGCGTCCATAGACGACCTCGATCGGCAGGTCGCGCAGGTCACTTGTCAGGATCATGTCGGCCCGGCGGCCCGGCGCGATGGAGCCCAGTTCACGCTCCAATCCGAAATGGGTGGCGGTGTTCACGGTGCACATTTGCAGCGCCACCAGCGGATCGCAGCCGCAGGCGATGGCGTGGCGCAGCACCCGGTTCATGTGCCCCTCATGGACCAGCGTTCCCGAATGGCAATCGTCGGTGCAAAGGATGAAATTGCGCGGGTCGAGCCCCTTTTCCGTGACCGCCGTGATCTGGCTTTCCACGTCATACCAGGCGGAGCCGAGCCGCAGCATCGACCGCATCCCTTGCCGCACCCGGTCAATCGCGTCGCTTTCGCGGGTGCCTTCGTGATCGTCCGCAGGCCCGCCCGCCGCATAGGCGTGGAAGGCGGGGCCACGGTCGGGGCTGGCGTAGTGGCCGCCCACGGTCTTGCCCGCCTGCATGGTGGCCGCCATCTCCGCCAGCATCTGCGGGTCGCCATTCACCACACCGGGGAAGTTCATCATCTCGCCCAGCCCGATGATGCCCGGCCATGTCATCGCCTCGGCCACATCATCGGGGCCGATTTCATAGCCCGTGGTTTCCAGCCCCGGCGCCGACGGCGCGCAGGAGGGCATCTGGGTGTAGATATTGACGGGCTGCAAAAGCGCTTCGTCATGCATCAGGCGCACGCCTTCCAGCCCCATGACATTGGCGATCTCATGGGGATCGGTGAACATGGTTGTGGTGCCGTGGGGGATGACCGCGCGGGCGAATTCCGCAGGCGTCAGCATGCCCGATTCGATATGCATGTGACCGTCGCAAAGGCCGGGGATCAGGTAGCGGCCTTCGCCATCGACCAGTTCGGTGCCCTCGCCGATGCAATGGCCGGCATCGGGGCCGACATAGGCGAAGCGGCCGTCAGCCACCGCCACCTGCCAGCCGTCCAGAACCTCCCGGCTTTGGACATTCACGAGTTTCAGATTGCGCAAAACCAGATCGGCTGGTTCCCGCCCGGCCGCAACGGCCACAAGCCGGGCCGCAGAGTCGGCCCATGATTTGAATGATGATTGTTTTTCCATGCTCCAATCTGGCACCGGTTTTTTCCGGCTTCAAGCCACATTTTCATGACA
The DNA here is from genome assembly GCF_004000255.1 of Nioella ostreopsis. Classification (GTDB taxonomy): domain Bacteria; phylum Pseudomonadota; class Alphaproteobacteria; order Rhodobacterales; family Rhodobacteraceae; genus Nioella; species Nioella ostreopsis. The sequence continues at coordinate 24,881 of NZ_RCIQ01000024.1, forward strand.
GGTTTTCAACCGGTTGCTTCCCGCTTACGGTGCGCAGGACCGAAGCGGAGGCCGAAGATGAGCGTTACGATCTACCACAACCCCAGGTGCAGCAAGTCGCGCCAGACGTTAGAGCTGATTCGCGCCAGAGGGGTGGAGCCTGCGGTGGTCGAATACCTCAAGACCGGCTGGACCGAGGCGCTGTTGACCGACCTGTTCAACAAGGCCGGCATCGGCCCGCGCGCGGCGTTGCGCGTGAAACAGGACCCGGCGCCGGAGCTTGGGCTGGCCAAGGCCGATGACGCCACGATCCTGGCCGCAATGATCGCCCATCCGGTGCTGGTGGAGCGGCCCATCGTGGTGGCGGGCGATCAGGCGGCAATCTGCCGTCCGCCGGAACGGGTGCATGAGGTGCTGGACAGGGGCTGATCCCGCCCTGCTTTTGAAAGGATCGTCGCGCGCAGGGAGAGCGCGGACGCCTCCGGCGGGAGTACTTGAACCAAGAAGAAGGCAGGAGGCGCAATTTGGCCCGGACACCACGCAAAGCGAAACGGCGACCGCTGCTGCGGTTCGTGCTGCGCTGGCTGTTTCGGGGCACCGCCCTGGTCGTGGTTCTGGGCACTGCCTGGATCGCGCTTTATGCCGTCGTGGCACCGCCGACAACGCCCTATATGCTGAGCGAGGGGCGCAGGCTTGGCGACGGGGTGGAACAGGTGTGGCGACCGATGGAGGACATCTCTCCGCATCTGGCGCGGGCCGTGGTGGCCGCCGAGGACGCGAATTTCTGCCTTCATGCGGGTTTCGACATGGACGCCATTCGCGCCGCGATTGCGGAAGGCATGTCGCGTGGCGGGTCCACGATCAGCCAGCAGGTCGTGAAGAACGCGTTTCTCTGGCAGGGCCGGTCCTGGGCGCGGAAGGCGCTGGAGGGGGTGATGACCCCGGTAATGGAACTGATCTGGACAAAGCGCCGGGTGCTGGAGGTTTACCTCAACATCGTCGAGTTCGACGAGGGCATCTTCGGGGCCGAGGCCGCCGCGCAGCACTATTTCGGCATCTCTGCCGCCGATCTGAACCCGACGCAGGCCGCGCGGCTGGCCGCCGTTCTGCCGAACCCGCGCGAACGGTCGGCGTCTTCCCCCACAGCGGCGCTGCGCGAACGGGCCGCGCGGATCGCCGATGGGGCGGCAACGATACGCGCGGATGGGCGAGACGCCTGTTTTGCGCGTTGAAATTGGCCTCGTCCCAAGGCAAAGAGAGGGGATAAACCAAAAAAGAGCAGATCATGACCCGCCTCTACCACTTCGCCCTCTCCCCCTTCTGCCGCAAGGTCCGGCTGGTTCTGGCCGAGAAGAAGATCGACGTGGAGCTGATCGACGAACGCTACTGGGAACCCTCGGGCGAATTCTTGCGCCGCAACCCGGCGGCCAAGGTGCCGATCCTGAAGATGGACGGGATGCTGCTGACCGAAAGCCAGGCGATCTGCGAGTATATCGAAGAAACTCATCCGGAACCCGCGCTGATGCCGCGCGATGCCAAGGCGCGGGCCGAGGTGCGGCGGCTGTGCTTCTGGTTCGATGACAAGTTCCACCACGAGGTGACGGCAAACCTTGTCTATGAACGGGTGAACAAGAAGGTGATGCGCGGGGGCTATCCCGATGGCAAGGCCGTGAAGACCGGCGCGCAGAAGATCAAGTTTCACCTCGACTACATGACATGGCTGCTGGATCATCGCCGCTGGCTGGCGGGCGACAGTCTGACACTGGCCGATTTTACCGCCGCGGCGCATCTGTCCTGCCTCGATTATATCTCGGACGTGGATTGGAACCGGTCGGCGGTGGTCAAGGACTGGTACGCCAAGATCAAGTCGCGCCCGGCCTTCCGGTCGATCCTGGCCGACCAGATCCCCGGCTTCATCCAGCCACCCCACTACGCGAACCTGGACTTTTGACCGGGCTGAAACCGGCGCTGGAGGCGAAGGCCCTGGAAGAGGGCTTCGCCAAGATGCGTGTGTGTCGTCCGGATGCGATCCCGGAGGCTGCCGGGCGGTTGGCTGCGTTCGTGGATGCCGGGCGGCACGGCCAGATGGGCTGGATGGCCGAGCGGATGACCTGGCGCGGAAACCCCGCCGCTTTGTGGCCCGAGGCGCGGTCGGTCATCATGCTGGCGGAACCTTATACGCCCGAGGTCGACCCGCTGGAGGCGCTGGAGCAGCGCGATTGCGCGACGATCAGCGTCTATGCGCAGAACCGTGACTATCACGACCTGGTCAAGAAACGGCTGAAACGGGTGGGTCGCTGGCTGCTGGATCAGGTGCCGGGTGAGGCGATGAAGGTGTTCGTCGATACCGCGCCGGTAATGGAAAAACCGCTTGGGCAGGCGTCGGGGCTTGGCTGGCAAGGCAAGCATACGAACTTGCTGGCGCGTGACCTGGGGAACTGGTTTTTCCTTGGCTCGATCTTCACCACGGTGGAGCTGGAACCGGATACGCCCGAGCGTGACCATTGCGGCAACTGCACCGCCTGTCTGGATATCTGCCCGACCAATGCTTTCCCGGCCCCGTTCCAACTGGATGCACGGCGCTGCATTTCCTACCTGACCATTGAACATCACGGCCCGGTGGAGCCGGAGTTGCGCGAAAAGATGGGCAACCGGATCTATGGCTGTGACGATTGTCTTGCGGCCTGTCCGTGGAACAAGTTCGCCGTCGCCGCGACCGAGATGCGCTATGCCGGGCGACCAGACCTGCAAAGCCCGAAGCTGGCCGATCTTGCGGGACTTGATGACACCGCGTTTCGCGCCATGTTCAGCGGGTCGCCGATCAAGCGGATCGGGCGGGGGCGGTTTGTGCGCAATGTGCTTTATGCGATTGGGAACAGTGGCGACGCGGAGCTGAGGGCGTCGGCGCAGGCCCTGACAGAAGATGAAGACCCGACGGTTGCCGATGCGGCCCGGTGGGCGGTGGAGAGGTTGCAATGAAACTGGTGATCTTCGGCATGGGCTATTCGGCGGCCACGCTGGTGCGGGAAATGCGGCCCTATCCGGCGGGCAGCGTCATTGGCACCACGCGATCCCCGCAGAAGGCCGAGATTCTGGGCAAGACCTCGATCTATCCGCGCGTTTTCCCCGGCACTGACATGCGCCCCGATCTGGAAAAGGCGACCCATGTGCTGATCACGGCGGGACCGGAGGACGGGGCCGACCCGGTTCTGAAGCACCTACGCCCGGTGTTCGAGGAGCTGGCAGGCAGCTTCAAATGGGTCGGCTACCTGTCCACGACCGGCGTTTACGGCGACCATCAGGGCGGATGGGTGGATGAAACCGCGCCGCTGACCCCCGCCACGAAACGCGGTCGGGCGCGGGTGCAGACCGAGATGGAATGGAACGAGCTATACCGGCTGAAGGGCCTTCCGCTGCATATCTTTCGCCTGCCGGGCATCTACGGGCCGGGGCGTGGGCCGTTCGCCAAGGTCAGGAACGGCACGGCGCGGCGGATCATCAAGGAGGGGCAGGTGTTCAGCCGCATCCATGTGGAGGATATCGCGCAGGCGCTGATGGCCTCGATGAAGCGCCCGCGTCCCGGTGCGATCTACAACCTCTGCGATGACGACCCTGCCCCGCCGCAGGACGTGCTGACCTATGCGGCGGAATTGCTTGGCGTCGATCTGCCCCCCGCCGTGCCGTTTGAGGAAGCCGAACTGACGCCCATGGCCCGCAGCTTCTACGCGGAATCGAAGCGCGTCGATAACAGCCTGATGAAGCGGGAGCTTGGGGTGAAGCTGCACTATCCGACCTATCGGGCGGGGCTCGATGCGCTCTTTGCCGCCGAGCAGGCGAAAGGCTGATTCCGGGGGCGTGCGGCTTCTGCTAGGGTGCCGCAAATCAGGTTTGAGGCGAGACCCATGCGCAGTCTTTTGGCGATTCTCTTGCTGGCGGTTCTCGCCGTCACCGGGTGCAGCCGGTTCCCCACATATGACGGGCCGGAGGTGACGCGGATCATCGTCAACAAAAGCGCCCGACAGCTGATCCTGATGCATCATGACGAGGTGCTGCGCGCATATGAGATGGAGCTTGGATTTGCGCCCGAGGGTGACAAGCAGGTGGAGGGCGACGGGCGCACACCCGAAGGCAGCTATGTCATCGACCGGCGCAATCCGAACAGCGAGTTCTACCTGTCGATCGGCATTTCCTACCCGAACGAAGAGGATATCGCCGAGGCGGAGGCCCTTGGGGAAAGTCCCGGCGGCGATATCTTCATCCACGGCACGCCGAACCCGTTTCGGCGCGGCGATGACTGGACCGCTGGCTGCATCGCCATTTCAAACCGCGAGATGCGTGAGGTTTATTCGATGGTGCGGTTGGGCACGCCCATCGACATCTATCCGTAAGGCAGCGTCAGGTGCTGCGATTCGCGGGCAGGCCCTGGCCGGTGGTGCCGCCATCGCCAGTGACCACGGTCCACCAGATCTTGCCCGCCTCTTCCTGATAGAAGGCAAAGCCCAGATGACGCGCATCGGGGTCGGTGATCACGTCGCGCGTATCAGCCTGCTGCATCCAGGCGGCGACGGTTTCCAGCTCTGATTCGTAGGTTTCCGAGATGTTTTCGCCCAGAAGCCGGCCCTGATAGCCCGCCCGCTGTGCCCGGTCGATGGGCGAGGACCCGTCCGACCCGAAATGCCAGGGGCGATTCTGCAGGCTCATATCCCGCGAATGGGTGGCGGCAGCGGCGTTCAGCTCGGCGTTCAGCGCCAGATCAGGGGCACCTGCCGCGCGGCGCAGGGCGTTCACGCTGTCCAGCACCCGGAACTGAATTTCGGCCTCGTCCCGCGGGTTGATTCGATACACCGTTGGCAACGGGCGCCCATCCGCCCCAAGCCGGGGGGTGGTCGTGCCCATGCAGGCCGAAAGCGAGCCGAGGGCCGTCGTCATCAGAAAAGTGCGTCGGAGCATGGGTAGATTTCGCGCCTGATACTCGTGGTGTTTCCTAGATCAATAGCGCCCTGGCCCCGTCCGATCAAACACAACAGGCGCAATTCTGCGCATTGTGATCCGCCCATCAATGGACGCAGCGGGCCAGAGCCGCTATTTTGCGCGCCAGAGGCAGTTCCCTACGGAGGTCGGACAATGAGCGACCCGAAAAACCCAGATCTGAACCGTCGCCTGTTTCTTGGCGCGGCGGCCGCGACTCTGGCAACCCCGGCGCTGGCGCAGGACAGCACCTATGAAGGCAGCACCGAGCTGGAGCGCGATGTCAGCCAGACCGTCCGGCACAACATTTCCAGCTTTCGCACGCTGGAATGGCAAGACTATTTCGACAACCTTAACAACGGGGCGATTTTGGTCGATATCACCTCGCGCGCGCTGCATTACTGGAACGAGGCCGAGACGGTCTATCGCCTGTATCCCACGTCTGTTCCCGCAACCGAGGATCTGACACGGCGCGGCCGTACCCGAGTGGTGCGCAAGGTGGAAGGCCCAGACTGGCGCCCGACGCCCGCCATGCGCGAACGCAATCCGGAATGGCCGGAATACGTGGCGCCGGGGCCCGACAACCCGCTTGGCACCCATGCGCTCTATCTCAGCTGGACCTATTATCGCATCCACGGCACCCATGATACGCGCAAGATCGGGCGGCGCAGTTCGAACGGATGCATTGGGCTGTACAACGAACATATCGCCGATCTGTTCGAACTGGCCCGTGTTGGCACGCAAGTGTTGCTAATTTGACCACAAATCGGCGATCTTGGGGTTCGGGACTATTTCCCGGCATTGCAATCCCAAGGCATTGCTGCTTAAACCTAGTTACGAGGTACAGTCTTGGGTGCCCCGCTATGCGTAATACCGCGCGAAAAATTTTGGGGCGTATCTTGGAGGATACTATGAAAAAACTCGCACTCGCAGCCGCTCTGTCCGTTGCCGCCACCTCCGCTTTTGCTGGCGGCTACGTTGAGCCCGTTCTGGAACCCGTCGTGATCGTGGAAGACACCTCGTCCTCCGCTGGTGGCGTCCTGGTTCCCCTGCTGGCCATCATCCTGATCGCAGCTGCAATCGCTGACTAATTCGGTCATCGACTTCAGAATAGAGAAAGGCGGCCTTCACGGGCCGCCTTTTTCATGTTCAGACATCGGCAAAGCCAAGCATTATTCAGACAATCCAGCCTCTGCCGCAATCTGGGCCCGGCTTTTCCGGGCGCGTTCGGTGGCGGATTTCAACTGACCGCAGGCGGCCATGATATCCTCGCCCCGCGGGGTGCGAATGGGGCTGGCATAGCCCGCCTTGTAGATGATGTCGGCAAACTTCTCGATCCGGTCCCAGTCCGACCGCTCATAGGGCGCGCCGGGCCATTCGTTGAAGGGGATCAGGTTGATCTTGGCCGGGATGCCCTTGATCAGCTTCACCAGCCTGCGGGCATCCTCATCCGTGTCGTTCACATCCTTAAGCATCACATATTCAAAGGTGATTCGCTCTGAGTTCGACAGTTTCGGATAAGCGCGCAACGCGTCGAGCAGATCCGCAATCGGCCAGCGCTTGTTGATCGGCACCAGCTTGTCGCGGGTCTGATCTTCGGTCGCATGGAAGGAAATGGCCAACATGCAGCCGATCTCTTCTGCCGTGCGGGCGATTTCTGGCACCACGCCCGAGGTCGACAAGGTGATCCGGCGGCGTGACAGGGAAATACCTTCGGGATCCATCGCGATCTTCATCGCATCGCGGACATTGTCGAAATTATACAGCGGCTCACCCATGCCCATCAGCACGATGTTGGACAGAAGGCGCGGGCCATTTTCGCCCGTGCCCTCACCCGGTTCCGGCCATTCGCCAAGATCGTCGCGCGCCACCATCACCTGACCGACGATTTCCCCCGCCGTCAGGTTACGCACGAGCTTTTGCGTGCCGGTATGACAGAAGGAACAGGTCAGCGTGCAGCCCACCTGGGACGAGATGCACAACGTCCCACGGTCGGTTTCGGGGATATAGACCACCTCCACCTCGTGGCCACCGGCGATCCGCACCAGATATTTGCGGGTGCCATCGGCGCTGACATGGCGGCTGACCACCTCTGGCACCTCGATCACGAACTGTTCGGCCAGTTGCGCGCGATAGCCTTTGGCGAGATTCGTCATCTCGTCAAAGCTGCGCGCGCCCCAGTGATAGACCCACTGCCAGATCTGGTTGACGCGCATCTTGGCCTGCTTTTCCGGCGTCCCCGCCGCGATCAGCGCCGCGCGCAACTGATCCCGCGTCAGACCCACGATATTGGTGGGGCCGTCGGGCAGTTTGCGGGGAATGGTCAGGACATCCTGCGTGATGGGGGCGCTGGCGGACATGTCAAAGCTCCGAGAAGGGAATGCGGACACATATAAGCATCCGTCCCTCAAGGCAAACCTTGTCTTGGCAGAAAATCAGCCGCCGCAGCGGGTTTCCGCATCCTCGACCGCGGCGGTGAAGCCAAGCAGAGAGAAGGTATCGACCGTCTGCGTGCCCCGCGCTGACCTGGCGGTCAGCACCGCTTCGGATCCGCGCTTCATCGCTGTGATGATGCGCTGGTCTTCCTGTTCGGACGCGGCCCAGGCCATTTCACCATCGGTGAACAGTTCGAAGGTCGAGTTGCCGATTTCCATCGTCACGGTGGAATCATCCGCGAAAGGATAACCGCCGGTAAAGGAAACCTCGCCCATCCGGCTTTCGGACGGCCAGTAGCTGACGAACAGCAGAATCTCCGACCGGCGCACGGCGACGACGCGCCCGTCGCGGGTGTTCACGGTTTCACGCGGCGCGGACACGACCCAGCATTGTGTCGGGTCATCTTCGACGAACACGCTCCAATCCGTTTCCGCATTCACGCGGTTCTCGGACTCCTCGGTGTCCTGGGCGAACGACGGCGTCGAAAACGCCAGCGCGATCACCAATCCAGCAACCCAGTTCTTCATCTTGATCCAGCCTCCAGCCGTCTCTGCCTCTGGTTTGGGGTTCGGCCTGTTTATCAGGTCTTGCGCTCAAACCCCGCCCACTTCTAACTGCGAGCGGAGATTAACCCGAAAATCCTTTAGGGGAAAAGCCCCGGTAGCGGAAAATTGCCGGAACCCCTGATCAGGAGGAGGAAAACAGCATGGCTCAGGCGGAAACACTGGTCGAGGTCTGGAGGGGGCCGTTCTGCGAAAGCGTTCATCGCGGTCATGCGGTGGTGTGGGACGCCGATGGCGGCATCGTCGCCAGCTGGGGCGACCCCGACGCGGTGATCCTGCCCCGGTCATCCTGCAAGATGATCCAGGCGCTACCCCTGATCGAAAGCGGTGCGGCTGAGGCGTTCGGATTGTCAGAGGCGCAACTGGCCCTGTCCTGCGCGTCCCATAACGGGGCGGCGATCCACACGGATATGGTGCGTGCGTGGTTGGGCGGGCTGGGGATCGACCCCGAAGAAGCCCTGCGCTGTGGGCCACAGATGCCGGGTGACCCTGACGCACGGACCGCGCTGATCAAGACCGACAGCTCGCCCTGCCAGATCCACAACAATTGTTCCGGCAAGCATTCAGGATTTCTGACCCTGGCAAAGCATCTGGGGGCCGGGCCGGACTATGTGGACCCCGACCACCCGGTACAGGTGGCAGTGAAATCCGCGTTCGAGGAGGTGACCGGGGAAACCAGCCCCGGCTATGGCATTGACGGCTGTTCCGCGCCCAACTTTGCCTGCACCGTCACCGGGCTGGCCCGTGCCATGGGCCATTTCGCCGCCGCAACCGGTGCGGGCAATGCGCGCGACCGCGCCATGCACCGCCTGACCCGCGCCATGGCGGCCCATCCGGTTCTGGTGGCGGGCGAGGGAAAATCCTGCACTGCGCTGATGCGTGCAATGTCAGGCCGCGCATCGGTCAAGACCGGGGCCGAGGCGGTGTTCATCGCCATCGTGCCGGAACGGCGCATGGGCGTCGCCCTGAAGATCGAAGACGGGGCAACGCGAGGATCGGAGGCGGTCATCACCCGCATTCTGTGCGGCCTGGGTGTGCTGGACGCACGCCACCCTGCAGCCCTCGCCTATGCCCACGGCCCGATCCGCAACCGGCGCGATATCGTGACCGGCGAGTACCGGTTGTCAGGCGCGCTTTCCGACTGGAAACCATAGTCGAAAACCCCGGCCTACGGTCGGCCAGACCACCCCCTTGGCGCTTTCATCTTGGCAAAAATACCTCCGCCGGAGGCGTCCTGCCCTCTCTGCCTTGCCCTTCATCAAGGCCAGTGAACCGCGCTTTCCACGCTTTCGTGGCAACGCGGCCCGACGAGGCCTCCGGCGCAAGCCGGGGATTGAGGAGGGCCGCTCACGGGTCGACGCCGGCAGGCGGCGAAACCGGTTGATGCCTACTCCTGCATCAGGGGCGATACTCCCTCCGGTGACAAAGCATTCAACTTGCCGATGATCTCGGCCTTTTTCAGCGGTTTTGTCAGGTAGTGATCCACCCCCGCCGCCACGATCTCCGCTTCATGATCCTCCATCGCATGGGCAGTCATCGCAACAATCGGCAATCGCGGCAGACCTTTCGCCGCCTCATCCGCCCGGATCCGGCGGGTCAGTTCCAACCCGTCCATTTCAGGCATGGAGATATCGGTGAACAGCAGGTCGGGCCGTTCTGCCTGGTAGGCTTCCCATGCCTCGCAACCATTATTCGCAAGCTCCAGCTCTAGATCGAGCGCCTTGATCATCTTGCGAAAGATCATCTGGTTGGTCTTGTTATCCTCTGCCGCCAGCAGGCGCAGCTTTCGCGGAGCGTCCTCGGACGGGGCATCCTGCGGAGGTAGTCCTTGCGATATCAGCGCCACCTTTTCCATCAACGCTTGCCGGAAATCTCGCAAGGGGGCTTCCAGCGTGATTTCGGGAATCGGGGCCTCAGGGTTGGCCCGTCGATCAGAGAGGCATCGCAGGACGGGGCAGGCAAGTGCTTCCAGTGGCTCCTCCCCGACCTCTTCGGTCAGAATCACGAGGTCGGGCCTCCTCCCGATCGCTGCCACCTCGTCCACCGCCCGCACCTCCGCCTTGAGCTTCAGGAACTGGCGTTCCACCAGCCGCCGCGCGCCAGTATCCGGGCCGACCAGCACAACCTTTGACAGCTCTGCGGGCAATGGCTGCACCGGGCAGGGCACTTCGCCTTCCGCCACTGGCAGGGTCAGTCGGAACGCGAAGGTGGCACCCTGCCCAAGCTCCGAATCGATCCAGATATCGCCGCCCATCATCCGCACCAGCCGGTGCGTAATCGCCAGACCAAGCCCGGTGCCTTCGTATTTCCGGTTTGCCTGATCCTCGACCTGGTTGAACTCGCCAAAGACATGGGCCTGTTTGTCGGCCGCGATGCCGATGCCGGTATCTTCCACCGCGATCACCAGCGTGACCTGACCGTTTTCCACCGGTTCGCCCATGACGCGCACAAGGACATGGCCCCTGTCGGTAAACTTGACGGCATTCCCGATCAGGTTGGTCAGCACTTGTCGCACCCGGCCCCGGTCGCCCATAAGCGATTGAGGCAGGAAGATATCGTAATCCAACAGCAATTGCAGATCTCGCCCCTGAATGGACGGGCGCAACAGGCGGAAGATTTCGCGGATCAGATCCTCCAGATCGAAGGCCTCGGCATGCAGCACCAGCTTGTCAGCCTCAATCTTGGAAAGATCGAGCACGTCATTGATGATCTCCAGCAGCGCCTCGCCGGAATTGCGGATCGTGTCGGCGCATTGGCGCTGATCCTCGTCCAGATCGGTTTCCCGCAGCAGGTCCGCCATGGCCACGACCCCATTCATCGGCGTCCTGATCTCGTGGCTCATATTGGCAAGAAAGGCCGACTTGGCCCGGTTCGCGGCCTCGGCCTGATCGCGGGCATCGCGCAGGTCCCGTTCCCGCCGGATCGTTTCGGTGATGTTCAGCATCAGGCTGACCATGTCGCCATCTGGCGCGCGCTTGTCGACCAGCTTGACGAAGCCGCCATTCCACAGCTTGACCGTGCGCGGCGGGATCGGGTCCTGTTCCCACCGGGCGGTCATGTCATCGACCCAATCGTCGGGATGCACGCCTTCCAGATCGACCAGCCCTTCGTCCACGGCGATCCGCAGGATGGAATCGTAGCTGGCCCCCGGCCCGACCTCGACCATGCCTTCAAAGATGTTGAGAAAGGCGCTGTTGGCCGCGACCAGTCGGCCGGACCGGTCATAGATCGCAAAGCCATCCTCAATGATATCGAGAGAATCCCACAGCCGCCGCTCAGCGCGTTCCGCCTTTTCTGTTGCCACTTCCAGATCGGCGCGGGCGCGGGTGGTTTCGCCGACCAGTTCGGCGTTCTCCTCCCGCTGCTCAATCACCTGGTCCGACAGACGGTCCGCCTGTTGGGCCAGCTTGCGATTGGCGGCGAACAGTTCTTCCTGCTTCTGGACCAGCAGCCGTTCAGCCGCCAGCCGCGCCCGGCGTTCGCGCGCCAAACGATCGTCGAAGCCGGTGCCGTCCATGCCCTGTCTCACGCGAATCCATTCTCCGACCGGCAGAATGACGCCGGTTTCCTTACCATCGGCTTAAGACCGGCGTCGTGGCATGGACTCCAAGGGGCCGGTCATGGCAGCATATGAGAAAGTCTTTTTTTGATACGATTTCTGATACGGAGGTTCCCATGCGCGCGTTGATCGTGGCTGGTTTGATGTCCTTGCTGCCCCTTATGGCCACCGCCCAGGACGGGCCCGTGGCCGAGCGGTTCTATGCAATAACCCAGGACACGGATTTTCCCGGTGCAGACCTGACGCCGATCTATGACACATCGCTGATCGGGTGCATCCGGGCTTGCCTGGCAGATTCGGATTGTGCCGCCTTCACCTTCAACGAACGCAACGGCAGCTGTTTTCCCAAGACCGCCGTTCTTGCGATGGAGTCCTATGACGGGGCCATGTCCGCCACGGTGCGCGACACCGATCCGGCGGTTCTGGCGCGGCTGGAGGACCGGCTGGAACAACTGGATTTCCTGAGTGAGAATGATCTGTCCAGTGCACGTATCGAGGCCGAAGGGCTGCCTCGCCGCCACTATGCCGGCACCTGGACGGCAGAGCGTATTCTCGCCGCAGCCGAAGCACGGCTGGAAGAAGGAGAGTTCCAGCAGGCCATGCGGCTCTATGGTTCTGCCATCACCGTGACAGACGACCCTGCCCATTGGATGGAATATGCGCGGCTGGCTCTGGAGATCGAAGTGTCCAGCCGGACCGAACAGCGCAACCTGAATCGCACCGCCCTGACAGCGGCCACCAATGCCATCTTGCGGGCCGCACCCGGACAACAACTGTCTGACGCCGCCGCCCTGCTGGCCCGTGCATTGGAAGAAAACAGCCGGGGCCGCAGCATGATCTTCGCCCTTCGACTTGCGATTGCCGAGGCCCCGTCTGCGGCATTGGAAGCAGAGCTTGAACGCGCCATTGGGCTCTATGGCTTCCGCGTGACCACGACCCGTGTGGAAAACGACGCCGCCGAACCGCGCATCTGCGCCATCTTCTCGGAAGATATCGCAGGCGGTGTCACCCATGCGGATTTCCTGCAAACCACGGTCAGCGGCCTGTCGGTCGAGGCCGAGAACCGGCAGTTCTGCATCTCGGGCGTCCAGCACGGGCAGCGCTATGAATTCACCCTGCGCGCAGGCTTGCCTGCCGCCTCGGGCGAAACCCTGCACAGCCCCGCCACCTTGCGTCTTTATGTGCGCGACCGCTCGCCCGCCTTGCGCTTTCCCGGCCGCGCCTATGTTCTGCCACGCCTCGCGGGCGGCGCGCTGCCGATCGTGACGGTGAACACCGACGAGGTGGCATTGCGGCTTTATTCCGTGACCGACCGCAATATCGTGCGTAGCCTGCAGGACGACTATTTCGGGCGCCCCCTGAACCAGTGGGAAGTGAACCGTTTCTCGACTGAACTGGCCGAAACCGTGTGGGAAGGCATCGGAGAGGTCTCTAACCGGCTGAATCAGGACGTGACGACCAGCTTGCCCATGGGCGAGGTTCTGGCCACGCTTGCCCCCGGCCTCTATGCGCTTGAGGCCCGGATCGACGGCCCGGAGGGGCGCGATTTGCCCCCGGCGACGCAGTGGTTTTTCGTCTCTGACCTTGGGCTTTCTGCGGTCTCCGGCACCGATGGGGTCAATGTGATCGTGCGATCTCTGGCCGATACCTCCGGCATCGAGGGGGCCACCGTGCGTCTTGTGTCCGAATCGAACCGGGTGCTGGCCGAGCTGGAAAGCGACCGTCAGGGCCGGGTGCATTTCCCCGCCGATCTGACCGCAGGCCGGGCCGGGGCATCGCCCGCCATGATCACCGTGGAACAGGAGGGAGATTTCGCCTTCCTGTCGCTGCGCGAGGCGGAGTTCGACCTCTCTGACCGTGGCGTTGAGGGCCGCCCGGCTGCGCCGCCGATTGACCTGTTCCTGACCACCGAACGCGGGGCATACCGGGCGGGGGAAACCATCCACGCCACCGCCCTGGCCCGCGACGGGCAATCCCGCGCGCTGCCCGGCCTGCCGCTGACGGCCATTCTGACCCGCGCCGATGGCGTCGAATACAGCCGCATGGTGCTGGAGGAAACCGGCGCGGGCGGCTTCGTCTGGCAGATGCCCCTGGGCGCGAATGTGCCGCGCGGCACCTGGCGTCTGGCGGTCCATGCCGACCCCGACGCGCAGCCCCTGGCCAGCCGGACCCTGTTGGTCGAGGACTTCCTGCCGGAACGCATCGACGTGGAGCTGTCCCTGCCAGAGGGCTCGCAACCCCTCGACCGGCCCGCCGTGCTGGACCTTCAGGCCGACTACCTCTTTGGGGCTCCCGCAGGCGATTTGCCGATTGAGGGAGAGTGGGTTCTGCGCCCGGTCGCAACGCTGGAGGCCTTCCCCGGTTACCGCTTTGGCCGATATGACGACCGCCCCGACCAGATGCGCTACAGCCTGCCGGGTGATCAAAGAACCGATGCCACCGGGGCGGCCCGAATCGAACTGTCCCTGCCAGAGATCGACGGTCTGCCGCATCCCTGGACGATGAGCGTCACCGCCCGCGTCACCGAGGGCTCCGGCCGCCCGGTGGAACGGCAGATCACACGGCCCCTCGACCCCTCAGGCACGCTCATTGGCATTCGTCCGCTCTTCGACGGCACCCTGCCCGAAGGCACGGACGCCCAGTTTCACCTGATCGCCGTCGGAGCCGAGGCGCAGCCGGTGCGCTGGACCCTGAACCGGGTCGAACGCCGCTATCAGTGGTACACCCAGAACGGGCGCTGGAACTGGGAACCGGTAACGACCCGCACCCGCATTGCCAATGGCGAGGCCGTGCTTGGCGCTGACCCTGTGGCAATTTCCGCTCCCGCCGATTGGGGGCGCTATGAACTGCGCGTGGAAAGCACCGAAGGCCGCTACACGGCCAGTTCCGTCAGCTTCCGCGCCGGGTGGTATGGCGGCGGCGATGACGTGGGCACGCCCGACCTGCTGGAGGTCTCGCTTGATGCCGAAAGCTATGACGTGGGCGACGAGGCGCGGTTGCGCGTGGTGCCCCGGTCCGGGGGCCTCGTGCTGATCCGGGTGATGTCGAACCGGCTGATCCATCAGGAGTTGGTCACTATCGGAGATGACCCCGACACGTTCCCGCTGGCGGTGACAGAGGAATGGGGCAACGGCGCTTACGTAACCGCAACGCTCCTGCGCCCGTTGGAAGGGCTTCCGGCGCAAATACCGCCAAGGTCTCTTGGGCTTGTGCATGCCACCGTCAACCCAGGGCCCCGCGCGCTCGACGTGGTGATGGAGGCCCCGATCACCTCTGCCCCCCGTGGCCCGCTGGAGGTTGCGCTGCGCGTCGGCAATGCTGAACCGGGTGACACCGTCTATGCCAGCATCGCCGCTGTCGATCTGGGTATCCTGAACCTGACCGGCTTCCAGTCGCCCGACCCGATGGGGCATTTCTTCGGTCAGCGGCGTCTTGGCGTCGGCATCCGCGATCTCTATGGGCGGCTGATCTCCGGCGGGGGTGACCCCGGCGCGATCCGGCAAGGGGGCGACTCCAGCGCCGGTGCCCGCATGCAGGCCCCACCCCCGACCGAGGCGCTGGTGGCCTTCCATTCCGGCCCAGTTACAGTGGGTGCGGACGGGCTGGCGCGTGTCAGTTTCGACATTCCCAGCTTCAACGGCACCGTGCGTGTGATGGCCATGGCCTGGAACGAGACTGGCATCGGGCAGGCCGAAGCCGATGTGCTGGTGCGAGACCCGGTGGTTGTCACCGCCTCAATGCCGCGCTTCATGGCGCCGGGCGACAGCGCGCGGCTGCTGCTGGAAGTGACCCATGCGGAAGGCCCCACCGGGCTGATGCCGATTGAAATCGAAACCTCTGCAGGGCTGAACATCGGCTCCATCCTCTCTGCCGTGACGCTGGAGGAAGGAGAGACCGAACGCCTGCGCGTGCCGCTCTTCGCGTTGGAGGAGCTTGGTGAACAGCAGGTAGACGTCACCCTGATCACGCCGGACGGACAGCGGCTCTCACGGACGTTGCGGCTGGTCGTTCAGTCCAACGATCCAGTCACCGCCGTGACCTCTCGGTTTACGCTCGCCCCCGGCGACAGCCTCGACTTTGACGCAACCGTGCTGGCGGGCCTGCGCCCCGGTACTGGCCGGGCAACGCTCTCCGCTGGTCCCCTTGCCCGGTTCGACGCGCCGGGGCTGTTGCAGATGCTCGACCGCTACCCCTATGGCTGCACCGAACAGGTGACAAGCCAAGCGATGCCGCTGCTCTATATGGCCGATGTGGCCGAGGCGCTGGACCTTGCCCACGCGGATGACCTGTCGATCCGCATCCAGCAGGCCATCGACGCGGTGCTGGTCAATCAGGCCGCCAATGGCGGCTTTGGCCTCTGGGGGGCTTCTTCGGGCGATCCGTGGCTTGATGCCTATGTCACCGACTTCCTGTCGCGCGCGCGGGCCGAGGGCTATGCGGTGCCCGATCTTGCCTTCCAATCCGCGCTCGATGCCCTGCGCAATCATGTCGCCACCGCCGCTGATTTTGAACTGGGCGGCGAGTCCATCGCCTATTCGCTGATGGTGCTGGCGCGCGAAGGTGCGGCGGCGATTGGTGACCTGCGCTACTATGCGGATGTGAAGGCCGATGCCTTCGCCACCCCGCTGGCGCTTGGCCAGTTGGGCGCGGCGCTGGCGATGTATGGGGATCAGCCACGGGCCGATGCGATGTTCCGGCAGGGCTATGAGCTGCTGATCACGCAAAGCATCGTCTCGGAACGCACGGGCTGGCGATCCGATTTCGGCACAAGACGCCGCGACGCCACCGCCCTGCTGACGCTGGCCGCCGGGGCCGGGTCGCAGGCCATTCCGCTTGATGCGCTGGCCGCTGCGCTGCCTGCCCCCAGTGCCAATGTCTCCACCCAAGAAGCGGTGTGGAGCCTGCTGGCCGCAGATGCGCTGATCGACATGGACGGGCTGTCATCGCTGACGTTGAACGGGACGGACGTCACCGGCCCCCTCATCGAAGTGCTGGAAGCAGGCGATCCGACCACCCGCACCCTCACCAATACCGGCGACCGGGAGGAAACCCTGACGCTGACCCGCTACGGACAGGCAGTGGGCGCGACAGAAGAGGGTGGGAATGGCTATCGCATCACGCGCAGCTATATGACGCTCGATGGCGTTCCTGCCGATCCGTCCGAGGTCACCGTCGGTACAAGGCTGGTCGTGGTGCTGCATGTTCTCGGGTTCACCGACCGCACCGCGCGGCTGATGGTGAACGACCCGCTGCCTGCTGGCTTCGAGATCGACAATCCCAACCTGCTGCGCGCGGGCGATATCGGCACGCTCAGCGATCTGGATGTGACCGACTTCACCGATCATACGGAGTTCCGGCAGGAGAGGTTCCTTGCCGCCGTCACACACCGGCGCGGTGACCTGATGCGGTTGGCCTATATCGTGCGCGCGGTCACGCCCGGCAACTTCCATCACCCGGCGGCCTCGGTCGAGGATATGTATCGCCCCGCCTTCCGGGCGCAGACGGCCTCGGGCCATGTGGTGATCACCGAGTGATCAGGGCGAGGCTTTTCCTCTGGCTGGCGGCGCTGCTGCTGGCGGCGGGGCTGGCGCGGGACCGGTTTGATGCGTGGATCGACGCGACCGTGATCCCGCCTTTGGTGCCCGTCACCTCGGTCGAGGTGTTGGACCGCGACGGCGTTCTGCTGCGCGCCTACACGGTCGAGGATGGGCGTTGGCGGCTGCCCGTGTCACTGGCCGAGGTGGACCCGGAGTTCATCGAACTGCTGCTGAATTTCGAGGACCGCCGGTTCTATGATCATGCGGGCGTCGATTGGCGGGCCATGGCGCGGGCCGGGTGGCAGGCGATCACCAATGGCCGGATTGTCTCGGGGGCGTCCACCATCACCATGCAGGTTGCCCGCCTGCTGGAGGATAGCGGCACAGGTTCCTGGCGCGGGAAGCTTCGGCAGATGCGGCTGGCGCTGGCGTTGGAACGGCAACTGACCAAGCAGGAGATCCTGACGCTCTACCTGCATCTCGCGCCCTATGGCGGCAATATCGAGGGCATCCGCGCCGCGACCTTCACTTGGTTCGGGCAGGAACCCAGACAGTTGACCACCGCCGAGGCCGCGCTGCTGGTTGCCATTCCCCAGGCCCCCAACAGCCGCCGCCCCGACCGCAACCCGGAAAACGCCCATATCGCCCGCGACCGCGTGCTGGCGCGGGCGCAGACCTTTGGTGTTCTGTCTGAGGAAGAGGTGACTTCGGCCATGGCCGAACCCCTGCCCACCGAACGCCACGATTTCCCGCTACTGGCCCCGCATCTGTCGGACCGGATGCTGGCCGAAGACCCCACGGGTCAGCACCGGTTGACCATAGACGCCATGCTGCAAGCGCAGATGGAGGCGCTGGCACGAGAGGCGGTGCGCGGGCAAGGCGCCCGGCTGAATGCCGCGATCATGGTGATGGATCACCACACGGGCGAGGTTCTGGCCTCGGTCGGGTCGGCGGAGTATTCCGACAATCCGTTGCAGGGCTTTGTCGATATGACGCAAGCCCTGCGCTCTCCCGGCTCTACCCTTAAACCGCTGGTCTACGGTCTGGCCTTCGAGGCCGGGTTGATCCACCCCGAAAGCCTGATCGAGGACCGTCCGACCCGGTTCGGCAGCTACGCCCCGCAGAACTTCGACCGCGTGTTCCGGGGGGAGCTGTCTGTCCGTCGCGCGTTGCAAGCCTCGCTCAACATCCCCGTGGTGTCCCTGCTGGAAGAGCTTGGCCCGGCCGAACTGATGAACCGGATGCGTCGCGCCGGGATGAACCCGGAGCTACCCGCCGGGCAGCCGGGGCTAGCCGTGGCGCTTGGCGGGGTTGGCGTAACGATGGAAGACCTGATGCGCATGTATGGTGCGCTGGCCTCGGGCGGGGAATACGTGCCGCTGCATTACCGGCAGGGCGACCGCGCGGGCGACCCGGTTCAGGTCCTGTCCCCCGTGGCCAGTTGGTATGTGAGTGACATCCTGTCCGACATGATCCCGCCTGCCAACGCGCCCCGCAACGGGCTCGCCTACAAGACCGGCACCAGCTATGGCCACCGCGATGCGTGGAGCTTTGGCTATGACGGGCGGCATGTGGTGGGGGTGTGGCTGGGCCGGGCCGATGGGGCCTCGGTTCCTGGCGCCTTCGGGGCCGATGTGGCCGCGCCGCTGCTCTTCGAGGCCTTTGCCCGCGTCTCCCCGCGCCTGACACCGCTGCCAGCCCCACCCCCCGGTGCGCTGACGGTGAGCCATTCCGACCTGCCCGAGCCGCTGCAACGCTTTGCCAGCCGCGCTGCCCCCACGACCGACCCCGACGCCCCCGAGATCGCCTTCCCCCCCGATGGTGCCGTGCTTGCCAGCCAGCCGGGTCTGCCCTTGGTGGCGCGGGTGGACAGGGGCATGCCACCCTTCACCTGGCTCTGGAATGGCGCACCGGTAAGCACTGCCAACCGAGATCGTCAGATGACGCTTGACCTTGCCGGGCCGGGTTTTGGGGAACTGACGGTTATTGATGCTATGGGCCGGGCTGCCCGTATCAGCGTCGAAGTCGCGGCCCCCTGATTGGCCAAACAGCCGAGGCCGGGGATTCGCCTGCCGCAGGCGTTCGCAGGCGTCGCACAGCATTCCCTAGAAGAACCAACGTACTGAACAGCCGATAAGTTTCACGAAATCACACAGCCGTCACCAACAGTGACGCTATGGGCTATCCCGCAGGTGGAGATGTGCACATGCGCACCAATCTCACGCAATTATCCCGGTTTCGTTGGGTGAAACACCAAACCCAAGGCCCTAAGTTGAGTGTCATCGGAGGCACAACGCCTTCAACCGCAAACCCACTGCAAAAGACACTCGAAAGGAAAGACCCATGAAAACCATCGCACTCACCACCGCCCTTGTGACCGCCCTTGCCGCCCCCGCTGCATTCGCATCCGACAACCTTGCCGCATCGCTTGGCGTTCAGCCCGGTGCCTACACCACCGCGGAGCTGATCCAGCTGCGTCAGGCCATGTCCGACAATGACCAGATGACCGTGGCCTTCATCCTGAACGGTGGCAGCGCCCCGGTTGACGCGTCTGTCGCCTTTGACGCCCGCGTTCGCCAGGCTCAGGAAGATGACGAGCACGCCATCGCCGCCTATCTGAACGACGGCGGCACCGAGGTGATCTCGACCCAGAGCTTTGGCTACAACGAGGTCGCGGCCCGCATCTTCGCTCAGTTGGCTGAAGAATCGCGCTTCGAAGATTGATGCCCATCACTCACGGGCGGAAACCGGCGGGGTACGCCTCTCCCAGCCTCGCCGGTTCCAGAAAAAACCCCCGATGCCAGACCGGCACCGGGGGTTTTTCATGTTCATGTCGCGCAGATCAGATGCGTTCGATGGCGATGGCAATGCCCTGACCGCCACCGATGCACATGGTGATCAGCGCCTTGCTGCCGCCGGTGCGTTCCAGCTCATGCAGGGCCTTCACGGTGATGATCGCGCCGGTGGCGCCCACCGGGTGGCCCAGCGCAATCGCGCCGCCATTGGGGTTCACCTTGGCAGGGTCGAGCCCGAGGCCCTTGTTCACCGCAAGCGCCTGCGCCGCAAAGGCTTCGTTCGATTCGATCACGTCGAAATCGGTGACCGACAGGCCGGTGCGCGCCAGCAGGTTCTGGACCGCAGGCACCGGGCCGATGCCCATCACCTCTGGCCGCACACCTGCATGGGCATAGCCGATGATCCGCGCACGCGGCTTCAGGCCAGCAGCCTCAGCCGCATCGGCGCGGGCCAGCACCAGCGCACCAGCACCGTCATTGATGCCCGACGCATTGCCCGCCGTCACGCGGCCATCCTTCTTGAACACCGTCCGCAGCCCGGCCAGCGCTTCCATGGTGGAAGCCTTGGGGTGTTCGTCGGTGTCGAAGGGCACCATGTCGCGCTTCACCTTCACCTCGACCGGGGCGATCTGTTCCTTGAAATAGCCTGCCTCGATCGCGGCCAGGGCCCGCTTCTGGCTTTCGACCGCAAAGGCATCCATCTGCTCTCGCGTGATGTCATGCTCCTCGGCCACGTTTTCCGCCGTCACGCCCATATGGCCGGTGCCGAAGGGGCAGTTCAGCGCGCCAACCATCATGTCGGTGCCGCTCATGTCGCCCATCTTCTGGCCCCAACGAATGGCGGGAACGATATAGGGTCCGCGGCTCATGCTTTCCGCACCACCGGCAAGACCGAACTCCGCATCGCCCAGCATCAGGTTCTGCGCCACCGAGACGATGGCCTGAAGCCCGGACCCGCACAGGCGGTTTACGTTCATTGCGGGCGTGGTGTCGGGAATGCCGGCCTGCATGGCGGCGACGCGGGACAGGTACATGTCGCGCGGTTCGGTGTTGATGACATGGCCAAAGGCCACGTGGCCAATCTGCTTGCCATCCACACCTGCGCGTTCCAGCGCGGCCTTTGCGGCAACGATGCCAAGCTCGATCGGGGGTGTCGCGGCCAACGATCCACCGAAGGTGCCGATGGCCGTCCGGGCACCGGACAGGATCACGATATCGGTCATAATTAGTTCTCCAAAGACTGCAACCCGCCGCTCGGCGGGTCTTGTGCCAAATTCCCCTGAGCGCTGTTTACCCGCGTTGCGCAGGTTCCGCCATGAGCCGTTTCAGCGCGCTTTGAAATCCTTCCGCATCAGAGGCAAGGGATCGCAAAACCTCGTCCTGATAGCCCTGCGCGATTGGCGTCAGCGCGTCGATCATCGCGCGCCCCGCATCCGTCAATGTCAACACCACGAGCCGTCGGTCCGTAGACGAGCTTTTCTTGGTGATATAGCCCATTTCCTCCAACCGGGACACGGCGCGGCTGACCTTGGATTTGTCCAGCTCGGCTCGCGCGGCGATTTCTCTCACGGATACGGCGGTTTGCTGGCTCAGATGCGCAACGACCCGCCACTCGGATCGCGATAGTCCGAACATATCCCGATAGTGGCGGGCGAACTGGCGGCTGACCCTCTCGGCCACCACGGCCAGCTGATAGGGCAGGAAATCGTCGAGGATAAAGGGCGTCTTTGTGCTCATGATCCGAGGATGGGGCGAAAGAGCCTTGTTCTGCAAGCCTGAACGAGAAAGCCCCGACACAAGGCCGGGGCTTTCCGTATTGAGGGATGACCGATCAGGCGGCGTCGAACTGCATCGGCGCGACCTGCTGGAACATGCCGGTTGCCCGCAGCTTCTCCAGCACCTCCGCCGGGGGTTGCGCGTCGAGATAGAGCAGCGCGATGGCGTCCTTGCCCGCACCCGACCGGCCAAGAGTAAAGTTCGCGATGTTCACGCCGTTTTCACCCATGGTCTGGCCGAGCGTCCCGATGATGCCCGGCACGTCCTCATTGGTGGTGTAGAGCATGTGCTGCCCGATCTCGGCGTCGATATTGATGCCCTTGATCTGGATGAAGCGCGGTTTGCCGTCGGAAAAGACCGTGCCCGCAATGGACCGGGTGCGGTGTGGCGTCACCACTTCCAGCCGGATATAGCCCTCGAACGCGCCGGATTTGTCCTGCGTGGTCGTGGAAATCTCTATGCCGCGTTCCCGCGCGATAACGGGGGCCGAGACCATGTTCACATCCGGGTTCACTGCCTTCATGATCCCCGCGATGACGCCGCAATTCAGCGCCTCAAGGTTCATCGTACCGGCGATGCCGTTATAGGTGATGCGGATCTCGTCGATGGCTTCTTCGGTCAGCTGTCCCACGAAGCTGCCCAGATGCTGCGCCAGTTTCAGCCACGGCCCCATGACCTTGGCTTCCTCGGCGGTCACCGACGGCATGTTCAGCGCGTTCTGAACGGCCCCGGTCAGCAGGTAATCGGCCATCTGTTCGGCCACCTGCAGCGCCACGTTTTCCTGCGCCTCGGTCGTTGCCGCGCCAAGATGCGGCGTGCAGACCACGTTCGGCAGGTTGAACAGCGGGTTTTCCGTGGCCGGTTCCTCGGCAAACACGTCAAACGCCGCGCCCGCCACATGACCGGATTTCAGCAGGTCAGCCAGAGCGTTCTCATCGACCAGCCCACCGCGCGCGCAGTTGATGATCCGCACACCCTTCTTGGTCTTGGCGAGGTTCTCGGCAGACAGGATGTTGCGGGTCTGGTCGGTCAGCGGCACATGCAGCGTGATGAAATCGGCGCGTTTCAGCAGCTCTTCCAGCTCCACCTTTTCCACACCCATCTTGTCGGCCTTCTCCTCCGACAGGAACGGGTCATAGGCGATGACCTTCATCTTCAGGCCACGGGCCCGGTCGCAGACGATACCGCCGATATTGCCCGCGCCGATGACGCCCAGCGTCTTGCCGGTCAGCTCGACGCCCATGAATTTCGACTTCTCCCACTTGCCCGCATGGGTCGAGGCGCTGGCCTCGGGGATCTGGCGCGCCACGGCGAACATCATCGCAATCGCATGTTCAGCGGTGGTGATCATGTTGCCGAAGGGGGTGTTCATGACGATCACGCCCTTCTTGGACGCGGCGGGCTTGTCGATATTGTCGGTGCCGATCCCGGCGCGGCCGATCACCTTGAGGTTGGTCGCGGCGGCAAGGATCTTCTCCGTCACTTTGGTGGCAGAGCGGATGGCAAGGCCGTCATACTCACCGATCTTGGCAAGCAGCGCGTCCTTGTCCTTGCCGAGTTTCGGCTCAAAATCCACCTCGATACCGCGATCGCGGAAGATCTGCACGGCGGTTTCGCTGAGGCTGTCGGATACGAGAACTTTAGGGGCCATTTTGGCTGTGTCCTTTTAGGTGTCCTGCCTGTCATCCCCGCGACAGCGGGGACCTCGCAGGTCAGGGAAATCTGGGAAAGGCCCCCGCTTACGCGGGGGTGACAATCTTGATCAGGCGGCTTGTGCCTGCGCGGCGATCTCGGCCTCAAACGCCCATTCCAGCCACGGCAGCATCGCCTCGATATCCGAGGTCTCGACCGTCGCCCCGCACCAGATGCGAAGACCGGCCGGCGCGTCGCGATAGGCGCCGATATCGAGTGCGATATCCTCGGCCTCCAGCCGCTTGGCCACGGCTTTGGCGAAGGCTGCACCGTCTGCGATCCGGTCATCGGTGAATTTCAGGCAGACGCTGGTGTTGGACCGGGTGGCGTCATCTTCGGCAAGGTTCGCGATCCAGTCATGCCGGTCGCAAAACTCCCAGATCGCCTGCGCATTGGCGGTGGACCGGGCAATCAGCCCCTCCAGCCCGCCAACCTCGCGTGCCCAATCCAGCGCAAAGAGGTAATCCTCCACGCACAGCATCGAGGGCGTGTTGATCGTCGCGCCGGTGAAGATCCCGTCAATCAGCTTGCCGCCCTTGGTCAGACGGAAGATCTTGGGCAGCGGCCAGGCGGGGGTATAGTTTTCCAGCCGTTCCACCGCGCGGGGGGACAGGATCAGCATCCCGTGCGCGGCCTCACCGCCCATGACCTTCTGCCAGCTGAAGGTGGTCACATCCAGCTTGTCCCAGGGCAGGTCCATCGCGAACGCGGCGCTGGTCGCGTCGCAGATGGTCAGCCCTTCGCGGTCTGCCGGGATCACATCGCCATTGGCCACGCGCACGCCGGAGGTGGTGCCATTCCACGTGAAGACGACATCGGTGTCATAGTCCAGCGCCGCCATATCGACGATCTGGCCGTACTCGGCGGTCTTTACATCCGCGTCGATCTTCAGCTGCTTGACCACATCCGTGACCCAGCCGGAGCCGAAGCTTTCCCAGGCGACCATGGTGGCCTTGCGCGCGCCCAGAAGCGACCACAGCGCCATTTCAACCGCGCCCGTGTCTGACGCGGGCACGATGCCGATCTTGTAATCTGCGGGGATGCCAAGGATCTCGCGCGTGCCTTCGATCGCGGCCTTCAGCTTGTCCTTGCCAATGGCGGCACGGTGACTGCGGCCCAGGGGCGCGTCGGTCAAGGCATCGAGAGTCCAGGTGGGGGGTTTGGCACAGGGGCCAGAGGAAAAACGCGGGTTGGCCGGCCGCGTTGCCGGGGTGTTCGTTACCATCGCTGGTATCCTTCCAGATAAGCGCCCCTCGTTGGGGAGGGGTGTCCCACCGCCGGGCCTACGACCAGTCGCCGAAACGCACAAGTCGGAAAATACGGCAAAGAGGTCGTTTCAGGAAAATTCTGTGCCCGCTGCGTTCACGATCGGAAACTCCGGGAAACAACCTTGGCGTTTGTAATTTTGCATACAATCAACCTTTTCGTGTTACGATTGCAGATCGGACCCAAGCCAATAGGGGATCGACAAACAGGAGGACGCCCAATGACTCGACTGACCCGCACGACTTTCATCGCGGCTGTTTTGTTGTCTTCACCAGCCATCGCTGACCAGCAGGATCTGGTCGCGCGCGGCGCGTATCTCGTCACCGGCCCGGCAGGCTGCGGCAACTGCCACTCGCCCATGGGGCCGACCGGTGTCATCGCGGGGCAGGAGCTTGGCGGCCGACTGGTCGAAGCCAATGACATGTTCACCGCAATTGCCCCCAACATCACCCCAGCCTCGCATATCGCGGACTAGACCGATGCCGAGCTGGCCCGCGCGATCCGCGAGGGTATCCGCCCCGACGGGTCCGTCATCGGCCCGCCCATGCCCTTCACCTTCTATCGTGGCCTCAGCGACACCGACCTTGCCGCCATCGTCGCCTATCTGCGCACCGTGCCGGCGGTTGATCATGACCCCGGCCAATCCGCCTACAACATCCCCCTGCCACCCGCCTATGGCCCACCGGTGGACAGCGTCGCCGACATCCCCGCAGGCGTGACGGTGGAATATGGCGAATACCTCGCCGGTCCCGTCGCCCATTGCATGGAATGCCACACGCCGATGGGGCCCATGGGGCCGATGGTGGACACCGACGTCGGTCGGGGTGGGTTCGAATTTCACGGGCCCTGGGGCATTTCCGTCGCCTCCAACATCACCAGCCATGAGGACGGGCTGGCCGGTTACAGCGACGCAGAGATCGCCGCGATGATCACGCAAGGGGTTCGGCCCGACGGGTCGCCCATGTTCCCACCGATGCCCTACGGGTTCCTCGCAAACATGACCAACGAAGATCTCGCCGCCATCATCCTCTACCTTCGCAACCTGCCGCCGCTTCCTGACGCAGGCTGAGCCCCTTCAAATCCTCGTCCCCCCGTGGTTTATGCGGTCCAACTGCAGGCCACGGGGGGCACACCCATGTTCATCGCCACGCTTCTGACCAATCCCGCAACCCCGAGGCTGGAGGGCGCGCTAGTCGAGTCGCTCCGCAATGCCTGGGGCGGCGGCGATGCGCTCTGGCTGTCGCCGGATGTGGCCGCTGAGTTCCTGATGGAGAGCATCCCCGCCAACCGGTGGGATGTGTGGGACAGCCTGCAAGCCGAAGGCGTCGACCTTGTCGTTCAGCCCGCAGAGGGCCGCCGCAAGAAGATGCTTCTGGCTGACATGGACAGCACCATGATCCAGCAGGAGTGCATCGACGAGCTGGCGGATGAGGCGGGCGTGGGCGAGCGCGTGAAAGACATCACCGCGCGCGCCATGAACGGCGAACTCGATTTCGAAGGCGCGCTCATTGAACGCGTCGGCTTGCTGAAAGGCCTACCGGAAGAGGTCATCTCCCGCGTGCTGGACACCCGCATCACCCATATGCCCGGTGGCAAGGCGCTGCTGGCGACAATGAAGGCCCACGGTGCCTATGCCGCGCTGGTCTCGGGCGGGTTCACCGCCTTCACCGCCAAGGTGGCCGCCGACCTCGGCTTTGACGAAAACCGCGCCAACACGCTGCTGGCCGAGAACGGTCACCTGACCGGTAAAGTGGGCCGCCCGATCCTCGGCCGCGAGGCCAAGGTCGAGGCACTGCATCAGATCACCGCCCGGCTCGGCATTACCCCCGCCGACGTGATCGCCGTGGGCGACGGCGCGAATGACCTCGGGATGTTAGGTCTGGCGGGCACCGGCGTGGCGCTGCATGCGAAGCCGTCGGTGCAGGCCGAATGCAAGATTCGCGTGAACCACGGCGACCTGACGGCGCTACTCTATCTGCAGGGCTATGCCGACAGCGACTTCGCGTGATTGACGGGACTTGAGGCGAAATTCAATAGATCTCTCGCAATGTCCGAGCCGTGGATCGAGCTTCTTTAGGTGCTGGAAGACGGCAGGGCGCATCTATTCCATCATTCCAGCGAACAGACTGTAACCGGTTGGTTAACAATAGTTAATAGACTCGACTTTAAGACAGTATTCACTACATTCCCGTGAAAGCCTCAACCTGTCCAGAGGCAATAGAACGGCCAGCATTTGGAGTATTTCAATGTCGACAGTCACTCTTCAGGGTTTCGCCATCAATTCCACGACCTATGTCGGTTCGGCATCCCTGACACTCACGATTTCCGAAGGGGCCACACTGTCCTATTCCGAAGTCCCGGAGGGTGTCACGAACCTGTTCGGCATCACGGAGGTGGATGTCGTGAGCTCCTACGGGGCCTACACGAGCCAGTTTTCTCTCAATGGCGGCGTTCCTATTCCCGTGGCTGACGAAGACGAGACGTATATCTATCAGCTCAATCTCAGCACCGGCCCGGTAACTGTCCTGTCTTACTTCGATAGCAGCACGAATATTGATTACGTTTTCCCCATTTCCGGCACCGGTTCACTGCCGACCAACCCGGCGGAGTTCAACGCCCTCCGCGCGTCAATAGATCCAACCACACCGGCCCAGGCAGCGGCAGCCCCATATGCGCCCGGCCAGGCGATCGACCCGACAGCCATTTCCGGGGCATCGGTGTCACAAAATGATTCCTTCGTCGGCACCTCGGATGGCGAAGCCTTCGATGGCGGCAGCGGCGCGGACGATCTTGACGGAAACGGCGGCAATGACACGCTCAATGGCGGGTCCGGCAACGACACGCTCAATGGCGGCGCGGGCGAAGATACCTTCGGTTACTCGGGTGGCGCGGATGTGATCGAGGATTTCTCGGCTGATTTCCTGCAAATCGACCCGTCTGTCCTGGCTGGCAGCTTTGCCTCGGTCCTGTCCTCGGCAACGGTTGTCAGCGGCAACCTGGTACTGGATTTCGGCGGTGGCAACACGCTGACCCTGAACGGCA
>NZ_RCIQ01000025.1 GCF_004000255.1 Nioella ostreopsis
GTCCTCACGCCTGTGCAGCCAGAGACCACCCCCATCCGAGTACTTGCCGGGCCCGAGGCTCTTCACCTGGGACGCTGAAAGCTTGTTCAATGCACGGGTCATCGTAACCACCCCTAAATCCACCCCAACATATGGCATATATTGGAGCCGAATGAAACGGGACAGAACACTTTTCATTGGTCAACATATTGAATCAATGATCAAAAAGATTCATTGCGATACATCATGGGGCAGGGTTTCAACGCCCTTCATCGGCACCATTTTCCTCGATTACCCTTGGCTTCTTGTTCGGCCTTTCGAAACTGTCGGGAAGCAGAGGCCGTTTGCCCTGATTCCTATGTAAAATCGGTAACCGTTCACATCGCCCCCCCCCGGAGGTCCGAACGAGTTGGAACGGCACGATACCTCGCCGGATCGCGTGGTCGCCCTACGTCGGGTCGCGGACGGTGGTCGAGGAAAAAGCCAATAGCTCAGCCCCAGAACTCGACGAGCGATGGCATCATCCGCCGTTGCCTTCAGCATGTTTGATCGCAGGATCCGAGTTTTGCCGCGCGCAATCGACTGACGCACTTATGCTTTTGCAGAGCCTTGACATGTATGGGTCCAAGCTGCACTCTAGTTTGAACATTGTGTTCATTATTGAACTTTTGATACCATCAGGCGACGGGGACGATGCAAGAAACCGACACAGGATGCGTGAATGCTGCTGCGGAGTCCGGGCCGACGCCCGGGGTTTCGGCAGACATCACGTATATTGCGCGGCCCGGGCCCGGACCTGTGGTCGTGTTCCTGCACGGGATCGGGTCGAACGCCACATCCTTCGCACCGATTTTCGAGCTTCTGCCACCTAGGTTCAGCCTGATTGCATGGAATGCGCCGGGCTATTCAGGCTCTGCGCCGATGGCCATGGATTGGCCACTGGCCACGGACTACGCAGACAGGCTGGTTCAGATGCTGGACGGGCTTGATCTCGGGCCGGTGCATATTGTCGGGCACTCGCTCGGCACGCTGATTGCCACAGCCTTTGCGCTCCGTTTCCCTGACCGGTTGCTCAGCCTGACGCTCGCCGCTGCCGCCAATGGCTACGGTGTGCCGCGCGGCGGGGTGCTGCCCGAAGGGGTGGGCAACCGGCTGACGGAGCTGTCTCGCCTGGGCCCGGCGGCCTTTGCCCATGCCCGTGCGGGCAATCTGGTGCATGAGCCTGCGTCGCATCCTGACATCGTGGCGCGGGTCGAGGCCGCAATGGCGCAAGTGAACCCGGATGGCTACGCGCAGGCAGTCAGGATGCTGGCCTCTGGCGATCTGCCCGGCGATCTTGCCCAGGTTGCCACGCGCCCCGGATTCATTGTCGGCTTGCAAGACCGGGTGACGCCGATTGCGCAGACACGTGCCGCGGCACTGGCCTGGGAAGCGGCACGGGGCATCCGTCCGACCATAACCGAAATCGACCAGGCGGGCCATGCGGTCTACCTTCAGCGGCCCGGCGCGTTCTGTTCCGCGCTGTTGGATCATATGGGTCTTGCAACCGCCAGCAAGCCCGAGGGAACATGAGATGACCGAAGACCTCAGATTGCACCACCTGCGCGGCATCGTGATGCGCGCGCCCGGAATAACGGCGACGGCACCCTTCTACACGGACCAATGGGGTCTGCACGTGGCCCATGAAGAGGATGGGATCACCTATCTGCGCGGAACCGGCGAGCAGCCCTTCATCTATGGCCTCAAGGACGACACGACCTACGGCATCGAGTACATCCATTTCGGCATGCCGAACCGCGATGGCGTTGACAGGCTCTACCGGCAATTGGAGGAAAAGGGGGCGGATCTGCGTGGCGCGCCGGGTGAATTCGATGAGCCCTTCGGCGGCTACGGATTCGAGGTGGCCGACCCCGACAATCGCCGCCTGCGCATCACCTGCGATATTGCGCTGCGCGAGGCCGACGATGTTCATGCCTATCCGCGCAAGATCAGCCATGTGGTTCTGAACACGCCCGACATGGACGGGATGCAGAACTGGTACGAGGAGATGCTGGGCTTTCGCACCAGCGACTATTCAGCGGACCAGATGGTGTTCCTGCGGATCGGCAGCGACCACCACGCCATCGCGCTGGTTCGCGCGCAATATCCCTCGATCAATCACGTCGCCTTCGAGATGCCCGGCATCGACAGTTTCATGCGTGGCATCGGGCGGATGAAACAGAAGGGGCAGGTGCCAAGCTGGGGACCGGGGCGGCACGGGCCGGGCAACAACCCGTTTGCCTATTTCGTTTCTCCCTCGGGTTTCGTGATCGAGTTCACCTCCGAGGTGCAGCAGATCGACGAGGAAACGCATGAGCCAAAGGTCTGGTCGCGCACCGACCCCGAGGCAATGGACCAGTGGATGACAGCGGGCCCGCCGACACCGGCACAGCGCGCGGTCATGGCCGGGCGGCCCGACCCGGGCTTTCCGAAGGAAGGCTGAGCGATGGATCTGGGGCTCAAAGACCGCACGATCGTGGTCACTGGCGGAACATCCGGGATCGGGCTGGCATCGGTGCGCGTCTTTCTGGAGGACGGTGCGCGCGTGGCGCTTTGTGCCCGCGGGGCGGAACGTCTGGACTCCGTGGTGGCGGACCTGTCCCGTGACTTCGGGTCGGACCGGGTTCTGGGGCGCGTGGTCTCGGTGCTGGATGCAGCCGCGGTCTCGGGCTTCGCCGATGAGGTCCGGCAGACCTTCGGAGGCTGCGACGCCCTTGTCACGAATGCGGGCCAAGGGCGTGTCTCTACCTATGCCAATACCAGCGACTCGGATTGGCGCGACGAGTTGGAGCTGAAGTTTTTCAGCCAGCTTCACCCGATACGCGCCTTTGAAACGATGCTGCGCCAAAGCGATGGCGGTGCGATCGTTGCGGTGAATTCGCTTCTGGCCCTCCAGCCAGAACCGCATATGGTCTGCACCTCGGCAGCTCGCGCCGGCGTTCAGAACCTCCTGAAATCGCTGGCGACGGAACTGGCACCGCAGATCCGCGTCAATTCGATCCTGTTGGGGCTGGTGGACAGCGCCCAGTGGCAGCGCCGCTTCGAGGCGCGCGAGGACAAGGGCCAGAGCCGGGAAGACTGGTTCGCGGCACTGGCAAGCGCGAAGGGCATCCCGCTCGGCCGTCTTGGTCAACCTCAGGAACCCGCGCGCGCCATCGCTTTCCTCGCCTCACCCGCCGCCAGCTACATCACCGGCGCCAAGCTTGAAATCTCGGGCGGCGTGTCGCGCTTTGCCTGATCCCTGACGAAAGACCCAAGCCCCATGACCCAGACCGTTGGCCACCAGATTGCCCAAGCGCTTGCCGATGCGGGCGTAACGACCATGTTCGGCGTCATTTCGATCCACAACATGCCGATCCTCGACGCGGTGGCAGAACAGGGGCGTATCCGCTTCATTCCGGCGCGTGGCGAGGCGGGGGCGATGAATATGGCCGACGCCTTTTCCCGGGTCTCGGGGCAGTTGGGCGTGGCACTGACCTCGACCGGGACGGCGGCAGGCAATGCGGCGGGCGCACAGGCCGAGGCACTGACGGCAGGCAGCCGGGTGCTGCATCTGACCACACAGATCGACCGGCCCTACATGGACCGGGACCGCGCCGCGATTCACGATGTGCCCAAGCAGCCAGAGATGTTGCGCGGGGTGTCCAAGGCCGTGTTCCGCATCTGGGACGAAACCGGCGTCTTGGGCACACTGTCGGCAGCGATCCGCGCGGCGATGACGCCGCCAACCGGGCCGGTAAGCCTAGAGATTCCGGTTGATGTGCAGCGCATTCCCGCCGTCTCCGGGTTGCCGTTGACCCCTCCGCGCCCGGCCTTGCCACCGGTGGAGGAGACCTCTCTCGATCTGCTGGCTGAGCAGGTGAAGGCCGCGAAACGGCCGATGATCTGGCTTGGCGGCGGGGCGCGCGGGGCCGGAGCAGAGGCGCTGGAACTTGTCGAACGCGGCTTTGGCGCTGTCAGCTCCACCCAGGGGCGTGCGATTGTTCCCGAAAGCCACAAGGGCACGCTCGGAGCCTTCAACATGACACCCGAGGCGGAAGCGGTCTATCAAAGCTGCGACCTGATGATCGTGGTCGGCTCGCGGCTTCGGGGCAACGAGACACGCAACAACAAGATGCCGCTGCCGCGCCCGCTGTTCCAGATCGACGTGGAGCCAACGCAGGGCGGTCGCAACTACCCGGTGGACGGATTCCTGTGCGGTGATGCTGCGGCAACGCTGCGCGGCTTGCTGGACCGCTTGCCGGACACGCTCGGCACCGACCCGCAGTTGCATTACGACATCGCCGTTGCCCGCGCGAAATCGGAAGGTGCGCTGCGCGGGCGCCTTGGCCCCTATCAGGTGGTGGCCGATCACCTTCTGTCGGTGGTGCCGCAAGGGGGGCATCCCTGGGTGCGCGATGTGACGATCTCGAACTCCACCTTCGGCAACCGATATGTTCACATCGCCGCCCCGCATCTGGGTGTCCACGCCCTTGGGGGCGGCATCGGGCAGGGGATTGCCATGGCCATCGGGGCCGCGGCGGGATCGGAGTCGCGCACCATCGCACTGGTGGGCGATGGTGGCGCGCAGCTCGGGATTGCCGAGCTGATCACGGCGGTGGACGCAGATCTGCCGATTACGTTCGTGCTGATGAACGATGCGGCCTACGGCGTGATCGAAAACATCCAAGACGCGCAATATGACGGGCGGCGGCATTATTCCAAGCTCAAGACCCCCGATTTCGGCGTGCTGTGCCAGTCCATCGACATGCCGCATGTTCGCGTTGACCGGATCGAGGACTTCCCTCAGGCCCTGGACGCGACCCTTGGCCGGGACGGTCCCGTGGTCGTCGAAGTCGACATGGTCGCCATTGGACCCTTCGCGGAATCCTTCGCAGGACCGCCCGCAGGGGCTGCGGGTGGCAAGACATGAGCCTTGGGCATGTGGTGATCATCGGGTTCGGCGCGATAGCCCGCGACCTGATAGATATTCTGGGCGCGCAGACCTCCGCGCCCGAGAAGGTGACCGTCCTTGTGCGTCCCGGGCGCGAGACAGAGCTTCGCGCGATGCTGGGTGCAGATATCTCGGTGACATCGGATCTTGCGGCGCTGCTGGCGACAGGCCCCGATGTGGTCGTGGAATGTGCCGGCCATCGCGCGGTGGCGCATTACGGTGCGACGGTGCTGACCAGCGGCACGGACCTGGTCCTTGCCTCTGTCGGCGCATTGGCGGATGCCGATCTGGCCCGCGAACTTGAGGCAGCCGCCCGCGCTTCTGGCGCGCAATGTGTCGTGCCAGCCGGGGCTATTGGCGGGATAGATGCGCTCGGCGCGGCGCGGCTGTCGGGGCTGACTTCGGTTTGCTACACCGGCACGAAGCCGCCCGCCGCATGGGTCGGAACCCCTGCCGAGGAGGTAGCCGACCTTGCGGCGTTGACAGCCCCCCTGACCTTCTTCGAGGGGACTGCGCGAGAAGCAGCGCGGCGTTTTCCCAAGAACGCCAATGTCGCTGCAACCCTTGCGATGGCCGGGCTGGGAATGGACAAGACCGAGGTGCGCCTTGTCGCGGACCCCGGCACAACGGAAAACACCCATGCCTTCAGCGTGGCGTCGCAGGCCATGGAGTTTTCCATGCAACTGGTCGGAAAGCCGTCGCCCGACAATCCCAAAACCTCTCGATCCACCGTTTACAGCATCGCACGTGCCGTCATGAACCGGCGCGCCGCGATCGCCATCTGAGGGTACCATGGAGCAGACATTTCGCGACAACCGGATCTTTGTCGGCGGCATCTGGCAAACAGGGCGCGGCGCACCGATCACCTCGCATTTCGCCGCAGAAGGTTGCGTGAACACCGTGATAAACGGTGCTTCGGCGCAGGATGTGGACCTTGCCATCGCCCGCGCGCGGGACGCGCAACCATCCTGGGGGGCGTTGAAGCCGCACGACCGCGCGACAGTGCTGTACCGCATCTCGGAGCGGATCGCCGCCAATATAGAGCGTATTGCCTGGGTGCAGAGCCGGGATACCTCCAAGACGCTGACGGAAACGCGCGCGCTTGCGGCCTCTGCGGCGGCGACCTTCCGCTATTTCGCGGCCGTGGCGGAAACCTCGGACGACCTGCTGACCGTGCCACGCGGCGACTACATCACCGCCTCGGTCCACGAGCCGCTTGGGCTAGTCGCGGCGATCACGCCGTGGAATTCCCCTATTGCATCCGACGCCCAGAAAATCGCCCCTGCCCTCGCTGCGGGCAATGCGGTGCTGCTGAAACCGGCCAGTTGGTCCCCACTGGTCAGCCTTGAACTTGCACAGATCGCCGAAGAGGCGGGCCTGCCCCAGGGGCTGCTGTCCGTCCTGCCCGGATCCGGGCGCGAGGTTGGCAATCTGCTGGTCGAACACCGCGATATTGCCAAGGTCTCGTTCACCGGGGGCACCGTGACGGGGCGCAGATTGGCTCATGCGGCGGCGGAAAAGCTGATGCCCGTTTCGCTGGAACTGGGGGGTAAGTCGCCCACCATTGTGTTCGAGGATTGCGACATCGATCTTGCCATCGCGGGGATTCTGTTCGGCATCTTCTCGTCTTCCGGCCAAAGCTGCATCGCCGGATCGCGCCTGTTCGTGCAGCGCAGCATCTTCGACACTTTCACCGAGCGATTGGTCGCCGCTACGCAGGCATTGGTGGTCGGCCATCCCTTTGACCCGGCGACGCAGGTATCGTCGCTGGTTCATCACGACCATCGCGAAAGTGTGGAGCGCTATGTGGCCATGGCGCGCGATGAAGGCGGAGACATCCTGTGCGGTGGCGCGCGACCCGAGGACCCGGCGCAGCAAGACGGTGCCTATTACCTGCCAACCATCATCGGCGGGCTCGACAACACCGCACGGACCTGCCGTGAAGAGATTTTCGGTCCGGTGCTGGTGGTGATGCCCTTCGAGGACGAGGCCGATGTGATCGCGCAGGGCAACGACAATGACTACGGCTTGGCGTGCGGCATCTGGTCGACCGATCACCGCCGCTGCCAGCGAGTCGCCCGCGCCATCCGGGCGGGCACGGTCTGGATCAACACCTACAAGCAATTCTCGATCTCGACGCCCTTTGGTGGCGATGGTGACAGCGGCATGGGCCGCGAAAAAGGCCGCGCGGGTCTGCGGGCCTATCAACGGCAGAAGTCGATCTACGAGGATATGTCAGGCCAGCCGCATCCTTGGGCCAGATGGTCTTAGGGATGTCCTCCCAGGGTCTTGCCCGGCACGCGCGACGGTTCCGCCTCTCGCCCGCCACCTCGCGCCTTGCACCGGCATCGGGCCACGATATGACGGGCCTCGATCTGACTTGCGACAGCAGCTTTCAGGCAATCCGCCGGTCAGATGTCGCCCCTTGGCACGGTGTAGCCCAAGGCAGCAGAGGCCCTGCGCGCCGCAGACATGACCGCGTCGATCAGGGCGCTATCGCGTCCCGTTCCACCGGCAGAGAACCGCGCCTCGGGGCCGGAAACGTTGATGCCCCCCACCACCTGCCCGGTATGATCGAAGATCGCCGCGGCGCAGGACCCGATGCCGGCCTCGAAATTTCCCTCGCTCCAGGCGAAGCCTGCGGCCTTGTCATGGTGGGCCTGACGAATGATCGCCTCGATCGTCTGCGGTGTCTTGTCGGTTGCAGGCTCGGGCAGGTCGCCCAAAAAGATCTGCCGCAATTGCGTGTCGGAATGCTCCGCCAGAATGGCACGCCCGATGGACGATGCATGGGCCGACAGGCGCGACCCGGTGCGCACATTGCTGACGAGATGAGAATTGGGGGCCTCGCGTCCCAGATAGATGATGTCGCGCCCGTCCAGTACGCCCAAATGGGCAGACATGCCGGTGTCGCGGCACAGATCTCTCAGGATAGGCTGGCAGACCTGGACCATGTCCCGCCCCTGAATGGCCTGCGCACCGAGACTGACCAGCCCCGCCCCCAGACGATAGCCGCCACCATCGCCGAGTTCCTCGATCATGCGATGATCGGCAAGGGTATGGATCAGGCGGATCAGGGTCGTGCGGTTGATTCCGAGATCGCGCGACACCGTCGACAGATTACGCGCCCGATTGCCTGCACCGATGTAGTGCAGAAGTTTCAGGGCCCGCTCCACCGGGGGAACGGAATAGGGGGTCTGCGAAGCTGTGTCACCCATGCGGATAATCCTGTCCTTCAGGCCGAGCGGGTTGTTGGCGCAAGGACCCGCTCAACGGAAAACTATTGACCGCACGGGGCCACATAACCTATCTTTGAACATATAGTTCAATATAGAACACTTGGCAATAGCAAAGGGGCGCGGGTGACACTTTCTATCGGCATATGTGGTGGCGGAATCGGGGGCCTGTGCGCTGCCATCGCGCTTGGCCGCGCAGGGCACGATGTTCAGGTGTTTGAAAAGGCGCGGTCGATCAACCGGGTCGGCGCAGACATCAACCTGACGCCGAACGCGGTCTTCGCACTGGATCAACTGGGCGTTGGCCCCTACCTGCGCGACAGCGCTGCTCGCCCCAGTTTTCGCATCAGCCGCGATGGCATTAGCGGCGAGGAAACCTCGCGCCTGCCAATGAGCGCGGCGGCCGAGGAAAAATACGGCGCACCGCAGCTGACGATCCACCGGGCCGACCTGCTGGATGCCCTGCGAGCGCAATTGCCCGAAGACAGGTTCCAGCTTGGCCGCGAGGCCGTGTCCCTGCGCCTCGATGACGAAAAGGCGGAACTGGGATTTGCCGATGGCACCAGCGCGGCTTTCGATCTGGTGATCGGCGCGGACGGCATTCATTCGGTCGTGCGCACGGCGCTTTGGGGCGAAGATCACCCACGCTACACCGGCATGGTGTCCTATCGCGGGACATTCCCGCGTGACAAGGCCGCCGGGCTTCGCGATGCGGATGCCTTCACCAAGTGGTGGGGCGAGATGCCGGAAAAGCAGATCGTGACCTTCCCCCTCACCCAGGGTCGGGACATCTTCGTCTTTGCCACCTTGCCACAGGAAGAATGGTCCGAAGAAGGCTGGACGTTGCCCGGCGATGTGGAAGAGCTGCGTCGCGCCTATGCCAATTTCCACGAAGACGCCCGCAAACTGCTGGATGCGCTGGATGAGGTCACGCGCTCTGCGCTGCATGTGCGCGATCCTATGCCGCAATGGGCCAAGGGGCGCGCGACGCTTCTGGGGGACGCCGCGCATCCGATGGTGCCCTTCATGGCACAGGGGGCCTGCATGGCCATCGAGGATGCGGTGGTGCTGGCCCGCGCGCTGGACAGTGACCCCGAAGATATCGACGCCGCGCTCGCGCGGTATGAGACGGAACGCAAGCCCCGCACCGCGCGGGTCCAGGAAAGCTCGCTTGCCAATGACTGGCTCAAGAAAGCCGGCAATGCGGATTGGGTTTATGGCTACAATGCCTGGACCACGCCGCTCAATGATACCAATCACAACGGGAGTTCCCATGAAACACGTGTTTAGCACCGCTTTGGTTGCGGCGAGTCTAGCCGTTGCCGCTCCGGCTTTTGCCGATCCGGTCCAGATCAATGCCGTGACGTTTGCGCCCCGGCAGGCAAGCATCACCCAACCCTTCGCCCAGTTCGTTGAAGAGGTGAACGAGATGTTCGCGGGCGAGATCGAGATCACCTGGCGGGGTGGCCCCGAGGTCATGCCGCCGTTCGGGCAGCCCGAAGGCGTGCGCAACGGGGCCATGGGGATGACCTATACCAGCCCCAGCTATTATCAGGGCCTTGTGCCGACGTCTGGGACCATGAACCTGTCGTTCATGAACTACGAAGAAATCGCGGCCACCGACTACCACGAGCGGATGACCGAGCTTCACGCCGAACAGGATCTTGCCTTCGTTGGCGAAATCCCCGCCACGCAGTTGAATTTTCAGATATACATGAGCGGAGAAATCACCAGCCTCGCCGATCTTGAGGGCCAGCGCATCCGCGTCTTTCCAGCACTTCTGCCGCTGGTCGAGGCTCTGGGCGCGGAGCCGATCGTGTTGCCGATGCCCGAAATCTACACGGCAATGGAACGCGGCGCCATCGACGGCTTCATGCAGGGCCCCAACGGCGGGCAGGCAGAGCAATTCGAGGGCATTGTCAGCACCGTTGTTCAGCCCGGCGTCTACCGCGCGGGCTTTCCGGTCCTGATGAACATGGATCTGTGGAATGAGATGTCGCCAGATCTGCAAGAACGTTTCACCAC
Source organism: Nioella ostreopsis (assembly GCF_004000255.1). Classification (GTDB taxonomy): domain Bacteria; phylum Pseudomonadota; class Alphaproteobacteria; order Rhodobacterales; family Rhodobacteraceae; genus Nioella; species Nioella ostreopsis. The sequence goes on from NZ_RCIQ01000025.1 coordinate 10,213, forward strand.
CTTCCTGCGTGAGGATTTCGCGCCTCGGATGGACTTTATCTGGACGGAAGACATTACCACTGAACGCGCGGCGCAAGAAGCCGCGGGGTTCGAGTTCTTTGTGCTCGAAGGAGAGGACGCCGCAGCCTATGAGGCATTGGCCATGGATGCGGCCTGGGCCACAGTCGCGGAGACTGCAGGCGAGGAGATCGCGGCCGAGCTGCGCGGAATGCTCGACCGTCAGTAGCGAAACCCACCTAACGGCGAAGGCGGGGATACCCCGGCTTCGCCCACTCATTCCAGCGGAAGGCAGCAGATGGACCAGGCTCTAACCCGGCTAAGACGTGTGTTCAGCGCCCTGAACCTGATTTGCGCCGTGATCGGAGCATGTCTGCTGTTCATGATAGCCTCAATCATCTGCTTCGAGGTCACCATGCGCGGGCTTGGTGCCGGGTCGCAGCTCTGGGTGATCGAGGCCAGTGAATACTCGCTGCTGTTCATCACCTTTCTCGGCGCTCCCTATCTTTTGCAAAGGAACCTGCATGTGGTCATGGATCTGGTCTATGCCAGCCTGGCCGGGCGGCCGCGCGTGGCGCTGCAGCTGGTCAACGCGACCATCGGCTTCGTACTTTGCGCGGTTCTGGCCGTGGTCGGCGTCAGCGTCTTGATCGAACAGTTCGAACTGGGTGTCCGGCAGGTGACCGTGATGCGGCCGCAAAGCTGGTGGATCACCGCCGCTCTCCCGATCGGAATGGGCCTGATGGCCGTGCAGTTTTTCGATCAGATCATCCGCACCCTTCGTGGGGAGCCTGTCTGAGCGATGGAATGGTATGTCACGCTCAGCATTATCCTGATCCCGCTTTTCATCCTGATGTTGATGGGGTTGCCGGTCGCCTTTTCCTTTCTCGCCGTAAATCTGGTAGGGTCCTACATCCTGATGGGTGGATTTTCGGGGATCGAGCAACTGGTTCTCAACACCGTCGGGTCCGTGACCAGTTTCACCCTGATCCCGATTGCCCTGTTCATGATCATGGGCGAGGCGATGTTCCGGTCCGGCATTGCGATCGAACTGATGGACACGCTGGACAAATGGTTCGGCAAGGTGCGCGGCCGCCTCGCGCTGATGGCCGTTGGCGGCGGCGTCCTGTTTTCGACCCTGACGGGCAATTCCATGGGCTCCATTGCATTGTTGGGGTCTTCGCTGACGCCCGAGATGGAAAAGCGCGGCTATGCCAAGTCCATGTCGCTCGGTCCCATCCTCGGGTCCTCCGGCCTTGCGATCATGATCCCGCCCTCTTCGCTGGCGGTGGTTTTGGGCGTGATCGGCGATATCTCCATCGGTCGCATCCTCATCGGCATCATCGTGCCGGGATTCGTGATGGCGCTGCTCTATGTCCTCTACATTCTGGGCCGCTGTCACCTGCAGCCGCATCTGGCCCCCACCTTCGATGTCCCGAAAGTCAGCCTGGGCGAGAAACTGCTGGCAACGGGCATCAACATCGTGCCGCTGTCGCTGATCGTCTTTTCGGTCGTCGGCGTCATCTTCCTGGGCATCGCCACGCCCAGTGAAGCCGCCGCGACAGGTGCTTTCGCGACGCTGCTGCTTGCTGCGCTGCGCCGCCGACTGACACCGAAAGTGTTCGGAGAGACGATTTTTTCCAGCGCCAACATCTCTGTCATGGTGCTGCTGATCGTATCGGGCGCGGTCACCTTCTCGCAGTTGATGGCCTTCACCGGGGCCACCTACGGAATGGTCGATGCGGTTCTGAGCCTCGACATTTCGGATCACGCGATTGTCTTCATGATGATCATGCTGGTGGTGTTCATGGGGATGTTCATGGGACCGCTGCCAATCATGCTGATCACGCTGCCGATCTTCGTGCCCGTCGTGCAGCAGTTCCAGATGGACCTGATCTGGTTTGCCGCCCTGTTCCTTGTCGCGATCGAAACCGGGGCGACCTCGCCACCATTCGGGGCGGCGCTGTTCGTGATGAAGGCGGTGGCCCCCAAGGGGACGACCATGGGCGACATCTACCGCGCGGCGGTGCCCTTCATCCTGCTGGACCTGCTGGCGATCCTGCTGATCTTCTTCATTCCGGAGTTGGTAACCTACCCGGTCGACCTGATGTTCCGATGAGCCGCCCGAACGTCCTTGTCATCATGACCGATCAACAGCGTGCCGATCACCTCGGCTGCTACGGCAACAGGATCGTGCGGACACCCAATATCGACGCGCTGGCCGCGCGGGGGACTCGGTTTGACCGGTTCTATGTCGCCAACCCGATCTGCCAGCCAAACCGCGCCGCCCTCGCCACGGGGCAACTGACCTCTGTCAACGGCTGCCGTCAGAACGGCATTCCCCTCGGACTGGACTGCACCACCTACGCAGACGTGCTGCGCGCGGCAGGCTATCGAACGGGGCTGGTTGGCAAGGCGCATTTCCAGAACGTATCCCCGGTGCCCGCGCGCAGACCCACAGCCGCAGGAAACGGCGCAGCACCGCCCGCCCCCTTCGATCTGGCACGCAGAAGCCAACGCCGCGGGCCCGACTACGAGCACGAGATTCGCACAGGCTGGATCGACAACCCGGACCGAGAGGTGCCAACCCCCTATTACGGCTTCGACCATTTGCGACTGTGTATCGGCCATGGCGACCAGGTGGAGGGGCATTACACCGGCTGGCTGCGCGACCGGCTGAACGGCGCGCCCGATCCGCGCGGGCGCAAGGCGGCGCTTGGCACGGACGCCAATGATAAGCCGCAGGTATGGCGCACGGCGGTGCCGGAAACACTCTATCCCACGGCTTTTGTGGGCGAAGAGGCCTGCACCTTCCTGCAAGATCAAAGCGATGATCCCTTCCTTCTGGTGGCGTCCTTCCCCGACCCGCATCACCCGTTCACGCCACCGGGCCGCTATTTCGACATGTATGACCCGGCCGATATCCCCCTGCCCGAAAGCTTCGGCCATCGGACCGCCGCCCGCACCGACCTGCCAGACCATATCCAGCGGGTCTACGAGATCGGGGCCGAAAAGCCCGATGCCTATTGGCCGTTCCACAGCGACGCCGAGGCCACACGCCAAATGATCGCGCTCAACTATGGTGCGATTACCATGATCGACGACTGGGTCGGCCGGATTCTGGACACGCTGGCACGAAGCGGCAAGGCGGCAAACACCATTGTCATCTTCATGTCCGATCACGGCGATTACATGGGGGACCATGGCACGGTGCTCAAACACGGGCTGCACAGTCACGGGCTGATCCGCGTGCCGCTGATCTGGGCCGATCCACGACGCGAGGCGGGGGTGTCAACGGTGCAGGGCAGTGCCATCGACTTCGCACCCACCCTTCTGCAAAGCGCCGGACTGAACTGTCCCGTTGGCATGCAGGGGCGTGACCTTCTGGCAGCAGATGCGGAAGACCTGCCTGTGCTGATCGAGGATTCCGGCCTTGCCTTCGCCAGTGGCGACGGGCGCACCGCAAGCCGGACGCTGGTTCATGACGGCTGGCGGATGAGCGTGTTCGAAGGCTCGGAGCTAGGCGAATTGTTTGATCTGGAAGCGGATCCGCACGAGCTGTCAAACCTCTGGTTCGATCCGGGCTCTGCCGACCGGCGGGCGGCCATGATGCAGCAGCTTGCCCTGCGCATGATCGCGCTCCGCGACACGTCCCTTCTACCCACACATCAGGCCTAGACCCATGCAGAACACGCCCCTCGATATCCTGATCGTCGGCGGAGGTATCGCCGGTTGCTGCGCGGCCATTGCGTTGACGCAAGAAGGTCACCGGGTTCGAATCGTTGAAAAACAGGATGCCTGGCGGTTCCAGAGCTCGGGCATCTTCGTCTATGCCAACGGCCTTGTCAGCCTGCGCAGGCTTGGCCTTCTTGAGGATATTCTTGCGGCGGGCTTTGCTGTGCCCGAGGGGCGCAACGCCTATTTCGACCATCTCGGTCAGCCGATCATGGACACGTTCTACCCTGCTGCGGACGGGGGCCAGATCCCTGCGATCCTCGGGATCAAGCGGGCCGAGATGCACCGTGTCATGGCGGCACGGGTGGACGCCCTTGGTGTGCCAATACACTTGGGCACCACGGTGACAGCGCTGGACGAGGGGGTCGAGGGCATCACGGCCACGCTGTCGGATGGCAGCGCGGAACGCTTCGATCTCGTGATCGGTGCCGACGGGGTGCGTTCGTCGGTACGGGCGATGGTTGGTACCGACATTGCCCCGCGATATACCGGGGTCGGTGTCTGGCGGTCCGTGCATCGCAGACCGGCGGGGCTGACTGACAAGATCATGATGATGGGCCCCGCCAAGCGCTTCGGCATCATGCCGATCAGCGATGACCTGCTTTATACGTTCGGAACCGTGGCCGAACCGGAAGACAGCCACTACGCGCCTGCCGATTGGCCCCAACTGATGGCCGAACGCTTCGCCGAGTTCTGCGACCCCGCAGCGCCCTTCCTCGCGGAATTGGACGCGCAATCCGAGCTTCTCTTCACCAAGATCGAGGAAATCGTCCTGCCCTTGCCATGGCACAAGGGGCGGGTTCAACTGATAGGCGATGCGGCCCACGCCTCGACCCCGTTCATGGGGCAAGGGGGCGCGATGGCCATGCAGGATGCCGTGGTTCTGGCCGATGCACTCGCCGCCCATGACACGCTTGAAACGGCACTTACGGCGTTCGGACAGGCGCGGTTTCCGGTCTGCGTCTTCGTGCAGGATGTCTCTCGCGCCGTGGGAGAGGCGGGCGCACAAGAAACCGCAGGCGGTGCCGCGGAACGCCATGCGGAGATGCGTGCGACGGCGCAAGGGAAAGTGGACGGGTTCTATCGCAAGCTTGATGACTTGACCGAGGCGGGCCGTTTTCGACGCTGAGACCGCCTAGCCCGGCAAGCGCAACCGCCCCGAAATCTCTGCCTCCAGGTGGTTCAGGGCGCCAACCTCTGCCCCGGCGGTCCAGAACCCCCCGAGTATCTCGGTTCCTTGCATATCGACCCGCCCGCCGATCTTTGCGCCCTCAAGCGTCACATTGGCCATCATCAGCGAGTCCCGCATCGACAGGGTGCCAAGTCGGGCACCGGCAAGGGACAGCACACCCTGCACCACGGTTGCATCAAGGATCACATCGCTCGCGGTCAGCCCGTCGGCACGCAGGTCGGTGCGAAAACTCGCGCCGCTGAAATCGCATTGGCCCCGCACCGTCGCCTGCCGCAGCCATGACAGGCCGTGAAACCGCGCACCCCGCGCGCTGAGACCGCCATTCAGCACGGCACCCGACAGGTCAAAGCCCCGCAGGTCAAGACCGTCAAGCACCAAAGGCGTGTCCAGAACGATCCCGCAGGCATCGACATGTTCTCCATGCCGCCATGGTTTTCTGAGCTCGGTCAGAAGGTCCGCCCCGGTCATGTGAACACGAAGCCCCGGTTGACCGGCAGCACCTGCCCGGTCAGCGTCAAGGCCGCTTCGCTGAGCAGAAAGGCCACGATTCCCGCCACATCCTCGGGCGGCTGCGGTCCGGGCACGGCGCGGCCCGTGCCATATTGATCATGGCGTGCCTTGGGAACGTATTCGGTGCTTTCGGTGGTCAGGATGCCCGGCGCAATGGCGGTCACGCCGATCCCGTCTGCCCCCAGTTCCCGCGCCAGTGCACGCGTCATCGAGATCACCGCACCCTTTGAGGCCACGTAGCTCATCAGGTTGGGTGCGCCCCACAGCGCGGTATCAGAGGCCACGTTGACGATCCGCCCGGACCCCGAGGCGCGCAAGGCAGGGGCTGCGGCGCGGGTCATCAGCCATGTGCCGCGCACATTGACCTCCATCACCCGGTCCCAGGTGTCGATATCGACATCCTCGAAGCCGATGCCACCAATGCCGGTGGCAATTGCCCCGTTGTTGAACAACCCGTGCAGCGGCCCGTCCAGCGCGGAGCCGAGAGCTGCGACGCTGGCCGGATCCCGCAGGTCGAGGGGGTGGAAGGTGGCTGAAAGCTCATCCGCCACGGCGCGGCCTTCCTCCTCCAGAATATCGGCAAGGATCAACGTCGCGCCCGCCTCTGCCAGATGGCGCGCGATCACCGCACCGAGCCCGCGTGCCGCGCCGGTGAGCAGAATGCGTCGTCCCGTCAGGCTCATTGCGCGGCCACGCCGTCGGCGGCGGCATCCTCGGCCTCGATCTGGGCGCGGGCCAGGCGGTTCAGGGCGCGGCGCAGATGCGCAAGGCCTATGTCATGCTGATACAGCATCTCGCGGCGCCGGGCGTCGTCGGGCATGCCTTCCAGCATCACCCGGTCCTGTTCCAGCACGTTCCAATGCCGTTCCTCCAACCGCGCGCGGAACAGGAACCGCCAGCTGTCACGCTCGAACCCCTGCACCTTGCGCATCCGCCAGAAGAACACCTTGCAGCGCTGCGGCCCCATGGGCAGGACGTAGCCAACGATCCGCATGTTGCCGCCCGGTCCCGCCGAGGCCGGATAGGGAATGTCGAGGTGGCAATACATGCCGCCTTCGGGTGTTTCGAATTCGACCCAGTCGAAATTCTCGCCGGTCTGGCCCACGCGCGCCACGCGGAACCCGCCCTCGCGGTTATCCAGTTCCAGAAGATCCTGCTTGGACCCGAAGGCCAGGGTGAAGCTTTCGGCATGCAGATAGCAGCCGTGCATCGGATCAGCGAGGTTGTCGAGCGCGTAGCGATAGTTCACGTCCCAGATCGCCGTACACAGGAACCCGGCCCAGTCCGGGTCCGTCAGCTCAGGGGACAGCGGCAATTCGGGCGGTTCCGTCGCCTCGTCGGAAGACATGAACACGAAGACCGCATCGCTGTGTTCGGCCACATGGTAGGACCGCAGGGCCTTGCGCCCCTCCATCGGGCAATCGGGCATGGCGGGCACCTGCTGCACGGTGCCGGTGCCATCGACCACGACCCCATGATAGCGGCAGCCGATATGTTCCCCGTGGATCTCGCCATAGCTGAGCGGCGCGCCCCTGTGGGGGCAGAAATCCTCGATGCACTGAACCTGACCGTCGGACCGGCGCCACATCACCAGTTTTTGCCCTAGCGCCACGACGCCGAAGGGGCGGTCCGCACGGATCTCCACCGATTTGGCGACCGGATACCATTGATCGCGGACGCCTTCGTTCACGCGGGCCTCGATCCGGGCCCTCATCTCTGCTGATACTGCCATGATGTCCTCCGTTCAGGCTCCGAAGCCGTTCTCGAGATAGGCCGCGTCCAGATCGGCGTTGATTGCCTGCAACTCGGCCGCAAGTGTGTCAGCCGTCCAGTCGGATTTACCGCTGGAAGGCCGGATGACGGCGCGGGCGGACAGCGCCTCGGCCAGCGCGGCTTGCCCGGTGATGCCTTCGCCATAGATCGCCATCAGCGCCTCAGCCAGATCGTCCTCGGCCTGGCTGAGCGGACGGCCCCGGCCCTGGTTGGCCAGTTCCGGGCGGCCCGCGGCGCGCGCGGCGGCCATCATCGCCTTGAAGGCGTCGGGGCGTTCAGCGTTGCCTTGCGTGCTCATGACTCTCACCCCTTGCGGTAAACGGCGCCATCGTCGCCAGAGGTTCCGATAACGGTCCAGACCGTCGCCGGCCCGACGCCCGGATTGCGCAGGTAATGGGCCTGCCCTGCGGGTGTCTTGATCAGGTCACGGGGGCCAAGCTCGACGCTGGCTTCCGTGCCATCCTCTTCGACCCAGACAACCTCGACGCTGCCCTCTATGCACAGATAGGCATCCTCGACCGTGCGGGTGAAGGGTGCCAGTTTCGCGCCCATGGGCAGGCCCCACATTTCCTTGCGGGTGCTGTCATGTTTCACCGCGCCCGGGGCGTCACCGACATAGACCTTGCGGGTAAAGCCCGCCTCTTCCCAGATCGTCGGCAACTCGGTGTAGCGCACCACATATTCCGACATCAGTTTCTGGATCTCGTGGCTACCGTTTGGATCGTAGGCCATGGTCTTGCCCGGTTCCGCGCCGAACGTGCGGGCCAGTTCGGCAGGGTGCTCCTTGGGGTGATAGTGGTAGACGGGCGGCAAGGGTTTGCCCACATCGACCGAGATCGACATAACCACCGGCTCGACCCCGTCGACACGAAAGCCGTGGCCGATTTCGCGGGCGTTCAGGATCATGTCCTTGGGGCCAAGATTGACCTCCACCACCTCGCCATGCTTTTCCCAGCCGACAATCAGCGCGCCCGAGAGAATGAGGAAGCTTTCCTCGATCTCGTGGCTATGGCAGGCGGCGTAGCGGCCGGGTTCCTTGTAGATCAGGCTGAGCGTGAAATTGTCCGCTTTCAGGGTCGAGGGATCGCCCACCTTGGGCGAGCCACCGGCACCGATATAGCGCATCTGCGCCCGCGCCAGTTCATCGAACCCGGCATTGGAGGGAAAGGCGTTCCAGTCAAAGGCCTTGTCGACAAAGCGTCCGGTATGGTCCTTCATCCGATCTGCAAGGCTGGCCTGGGGGGTTGCGGCGATGTTCATGATGATGCTCCCTTTGGAATTTGCTTGACCACAGACTAGGCTCGGGGGTTTCGTTGGAAAGATTGTGTTTTACCGGTGAAACGTTTTGGAGAGGTGATGAGCGACGAAGACCCCTATTCCGTGCCAGCGCTCGTGCGTGGCCTGACACTGTTGCAGGCCTTTTCGCCGCAAAGCCCCGAACAGACGATGACGCAACTGGCAAAGACGCTCGGCATTACCCGGTCGGCGGTGTTCCGCACCGTGCATACGCTTGTGCAAGAGGGTTTCCTGCTGCCGGTTCGGGACGGAAGAACCTACCGGCTTGGTCCGGCGGTCCTGCGGGTCAGTTACGGGTATCTGGCCAGCCGGGAATTGCTTGAAGTCGCACAAAAACCGCTCGAAGCGTTCCGGGACTCGCAGGATTGGTCCGGGCACCTCGGCGTTCTGGACGGGCGACATGTGCTCTATCTGATTCGGCTGGCGGCCTCCGACGGGCTGTCGTCCCTCGTCCACGTGGGAAGCCGGCTGCCGGCGACACTGACCGCCATGGGACGGGTGCTGTTGACCCAGAAGACCGAACCGCAGATCCGCCGGTTGCTCGACGGTCAGCCGAAAGCGGCCGTCGAAAAGGCGATCTCCGCCTGGCAGGAAGATTGCAAGAGCCCTTCGGTCATCCACAACGGTAGTTTCGAAACCGGGCTGTGCAGCGTCGCCGCCCCGATCTACGACATGTCCGGCGACATCGTAGCGGCAATAAGCGCGACGAAGCAGACAGATGCCGTGCCCGCCTCGGTGGAGCGGGACATCCTGAAAACGGCCAGAATGATCAGCCGCGCCATGGGGTGGAAAGCGCCGGAGGCCTGGACAGGTCCACCATAGGCGCCCCGGCCCGGGACAGCCCCGATTGGCTCCGGTTGCTTTGTGGCGCGCTCTGACAGAGATTGGGACCATGGGACATCGAGCCGCCCCACCCAACACAGCCCGGACACATGCCATCCCTTTGCCGCGACTGCCTGACCCAATTCGACACCGGCGCCCGATGCCCCGCCTGCCGGCGGCCAAGGATCGTATCGCATCCGGAGCTTTTTGACCTGTCCATCGCGCATATGGATTGCGACGCGTTCTATGCCTCGGTCGAAAAGCGTGACAACCCGGAGTTGCGCGACAAACCCGTCATCATCGGAGGCGGCAAGCGCGGGGTGGTGTCCACCGCCTGCTATATCGCCCGGATCAAGGGCGTGCGGTCTGCGATGCCGATGTTCAAGGCACTGGAGCTGTGCCCCGAGGCGGTCGTGGTGCGCGGGCGGATGGAGGTCTATGCCGCCGTGTCGAAGCAGATCCGCGCCATGATGGACGAAATGACGCCCTCCATCGAACCCCTGTCGCTGGACGAGGCGTTCATGGACCTGACCGGCACCGCGCGGCTGCATGGCCGCCCCCCGGCCGTGATGCTTGCGCGACTGGTGAAGCGGATGAAGGACGAGATCGGGATCACCGGGTCGATTGGCCTGTCCCATAACAAGTTCCTCGCCAAGATCGCCTCGGATCTCGAAAAGCCACGCGGGTTTTCGGTGATCGGGCAGGCCGAGACGATGAATTTCCTGGAACAGAAACCGGTGCGGATGATCTGGGGAATAGGAGAGGCCGGGCAGGCCGCGCTCGACAAGGTGGGCATCCGTACGTTCGCCGATCTGCGCCGGTGGGACCGCGAGGATCTGGTGGCGCGGTTCGGGTCGATGGGGGACCGGCTGTGGCACCTGGCGCGCGGGCAGGACAAGCGACGGGTCAGTCGCGATGCGCCGATGAAAAGCATCTCGTCCGAGACGACATTCTTCGAAGACATATCGGACCCCGACCTGCTGGACGGGCATCTCTGGCGGCTGGCCGAGAAGGTGTCGGACCGGCTGAAGGCCAAGCGGCTGGCGGGGCGCGTGGTGGTGCTGAAGCTGAAGCGGTCGGACTTTCAGCTGATCACACGGCGGCGCAGCCTGACCGATCCCACCCAGATCGCCGACCGCATCTACCGTGCCGCGCGCGAGCTGTTCGACCACGCGCCGCACACCAAGCCCTACCGGCTGATCGGAGTGGGTCTGGCGGATCTGCTGCCCGAGGATATGGCCGATCGCTCCGGCAACCTTCTGGACCCGCAGGAGGCTGCCAGAATCAAGGCCGAGCGCGCGGCAGACGAGATTCGGAAAAGGTTCGGCGGTGACGCGATCCTGAAAGGGCGGTCCCTGCGCTGACGATGCGTCCGGGGGCCAGAACGCGGTTTCGAAACCGCGTTTCCCGCGCCCGTGGCAAGGTTCGCATCCCTGCCATCCGTAAGCACCGCGTTGTAGGCGCACGCGGTCCAGACAGGCCCGGCGCAACCACGCGGTTTCGAAACCGCGTCCGCCCTACTCCGCCGCCATCGGCAGGGCATCCTCGCCGCGGATCATCTGCCGCAACACTCCGGTCACCAGTTTCTTGACGCTCTGGAAATTGCCATTCGGGCGGATCAATTGTTCGTTCATGTAGAGCGACCGGTCGATCTCGATCTGCACCGCGTGGCGCCCACGGGACGGGCGGCCGTAATTCTGCGCGATATAGGCCCCGGCGAAGGGGCTGTTGCGGCTGACCACCAACCCGGCAGCGGCAAAGCCTGCCTCCAGCCGATCCACGATCGCCACCGCCGCCGATGCGCCAAACCGGTCGCCCAGAACCACGTCAGGCCGCACCTGCCCGGGGCCGCGCGACATCGCGTCCAGCGCTTCATGCGGCATCGAATGAAAATCCAGCAGCACCGACTCGCCGCACTCCTCCAGCGACTCCCGAACCAATCCTTCAAGGCAGCTGTGATAGGGCTGCCAGACCTTCTCGATCCGCTCCTCTGCCTCCGCACGGCTCAGCTTGCCGCGATAGATCACCCGCCCCCCGGCCACGACCCGGGGAATCACCCCAAGGCCAGAGCTGATCCGCGGATTGACCGCGCTGCGCCGCACGCCCTCGATCACCGCCGGATCGAGCTCGTCATTCGAACGGTTCAGATCCACGAAGGCGCGGGGGTACTCTGCGGCCAGCAGCGGCGCGCCAAGCGCGGGGGCCTCGGCCACCAGCATATCGACAAAGGCATCCTCGGACGACCGGATCGCGCGCTCGTCCAGCACAGTCCGCCGGATGAAGCTCCACGGGTAATGGCGCCCCGAATGCGGCGAGGCGACGATCACGGATCCGACCCGGGTTTCGGGTCTTTCCAGCCGGTAGGCGGCGCGGTATTCGCTGGACTCGGTCATGAGAATTATCATTACCTGAATTTTGTGGCCTCAAAAGCCCTTGAACACCATCCCGACTCCTTTTATAGACCGCCTACCCAACGTGGCAGGGGCTGCGGCTGGCATGTATGTGTCGGCTTGGTCTTTGCAAATCAGGGGGCGATTAGCTCAGCGGTAGAGCACTTCGTTGACATCGAAGGGGTCACTGGTTCGATCCCAGTATCGCCCACCATCTTCCCTTGGTAACAAGGGGTTAACCCAAAGGCGCATCGCCGCGCCGCGACGAAGGAGAGGCCAGATGAAGGTCAAGAACTCGCTCCGCTCGCTCAAGCAGCGTCACCGCGATTGCCGCGTCGTGCGCCGCAAGGGCCGCGTTTACGTCATCAACAAGACGCAGCGCCGGTTCAAAGCCCGCCAGGGCTGAGCCACAGCAGATTTCGCATGTAAAAGCGCCGCAGGTCCTGCCTGCGGCGCTTTTGCTTGTACTGGTCCGATTTTCCCGGGGCTACGCATCGCGCCCCCCGGGGAATCGCAGGTCAGTTGTTTGACATACCTTCGACCAGCAGCGCCGCGGCCGTCACCGCATCCACCACGCCCGTCACCGGCAAGCCGCGGGCCTGCTGATAGGCACGCAAGGCGGCATAGGTTTGCGCGGTAAAGGTGCCATCGGCCGGACCGGGATCGAAGCCCAGATTTGACAGGGCCCGTTCCGTCGCAACCCGCTGACCGAGGTTCAGCGGAATACCCCCCTGGGGCGGCTGCGGTGGCGCCAGCGCGTCGATCCGCTGCTGCGCCTCAGCCGCGTGGCGGCCATTGGGGAAGCGGTTGAGATAGCTGCGATAGGCCTGCACCGTGTTCGCCGCCTGCGCCTGCTGCCACGCCTGCTCGTCCGCCTGGATCTGGGAAATCCGGTCCAGCGCCTCCTGACGATGGCGCGGAGTTGGGAAGGCATTGAGGTAGTTGCGATAACCCTGAATCGTGTCCGTCGATTCCGCAAGGTTCCATGCCCGGTCATCATCGCGGATCGCGCGCATCAGCGCGCGCGCCTCGGCGGCATGCGCACCGTTCGGGTAGGAATCCAGATAGGCCTGATAGCTGTTCAGCGTGTCGCGCGCCTGCGCCTGCTGCCACGCCGCGGGCTCGCCTGCGGCCTGTTGCAATTGCGCCAGACGCTGGCGGGCCTGCTGCGCGTGGGGGCCATTGGGGTAATCGTTCAGATAGGCCCGATAGCCCTGGATCGTGTCACGAGACTGCGCCAGTTGCCACGCCTGCGATTCCTGCTGTGCGAGGATGGTGTTCAGGCGTTGGCGCGCCAGCTGCGAAAACTCGCCATTGGGATAGCGGCCCAGATAGGCCCGCAGACCCGCCTCATCCTGACCGCGCCCGGTCTGGTTCCAATAGGCGATGTCGGCCTGCCGTTCCTGTTCCGCCTCAATGGCATCCAGCCGCTGGCGGGCGAGCTGCGCGAACTGGCCGTTCGGATAGCGGTTCAGATAGGCCCGCAGACCTGCCTCGTCGCTGCCCTGCCCGGTCTGGTTCCAATAAGCCAGATCCTGCGCGCGGATCTCCTCGCGCCGCACATCGCCCTGATCGCTCAACCGGGTGACCTGCGCCGCATCCAGATAGCCGGTGACCTGCAATCCGTTGGCCTGCTGCCACTGGCGAATGCCGCCGCGCGTGCCGGGGCCGAAGAGCCCGTCGATGCCGCTGTTGTAATAGCCCAGAACCGCCAGATCGCGCTGGATGTTGCGCTTGTCCTCGCGCGACAGGCCAAGGGCGTTTTCGGCCTCTTCCGGGGTCAGTTGCGGCGCGGGCGGCTCCAGTGCCGCAATCCGCGCCTGCGCCTGTGCGGCGTAGTAGCCGCCGGGATAGCGGTTCAGATAGGCCCGATAGGCAAAGACATTGTCGAGCGTCGACATCGCGTCCCAATAGGCCTGTTCATCGGCGGGCACGACGGGTGTGACCACCGGCGCCGGAACGAAGGGCACGAAGGGATCTGCCAGCGCCACCACCGTCAGATCGGGGGACGCCGCCAGCACATCGCGCAAGGGGCGGCCCGGCTCCAGCAGGCCACTGCGCAGGAAGCGCGCGACCGAGGCCGGGTGTCCGGTGGCCAGCGTCACGCCTTCTGGAACTTCCAGCGGGCCAAGCCCGTTGTCCAGCCCGGCACCAAGGGCAATCCCCTGATCTTCCGGGGCCAGCAGGATAACCGCGCGCGCGGGCGACGCCCCTGCGATATCCATCAGAAGCTGCACGGGGATGCCCGCAGCCGACACGCTGCCCAGATCCTGCTGACCGGCATCGCGGCCCAGGAACCAGCTCAAACCTCCATGAGTGACGAAGCGGCCCGAGAGGGCGATGACCAGCGCCTCCTGCTCATCCGCCGTGACCAGCCGGGTCACCAGCTGGCGCAGGGTGGCCGCATCCGCGTCAAGGGCGGAAATCAGCTCAAACCCCGCCTGATCCAGCGGGGTCAGCGCCGTACCAAGATAGCGCGGCGCGCCGTAACTCGTGGTGGACGCGGCATCGACGGTGCCTACGACAAGGGCCGTATCGGCCCCTGCCGGCATGGCAACACCCATCAACAACAGGGCTTTTACAAATGACTTCATGGCTCAAACCTCCTTCAAATAAGGCGGCCCGAGATCATTCGTAGCTGCGCCGGTCCTCGATGACCTTACCGTCATTGGGCAGGCTGCCAGCGGGAACGAGCTCGATTCGCCCCCTCAACTTTAGCGTATCCAGAACCGTTTGTTCATAAACGCTTCCGTCAGTGCCTGAAGTTTCCAGTTGCACCAGCATCACGTCCATCTCGCCTTCCCGCTCAGCGATGACACGGGCGCGGCCCACATCGCTGTGACGGGCGACCAGATCGGCCACCTGTTCAGGGCGCACGAACATGCCCTTGATCTTGGTGGTCTGATCGGCCCGGCCCATCCAGCCCTTGATCCGCATATTGGTGCGGCCGCAGGGGCTTTCGCCGTCCAATACGGCGCTTAGATCGCCGGTGGCGAAACGGATCAGCGGATAATCGGCGTTCAGCGTCGTCACCACAACTTCGCCCACCTCGCCCGGTGCGACCGGGTCGCCGGTGCCGGGGCGCACGATCTCCACGATCACGCCTTCATCGACGATCATGCCCTCCTGCGCCGCACTCTCATGGGCGATATTGCCCAGATCGGCGGTGGCGTAGTTCTGCAGGCACAAAATGCCCCGATCGGCATATTCCTGGCGCAGAGACGGGAACAGAGCGCCCCCACCAACAGCGGCCTTGGTGATCTTCAGGGACAGCCCCATCTGGTCGGCCTTGTCGAGGATCACCTTCAGGAAATCGGGCGTCCCAGCATAGGCGGTCGTGCCGATGTCATGGGCGGCGCGGACCTGCAATTCGGTCTGGCCGGTGCCTGCGGGCACCACGGTGGCCCCCACGGCCCGCGCACCGCTTTCAAAGATCATACCGGCGGGCGTCAGGTGATAGCCAAAGCAGTTCTGAACGATATCATCCGACCCGATACCGACCGCATTCAGAAACCGCCCGATGCGCCACCAGTCATGACTGATCCCGCCCGGTTCATAGATCGGGCCGGGACTTTGGAAGATATGCGCCACGTTCTGCACAGCGATATTGCCGAAGGGCGGGTTCTGCTGCTGCCAGCCCGACAGGGTCGACTTGCGCAGGACCGGCAGTTTGCGCAGCTCCGACAGATCGGCCAGCGGCGTCGCATCCAACTCGGACGCCCCCGAGGCCGCCACGCGGGCAATCTGCGCGTTCACGGCGGCCAGTTGGTCACTGGCACGCTGGTCGGCGCTGCGGGTTTCCTGATCGTCGAAATAGGTACTCACGGCATTGTCCCTCATCACGCCAGCCACCGCTTGCGGCGACGGTAGGACCGCACGTCGCGGAAGCTCTTGCGCCCTTCATCGGACATGCCGAGGTAGAATTCCTTCACATCCGGGTTCTCACGCAGTTCCTTCGCGGGGCCATCCATCACCACGCGACCCGATTCCAGGATGTAGCCGTAATGGGCAAAGCGCAGCGCAACGTTGGTGTTCTGCTCGGCCAGCAGGAAGGTATAGCCCTCCTCCTCGTTCAGCGATTTCACGATGCCGAAGATCTGCTCCACCAGCTGCGGGGCCAGACCCATCGAGGGTTCGTCCAGCAGGATCGTCTCCGGTCGGCTCATCAGCGCGCGGCCAATGGCGCACATCTGCTGTTCCCCGCCCGAGGTGTAGCCAGCCTGCGATTTGCGGCGCTCTTTCAGCCGGGGGAAATATTCATAGACCATCTCGAGATCGGCGGCGATCGCGCCGCGCCCGTCTTTCCGGGTGTAGGACCCGGTCATCAGGTTTTCCTCGATGGTCAGGTGTTCGAAACAGTGGCGGCCTTCCATCACCTGGATCACACCGCGATCCACCAGATCGGAGGGCGACAGGTCCTGCACGCGCTCACCGCGATAGCTGATACTGCCCTTGGTCACCTCGCCGCGTTCGGAATGCAGCAGGTTGGAAATGGCTTTCAGCGTCGTGGTCTTGCCCGCGCCATTGCCGCCAAGCAGCGCCGTGATGCCGCCCTTGGGCACCTTGAGGCTCACGCCTTTCAGCACGAGGATCACGTGGTTGTAGATCACCTCGATATTGTTGACCTCCAGCAGCGTTTCCGCGCCCTGGTCTTCGGGGGCAAACCCGTCTCCGTGCGTTTCGTGAACCTGGTCCAGCATGTTCTTCAACCTTTGTTCTCGGGGTCCGGCGGCAGCGAAGGGCCGCCGCCAGAGATGTCATGAGATCAGCTCAGGATCACTCGGTGCAGCCGCGCGGCTCGATGCCGTTCTCGGCAGCGAAGGCCGCCGAGTCTTCCTCGATCAGCGGCTGCGTGACGGAATCGTCAGGCGCGATGAAGTCGGTCAGGGTGACCCACTCCTGTGCGGACGCATCCCACTGCTGGATACGGCCCATGCCGGGGCCACCGTGGTTGCCACAGGTCACGTCGAAGGCCGGGCCGACACCGGGCATGCCCAGTTCCGCCATGCGCTCGTCAGTGATCGACAGGGCTTCCATCCCATCGCGCATCATTGCTGCGTCGATCTGGGCCACACCGTGGATTTCCTGCGCGGTGCGTGCGGCTTCGGCAGCCAGCATCGCGGCATACATGCCACGGGTATACAGCACCGAACCGAGGTTCGACCCGTCACCGGCAGCCAGACCCGCGTCGATCACATGTTGCTGGATCTCTGCGAAGACCGGCAGGTCGCCAAGAACGTTCATGTTCAGCGCGAGGTAACCGTCGGCACCGTCACCGGCGGGGATCACGTCATGTTCGGCACCGGCCCACCAGTTGCCGATGAAGTGATCCATCGGGAAACGGATGTTGGCAGCTTCCTGAACCGCAACCTGGTTCATGACGCCCCAGCCCCACATGATCACGTAGTCCGGACGTTCGCGGCGGATGGTCAGCCACTGGTTGCCCTGTTCCTGACCGGGATGGTCAACGGCCAGCTGCACCAGTTCGAAGCCAAGCTGTTCGGACAGGATTTCCAGCGTGCGGATCGGTTCACGACCATAGGCCGAGTTGTGGTACAGCAGCACGATCTTCTGACCGTCCAGCGACCCTTCGTTCTGATCCAGCAGATAGTTGATGATCACGCTGGCGCCATCCCAGTAGTTCGCCGGGTAGTTGAACACCCATTCGAACACGTCACCATTGGCAGCCGAGGTCCGGCCATAGCCCATGGTGTGAAGCGGGATGCCGTCCGCGGTCACGCGGGGGATCAGCTGGTAGGTGATGCCGGTGGACAGCGGCTGATAGACCAGCGCGCCTTCGCCGCGGGTCGCCTCGTAGCATTCCACGCCGCGTTCGGTGTTATAGGCGGTTTCGCATTCCGGAACGCTCGTCATCACGCCGCCGATGCCGCCGTCACGCTGGTTGAGCAGCGTGAAATAGTCGGCATAGCCATCCGCGAACGGAATGCCGCCCGCTGCATAGGGGCCGGTCCGGTAGGACAGCGAGGGGAATACGAGATCCGCCATCGCGGGCCCTGCAGCCATAAGGCCAGCCAGAGCCAGTGTTGCCAGTTTCTTCATCGGTAAGGTCCTCCCTTGGATTTGTCCGATAAGCTATTGTTGCCGTTGCCTTCCTCTTGACACCGGCAGATTTGGCTGGCCCCGCCTTAGTGCGGGAACGGCCAGAGTCTCAGTTTCTCTTTTACAAGGCGCCAAAGCTGCGCCAGCCCGTGCGGTTCCACGATCAGGAAGAAGACGATCAGGCCCCCCACGACAATCAACTGTATATGCGCCACGATATCCGTGGGCCATCCCAGCAGGTCCACGCCGATGATCTTCAGCAGAACCGGCAGCAGCACCATGAAGGCCGCGCCCGCGAAGCTGCCGAAGATAGAGCCCAGGCCGCCAATGATGATCATGAACAGCACCAGGAACGATTTCTGGATGCCGAAGGCCTCACCCACCTCGACCGCGCCGAGATAGACCGAGAACAGCAGCGCGCCGGACACGCCCACGAAGAAGGACGAGATCGCAAAGGCGGTCAGCTTGGATTTCAGCGGGTTCACCCCGATGATCTCGGCGGCGATATCCATGTCGCGGATGGCCATCCACTGACGTCCCACCGACCCGCGGGTCAGGTTGCGCGCGATCCAGGCCAGCACGATCACGAAGAACAGGCAGAACAGGTACTTGACCCAGACTTCCGCATTGGGGCCGGTCACGGCCACGCCGAACATGGAGCGTTCCGGCGCGCTGATCTGGCCAGAGGCCGAATAGTTGTAGAACCACGGCACCCGGTTGAACAGCCACACCAAGAAGAACTGCGCCGCCAGTGTCGCCACGGCCAGGTAGAACCCTTTGATGCGCAGCGACGGCAGGCCGAACAGAACGCCCACGATGGCCGTCACAAGCCCCGACAGGATGGTCACGCTGACCATATCCATCCATGGGAAGGCCGTCATCAGCTTGTAGGTGGCATAGGCCCCCACGGCCATGAACCCGCCCGTTCCAAGGCTGACTTGCCCGCAATAGCCGGTCAGGATGTTCAGCCCGAGCGCCGCGATCACATAGATCAGAAACGGCAGCAGCAGAGAGTTCGCCCAATAATCCGAGATTGTCAGCGGAATGACCACGATGGCAACGAACAGCACCAAATAGTAGCGCCAGCGGTCGAACGCGATCGGGAAGGTCTGGTTATCGGCGGAGTAGCTGGTTTTGAAATCGCCGGCTTCACGGTAGAACATGGATCAGACCTCCGACCGGGTATGCTTGGGGTGATGGGGCAAAGGTTGTCCCTTCGAAAGTTTCAGGTAGGCCCAGACACCGGCCAGCATTCCCGCCGCGGCAAGAAGAAGGGCAATCAGTGTCTGATGGCTGTCGGGCTGGTCTGCGGTCAGGGCAAGATACCCGAAGGCCCAGAACCCCGACCACGAAATCACGTTGATGATGGCGATCAGCTTGCGCATGCCTCACACCCTCTCGATGATCTTCTCGCCGAACAGGCCCTGCGGCCGGAAGACGAGGAAGACAAGCGCCAGCACATAGGCGAACCAGTTTTCGGTCGCGCCACCGATCATCGGGCCGATGGTGAATTCGAACAGGGCCTCGCCCACGCCGATGATCAACCCGCCGACAATGGCACCGGGGATCGAGGTGAAGCCGCCCAGCATCAGCACCGGAAGCGCCTTCAGCGCGATCAGCGACAGCGAGAACTGAACGCCCGATTTGCTGCCCCACATGATGCCCGCCACAAGGGCGACAAAGCCCGCCAGCGACCACACGAGGATCCACACGAAGTTGAGCGAGATGCCTACAGACAGCGCCGCCTGATGGTCATCGGCCACCGCGCGCATCGCGCGGCCCTGCTTGGTATATTGCGCGAAGGCCACCAGACCGGCCACAAGGATGGCCGCCACGACGGAGGCCACGATATCGAGATTGTCGATGAAGAAGCCGTAGCCGAACCAGTTGAACGTGGTTTCGTCGATCACAAGGTTGATCCCCTGCGGCAGACCCACATCCAGCGTGCGGATCTCGGACCCCCACATCAGGTCGGCCACGCCTTCAAGGAAATAGGCCAGGCCGATCGTGGCCATGAACAGGATGATCGGTTCCTGCCCGACAAGATGCTTGAACACGACCTTCTGCACGAGCCACGCGAAGGCGATCATCACCCCCACCGTCAGCAGAATGGCAAAGAGCGCCGGCACCGAATGCCAGGGCAGATGATGCACCTCGGTGCCGAAGATCGCGTTGATCAGGTGGCTGAAGGGCACCCGGCCCTCCTGAATGCCGACCAGCGTCATCGCGGCGAAGAGCGCCATCACGCCCTGCGCGTAATTGAAGATGCCGGAGGCCTTGTAGATCAGCACGAAGCCCAGCGCGACGAGGGCATACATCACCCCGGTCATCAGGCCGTTGAGCGAGACCTCCATGGCAAAGACGAGTTGTTCAGGCATGGTGGCCTCCGCTGGTCATAGGGGCGTTTTGTCTGCACGCAGGGTGTACGGGGGGTGTACAGGGGGTGTACGGGGGGCACCCCCCTGTTTTTGGGGCAAACTCAGTCATGGGCGACCCCCAGATAGGCGTCGATCACTTCCTGGTTGTTGCGCACCTCGTCGGGCGTGCCGTCGCCGATCTTCTTGCCGTAATCCATCACCACAACGCGGTCGGACAGGTCCATGACCACGCCCATGTCGTGCTCGATCAGCGCGATGGTGGTTCCGAATTCATCGTTCACGTCGAGGATGAAGCGCGACATGTCTTCCTTTTCCTCCACGTTCATACCCGCCATCGGCTCGTCGAGCAGCAGAAGCGAGGGCTCCGCGACCAAAGCGCGAGCCAGTTCCACACGCTTTTTCAAGCCGTAGGGCAGACGCCCCACCGGTGTTTTCCGAATGGCCTGAATCTCAAGGAAATCAATGATTTCTTCGGCCTTCTCGCGGTTCGCGACCTCTTCCCTTTCGGCCTTTCCCCACCAGATCGCCTGATCGAGGAAGCTGGCCGACATGTGGTTCAGGCGGCCGGTCATGATGTTGTCCAGAACCGTCATCCCTTCGAACAGGGCGATGTTCTGGAAGGTCCGGGCGATGCCCTGCCGCGCCACCTCGAACGGGCGCATCGGCCCGCGCTTTTCGCCAAGATACCAGACCTCGCCTTCCTGCGGTTTGTAGAAACCCGAGATGACGTTGAGCATGGAAGATTTCCCGGCCCCGTTCGGACCAATAATCGCGCGAATCTCACCCTCTCGGATGTCGAAGGAAATATCCTTGATCGCCACCACGCCGCCAAAGCGCAGCGTGATATTCTTCATTTCCATCATGGTGTTACCGATAGTCCGACCATCGGAAGTCACATGGGGTTCGTAGTGCATCATGGTCATTCTGCGGCCACCTGCGCTTGGCCCGCGGCTTCCACGACTTTTGCGTCGCGGATTTCCAGCGTGGCGGTGATCTTGCCCTTGCGACCGTCTTCGTAGGTCACTTCGGTTTCGGTGTACTGCTCGGACTTGCCGGAATAGAGCGCGTCGATCAAGTCGGCGAACTTCTCTTCCACGATCCGGCGGCGCACCTTGCGGGTCCGGGTCATTTCACCGTCATCGGCGTCCAGTTCCTTGTGCAGGACAAGGAAGCGATGCACCTGACAGCCCGAGAGCATCGGGTCCTGGGCCACGGATTTGTTCACCTCTTCAACATGTTGCTGGATCGTGTCCAGCACCTGCTGATGCCCGGCCAATTCCTGGTAGGACGCATAGGCGATGTTGTTGCGCTCCGCCCAGTTGCCGACGGCGGCAAGGTCGATATTGATGAAGGCGGTGCACATGTCACGCCCGTTGCCGAAGACCACGGCCTCAAGGATGTTCGGGTAAAACTTGAGTTTGTTTTCCACGTATTTCGGCGCGAACAGGCGGCCATCGGCCATTTTGCCCACATCCTTGGCGCGGTCGATGATCCGCAGGTGGCCAGAGCCTTCCTCGATGAAGCCCGCGTCGCCGGTCGCAACCCAGCCCTCCGGGTCCTTGGTGTCGGCGGTGCTTTCGGGGTTCTTGTAGTATTCCACGAAGGTGCCGGGGCTGCGGTAGTAGATCTCGCCACTGTCGCCGATCTTGATTTCCACGCCGGGGCTGGGAACGCCCACGGTATCGGCCCGCACCTCGCCATCGGGCTGCTGCGTGATGAACACGGTCGCTTCCGTCTGGCCGTAGAGTTGTTTGAGATTGATCCCGAGCGAGCGGTAGAACTCGAAGATCTCCGGCCCGATTGCCTCACCCGCAGTATACCCGACCCGGACGCGGCTGAAGCCGAGCGTGTTCTTCAGCGGCCCGTATACCAGCTTGTCACCGATCCAGTATTTCAGCTTGTCACCAAAGGAAACCGGCTTGCCGTCCAGAAGCCTGGGACCGACTTTCTTGGCGTGTTCCATATACTTATGGAACATCTTGCGCTTGAATTCGCCCGCGTCTTCCATCCGGATCATGACAGTGGTCAGCGTCGTCTCGAACATGCGGGGCGGGGCAAAGAAATAGGTCGGACCGATTTCGCGCAGGTCGGTCATCATCGTGTCGGGCGATTCCGGACAGTTGGTGCAGAAGCCGGTCCAATAGGCCTGCCCGATGGAGAAGATGAAGTCGCCCACCCAAGCCATCGGCAAGTAGGCGAGAATCTCTTCCGAGGGGCGCAGATGATCGAATTCGGAGGATGCCCTTGCGGTCTCGATCACGTTGCGGTTGGACAGAACCACACCCTTGGATTTGCCCGTGGTGCCCGAGGTATAGAGCATCACGCAGGTGTCGTCGTAACCGATGGACGCCTCGCGCTCGGCCAGTACCTTTTCGAACCGTTCATGCGCGGCGCGGCCCTCATCCTGAATGGCGCTCAGCGCGTGCAGCTTGGTGTGGTCGTACTTCCGCAGGCCGCGCGCGTCCTGATAGATGATGTGTTCGATCTGGTGCACGGTTTCCTGCACCTCGATCACCTTGTCGACCTGTTCCTGATCGCCGCAAACGACGAAGCGGGCACCGGAATGATCCAGCGCATAGGTCATCTCTTCGGCCACGGCGTCCTGATACATGGGCACCGGCACGGCCCCCACTTTCATCGCGGCAACCATCGACCAGTACATGGCCGGGCGGTTTCGGCCGACAATGGCGATATGGTCGCCCTTCTCGACGCCAAGCGCCAGGTATCCATAGGCAATCGCCTGGATCTCCTCGGCCGCTTCGGCCCAGGTCCAGGTCTGCCAGATCCCGAATTCCTTTTCCCGATAGGCGGGCTTGCTTCCGAATTGTGCAACGTTCCGTGCGAGCAACGCAGGAACGGATTCAGGCACGCCCGAAACCGCTTTCATCTCAGCCAAGTTCTGTCCTCCCTTCGCCGGTCATCCCGGCGCCCACGCGGTTCGATGACGAAAACGAATCCGCCCCCTCACCGTGTTGTCGCCATGGTTGGGCGTCAATTTTTACCTGACTTTTGCCCAATCCTAACGAATTGTAACAAGAGGCTGGCAGGACTTGGCCCCACGGGGGCAAGCGTGTAGCGGAAAGGCAGGAGGAGTTGACAGATGGCCAGATCGGACGCCACTGCGCACATGACCCGTGCCGGGTTGAACCTGATCCAGCAGGCGCTGACGATCTATGATCGCGACCTGAAGCTTGCAGTCTGCAACCGGCCCTTCCAGACCATGTTCGATCTGCCGGAATCTCTGGTCACCCCCGGCGCATCGTTTCGGGACACGATCCGGTATCTCGCCGAAAGGGGCGAATACGGGGAGGTGGACGATACCGAAGGCTTCGTCGCCGACCGGGTCGAACAGGCCCGCGCGTTTGAGCCCCACTACATGGAACGCCGCCGATCAAACGGGCGCATGATCAGCGTTGAGGGCAGCCCCCTGCCGGAGGGCGGTTGGGTCACGGTCTATACCGACATCACCGGCATAAAGAACCAGGAGTCGCTGTTGCGTGCCCGGTCGGAAGAGCTGTCGGATCAGTTGTTGACCCATGCCGAGGAACTGGCCCGCACCAACCGCCAGCTCGCCGCCACCATCGCGCAGCTAGAAGAGGCCAAGCGTGGGCTTGCCGAAATGGAGGCGCGCACACGTCTGACCACGGAAATGACACCTGCCCATATCGGCCATGTGGATACGGATGGCGTCTACACCTTCACCAACCGCCGTCTATCCTCGGTTCTGCCGGGGCGGTCGAACGAGATCGTGGGGCTGCATTTCGGCGAAGCGCTCGGGGTCAAGACATCGCAACGCCTACGCCCGCATCTGGACCGGGCCATGCAGGGGGAGTCGAGTGTGCTGGAATTCACGGACGAGGATTCTGGCCGCCGCATTCGGACCGCCTTTACCCCCGACCGGGTGGGCGAAACCGGCCCGATCAACGGCGTTTACCTGCTGTCTACGGACGTGACGGAAGAAACACAGGCCCGCGCGGTGCTGATCCAGACCAACAAGCGCGAACTGGCCGCGCAGCTGACCAGCGGGCTTGCGCATGATTTTTCCAATCTGTTGACCATCATCCTGGGACTGCAAAGCCGCCTGACCCGGATGGACCTGCCCGACGCTGCGCGCGAACTGACCTCTGCCACGACCGCTGCCGCCCGTCGGGGCGGCACCCTGCTGGACCGGATCGCACGCATTTCCGGCCCCCGCGAACTGCACCCCGCCCCGGTCGACATGCGCCGGTTCTTCGAAACCTTCGAGGCGCTGGCCCGCGCGCCCCTGGCGGACAATATCGGCCTGTCGATCACCCAGAACGTGCCCGATCCACTGTTGATGCTGGATGAAGGATCCCTGCAGGACAGCCTGCTGAATCTGGTGCTGAACGCCCGCGACGCGATTGGACCCGAGGGCGGTGAGATCCGCATTAGGGCCCAGAAGGTGCGGGATACGTGGCTCGATATCGTGGTGGAGGATACCGGGCCGGGCTTTTCGAAAGAGGCGCTGGAATTCGCGCTCGACCCGTTCTTTACAACCAAGGGGCAGGCGGGGTCGGGGCTTGGCCTGTCGATGGTCTTCGATTTCGCCAAGCTGTCGGGCGGCAATGTACGGCTGGAAAACCATCGGGAGGGCGCGCGAGTCACCTACCGCCTGCCGTTCCGGTCCGTACCTGTGTCAGACGCCAAGCCGATGCTGATCCTGCTGGTCGAGGACATGCCCGATTTGCGGGTGTCGGTGCGCGAGATGCTGACCGATATGGGCCATCAGGTGATCGAGGCCGCCAGCTTTGCCGAGGCCGACACGCTGGCCGATCTGCCTGCCATCGACATGGTCCTGTCCGACATCAAGCTGTCCGGCCACACGACCGGGGTTGACCTGCTGGCGCGGCTGGCCCGGCGGCGGCCGGAACTGCGGCTGGCGCTGATGACGTCCCTGCCCGAGACCCATCCGCTGCGGCAGCGGGGTGCGGCGTGCTGGCCGGTTTTGTCGAAACCCTTCGACAGCGGCAAGCTTCACGCCATACTGGCGCAGGAGGATGACGCATGAGCGAACCGCTGGTCACCATTCTGGACGACGAACCGCAGATCCGGCTGATGCTGTCCGAGGCTTTGACAGAAGCCGGGTTCCGCACCGCCGCCTATTCCCGCGCGACCGAGTTTGAAGCGGCTCTGCGCAAATCCACCCCCGATGTCTGCCTTGTGGATCTTGGCCTGCCGGATCGTGACGGGCTGGCCGTGGTGCACAGGCTGGCGCTGGAATCCGGCGCGTCGATCATCATCATCTCGGGCCGCGCACAGGTTCAGGACCGGGTGACCGGGCTGGAACTGGGGGCCGATGACTACATCATCAAGCCCTTCGATCCGGCCGAGGTCGTGGCCCGCGTCCGCGCCCGGCTGAGGGACGCGCGCAGCCGCCCGGCCCAATCCGACACCGCCCGGTTCGAGGGCTGGACCGCCTATTTCGACCGCTATGTGATGGTTGATGAGGCGGGCGAAGAGGTGAGCTTTTCCCATGCGGAAGGCGAGGTTCTGCGGTTGTTCCTCGACAGCCCCAAGCGCCTGATCAGCCGCCAGCAGATGCAGGAAGCCCTTGGCGGCGCGGCGGGCGAAAGCTTTGACCGCGCCATGGATGTCCGCATCTCGCGCCTGCGCACCAAGCTGAAGGAAGACCCGAAAAACCCGCGTCTGATCAAGACGATCTACGGCGCGGGCTATATCTTCCTGGGCGATGTGAAGTGGGATTGACCACCGCGCGTCAGCGGGTCTGCAACGCCTCGATCGCGCGCGTCAGGTTCTCGATGACCTGCGTCTGTCTTTCCAGAACCGCGCTCAGACGCGCGACCTCTGCGGACAGGGCTGCCAGATCCGGGGCGGGCAGGCTATCCGGCACCTCGTAGCTGATGGTCACAGTCGGATCGTCAAACCGGTTGATATTGGCATCTTCGCGGAAATCGAGCTGCACAACCAGTTCACCATCCTGAAGGAAGGGCGCAATCGCGGCACGCGGCACGTCAAAGCTGAGATCAAGGGCAGCGGCCGACCCGGTGGCGCGGGTGATGTTCTGCTGCACACTGGCCGCCAGCCCCGCGTTGACCTGTGCTTCGTCCGCTTCGGAACCATCGAACAAACGCCCGAAATTCACCCCCTCGATCAACAGGCGGAACCGTTCGTCCGGATTGTTCGCCCCCGGATCGGCATAGAGATCCGCATTGGGAGAGGTCAGCCGGATCGTGACATCTCCCTGCACGTCTGGGTTCAGGCCACCAAGCACGAAATTGTAGACGCCGCGTTGCCCCGTATTGCCAGCAATCGTTGCGCAGTCATCATAGTCGCCCGATCCGTCCACATCCGTCGCGCAGAGATCCCCCGCGAAGCTGGCGGATTGGGAAAACGTTTCGGACAGGGCTGTCTGCGGGAGGGCGAAGCCGCAAAGACATGCGGCGATCAGGGGGAAACGGGTCATGAAAGCTCCTGTAAGTTATGGCCTGTCCAGAAAGCCGGTAAGATACAGAAAGATCAAGCAGGGCGTGGTCGGGTGCAGAAACGGGCGGTCAAAGCATCGTCTGCACCTGATTGACCGGGCAGCCTGTGATCTGGATCAGCCTGGGGCCAGATCCGCCGCCGCACGGGCCAGCACCCTGAGGCCAGTCACCAGATCGGCCTCGGCAGTATCTTCGGCAAAGTCGTGGCTGATCCCACCGATGGAGGGCACGAAAAGCATCCCCACCGGCATCATCCGCGACAGGTTAGAGGCATCATGCAGCGCACCCGATGGCATCGACCGCCACTTGCCCGGCGCAATTTGTCCGGCGGCCCTCGACAATGCCTCCTGCATGCGGGCATCCATCGGGACCGGCACCAGATCGTGGCGAAGACGGTCGGCGCTGATGTTCAGGCCGGTGCCGTTCTCGACCTCCAGCAGGACGGAGTCGATCACCCGTTCCATCCGGTCCAGCCGATCCGCATCTCCGTCACGCCATTGGATCGTGAACACCGCCTTGCCCGGCACGATGGAAGACGCATTGGGTGAAAGCCGCATATGTCCGATGGTCCAGACGGTTTGCGGCGTCACCAGATTGCGGAACCGGTCATTGAGCAGCGTCGCGATCCGCACCGCTCCTTGGAACGCATCCTTACGCATGGCCATGGGTGTGGTCCCCGCATGGTTCTGTTCGCCGCTCACCGTGACCTGCAACTGCCTCAGCCCCACGATCGAGGTCACGACACCGACCGCTTCACCCACCTGATCCAGAACCGGGCCCTGTTCGATATGGCATTCCAGAAAGCCGGTGAACCGGTCCGGGTCCACGAAATCGGGCTTGGCCATATGGGCGACCGCCGCTCGGCCTTCCGCAAAGCTCTGACCGTCGGTGGCGCGGAAGTCATCGGCCTCGGCCAGTGTGGTGCTGCCCGACCAGATATCGCTGCCGGTGAGGGCGCCATAGCGGCCTTCCTCGTCCTGAAAGCTGACGCAGGAAATGGCGGGTCCACCAGCCTCGCGCGATGCACGAGCAACCTCTAGCCCCATGATCACGCCAAGTGCCCCATCGAGCCAGCCGCCTTCCGGCTGGGAATCGGAATGCGAGCCGACCAGCAGGGATGGCCCGTCGACCAGCCCGAAAAGGTTGCCCGCCGGGTCCATATGTGGCGTAAGCCCCGCCTCCTGCATGCGCGCGGACAGCCATTCGCGAGAGGCCACGTCAGCAGGCGAGAAGGCGGGCCGGACCACTCCGGACCCTTCCGCCCCAAAGCTGCGGAGATGATGCAAATCGGCCAGAAAGCGCGCGGAATCGATATCGAAAGTCTGTCCCATGTCCCATTCCTAGCCCGTTTTGTGCTATCGTCTAGTCATGGACCCTGTAACGCTTACCTTTTACGCCGTGGTGTGTGGCCTTTTGGGCCTTGTCAGCCCCAACCTTGGCCGCCCGGCGATCCGTCTTGGCATCGGGGCCGTCGTGGGCCTGATCGCCGCCGGCGCCCTGCCAACGATCCGCGCCAGCCTCGGGCTCTGAGACGCTTCGCCCCTTTTCTTGCGCGCCCTGACGTCCTAAGCGGGGGACAGACGGCGCGAGGAAAACCCCATGTCCCATATCACCCTCGTGCGCCACGGTCAGGCAAACACCGAAGCGCGCGACGAAGAAAGCTATGACCGGCTGAGCGCGCTTGGCACCCAACAGGCGCAATGGCTGGGGGAACACATTGCCGGGACCGGTGAGGTGTTTCCGAGGCTCTATTGCGGCACGCTGCGACGGCAACGGGAAACTGCGGCGGCCATAAGTCTCGAGGGTCACGCAGAGCCGGTGATCGACGCGCGCTTCAACGAGCTGGAGTTTTTCACGCTCGCCGCGCTTTACCGTGATCAACATGACGTGCCGATCCCCGAGGACCGGGAAGATTTCGCCGATCATCTGCCGAAACTGCTCGCGGCCTGGCAAGCGGGCGAGATTGTCAATGCGCCGGAAGAGTTCGACGCATTCGAAAGCCGCGTCCGCGAGGGTCTGGACGCTGTCGGCACGGGTGACGGGCGGGCCATGGTCGTGACCTCCGCGGGCGTGATCGGCATGGCCATGCGCATCACCCTTGGCCTCGATATCGTTGCCTTTGCCCGCGCCTGTCTGGCTGTGGAAAACACCTCGCTCAGCCGCTGGCTGCCCCTGCGGGGCTCTTTGGCACTGACGCAATTCAACGCGCTGCCGCATCTGGAACACCCGGAACGGCAGTTTGCGCGCACCCATTTGTGAGGAATCAGCCATGACACATCTCTGGGTCCGCGCCGAACAGCGCCCGAACGAGGAACGCGCCGGGATCACCGCAGAGGGTGTTTGCGCCCTGATCGCGGCAGGCATTCGCGTGACGGTCGAGGAAAGCTCCACCCGCGCCGCCGGACTGACGGGCTATGCTGAGGCCGGGGCCGAGATCGCGCCGAAAAACAGCTGGCCAGACGCGCCTGCCGACGCCATCATCTTCGGGCTGAAGGAGCTGCCCGAGGACGGCACCCCCCTGCCGCATCGCCACATCATGTTCGGCCACGCCTTCAAGGGGCAGTTTTCGGGCCGCGCCTTGCTGGACCGGTTCAAGGCAGGCGGCGGCACGCTCTACGATCTGGAATATCTGGTGGACGAGGACGGCCGCCGTGTCGCCGCCTTTGGCTACTGGGCCGGGTTCGCAGGGGCGGCCGTGTCACTGAAAGCGTGGATCGCGCAGCAATCCGGCGGCATCTGCCCACCCGTTGGCGCCTATCCCGGCAAGAACGCGCTGCTGTCTGATCTGGCCGAGGGCATGGCGGGCCTGTCCGCGCCGCGCGCCATCGTTATCGGCGCGCTAGGTCGCGTGGGCACCGGCGCAGCGGATCTGTGCGAAGCCATGGGGATGCGCGTCACCAAATGGGACATGGATGAGACCGCCAGCGGCGGGCCGTTCCCCGAGATCCTCGACCATGACATCTTCCTCAACTGCATCTTCGCCCGCCCCGGCACCCCGGTTTTCGTGCCGCGCGAGGCGCTGTCACAGCCGCGCAGCCTAACCGTGATCGGTGACGTGGCCTGCGACCCTGACAGCGACTACAATCCGGTGCCGGTCTATGACCGCGCAACCACATGGGATGCGCCTGTGCTGCGCGTTCATGACACCCCGCCGATGGACGTGATGGCCATCGACAACCTGCCCTCGATGCTGCCGGTGGAGTCCTCTCAGGACTACGCGGCGCAGCTTCTTCCCTCACTCCTGACACTGACCGATCTGGATAGTGGGGTCTGGGCGCGGGCGAAGGCGGAATTTGACAAGCACATCGGCTGACCGGACGGGCAAGGCCCTACATCAGGTCGTCTTCCGCCTCGGACGGGTCGACTCCGAGCGCTTCCAACCCGGCTTCCAGATGGTCCGACAGGTGCGGGGTGCCGATCAGGTAGTCGGCTGTCGGCGTCGTCGCCTCGTTGCGAGCAGTGGAAAGCGCCTCGGCGAAATCCTCCGCTTCGAAACTGCCGCGCCCGATCCACATGATGGCAACGATTTCGGCCTGCTCATCCTCGTTCAGGGTTTCGAGAAACCCGCGCAGCTCACCCTCGGCCCGGTCGAGCTCGTGCCCCATCAGGATGATCTGTGCGACCTTGTGGGTGGAAATGGCCAGCATGTCGGGTCCTCCGGTTCTGTCCGAGTCTTGGATTGTTGCGCGCCCGGTTCAATCCTGCGCCGGTTTTGTCAGCCATGCAATGGCAGGCCGTGTCAGCCAGCCGGGCAGGACGTGCAGCAGCCGCACCACGGCGCCCGCCATGGCAGGAACCGTCCGGCGGAATCGGGGGGTGCCCATATGTTCGAAGATCTCGGCGGCGGCGGTGGCAGGGGCAACCGCCAGACGGCTTCCCGGCACCCCGAGCGTGACAAGCTGCACCGCCAGTGCCGACCCCCTCGCCTCGGCGCGCAGCGATTCGGCCATCAGGCGCACCCCGGCCTTGGATGCGGCATAGCCTGCCTGACGGGGCGACCCACCGATCCCGGCAAGGCTGTCTAGCAAAACGATATGCCCTCGACCCTCGAAGATCGGCAGCGCCACGCCAAGCGCGTTGGCGATCCCGGTCAGATTGGATGAGATCATCCGGGCAACATCCGTCGCGTTCCACGCCTCGGCGCTGACCGCCTGGTGGTCGTCAATGGCGTAGACCAGACCGTTCACCGCGCCCAGTTCAATGGCAATCTCGGCAAGCCTGTCTTCGTCCCTGACATCAATCGGGATGTAGCTTGCGCGCCCCGGCAGCGACACCATCAGGTCTTCCAGCTTGTCCTGATCGCACCCTGACAGGACAAGGGACACCCCGGCGCGGCTGAGCTTTTCGGCAAGCGCGGCGCCAAGAGACGTGTCCGCCCCCACAAGCCAGTATCGCATCCCTGCCCAATCGCGCATATCGACCTCCGGTTTCGCGTCGGAGGAAGGGTTTCACTTCGACGCGGGCAGGTCCAGCGCGGATAGGACGAATAAATGTCGCATCAGTGCCCTGCCCCGCAAGATGTCGGGGCAGGTGAGGATCAATCAGCCCAGAACGCGGTTGCAGATGGTCCGGTCACGCATCTGCGCCTGCCCGCCAAGCAGCGACCAGATACGGAGCATGGTCTGCGCATCGCTGGCGCGGCCCAGTTCCTCCGGGTGGGTTTCCTTCAGTTTCAGGACGCGGATTTCCGATGTTTTGTTGATCATGACGTTCACCTGTTGGTTCACGCCCCCACAGTCCGATCAGACTGCACCCACAGAGGTTACCCAGGGCTTAACATCGGCCGGGATAACGCGTTCAATTGTAACGGATTCACGAAAGGCAACACCATGGACAACAGCATTCTCATCCTTCTGATCGCGCAGGGGCTGTGCTTTGTGCTCTGGACGGGGCTGTCCTTTCGGGCCGTGTTTCAGATCCGCGCCATCGCAGAGAGTCGCAGCGGGCAGATGTTTCCCGGTCCCGTGTCGTTTCTGTCAGCCATGGGCGTCTGGCTGAAAGACCCAGCTCACAGGCTGACGCGGGGTCTTTGGGCCCTGTCTCTCCTTGGGATCATGGCACCATCCCTCGTCATTGCCTTCGGACCCGGCCGCGTGGAATAGGCCTTTCAGAACCGCGCCGGAGCCAATAGACCAGCCATATGCAATCGCTCGACTACCGCCCCCCGCAGGAGCCGCTTGATATCCTGCACCAGGACCATGAGATCCTGCTGGTCAACAAGCCAAGTGGGCTGTTGTCCGTGCCCGGAAAGGGGGATCAGCTGTCCGATTGCCTGATCGCCCGTGTGAAAGAGGCTTTCCCGGAGGCGCTGCTGGTGCACCGGCTGGACATGGACACCTCTGGCGTCATGGTCTTCGGACTGACGCCCCATGCGCAGCGGCATCTGGGGCTGCAATTCGAAAAGCGCCAGACCAAGAAAACCTACGTGGCGCGGGTCTGGGGCGAAATGGCCGAGAAGACCGGTGAAGTGGATCTGCCGCTGATCGTGGACTGGCCGAACCGGCCGTTGCAAATGGTCGACCAAGAAAACGGCAAGCCGGCACAAACCGAGTGGCGGGTCATGCGAACCGGCAACGGGGAAACACGGGTTCGGCTCTATCCCCGTACCGGCCGCTCGCACCAGTTGCGGGTGCATATGCTGGCGCTCGGTCATCCGATCCTGGGCGATCCGTTCTATGCAAAAGGACCGGCGCGCGACTTTCCCCGTTTGATGCTGCACGCAGAATCGCTGCGCCTGCGCCATCCCGACGGGGGCAAGGGAATGAATTTCTCCGTCAAAGCCCCATTCTGACCGGCGCGCGGGAAAGGATTTTGAAAATCCTTTCAACGATCTTCCAAGATCGTTTCAGCGCCCGCTACCCGCGCAGCACCCTGTCGGTGAGGTTCAGGCGCGTGGCCACGATCGGGCAGAGAAGCGGCTCTAATTCCGGCTCTCTGCGCAAGACCTCTTCCAGATCGTCCAGCCGGTTCGTGGCGATCAGTTGCAGGACATCGCTTCGCACGCTTCCATCCTGCCGCCGGGGCAAGTGGGCTACGGGCTGAACCAGTTCGGCCCGCGCCTCGGGGATAAGGGCGCGTAGTTCAGCGGCATCCATGTCCGTTTCCGCAAAGACGTATACCCCAACCCCGCGCGCGGGCAGGGCGTAGGTGCACAAGGCCACGTCGCGCAAGGCGTCATGCCGGGCCGCCAGATCGCGGATCGCGGGACCGTCGCGGGCGATCCGGTCTTCGGTGCCTTCTCCGTCGGACCAGTTCATCAGCCGCCGGGTAATGAAGTTGTAGACAGGCTTGACGGTCGCCATCCAGATGCGCGACGGCAGTGACTTGCGGGCCAGCAAGCGCTTTTCGGATGCTGTCAGAAGGTCCGGCGCGAAAGCGCGTTTCTGTTTCAGAAGATGCCGCAGATCCTCTCTCGCCATGGTGCGGAACACTACCCCACGCCGCCGGTGGACGCTGGCCAGTTGAAAGTCGATGACCGCTGCGCGACCTTCTGGTGTGCGCAGCCAGTTCTGCGGTTTGGCAATGTCGTTATGGGTGACCCCGCGTCGCCGCATCTGACGCAAGAGCCGTTTGGCGTCGCGGTAGAATTCGCGATCAACCGGGCGGGCCAGTTGCAGGGGTGTCCCCTCCGACCAGCTGCGCAGCAACCCGACCTTGTCGACGCGCAACAACTCCGGCGTGCCCTCGATACCCTGCACCGCCCTCAGCCCCCGTATTTCCTTGCGCGCCAGATACCATGCCACGGGCCGCGCCCAGATCGGCACCCCATCCAGCTTGCGCAAGGCCACTTTGCGGGACGGATCTTCGGCCAGATGACCGGCGATGGTTTCCGAGAAAACGTCGCGTTTCAGCACCGTATCCGGCACGAAGGTCAGGGGCAGCTCTGGCATATCGGGAGACCCCAAAAAACAACATCCGGGGGCGGTGATACCCCCGGATGCAAAGGTTTGTCCATGTTCTCCGATCAGGCGTCGTCGCTGGACCAGCCCGACACCGCCTTGACCTCGCAGAAATCCTCCAGCCCGAAGACACCGCCTTCGCGCCCGTTTCCGGATTTCTTCATGCCACCGAAGGGGCTGCCCGCGCCGCGACCCTGGCCGTTCATTTCGACCATGCCGGACCGCAGCTTCCGCGCCAGACGGTTGCGCTTGGCCCCATCTTGCGTCTGGACGTAGTTCGTCAGGCCGTATTCGGTGTCATTGGCAATCGCCAGCGCCTCGGCCTCATCCTCGAACGGGATGATCGACAGGACCGGCCCGAAGATTTCCTCGCGCGCGATGGTCATGTCGTTGTTCACGTCAGCAAAGACTGTCGGCCGCACGAAATAGCCCTTGTTGAAGCCCTCGGGCCGTCCAAGGCCACCTGCCACAAGACGCGCGCCTTCTTCGATCCCCTTGGCAATCAAACCTTGGATCTTGTCGAACTGCATCTGGCTGACCACCGGGCCGATATGGCGGCCGGACTCGCTGGCCAGACCCACAGTGGTGGCGTCAGCCGTGGCGGCGGCGATCTCTACCGCCTGATCGTAAATGTCTCGCTGCACCAGCATCCTTGTCGGTGCATTGCAGGACTGGCCGGAGTTGTTGAAGCAGTGGATCGCGCCCCGTTTGACGGCCTTTTCATCCGCATCGGCGAATATGATGTTCGCCCCCTTGCCGCCAAGTTCCAGATGCACGGGCTTCAGCGTATCCGCCGCGTTCTTGGAAATCGCGATGCCTGCGCGGGTCGATCCGGTGAAGCTGATTGCGTCGATGCCGGGATGCGCCGTCATCATCGAGCCCACGCCCGCCCCGTCCCCGTTGATCATGTTGAACACACCTGCAGGCACGCCCGCCTCATCCAGGATCTCGGCCCAGACCAGCGACGACAGCGGCGCAATCTCGGAGGGCTTGAGGATCATCGTGCAGCCGGTGGCGAGCGCCGGGATCACCTTCAGCGTGACCTGATTCATCGGCCAGTTCCAGGGCGTGATCATGCCGACGACGCCGACACCTTCGTAGATGATCCGGTCGTTCGGTGCGTGGTCGCCCAGGGGGCGTTCGAACTCGAAATCCTCCAGCGCCTTGATGAAGTTCGAGATGTGCCAAGTGCCCGCGCCGACCTGCGAG
Organism: Nioella ostreopsis; assembly: GCF_004000255.1. GTDB lineage: Bacteria > Pseudomonadota > Alphaproteobacteria > Rhodobacterales > Rhodobacteraceae > Nioella > Nioella ostreopsis. The sequence goes on from NZ_RCIQ01000025.1 coordinate 44,938, forward strand.
GACCGCGCCATGTCAATGGGTGCGCCCATCTCGGTCGAGATCGCCTGCGCCATGTCCTCGCCACGGGCCTTGTAGACCTCCAGCACCTTGCGGATCAGGTCCAGCCGGTCCTGCTTGGACGTATAGGCATAGCTTTCAAACGCAGTGCGGGCTGCTGCAACGGCGGCGTCCACATCGGCCTGCCCGCCGAGGGAAATCGTTGCGCAGACCTCCTCGGTCGAGGGGTTGATGACGTCGAAATCATTGGGCTGGCTCGGGGCCACCCATTGGCCGTTGATGTAGAAATCTGTGCTCTTGGGCATGATCTGTCTCCCTTGTTCGGCGCGGAGCCTGTCATTGACTGACGCCAAGGACAAGGCCCCCCGTTCGTGACGCGACGGAGTTGCAGGAACGCCTGTCACATCCTGCCGCAGTGCGGCGGAATGTCTGTCCCTTTTTAAAAGGATTCTAAGTTTTGGCGGTGTAAGTCCCCCTCGGAATACCCATATTATAGTTGACGACAGCAACCAAATAACGAGGAGTCAGAGTATGGCCCTGCGCATCAACGACACCATCCCCAACCTTACCGTGGAAACCGATCAGGGCAGCTTTGCCCTGCATGACTGGATCGGAGACAACTGGGCGATCCTGTTCAGCCACCCCAAGGATTTCACCCCCGTCTGCACCACCGAATTCGGCGCTGTCGCCCAACTGGCCGACGAATGGGAAAAGCGCGGCACCAAGGTGCTGGGAATTTCCGTCGATGGGGTGGAAGAACATGTGAAGTGGAAGGGTGACATCGAATCCGTCGGTGGCGCCAAGGCGGGCTTCCCGATCGTGGCCGACACCGATCTGCAAGTGTCCAAGGCCTTCGACATGCTTCAGGCCGACTATTACCTGTCCGACAATCCGACACCTGCCGACAGCCAGACTGTGCGCACCGTCTTCATCATCGGCCCCGACAAGCAGCTGAAACTGTCGATGACCTACCCGATGAATGTGGGCCGCAATTTCGCAGAGGTGCTGCGCGCGCTGGATGCGCTCCAGACCGCCGCGCGCGAAACCGTCGCGACCCCAGCCAACTGGACCCCGGGCGGTGACGTTGTGGTGCCGCTGTCGGTCAGTGACGAGGACGCCATCGCCAAGTATGGCGAGATCGACAAGAAACTGCCCTATCTGCGCATGGCGAAGCTCTCTGCCTGATCTGCCTCAGGTCGCAGTAAAGAAGAGGCCCCTGGGACGGTTCCAGGGGCCTTTTGCGTTCCGTTTTGACTTTAGACGGGGTGCAAGCGAACAGGCGTTCCCACATCCACCATGTCGTACAGTTGGATCACATGGTCATTCACCATCCGGATGCAGCCAGAGGATGCCGACATGCCGATAGACCACGGCTGAGGCGTTCCGTGGATGCGCAAAAGCGAATCGCCATTGCCCGTATAGAGGTACAGCGCCCGGGCCCCGAGCGGGTTGTCCGGGCCGCCCTCCATGCCACCTGAGAACTGCGAATAGACCTCCGGCTCGCGCGCGATCATGCTCGGCGTCGGCGTCCAGCTTGGCCATTCGGCCTTTCGCCCAACCCGGAAATAGCCGGATGCCTGACGGCCTTCGCGCCCCACGGCAACGCCAAATCTTAGCGCCGTGTCATTCTCATGCACCAGATATAGGAAATGTGCCCCCATATCGACATGGATCGTGCCGGGGCGAAAGCCGGGGTTGATGTTGACCATTTGCGGCTCGTACCGGCTGGACAACTGCCAGCTTTCGGTGGCGCCCGCGATGGTCGGTGTCAGGGCCAGCGCGGCCCCGGTCGAAATGAAATGGCGGCGGGTCAGCATCGGCAGCATCCCTCCCCTCTGGTGAAAAATCTGAACTCGGAAGAGTTTGGCCGAAGCCGACCCGCTAGGGCAAGCCCTTGAGTGCAAAGGTTTTCACGCGGACGCCTGCAGCTGTCACAAGAGAGATACAAAACTGTCATCTGCCCATGACACGATACCGGTACCCGGTCCTCGGTTTCACAACACAGCTCTGAGGACTGACATGACCGACAAGCTCGCTACCTCCCCGGCACAACAGCTTTCCGTTTCCCGCCGTTCTGTTCTGCGCGGCGCCATCGCACTGAGCGCAGGCGCCACCGCGTTCGGCGCCGGGCTGCTGCGCTCCACCTCCGCGCTGGCGCAGACCGCCGTGATCCGGTCGATCGGCGAAGTCACCGCGCTGATCCCCGAGGCCTCGACCGCTGGCGACACCGCCGCCTATCTGGTCGATGGCCAGTCCGGGAACACCAACTTCCCCTTCGTCAGCAACATGAAGCCGATCGCCACCATCGGTGAGGTCGATGCCGAAACCGGTATGGCTCTGACCGGGTATCCGGATGGCCACGCCGCCTTGCTGGCCGATAACGACACCATCCGCGTCATCTACCAGTCCGAATCCTATGGCACGATGTCGAACGAGACCTATCCCCAGGTCATGAATTCCGGCGCCACCTTCACCGGCAGCCACATCCACACCATCGACTACGACCGCGCCGCATTCGCCGACTTCCTGTCGAACGACACCGCCGCGTCGGAGATGGTGCGTGGCTCGGGCCATCTCTACAACACGATCTTCAACGTGTTTGGTGAGGAAGTCATGCCCGCCGCAGAGGGCGGCAAATGGGGCAACCAGACCCTGGCAGACGGCACCGTCATCCCCTTCGCCCCGGCGATGCAGCTGTCCGAGGCCGATTTCTTCGCCCAGTCCTTCTGCGGCGCCTATTACGAGCAGGCGAACAAATACGGCGACGGGATCGGTTTTGCCGACGACGTCTGGCTGACCGCCGAAGAATGGAACATCCAGCGCATGTTCAACGTCACCAACGCATCCGGTGACACTGTCGGCCAGATGGTCGACGCCCACGACACGATGGGCCTGGCCTCCGTCGTCGTCGATATCGCCAATGAAACGGCCTACACCGTACCGGCACTGGGTCAGACCGGCTATGAAAAGCTGCTGCCGATCAACCCCGGCCACCCCGACTACGTCGTCCTCGTCGCTGCCGGTTACAACCACGACGTCGAGCCTGCGCCGCTGAAGATCTATGTCGGCCGCAAAGGTCTGGACGCAGCCGGCAACCCGGTCGGGGCTGACGCTTCGGCCCGCGATCAATTCCTGGCCCGCAATGGCCTGCTGAACGGTCGTCTCTACGGCCTGGCCCTGGCAAACGACGCTTTCGCGGGTCTGGGCATCGACTCCCCGTCTCTCGAAGACAAGATGATGGACGCCTACCTGACCAACGCCGATGCGCCCGATGCCTTCGACGCGGTCTTCGCACCCACCTCCTACCAGTGGGCCGGTTGGGACGCGAACGTCTCGGTGCGGGACACCGAGATGCTCAAGTGGCAGGACGAAGCCGAACAGCCCGCGGGCCACATGTTCTTCGTCGGCGACTCCAAGACCGAGCACCCGGCTGTCGATCCGAACATCGCCAACACCCGTTGGGTCCAGAACATGACCCAGGAAGGCGGCATCCTCGGCTTTGACCTGCCGAACCTGGCCGACGAGCTTGCAGCCGCCAACGGCGAACTGCCCGCAACCGTCACCACCCGCGTGACCCGCACCCTGGCCGCCGTTGACGGTGCCCTGACCCTGAACGTTGGCGATGCAGGCATCAAGCATGGCGGCGCAGGCACCCACGCCACCTGGGAAGACGGGTCCGCAAAGGCCGTGGCCCCCGACGGTCTGATGTGGGTGAAAGCCTCTGACGCCGATGTGCTGATCGTGGACGAAGACTCCGGCAACGACTATGGCGAGCGCAAATACGCCCTGATGCTCAACGCCGACACGCTGATGGTCGAACCGGCGGCGTCCGGCTACTTCCTGGCCATGGCAGGCGGATCCGAGAACCCGCGCGCCGCAGCCGGTGTCGAGGCCTATGCAGGCACCAGCAGCCGCGCCACCTCGTCGGAATTCTCCGGCACCTGGCCGGTGACCGCGCTTGTCGCCCGCAAAGGGGACGGCAGCTTCTACAGCCGGGAAGAGCTGTCCGGCACTGCGATCCAGGACATCATGGGGTCGATGCCGATCAACGATCAGACCTTCATCGGCGTGGTGCAGCACCGGTCCGGCTCTGGCGGCGCGGTGGCCGAGACCAACGCGGATGCGGGCGGTCAGCTGTTCATGTTCTCGCTGAACCTGCCGGTCTGATCAGGCAACCAAAACGGGAGAAGGCGGCGCTGACGCGGCCTTCTTCCTCCGGAATTTTCATGACGAAATCATTCGTTAGCAACCCGGCAAGCCAAGCTTGCCGGGTCTTTCTATTCGCGAAAACGCTTTTGAGAGGAGAGGAAGATCACTGCCAGACAACCAAGGCGGGTCAGGCGCTTGCCCCACGCTCAGCCAGAGTCACGCCTGCGCCGCCATCAGCGGGTTGGACTTGCGGGCGATGGAATGCTCGGCCCCGATATGGCGGCAGCCGCCGTCCTCCAGATAGCCCACATGCCGCCCTGCCGCGCGCATGTGGCGGGAGATGTCTTTTTCCTTGCCGAACCGGCTGTAGCCGCCAAGATCCTGCCAGGTGCTGCGGCGGATCACGTGCGGGTTGAAGGTGAACCCGTACCACCGCATGTGCACGCGCGTCATGAGCGCGTAGGACACGCCACCAACCTCTTCGTATGTCACGCGGGCCGCGCGCTGTGGCTCGATCGGCATATCATCCAGTTCCCTGACGCAGACAGAGGTCATGGTCGGGTCGGAGTCCAGCAAGGCGATGGCTTCGGGGAGGAAGTCGGTGCGGGCAAAATGCCAGTCATCCTCGATATGGAAGATATAGGGCGTGTCCACGGCCTCATACATCGCGTCCACAGCGGCGTGATGGCCGACACGACCACCAAGATCAATGCGCCGCCCATGGGGGCAGAGCCTGTCGAACATCCGGTTCGTGGGGTCATCCCCGAAATCATTGATCGCCACGATCGGCAGCAGCCGCATCTGAGGCCCAAGGCTCTCGATCGTCTGTTCCAGATAGTCGGGGCGCAGCCCCATCGTCATGCAAATCGTGATCTGCCCGCTCATGCCCTTGCCTCTTCTCTCTGCCCCCGGCGGTGTGCGCTCTTGCGGGCAGGTCTGCTCGTTTTTCTTATCTTTACACAGTTTTTCTCAAAACTTCGGCAAAAAAATGACCCCGGGGGAAACCGCGGGGTCACTTCGATCGGGCTGGTGTCGGTCAGCCGTTCGGGTCAATATTTTGCGGGCAGTAGTGCCGGACATACATGTAGTAGCCCGGCGGCTGATCCGTCTGGACCACGTCGATTTCGTATGGCTCGACGAATGTTCCAGCCTCTGACATGCCGATATACCAGCCATTGGCATCGTAGTTGCAGATTTCGACAGCGGTCAGCATGACCATATCGTCCGATTGTGCATGTGCCGCCCCCGCAAGCGCGAAGAGCGTACAGCCAAGAATGCAATGTTTCATGAGGTTCCGATCAGATCTGATTGCGCTGGTCCCGACGCAACTATGCGGTACGGGACGTGAATAGGCAAAACTCTTCTGAAAAATAAAGGTCTTGGGTCAGACCGGTCCTGCGATCACGAAAAAGGCCCCGGTCGTATACGCCGGGGCCTCTTCCAATTCTCAAGTGCCGTAAAGCTTACTCGGCTTCGGGCGCTT
>NZ_RCIQ01000026.1 GCF_004000255.1 Nioella ostreopsis
TGAGCGCCCGGCAGGTGCCGGGGCGAATAAGGGCACGGTTGGCGGAGAAGGCGGTGGCTTAACGGTAGCGTGAGCAGGGTGGCTCAGCTTCCGCGTCGAGTGCGCAACACATTTGATCCAGAAGTTCGGATGCGTCATGCTTTGTTCGGGAATTGGGGATTGTGATATCGGGGTATCATCATGGCTACATGGCAGGCGACTCACTACGTGGACTACAATCAAAGCGGTAATCTGGCGGGTGCGGGAACCCTTTCGGCACCTGCGTCCCGCTGGCTGCTCGATGACGGAGATGCAGATACGTCGTTTGAAGTCGGCGACGTTTTCACCAACGATCTGGGCCAATACACCTATCTGGGCACCGTGGAAGTGGACGGGATTACCGCCCCGGCCTTCGAATATGATGCCCCGGGGGTCTCAATCTACGATGGCTATGTCACGGTTTTCTTGCAGGGGCCCTCGACCGCCCCGAGTACGACGCTGTCGATCACGCCGGAAAGCTATATCACCTGTTTCCTGGCCGGATCGCTAATTGCCACGCTAGATGGGGAACGGCCGGTCGAAACGCTTGGGGTCGGTGACAGGATCATGTCGGCAACGGGTGTGGTGTCAGTCAACTGGATCGGTCGTCAGACCGTCTCCACCCGTTTCGGCCCTGCCGAGCGGCTTATGCCGGTGCGGTTCGCTGCCGGGTCTCTGGGTGCGGGTGTGCCGCATTCCGACCTGACGGTCACAGCCGATCATGGGATGCTGGTCGATGGGGTGATCTGTCATGCGGGCGCGCTGGTAAATGGCACGACGATCACCCGCGTGCCTCTGGCTGAAATGGGCCAGAAATACACCGTCTACCACATCGAAACCGAGGAACACGAGATCATCCTCGCCAACGGGGCGCCCGCCGAGACCTTCATCGACAACGTCTCCCGCCGCGCCTTCGACAATTACGCCGAGTTCGAGACGCTCTATGGCGACGTGCCGGAGATGGAGGAGTTGCCCTACCCCCGCGCCATGAGTGCCCGACAGGTGCCGGGCTGGATCAGACGCGCGCTGTCCGCCGGGCAGGCGGCCTGATCGCAATCACGCCGTGCAGGCAGGGTTTCTGCGCGGCGGATCACATGGCAGACGGCCGCGGCCCGACGCAATCGACCGGAGGTTCCGCCCGGCAGTGTGAGGGCCTGTAGCCCCCCGTTCGCGCAGCCATGGCGGGAACGGGGCGCAAGTCTGAATGGGGGAAACCATGCCAACATCTTTCGTATTCGACGGCTACGCCTGGGTCAACGACAGGGGCTCTGTCGATGGCTACGCCACGGGGCCGAATATCCCGACCATCACGGCCAGTGTCGATGACGGCTCCATCGACGTTGGGGATCTGGTCACGCTTTCCGGCATGGCCCCCGATGTCTACGATGAGTTCGCGGGCTCTCCCTTCGACTGGGACGGCGCAATGCGCTATTCCGGGACGGGCACCTTTGACGGCCTGACCGGCTACGTTTTCCGGCTGGAGCCGACAGCGACCGTCCCCGACGGCTATTTCGTGGTCTTCGACACCGCGCCGGGCCCCGTCCTGAACGATCTGGAAGCCTTTTTTGACGACCCGAGCACGCAGACCCTCGGGACCACCGCACTGACCTGTTTCCTCGCCGGAACCGAGATCATGACGGCAGACGGCCCGGTTCGGGTGGAAGACCTTGCCATCGGGGCGCAGCTTCGAACCGCTACGGGGGGCACCTGCACAGCACGATGGATCGGGCGGCAGACCGTGATGACCCGCTTCGGCCCCGCGGAACGCCTGATGCCGGTGCGGTTTGCGGCGGGGTCTTTGGGTGTGGGCCTGCCGCAGACGGATCTGACGGTGACCGCCGACCACGGGATGCTGGTGGAGGACATCATCTGCCACGCGGGGGCGCTCGTGAATGGGACGACCATCGCGCGGGTGCCTCTCGCTGAGATGGGTGAGTCCTACACCGTCTATCACGTCGAGACAGAAGCGCACGAGATCATCCTCGCCAACGGCGCGCCTGCCGAGACCTTCATCGACAATGTCTCGCGCCGCGTGTTCGACAACTACACCGAGTTCGAAACTCTCTACGGTGATGTGCCCGAGATGGAAGAACTGCCCTTCCCCCGCGCCATGAGTGCCAGACAGGTGCCGGAGCGGATCAGCCGAAAGCTTTCAGCCGCTCAAGCCGCATGATATTCCGCACTCTGGGTGGCCGGATATGACCAGTTACCGCAGCCCCCCCCCCGGGCCACGCATGCTGCTGGCACCAGCGCCTTACAACAGTTGAAACTGCGGCCTGGCTCTTACTTTGGCCAAGCTGTCGCGTGCGGGCGCTTTTAATTGACGAATCAAATAATATAATATGGCATTATCTCGCGGCGCAGGTCTCCCTGCGCTGCGGCCTGCGCCAAGCATGGCGGTTGGCCACGTCCGTTTCTGACCTGTGACATAAGGTGGTGCCATGGCAGATCTCTTCTTCCCAACCGGAACCCAGTTCATCGCCTATGACGGTCCCTCGGGCGCGTTTGCAGGATCGGGCACCGTCGATACCGATACCATCTTCCGTGAGACGACCGCGCCGAACTCGGTCTTTGACACGACCGAGCCGATTGACGTCATCCAGTATGGCTATGTCCACCGGCTCGCGACCTATCAGGGAACCGTGACATTCGAAGGGCAGCAATATCCCGTATTCCGACTGGTCAACAATGGGGGCTTTGCCTATGATCAAACTGTGGTTTTTGGCTCGAGTCTGTCCGACGCCTTTCCGACGGTCGCATCCCTGAATCTTGACAGCTCGGATTATCCGTTCTGCTTCCTCAGCGGCACCAGGATTGCCACGCCAATTGGCTCCGTCGCGGTAGAGGAGCTGTGCATCGGAGATTCAATCCTCACGTTTGACGGCCGCTGCGTTCCGATCAAATGGATCGGATACCAAACGGTTTCCACCCGGTTTGGCCCCGCCGAGCGACTGATGCCGGTACGCTTCGCCTCCGGGTCGCTTGGGAGTGGCCTGCCGCAGACTGACCTGACCGTTACGGCGGATCATGGGATGCTTGTGGATGGGGTGATCTGCCACGCGGGCGCGCTATTGAACGGAACCAGCATAACCCGCGTGCCTCTCGCTGAGATGGGCGAGACCTACACGGTCTACCACATCGAGACAGAAGAGCACGAGATCATCCTCGCCAACGGCGCCCCTGCCGAGACCTTTATCGACAATGTCTCCCGCCGCGCCTTCGACAATTACGCCGAGTTCAAGGCGCTCTATGGCGATGTGCCCGAAATGGAGGAACTGCCCTACCCTCGCGCGATGAGCGCAAGGCAGGTGCCGGGCGTAATCCGGGCGAAACTCGGCTGTACGCAGGCCGCCTGAGCGCGTTCCGCGTGGCGGCAGCGGTCTGCTGCCCCTGCGCGGCCTTGCTGTCGGAATCCGTTCATTCGCTTGCATCGGATGGCCAAGTCGGTGCAACTCAGTCCCATGCGACTCTATGCTATCGGAGATGTTCACGGCCATCCGGACCTGCTGCAACAGGCGCTGGACCGGATCGAGGCCGACCGTGCCCGGACGGGCGATTACGCCGCGCCGGTGGTGCAGATCGGCGATCTGGTGGACCGGGGGCCGGACAGCCGCGGCGTGGTTCAGGCACTGATGGACCTGACGGCGCGCGACCCGCGCGTGACGGTGCTGAAGGGCAATCACGACAACATGTTCGCGCTGTTCCTCGACAGCCCGCCACGCGTTGACCCGCGTCTCAGGGCCGATCTGACCTGGCTGCATCCACGGCTTGGCGGGCGGGACACGCTGGCAAGCTACGGGCTGGACCCCGACCTGCCCGAAGACCGGCTGCACGAAGAGGCATTGCGCGCCGTGCCGAAGGCGCATCGGGACTTCCTGAGCGCCCTGCCCCTGTCGGCCCGCCATGGCGATTGCCTTCTGGTGCATGCCGGTATCCGCCCCGGCGTTCCAATGGCGCAGCAGGAGCCAAGCGATCTGTTGTGGATCCGTCACGAATTTCTGGACGATCCCCGAGACCACGGCCCGCTTGTCGTCCACGGGCACACCCCGGTGGATCGGGTCGAGCATCACGGCAACCGGTTGGCCATCGACACGGGCGCGGCCTATGGCGGCCCCCTGTCCGCGGTGGTCATCGAGGCACGTCAGGTCTGGCTGCTGACCCCCGACGGTCGGCAGGACATCCGCCCCCATGCCCCTGCGTGATCTGATCCTCATCGGGCTGGTCGTTCTGGCCTGGGGCAGCAACTTCACCGCGATGAAACTGGCCTTGGAGGACCTGCCGCCGTTCCTCTTCGTCGGCCTGCGCTTCGCGATCCTTCTGCCTCTGCTGGTCGTGCTGAAACGCCCGAAAGTGCCGTGGTGGAAGATCATCGCCGTGGGCGCATTGATCAATATGGGCCAGTTCGCCTTTCTGTTCGCGGCCCTTGCGGCGGGTGCCTCGGCGGGGCTGGCCTCGCTCCTGATCCAGACGCAGGTGCCGCTGACGATCCTGCTGTCGTTCCTGGTATTCGGGGAACGCATCCGCCCCCTGCAGGTGGCCGGGCTGCTTGTGGCGGTGGCAGGCCTTGGGGTCTTCGCGCTTTCAGTCGGGGGCAGCGTGACCCTGACCGGCCTCGGGCTGATCCTGATGGGGGCGCTGTGTTGGGCGCTCGGCAATCTGGTGCTGCGGCGGATGGGGCCGGTGAACACGCTGGCGCTGTTTGTCTGGGCGAGCCTTGTGCCCCCCTTGCCGATGCTGGCCCTGTCCATGACTATCGAGTCCCCCACGCCCTTTGCCACCCTTGCGGCAATGACCGCACAGGGCTGGTTGGCAGTCTTCTACGTGGCCATTGCCTCGACGGTTCTAGGCTATTCGCTCTGGGGCGCCTTGCTGGCGCGGCACCCCGCCTCTGCCGTCACCCCGTTTGCCCTGCTGATTCCGGTCGTGGGGCTGAGCGTGGCCTGGGTGATGTTGGGTGAACGCCCCGCAATAGCGGACTGGATCGGGGCCGCGATCATCCTGACGGGGCTTGCGATCATCCAGACCCGCCCACGTCGCGCCCGGTCCGCACCGCGTCGCGCTGGCCCATGAGGACGGGGCGCGGACAACCTATAGTCAGCCCATGAGCCACGATTCCCTCACCCCTGCACAGGACTGACTCATGCGCCGTTCCCGCAGCGAGACCGACAAGGCCGAACCGCTTGCCCCCGGAGCGCCGCTGGAGGACAACACCCTGACCCGCGCGGGACTGGCCGCGGAGGGCAAAGGCAAGATTCTGCTGCTGGCCTGCGGGGCACTGGCCCATGAAATCGTGGCGCTGAAACGCCTCAATGGCTGGACGCATCTGGACCTGCACTGCCTGCCCGCCATCCTGCACAACAGCCCCGAACGTATCCCGGATGCGGTGGACACCGCCGTCACGAGATACCGCGCGCAATATGAGGACATCTTTGTCGTCTATGCCGATTGCGGCACTGGAGGTCTGCTGAAAGCGCGCTGCGATGCGCTCGGGGTCCAGATGCTGCAAGGACCGCATTGCTATTCCTTTTTCGAGGGCAATCTGGCCTTTGCAGACCGCGCTGAAGACGAGATCACCGCCTTCTATGTCACCGATTTCCTCGTTCGCCAGTTCGATGCCTTCGTGACCAGACCCCTGGGGCTGGATCGCCACCCGGAGCTGCGGAACATGTATTTCGGAAACTATACGAAACTGATCTATCAGGCGCAGACGGAAAACCCGGATCTTCTTGAAAAGGCAAAGGCTTGCGCGGCGTTCTTGAAGTTGGAATTCGTGCACCGAGTCACCGGCTACGGCGATTTGGCCACAGAGCTGAAAACTGTCGCGGAGCGGTGAGGCCGGGCGCGGGGAACCGCTTTGAAAGCGGTTTCTTCAAAGGCGCTTGCAAGCGCCTTGGTCGCGCCTAGCCCAATGCGGCGGTCTGACCGGCCAGCAGGCGAATCCGCTCCACCATCGCGCGCAACCCGTTCGAGCGTTGCGACGACAGGTGATCGTTCAACCCAAGCCGCGCCAGCTCGCCACCTGCATCGACCTTCAGCACCTCGGCCACGCTCAACCCCGAATAAAGCGCATGCAGCACCGCAATCAGCCCGCGCACGATCATCGCGTCGCTGTCGCCCCTGAACCGGAACAGCGCGCCGGGCCCCTCGCCCTCGATCTCGGGCAGAATCCAGACCTGGCTGGCGCAGCCATCGACCTTGGTGGCAGGCACCCGGAACGCATCTTCCAGCGGGTCCATCGCCTTGCCCAGTTCGATCACATGGCGATAGCGCTCTTCCCAATCGTCGAGAAACTCGAACGTGTCGGCAATCTCTTCGAACGCTTCGGTGGCCATGCGTGTCTCCGTCTTCTACCCGCCACAGACCTAGGGCGATGCGTCCCAAAGGTCCAGAGGCGCTTTTCAACCTGTCCTCAATGCGCTAGGCAAGAGCAGATGACAGGCGGAGACAACCGATGACCCCTCGCTTTCTGATGGCCCTTCTTGTGGTGGTGCTTGGCCTGACCGGCTGTGCGTCCCGTCTGAACCCGATGAACTGGTTCGGCCGTGATCGCGAAGAACGGGTGCAGATCAGTGAAACCGTCGCCGCCCCGGTGGATGACCGCCAACTGGTGACCGAGGTGATCAGCCTCAGCGTCGACCCCCTGCCCGGCGGGGCCATCGTGCGCGCCATGGGCCTGCCCCCGCGTCAGGGCTATTGGGAGGCCGATCTGGTCGAGGTGGGCCGCGAAGACGGCGAGATCGTCTTCGAATTCCGCGTCTATCGCCCCGCCGATGCAAATACCCGCGTCGGCACCCAGAGATCGCGCGAAATTCTCGCGGGCACATCGCTGACCACGCAGGACCTTGCAGGGATTCGCCAGATCGTCGTCATCGCGCAACAGAACCGCCGGAGCGTCAGCCGGCGCTAATAGCCCCGCCTGAGCGTGGTGCGGCCGGTTTCTGGCCCCGACTGTTCCACGACCCGCAAGACCGGCCAGCCCTCAAGGACTTGCCGGGCAGGATCAGCTCAGTGCAACGATCTTGACCCGCTGACCCTTGGCTGAAAGAGCAATCTCTCCGTTGCACAGCCGCATCGCGTCCTTGCCGAACACCTCCAGCCGCCAGCCATGCGCCCAGAGCCCGTCACGACCGCCGCAGGCGATATCGTCGAGATCGGCACTGGAGGCGATCAGTTTCTGCGCCACCCCGGCCTCTTCGGCCTTGGCCTTCAACAGCACCCGCAGCAGATCCGCCAAGGCCGGGTTCAGTGCCGACCGGTCCGGCGCATGCGCCGGTTTCGGATGGCGATCGGCGGGCATCTCCAGGCCCCGCTTGACGGCTTCGAGGATTCCGTCACCGATATCGCCCTTGCGCGCCTCGCGCTGCAGCAACCGGGACTTGCCAAGGTCCTGTGCGCTGCGCGGCTTGGTCGAAGCCAGCTCCAGCAGAACATCATCCTTCATGATCCGGTTGCGCGGCACATTGCGCGTCTGCGCGGTCGTCTCGCGAAACTCCGCCAGCTCCTTCAAAACGGCCAGGAACTTGCCTGAATTGGTCCGCGTCTTGACCCGCTTCCAGGCATCTTCGGGCGTCACAACATAGGCGTCGTGATTGGTCAGAACCTTCAGTTCCTCTTCCATCCACGCGGTGCGCCCGGTGCGCTCCAGCTCGCCCGACAGGTATTCGTAGATCTGGCGCAGATGCGTCACATCGGCCAGAGCATAGGTTTTCTGCGCCTCCGACAGCGGGCGGCGCGACCAATCGGTGAAGCGGCTCGACTTATCAAGGCTCGCCTTGGCGATCCGGCGCACCAGCGTCTCATATCCCACCTGTTCGCCAAAGCCGCAGACCATGGCCGCAACCTGCGTATCGAATAGCGGCGCGGGCATCACATCGCCGTCGACATGGAAGATCTCCAGGTCCTGCCGCGCCGCATGGAACACCTTGACCACGCTTTCATTGCGGAAAAGTTCGTAAAGCGGCTCCAGCGACATGCCCTCGGCCAGCGGGTCGATCAGAACCGCATCGGCCGTATCCGTGCCCGGCAGCGCCAGCTGCACGAGGCAAAGCTGCGCGAAATAGGTGCGCTCCCTCAGGAATTCGGTGTCGACAGTAACGTAAGGCACTTTTGCGGCGCGGGCACAGAAATCGGCCAGCGCGTCGGTCGTGGTCAGGGTCTGGGGCAAACGGGCGCCATCCTTCTTTTTCTTGGCTGTAGCGGGACATCCGCCGGTCCGCCCGTGATAGGCCAGCCAGCCGGGAATGAAAAGAGCTCAGACCCCTTTCATCTTGGCGCCAAATACCTCCGCCGGAGGCATCCTGCCCTCTCCACCGGTCCAACCGCCCAACTGGATAAACCGGCATCACCTGAAGTCCGTGGCAACGCGACCCTTCGATGCCTCCGGCGTCAGCCGGGGGTTGAGGAGGGCCGCTCCCGGGTCGACGCGCGATGCGCGGCGAAACCGCTCAGGGCAGCAGGATCGGGGTCCGGTCTCCCGCTGCGAACCGGCGCAGCACCGCCGGATAAAGCAAATGCTCTTGCACCAGCACCCGCGCGGCGAGGGTCTCGGGCGTGTCATCCGCCAAGACCGGCACCCGCGCCTGCCCGAGGATCGGGCCATCGTCCAGTTCCGGCGTCACCTCATGGACGGTGCAGCCATGTTCCGCGTCTCCGGCCTCCAGCACGCGGGCATGGGTGTGAAGACCCCGGTACTTGGGCAACAAGGAGGGATGAATGTTCAGCATTCTGCCCTTGTAGCGGCCCACGAACCCCTCGGTCAGCACCCGCATGAACCCCGCAAGGCAAAGGATATCGGGCTGCGCGGCATCGACCACCCGCGCCAGTTCCGTCTCGAACGCGGCGCGGTCGCCCTTGAAGGGCCGATGGTCCACAACGGCTGTGGGCACATCCATGGCACGGGCCTTGGCCAGCCCGCCCGCATCCGGCAGGTTGGAGATCACGAGACAGGGCCGCGCGGGGTGATCGCCCGTCATGCTTTCGACAAGCGAGACCATGTTTGACCCGCCCCCCGAAATGAAGATCGCGACCCGACGCGTCACGTCAGGGTTCCGCTATAGCGGATGCCCTCGCCTGCAACCACATGCCCAAGCCGCGCGACGGTCTCGCCCTCGGCCTCCAGCAGCGCCGCCAGCGGCTCGGCCCGGTCGGCGGCCACAACCACCACCATGCCAATGCCGGAATTGAAGGTCTTCAGCATCTCGGCCTCGTCCAGGTCCCCCTCGGACATCAGCCATTTGAACACCGGAGGCAGCGCCCAGGATCCAAGGTCGATCTCGGCCCCCATCCCCTCGGGCAGCACGCGCGGCAGGTTCTCGGTCAGCCCGCCGCCGGTGATATGGGCCAGCGCATGCACCCCCCCTGCCCGCACGGCGGCCAGTGCCTGCGTCACGTAAAGCCGCGTCGGGGCCAGCAATGCGCGGCCAAGGCTCTCGCCCCCGAACGGCGCATCGGCCTCCCAGGCCAGGCCCGACCGGTCCACGATCCGGCGCACCAGTGAATAGCCATTGGAATGGACCCCGTCGGACCCAAGCCCGAGCAGGACATCGCCCTGCTCCACATTCGAGGGCAAGGATGCGCCCCGTTCCATCGCGCCCACGGCAAAGCCTGCAAGGTCGAAATCCCCCGGCGCATACATGCCCGGCATCTCGGCTGTCTCGCCTCCGATCAGCGCACAGCCCGAGCGTTTGCAGCCCTCGGCAATGCCCTCGATGATGGTGGCGGCGTCGGCCACGTCCAGCTTGCCGGTGGCGAAATAGTCGAGGAAGAAGAGCGGCTCCGCCCCCTGACAGACCAGATCGTTGACGCACATGGCGACGAGGTCGATCCCGATCGTATCGAAAACGCCGGTGTCGATGGCGATCTTCAGCTTGGTGCCCACCCCGTCGGTGGCGGCCACAAGAACCGGGTCGTCATAGCCCGCTGCCTTGAGATCGAAGAGCGCCCCGAACCCGCCAAGCCCCGACATCACACCGGGCCGCGTGGTGGCCTTGGCGGCGGGCTTGATCCGCTCCACCAGCTCATTGCCCGCGTCGATATCGACACCCGCCTGCGCGTAGGTCAGCCCTTGTTTTTCGTCCGTCATGGCCCGCTCCTTCAAACTTGGCGCCCTGCTAGCAGGGGCCACGGGACGAGTCCATTGCCAGCGTGACGCGGGGCCGGGTCAATCGCTGGTTGCCACAACATGACGCCTTGGTAAGGTTCATGGACCACGTCGAGCGAATGTTCCCACGTTCAGACCCTTGTGTTGCCCGGAATGAAGCAGCCATTCTTGCCCACACCCACGACACATATCGGCGCAGTCCGCTTTACCGGCAATATCTCCGGAAACACTCTGACAATTGGCTCCTCGCCAGCAAACGTCTTCGGGGTCACTCAATGGGATGTGGATGACAGCGGATCCATCAACACCGGCGATTATCTCTATATCAATGCTTCCGCTCAACCTCAGTATTCGGGCTACGGCATCACCCCCATTGGGTCCAGCACGATGTACCCCCTGTTCGTGATTTCGGGATCCGGAGAATACTACGTCCCCCACGACACCGAGATTGGTCCCGGCAATTTTCCGGGCGGCGCCTACACGGTCACTCCGCTGACGGTCTTCTGTTTTCTGGCCGGAACCCTGATCAGCACCCCAAGCGGAGAGATCGCGGTGGAAGACCTGCGCATCGGCGATCAGCTGACAACGGCAGAGGGGTTGGCCGTGCCGGTCAAATGGATCGGCCGCCAGACGGTGTCCACCCGTTTCGGCCCCGCAGACCGGCTGATGCCGGTGCGGTTTGCGGTCGGGTCTTTGGGCAATGGCCTGCCGCATGCAGATCTGACGGTAACAGCTGACCACGGCATGCTGATCGACAGCGTCATCTGCCATGCCGGCGCGCTGGTGAATGGCAGTACGATCACTCAGGTGCCTCTGAAGGAAATGGGCGAGAGCTACACCGTCTACCACATCGAGACAGAAGCCCACGAAATCATCCTCGCCAATGGCACCCCCGCTGAAACCTTCATCGACAATGGCAGTCGTCGGAGCTTCGACAACTTCGCGGAGTTCGAGTCACTTTATGGCGACGTTCCCGAGATGAACGAACTGCCCTATCCGCGCGCCATGTCCGCAAGGCAGGTTCCCGCCCGGATTCGCGTGAGGCTTCAAGACTGCGCACGAAAAGCAATAGCCTGATCTCAAAATCATTTTCGTGAAAGAGGACCTTTGAGGCCCTCTTTTTTGTGCCAATTCGACGGCAATGATTTACAGGGATTACTATTTGATAGCCGCCAGAACTAATAAATGTCTTGACTAAATGAACAGGCCAGAGAATTCTTCATCTGTCCCGATGATATAAGTAACAGTTCCGACAAAACAAAGCTGCGACGCCTGTCGGAGGGACTAATTTACTGCCCGGACCTGGGCTCAAACCATAAGGAAAGCATCATGGCAGAACCATATTTGGGTCAGATTTATCTGGTTGGGTACGACTTTGCGCAGCGAGGTTTTGCGTTTTGCGACGGGCAGCTATTGCCAATATCCTCCAATTCTGCGCTGTTTTCCTTGCTTGGCACCATGTATGGCGGCGACGGCCGGACTACATTCGCGCTGCCCGACTTGCGGGGCCGGGTTGCCATGGGGCGTGGGCACGGGCCGGGTTTGAGTGTGCGCACGATGGGCCAACGTGGCGGATCTGAAACAAATACGCTGACTGTTGCGGAACTCCCGTCCCATAACCATTCTCCGACATTGCACGCTGAATTGAATCCTCCCGGCTCTCCCAGCCCATCCGGCAATATGTTGTCCCTCACGAATATCTATGCAGCCGTAGATTCTGCTGAGGACACACAGCTTGCCACCAATGCCATCAGATCCAGCAATGTCGGCGGCAACCTCCCTGTGAACAATCTGCAGCCCTATCTTGTGTTGAACTACGAGATCGCGCTTCAGGGGATCTTCCCGTCGCGAAGCTAGGCCATCAAAATGTGGTCGCTGCAGAGCCCCTGCGGCAACCATCCCCCTGCTCTTCATTCTTCCAGGAGGATGCCATGACATCTGACACCAAGCTCAGCCGCCGGGGCTATCTGGCAAGCCAGGCCGCCGTGGCGGCTGCGGCGACGGCCCTACCATCTGCGTCATTGGCCCACCCCTCGCCTGAACCTGCCGCAACCGGCCCCGTCGACTGGAGAACGGCAACCGCAGCCGATCTGCAACGCTTTGTCGGCGATCGGTTTCGGGTCACCTCACCTGACGGGTCGGTGACCGTTCTGCACCTGATTGATGTCGTAGCGAGGCCCTTCGGCCCCGATGCGCCCGCCGATCTGCCGCGCGCCGAAGGGGTGAGCGCTGTCTTCGACAGCCCCGACAAGGCCCCTCTCGTCGAGGCCGGCCACATGACCCGGCGCATCAGCCATATGCATCTGGGCGGCGCGGATCTGTTCCTTGGCCCGGTGCACACGCGTGACGGGTCTGACATGCTGGAACTGACCCTGAGTTGAGGCTGTGCAGCACCTAGGAAATGGCCTGCCGCACATATTGCGGCGGGCCTTAACGTTGAAATCACAAGGGAAATCCTGATGCAGCTGACGCGAGCCAAGATCGGCTTTCGCATGATCGAAGATGCGGACCGGGCCTTTCTCTTTGATCTCTATGCCTCCACGCGCGATTGGGAGTTTCAGCAGACCAGCTGGACCGAAGCAGACTGGCGGGACTTCCTGCAAGGGCAGTTTGCCGCGCAGGATCTGCATTACCAGCGGGCATTCCCCAATGCGATCAGACGGATCATCCAGATCGACGGGCGCGATATCGGGCGGCTTTACCTCGACCGGCAGGATGACTGTCTGCGCATCATCGAGCTCTCGCTGATCCCGGACGCGCGCGGGCGCGGGATCGGCACCGATCTTCTGCGCAGCCTGATGAACGAGGCCCATGGCGGCAAGGTTCCGGTGCGTCTGCATGTGGAAAAACACAGCCCGGCGCTCAATCTCTATCGCCGTCACGGCTTTCGCGCGGTATCGGACGCGGGCCACCATGTCGCGATGGAATGGATGCCGAACACC
Organism: Nioella ostreopsis; assembly: GCF_004000255.1. GTDB lineage: Bacteria > Pseudomonadota > Alphaproteobacteria > Rhodobacterales > Rhodobacteraceae > Nioella > Nioella ostreopsis. The sequence goes on from NZ_RCIQ01000026.1 coordinate 13,060, forward strand.
GGGCCCAGGGAGATCTGAGGATCAGTTGAACACCGTCTCGTAGAGAATGCAGTCGTGATCCTGCCGGAACGGCTTGATGAACAGGTCCAGCTGTCCCAACTCCGGATGCGCAACACAGTGCATTCCCGATGGAAGCAGCGCGTCACGCGGTCCTTCCCATGTCAGGGCAAACCCCTTGCGCGGGGGGTAGAGCACACCATCAATGACCAGTTCATTATCGCGTATCATCGAGCCATGAAAAATCTTCACATTGTCCAGCAGCAATTCAATGTCACCTTCGCAAGTTGTGACGGTGAATTTCTGAGCCACGAAAGGTTCAAAGGTGTCATGAGTTGCTGTGATCAGATCAATGGTCATATCTGGCTTTCAAACGGATCAAGTCTCCTATTGACCTGAAAACTGCCGCAAAGGTCAAGGTTGGATTAAAGATGACCGCATTTTGATTGTCATCGGCGATAGCAGTAATGAACCCTGTAAATCAATAAGAGCAACCACCTGCCTGATTATATTTTTCCCCGCTTAATCCTGTGGACCCACACACAAAAACAATCTAGATATGAATTCTGGAAATCACCCTTTGGGTCCACAATCGACCACGATTGGCAGCTTGGGGTTTCTTCAGCGGTTACAGTCAGGAATAACGAGGATTTCAAATGCCAGCATATGTTGCAACCCATTCAACGATTTATGGCGATACCGGCGGAAGAACGGACAACTGGCTTCCGGGGACTGTCACGGACAATAACGGGGATGTTTGGGTTCTGTCGGAAGCGATGGACGACGGGGGCACCGGAAATGGTTCAACCGTAATTATCGGGAGCGGAACCTTCGCAGGCACTGTCACGGTGAACGGCAAGGAATTTCCGGTCCTGCTAACCGGGTCGAATGATTATACCGTTCTTTATGACAATGCGACCGATCACGCGCAGGGGTTGCTCGACTTCGCCACCCATGCCTCCATTGCCTCGGCGCTTGACACATCCGATTTCACTGCCTGCTTCGCCGAAGGCACGGGCATTGCAACCTCTACCGGGGATGTGGCCGTCGAAACCCTGTCGATCGGTGACACGGTTCTGAACGCTGATGGCGCAGAGGTCGCCGTGAAATGGATCGGGCGGCAGACGGTCAAGACCATGTTCAAACCCGCTGAACGTGTGGCGCCCGTGCGCTTTGCAGCCGGGTCGCTTGGCGAGGGATTACCCGTGACCGACCTGACGGTCACCGCCGATCACGGAATGCTCGTGTCTGGCATCATCTGCCATGCTGGCGCGTTGGTGAACGGCACCACCATCACCCGCGTTCCGATGAAGGAGCTGGGCGAAAGCTACACCGTCTACCACGTTGAGGCCGAGAACCACGAAATCATCCTCGCCAATGGCGCCCCGGCCGAGACCTTCATCGACAACGTGAGCCGCCGGGTCTTCGACAATTTCGCCGAATTCGAGGCGCTCTATGGCGATGTGCCGGAGATGGAAGAACTGCCCTACCCCCGCGCCATGAGCGCCCGGCAGGTGCCGCAAAAAGTCCGTGGCACGCTCGACTCCAGATGTGTGGCTTGACGGCAATCAAGGCCAGACAAATCGAACACGGCGGTGCGCTTCCCTGTGTGATGTGAAACTTGGCGACTGCGAAGCATCTTGAGCCCTTAGGCCGGGCCAAAATGCACACACCACTTGAGCGTGTCGTCCCCGCTATTGCCCGTTTTCATTGTGGAGTTGCCCAGAGGCAGTCTGCTGTCTACAGTAAAGTGGGGTCGAGGTCGTGATTTGATTGATTTCGCATAGCTTTGCCTTTTGACGGACACTTTTATTTTGGGGGAATAACATGCCACTTTCAGCGGGCGACATCGCTTTCGTATCCTACTACGCCGACAGTCCGGAATCCTTTTCATTCGTTGCGCTGACCAGTATCAGTGCAGGGGATGTCATATCTTTCACCGACTCCGGCGTGCGTAGCGACACCGGTCAAATCAACCCTGGCGCATCGTCTGTGGAGGGAATTCTCGACTGGACCGCGCCCGCGGGCGGGGTTCCCGCCGGAACCGTTGTTACGATTTCCAGCAACGGAATTTTTACACCTTCGGAAACGATTTCAGTTTCACATGGTTCGGTTGTCGTTGCAGATGATCCAGTGTCTCTGAACGGTGGCAGCGGAGATCAGCTGTTCGCTTTCACGGGCAGTATAGCGAGCCCGAATTATCTTGCCGGCGTAAACGCTAACAATTCTGACTGGGAATCCAGTCTGACATTCGACAGCACCACGCTTTCGGTGCTTCCTACCGGTCTGGTTGATGGCGTTAGCGCGATGCATCAGACCACATTAGCTGACAACATGTTCTACAGCGGGCCTAGCAGCTTTGCGACGCCCGCAGCCGGGCTTGCGGCGATCAACGACTTTAGCAACTGGACGTCCAGCGATGGCGCGCTTGTGAATAGTGGACCGAGCAGTTTTCTCTTTTGCTTTGCTGCAGGCACGCTGATCGCATCGGCAACCGGGGACCGTGCTGTCGAGAACCTTGAAATCGGCGACCTGATAGTCACGCAGGATGGACGGCGCGTGCCTGTGAAATGGATCGGCCGCCAGACCGTCAAGACTATGTTCCTCCCGGCAGAACGTGTGACCCCTGTGCGCTTTGCAACCGGTTCTCTTGGAAACGGCCTTCCGCATTCCGACCTGACGGTCACCGCCGATCACGGCATGCTGGTGGATGGCGTGATCTGCCATGCAGGGGCCTTGGTGAACGGGACGACGATCACGCGGGTGCCACTGGCCGAGATGGGGGAGACCTACACCGTCTACCATATCGAGACCGAGGCGCATGAGATCATCCTCGCCAATGGCGCGCCGGCAGAGACCTTCATCGACAATGTCTCCCGCCGGGTCTTCGACAACTACGCCGAATTCGAGGCAATCTATGGCGATGTGCCGGAAATGGCAGAACTGCCCTACCCCCGTGCCATGAGCGCCCGGCAGGTGCCCGTGCATATCGCGCGTTTGCTCGGTGCGTCGAAAGTCGCCTGACCGAAGCCCAAGATCGGATGCGGGGGCCTGATCGGCCCTCGCGACGGGCTTGACCCCGCCCCTCATCCTGATATTTCCTCGCCTCGGCGGGCCTGTAGCTCAATTGGTTAGAGCAGAGCGCTCATAACGCTTTGGTTGCGGGTTCAAGTCCTGCCGGGCCTACCAAAATTCCGCCTTACCGCGCCAGCACCAGATCGACACGCAGCCCGCCCATATCCTCGGAGCGCGACAGGCGCATGGTGCCACCATGACTGCGGGCGATGTCATTGGCGATGGCCAGTCCCAGCCCGACGCCACCTCCCCGGTTCTGGTTTCGCGCCTCGTCCAGCCGGGCAAAGGGACGAATGGCGCGGTCCCGATCCTCAGGCGCAATGCCCGGCCCGTCGTCCTCGACAGTCAACCGCAGCGCACGATCCAGAACCGTCAGCGTCAGCCGCGCGCGGCTGCCATAGCGCAGCGCATTGACCAGAAGATTCGACAGGGCACGTTTGACCGCGCCGGGACGCAGGGCGACCTCTGGGACCGCTTCAGGCAGCACGAGCTCTACCTGTCCGCCCATGCGGACCGCATCATCGACGACCTTGCGCAGAAGGGCCAGGATGTCGACGCTTTCCGGATCATCCAGCGCATCGGCCCGGGCGAAATCCAGAAACGCGGTCAGCAGAGATTCCATCTCTTCGACATCGCGCAGCAGGTCGTCGGTCTCCGGCCCGGAGTCCAGCAAGGACAGACCCAGTTTCAGCCGGGTCAACGGCGTGCGCAGGTCATGGCTGACCCCCGACAGCATCATGGTCCGCTGCTCGATCTGCCGCTCGATCCGCGCCCGCATCTCCAGAAAGGCGCGGCCAGCGGCCCGCACTTCCAGCGCGCCCGAGGGCTTGTAGGGCGCGACCCTTCCCTTGCCGAAGGCTTCTGCCACCCGCGCCAGCCGCCGGATCGGCCTCACCTGGTTGCGCAGGAAGACAAAGGCCACGGCGGTCATCAGAATCCCCGTCAGGATCATGATGACGAACAGCTGATGCGGGTTGGAGGCCGACACGCGTCGCCGGTCGATCTCCAGCATCAGCGTGTCCTGGTCGCGCCCCAATGCCAGAAAGACCCGCCGGTCGTTGCGCGCAAGGTCGATCCAGACGATTTCCGGCACCATCCCCTGCAAGGTCGAGATCACGACGCGCCCCGAAAGGTCATACCAACGGCGCGATACATCGGTTTCGGAAACCCAGTCCGGTATGGCCGCATCGCTTCGCGCCAGATCCAGCCGGGCCGCCACCGCCATGGCGGCCTCGGCCCCGTCCGCCTGCAAGTGATCCGACACCAGCCGCAGGTCGTGCCCAAGCGCCGAGGTCAGTTGCCAGGTGACATCCTCGAAATGACGTTGCAGGAAGGCCACCGACACGACAAGCTGCAATGACACGATGGGCACCACGAGGATCAGCGCGGCCCGGCCATAGAGCCCCCGCGGCATGAATTGTTTGAGCCAGTCCCATTGCATGGCCCCATCTAACCCCGCGACCGGGGCAGAGGAAAGAGATATGACGGCAACCCTGCTGGAACCCGGCCTGCGCCGGATCACCGCCCCGAACCCCTCGCCCATGACCCTGCATGGCACCAACACCTTTCTGGTGGGGGAACGGGACATCGCGGTGATCGATCCGGGCCCCGCGATCGAGAGCCACCTGCACGGGATCCTGGATGCCCTTGGGCCGGATCAGCGGATTAGCCACATCCTCGTCACCCATTCGCATCTCGATCATTCCCCCCTCGCCCGCCCCCTGTCCGAGGTCACCGGGGCGCCGGTTCTGGCCGCAGGGCCCAGTGACTGGGGCCGCTCGCCTGCAATGCAGAAACTGGCCGATGCGGGCGGGATCGGCGGAGGCGAAGGGGTCGACCGGGAGTTCACCCCCGACCGCGTGATCACGGATGGTGAGGTGATTGCCGGCGATGGCTGGCAGATCGAGGTGCTGCACACGCCGGGGCACATGGCCAATCACCTGTCTTTCGCCTGGAACGGAGCGCTCTTCTCCGGCGATCTGGTCATGGGATGGTCCACCTCGCTGATCTCGCCCCCCGATGGCGACCTCACCGCCTTCCGCAGCTCGCTGACCCGTCTGGCCGCACGCGCGGACCGGCTCTACTACCCTGCCCATGGCGAGGCCGTTCTGGATCCGGCCCTGCGCTGCCGGGATCTGCTGGATCACCGGGCCGGACGCGAAGCGCAGATTCTGGAGGCGCTGCAATCAGGCCCGGCCACCCCCACCGAACTGACAGCCCGCATCTACGCGGATCTCGACACACGCCTCGTGCCTGTCGCCGAACGCAACGTCCTGGCACATCTTATTGATCTTGTTGAAAGAAATCTGGCCACCCCGCATCCGAAACTCGCCATATCCGCCCGCTTTCACGCCGCATGAGGATTTCTTCAATTTTTCCCGCAAACCCTCTGGACGCCCGAAAACGAGGTTGCTATATCCCCCTCAGTTCCGGCGTAGCTCAGCGGTAGAGCAGTTGACTGTTAATCAATTGGTCGTAGGTTCGATCCCTACCGCCGGAGCCATATCACCTCTAAGGTGTTGAAAAGCTACGGTTTCGAAACTTAGCTTCGGCGAGTTTTGGATGAATGGGGTGTTTTCTTTCACAGGCGTTGCACAAAGCTTGCACACGTCCGTCACAACGCCCCTGTGTTCTCTGGCTCACGAGGTCGGACCGCCCGGAAAGCAGGGCGCGATGCGGACACAAGACCACCCTACAAAGGGCAAGTACCTTTATCGTCAGGGACACCGCTTCTATTTTCGAAGACGAATCCCGGGGTTATCCCCAAAATTCGGACCAGTGGTCATCCCTCTGGGCACCACAGATGAGCGTTCAGCGTCTATATTGACGGGACGTATAACTGTGGAATTCGACCGAATGATGTCGTCGCTGATCCTGCTCTCTCCTGCCCTCCCTGAAGAGGTGGTCTCGAAATACGTGGCCATCAGCCTGCGTCAGGTGCTGCCGGAATTTCATCGCAAGGTCCGGATTGAGCGGATGACAGGGCGCGGCCTTCAGGACGGTGCGTGGCTTCGGGACATCCAAAAGCTCGCTGTGCTGACCCTGTTAGAAGACGGTGTTCACTCGACATTCCCTCCACATAGAATCGATCCGGCTTGGACGCCGGCGCAGGTGGAGCATGTGCTTCGCATCTATCAAATCGAATATGCTCGTATCATGTCACCGGAGGCCCGACGGACGATGGTGAAAAGATTTACCGAAACCACCGGTGCGACCCTCGCTTCCATGGAGCATCACGCCCAAGTACGGGAGGCGGATCTAAAGGTCAGGCTGGCAGCCCTATCCAGCATCACTAAACGTCAAAAAGAAACCTATCTGTCGGAAGCTGATGCTCTGCTGACGTCAATAAACTCTGAACAAGTCGAACCGGTCGTCATGGCGAATCAACTGACACCCGAACCCGACACAATCACCACACCTGTTAAGTTCACCAAACAACTCGCGCCTATATCTCACGGCGTCGATTTGATTGATGGGACATATACGGTAGGCGAACTGATGAAACAATTCGCAGCGGCCCAGTCGGCACCTGAACCGGGGGGCGGAAGCTACACTCGCGACATCGCCGGGATATTCTGGAGATATGCCCGACAGGAGGGCCTATCCGACGGTGTGGCGCAGCAGCGCGCCGCTGATCTGCGTCTTTTCTGTTTTGTGAATGGCGTTCAAACGATCGATGAAGTCGAGCAGTGGCACCTGCGGCGTTACGCGGACGCTCTCAAGGAAATCCCGAAGACCTTTCTTCGGTCGGTATATGATCAACGGCGTAGCTATGGCCAGGTTAAGGAGATAGCGGCCAACATGCGCCGAGATCAAGTTGGGCTGGCTGCTGGAACAGTCAAACGTCACCTGAAATCTCTTGAACTTTTTTTGGGCCGCGCCGTTTCCGAGGGACACGCCCTCCGCTTCAAGCCTGAACTCGCTTCTCTGCGGCCGAAAACAAGTGGTCGGGTCCTCGATCACAAACGTCGGTCCGTGTTTCGTCTCGATGAAGTTCGTACTGTGTTTGGGCATCCGCTATGGCAAGGCCACAAGAGCCCAGGCCGCCGGCATGATCCTGGCGAAATGATCAAGAAAGACTCTCGCTATTGGGTGCCCCTGATCCTCGCATACACAGGCGCACGCCGAGGCGAGATCGCTGGCCTCCTGCCCTCTGATATCGTGAGGATCGAGGGCATTCCGACAATCATCATTCAGTCTAACGCCTGGCGTGGGCTCAAAGGCGAGGAAGAAGGGACAACGGATCCGCGAAAGAAACTCACGCGGTTCATTCCGATTCATTCGCACCTGATGGACCTCGGTCTGATGGAACATGCCGCGCGCATGCAGGCAAAGGGCGAAACGTTTCTATTCCCAGATGTTGTCCCGAAGCCGCGGTCGGGCAGCGCACGCGGCCTCAGCCCTGATACCGCTAAGGGCGTGGAAAAATTTGGCGAAAGCATCGACGACATGTGGCGGAAGGCGCTGAAGATCGCACTGAATGGGAATCCACGATGGCTCTGCATGCATAGCTTGCGACACTATGTTAATGACACCCTTCTGCACGATCCCGATGTCCTCGACGTGACCAGATACGACATCACCGGACATGCCTACCGGGGGCAGGATCAAAGGCCCCACAGCGAGATAAATGAACAAACGTATCGCGACGATGTCAGCGTACGCATCAAATCAGATGCGATCGAGCGGTTACCCAGACTGTTCTGATAACAGAAGCAAGCCTCAGTTAAGGCAGGTGCGAATCGTCTGTTCGGACGGATTTGTTATTCAGAGAGACTCGCCGCAGCCCGCCTGCACCGAAATCGTTCAGGTGGGCGGGTCCGAACCGGATCAGGCGGCGCGATCGAGGGGCCGGTAGTGCGCGGACCAGTCCGCATCCTGGTTGCCCGCCCGTTCACCCTCAAGCATGGTCCGGTCCACCTCCCCCAGGATCTCCAGCGCCGCCTCGCCTTGCGTCGGTTGTGCCGTCTCCGGCCTCACATGGGAGTGTAAGGTGCGGCTACCCGTGGGACATTTTGGGTTACCGTTATAGCTTTTCTCTGAGAACTTCGTAAGGCGTTTTTCCGTTGTGTGCTCCATGCGGCCTGTGGAAGTTGTAGAAAGCTTCCCATTCGCCCAATCTAGCTTCCAGATCGACGTCACCTTTGTAGCTGAGCAGTTGGTAGAATTCCTGCTGATCTGAACGATGTGATCTCTCGACTTTCCCGTTTAGCTGGGGCGTTGCACGCCGGATGTAGGCGTGGCGAATACCCAGATCCTCGACATGCCAATGAAACTTCGCCTGGAACTCATGGCCATTGTCGGTCCTGATTTCCCGGATACGAAACGGGAACTGGTTGATGACATGATTTACGAAGTCTATGGCATTAGCCTGTGTGTGCTTTTCATAGACTTTCAGGGCACGCACGCGCGTGGCGTCATCGATTGCCGTGTATTGAAACCGGCGAACCTTTTCTCCCTTTTTACCTTTGAATGTCAGGAATTTGACGTCCATCTGAACATGATGCCCAGGAACCTGTTTCTGATACCGCTTCGTATGAACCTTTCGCATGCGGGTGCCGCGCGGAAGACGGTTTAGCCCATGGCGGCGAAGAATGCGGGAAACCGTTGCATCCGAGATCTTGATGTCGTGGTAGCGCTCCAGATACCAGAAGATCCGCATTGGGCCGAGGTGGTATTTGCGACGAAGATACAGCACCTTCTCTTCACGCTCGGGCGCCGTTCTGTTGCCATGCCACTTGGGGATCGGCGGCGCATTGATCAAACCGGCTTCACCACGTTCCGCATAGGCCTGGCGCCATCGATAGAACGTGGACCGAGCGATCCCAAAGTATCGACAGGTTTTGGCAACATGGCCGTGTTCTTCCGCGTGGCGAAGGATGCGCAATTTGCGCTGAATCTCGCGTTTATCTGTGTTCATGAACATCTCCTTCGTCCCAAAATTGGGAGGTTAAAGAAAATGTCCCGCGAGTACCGACATATCTACAGGCGGGATTGTGGCAACGACATGTCAAGACTGAGGCCCGCGCATGCCCTGTGGTCAAGTCACGCGGCCAGTCCGCCCGTCTCACCCGCGGCCCCATGTGATCTGCTTGTCCTGGATGGTGGTGACATAGTCGAAGCCGCGATCGCCGGGATGGAGGACCTGCTGGCTTTCGGAGATGTAGCGCCAGTTCCGTGCGATGGTGAGATCGATGAGACGGCTCTCATAGCTCAGCGTCAGCGTGCAGGTCGTGGCATTGTCAGTGATCTCCGGCACGTCGAGCCGACCGGCGAAGGCCTTGACGGGATCAGCAATAATCTCGCCCGTCTCGCTCAGAAGCCCCAGCCAGAGCCGTCCGGGCTTGCCCTGCCGGGCCTCCTCGATCGCAAGCGCCACCAGATCGACCGGCACCGCAGAGAGCGAGAGCATCGTGCCGCTGGCCACCACCTGGTTGGTCTCCTCGATCGCGCCAAAGCTCAGAAGCCCGCCAAGACCGGTCCAGGTCTTGCCGTCCCAGTTCACCTCGCCAAGCCCGGTCCAGAGCCGAACCATGCCCGAAGCAAACTCCCCCTCAAAGAAGACCACCGGGCAGAGATCGGCAGAAGCCAACGCCTCGGCGAAGGCCGGGCTCAGTGCACGGGTCATGGGGAGACGGTCCTGTTGGTCTGGGGCAGGGAACAAAAACGCCGCCCCGAAGGGCGGCGCGGCGCAAGGTGATCCCTGCGCAAGAAAAAGGGCGCTCAAGAGACCTCTCGAGCGCCCGTCCATCGGCTTCTTCTGGCAGGTTCTCTTGGGCAGACTGCAGGTAACAAGAGAGCCGAAGGGACTTGCCGGTTATTACCGAGGGGCCGGCGAGCTGGACGACGAGATCGCAAGAGCAATCAGAATGATCGCCAGGATTGGCACAAGAATGCCACCCGCACTGGAGGAGGTGTCCTCCACAATCACCACCGGCTCAAGCACCGGTTCCACATATCCGCCAGCCTGCGCCGTCGTTGCAACCATCGTGGCGAACAGAGCCGCCGTCACTGCTTTTTTCATAACTGTCCCCTTTCGCGAGATCTCATGCCGCCCCGTCCATGCCTGGAAGACGTCGGCTATACGATAAGACCTGAGGGCAGGAGCGGCATCGTCTCTTTGGTATAATTTGCGCTCAAACGGGTATGAGCCTTGCCACTCCATAAAAAAACCGCCCGGCTAAGGGGCAGTTTTTGAAGTTCGAGCATGTAAGGCCGTAAGGCTTTCACACCGCTCTTTTACCCCGGCAGTACGGTGAGCGCACCCACGCGTTCGGATAGCGAATATCTCAAAAGATTCGACCAAGCCCACGCCCAGGCATCTCACAGCGCCTCTCGCGCGGTCACGCTGAAGCGATAGCTGTCCGCGCGTGTGATGCGGGTGGAGACGGGCTCTGTCAGGCGCAGCAGGACCTGCGGAGCGCTCACATTGAGGGGCGCAAACTGCGGCGGCGCTCTGCGCAGGCGCGGCGTGAGGGCCAGCGTGGCCGCCCCGGTCGCGTTCGAGGTCACATCGCCGGTCACCTGATAAAGCCGGGTGCTGTCCTCGCTGCCAAGCGACAGCATATCCCCGGCGCGCAGCACCAGCCGGTCTGGCTCCCAGCCCTCGGTCGCGAGGCGTGCGCCGGTCTGATTGGCCAGCGCCACGGTGGGCGCGCCCGTGCCGGCAAGCGAGTCGGCCGAGGGGTCCGTGAACAGAAACCGTCCGCGCGGCCCCCCGAGACCTGCGAAGAAGGCCGACAGGAGCCGCCCCTGCGCGCCCTTGGTGAGCGCCATGTCAAGGCGAGGTGATCACCGCGACGGAGGTGACCAGCCGCCGCTCGAGGCTTTCGACGAGCGGAAGCGGCAGGAGGGGCAGGCTCATAGCGGGTAGCCTCGCTGGCGTTTGCTCGCGACCGCTTCGATCGCGGCGCGCCGGATCCGCGGCATCGCGGCACTGAGCCGCGCATCGATCTCTTCGGCCACGCCTTTTTGCGCGCCGCGCGCGTCGATATGGACGCTGACGCCGGTGTTGGGCCCACCCCTGCGGCTATAGTGGGCCGCCTCACGACGATTGAGCACCCGCTCCCCGCGCTGCAGGATCGTAGGGATCTCATCGGGCTTGAGACCTGCCCAGCCTCCGCCATGCATCCGGGGCGCTCCGGCAAAGGCCAGGGCAGGCACGGACCGGCTATGTCCCGACAGCCCGACACTCCCCCCGGCATGCGAGACAGCCGCCGCGACCGATCCCGCGCCGAAGATGCCAGAGAGCGCATTGGCCAGCGGCCCCAGCACCGCCCGGCGGAAGGCCAGCACAGCCAGATCGGCCAGGATCGAGCGCACCAGGCTCTTGAAGTCGAGCTTGCCGGTTTCGACGAAGCGGCGGAATGCGCTCTCCGCGCCCTGGAAGGCCCCGCTCAGGGCCTTGCCAAGTCCCTTGCCCCAATTGAGCGCCTCCGCGGCTCAGGACTGCAGCGCCTCGGAGACCGCCTGCCACCCGGAGAGGACCTGCTCCCCGGCTGAGGCCGCGGCACCACCCGCCCGTCCCATCGCCTCCGTCAGACGATCGGCCGAGCCACTGGCCTCCTCGAGCGCGGCGGCCCCGTCCTCCCCGGTCCCCACCAAAGCCGCCCGCAGCGCCTGCCAGGCACTGAGGGGGGCCGTCGCGCCATTGGCGAGATCCGTCGCGGCCTGGCGGTAGGTGTTGGCCGTGGCCAGGGCCTCGGCTGCGATGTCATCGAGCCCAAAGTCCGGCGCCGTCAGAGGCCTGTCCTCAAATGCCCGCCGGAACGCCGCGGCGGCGGCCGTGCCCGCCTCGGACGCGGCTCCTGCGAAGGGGTTTTCGAGATAGCCGAGGCTGATGTCGCCAATCTGGCCAAAGGCCGTTTCGATCCCGACCGCCGCGAGCGCGTCTCGAATGCTGCCGGTGAAGGCCTCGATCCGGCGGATGACAGCGTTCAGCATCGCCTCGATCCCGTCGATCATCCGGTTGGCCGCGGCATAGACCATCTCGCCGATCATTCCGGGCAAGCGGCCCCAGATGACGCGCACGGCCGCAAGCGCGCCCTCGAAGCTGTTCACCGTGGCATTGCCGAAGGCCACCACGCTCTCAATGGCCGACGCCATGCCGGAGGCCGCATCCGCCTTGAGGTCAAAGAACATCGCCGTGGCGCGCGCGCCGGCCGCGGCGGCGCCCATGCGGATCCGCTCCCAGACCTCGAGCGCCACATCCTTCAAAAGCCCCATGGCCTCGCCAAAGCCGCCAGCGCCCTGCATGAGCCGGGTGAACCAGTAGACCAGTTCCCCGGCACCGACGATGAGGGCACCGATGCCGGTGCGAATGAGGGCCCCGCGCAGAAAGGCCAGGGTCATGGCGAGCCCCCGCACCGACAGCGCAGCGGCCACCATCCCCGCCGCCCAACGTCCGGCGAGGAAGGTTGCAAAGGTCCCTGCATAGATCGCCAGCCGGTCAAGGTTGGCGAGCACCGCATCGAAGGCTCGGCTAATGGGGCTGGTGCTGGACGCAAGGGCGACAAACGCATTGGCCACGGCCTCCAGCGAGAGGGCGAGCGCCACCGCGATCCGGTTGCGCACCCCTGTAAAGACCTGACCGATGCTGACGAGCGCCAGTTCCGACCGGCGCATCGCCGCGATGGCATCTGCGTCCAGGACCGCGCCCAATGCCTGAGCCTGCGCGCCAAGCCGGGTCATTTCCGCACCGCCATTTTGCAGGAGCGGAATGAGCCGCGTGGCATCGGATGCCATAGCCTCGAGATAGAAGGTCATCTCCTGTTGGCTGACACCCGCCCGCTCGAGGCTATCGACATAGAGTTGCAGGGCTTCCGGCCCCGAAAGCCGCGCAAACTGATCGGCCGTCACGCCCACGCGGGGCGCGATATTCTCGAAGAAGTCGGCCATGGGCCCGCCACCCGTTTGCAGGAAGTCGCCCACCCGGTCATTCACATCCTGCAGGATCTGCGCGAGCTTCTCCTGCTAGATGCCCACCGTGGCCGAGGCGGCCGACCGGCGCTGGAAGATCTCCGGGCTCGCATTGGCCACCTGGGAGAGCTGGCCGATCTCGTTGGCCGCCGCGACTGTTGAGCGGGTCATGGAGACAACGGCGCCGGTGAGCGCGGCAGCCGCCACTGTCGCCGCGATCCGGGCCCGGCGAGAAAGGCCGCCATGCAGGCATTTGCAAGCTCCATCTCACGGCTGAGACGGCCAAAGCTGCGCGACCCGGCCTCGCCAACGCCTTACAACTCGGCACGCACCTGGCGGCCGCCAGTCGCGGAGAGGCGGACTGAAACGCGCTTTTCTGCCATGAGAGTAGGTCCTCGGAACGCGGTGAGACCTCGTTCCCAATGGAAACGAGGTCAGCTCAGGCCCGATCCGGCCTGCAGGTGTTCATTGATCTTGCGTACCATCACCGCCTCGATCGGCGGCAGGAGTTCCGCGAGGTTAAGAGGCGAGAGGCCGAGAGCCGCCCCGAGCTGAAGGGCCGCGCCCATGTCCCAGCCGAGGACAGCGCCGCCGCTCATCCCGCCCGCGACGCGCACCTGTCCGCCGAGGCGCTGGACCAGATCCCAGACCTGCCAGCCTCGAGAGTCAGGGGGGCATGGAGCATGCGCGGGCAATCGGAACAGGGCGCCGCGCAGGCCGCGCAATACTCTCCGCCCCCGCCGAACTCCCACTCGGCGAGGGCGGTCAGGCGTTTTTTTCCGCATCCAGGATGAGCGCCCCAGCGATGTAGTTGGTCTGGAGTACCTCGAAGATCGGCCAGATTTCAAGAAGCGCGTCGATGCCTCGGGCGTCATAGGCGACGGGTTGCCGTCCTCGTCACCCACACCCTCCCAGTCCTGCACGACGAGGCGCGCGACGGCCTTGGCCACGATCCGGGTGAGGTAGTCGTTCGAGGAAGAGCTTTCGGAGGTCGCCGCCGCGGCGACAATCGCCGGGTCGCTGCGCGCCGCCAGCATTACTGCCGTCGTCAGCGGCTCCACCAGCAGGCGGACGCCATGGCCGAGGTCGAGCCACGCGGGGCCTCTGGACAAGGTCAATCTGAGCATGGTTATTCCCGTGAGGAGTTGAAAGGGACATGGGGTGAGCGCCAGCGCCAAGTCTCATGGCACAATCTGGCGATTGGAGGGGGCGACATGGCGCTGCATGTCAAAACGAATGTCATGATCAACGTGCCGGTCGCGAAGATGTTTCGTGTCCTCTCCGATCCGATGCGTCTGCCGCATTGGTGTTCACGGATCTCGTCAGCCCAGTGGGTGACCCAGCCCGACAGAATGCAGAAAGGTGCAGAAATCCTCTTCACCGCTCGCGTGCTGGGTCGCGAGGTGCCGTTTACCTGTGAGGTCGAGTACTATCGCCTCAATCAAACCCTGGTGCTGCGCTCCACCGATACCGCGTTTGACTTCGAGACAATCTACGACGTCTTCGCACAGACCCCGACGACAACCCGCATGGTGCTGCACAGCATTATCGAGCCCAATGGCAGCGCCCGATTGGCGGGTCCGCTGGTAGCCCGTGCGATCAAGATGGCCGATCGATGGGATCTTGCGCGGCTAACGGCACTTTTGGAGCGGGCTGATCTGGAGTCTTTGGAACGAGCGCCTCAGTAACTCTGCACATCATTGACGAGCGTGATGATCGCCATCGCTTCTCCATTGCTTTGCCGAGAGGCCTGCCAGTCGAAGCTGACTTGTACCCCTTGAGGGCCCTGGATCTCCCCTCGGGGCCGCGGCAAAAACACTCGAGGCGCCTCCAAAGTGAGGCTTTCCCCACTCGGCAGCGCGTAGGAGAACGCGAGGCCAAAAGCCTCGCCATTGATCGCCTGCGTCAGAAGCGTCGTGTCGGCAAAGCGCACATCGATCTTGCCCGTGAGCGCAGCAAGTGAAGGATCCGCCCCCTCAATCTTGCCATCGGCCCGGATCGTCTCAATCCGGTCGAGCGTGTTGGCATAGGTAATCTCGGCAGAGACCACGTTACCGATGTTGGCCCTATTGCGCGTGATCGCCCCGTTGACGAGGCCAAAACGCGTGAGCGCGAGGGGCGACACCACCCCGGCCGCACTCGCGGAGGCCAGCGTCTCGTCTTGGGCCACGATTTCTAGAGCGTCGTCCATTTAATCTGCAACATAACCGGCAGCCCTGAAGAAGTTTTCGCATTCTTTGCGGGGGAAGAGTTCGCAGGTTTGGGCGACCGACTGGAACAGCGTCCCGAAGGTTCGTGCTTTGAATCGGCGCAGATGGGCCTTGAGTTTGGCGTAGGCCATCTCGATCGGGTTCAGGTCGGGGCTGTAGGGTGGCAGGAAGAGCATCCAGTTGCCCTGTGCATTCAGGCAGGCCTGCGCGCGGGCGGATTTGTGCGATGATAAATTATCCGCGATCACCACGTCGCCGGGCTGCAGGAGCGGTGCGAGCTGGGTCTCGATGTAGCTGTCGAACGCGGCCCGGTTCATCGGCCCATCCAGCACCCATGGCGCGATCAATTCATCGACACGCAGCCCGGCGATGAAGGTCTGGGTGCGCCAGTGGCCGAAGGGGGCATCGGCCTCCAGCCGCGTCCCGCGCGGGGATCGACCGCGCAGGCGGGTCATCTTGGTGGTGACGGCGGTCTCGTCGATGAAGACCAGCCGGTGCGGCTCAAGGCGCATTCTCGGCATCCGCCGGTGCTGCCACTCGTACCTGGCGGCACGGACCCGTTTGCGCAATCGCTCCGTCGCGATCAGGGATTTTTTTATATGTGAATCCAAGTCGATGGATCAGGTGGCGCGACAGCATAGCCGGTGTCGCCCGTAGCCCATGCGCCGCCGCCAGCTCCTCGGCTAATTCCGGCATCGTGATGTCCGGCTCGGCTTCGACGCGCAGCTTGAGCCAACCCGAGACCGCGTCCAGCTTGCTCAGCCGCGGACGGCCCTGCGGCGCGGGTTTCACCCCGCCCGTCCGCTTCCTGCGCTGCATGATCCAAACCGCGCTCGCCGCAGATATCCTGAGCCTGCGCGCCGCCTCATGGCATGAAAGGCCCTCATCCACCAAGGCGACGACACGCTCCCGAATATCCAATGATAGCGATTTGCCCATGATCCACCTCCAAATATGGTGAATCACAAAATCCCCCCGGTGGGAATCCCTTCGATTCAGATTTCATGGACGAAGCTCTAGCGGCGCCGTCAACAGGCCACAACGCGCCATTTGCCAGCTCAGACTATCCACCATGCAGCCCGAATACATCGCGTAGCTTGGCACCTCCGGCAGGCCCGTCTCGACCGAGAAGGAAGGCAGACTCCAGGATCCGCTCTGGAAGACATGCGTATAAAGATCCGTCCCCGTGGTCGTTGGTGCGCCAAACGTGGCCTTCAGCCAGGTCCCAAAAGCGCGCGCGTCAATGGGCACCGTCACGCTGCCATCGGCCGGCACCGCATCCAGGATCGGATCAAGAGGATCGCGGCCGTAACCCAGAAGTTCCGATGTCTGCAGCGGTTGCTCTGCCCCAAGCGTCGTACTCGCAAACGGCATATTCGTGTAGCCGCTCTCGGGTGGCGTGCCATAGGTCGTCTCGAAAGCAAGCGCCATCTGCGCCCGCGCCCCTTGGGCTCGTGCCATTGCTGTGTTCCTTCACTATCTTCTGATGGAGGTTGCGGTCTTGACCTCAAGTCACCGGACGGGCCATCTGCTGTCATCCGATCCTCTGGGCGAGTACATGTTCAAAAAATCCACCAAACCCGCTGCCCCTGCCAAACCCGCAACGACACAGGCCCCTCCTGAACGTCCTGTGTCAATGAACACGCCAGCGCCGGCACCAATGGTGGCGCCTCCGCGACCGGCCAACCCAAAACCAACGCGCCAACGCTCAGTACTGCAGTCAGACCTGCAGATCGACGGTGACATAAGCGGTGCGGGGATGGTGGATCTTGCAGGCTCTCTCGTGGGCAATATCGACGTCCAGGGGCTTGTACTTCAGGCCGAGGGACGCATCCAGGGCCACGTTCACGCGCCCTCAGTAACCATTGACGGCTCTATTATCGGAACGATCCGCGCTGAATCCGTCGTTATCTCCAGCACCGGTCGCATCAAAGCCGATATCCTTGCTGATCGTCTTGACCTGCAGAGTGGCGCCAAGATCATCGGCACTCTCTCGATCAAGCCCTCCGCCTGAGCTGCGCGCAGTCAACACAGCGGGTCGGCCGTGCAATAATCTAGGATGACCGGAATGACGGCCGCCTTCAAGCTCATCGCGCCTTCAACAGGCAGATCGATGGGCTGCGGGGCTTCAGCTTCAATCCAGTCGCAGAGCCCGCCCAGTGTTCGGTCTACAGCGAGAGCCGTGCCGATGCTGGCGGCCAATGTGTCGAACGTGGCGTCACGCGCCACGCCCTGCACGACCGCCTCGAGCTGGTAATGGTAGCGCAGGGGCGACAGCGTCACCGCAGGCTCCCCTGGCTCGCCGTCGCGCAGGATCAGCAGGCCAGTCCATCGCCCCAGAGTTTTCTGAGACACCGCCGAAGGCTTATTTTGGGCCCTCAGAAGGTGGGACATGAAAGAAGACGGTACGGAAAGCGCCTCGGGCGCGAAGATCTCAAATATCGCAGCGTCCGAGGCGCCGGGCCGCGAGCGCCGCATGACAGGGCGGCGCAAGCAGGAAGCCGTCTTGCGCGTTCTGCGGGGGGAGCCGCTGGAGACGGTTGCGCGCGAGATCGGCGCGACCGTGCCGGATTTGAGCGGATGGCGGGATCGGTCCCTCGAGGGCGGGGCTGCCAGCCTGAAATCGCGTCCGCGGGATGATCGGGACGACCGGATCGTGCAGTTGCAGGCCAAGCTCGGCGAGATCACGATGGACAACGAGCTGCTCTCAAAAAGATCGCTCGCATGGAGGCCGGTCGCCATTTGGGCCAGCGGAGGTCGAGGAAGTGAGCGCAGTGCACTCGATCTCCAGAAGTCAGCGGTACGGCATTGTGCGCGTTTGCCGGGTCTGGGATGTCAGCCGGGCTACCTTGTATCGCACCCGGGCACGACATGTTACGCCACCCAGCCCGCGCAGTCGGCCAGGTCCAATAGGTCCGATGCCTGATCAGGACCTGGTCGAGCGCATCCGCGCGGTGTTGATCAACAGCCCATTCCATGGCGAAGGATACCGCAAGGTCTGGGCGCGGCTACGCCATGTCGGGGTGCGCACCTCGAAGCAGCGCGTGCGGCGGCTAATGCGGGAGCATGACCTGGCAGCGGCGCGCGCTGGCGTGACACCGCGGGGGCCGCAGGCGCATGACGGCACCATCATTCCCGAAGGGGTCGATCAGATGTGTGGCAACGATATGACTGCCGCGGTCACGACACAGGACTGTCAGGCGGCCGTGTTCATTGCCATCAATCACTTCACCGCTGAGTGTGTCGGCATTCATGCTGCAAAACGGGGAACGCGCTTCGAGGCGCTTGGAGCCCCTCCGCCAAGGTTTACAGGCCCGCTTCGGCGCGATTTGCAAGGATGTTGCCGAAGGTCTCCGCCTACGCCACGATCATGGCACGTGGTATATGTCGTATGACTTCCAGAACGAGATCCGGTGGCTTGGGATGACGTCGTCGCCCGCGTTCGTGCGCGCGCCCGAAGGCAATAGCTGCGCCGAGCGGTGCATTCGGACGCTGAAGGAGAACCTGCTCTGGGTCCGCACGTTCGATACGGTCGAGGACCTGCGGCAGGCCCTGCTCGCGTTCCAGCGGCGATACAACGAGGAGTGGCTAATCCAACGCCACCGATACCGATCACCCGCCCAGTTCAGGCGGGATCTTGAGGCAGCGCTACCAGCTGCCGCATAGTGCAACGCGGTGTCTCAGAAACCGGGGGCGTTACACTTTACAAGAAATCACCCGGCACGGGTGCGGTGCTTGGCTTCATGGGCCATGCGCCTATTGAAAACCGGCACGGGTTTGTCGTGCAGGGGGATCTGACCCAGGCCGACGTCACCACTCTCAAGTGCGCATTAGCCCATGTGCCACGTTTTTTAACGGGGTCCAGCCCACCAATAAGCCATCGGCAACTGCCCTTCGAGCGCAACATAGCACAAGCTGTTGCTACCGCGCACAGGCGGGCGGCGGCCCGGAACAGTTTTTTAGGATGTCACGCTCCGCCTTGAGCTTGACGACCT
The DNA here is from genome assembly GCF_004000255.1 of Nioella ostreopsis. Lineage (GTDB taxonomy): Bacteria > Pseudomonadota > Alphaproteobacteria > Rhodobacterales > Rhodobacteraceae > Nioella > Nioella ostreopsis. Next base: position 32,255 of record NZ_RCIQ01000026.1, read on the forward strand.
CCTTCTTCAGAGCTGCGATCTCTGCCAGCTCGGCACGCTGCTGGCCATTGCCGGGGAACGCCGTGATCGGGGCCTCTGCGGCCTCTCGAATCCACCGACGCAGCACGCTTTCGGCCAGATCCAGATCTCGTGCCGCCTGCGCTATCGCAACGCCCCGTTCTGTCACCAGCTTCACAGCCTCAAACTTGAACTCCTTCGTGAACTTCCGTCTTACCATGTCCGATCTCCGTTTCCTTGGTCACGATCTTATCTTCGTGTCCACGAAACCAGCAGCAGGCCAGTATGCGTCTTTCTCTTTGCCATTTAGGATCGTCTCTTTCGTCATGCGATCCACCTTAACGCCTGGTCCAAATTTCCGCGATCACCTCTGGGTTCAATATCGAAGACACCCACATTACCGAACCTGACAAGCTCGCGACCTTGCTCGTACTCGTCGCTCTCGCCGTCACATGGGCCTATCGCTGCGCAAACCGCGTTATTGCAAGGGGCCCCATTCGGAGAAAAGGACATGGAAGACGCGAAAAGTCCTGGTTCCGAACAGGTCTCGATGCCCTGCGAAACTGGATCATCCATCAACCAGGTCACGCGCGCGAGGCTTGGACAAATAAATGTCCGCGAAGGCCCATACAGGCTTCAAAATAAAGGGAGTCGTGTACCGTGAACCCACGCGAAATCATCCTGTCAGACGGCCCTCCGCTTAAGCTTACCCGGAGCTGTCTAGGAATTACCGAAATCCCTGTCCTGGAATTTGCGAAACCCACAGTCAGAAGTTTCTTGCGTAAAGGGCGGCAACAAAAGGAGATTAGACACTCTCGTCTGAAGCGCACGCGAGAGCTCCGATTAGCGGTGCATCGCCGCCGAACGCGGCAGGCTCCACTGGCACTCGGAAAAGATCAGGTTCCGCGTCGAGCGCGTTAATTATTCGCCTTTTATAGCTTTTCTCAAGCCCGATGCTGCCGCCGATAACGACCCTCTCGAGTCCAAGGATAACCGTGAGGTCGGTGACAAGTGCCGCAACGGCATTTGCGGACCTGTCAAGGATCGCCCCGGCCCAGACCTCGCCTCTGACGTCTGCTTCGCAGACGCCACGCGCGTCGGTTGCATGTCCTGCTAATGCAGCGGCCGCTGCGATTGCACGCCCACCTGCGATGCTTTCAACCGTCCCGACACGCCCACTGCCGCATTCACTATCTGCGAATCGCGACGTGGTAAATCCGACATGCCCCGCAAGGCCCGATGCGCTTTCCAGAAGCCTTCCACCGACCATCAGCCCGCCGCCGACCCCGGTCGAGACCGTGACGAATGCCAGATTGTTGGCCCCGCGCCCGGCGCCATGGCGCGCCTCGGCCAGGACTGCCGCCGCGCCGTCGTTCAGGCAGCGACAGGGCCCAATCAGGCGTGACACGAGATCGTGCAGCGCAACCCCCGACACCCGGCTGAGCGTGCCGCGGTTGACCGCATGCCAGCAGCCCTGTGCATCGATGCGCCCGGCAACCGCAATCCCGAGCGGTTCGCCCGAGGTGTAGCCAAGGGGGAGCAGCAGATCCCGCATAGCCGCCACCTGCGCCTCAGGCGGGGCCGCGCCGTCTGTGTCCGCCCGGCTGCGCGCCATGATCGTTCCGGCCTCGATCCGGGCCGCGGCGATCTTGGTGCCGCCGAGGTCGACCGCAAATCCGGACAGCATCTCGCGGGCGCCGCTCATCGGCCCGGCTCCGGTGCGGTCATGGCGGCGCGGAACCAGCCTGTCATGATTTCAAGCCGGGTCAGGGCCGTTCCCACCGTGGCGGCATCGGCCCCGGCCCGCATCGCGCGCGCCACGAGGTCCGGCCGGTTCAGGCGGCCCTCTGCCATCACGAAGGCACCCTGCGCGCGAAAGGCCGCGATCAGGTCGAAATCGGGGTCCGATCCCAGGTGCGCGGTCTCGGCCGTGTAGCCCGACAGGGTGGTGCCGAGAATGTCGAAGCCGAGCGCCCTGCAGGCCGCGCCATCGCCCGGGGTGGCGCAGTCCGCCATGGCCAGAACGCCCGCCTCGTGGATGGCAGAAACCAGCGCGGCGCGCGGCACCGGGCGGTGACGGTCGGTTCCATCAACCGCGATGATATCGGCCCCTGCCCCGGCCAGCGCGGCGACATCCTCGACATGGGGTGTGATACGCACCGGGCTGTCGGCCAGGTCGCGCTTGATGATGCCGATGATCGGCACCGTCACGGCTTCGCGGGCTGCGCGGAGGTTGCCCAAGCCCTCGATCCGCACCGCGGCCGCGCCCCCCGCGACCGCCGCAGCCGCCATCGCGACGACGATCTCGGGCCGGTCCATCGGGCCGCCGTCAACCGGCTGGCATGACACCACGAGCCCACCGCGCAGGCTGTGCAGAAGGCCGGTCATCGCATCAGGCCCGGCAATCCGGTCGCAAGGATCGGGAAGGCACAGACCAGGATCAGCACCACGATCGGCGGCAGAAGCCAGGGCAGGATCGCACGGGCAAGGCGTTGGTAGGGTATGTTGCCCACCTGGCTGACGACGAAGAGCGCCATCCCCATCGGCGGCGTCATGATCGAGATCATCAGGTTCAGGATCACGATGATGCCGAAGTGAATCGGGTCGATGCCGAAGCCCATGGCCACCGGCACTAGGATCGGCACGATTACCAGCAGGATGACCAGCGCCTCGATGAAACAGCCCAGAACGAAGATCATCAGGTTGACCATGATGAGGAACATCAGCGGCGAATCCGCGACCGACAGGAAGATCCGCGCCACCTGCTGCGGTGCCTGCTCGCGGGCGAAGATGAAACTCAGCAGCGACACGCCCGCCACGATCGTGGCAATCGAGGCAGATGTCACCGTGGTCTCGTAGACCGCATCCCACAGCCTGCGCCAGGTCAGTTCCCGGTAGAAGACAAGGTCGATGACGATTGCATATAGCACCGTCACCGCCGCCGCCTCGGTCGGCGAGAAGTAGCCCGAGAAGATGCCGCCGATGATTACGAGCGGCGTCAGAAGCGCCGGAAGCGAGGTGCGGAACCGGGCACCGATCTCGGAAAGCGTGCTGCGGGGGTCGACCAGATAGTCGCGACGCAAGGCCACGAGATAAACCATCACCATCAGCGCCCCGGCGCACATCACGCCGGGAACCACCCCACCGAGGAACAACTGGCCGATCGAGACATTCGCGATCACGCCGTAAAGGACCATTGTGATCGACGGCGGCACCAAGGGCCCGATCAGGGAAGAGGAGGCGGTGACGGCGCCGGAAAAATCGTCGTCGTAGCCTGCCTCGCGCATCGCCTCGATTTCCATCTTGCCAAGGCCGCCCGCATCCGCCAGCGCCGAGCCCGACATCCCCGAAAAGAACAGCGAGGCCAGCACGTTGACATGCCCGAGCCCGCCGCGCACATGGCCCACGAGCGAGCGGGCGAAGCCGAACAGGTGGTGGGTGATGCCCGCAGTGTTGAGGATCGCGGCGGCGAGGATGAACAGCGGCACCGCCAGCAGCGGAAAGCTGTTCAACCCGTCGACCATGCGCTGCACGGCGATGAACATGCCCCGTTCCATGTACCAGAAATAGCCCATGGACACGAAGATCATGGAAATGCCGATCGGCAAGCCGATCAGGACCAGAAGCAGCCAGAACCCTCCGATGATCAGAAGCGTCATAGCGGGTCTCCGGTTCCGATATCGCCACTGCGACCGGCAAAGATACGTCGCAGGATGCGGTGCGCGACAAGAAGAAGGGCAAGGAAGGCCGAGAGGTACAGCATGCCGTTTGACACCGGCAGCGTGACCGAGGAAGCGTTCCAGGTGCGCCCGACCGTCTGCCAGCCGATCCAGCACAGCTTCGCAGCCACGCCGAGATAGACAAGATCGAGGATCGTGAAGATGATGCGTCGCACCATCGAGGGCAGCATCTCGGCCAGGAAGCCCATGCGCAGGTGCTTGTCCTGCCGTTCGACCTCGCCAATTCCGATCAGCGCCATCCAGACCCAGATCCAGCGCGCCGCCTCCTCGGTCCAGACCGGCCCGCGGAACAGGGGCGTTCGGCCGAGGACCTGGATCATGACGATACCGATGAGAACGATAAACAGGATCGACGCCAGGATCCCCTCAAGGCTGTATTTCGGACGCTGCGGCACGCGGGATTCCTGCCTTGGAGTAACGGAAAACGGCCGCGCGCTAATGGGCAGCGCGCGGCTATGAGGGCAATCAGCGATCGCCGCGGATGCGCGCGATGGCACCTTCGCCGAACTGCGCTTCAAGCTCTTCGTAGTAGGGCTGCATCGCCGCACGGAACGGCGCGAGGTCGGGCTGCGTCACGCTCAGCCCCCGGCCTTCGAACGTGGCCAGAAGCTCTGCCTCGGCCTCTACGGTGCGGCTGTCGTTGACATCGCCGCCCGCTTCGACCGCCGCCATGACCCAGCCCTGCTCTTCTTCGCTCAGGCTCGTCCACAGGTCGTCCGAGATCATCATGGCGATAGAGGCGATGAAGTGGTTGGTGATCGCGATATGGCTCTGCACCTCGTCGAAGCGCATGGCCTCGATCGTCGGCAGCGGGTTTTCCTGCGCATCGACCTGGTTGGTCTGCAGCGCAAGGTAGACCTCGGCGAAGGCCACTGGCGCGGGGGTCGCGCCCACGTTCTGGGCATAGGCGATGAGGAAGGGCACGTTTGGCGTGCGCATTCTCAGGCCTTCCATGTCGGCCATGCTCTCGATGGCCCGGTTCGAGGTGGTCTGACGCGTCCCGTAATACCACAGGTCCAGCATCCGGATGCCCTGGGCTATGAAGGCGGCGTCCATCTCCTGGCCCCAGGGGCCGTTCACGATCTCTTGCAGATGGCCGAAATCATCCGCCACGTAGGGCGCGCCGATCAGGTTCAGCTCGGGGATCACGTAGCTCATGTCGGGATAGCCGGTTGTGACCATGTCGAGCTCGCCCGCCTGCACCTGCGCGACCATCGCCCGGAAGTCGCCAAGCTGCGACGAGGGGAAGATCGTCAGCGTCATCTCTCCGCCCGACACTTCGGCCAGGGTTTCGCCCATGGCCTGAAGGCCGGCATAGAGGTTCGACACCTCATTATCCTGCGTGCCAACCGTCAGCTCCCGTTCGGCAAGCGCAGGCGCGGCCAGTGCCAGGCTGGCGGCGCAGGTCATCAGGAATGTCTTGAGTTTCATTGGATCCTCCCTTTTTGAGTTGTGTCTTGTCGTCTGTCTGTCCTCTGCCTCTCCGGCCCGGTCACGCTGGCGCCGAGGCCAGCGCGGCCGCCTTCAGGCGGTTGCGATATGCCCGTGCGAGGTGCTTATCCATCACGTCGACGGCGGTTGCGGCGTCACCATCAAGAACGGCGGCAAGGATGAGGCGGTGTTCGTCATGGGCGATCCGGTCGTGGCGCTCGGCATCGTCATGCGCGGGGCGCTGCGCGATCAGCTGGCTGACGAACATGTCATGCAGGCTGAGGATCACGGGGTTGCCCACGACCGAGACGAGCGCTCGATGAAAGGCGATGTCGGTTTCCACGAATTCGGGGGTTCCGATGGCCTTGGCGTTGACGTCGAGGGCCTGCTGAAGCTTGCTGAGGGCCACCGCGTCGGCGCGGATCGCGGCTTCGCGCGCGGCGCCCATCTCGATGAACTGGCGCATCTGTTCCAGGTGAGCGCCCGCCTCGGCGTCACCGAGGATTTCGAGGATAAGGTCACCGGCATTGCGCAGGATATCGTCGAGCGAGGGGCGCGCCGCGCGGGGGCGATGACCCGCATGCGCCGTGGCGTAGCCCTGCATCTGCAACTGGGTAAGCGCCTCGCGCACGGTGGGGCGGGAGGCGCCGAACCGCTCGCAAAGCGCACGCTCGGTCGGCAGCGTTGCCCCAACCGGCAGAACACCGGTCTTGATCTCCTCCACCAGCGCCTCGGCAATCATGTCGCTGCTGCGGCGCAGGGCCGTGTTCGCGGCGTCGATCTCGTCGATTGGTGTGGCGGCTGCCGTCATGCGGGACGTGCTCCCCGGGAGGATGGTGGCAATGTTGGGGAGATTCAGTAGGGCCGGACAAGAACATTGTCAAACCAAAGTTTTGAATCTGGACATTTTTGGTAATACCATATAGCAATCATGGCAAGAACCTATGCAATGCGAGGCCCTGCATGACGAAGCCGCTGGCGGGTATGTACGCTGCCCTGATGACCGGAATGGATGACGAAGGTGCGTTCGACGCGGGACGCCAGTCGATGCTGACCGCCCATGTTCTAACCCAAGGGCTATCGGGCCTGTATGTGGGGGGCAGCAGCGGCGAGTCGGGTCTGCTCGAGGTCGATGAACTGGCCGCGCAGCAGGAGGTCGTCCGCCGCGACGCCGAGGGCAGCGGGGCGACCCTGATCGCCCATGTGGGCGCCCCGTCGCTTGCAGGGTCGCTGCAGCTCGCGCGACAGGCCGAACGGCTCGGATATCACGGGCTGTCGGCCCTGCCGCCGCATTCCTACCCGTTCAGCGATGGCGAGATCCTCGCCTATTACAAGGCGCTCGCATCGTCGACCGCGCTGCCGCTGATCGTTTATGAGGTGCCGATCCGCACCGGGCGCCCGCTGCCGCTGGAGCTGCTGGTAGCCATCCTGGATCTGCCGGGTGTCGCCGGGATCAAGTTCACTTCCACCGATCTGTTCAAGCTGACGCTTCTGCGCCGCGCCCGGCCCGACAGAACCTATTTCTTCGGGTTCGACGAGATCTTCCTGTCAGGCGCCGCCCTGGGCGCGGACGGGGGAATCGGCACCACCTACAACCTGCTCGGCCGGCTTTACATGGCGCTGCATGGGGCGATTGCCGCGGGTGACCTGCCGCGCGCTCAGGAATTGCAGGCGGTCTCGGCGGAATTCGTGGAAGCCTTGCTGGAGGTGGGCGTGCTGCCCGGCATGAAATCCGCTTTCACCGCACTGGGGATGGATTGCGGACCGACGCGCGCGCCTCTTGCCGCGCGCATGCCCGACACCGATGTGCGCATGGCAGAGCTGTTGAAACGCCCCACGATCGCCCCCTGGCTGGGGGCGTCCACCTAGCAACTGTATCTGTCAGGCTTCCGCGGCTGTCCATTTCTGACCGCTTTTGCACAGGGCTTTCGCGATGGTAGCGAGCTTTCTGGCGACGGCGGTGATGATGACCTTGTGCGGTTTTCCAGCCTTGCGGAGGCGATCTGCGAAGGCTTTCATGATTGCGTTGTGATATGCCGCAACCAGTGCCGCTTGGAACATCACGTGTCGCAGGGCACGGCGACCTCCAGCTATGGCTCGTTTCCCGCGAAGGGTTCCACTGTCGCGCGCGACCGGGGCTAAACCAGTGAGTGCGGCAGCTTGTTCACCGGTGATAATGCCGATCTCGGGCATTTCGGCGATCAGCATTGTGCTGGCAACCGGGCCGATTCCCGGGATCGAACGGAGAATACCTGCGGTCTCCGACAGGCGATCATCGCTCGCGATGGCCCGGGTTATCCGGTCCTCCAGTTCCTTGATCATGCTGTCGATCCGGTGCTTCAGCTCGGTGTCGATATCCTCGAACATCGCGGCGGTGCCGAGTTTCTGGTGCGCCCGGATTTGGGCCAGAAGCCGTTTGCGCATTTCGACCAGCTGGGCTCGCTTCGACGCCAAGGCTCTGAGAAGGCGCAGTTTTTCCGAAGGAAGACTGCGGCCTGCCTCAGGCCGGAATGCGAAGAAGCGGGCGATGAGTTCCGCATCGATCCGGTCTGTCTTGGCGCGGGTGCCCCGGCTCTGCGCAAAGGCCTTCACCTGAGCTGTGGGCACCTGCCGGGCTGTAACGCCTTCTGCTTCCAGAAGTGCCCAAAGCTGCCATTCCTGACCGCCCGTCGATTCAAAGCAGACCACGGCATCTCTGTTCCGGGCAAGATCCGCTACTGTAGCGTGACCGACCGGAGCGTTGGGCACTCTGCAATGATGCCCGTCGGGTAGGCAATGGGTCGTGTCGCGAATGCTGTGGAAATTCCCTAGCGGCGCGCTCCGGGCATGTGATGGATCGATGTTTTAGGCTGCGAGGTCAAGGGGCATGGGTTCGAGAGGCTTAGAGAGGGTCTCCCAGCCGTCGACCTTGCGCATCTGGATCTGGCCTGAGGCCAGCAGAGCCCAGAGGAGCATCGGCACGGTCTTGGCGCAGGGCAACACGGTCTGTGTCTTGATACGGCGACGGAACTCCTCGTTGAGGCGCTCGATGGCGTTGGTGGTACGGGCGGATTTCCATTGCGAGGGATCAAGGCGGGCGAAGGTGAAGAGCCGGTCGCCAGCCTCCTCCAGGCTATCGGCGACGGCCCTGCACTTCAGGCGCCACTTGCGGAGAAATGCCCTGCGCCTTTTCTCGATCTCGACTGCGGTGTCGGCATAGATCATGTCCCGGTAGTCTTCGGTCAGCTCGTCGTGGATGTGCTTCGGGGCATGGGCCAGAAGGTTACGGCGCTTGTGAACCGTGCAGCGCTGGATCGGCAGATCATCGCCCCACAACCCCACGAGCGCAGCCTCCAGCCCCGGGGCGCCATCGACAATCACGAATTCGGGCCGTTTCAGGCCGCGGGCATCAAGATCGTCGAGGAACTGGCGCCACGCGGCGGTGCTCTCCCCGCCCATATTCTTGATGGAAAGCAGCACCTTCTGACCGTCGCGGCGCACACCGATGGCGGCCAGCACTGAGATGTTCGTCGCCTTCTTATCGATGCGGGTCTTGATCACGGTACCATCGAGAATGAGCCGGACGATGTCCTCATCGGCGAGGCTGCGGGCGCACCACGCATCCCAGTCCGTCTCCACCTTGCGCCAGGCCCGGCTGACCACGTCCTTGCTCACAGCGCCCTCGAACAGCCCGAACAACGCTCGCTTGACGCGCCGGGTGTTGGTGCCGGAGAGATAGACCGCGGCGATCAAGGCCTCGGCCTTCTTGGTCAAGCGCTGGTATCGGGGCAGCGCCTTCGACCGCCATTCCGTCAGCCTTCCCGTTTCGTCCTCAATCCGGGCGCGCGGCACCCGCACCGTCTCGGTCCCGAAAGTGCCGGTCAGCTGCCGTTCCCGGTGTCCGTGGCGATAGCCTTTCGTCGCGCCGGTGCCCCGGCTGTAGCGCAGGCGGCCGAGAAAGTCGGCCAGTTCCTCCTCGAACACAGCCTCGATGGTCGCGCGGATGTTCATCCGCAACCGCTCCTCGATCGGGTCGAACCCGGCCTCATGGGCCAGTAGCGCAAAGCTCGAAGTATCAGTAATCTGGTTCATGGCGTGATCTCCCTGGCGGTTGCTGCCGCCGGTTAGGTGGGTGTTGGTTCACCCGGAGATTACGCCGCCTTCAAATTTCCACCATCTCCGAGACACGACCAGGCAATGAAGGTCCAGCCAGTCGCGGCTGACGTCTATCCCGATAACGCGGCCATGTGATAGTATGTCCATGCTCTCTTCCTTCTGGTGCGCGGTCCTGCAAGGCCGCAATCAACTGTTCGAGACGATGAAGAGAGGCGGTGCCGACAGGCTAAGAAACGTGGTCATGCCACAAGGGTCAGACGTCGTGCACCACCCCGCCATCGGCCCTGGCCGGGGCCGGTGACGGGGACAGTATAGCAAAACCCAGATATAGAAGGGTCAGGATTAATAACCAGTAGATGACGACGGCTGCGAGCGCGATGGCCGAGAGGAAGACCTTGGGACACCTGTCTTAGCGGGTCGCCACGCGTCTCCAGTCTTTGAGCCTGCCGAACATGATCTCAATGCGGTTGCGACGTTTGTAGCGGCGCTTGTCCATTGCCCGACAGGGAATTGCGCAGCAATGTCCCGAGAGGGGTATTTCACGATCGTCTTGCGCTGTTTTCGTCCAGGGATGCAGGCGCGTATCCCTTTGTCTTTCAACGCATCTCTGAACCAGTCGGCGTCGTAGCCTCGGTCTCCGAGCAGCCATTCGACCTTTGGCAAACCGCCCAGCAATGCCCGTGCGCCGATATAGTCACTGACCTGTCCGGCGGTGACGAAGAGGTCGAGCGGTCGTCCCTGGCTGTCGCAAATGGCGTGAAGCTTGGTGTTCATACCAACTTTGGTCTGGCCAATCAGGCGACCGCGCCCCCCTTTTTAGCGGCCATGCTGGTCGCTGTTCGATGTACCTTCAGGTAGGTCGCGTCGATCATGACTGTCTTCTGTTCGCCGTGCTCGGCAGCCAGCCCCACCATCATCCGCGCGAATATGCCCTTTTCGCTCCAGCGCTTCCAACGGCTATAAAGCGTCTTGTGTGGGCCATAGGCTTCGGGAGCATCGCGCTACCTTAACCCATTGCGGTTGATGAAAATGATCCCGCTCAGAATCCGCCTGTCGTCGACTCTTGGCTTACCGTGCGACTTTGGAAAGTAGGGTTTCAGACGGGTAGTGTCCCGTGAAGTGGTGTAGGAACTGGCGTCCAACTGCTTCTTCATAGCTGGTGTCGTTCGTTCACTGAGCGGCGATCATCGTCGCCGCATCTTGATCGTTGCACATGGCGGTCAGTTTTTCCACCGGCATGTAGCGGCGCGAGACGGCCCACTCATCGTTCTGCTCGAGCATGAGCGCGCCGACGAGGCGGATTACGGCCTCGCGGTTCGGGAAGATCCCGATCACGTTGGTCCGCCGCTTGATCTCATTGTTGAGGCGCTCCAGCGGGTTTGTGCTGTGCAACTTCGAGCGCAGGCTCTCGTCGAAAGCCATAGAGGCGAGAACGTCGTGTTCGGCCTCGTCCATCAACTCGGCCACGTCTCGGAACCGCTCCCGCAGGTTGTCAGCCACCTCGCGCCAGCGGACATGGGCCTGGTCGCGCTCCTTCTCGGCGAAAACGGTCTTCACCACGGCGCTGACCACGGGCTTGTGGGCCTTGTTCACCAGGGCGAGCAGGTTGCGCTGAAAATGCACCCGGCAACGCTGCCATCCGGCCCCCAGGACCTTGCGCGCGGCGGCTTTCAAGCCCTCGTGGGCGTCGCTGATCACCATCTGCACGCCACGCAGGCCGCGTCGCGTCAGAGAGCGAAGGAAGTCGGACCAGAACGTCTCGGCCTCCGAGGGCAGAACCGTGATCCCGAGGATCTCCCGGCGTCCGTCGGTGTTGACCGCGACGGCCACTATCACCGCCATCGAGACGATGCGTCCGCACTCACGCAGCTTCACGTAGGTGGCGTCGAGCCAAAGGAAGGGCCAGTCGCCCTCAATGGGGCGGTTCAGGAATGTTTGCACCCGCTCGTCGATGTCCTCGCAAAGCCGCGAGACCTGGCTCTTCGAGGTCCCTGTCAGCCCCAGGGCACGCACCAGGTCGTCGACAGCCCGCGTAGAGACGCCCTGGATGTAGGCTTCTTGGATCACGGCCATTAGCGCCTTCTCGGCCGTCCGGCGGGGTTCCAGAAAGGTGGGGAAGTAACTCCCCTTGCGCAGCTTGGGGATGTTCAGGCCGATGGTGCCCGCCCGGGTATCCCATTGGCGCGGCCGGTAGCCGTTGCGCTGGTTCTCCCGGTCCGGGCTGCGCTCGCCATGCCCCGCGCCGCAGACAGCAGCCACCTCAATATCCATCAGCCGCTGCGCGGCGTCATGGACCAGCTCATGCAGAAAATCCGTGTCATCGCTCTTGGCGATCATGCCCGGAAGGTCGATCATGGTCTCGGTCATCGTGCTCTCCTTCGTTGTCATCGGTCTTTGAACAACCTCAGACTACGAAGACGCGCGGTGGCCACCAGTACGGCCGCGCGCTGCGCTACGCCAAAAGTCTACGCGCGCGGCCTCGTACACCACCCGGTGGGGCACTACCGCCAGTTCCATGGCACGGCGCTTGTGGGCGACCAGGCTCGGACGGGCCCAGAGATAATCCTCGCCCTTCGTCAGCATGTGCCAGCAAAGGGTAGCAAGCTTGCGCGCCACGGCAACGGCGGCGATCTGGTGGCCGCGGCGCGCTCGGATACGGATGAAGAAGGCGCGCAACGGGCCCGGCGCTTTTGCTGCGGCCCAAGCCGCTTCGACCAGCATGGCGCGTGCATGGCTGCGGCCAGCCTTGCTGATCCGTCCGTGGTGAGCGGGTCCCAGACCGGATTGGCGGACGCGTGGGTTCAACCCGAAATAGCTCACCAGTTTCTGCGGCGACTTGAACCGCTCGATACTACCGATCGCGGCCATCAGCCCTGCCGCCACAGTCAGATTGACGCCGGTGATGGTCAGGAGGCGTTGGATGGCTTCATCGTCCAGAGAGCCCTGGGCGATGTCGCGGTCGAGTTTGGCAAGATCTTCCCCGAGCCGGTCGAACTCGCGGACATGACGCACAATCGCGACCCGTTCATCCTCCGGAACCGGTTGGCGGGTCAGCCAATCGCGGCCGCGCTTGTTGAAGAGATCGGCATGCGGGCATTTCGGGATCAGATGCGCATGCAGGATCGCATGCACCTCGTTCTTGATCCTGGTCCGGTGCCGGACAATCTGATAGCGACGGGCCACCAGCCTGCGCATACGTTCCGTTGCTGCGTCCGGGGTCCAGATTTTCGGCAGATAGCCGGCCGCGTGCAAGCTGGCCAGTGTGCCGGCGTCGACCTTGTCGGTCTTCACATGGGCATGGGCGATCGCCTTGACCTGAAGCGGATTCGCAATCACTACCCGTTTGACATGGGGCGACAGGACCCAGGACACCGCCATGCAGTTTCCCGTCGCCTCGATCACCACTTCGTCCGTCTTCTTCAATTGCCTGCCGAACCCTTCCAGGGCGGTTCGGGTCATGTCGACCCGGCCTTCGTGCCGGGTCAGACCATTCTCCCAGATCACCACCTCCCCAAAGGTGCGGTGGATATCGATTCCGATAACGCGTCGCATGTGCGTCTCCCTTGCCAGTTATAAACAGCGGGAGCGGCGGGCGACACGACAACTACGGATTCGCGCTCTCGGCGCAACCGGGCGAGTCGCAGAGGCGGCCAGCTACTAACTCGAGCTCTCAGCTCATGGTATAGGAACGGCCTGCCCGCACCTTCGTGCTCCCGGTGCCTCTGTCCCGGATGCTCGCAACATACACCCTGATCCGAAAACCGGGGCCGAACATCGACACCGGGATCTGCATACCGGTTACGAACGCCATTGAGGCGCTGAACTCGAAGATCCGCCGAGCCGTCAGAACCCAAGGCCATTTCCCAAGCGACGACGCGGCGGCGAAATTGATCTATCTCGCGCTCAATGCTACATCGTCCGAGTGGAAGCGTTCGGTGCGCGAATGGCACGCTGTCAGAAGCCAGTTCGCCATCATGTTTGAAGACAGCTTCCCGATGGCCTAACAAAACGCGTCAGGCACAAAATTCGGCATAGTCTCCGCAACCCTGCGGCGTAGGCTGTCGTCAGGGCCGCGCGCGCCTTCAGCGACGNTAGTCTCCGCAACCCTGCGGCGTAGGCTGTCGTCAGGGCCGCGCGCGCCTTCAGCGACGGAACCGCCTCAAGAAAATGCACGACCTCGTCGGCGCTCAGGATCGTCGGCAGCTTGCGCGGCGCGCGCGCATGGGGGATCCGCTCGGGGATCTCGGCCCGATTCAGCGTCACGCCATAGAAAAAGCCCAGGGCGCAGACCGTCTGATTGAGCGCCGGCCACGAAATGCCCTGCGACACCAGATAAACCTGAAAAGCCCGGACATCATCCAGCCCCAGTCGCTCCGGTGAGCGGTTGAAATGCCGGCTGAACTTGGAAACGGCATGAAGATAGGATCGTTGTGTGGCCGGCGACAGGTTGCGAAGCGTCATGTCGTCGATCATACGGCGGCGCAGCGGACTCACCGCTGGTGTGGCATCAGCTGGGATGGTCTCCTGATCAAAGGTCGGTCTCAGCAAACAAACCTTCCCATCAGGAGGCCATCCCCGCCAATAGTGACGCCCATCCCGCGTCAGCGGGTTCGTTCAATCCTGAATGTCCACGGTCCCTAGAACCGGAGCACGTTACCGATCCCCACCACTCACATCTCGAGCCCGTCCTCCTTGAGATCCGCGATCGTTTCTGCCGTTTCCCCGAGAAGCGCGAGCCCCTCATCCCGAATGAATTTCGGCATGCCCGGCAACTTGAGCCATCTCACGAAGCGACTGAGCAAGAGCTCCAGGCGGTTCAACATCCAGTGGGCCTGCGTGGTCTGAGCCTCGGCGGCGTTCTGGTCCCGTTCGAGCT
>NZ_RCIQ01000027.1 GCF_004000255.1 Nioella ostreopsis
AGGGCATCACCACAAGGAGGCCAGATATGGCTAAAGAGCGTTTTGACATCAAGCAGCACGTCACCGACACGATCATTGCGCAGATCGAGGCGGGCACCCCGCCGTGGCGCAAGCCGTGGACGGGCGACATGAGCGGCGCGAGCTTTCCCTTGCGGCACAATGGCGATTCCTATCAAGGCATCAACATTCTGATGCTTTGGGCGACGGCGCATGTTCGCGGCTACAATTCCGCGCGCTGGATGACCTTCAAACAGGCCCTTGAGCTTGGCGGTTGCGTGAAGAAGGGCGAGAAGGCGACGAAATCTGTTTTCTATGGCTCGATTGAACGCGAGGACGAGAACGCGGCAGTGGGCGAGGACGGCAAGCGCCGCATCCGGTTTGCCAAGACCAACAATGTTTTCAATGCCGACCAGATCGAGGGCTTGCCGGAAGCCTATTACATCCGCCCGGAACCGCCCCGCGATCTTGGCACCGAGGCCGACGCCGAACTTGACGCTTTCTTTGCCCGCAGCGGGGCGGAAATCATCACCACGGAGGAACCGCGCGCCTATTTCCATCCGACGAAAGACCACATCCATATGCCTCCGATTGCGACGTTTTACAGCGCCGCCGGATACTATGGGACACTTGCCCACGAACTGACCCATTGGGCTTGCGGTGAAAAGCGCCTTGCCACTCAGAAGGCCCGTGCGAACCGGAAGGAATACGCCTTTGACGAGCTGGTCGCGGAGATCGGCGCATGTTTCCTTGCCGTTCAGCTTGGCGTCGAGCCGCAGTTTGACCAGAGCGCGGCCTATGTCGAAGGATGGCTTGAGGCCCTGAAATCCGACAAGGAAATGATTTTCAAGGCTGCTGCCGAGGCACAGAAGGCCGTGGACTACATCAACGAAAAGGCCCGCGTATCCGAGGGTGAAAAGCAGGTGGCCGCATGAGCGGCCCCCACACCCTGCCCCGCCTGTCCTGCCGCAAATGCGGCAGGATAAACCCGCCGGTCTATTTCGCGCCGGTGGCGATCGAGGGCGAGGGCTCTTGCATCTGCTACGCTTGCGCCGAGGCGCGGCAATGGCTGGACCAAGACGGCAATCTGCGCCCCGGCGTCGAGCTTTGAACCTGTCAGCCCCTGCCCCCGGCGGGGGTTTCCTTTGCCCTGGTGCTATGTTTGACGGGGCCGGGGCCACGCTTGCGCGCGGCCCCGGCCCCGCCCGGCGCTTCGCGCCGAGCCTGCTTTCGCAGGCGCAAGGTCAGAGGCAGGTGAAGGGCATGGGATCGCCAAGCTCAACCTCGGTCGAGCTGTCGCCAATCATAACCGTGACTGTCTGATGCGCGCGGAATCCGGCGATCAGAGTTTCCCATTCCACGGGGTTGGCCGTCGCTTTTCCGTAGCGCCCATGCACCATTGCCGCGCCGATCCTGTTGCCATCGGGAAAGCTGAAGCCCACCTCGGCCGACAGGTCGGGGTTGTTGCCGGCTTCGATCAGGACGGCGCTTTCCGAGGTCCCGTAAACCGTGTTCGGATCACAAACCAGCGAGACCACCATGCCCGCATTCTCCGTGCGGTAGAGATCGACCCCGCGTTCATGCTCATGTTCCCAGGCACTTGCCACAGCGGGCGATGCCGTCAGAATAATTGTGCTGCAAATCAATGCTTTATGAAACTGCATAGGCTGCCTCCTTTTGGGAGCCAGCCTAGCATTTTGAGAACAAAAAGGGAAGATTATTCAAAGGTTTCGGCGGTTTCCGACCATTTGTCTTGCCACACGTCGAAAGAGGCAACCACGCGCCCCTCGGGGTTCTTCAAGGTAATTTCCCCGCGCGTCTTCGGATCGCGCATGTAAGCCGCGCCAAACTCGCGCAGGGTCTTCGAGCTGGTCGAGTAGACCGTGCCAAGGCTTCGCCCGTCTTCCTCGGCCGACAGCGAAAACATTGGTGTCTTACTCATAGATGACATTTTCCCTACGCCCGTCCTTCCAGCGCGGAAGTATCTCGCCGGTGTTCCACTCGTAGAGCCATCCGACGATTTCGCGCGTCCTGGCATCGAGGATGCGCTTGATTGCTTTCGCTTCCAGTCTTTTTTGCCTCGGCATGGTTTTCACTCCGTTTTTTTGATCCACGGAGCGCCCCGTTCCCGCGCCTTCTTCATCATTGAAGGGAGGGTAAGCGCTCGCTTACCCCTGCCGAGCGGCGAGCGTGAGAGGATGGGGGTGAAGCAAAATCGACAGGGGTGGTGCGGCCCGCAGGCGCAGCCGAGGACACGGCCCTGTCTATTTTGCTTCAGGGGGAAGGAAGCCGAAACTCCTTCCCCCTTCTACGCAATAACGTGACGCGGCTTGCCGCGTCTTCTAATCTTTCTTCTGTCGAAGCTCTTCGATGACTTCATCAAGGCAGGTCCAGAACACTGGTTCGAACTGGCCCCGCACCATCGCGCTATCGGATTGGAGACGAAGCGGATCATGCTTTTCGCGCAGATCGTCCAGGATGTTCGCGGGGAGCCGCTTCGTTGTGTGGTAGCCTTCACGCATCGGGAGGCGATCTGCCTCGGGCTTTTCGATGTATTTGGCCTTCAGCTCGAACCTGGCCGTTGCTCGGCGTCCGGCAAGCACGATCACATCGCGGGCCGCGATCCCCTGCCCTTCCAGAGCATCGAGTTTCTTGCCCTGATCGACCTTCACAGCAGCGTCGAGGCGCGTTTCCCGTTTTTCTGCGGCGGGCTTTGGTGCCTTTGGGGCCTGCGGTTGTCGCTCTTTCTCCACGCGCGGGCGAGCGGGCTTGTCAGCTTTAGGCTTGCTGGCAGAGGGCGTGTCGGTTTCAGGATCGGGCTTCGGAGGAGTTGGCGTTTGTTTAGCCGCCGGTTCCGCCGGAGCGGAGGGTTTCGGGATTTCCGCTGCGAAGGTTCCGGTGCTTTCGCGAGTGGTTCCGAAATTGGTGGTGTATTCAGGGTTGAAGCCCTTGATGTTCGGGCGTTGCTTTCGGGCCATTATGCGATCCCTCCAATGTCCTGAAGGATCGCCAGTGCTTCGTCCAGAGCCTCTTCATAGTGCTTTGCGTGGGTGCGGAGCAGAGGGTTCGGATCGTTGCGCCGTGCCTCAGCGAGATAGTGGAGAAATCCGAGGCTGGCGGCGTCTTTATGCTGTTTGCGCTCCATGAAGTAGTTCTGGACGACGGGGAAGGATTGAACCGCTTCCAGCTCAAGTTGCTGTTCGGTTTTACTCATCCGTGCGGGAACGCTGGAAAGAACGACATGGAAGGTCGGCAGGTTTTCGGGATCTTCGGTCCTTCCCCGGAGGTCAACATACCATTTGTGGGTGTCTTGCGTGATTTCCATATCGTCGTTGGACAGCATCATGGGCACCACAAGAATGTCGCTGAAGGCCGCGAGATCGTCGGCCCAAGCACCAGCGGCCCCGAGCGTGTCAACGAAGATGAAATCCGTTGACCCTTCTTCCCAGGCAGCATCCACCCGCGCCTCGAATGCTTCGGGTGACTTCAGCTCTTCGATGGTGAAATTCGGATCTTCGATCTTCAGCTTCTCAGCCCATCGAAACAAGGCTTGTTGCGGGTCAGCATCTAGGACAAGGCATTTCTTGCCTGTGTTCATAGCTGCACTCGCCAGGGCACGGGTCAGCATCGTCTTTCCGGCGCCGCCTTTGCGTGTCATGACCGTGATGACTTTCATGTTTTCGTTCGGCATTGCTCGGCCTCATGTTCAGTGTTGCTTGTCCGGTGTTCCGGGCTGATTGTCGCTTGTCGCTTGTCGCGTTTCAACTGTCGCCTGTTACTTGTCCCTTGTTGCGTGTTGCGGGTCAAGTGTTAATTATCCAGTGTCCAGTGGCCAGTGTCCAGTGTCCAGTGCCGCTTGTTGCCTGTGGTATGTTCCGTGTTGCGTGTTGTTTGTCGCGTGGCAACTGTTCATTGTTACGTGTTACGTGTTGCGTGTTGCGTGCGGGGCGGAGCGTTAAGGAGGCGAAAGGGCCGGCGTGCTGCCTCTCTTCTTCATCGCAATCAGACCTTTCGCTGGGACTGTCTGCTTCGGTCGGGGACGGCATGGCGCACAGGAGCGCCGCAGCGGCTCGCTGAGGGTGCTTCCGAGGCTTCTGAGGGGGAGGGGTGCGGAGAGGCGCTTCTAGCGCCTCACGGGGCATTTTTAGAGGGGTGGGCCGGAGCGGCCCAGATCGAACCAGGGTTCG
Source organism: Nioella ostreopsis (assembly GCF_004000255.1). GTDB lineage: Bacteria > Pseudomonadota > Alphaproteobacteria > Rhodobacterales > Rhodobacteraceae > Nioella > Nioella ostreopsis. Next base: position 4,185 of record NZ_RCIQ01000027.1, read on the forward strand.
ATCACGGCACGGGCTAGCCGTGCCTAATGCGGAATACAGCCGAACTTAACGGCTTCGACACTCGACACAATCCCCGGATTGCGTCGAAGCCTATTCGTCTGTATGAAGGTGGCAGGAAATAAGGAGTGTATGTTCAGTATGTCGTCGCGCCGCCGTCTAACCCGTGAAGAACGGCTCGTCATCGTCCGCGAGAGCGGAAAAGGCGTTTCCGCAAAGGCACTTGCGGCGCGCTTCAAGGTGACGGAACGGGCGATCTACTACACGGTTCGGACTGAAAAAGAGCGCCGCCGCGAAAGCAGCATCAGGACGCGCCAGGTCAGCGTAACCGTTACCGAAGAAGAGCTTCGCGCGTTCGATGCCGTCTTGAGCAAGAACGGGATCAACAGCAGATCGGATGGTTTGCGCCGCCTGATCCAGTGTGCGAATGGCGTTTTCATCCCCGATGAACACCTGTCTTCTGAGCTGAGCAGCTTCCGTGCAGCCCTGAATCGTGTGGGTAACAACGTCTCCCAGATCGCCAAGCGCATGAACGAGGCGAACAAGAAGGGCCTTCGACCGCCCTTCGGGCCGGGCAGTCTATCGCAGATGCGGAGCCTCGCCGGGTTCGTTCTGGACTTTGCCGATCAGGTTCATTCGCTAGCAGAGCGCCGCCGCAGTCACCTGACATTGACGGTCAATGCCGCCTTGAAGGAGCTGGCAGATGGCGAAGAATAATGCGGTTGCCGCCGTCACTGGTGAGCTTTTCCAAGATGGGTGGAGCAAGGTTCGAGGCTCTATGCAGGGCCTGGGTCAGAAGCGGCAGCAGATGGCCCGTGCCGGGGCGGGGCATCGAGCGGCCGTTTTCAAGGCAATCCGGTCAGGCGGAACACACACGCGGGGTCAGCTCGTCAATCAGCTTGAGTATCTGACCACCAAGAGTTCGCATATCGTGGACAGCCGTGGCGTTCTCGATGGGAAGCGCCAGTTGAGCGCCGACGAGATCAAGAGCGTGGCAGATCGTTTCACCGAGCGTTGGGACAAGGGTTTCAACCCGAAGATGGGGCACACGACCCATCTGCTTATGTCGTTCCCCGTTGGCACGCGCGGGGCTGATGTTCGAGACATTGCCAGCGACGTTTGCGAGCGGTTCTTCGCCACGGAAGATCGCAATTTCGACTACCTGATCGCGGTGCATGAGGATCGGGCTCATCCTCATGCCCATGTCGTCCTGAACCGGCGGTCCCAGGAGGGCGAGTTCTTCTATCTGGGGCGGGATCACCATTTCAACTACGACGACTTCCGCACGGCGATGGTCGAAGAGGCTGAAAAATATGGTGTTTGTCTCGAAGCAACGCGCCGTTTGGATCGGGGTGTGGTAACATATCAGCCGCGCACCAAGGAGGTTTACGCGGCCAAGGAAGAGGGCAGGGAGCCGGTTGGACGTGTCCGCGTCGGGCGCGATCTGGACCGCGCGCTGGCGGAGATCGCCAGCAATACGAAGGTTTACCGTTCACTGGCCGCCGAGGCGTCGGCCGAGAACCGTGAGGATATTGCAAACGCCTTGTTTCGTGCCGGTGAGATGATGGCACGGGGCGGGCATCTTGAACAGAATGGAGAAGTTTACATGGCCGAGGAACAGTCCTTTGATGATCTGAGAAGCAGCTTTGCCGCACGGATGGAGCGCGTTGAGGCGATGGTTGCCAGCACGCCCGAGGTGCAGCGACCCCAAGCGCAGGCGCGTCTCAATGAAATCTATCGGGGGGTTGCCCACATGCAGCCTCTTGGCACCCGTTCGCAAACGCTACTTGATGCGCCTTCGGCCGATGGGGTCTATTCCGAGACCAATGTGAACCGCGATGCCGTCGAGCGGCTGCGCGAGCCTGAGACGAGGGCGCAGATCGAAACGGCCTTGCGTGGCACAGGCATTTCGTCCGAGACGATCATCGCACGGATCGAAACCACAGCGAATAACGCTGCGCTGGAACGCCAATGGCTTTCCGATGATTTGAGCCGCATCGCGGAGACTGATGGGCTCAATCTCGAACGGCGCGAAGATCTTCAACAAGCGGTGGACAAGCTGGACCAGGTGCATGTCCAGCTAGGGACCGCGCTCGAACGGGCCGAGGTTCTGCGCGACGATGGGGTGTTCGAGGACGATCCGGATTATCAAGACTTCCTGCGCGATCAGGCGAACGATGAAGTCTATCGGGAACGTGTCAGCGATGAGCTGCGGACCGAGGACGCCTTAATTCGAGCTGAGAATGATGGCATTTCCGCACGAGAGGCTGAGGCCGTGGCCGAGGTCGAGAAGGGGGTTCGTGACAATTTCGATGGGCCAAACAATGACTATGCCACATTCGAGCCTTTGGTGATCGAGCGGGATCGTGCGGCGCAGGGGCGCACGAATGTCAGCACCAACGCGGAGCTGGGCATGGCGTTCACGGCTCTGGCGAAAGAGCGCGCGGCAGGAGGTATGTCGGTTGAAGATCAGCGCCGGGCCGATGCTTTGTTGCGCGACACCGCTGACAGATATGGTGAGCAGATGCGCGACGGGTTGGTGCGCGAGGATACCCGCGAGTTCCGTTCGCATGAGCATGAGGATTTTGCGGGCTACAGTGCTGAAGTAGAGCGGTTCGAGCAGGATCGCTTGCGCGAGTTCGATGATGCGATGCGCCCCTACGAAGTCGAGACCGACAACGAGGGCGGGGTTTCCCATCAGGCCCATATCGAGCAGGCCAGCCTTGATCGCATGAGCAGCCGCATCCGCGACGAGCTTATGTCAGCCGATCAATCGGAGGACTTCGATACGCGCTATGATCGTGTGCAGGCTATGTCCGAGGACGGCCGGATCGAGGCAATGGCGCGGGAGCGGATTGCAAGCGAGCAGGCCGATTATCTCCGAGACAAGCCGGAAATCGTAGCGTCCCCGGACCTGATCTATCGTGACCAGCCCTATCAGGAAACGATTGTCGATCACGACCTATACGACCGGATCGAGACGGAGGCCCGCGCCGCCGGAGCTGACGAATCCACCGATGTGAAGGCGACTGTCGCAGATGACTTCAAGGCCCGGTATCCGGACATGCCCGATCACCTTGCACGGGGTCTGGGTCAGACCTACGCCACGGCAATGAGCATTCGGGACAGTGAGCGGGTTTCCGAGGTGGCGGCGCAACGTGAACTGACCAGCGCCGGCCGCAGTCCTGAGATCGAGCGTGTCATTGCTCACGAACGTGACGACAAGATCAACCCGACCTTCGCAGACGAGGCCAGTGGCCGCGCCTATCGCGAGGAAATCGAACGCGAGCTGGATGACGAGCGGATCGAGGCATTGCGCGAAGGCGATGCAGATGCCTTGGAGAACGTCATTGATGACCGTCTGGAACGGCTCTACGCCGCGAAAGCCTATCTGCAATCGGATGAAGCGACGGCCAACAGCGAGGCCACCCGCGAGGTCATTTCCGAGATTGCCGATGAAGAATACGATGCGCAGCGCCTGAAGCATGTTCAGAGCCACAGCGAAAAGGGGCAGACGCATGGATAAGGGCAAGATCGCAGTTGGCGTAATCCTCCTGACGCTGGTTTCGGCCGCTGTCGGCTATGTGATTGCGACTGCCTACCTCACGTTTCGCGATTATGGGCTGTCGGCTGAGATTGACTTCTTCTGGCTGGCGCAGAACTACCTGGATATGCGGATCGTCCGCCCCAACGACTTCGAGAAGGTCAATCTCATCATCGGCGGCTTTGCCCTAGCCGGGATGCTTCTGAGCGCGGTTCTGTCCGGGTCTGCACTCACCCGCTTCGGGCGCACCCATTGGCAGAAGGCCGCTGAAATGGCCCGCAACGGGTTTTTCGGTAAACCCGGCACAGGGTTTATCCTGGGCAAGATGGGCAAGCCGAAGTCGCGCGGAAAGCTCGTCACGTCGAAGGTTTTTCCCCACGCATTGATCGTCGCACCGACCGGGCGGGGGAAAACCACCGGCTTCGTTATCCCGAACCTTCTTACCTTCAAAGGGTCCGCCGTGGTCCTGGACGTGAAGGGGGAGAATTTTGAGCATACGGCCCGGCATCGAGCGTCGGAGGGCGACAAGGTGTTCCGCTTTGCACCGACCGATTGGCACGACCGGCGCAGCCATCGCTACAACCCGCTGCTGAGGATCTTCGAGCTGGACGATCCTGACCGAAAGCAGATGGAGCTTCAGCTTCTCGCCTCGCTCTTCCTGCAAGCTGACAGTGATCGTGTCCAAGGGCTTCTGAAAGGCGGTATCGACCTCTTCGTTGCAGCCGGTCTTCTGGCCTTCGAGCGGAAGCGGCCCACCTTGGGCGAAATCTACCGGATCAGCGCGTCCGGCGGCAATAAGCAGAAAGAGTTCATGAAGCGTCGGGACGAGGTTCGGAACCACGCTGCGAAGCTGATTTTCGAGCGGCTTGCATCCACCAACAACGATACGCTGACCTCCTATGTGTCCCTGTTGATGACCTCGGGCCTCGATCAATGGAGCAACCCGGCGATCGACGCCGCCACCATCGAATCGGACTTCGATTTCCGGACGATCCGCAAGAAGCCGTTCACCGTCTACCTGGTCGTCGCTCCGAACATGGTGAAGCCGATGGCCCCGCTGATCCGCCTGTTCTTCTCCGACCTGATTTCATCGCTTCAGGACAAGGAGCCGGGCAAGGATGAACCCTGGCCGGTGATGATTATGCTGGACGAGTTCAACCGCCTCGGGAAGATGCCCATCGTGGTCGAGAGCATCGAGACGCTGCGCTCCTACAAGGGGCACTTGGCTATCGTCACGCAAACGATCCCTGCGCTGGACGAGATATATGGCGAGAACACCCGCAGGGCGTTGCAGGGCAACGCTGGTGTGAAGCTCTACCTCACGCCCTCCGATGAAAAGACCGTCGAAGAACTGAGCAAGGCCGTGGGCAAGACGACCAAGCGCGTGGTCACGCGATCCCGGTCGATTGGTCGGAACCCCTTCGAGGGTCGCAGCATGTCCGAACGCACCGAGGAAACGTCTCTGTTGCCCGAAGATGAGGCGCGGCGGATGCCGCTCGATGACATTGTGATGGTCGTGGATGCCCAAATGCCGATCCGGGCAAAGCGTATCCAGTATTACGACGATCCGTTTTTCAAGGCGATCCACGGCGCACAGAAGGGCGAGCTACCTTTCCCTGAGCGGACCTTGAAAGCCGTCGAGCCGGTGATTGCGGAAGAACCGGAGGACGAGGCGCAGCCGACGCCGGCGGCTGCGCCGCAGGAGGCGGCCGAGAACCTTTCCGTGAAAGAGGCCAGCGATCAGCCTCATCGAGCAAAGCTGAAAACGTCGAAGCGCAAACGGTCCAAAGCTGTCGCCCAGGCTACGCAGGCGACTCGGGACATGGACGAGCGCCAGCGCGAGTTAGACCTGTCTGTTCAGCAGAGGCTCGATCTGCCCGAGCCGGGCGACGTTTCCGATGCCGACGTGCAGGCGTTGCGTGATGCCGATGCAAAGCTGGCAGAGTTCGAGGCAAGTTTTACGGAAGGGCAGGGAGGCGAACGCGCAACCGCGGCCGAGTAGCGATGTCCTTGCCGACCAACACAAAGAAAAAGGCCCGCTTGTGCGGGCCTTTTTCAATCTCCGAGGCGGTCAGCTCGATCTTTCATGCGCTGCATCTTGGCACCCGTTCCGGTCGATGGTGGGGTGCCTCCGCCCGTCGAAGACGGCGATCCCCGCATCGAGGCCATAGCTCGCCTCCCATATTCATTGGCCCGAAGGCCAACCACTTCCGCCGTAGAAGCCGCTCCCACTTGGTAGCGGTTTCGGGCTTGTTGGCTTCCCATAGCAGCTCGGGCGAACTGATAGCTGCCGCCCATCCCTGCATTCATGGCAGGCATGACGATGTTGCCAGATAGGGAGCGCGCGATAAACGGGGTCGCCAGAATGAAACCTTTTCCCATCAGGATCATCATGAAGAAGGGCAGCAAGGCACCGATGTTTGCTGCGCTTGAGGGGTCTCCGAGACGGTCGATCAGCGCGCTCGCAACGCCGATGATGGTCGAGAATACGCCTGCGATGATGATCGGATACATGGAAAAGGAGATCAGGGTGGACAGCCACCGAGCAAAGTAATCCTTCGTAACGTCGAAAAGCGTCAGGAAGATCATGATCGGAGCAAGGCCAATCAGGATCGAGATCAGCATCCTTGACATCATCACAAGCCACGCTGCGATCGCGCCTAGAACCGAGAGAAGGAACATTCCAAGCGTGTCGATCAATGCCCCGGCCATCCAGTTCAGGTTCTCACCGATCGCGTTGAGGTATTCGCCCATGCGGTTGATGAGCTGGTCAAATTCTTCCGCATAAGTTCCAGACGGCCCCGGCGCACCGCCACCTACCGAGGCCACTAGAGACCCGGCGATGCTGTCGATCCCGTTGAGAATCCCGTCTGCAAGATAGTTGAATTGGGCCCAGTTCGTTGCAAACAGCGCTACCAATCCGATCTTCACGGCAAGCCAGAATGACGTGCGCCCGTCCACACTTCGAACCTGAAAGGCCATGTTTATGAAGATCAGGATTACGATCAGTGTAGCGGACAGGGCAATCACAGTTCCAACGGTCGCAGCTATAGCTCCGAACTGTGATTCGGCTGCTTCTTCCAGGAAGCTATCAGCCGTCTCTACGAAGAAGGTTACTACGCTCATGTGACCCTCACCAGTTACCTTGCTCTTCGCAAATTGATCTTGCTGCGGGCCTCAGCTCGTTCGCCGTTCGACTGTATTCCGAGGTGCGTTCAAGGATCTCGTGTCTGTCGAGGCCGGCGTAGTTTTCAAAGTAATATTCCGAAGCCGCATCCCAGGAGGGAAAGCGAGTTTCACAGGAACAATCGCCAGTTTCGACAACTGCATTCAAACTTTGAGCTCGATACATCTGTTGAACGAGGATGTTCTTATGCGCGTCCCGCACATGTGCATTCTCCATCCAGTCAGGGCGGGGCGGTTGTTCCGGACACACACGGGGTTCATTGTCCAGCGTGGGCACGAATTGCGCAATGGCGGGGACGGGGGCCAGAACGAGGACCGCGATGCTGATAGCTTTAATCACGCCGCATCCTCCTTTTCCCCTGAAGCATTTTCACGCGTCAAGAATACATGAATGTTCGATCCAGCACGCCCTTCCGCACTGGCGTGGACCACGGAGACTACCTTGAAGCCTGCTTGTCCCCATTCCCTGAGTTTTTCGGGCATGGACTTCATGCTCTTTGCCGACAGAGGGTCGAAAGTCAGCACTTCGTTTTCAAAGGTTTTCATTGCTCTGGTCCTCACTTTCGTTGCCCGGCAGGTAGAACTCCGTTATACCCCGGTCGCCGTTGTGCCGCCCGGCCTGGATAATCACGTCTATCGAACTTTCGATATACTGTATCATGTCGGCATAGGTCATCGGCACATCCGTCTTCAGGGCGGCGATGGCGAGGCGCTGAACCGCCAATTGCGGCGTTTCCGCGTGGAGCGTCGTCATCGAGCCGCCGTGCCCGGTGTTGATGGCCTCTAGGAAGGTCATCGCCTCGCGCCCCCGAACCTCACCCAAGACAATGCGATCAGGCCGCATCCGCAGCGTGGAGGTAAGAAGAGTGTCAGCGGATTGCGTCTCCACATCGCGGTTCGCGATCAGCGTTACGACATTCGGCTGGTTCGGCAGTAGCTCGGCCGCTTCCTCGATAGTCACGATGCGCTCATCTTCCCCGACATAGGAGAGGATCTTCCTGGCCGCGACGGTTTTCCCAGTGGACGTTCCGCCGGAAACCACCATGTTCATTTTGTTCTCGACGCAGAACTTGATCGCGGCGTAAATGTCGCCGCTCTTCACGACCTGGCGCAGCTCGCGGTTCCGTTCCTGGCGGACGCCTTCAAGGCTGCGTTCTGCACCATAGAGATACTTCAGCTCGATCTTTTCCAGCGGCAGGGTAGAGAAGAAGCGCAACGAGATCGAATGCCCTGTCTGGACGGCAGGCGGTTGGATCACCTGCGCCCGGATCGGTCGGCCGCGATACTCGATGCTTACGGAGACGATGGGCTTCTCTTTCCCGATCCTAGTATTTGCCCCGGACGCGATCTGGTTGCCCAGGTCGCGGATTTCCGTCTGGCTCATGGACGCATCGAGAAGGCGCATGAAGTGATCGCCCTGAAATTCGCCCCAGACCCGGCCATCCGGGTTGATGCAAATCTCGATCACATCATCCCGCATGGCGTCAGGCAGCTTGTCGAGCGATGCTTGGAGGTAGCTGGAAGTCATTCAGAAGATCTCCACGTCCCGATCCACCATGACGGTGATCCGCGCACCTTGATCGACGTAGATCACCGGGCCGAGTGACAGGTAATCGCTCATCACATCGTCGGTCGCGTCTTGCAGATCATCGCCAACGTCCTCAGCAATGTCAGAGGATACTTCGTCATCAATCTGGTTTGCTGCTACCGCAGGCACCGCGCCGAGGATCGAGATCAGGGCGGCAGAACCGAAGCGTTCACCGAAGCGCGTATCCACAAAGCCCGTTACGCCCGACCGGCCCAACTCATCGCCACCGAACGAGCTGATGGTGACAGTCTGGTTCGTCGGCAGAATGATCCTGTCCCATGCGACGGTCACACGTTGCTGGCCCACATTGAGGCCCGAGCGATAGCGCCCGATCAGACGAGAGCCGCGAGGGATCAGGACGCGCGACCCGTCATAGGAATGCACGTCCTCCGAGATAATCGCCCGAATTTGTCCCGGCAGAGAGCTGTCCAGCGCCGTTTCGGTGACGGCTTGGATCATCGTGCCTTGAACCACCGTGTTCGACGGGTTGGCGATGACCTCAGCCTGCGTTACCTGCGAAGGCGATGCGCCATTGAGAACGAAATCTGTCACTTCTCCGAGCGTTCTTTCCGACAGGGCGCTTTCATCGCTCCCTGCACCGGAGTTGCCAAAGGCGATCATGGGCGAGTTGATCCGGGCTTCTTGAAACGCGGCCGCCTCCGCTCGCCGGCGTTCCAGTTCCGCAAGTCGCGCGTCCTCTTCATTGCTTGGCGGTGCCATTGGATTTTCTTGATCGAGCCGCGCGATTTCGAGCTCAGATTGAAGGCGACGAAGCTCGCGATCCCGAGCCGCCAACTCTTCCTGAAATTCCGATCTTGCGGCATCCGATGCTTCCTGAAGCGCGGCTACCTGTGCCGTTAGGGCCTCCAATGCCGCAGCCGCTTCACCATCATCGTCCGGCGCATCGCGCAGCTCTGCAATTTCAGCCTGAAGAGCTTCGAGCTGAGCCCGAAGCGCAGACTCAATCTCGCTCTCTACCTCGACGACCTCCGGTTCAGGCGGGGCAGGGGGCACGAAGGGCTCGATCGCACCGAAGCCATCGCCCTCTTCCTGAAACTCGGCAGGCCGCGCGGTTGGCAGCGGGTTTTCCGGTTCATCAGACGGCAGGGCCAGGTATGCGATCAGGCCAATGGCCGCGATGGCGCCGACACCGGCCAACGCCACCTTGGGCGACGGTCGTTCCTTCTTGGGCCCGCTTTCGCCTCCGGCTTCGAGCGCGGACAGGCGCTCTTCAAGATCCTTTTCGTCGCTCATGATCCGGTTCCTCCGGCGCTATTTTCCTGTATGCAGATGACGGTATCGCCCAGGCGCAAAACCCACTGGCGGTTCACCCCTGACACGCGAAGAACGCCGTCCTCGATCTGCTGACTGTTCACCGTTCGCTCGCGGCCTGCCGAATACTGGAAGATCGCAGGGACCGGGGCGTTCGGAGCAAAGCGGAAATAGGTGAATGTCCCATCGTCCCACACGGCTGTCGGAGTGATTTCCGAGCGCCCCGACGCCGCATAGTTGTAATTCGGTGCCCTTTGCGCGACGGCGTTCGTCGGGCGCGTTCGATCCTGCGGATACCGGAATTGGACAACGTAGTAGGTCGGGGAGGACGATTCCGTGACGTTGAAATAGTAGCTGCGGCGGTTCGTATAGACCGTGATGTTCGTGTGGACACCCCGAGCCAAGGGCTTCACGGCGAAGGCACGGCCACCCGGAACGCCGTCGAGCTGAAAGCCTTCCGTGTCACCAGCAATAATCGAGCGGATGGTTTCCCCTTCACCGAACTCCACACTGGTAACATGGGTCAGGCTGACGCGAAGGCGGTAGACCTGTCCATCGGTGTAGGTTGCGATCCGAACGCGGCTGTCGTGGCTTCCGGCTCTCGGGTTGCTTTCCGCGAAGGCCGGAGCAACTGCCAGGGCAAGAGCGACGGACAGAAGGCCGGTTTTAAGCATCTTCATATCAGTTCTCCATTCTGTCCGAGCGAATTGCGTATTCGGTGACGGTAAAGCCGAACGGGTTCGTCCAGACCTCATCAATCTGCCGCCGCTCTTCGGGCCGGAAGTCGAACATCAACGTGACCGTGAACAGGCCAGCTTGGACGCCCTGCTGCGACGTGAGCCGCTTGCGAAGGCGCACAGTGGCCCGGTTGTCCCCGATCCGGTTGATGCTCAGAATTTCAACGTCGAGCCGGGCATCCGGGCCGTAGACGTTGGGCGGATAGTTCTCGCTTGCGCTGTTCCAGAGCTGGCGCAGCGAGGCAGCGGCGTTGCCGTCCGACATTGCCAGCACCCCGCGAACGCGCAGGTCATTGTCGAGCTGGTTGTAAGTCTCCCGCTGCGTGACATAGCGGAAGACCGCAGCTTCAATGACCGCCTGATTCTCGGTGACGCGCACGGCCCCGACAGAGGCATTCGGCAGGGCCATGCCGGAATTGGGGTCGTAGGGAACGACAACCGGCGCAGGATCAACATCGAGGACCGCGACCGCCATTCCTCCAAGGCATCCCAACACGCCGAAACCCAAACCGACGAAGGCCAGCTTCTGCCAGAGCTTTTCACGGCGACGGGCACCGTAAATCAGCTCTTCCTCAATGATTTCTTGATCCTTAACCACTTGCCCGCCTCTCTTAGTCTGCCGAAAGATCGGGCATGGTGAAGTCCATGTAGCGATCTTCTTCCGCCCGATCCGCTGCTTCGATGACGCCGGCCTGGCCCTCGCCCACGGTGCCAACCGCGAGAAGCTGCATGATCGAGACAAGAATGATGCCGTTCTCAGCCACGACGCGCGTGTTGAGGTCGATGCTTTCCTTCAGGGTTTCCATGTCACCCGTCAGGTCCACGAGGCGGTCGATCCGCTCAAGCGACTGCCCGGCTTCGGTGTAGCTGTTCTGTGCGGCGGCAGAGACCATCGCGCCAGTCGTGGCTCGGGTGGCAACCCGTTCCGCGCCGCCATTGCCGCTGTTCGCCATTTCCGAAAGCGTGTCTTCATCGAAACCGTGTTCGGCCAGAACTTGCTCCATCTGTGTTCGGATTTGACTGGAACCGGAGCCAGTAAGGCCGCTCCAATCGCCTTGCTGGATCGCGGCGATGGTGCCGGTAATGTCGCCAAATTCTTGATCGAGCAGCCCGTTCAGCCAGTCTTCCATTTCCGTCGAAATGATCTCGGGAAGCTCGGCGAGGCCTGTCAGGGCGGCATAAGTGTCCTGAAGTTGCGCGTATTGCTCTTGCAGCGTTGTCAGTTGTTCCTGAAGCTGAAGCAGTTGATCGTTCTGAAGGATTTCATCTTCGATCATCTGCTGAAGCTGGCGGATTTCCTGCGCGATATTCTGCGTGTCCACGGTGGGAACGCCTTGCGCATAGGCAGCCGGTGCCGTGGTCCCGAGCAGCGAAACGGGCGCAACAGCGAGGCCGAGGCCGAGGAAACCGGCGGTTGCGATTTTGCGGATCACCGCGTTGATGTTCATCGACGGTTTCATCAGTCGAAATCCTCCATATTGAAGTCCATGAATTGCTGTTCTTGCTGGCGGTCGGCCGCGAGCGCGATCGACTCGGCGCTTGCCGGGCGTGCCCTGGCCGCAAGGAGCCGGGCCATGATGGCGCTGAGCCGCCCAAACTCGGCACGGGCATAGGTGTTCAGCGCCATAGCCTCCTGCACATCCTCGGTTTCGCTGATCCGCTGGATGATGCTTTGAAGTCGTCGCGCGGCAGCTTCGACCGTTGCCATGCTGTTGTTCGCGTAGAAACTGGCCCCGGCGCCGGTGAAGGAGAGGTTCGAGTTCGCGAGCAGCGCCGGGTCGATGGTGCCAACGGCATCGCCGCCGCCGCCACGCGCCAGATATTCGTTGTATTTCGCCGGGATCACCTGAACGTAGTGCTGCGTTTCCTGGAACGGCGGCACTCCCCCATAGTTCTGCACGTTGCCGGGACCGGCGTTGTAGGCAGCGAGGGCGTGGATGATGTTGCCGTCGAACATGGCAAGCATCTGCGCCAGATAGCGAGCGCCGCCTTCAACCTGCAAATACGGGCTGTCGTAATACTCGGGATAGATGCCGAGATCGCCGGCGGTGCCGGGCATGATCTGCGTCAGGCCAAAGGCCCCGACCGGCGACCGTGCGCCGATGGAGAACCGGCTTTCCTGCCAAATCAGAGCTTGCAACATGTAGCGCCATTCCCTGACCGAGAACCCCGCTTGATTGACACCCGAGCGGCCATGCGTTTCCTGCGCGACCTGGATAATCAGCTCTTCAACGTTCTTTGCCGCGTCCCCGAACATCTGCGCAGCGCTGGGGTTGCTGTCATCCGGGTCATAGACCACATCGGCCGACGCCTCGGGGTCTGCCCCATCTTCCAACGCGGAGACCATGCCCGGAATGCCCTGGCCGCCGAGGCTGGTTTGGGCGTCGAGGATCTGTTGCAGAATGGAGAGCTGTTCTTGCTCGATTGCCGCAATCTCTTCCTGCACCGCGAGCGTTTCGCGCTGCGTGGCGAGATCGCTTTCCCGATGAGCGTTCGACGCCTCGTTTCTGATAATCAGGCTACCGTCCACTGTGGGGACACCCTGCGCGATCGCGCTGGTTCCCCACAGGAAGGCGATGGCCGTCAGTGCAGCCGTCTTACCCATCACCAAGGCCCTCCGGGCCGCCGATCGCGGTAAAGGTGCAGGGTGCTGATTTGGTCGAAATCCGGGCCTGCGGTTGCGGTTCACTCGTAGGAAGGAAGGCCATGCTGTGACTGCTGCGCGTCACCGTGTCGAAACAATTCGCTTCGGACGGCCGATACTCGGCACAGCCAGCGACACCGAGAGCGGTCAGCATAATCAGGATTGCAGTAGGTTTCATTCGACCCTCCAAAAATCTTCACGCTGGCGGTAATCGGCACCCACCAACTGTTCACCTTTTTCCATCCCGCCGAGGACGGTTAGGAGCGGCCCGAGGGCGCTCAAATCTGCATTGATGACGACCGATCCCTGGTCATCTCGAACCAGCCCCATGCGGGACGCCGGGCTGGACGTGAGCAGCACGTCCAGTTCCTTGTCATGAAGGTTCAGCATCGCGTAGTCCGATGCCTTGGCCCGGATGTTCGGCAGAAGGATTTGCGTTGGCACCGCTTCAACGATGGTTTTGCCGGTGCGCGTCTGTTCGAGCTGACTGGCATACTGCGTCATCATCACGACGACCGCATTTTGCTTCCGGGCCGTCACGAGCCAGTTCGAGAGGCGTTCAGCGAAATAGCCGTTGTCGAGAGCTTTCCACGCCTCATCAATGACAATGATGGTTGGCTTGCGGTCCTCGATAACCCGCTCAACGCGGCGGAAGAGGTAGGACAGCACAGCCATCCGCTCTTTCTCGCTTTCGCTGTCGAGAATGCCGGTTAGATCGAAGCCAACAACTTCCCCGTCGAGTGAGAACGTATCTTCACGGTTCTGGCCGAAAATCCAGCCATATCGACCCTCGGCAGTCCATTCTTGCAGGCGCTCATGAAGATCACCGCCATCATCGGCCGAGATAAAAAGCGAGGCCAGATCGTGCCAGTTGCGCAGGTTCGCATCGCTGGCCGTCGCGTTCTGCCGAACCACTTGCTGAATAAGGTTCGTCTGCGCGGGGGTCAGCGGCTTGTCCGAACGATGGATCAGCGAGGCCAGCCAGTCGGAGAGCCATGCCTGCCCGCGTTCGTCAATCTCGGTCCACAGCGGGTTGAGCCCCGTCGCGTCACCGGCTTTGATCGAGGAATAGCGGCCACCGTTTGCGCGCACCGCCATTTCCATGCCCAAGCGATAGTCGAACACGAAAAGACGTGCCCCGGCCCGCCGGGCCTGCGTCATCAGGAATGCCGAGAGAACCGACTTCCCCGAGCCAGGACGCCCAAGGATCAGCGTGTGACCGCCGGTCGGCTCTTTGTCCGGGGAGCCTTGTTCATGGTAGTTGAAGGAGAATGCCGAGCGTTCCGGTGTGGGAAACATGGTGATAACCTTGCCCCACGGCACCTGGTCCGCTGTCTTGCCGAGCGGTGTCCGATGGAACGCGGCGAAGTCCGCGAAATTCCGGTTCGTCACCGCCCCCTTTCGGCTCCGCGCGTGCCCGTTGCCGGGGTGTTGGGCAAAGAAATGGGTGGCGCTGGCGAAGCCTTCTGCAATCAGGTTCACACCTTCGGTCGAGGCCGTGTTCTTGATCTCGCCGCCGATATTTGCCAGCTTTTCTTCGCTGTCCGCGAACACGGCCACCGACATATGGTGATCGCCAAAGCTCAGACGCTTCGATTCAAGATCATCGAGCGCGGTCGGCAGCTCTTCGAGCAGCGACACGGCGCCATCGTTAGCCGAGGCCCGAAGCCGCATCTGCCGCTTGATCCGCCCTGCCATCCAGTTGCTGTTGATGGGGGTGAAGCTGTGCGTCACGATCATATCGACCGGCAGGCTCAGCTCATCGAACATCGTGCAATGCGTCTTCTCGGGATAGTCCTTCACCGCGAAGATCGAGCCGATGCGCGGGCCGGTTGCCCCATCGGACAGAAAGAACTTGTCGCCTTTGAAGGTGACGCGCGTGTTCGCCACATTTTCGGCAACGATTGTCGTGCGGGCACCGCGATACAGCGGCAGCTCTTGGCCAGTGTTCAACGCGCCCAGGAAGCCAAGAAGCTCGCCCGAAGGCTCATTGAGCAGCCGGGGGTTCATGTCTGCGAAGGACGACATAAGGAAGCGAACAACCTCCTGAAGCCTGCCCATCCGCTTTTCCGTTTGCGCCCGCAGCAGCTCGGCCGACTTGGCCGCGCGCAGCGGCAGCTTAGAGCCGACAGCCGGGCGGTTCATGACGGTAAGCGTCAGCGTCTTGTCCCGCAAATGGCGCTGACCGAGAGCCTGCCGCCAGCGACGATCCACAGCCGCGGCGAAGCTATCGCCTTCGACCGGAACAAGATCGGGCGTGATCGCTTTTGAAACTTTGTGGACATAGAACGAGCATTCCGGCCCGATCCGCGCGACCACGGACGCAAAGAGCGCCCGTGTGCGGTCCAGATATTCGTCGTCGGTGGTGTTGCTGTTCACCCCGTCCAGACGGATGCACTGAAATAGTTCATTGCCCCGCGTCCGCACGGTCTTGTCGTCAACGAGGCTGATATAGGGCAGCATCGAGGCGAGCTTCACTTCACGCCCGAACCAGCCAGGCAGCAGGGACCGGGGGTCATAATTCGTATCACGGGGCATAGCTGTCTCCGCCGTGGATTTTGCGATTGAGGGTCGGGCGCGTGACCTGCAAGGCCGTCACCACCACGTCGAGGAAATTTTCGTCCCAATCCGCCGCCTTCCACAGCAGGGGATAGGCAGCCGCCGCGATAGCCGCGACTGCCCAATGCTGAAGCCAGACGAAGATCAGAACAGACCCGAAAAGCCAGACCATCGCATACATGATCGGCAGCCCGAGAAGTTTGGGAGGCCGGACAAGGCCAAGGAAAAGACGAGACTGTTCCGCCATCGTGCCAGCTCCTTACGAAGACCAGATTGCGGAAACGATGGTCGGTGCGGCAGCGATACCCGCGATTGCCACCACAACCCACATGGCCTGACGGAAATCGAGAATGCCGAAGAGCCACGACAGGAAAACACCGATCAGCGCCAGCGTGCCGATCACGATCCCAAGGGGGCCGGTGATCGCGTCCACGATGCCCTGAAGCACATCCTGGACTGGCGATAGGTCGATGCTTTGCGCCAGAGCGGGTTCTGCCAGCATCAGCAGAACCCCGCAGAGCGCGACGAAGACGTTAAGATTAGGCTTCATGAATGTTCTCCTTCGAGCCTGTTGAAAACTGCCAGCACGCGGCTGACGTGGTTTTGCGTCTCCCGATAGGGTGGGATGCCGCCATGCCGCTCCACCGCCTCGGGGCCCGCGTTGTAGGCGGCCAAAGCAAGTCGAGCGTCCCCAAAGCGGGCCAGCATCATCAGGAGATACCGAGCAGACCCGTCGAGGTTCTGTTGCCAGTCGTGGGGATCGACGCCGAGATTGGCCGCCGTCGCTGGCATGAGCTGCCCCAACCCGATCGCGCCAACATGGCTTCGGGCGCTCGGGTTGTAGGCACTCTCAATTTCAATGTTCGCTTGATAGAGCAGCCGCCATTCGGTCACGCTGATGTTCGCGCGGCGCAAAGCCGGATGGCTCGCGTAGCGAAGGGCGGTCTGGTCGATGGCATTCAGGATCGCGGGTCGGGGTGCCACGGCGCGAGGCGCCACAGCAGCCACCCGGAACGAACCGTCCCCTTCCTCGGCTGCATCCCGGTCACGGCCGAACAGCGTCAGCTCGTCGGAAGCCGATCCTTGGCCGACACCATCATTGTAATTTCGGGCGAAGTTGGTTTGCGGGGTGGAGGGTCGAAGCGATCCATCGCCCTCCATCACCAGCACCATGCCCTGAGCCAGAGCAACGGTGCAGGACAGCGCCAGAGCGGCGCTAGTCGTCGTCAGATAGCGTGTTGCCGTTCGGCAGAACGTGGAGGGCGCGGCCCCCTTTTCGCAGGGGGATGTGGATCGGATCGAAGCCAAACCCTTCGAGGAAGGAGATGAGGCCGTTCGCGGTCTTGAAGAGCCGCAATTGGATTTCCTCTTCCTGCTTGTTCCAGCGACGCCCCGGCACAAGCAGCTTCTCAACCGATCTGTCTTCGGTGACAGCCCGGATGAACCACTCCCCATACCAGACTGCATTTTTTCGGAACGCTGGGGTTTTACATACAACCTCAGCTTGATACCCCTGCTGCAAGAGGACCCTGAATTGCGTCTCTGTAACCACATTAGGCGCTTCTTTGTTTAGGTCTGTCCTCACGATCGGCGCTTTCCCTTCTGGTTAACGGACCGTGAACCCTTCTCGGGCTCTTCAGTCCTACGACATTATAAGATGGGGCGCAACATTGTAATGTTGCGCCTCGCAGAAAGTTCTGCTCTAAGGCACCAATACACATCACCAACCAAATTCCCAAGTGATCTAAAGGGACAGCGCAGGATGCCGAGAACGCAGCTACCGGCCTACATGCTTATAATGTCGTCTATTTTTTCGGCTTCCGGGGTGCAAGCAAATACCTGCTTTCCCCCTGAACGGCCCTTCGTTCCCGCCGAAATCGAGTCCGCAAGGGAGTATCGCGACCTGATCTATGACGACTTCCAGATCTACTTCGAGGACTTCAGCGTCTACCTGCAATGTCTCGATCAAGAGCGGGCGCGGGCCTTCCAGGAAGGGCAGGAGGTCAGTGAGGAATACCGACGCTTCTTCGATCAAGTGGTCTCCGACGACTGATACCTCTATAGTTGAGCGGGTTTCCGCTTGTGGCCGTCGATACCCTTACGGTCGAACCGAGCAGATGAACGCCTGCGAGAAGCTGGCGCGAACCGCCCTTGCCCCGGCCTGCAAGATGATTTTCAACCGGAATATGTTGCCAATCGGCCTGCATTCGCCCTATCACAAGATTATAAGAGTGCGCTCTTCCTTATAGCACCGCCATTAATCGAAGGAGATACCATGTTGAAGCTGCTCCGAACAACCGCACTGGCCTGCGCCGTCGCGGCGTCCAGCTTTGTCGCGGCCCCGGAGCGGGCACAAGCACAAAGCTATCAGATCGACTGTGCCATTCTGCTCTGCCTTTCGGGCGGCTGGCCAGCCTCAGAGCCTTGTGCTCGTGCCCGCGCAGAGTTCATTCGCAGGATCACACCCTGGCCGGTCGAGCCGCCCCTGCAAATCTGGCGCTGTCCGATGGGCGCGTCCTTCAACGTCGATCCGTCCGAGCTGAACCGGGCCCGCTTCTTTGACATTCTTATGCAGGACAGCGCCCCCCCGCCGCTGCAATCCTTTCCAAGCGCACCACTCACGGACGCCGCGCTTAAGCCGCAACCCGCCGTTCTTCGCCAGAGCGGCGGGGCTGCCCGGCGGTTGCCTGAAGGCTTCGCCCTGCATTTCGTGCAGGAAGGGGAATACAGCGACGACAACGGCACGGCCGACATCGACATCAGCGGGTCGGAGTTCGATTTCGTCCGTTCGATCCGCGTCTTCAATGTGACCTATGCCCGCCAGCGCGAGACCCGTGACGACTGCTCGCGCATGGCGAACGTCCGCATGGGGTCTTATGGCACCCAAGGAGACTTCTATTGGCGCAATTCATCGGTTGGCGCTTTGCCTGAAGCTCACACGGGAATGGAGCGGTTTGGCGAGAACTGCCCTGGCATCTGGCACCGTTCGGTTTTCGTGGAATGGCGTGATTATCAAGGCAACTATGGTTTCGAGCAGGTCAACTACTAAGAGTAGTGCCGAGGAAGGCCGTTCAATACTATAATTGCGACAGGCAACTAAAGAGAGTATGCCTGTCGTGAACGATCATAAGAATCGAACAGGCAAGGAGAGCAGACACCCCGAAAAGCAAACCCCCCGCAAGGCGGCAACCAAGCGAGGGGGGGTCTAAGAACCAAGGAATTGGCGTTCCGAACGGTCCAACACAATCTGTTTTCAGGACTGGTTCTACCACCCTCCCGACAGCCAAACAAGCAAAAAACGCACCTGTGCGAACAGGAGAACTTTGCCTTGCCGCCTTGTCCAACGAGCAGAAAAGGACAAGGAAATGAACCACTCACCACAAGTCGCGTTGCCGCAGGGCATGACCCGCCGCGACGTGATCGCGGTTATCAGCGAGATCGGACCCGACCTAAACCTGAGCGGCGCAGCAATCTTCGTGCTGACCAAGCTCATCGGCAGCACGAGCGAAAAGGACTGGATCGAACCCGGTGCCGATCCGACCTTCTACGGCACCCAGGAAACGATGGCCGAGCGCCTTCAAATGACCGCACGGCAGCTCCGCAGCCATGAGCGGAACTTCGAGCGCAAGAACATCCTGAAGCGTGACACCAAGGCGAACGGTGCCCGCGAAGCCGGGACCGGGCGGGGCTTGCTTTTCACCCCGCTCAAAGCCTGCTTTGCCGACCTGTTGGCCCTGCGCGACCAGAAGCGCGCCGTGACCAAGCGCATCAAGGAGCTGAAGAGCCTTCGCAGCGTTCGCTTGCGCCGGATGAAGGAAGCAATCGCGCGGCTCGCCCCCGAAGCACTGGAAGATGAGGCAGTCGCCTCGGTCCTCGCCCGGTTTGATGCCTGGCCGCGCTCCGACCGGCTTCATTCCCTCGGACTGGACCGCCTCGAAGTCCATGTCGAAGCCACTGCCAAGCTGTGCATGGAACTCGAAGAGATCATTGAAAACCTACCTAATTCTTCCTGTGAACCGGCAGAAACCTTCCGGTCCTTTATACAAGAGGACAACCAGCAGAATCCTTCTGTATCCTGTAACGCTAGCGTGGATGAAAGGAGCGCGGGCAAGCCCGCGCACACTGGATTCCTTAGATCGGGGCCTTCCGGCCCCGATATTTGCAGAGAAAATAAGTGTGAAGCGGATAGCGGTGTTATCAACCCCAAACTTGAGGCGCTTTTTGAACCGGAGCAGCTTTTCAAGCTCGCATCGCCCGACTTCCAGATGACCCTTCAGGCAAGATCCAATCAGATCACGAAGGAAACTATGATCGACGCCGCCCACGACATGCTTTCGCCGCTCGGGATCAACTATTCCGCATGGCGATCCGCGTGCGGCGAACTCGGCCGCCTCGGCGCCACCCTTTGCGTCCTGGTCCTCGATGCGAACCGCGACCACCCGCAAACCCCGGTGCGTAACCCCGGCGGTGCGCTGCGCGGCATGATCCGGGCGCACAAACGCGGCAACCTCAACCTCATCGGCAGCGTGATCGGCTTGCAGCGCCGGCGAGGATACTAGGATGCAGCGGTTAACCGTTCCGTCGATCCGACCGCGACGGATTGCAGCTATACATGCCAAGCTCCGCACCATCATCGCCGTGCGCGATGACCGTGCCGGCGATCGTTGCCCCGGCTGGCTCCAGCCCCCGCATTTCGACCTCGGCGCTGACGCCCTGGAACGTGCGCAGCGCCGCCAGCTCGCACGCCTCCACATCGTCAAACTCGGCCGTGATGACCTCGGAACCCGACTGCATGTTGAACAGCACCAAAATCAGGATGATTTTCATGTGAGACCCTTTCTACGAGAGAGGGCCGGCACCTCGCGGTCCCGACCCTCTTGGAGAACAGCGCATGACGCTTTCACCTTCCGCGACCATCGGCATCCCTGCCTGTATCGCAAGGCCATCAATATCATAATGATGGACTCAGAACAACAACATCGCGATGATTTCCGTCCTTTCATCTTCCCTGAAATATCCTCGGGGGAGCGCCACAAGGCGCGGGGGCAGACAGCCCCCACTGAACACTGTTTCCAACGTTTGGAGAACACAACATGACGACAGCACAGAAGGCCACGACTATAGGCTTCTTGATCTTCATCACCGGCACCGCTTTGGGTTTTGCCGTGCGCCACCAAATTGCCCTTCAGCATGGCAGAGCTTTCGGGGAAATCATCACGAGTATCTGCGCGAACGAAGGATATGCAGGTGCGCTGTTTCCTTTGGGTGATCCAGATCAAGCCCGTTGCATGTCCGAAGACGAATCTGCTGAGCTCAAAGCCGTCAATAATCTCTAATATAACCGTGTCCACAAAGGAACCGTTATGGAACATGCCTCTGGACCTGTCCAAAACTACCTTTCTCGGGTTTTGAACGCATGCTACTTTTCGGCCAGATATTTCGGTCACTCTAGGGACGTGTTCATTGCCTTCAGCTTTACCCCTCGCACCGGCCCAGGCCGACCCGCCCCGAACCTTTGCCTATGTTCGGGTTTCGACCGTCGAGCAGTCTGTCGCATCGCAGGTTCACGAGATCGAGGCGGCGGGCTTCCAGATGCCGGAATATCGAATCCTTACGGAGACGATTTCCGGCAGCGTCCCCGCGAAACAGCGCCCCCAGTTCGCGCGGCTGGTCGATCGGCTGGAACCGGGCGACATACTGGTTGTGACGAAGCTCGACCGCCTCGGCCGCGATGCGATCGACGTGTCATCGACAGTTGCGGAGTTGGCCAAAATTCCCGTTCGCGTTCACTGTCTCGCATTTCCTGGGCTGGATCTTACAAGTGCATCGGGAACATTGACCATGAATGTCATCAACGCCGTTGCTCAGTTCGAGCGTGACCTGCTTCGAGAGCGAACCCAGATCGGGCTTGCTGCCGCGCGGGCCAAAGGCAAACGCATCGGCCGCCCCCGCGCCCTTTCGACCAAGGCCGAAGAGGATGCGCGGGCCGCGTTGGCAGCGGGCGAATCCATTTCCAAGATCGCTAAACGGCTGGCAGTCAGCCGAGCGACCATCACGAGACTCCGCGACGATCAGCTAGCGGCACAATCAACCGACTGAGCCGCGATCTGCCTTTTCCCGACACCTTGCAGGACGATCCGCATCCTGTCGGCCGAGAAGGTTCGGATAAGTGCCAAGGCTTGATCTGGATCGCCCCTTAACCGGGTCTCAGCCCGACATCCTTAGTAGTTGGGCGTGTAATCCTCCGGTAGCATTCAGCTTTGAAATGGTGCAGTCTGACGCGAGCATGGTGTTAGAGCGGAGGCAGCGATGCAGGAACACCCTTTTGATAACGACTTTCATGTAACGCCCCAGCAGGTTGAGCAATTTCAACGTGACGGGTTTGTAAAGTTGGACGGATTCTTCAATCCTGACGTCGTGCATACCCTGCTCAATCGGGTTGAGGTGGAAATGAGCCGAGCGCCGGAGAACTTTAAAAGCGAGTTCAGCCGCCTCAAATACGATTTCGAGACCGAAAAAACGGATATCTATGAGCTGATCGCCCGGCCGTATTTTCGCAAGGCATTGACGGCGCTCGTGCAGAAGGACCTGTTCCTGACTTTCGAGCTCTGCTTCGAATTGGAAAAGAACATCAGCAAAGGATTCCCCTGGCATGTCGGCGTTCAAAGCTTTGGCTATCAGGTTGCCGATGAATTTGGCTGCACGATATGGGCAGCACTCCATCCCGTTCACAAGTCAGGCCAACGTGGTGGTATGGCCTACGTGCCTGAGCGGGTCGTATCTGGCAAGTTCATCTATGACCAGATCGAACCAGCCATGATTTCCACGCTCGAAGCCAAGGAACAGGCGGGCGAAAAGACGACCATGGATGACTATTTTGCCATGCGCTCGGGCATTCTCAATTCGCCCACCATGGCCGAAATCCTCAAATATCATCAGGTCGAGGATGACTTCGAGCCGGGCGATGTTCTCGTGTTCAACAAATATGTTGTTCACCGCAGTATAATGCTGGAGGATGGACCACTGCCGAAGCGAGCTGCCTTTGTGATGCGCTTCGTCGAGGACGGGTCGCATTACGATCTTCAACGCGCCCGGAACCTGGAATATCCGGCAGAAAAATACGGTCACAAAGCCTTCACGCGGTCCCATATGGAAATCGGTCTGCCAGACGGCTCGCTGTTGACCGACAGCGAGTATTTTACGGACCGGGACAAGCGCTTCGTGCGACGTGAGTTGGCTTAAGGGGGCAAACATGGAAACGCGTGATATCGTCTTTATCGCACTCTTCGCGGCCATCATGGCCGCGCTGGCGGTCTTTCCGCCGATCACCCTGCCCGTTGTCGGCGTTCCGATCACCGCTCAATCTCTCGGCGCCATGCTCGCCGGCGGCGTGTTGGGGGCCACACGCGGCGGCTTGTCGATGATTCTGTTCCTTTTGCTCGTTGCGATCGGGCTTCCCCTGCTTCCGGGAGGCCGTGGGGGCTTTGGTGTTTTCCTTGGCCCTACGGGGGGATATCTGATTGGCTGGATCTTCACTGCCTTCGTGGTCGGTTTCCTCGTGGAGCGCTTCTGGCATCAGCTTAACTACCTCAACGCCTTCCTGGCGTCGGTGGTGGGGGGAATTGTCGTGCTCTATGCGATCGGTATTCCCTGGAGCGCGTTCGTTGCCCAAATCTCTGTTTGGGCCGCCTTCGTCGGTTCCCTCCCGTTCTTCGTCGGTGACATCATCAAATGCCTTATCGCGGCTGCCGTGATCGTGATCGTAAAGAAGTCCTATCCGATCATTACGCCCCGCAAGCGCCAGGCCGCTACGACCGAGTAGGGGGCACATCAGCAATGCTCTCCTTCTCGCAAGTGGTTGTCGAGAAAGGCGACCGGCCGATCCTGAGCGATATCAACATAGATCTCAACGAAAAGCGCATTGGGATCATCGGACGGAACGGGTCGGGCAAAAGCACATTTGCCCGGCTCTTCAATGGACTGGAAAAGCCCAGCTCGGGTACGATTACTTTCGAAGGATCGACCGAGCTGAAGGAGTTGCGCCGAAAGGTGGGGTTCGTGTTCCAGAACCCAGACAACCAGATCGTCTATCCGATCGTGGACGAAGACCTCGCTTTCGGCCTGAAAAATCTGAAGCTGCCAAGCGCGACGATCAAAGAACGCATAGCCGAGGTGATGGCGCGCTTCCGGATCGAACACCTGAAAGATCGTCTCACACATCAACTGAGCGGCGGAGAGCGGCAGATGGTTGCGCTCGCCGGGGTCCTGGTCATGCAGCCTCAGATGATCGTTTTCGATGAGCCGACCACATTGCTCGATCTCTGGAACAAAAAGCGCCTCATGCGAGCGATTACGGACCTCAAGGAGCATGTTGTTCTCGTCTCGCACGATCTGGATTTGTTGCGCGAGTTTGATCGGGTCATCCACATCGAGGCAGGTCGTATCGTTGGGGATGGCGAGCCGAACGCCGTCATCGAAGACTATATCGCGAGATCAGCATGATCGTAGACCTCTATGTCTTCGGGAATAGCCCACTTCATCGCATATCGCCCGGCTATAAGATCCTGGCGCTCGTGCTCTTCTGCACCCTTCTATTCGTTTTGTCGGGATGGGTGCCCTTGGCTGTGGGCGCGATCCTGGTCGCCATAGGTTACTGGCTGGCTGGAATCGGGTTCTCACATGCCTATCGGGCGATCCGTCCTGCCTTGTGGATTCTTGCCATCATTTTCATCGCGCAAATCATTCTCGCGGGGCTCGAACTTGCTGCTTTCGTTGTCGTGCGCTTTGGAATCTTGATCCTCGCGGCGTCGCTCATCACCATGACGACGAAAACGAGCGAGTTTGTCGACGGCATTCAAGCGGGGCTCAAACATGCTCCTTCCTGGGTGCCGGCCGATCACATCGCCCTCGCCATATCCCTTGCGCTCCGATTCATCCCACTGGTGCGCGCAACGCTGGACGAGGTGCGCATGGCGCAGAAGGCCCGGGGCCTTGATCGTAGCGTGAAGGCTCTCCTTGTCCCATTGGTCGTCCGGACTTTAAAAACTGGGGATGAAATCGCCGAGGCGATCCAGGCACGGTCGCCGCTTTAGCCGCGCGTTCCTTCCAGTTCGCAGCCGGCAAAGTCGTCTTCTGCCAGCCGCGTGCAGAGTTCATGCCACTGGCATTCAATGCAGGCCCTTCGTGTTATTCCGCTGCGAAACCATGATCGCATCAAAGCAATGGTTTGGTTGTCGAAGCTGAGAATGGTACCGGGTTCGATTACGATACCGAGCTTGTCACCGACATCTCGCGCAGCGGTCAGATCTCGGGCCGTGACGGACGCGTTATGGCAATGTGGCTCGGGGTCTTCCGCGATCACACACGCGCAGAGTTCATCGGGGCCTGCGATGATTTTGACCGGGGTTCCCTGGTTGATGGCTCTGGCAACAGAGTGAAATTTGGCTACAAACCCTGGTGAGTAGCCCTTTCCAGCAAACGTCAGCATGCACAGCAAATGGTGCGCGCGCAGTTCGATCACGATGCCTTGCCCCTCTGGTGCTCAATCCCGATCACCACGGCGGCAACAGCGGCCGACTTGATGATGCCCCCCAGGATGAAAGGAAAGAAGCCATTTTCGAGCGCTGCGCCTATGCCGATCGACGTGCTCAACCAGAGCACGCCGAGCCCGAGACAAATGATGTGCCCTGCGATACCTGCCAGGAATACCCACCATGCCCGATAGGCAAACCCCTGGCCCTGCCGTCTGGAAACCAGGACGCCGACAGTGAGGGCGGCAATGGGAAACGCGAAGAGAAATCCGGCGGTCGGTCCCGCAAAATGACCGATGCCGCTTGCGCCACCCGCAAGCACAGGCAAACCGATAGCGCCGCAGAGTAGCCATATAACGGTCCCGACAGCGCCGAGTAGCGGTCCCAAAACGGCCCCCACAGTCAATACCATAAAGGTTTGAGCCGTTATAGGGACGGGTACCATCGGAATTTCTATGTGGGACGAGATGCTGAGCAGTATTACGGCCGCGCCAACCAAGATCAGCGCCCCCTCACGTCCAACGATAATAGGACAAGCTTGGCCCGTTCCAATTTGCATCTAGTTCCCCTTGCTCCCGTTCCAACCAATAGTCCCGACGGTACCACTTAAGCATGAGCGGACAAAGCGGTTCGGCTGCCCATCATCTTTCCTGAAATATCCTCTGGGGGAGCGCCGTAAGGCGCGGGGGCGAACACATGCCGGGGTGGAAGCTGCGAAGGTTAAGGGCAAACGTCTCGGCCACCCTCGCGCCCTTTCGGCCAAAGCCGAAGAGTAAACGCGGGCCGCGTTGGCGGCGGGCGAATCCATTTCCAAGATCGCGAAGCGGCTGGCGGTCAGCCGCGAGACCATTACGCGACTCCGCGACGATCAGCTTGCGGCTCGGTCAACCGTCTGAGCCGCGATCCGCCTTTTCCCCGACACCTTGCAGAGCGATCCGCATCCTGTCAGCCGGGAAGGTCCGGATCAGCGCGGCGGCTTGATCCGGATCGCCTGACAACCACGTCTCATAATCGGGAGCTTCGATGATGACCGGCATTCGCCCCTTCGCGTGGATAGGCCGGATCAGCTCGTTCGCTTCGGTCGTGACCACGGTATGCCGAAGCTCCGTCTCATCCTCTTCGATCAGCTCCGGGTTTTCCCCGCGCCAGAGCCCCGCGAAAGCAAAGGGTGGCCGTCCATCGGGATCTTCGCCGGTGAGCGCAAACCAGTAATCCGTCGCCGGCTGCCTGCCCTTGGTCTCGTTGAAGCTCGTGACTGGGACCAGGCAACGCCGATCCTCATAGCTGCCTCGCCAGAGACCGCTTTTTCGCAGCTTGTCGTCGCGCGCATTGTTCCAGGCGGCGGGCTTGATCGGCTTGCCGGTTTTCTTCGACACCTGCGGCGTAAGAAATCCCCATCGCATTTCGATCAGCTCGCGCTTTCCGTCAGCATCGAGGCGCACCACCGGCGCCAGCCCCTTCGGGAATATCGCCGGCCTCGGTTCGGCGTTGCCGAGCCGATCAAGGTCGGCCGAGACCTGAAACAGCCGACGCATGGCTTCTGCCGTGGCGATGTTCGCATAGAGATTGCACATTCCGCGCCCCTACAGTCCGGCCCATCCTCGGATCATCTTCGCCACGCGCAGGGCCTCGGCCCGGCGCAGGCTTTGATTTTCGATCCGCAGCGCCTTGAAGAAGGCACCTGTCAGCATCGGCCCTTTCTCGATGTTCTTCCGAACATAGAGCATGGCCGCGAGAAATTCTTCTGTTTCCACATCTCGATCCGCGCAATCGGCCGCGGCCGTCTCGACAAGGGCAAGCACCTGGCGCAGCTCGCCCACGATCAGAATTTCTTCTGACCAATTGCCGCCGAAGGCCACGTTCCGAAGCTGATCCTTGCGTTCTACCATGAGAACAAAATAAGAACATATGGCATTTCTCGACAAGCAGGATCGTGACGCATGACCCCGATGCGGTCTCTATACATTGATATGAATAGCTTTTTCGCCAGCGTGGAGCAGCAGGCCGATCCGTCGCTGCGCGGTAAACCTGTCGGCATTACCGCTATCAGCGCCGAATCGGGAGCCTGTGTCGCGGCGTCCTATGAGGCCAAAGCCTTCGGCGTCAAAACCGGAACGCGCGTCTACGACGCGCGCCGGTTGTGCCCAGGCATCATTTTCCGCCCGAGCCGCCACCGCCTCTACGTTCGCGTGAACCAGAAGATCGCCGGCGTCATCGACCAGATCGCAGAGCTTCAAGCCGTCCGCTCCGTCGATGAATTTCAGGTCGCCCTCGGCGGCCAGACAGCGGAGCTGTCGGCCGCGCTCGATCTCGGCCGCCGGTTGAAGGCCGCAATTCGCGAACAGGTCGGATCGGAGCTGCGCTGTTCCGTGGGCATCGGGCCGAACCACCTGCTTGCGAAGATCGCGGGCAAGCTCGAAAAACCGGACGGGTTGCAATGGCTTGCCCCGGAAAACATGCCCGACCGTATCGCGCATCTGTCGCTTGACGATCTGCCGGGGATTTCGCACGGCATCAAAGCCCGGTTGCAGCGTGCAGCCGTTTGGGGCGTCGCGGAACTCTATGCGCTCGATCCTCGCCACGCCCGGCAGATTTGGCGCTCCGTCGAAGGTGAGCGTTTCGTTCGAGCCTTGCAGGGCATGGAGATTCCGCTCTTGCCGA
This sequence comes from Nioella ostreopsis, assembly GCF_004000255.1. GTDB lineage: Bacteria > Pseudomonadota > Alphaproteobacteria > Rhodobacterales > Rhodobacteraceae > Nioella > Nioella ostreopsis. The sequence continues at coordinate 31,903 of NZ_RCIQ01000027.1, forward strand.
CGCAGCGAAACGGCTACGGCAACTCGAAGGTTCTCGCTCCGCAGTATCGTCGGCCCGATGCCGCGCGACCGGTTGGCCGATGGCTGACTGAAAAAGCGGTCGAGCGAATGCGCCGTGACGGATTTTGCGCCCGGCGGTTTTCCCTTATGATCCGTCTTCCTGAAGGCCGCGGTTGGTCTCGCGCGAAAACCCTGACGCCGAGTCAGGATTCCGCGATTTTCCTGAAGCTGTTCGAAGCCGAATGGGTGCAGTTTCGCCACGAGCGTCACGGCTATGTGCTGTCAATCGGCGTTCACCTGGGCGAAGTCATCCCGCTTTCCGAACGGCCGGGCGAGCTGTTTCTGCCGCTGGCGCCGGGTGAGGCGAACAAGCGGGAAAAGCTGGCGGAAACCATTGACCGGATCAATCGCCGGTTTGGTCAGAGAGTCGTCAGCTATGGGGTGCATCAGGATCATCCGGGATTCTTCGAGAAAGGGTAGTTTCATGACGAATCCCGGTCGTTCGTGACCTCGTGCGGTTGCTCGAGGACACGCCCGCCCAGGACCGCGCCCTAGGCTTCGGCCGGCAAGCGGCCTGCGCCCCGAGCCTTTCCCCCTGCCCGTCCCTGCGCCAAGGTGCGCCGCCCGCCGTCTCGTCCCGAGCCACCGGGCGGCGCGGCGCATGGTCCTGTCAGGGGGCCAGTCTCGGCCCATCCGGGTAACGGTCGCTTTCGCAGCAGCGAAAGTGACTATCCATTCAAAGCGGCATCTCCAAAGTGGCCTTGACTGTGGAGACAACGATGGAAGTCCGGAATTTCCTGACATTCTTATCAGCGAAGAAAAACCGCTGCGTAAAGGCTTCATAGTCTTGAATGTTTTTCGCTACGACGATCATGACGAAGTCCGAGTCCCCTGCGATACAATAGAAATTTGTGACGTGAGGGTCGTTTTTGGCCTTCCGCTTGAAGGTTTCCGTCTGTTCGACGCTGTCCCGCTCAAGATCCACCGAGACAACTGCCGTAATCCCAAGGCCGAGGGCCTGTTGGTCGAGCAATGCGACCTCCCGTTTGATGGTACCGGCCTCGCGCATGGCGCGAAGTCGGCGCTGAACAGAAGCGGTGGAAGCGCCCGTTCTTTCCGCGAGTTCCTGGATCGTGATCCGTGAGTCGCTTTGAACAAGAGCAAGAATTTTTCGATCCAAACCATCCATGATCGAGTATGATCACATGCCACATATAAAGTGTAATGAAAAATCGATATTGGGGGAAAAAAGCTATATGATATTGATATAATCCACCAAATTATGCGGTTTATGTACACCGCAGCAGTCACCAAATCTGGCTTCGTTGCCATCCTCCCCCTGGCCGTGGGTGCCGCCCTCTACGGGTTCGCCTTCGGGTTCCTAGCTGTTCAGTTAGGCGTACCTTGGTGGTCAGTCCCTGTCATGAGCGGGCTGGTCCATGCCGGATCGGCGCAGATAGTCACAGTTGACCAGTATGCTGCGACATCAAGTGTCGTGGGGGCAGTCTTCGCAGGGGCTATTTTGAATCTGCGCTACATCGGAATCATTGCTTCCATTGCCGACATGCTCAAGGGGATGCCGCTTTGGGCGAAGCTCATTTCTATCCATATCACCAGTGATGAAAGCTGGGCGTTAACGGTCTCCGAAGCAAACAAAGACCGATCTATCGGCGCACGCTTCCTGGTTGAAGCCGGGGCGGTAATGATCCTGACCTGGGTGACATCGACGACTATGGGTGCCATCGCTGGTTCCACAGTGCCGGATCTTGAGAAACTTGGCCTGGGTTTCGCCTTTACGGCTGCGTTCATTGCTATGGGCCGAGGCATGTGGCGGGGCCGGTCCGACCTAGCCCCTTGGGCTGTCACGTTCGCGATTGCTATTTTTGCTTCCCGATTGGGATTTGCGACAGCGAATTCCATCGTCATCGCAACGATCGGGGGACTGCTTTTCATGCAGTTACTGCGCTTCGTCAGGAGGCAGAACCATGAACCATGACATTCTGTATCTGATTGGGGGGCTGGCAGTCGCTACCTATGCGATCCGCGTGCTTGGCCTGGTCACGGGGAACATGATCCAGAGGTCCCGCTTCGCTTGGGTGCTCGATGAGCTTCCAGGGCTCTTGATTGTGGCGCTCGTTGCCTCATCCCTGTCCAGCATCACTCAAGTTGGATGGCTGGCTGCGGCGATCACCCTGATGATCGCGATTTACACCAACAATGTCGTGCTGACCATGATCGGGGGCGTCATCACTTTCGCTTTGGTCAGTAACCTACTGTAAAAAAATACTTTCGGAGGCTATGATGGACTACGCCGAACACGATTTTGAAATACGCAAGGATGTTCTTCGCCAGCTCAAGCATTTCTCTGAGCCCAGCAACGTCGCCGCCGTCCGCACCCTCGCGTTTGAATATGCTCTCATCGCAGGGTCGATTTATCTGTGCGTTGGAGTATCCTATTGGTTCTATCCGCTTGCCATCATTATCATCGGGTCTGCGCAGCGCACCTTTGCCAATATTCTTCACGAGGCTGCGCATTTTCACTTTGCCAAGAACAAACTGCTCAATTTCCTGGGCGGGACGGTTCTGACGTCTTACCTGATCTTCCACATGTTTACGCCCTATAGAAATTCTCACGTGGGATTTCACCATCGTCATTTCGGCGACCCGGAAGATGACCCAGATTACAATTTTCACATTCTGCTGGGCCTATACGAGGCCAAAGAAAGCCACAGCCGGTTCATCTTGAAGAACCTCGTTCTGGCTCTGATCGGGTATCGATCCTGGGAGTATATCAAGTATATCTATCAGGACCGCATTCTCTTCACGAAGGACAAGATTGTCATCCGCATGCCGATCTCGGTCACGAGCGACCGGATCATGTTTGCTGCGACCTGGATCGTCGTCTTAGGACTGGTGACCTGGTTCAACATCTGGCTCGAATTCCTACTTTTCTGGATCGTACCGTGTTTTACAACCTACATCGCGATCGGTTGGTGTGCTGAACTCGCGGAGCACTACCCGCTGCCGGAGTCAGAGAATAAGCGCCTTCTCATGACGCGTAACCGCCATGGTTGGGCAGTCGAGAATTTCCTCTTCGGCCGGCACTATGATCGCTACCACTTGGTGCATCACATCTTTCCGACGATCCCCTTCTACAACCTCAAGAGGGCGCACGAAGTGCTCCTTGAGGACCCGTCCTATCGGAAGTGGGATGCAATGTGGGGCGGCATCTTCACGCGGAGACATCCTGAAGAAGAGACGCTGATCTCCTACGTCAGAAAGTACAAGGATGAAATCTCGCGCGAGGAACGCGATCCAAATCGACCGAGCTTTGCTCAGCGCATCCTTCTCCAACATCCGCTGGCACAAGGAGCCTGATTTATGACCAAGCCAGAATTCCGTCAAGCTTCATCGCAAAATCTTCATGCTTTGCATCAGGATGTCGCAAAGGGTCTCAGGAAAATCGCTGCTCACCCTGTAATCCGTGAGAAGTTCTCGGCCGACCCATTCATCAAGCAGTTTTTCACCGAAACGGTGGCGCGATACATCATCGGCAAGTCAATGTCCGAAGCCGCCGATAAGTTCGACGTTTTGTCAGTAAAGGGATACCTCGCCGGCGTCGAGTTTGTTGGTGAGGAGATATCCGATGGCGGTCAGGTCGAGCAGGTTGTGGAGGAAAACATCCGCTTCCTCTTACATGCGCGCGGGCGCCCGTTTTCGGATGGGCTACAGCTTGGCTTTGATCTTTCCAGTGTCGGCATGCTTATAAGCCGCGAACTCGCGATGACGAATACGGCGCGCATTGCGAAGGTGGCTGCCGAGCAAGGTGCCACGATTATGATTAGCATGGAGCGCAGCACCCAGACCGACACCATTCTGGATGCTTTTCACCAGCTGGCCCCTTCGCATGAAAATCTTGGTCTGACTATCCAAGCCTACATGCATCGTACCGAGGTTGATCTGCCCAAGCTAATCAAGACCAGGCGTAAGATCCGCCTTGTGAAGGGTGTCTATGATGAGCACTCGTCGCTGACGCTGCCGCGCGGGAAAGAGCTGGATGTTCGATATGTGGAATGCATCGAGAAGCTCGCCGAGGCCGGGTCTCGTTTCGCTGTCGCAACGCATGACCCTGCCATCATCGACATGTTGAATGCCCGCGGCCTCCTGGATGCGGCCGAAGAGCTGGAGGGGCTACATGGATGTAACCCAAGTCTTTTCCACACACTGAACAACGAGGGGCATCGGTGCCGCATAACCGGCGTTTACGGGGAAGAATGGCTTCTTCATTTCTTGCACCGGCTTGCCGAGCATCCGCCGAATGCCCTGCAGGCGCTGGCAGATTTCTACAACCCAGACCGGGTTGTCTTCGGCGCGGACTACTGAAGATGACGGCACTCACCTCACCGCGCGTTCCAACCGCATATCTGAACATGGCCGGATCGGGGCCCGTTTCTGATGAGGTTCTGGCCGCAACTACGACATACCTGAAAATCGAGCAGCAGGTCGGGGCCTATGACACTGAGCTCGATCATCACGTCGAGCTTGACGAGCGCGTCTACGAAAATCTTGGCACCCTCTTAGGGTGCGTTGCGGCTGACATCGCGATCTTCGACAACGCTACCCGGGCGTGGACGGAAGTCGTGAGCCGACTTTCGTTTAAAGGCGCGCGCCGCATCCTTACAACCGAATACGAATACGCTGGGAACCTTCAGTATCTGAAGGATCTCTCGGAACGGGAAGGACTCGAACTGATCACGATACCCTGTACTGATAAAGGTGAAATCGACCTAGAATGGCTGCAATCAAACATGGGAAATGACGTTGGGCTCGTGTCCGTCGTGCATGTTCCATCTTGCTGTGGCATCATAAATCCTGTTGCGACCATCGGTGAAATCCTCTCGGGATACCAAGCTGTCTACATCGTGGATGCCTGCCAGGCTGTTGGTCAGGTTCAGATTGATGTCCACGCAACCGGTTGCGATGTGCTCACTGGTGCCGGGCGTAAATTCCTGTGCGGCCCCCGGGGCACCGGGTTTGCCTTTGTCTCAGCACAGCTGAGAGCCAGGATGTCTCCCGGATTTGTCGATCTTCACCTTTCTGATATCAAAGCCGATGGCCGGATCGAAAAAGACATGGGAAATGCGCGCTTCCTCGAAATGGGGGAGCGTAATTGCGGGGCCATCATCGGCTTGTCACGGGCCATCGAGGAGGCTCTGCATGGCGGGGATCGGCTAAACGATGGCATTTTCCGAATTCGCGAAGGCGTTTCCGCTCTTGAAGGGGTCATACCGATCGATCCTGGTAGGAACCGTGGAGGTATATTTTCGTTTCGTCATAAAAAGATTCCCGCCGAAGAGGTGGTGAGGAACCTCAGAGAGCACCGGATTGCTGCCTGGCGCATAAAGGGGTCTCATACCCCGCTTTATATGCTTCCCAGAGGACATATAGAGGGAGTGCGGTTGTCATCCAACAAGATCACAGTCGAGCATGCAGATTTGGTGGTGGCGGCGTTGAAGGATATGCTTGCTTGAGGACTGTCCTGAGGCACGTAGTTTGCCCCGACGCCTCGTTCAATTGAACTTCCTGTGCGGAAATCCCCGCAGACTAGGCTAGCCTCGCGCTGGCCTTTTTTTGGGCCTTGGACGATAATCTGTGATCGCCGCGCTCGCGCGGGGATCACACTGGCAGGGGGGATTCGGGCAAGCCGAACGCCCCCTGCATCCTTGGGCCAGGCCGCGCGAGCGCGCCCTGTCCGTATCGGGAACCGCCGGTTCCCCCACGCAAGCCCCATGAGCGGCGTCAGGGGGGGTGTCCCCAACCACGGTCTCGGCCGGGGGCCGAGCTGCGTGGCCGGGTGATCCCCCTCCCCCCCTTCCTTGTCATGGAGCTTGCGCGGGCCCCCCTCCTGCCCTCGCCGGGAGGCAGGCTTTCAGGAGAGGGACGCTTCGCGGTCCTCGCCAGAAACCCCGCCCCAATTTTCGGCACCAGACCGGATAGGGCATCACCACAAGGAGGCCAGACATGGCTGATATTCATTCGGAAAACACCGCAGAGGCGGCTGTCGAGGCAGCGCGGGTCGCGCTTATCGCAAGACAGAACGACCGGTTCCGCACCACATGGGGCGCTGACTTCACCGTTCCCGGCCAGATTGTCATGACGCGCGGCGTGGCCGCACTGTCGCACGAGGCACAGGTGGCGATCATGGTCGCGGTCATGCAGTTTTCCGAGTTCACCGAGGACAACGACCCTTACGGCACCCACGATTTCGGCATCTTCACCGTGGCCGAAGGCGAACGCGAGGTTCGGCTTTACTGGAAAATCGACCTCTACGACGCGGGCTATGAGTTCGGTTCCGACGATTGCGCGGACACCACTAAGACCCGCCGCGTGCTGACCATCCTTCTGCCCGAGGAATACTGAGTTCGGTTGCGGGGTCTCTCCCTGCCCCGCGCCGAGGCTGGCCTGTCGAGCAGGCCCAAGGGAGGGGCGGCAAGCGCCTCTCCCACCCCCTCACCACAACGGAAAGGAAGGTGAAATCAATGAGCAATGAAACCATGAAGCGCCGCATTGCCGAGGCTTGGGCGCTTCTCAGGAAGGGCGATCACTTTGGCATCGGACGCCGCTTCCTGATCCAGCACGGGGCCATCTAAGCCCCCTCGCCTCAGCCCGTCAGGGCTGGGGCACCGATAACACAAAAACTCACCACACGACAAGGATAAGACCCATGACAAAGCAAGAGACGATCATCGCCCCCATCGAACAGGTTCCCTTCGATGATCTGTATGTTTCCGACCTGAACCCGCGCACCGTGTTCAGCCCCGAGGGGATCGAGGCACTGGCAGAGAATATCCGCCAGCTTGGCCTGATCCAGAACCTCGCCGGGCTGCGCGATGAAACCGGCAAGGTTGGCATCGTGGCCGGAGGCCGGAGGCTTCGCGCCCTGGCTTTGCTGCAAGACGATCCGCGCTTCGCTACGGTTTCCGTGAAGATCGCGCCCGATCAGGCGACCGCCGAGATTTGGGCATCGAGCGAGAACCACCACCGCGAACAACCCCATGCCGCCGATGAAATCCGCGAATATGGCAGCATGGCCGAGCGGGGCGTTCCGGTTCCCTCCATCGCCATCGCGTTCGGCGTCAATGAAAAGCACGTCTATCGCCGCTTGAAGCTGGCAAGCCTGCCGGTGTCGGTTCTGGACGCCTTGAAGGCCGGGGAAATCACCCTGTCGAACGCCGCCGCCTTCACCGTCAGCGAGGACGAGGCGAACACGCTGGCCGTGCTGGAAAAGGTGCGGGGCGAGGGCTACAGCGATCACCAGATCAAGCAGATGCTCAAACCGGACTCGGTGCGCAGCACGGATCGGCGCGTGAAGTTTGTTGGCCTTGAGGCTTACGAGGCCGAGGGCGGGCGCGTCACTGGCGACCTTTTCGCAGACCAGACCTATTTCGATGATGTTGCCCTGCTGGACGAACTGTTCAAGGCGAAGCTGAACGCCACCGCCGAGGCCATGACCGGCGACGGTTGGAAATGGGCCGAGGCGATGGACACCACCTATCTTGGTTATTACGAGATCGAGGAACGGAAGCTGGACCGCATCTATCGGGATGAAGGGACGCTCACCGAAGAGCAGTCAGAGCGTTACGACGAACTGGCGGAATTGGCCGAAGGTGAGGTTCTGGACGCCGAGGGCGAGGCCGAACTGGCGGCGCTGCAAGCCGTGTTGGATGGTGCATTCAGCGCCGAGCAGAAGGCCGTTTCGGGCGTCCTTGTCTACGTCAACCAGAGCGGCGAGGTTCAGACCGCCGAGGGGCTGGTGAGGCGTGAGGACCGGGCCGCCGCCATCGAGGCCGGGTTCCTGCGCAAGTCCAGCCATTCGAGCGCCGAGGCCGAGCCGAAATCCCCCATCAGCCAGAAGCTGCGCGACGACCTGTCCCGTGTCGCACAGGGCGCACGGCAACATGCGGTGTTGCGCGATCCCGATCTGCTGATTGACCTTCTGGCCTACCAGTTGAGCCACGCCCTGCGCTGGAACGATCCGCTTGGCATCGCCACGACCGAGGTTCCGAACTGGCCTTCGACCGAGGCCGAGGGCTATGCCCTTGACGAGCGCCTGACCAGCAACCCGCCGCGCGATATGTGGGATGCGAAAGACCTTGGCGCATCCTTCCGCGCGTTTCGCAAGAAAGGCCCGGAGCATGTGCGCGGTGAACTGGTCCGGTTCCTTGCCGCTCAATATCGGGGCGGCGACGAGAAGCTGTCCGCGATGATCGACAAGGAGACGCAGCCGAATATCCGCGAAGTCTGGACCCCCAATGCGGCGAACTTCTTTTCTCGCGTCGGAGGCCCCTACCTCAACGATCTGTGGCGCGATCTGCTGGACCTGTCCGACGATCACCCGACCGCCACGACCTTCGCCAAGCTGAAAAAGGGCGAGAAGGCCGACAAGCTGGAAGCCCTGTTCCGTGGCGACCACGATCTGCGCAGCGCCCTTGGCGTCACCGACGAGCAGGCCGCGAAGATCGGGGCATGGCTGCCCGAAGGCATGAAGTGAGATCGAGGGCGGGGCGGCAGCGCCCCGCCCACCGATGGAGGTTCCCATGAGATTCAAGCGTTCACCCCGACACCCGTTCACCGACACGCCCCGCAAGCGGGCCGCACTGCGCCGGAAACAGCGCCTTGAGCGCGAGGCCCTTCCGTTGCTGGCCGATCAGATTGCCGAGGCACAGCCGAGCGAGGACCGTGTTATGGCAGACCGCGCACTGGCATGGTCCGAACAGGAAATCAGGGACCGTCGCGCTCGGGCAGAGAAGTGGCATGAAGCCCGCCGCCAGATCGACGCCCTGCCCGAAGATGAGCGCCGCGCTGTGCGGCGGGCATGGGACTGCGCCCCATACCCCGCCGACCCGTCTTATCTGTTGAGCGTCCTGCACAGCTACAGCCAAGGCAGGATCGACTTGAAAAGCCCGCCTTTCCCGCTGTCGCGCACCGACGCCTCGGGCGCGAGGATCGCGAACCTGTTCGCTTCATCTGACCTGTTCGTGACGATCCTCAAGGCGCGGGAGATTGCCGCCGATCCTGACCGTCACCCGCTGGCGGAACGTCACGCAGCCTATCACCATCTTCAACTGGCGGCATCGAAGAACAAGGATCGCGACCGCGCCGCCCAGAATCGCGTGTTGGCCTCGCAGCTATTCCTTCGCCTCGGAGAATTGGAGAACGCCCATGCCTGATTTCACCGCCCACCGTCATCCGGTCCTTGCCGTGCGCTGCCCCGATTGCGGCAGAGCGCCCGGCGTCTGGTGCCGTCGCCCGAGCGGCCACATGGCGAGCGACTTTCATCACAGTCGCAAGGTGGAGGCGGATCGCGTCTTCATCGACCAGCACGGACCTGACGCCAGCATCCTGCGCGACGGCGACGGATGGATCATTGATCCACGCGGGCGCGTCGGCATTCGGCCTCAGCCCGAGCAACTGGCTTTGTTCTGAGGGATATTCATGGCGCTGGCGAGAACTGATCGACTGTGCTACGACTGGAACTAAAGGAGAACTTAGATGTTTGATCGCCGCGCTCACGCTGAAGAAATCATTGCCGAACTGATCGGCAAGATGTGGAACTGGTTCTTTATCGGAGCTGCTGGCGCGGCTATCGTGATCGCCGCTTGCATCGCGTTCTTCGCGGGGGTCAACGTCCCCAATCTGATTTACTGGATCGGCACAGCCATCGCCTTCGGGTGCTTCGCACAAGCCGCCAATCTGTCGAACGAAATTCGGAGCCGCCGCGCGCATCTTTGACGCCGGGCAGGCCAGCTTTTTGAGAATATCCTTGTGGTGAGGATAACACTGGCCCCGCTCGCGCGGGGCCTCTTTTTTCCAGGGACCGACATTCAGGACGATCATGCACGACGACGACGAAACCACCTTCAAGGATAGGCTCGATCTGGTTCAGTATCGCATGGCCGAGATCGTCTTTTGTCCGGGCCGTGTCGTCCGGGCCTGCTGGCGTGGCGGGCGACCGACGATCAACCGCTATATGCTGGCCTTCCTGACTGTGTTCCTGCCTGCCCTCGGATTCGGCATCGTCATGGGATGGGCCATGAGCGGGTCCGAGCATTTCCTGTTCGGCGCGGATCGGACATTCACCCGGCAGCTTGGCGAGGCGTTCATGCTGATCTGGATGATTGCCGTTCTCTACCTGCTCGCCATCGGCATCACGATTATCGTCATGGGCTGGTTCCGAAAGGGACCGCGCCGAGGGTGATGCCCGGTGCGCCGGGACTGCGCCCCGACGCACCGGCCTTGCGCTACCCGCGCAGGGGCCGCTGCGCGGCTTGGCCGTCAGCACCAACCCTGCCGCCTGCCCCCATTGTATTCCCGCGCCAGCCCTTCCCCGATCAGGATACCGGCCACGTCCGCACGACCGATGTAAAGCCGCGCTAGCCCTCGGTCATTTCGGTCGCGGCCCGGCAACACGATCAGTTCCACCAACTCGCCCGAGCCGATCAGCTCGCGCAAGCGCCTCGTCGCCTCGTCACCAAGCGCCTTTTCATATGCACATTGCGGATCGTAGGTTTCCGGCGTGTCGAGACCGACCAGCCGGAACCGCTCACCGCCCAGGTCAATCGTGTCGCCGTCGATCACATAGACTGAAGCCGGATTGATCGGCTCTGCCGCCGTCCCGGTGTCGATCGACAGCAAGGCCGCGACGATCATCGCACCTGTTGCCGCAACTCCAAACAAGCGCCTGCGTCGCGCATGTTGTCCGCGTCTCGATCCAGTTTCTCGCAGCCAGTTTCGCAAGCCGCTCTGCCCTCTTCTGTTCCTGTGCCGGTTGTCGCTAGGCCGCCATCGGGTTTCCCTTGACCCATTTGCCGCTGCGCAGATGAGCATCCGTCGCCCCAGGTTTCGACCGTCGCCGTGATTGTCCTTGCAGTATGAATCGAGCCCCTGTCGAGATCCACACGCCGCTGCCTTCCTTGATCTGGAACCGACACTGAAATTCGTGCAACCCAGGTATTCACCCGTCTCCTTGGTCCGGGTTTCTCAAACGGAACATTGCTTGTTCCTCTCTTAGCGACCGTCCGGGGCTAACGCCCCGCCCTTCAATCAAAAAATCGGTTTCCGCTTTGCGGACCCTCCGATTTTTGGCTTGATCGCATCGAGGACCAGCATGACCGTTTTTCATCGAAACACTAAGATACCAAGGAGACAAAAAATGAATACCTTCGCTGAGTTTGAAATCATCGGTCGGGTCGGTCAGATCAAGGAAGGCAACGGCGTCCTCTGGGTTTCCATCGCCGCCGAGTATGGCCGCAAGGACAATCACGGCGACTTTCAGTCGAAACCCTTCTGGAACGACGTGAGTATCTTCAACGAGAACGTCATCAAATGGGTCAAGGAAAACACCGTCAAAGGCGACCTGGTTCGCGCGACCGGCACCATCCGCTCCGAGAGCTACGAGACCAATAGCGGCGAAACCCGCCACGGCGTGAAACTGGCCTGCGACAACTTCGCCAACCTGGCCCACATGATCCGCAAGCAGATGGAGCGGCAACAGGCGGGCTGACCGCCCGGGCGGGCCTCACGGCCCGCCTGCCCTTCGGGCGCGGCGCTGCGCCCCGACCAATCGGCCGCCCCCATCGAGAGGGCGGCCGATCGCGCTTCACAGCCTTCAGCTCCGAACCGCCGACAAGCGGCAATGCGACACTGGACCCCTGCGAAGGTGCAGGGTCTGCCTCCTTGAAAAACAGCGGCCACTCTACACGGCGCGGCGAGCCGTCAACACCAAGCCCTTCGGGGCGCTGCGCGCGTGTTGACGGCCCGCCTTTCCCGCCGTGTCACCGAGCCTCGTTTTTTCAATCAGGAGACAGACCATGAAATTCATTCGCAAGCGTTCCATCAAACTTCGTCGCATCGCCGCTCGCCGGCTCCGAGCCATCCGCAAGCTGCTGCGCGCAATCGACCTCAGCCTTACGATCTCGATCAACCTCGGCTTCCTGAAGGTCGGGATCACCCTCAAGCGCCGCCCCGAGTAGGGCGGCTGCAACGGCCAGGCCCTCCGGGGCTTGGCCTTTCTGCATTTCATCTTCCCTGAAATATCCTCGGGGGAGCGCCGCCAGGCGCGGGGGCAGACAGCCCCCTCACCGCTCCGGGCACATGCGCCGCAGCGCGGCCATTCCATCCGTAATGGCCGGGCCGTTGGGCACCTGAAGCTGGCCCAGGTTCTCGGTCACGGCCGCCGCCGCCGCCAAGGCGTCGCCATCGCCGCTCGTCGCCAGATGCGCCAGCATGGCGGCCTGGTTTTGCAGCATGTTGCCGGTCACTTCGATGTTGGCGATGTTCGCCTGCACCATCTGCGACATGGCCGCGCTCACAAGCTCGCAATCGTCAGCCGAGCCTTCCTGCGCATGGGCTGCTGCTGCGCCAACCAGGTATGCCGCCGCTGGCAGGCTGCGCATCACGTTTGCCGCTATCAGTTTCATCGAAAGCTCCTTTCTTCCGACCTCATGCGAGATCGGTCTTCGCAAAATCATCGCCCTTGTAGAGCAAGGGGGCATGAAACGCCTTAGCGGCGGCGTAGGCGAGGGCGTCACCCATGTTGAGTTTCGCCGGATGACCGGCCACCTTGCCGTATTTCCTCAACGCCGCGATCGCCGCCGAGCCCATGCTTTCGGTGAGGTGCATTTCACGAACGCCGAGTGATTGGAGCAGGTCTGCGACAAGCTCGCTCGCCTTGTCGAAGTGCGCCTCGCTGATATGCGTTACGCCATCCTTTTCCTTCAGATCCCGTGCGATCCCGAGCGTCGTTTCTACCCGCACAACCGGCGAAATCATCAGCTTGCCTCGGGCCTGTTCCATTGCTTTGAGCATCGCCGGGGCTTCCGGCTCATTCAGCAGCACGGCGCAAAGCGCGCTGGCGTCGATGAACATCAGTCATCACCCCACAGCTCATCCATGAACGGCTTGTCGTCGGATTCGCGCGGTTTCAGACCTGCCTCGGCTGCCTTTCGCTGAACCTTCGCTACACGTTCCGCGAGGGTTTCCTGCTTCTCCAACGCCGCTATACTATTGAGCAAGGCCGTGCGAACCGCTTCGGTTTTGTTCCTTGCGCCAGAGGCAGCAAGGTAGCGGTCAACGAGCTTATCTACGTCCGGGTCTTTGATGTAGAGGGGCATGTGCATATCCTTTCAGGATATACAATATAGCCGAAAAGTATATCCCGCAAGTGCTAGTATCTTCGATTGTTGAATTTCGTGGCGAATCCCGGTCGTTCGTGACCTCG
>NZ_RCIQ01000028.1 GCF_004000255.1 Nioella ostreopsis
GCAACGGATGCCAGACAGGACTCCTTTTCCAGTTCGGACTCGACTGAGAAATTCCCGTTCGGCACGGAGACGCCCTTCCTGGACCCGGGCCGATCCCTCGCCAAACCTGCACGCTCCCCCGTCCCAAGGGGAGCGTGCTTTGCCGTTGAAGGAGACCTGCGTCGGTCGCATGGATCGCAATGTCGGTTTCCCTCGGCGTGAGGCCTCCAAACAGGGTAAACAGGCGGCAATCCCAACAGGAAGCGGTCCCATGTTCCTCAGCGTTTTCGACATCTTCAAGATCGGTATCGGCCCGTCCTCGTCCCATACAATGGGCCCAATGACGGCGGCGGCGCAGTTCCTCGAAATGCTGCGCAGCGGGCTGCGGGAACCCGGCGCGGGCGATGTGGCGCGGGTCATGTGCTCTCTGCACGGATCCTTGGCGTTTACCGGCAAGGGCCACGCAACCGACCGGGCCGTGATCCTGGGGCTTCTGGGGTTTCTTCCGGCCACGATCGACCCGGACAAGGCGGAGGCGGCGGAGCTTGAACTGGCCGAGAGTCACACCCTGACACCAGAGGGCCTGCCGCCCTTGTCCTTCGACCCCGTCAAGGACGTGGTGTTCGATTTCGGGCCACCGCTGCCGGGCCATGCCAACGGGATGATTCTGCGTGGCTTCGATGCGGCCGGGAACCTCTATATGGAGGAGACCTATTACTCCATCGGCGGCGGTTTCGTGATGACGGCGGCCGAACTTGATCGCCACAAGCAGGGCGGGGCCGAGGAGCTCCATGCGGAGAAGGCCGCGCAGGGGTATCCCTATCCGTTCGGATCGGCGGAGGAGATGCTGCGCATGGGGCAGATCTCGGGCAAATCCATTGCCGAGATGAAATGGGAGAACGAGGCCACCCATGGCGGCCGCGCCGAGGTCAGACAGCGGCTGGACAACATCTGGTCAGCCATGGATGCCTGTATAGACCGGGGCCTGTCACAGAGCGGGGTTCTTCCCGGGGGCCTCAAGGTGCGTCGCCGGGCGAAGGCGATCCACGAACAGCTGCTCTCCGAGCGTGGCACGAACCTGGCGCAGCCGCACACCGTCAATGACTGGCTCAGCGTCTATGCCATGGCTGTCAACGAGGAGAACGCCGCTGGCGGCAAGGTCGTGACGTCGCCCACGAACGGAGCTGCCGGGGTCGTCCCGGCTGTCCTGCGCTACTACCGCGATCATTGCATCGGCGCCACCGAAGAGGGTCGGCGCACCTTCCTGATGACCGCTGCCGCGATAGGCGGCTTGATCAAGCATAATGCCTCGATCTCGGGCGCGGAAGTCGGCTGCCAGGGTGAGGTCGGTTCCGCTGCCGCGATGGCCGCCGCCGGGCTTTGCGCCGCTTTGGGAGGCACGAACGAGCAGATCGAGAACGCCGCCGAGATCGCGCTCGAACACCATCTGGGCATGACCTGCGACCCGGTCGCCGGCCTGGTACAGGTGCCCTGCATCGAACGCAACGGCCTGGGGGCGATCAAAGCTGTCTCCGCCGCTTCGCTGGCTTTGCGCGGCGACGGGCAGCATTTTATGCCCCTGGACAACTGTATCGAGGCTATGCGCCAGACTGGGATCGACATGAGCGAGAACTACAAGGAAACCAGCCGTGGCGGCCTTGCCGTGAATATTCCGGAATGCTGAGAACATCTGATTACTCCGCTGCTGTGGCGTTGGATTCGGATCTTCGCCGTTCTTCACCGTCCGCATAGGCCAGCATCATTTCGCGTGCATTTTGGTCGGTGATCTTGTGCCGCGTAAGACGCGGCCGCGTTGCTAGTCGGCGCAGACGCGCCAAGTTGCCTCGCTTGATGGCAGATTCAACGTCGAGTGGAAGTTGGCCCGACGCGGACTTGGCCTTTAGCCATTGCCCAAGATAGGTGTGATCGTCGCTTGGCTGGTGGCACCAGACCCGTTCGAAGGTCATCATGATGAATTCCTTGACGGAGCTGTAAAGATGTCGCCCGTCTTCCTTGAACGGGTACTGAAATACATTGGCGACGATCTCGTATGACGGCCAATAAAACAGGTGCCCGTCGTCTTTGAATTCACGAACAACTTCGTCAATCGCGACACGAAGAACCGCTTTGGATACACTGTTTGCGGACATGCAGCTTTCGGGGCGAAATGTTGCGATCAGCGGGATTGGCGACAAGGTCAGTAGAACCTTGGCGTCTGGCCGATGTTTGCGGATAAGCTTGTAAATAGCCCGAAGATTGTCACGGTTTTCCTCGACCGTTGCGACGCGGAACTTATGCCGTTGCGGATCATATTTTGACTTCGGAAGCGTGCGCCAGAAGACGCCACCGGTTGGCTCGTCATACCAGATTTCCGACAAGCCGAGGGTCAGGATGAAGAAATCGGTTTCCTGAAAAATCCGTGCTGTTTCTTGCCGGACATCCTCGTCATAGCCGTACTCCTCGGCCTTGTAGCCATGCCAAAGCGGGGCTTCGAACTTCTTCCCTTCCAGGGCCCACTCGAACTGCTGTCGGATGACGAATGTGTTCACCATCCCTTCGCTGCAGCTGACAATGTAGGCTTTGCTGTTCTCGGCTTTCGTCAGCACCTTGTAATTTCGGTTTGCCAGCCAGGTCGAAATCGACTCGGCAAAGCAAGAGCCAAAGGCCGTTACGCGTGTTGTTTCGTCTATGAATGGGCTGTCTGGTGCCCAACCCTGAACTAGATGATCCACCACCGTGGAGGCCGGCATCATCTGCTGAGCATTCGCAGAGCGGTTGGCGTTTCGACCGCGGAACCAGGCCCTGATGCCTTGTCCGACATTCGTCGGCGCGTCCCCGTCAATTCTGTTCAGAGCGGGGGGCGGGCTATCTACTGAAATGGAGTCTGTCATGTCCTATCCCGTGCGACGGTTCAGTCGCTCAGGCCCTATGTTGGAACAGAGGAGACGGCTGCGCTTATTCCGCAGCCGTGGCTTCCGCAGCCTGAATGCGCTCTTCTTCTTCGATATATCGAAGCAGCATTTCCTTTGCCGCCTCGTCCGTGACCTTGAAGTCGCTGATCCGGTTTCGGTTGAGCATATGCCTAAGCTTGGGCAGATTGCGGGCACCGAGCGCGCCGTCGAGCCGTTCGTTCAATTGCCCGGCGGCTGACTTGGCGCGGAGCCATTGGCGCAGGTATTCATGGTCCGTTGGCGCGCGTTCGCACCAGACACGTTCAAAGGTCATCATGATGAAATCCTGAACGGATTTGTACAGGTGACGGCGGTCTTCCTTGAACGGATAATTGAAGATGTCGGCCACGATTTCGTAGGACGGCCAGTAGAACAGGTAGCCCTCGTCCTTGAACTCCCGCATCACCTCGTCGATGGCGACGCGCAGAACGGCCTTCGACACGCTATTGGCGCTGATGCAGCTTTCATCGCGGAAGGTGGCGATCAGCGGAATGGGTGACAGCGTCAGGATGATCTTGGCATCCGGGCGATGCTTGCGGATCAGGCGGTAGATTTCCCGCAGGTTGTCGGCATTTTCCTGGGCGGTCGACACGCGGAACTTGTGGCGTTCGGGGTCGTATTTGTCCTTCGGCAGGGTGCGCCAGAAGACGCCTCCGGTCGGCTCGTCATACCAAACCTCGGATAGGCCAAGGGTCAGGATAAAGACGTCGGTTTCATTGAAGAGGCGCAGCGTTTCAGCGCGCACGTCTTCGTCATAGCCGAACTCTTCCGACTTGTAGCCATGCCACAGCGGGGCATCGAAGCTCTTGGCCTCGAACGCCCATTCGAATTGCTGGCGGATGACGAAGGTGTTGACCATGCCCTCGCCGCAGCTGACCACGTAGGCGTTGCTTTCCTTGTTCCGCGTCAGCACGTTGTAATGACGAGAGGCCAGCCAGTCAGAGATATAGGCGGCAAAGCAGCTGCCGAAGGCAGTGACTTTCGTGTCTTCGTTGATGCAGGGGGCGGGGGGTTCCCAGCCTTTCAGCACATAGTCCAGAACGGCCGTTTCCGGCATCATCTGCATGGCCTTGGGCGGGCGGCTGCCCTTTGATCCCCGGAACCATGTCTGGTGAACACGTCCCTCTTTCGTGGATTCGTTGCCTGCCACACGATCTGCCGCCTTGGTCACCGCGGCCGGGTCCAATAGTTTGGTCATCTGATACCTTCTGCTCGATCCGGGCTTTTGCGCCCGGTTTTCCTGAATCGTAGCAGAGATGGCGAAAAAATGAATCCCCTTTTATTCGAAAGGGCTCATCGTGGTGTCAGACGGGATCGCGCATCGTCTCACCGGGGTCGAAACCGGCATCCATGGTGATGATCTGATCGCAATCCTCGCCAGCGACGCGCGCGGCGATGATCTGGGCCGCCG
The DNA here is from genome assembly GCF_004000255.1 of Nioella ostreopsis. Classification (GTDB taxonomy): domain Bacteria; phylum Pseudomonadota; class Alphaproteobacteria; order Rhodobacterales; family Rhodobacteraceae; genus Nioella; species Nioella ostreopsis. The sequence continues at coordinate 4,342 of NZ_RCIQ01000028.1, forward strand.
CGCGGCCGATCTCCAGCCGTCGCGTATCCATCGTGGCAAGCCGCATCGGCAGACCGTCGAGGATCTCCACCGCGTTGAACCCGGCAAGCCCCAGATCCTGGGGAATGCGGATGCCCTTTTCAAGACAGTAGAGCAGCCCTCCTGCGCCGATCATGTCATTGGAATAATAAAGGAAATCCAGATCAGAATGGCGCGTCAGCATCTCTTGGGTCATCTCGCGGCCTTTGCCAAGGCCCGAGCCACCGGAATAGAACATGCGATCGACCAGATCGACTCCGGCCTCGTTCAGGACGCCCTCGAACCCCTCCAGCCGTTTGCTGGCGCGGAAATCCAGCGGCATCTTGGTGCCCATGAAGCCGATCCGGCGATAGCCGCGTGCCAGGATTTCCCGGGCCATGCGGGCCCCTGCCGCACGGTGGCTGATCCCTACCATGGCATCAATCGGGTTGCCATCGGCATCCATGATCTCGACCACGGGGATTCCGGAATTGGCCAGCATCGCGACGGAGGCCTCGGAATGCTCGATCCCCGCGACGATCATGCCGGATGGCCGCCAGGACAGCATCTCGTAGATGACTTCCTCTTCCCGTTCGGGCTTGTAATGGGTCGCGCCAAAGACAGGTTGCAACGGCGTGTCATCCAGCACGTCCGAGATGCCCGCCAGCACCTGCGGAAAGACCATGTTGGACAGCGAGGGGATGACCACGCCCACGAGATTGACGCGCGACGAGGCCAGCGCGCCCGCGATCTTGTTGGGCACGTAGCCAAGGGACCGGGCGGCTTCCAGAACGCGTGCCCGCGTCGTCTGCGACACGTCCCCCCGATTGCGCAACACACGGCTGACCGTCATTTCCGATACGCGCGCGGCTTCGGCCACATCGCGCAGGGTCAGTTGGGGGCGGCCTGGGTCTTGGCTTCTTGGGGGCAAGGCTGGGGGCTCCGGCTGGTTGCGATAACACGACTGTTACGCACTTCCGGGCGGCTTGTCCAAACCAGAACGCCGCAGACGGTTTTTTCCCCGCCAAACGCTTGCCAGCGGGGAAGGAATTGGCCAGAACGGGCACAGGCTGGCCCCGTGGCTCAACTGGATAGAGCAGCCCCCTCCTAAGGGGCAGGTTGCAGGTTCGAATCCTGCCGGGGTCACCAGCCATACTGAAAATGCTGAAGAAAACGGCAACACACCCAAGGTGTGTAAAAAGGTGTGTAAACTCAACTGTTTCAGATAGCTGTTCGGCTTCAAGCACACCCTCTGTCGGCTCGCCTGCGTTGTCGTGATCTAATGATCTTTTCTCTGACTGAATCCGCTTCACCGCGACCCCGATTGCCCACGTAGTCGTACGGGGGCCATGTGTCTCCGGTTTCGACCCTCGTCCCGTTCAGCAGTTGGATGATATGAGGCTGCCCCTTAGAGGTGCGCCTGGAAAAACTCATAAGCTCGTTGTTCAGGCCACGGCGGCATCTGTACCAATTCCAGTTGTGCAACGTCTGGTCGATGAGCCCGTCGAGAGTCCCGCTACGCCGTTTAGTGTCTTTGATTTCGAGGTCCGCATACAGCTTTGAAAGCAGGAACGTCTCCCCCGGCGGGGTGTTTTCAAGATAAGACGCGAGCAACTCCTCCAGTATCTGGACCACCTCACCGTCTAGGGGAAGGTTATTGTCGATCAAGCTCATTCGACGCTTTGCTCTTCGTCGGCTTGATCATGAACGACCAGCCTATTGAGCGTCGATTTCGACGCGGCCTTCCCGGCAAGCTTTCGGCGGTTTGCAGCTTCCGTATAGACCTGCGTCACTTTTGGCGACGAGTGTCCGAGCAACGCCATGATTTCATATGGACTCGCGTCGTTCTCAGCCATGTTGATGCCCACTGCCTTACGCATTCCATGGCAACCCACTGATGACCGAACACCTGCTGCATCTCTCCACTCGGCCATCTTGTTGCCGAAGCCTTCCGCTGTGAACGGGTGACCATAGGCGGTAACCAAGAAGGTGTCTGGACCCGTAGGAGTAGCAGCGATGGCCGCCATCAGCGCCGGTGAAATGGGGACAGTTACCGGGATAGCGGTCTTGTTCTCGCTTTTCTGTGGAGTAAACCGGATATACGTCTGATCTTCGATCTTTTCGATGTTCGCGGGGCCTAGCTTCACGAGGTCTGACCTTCTTGGGGCGACCTCGATGAGCAGCATCATTGCGAGATGCGCCATGGACCCGAATTTGTGCCTTTGGAAGAACTGCTTGATGTCTTCTGGCTCCCACGGTTCGAACCCTGGGGTTACCACCTTGCGCTTCTCGATCTCCGAGGCTGGATTTGGCTTCAGCCCCCAATGTTTCTCGGCATATCGGAAGAGATGCTTGATGGCTCGCAGCGCATTGTTCCATGCGTTATCCGTTGAACTCCATTCGTCGAGAACTCTTTCCAGTTGGTAAGGCTGGATCGAGTGCAGTGATGCCGGGCCGAAATCCTGGATGAACCTTTCAGAAAACCGGGCGTAGTGGGACACGGTAACAGGAGACAACGATTTTCGTTCGACCTCCTTGTCGATAAAATGGCGGTAGTGACGACCGAGTTCCAAAACGGTCTGCGGTGCCATTCCGGCACGCTGACGTTCGATTGAGGATTTTTCGAGGTCGAGTTGATGATCGCCACCATTCGCCAGCCATTGGTACTGACGCTCAAACTCGGTTTCACCCGGCTGACCCTTGATTGTGATGCGCCTTCCATCTGGCCGACGATGGAATAGGTAGCGGACTTTTCCGTGGCGAGTTTTCTCTTCAATGAGGTATTCGCGGATACGAGCCATCTCAGTATCCCCCGCGCTTCGTCATTGTGGACTTGGCCATCAGATCATCAATGGACGGTCCATTGACCTCTTTCTCACTGGCCCTTTGGAAGTACTCATCGACCGACTGTCGGGACCATCTTTTCAACCGTGGTGTCGGGGCGAAGGTAGGGGGCGGAAGCTGACCGTTCTTCACCATCGTGCTGACGGTCGATACCGACACATCGAGATAGTCGGCCAATGTGGACAGGCTCATCATGCCCGGCCATTCGCGAATGACCGGCACCCGGGATTTCTCCGGAACGGGCACCATCTGAGTGAAGCCCGATTCAGAATGTAGTTGCTGTAGGAATTCGGATGGATCGGTTGTGATCACGGCGCACCTCCATTGAGGTCCCGACCGTGGTTCAACCCGTCTTCGAGAACGATTACTGAAATTAGCTGGCTTGTTGCCTGGGTGGGTAGATAGGAATCCCGCAGTTCCGGTTCAAGTAAAAAAAATTGAACTGCTCGGAATTTTGGTTAATCGACCCAATACTGGACCCGAGCGTATGATGACCTTCTGTAACTGATCCCTCCGAATTTTCGAAAGTCTAAAGATCAGCATGGCGATCACATCATTCCGTCGCTGGCCGATCTGCACGGTCTCCATACATCTAGCATAACACCCAGGGCAGATAGTAATATGGCTCGATTGTGCGAGCTAGTTCGCAACCAAATCCGTCCACCCACGGCTGACAAGATGATCGAAAGCGAGACCAATCTGACGAGGTGTGAATCGTTTCTTGCGCTCGTTCCAACGGTGTGTTTGCTCGATCACGTCCTCTCTTGACGTTACACCCTCGTGACGAACCAGCCAATGTACGGTCGCAAGCAACTCAAGGCCGTATGGCGACTCGAACCCCTGGACCAGTTCACTGACCCTCTCGAACCGTTCCTGAGCCTCGTTGTCGGCGGCAATGAAGCGTGTGGCGTCCTCGATAGCTCCGGGTACCAGTTCGATCTGTTTGTTGGGGGTGTCCCCTCCGTCGGCATAACCAGATACCAGATGACCTTCGATGTCGTTCAGAACGTGGCGTAGGTTGTCTGCGTAGGGGCCATAGATGTGCTTGCGATAGCTGAGACGAAGCGGTTGCCCGGCCTCCTGCATGAAGTACATCAGCTTCTGCAATTCGATCAGCGTGATAAACGGATCAAGGAGACCGGACAGATACCGGTCCATCAGGGTTACCAGGGTAGCCCTTCCCGTTGACATGGGAGGGGCCTCTTTCGTTCTGGCCATCACTGTGGCGTCCGGTGCCTGGCCCGGCTCGTACACCACAATATCGATATCAAGATCACCGAGCCTTTTTTCGATCCGGCTGCGCACGTCCTGCCAGTTGAGCCCACCAAGACCGGCACCCAAGGGGGGTATGGCGATGGACCGAATGCCCCTGGCCAGGATGTCACTGCGCAGTGCGTCAAGGCCCGTCTCGATATCTTCGATTCGGCTCTTACCCCGCCAGTGGCGCTTGGTCGGGAAATTGACGATGAACTTGGGACCGGAAAGCGCATGGCGTTCGGTGATGAACATCCGACCGGGAACCACTTCACCATGATCACAGGCGGCCCGGTATTCCTCATAGTTCACGGGGAACGCTTTCTTGAACTGGAGGGCGATGCCACGGCCCATAACACCGACACAGTTCACCGTGTTGACCAAGGCATCCACATCGGCACGGAGTACGTCGCCGGTAGTGTATCGAATCATGCTGCGCCTCCCTCGCTCATCAATAATACCAATTTCGAAGTACCTTGATCTGCGGCTTGTGCGGCAGGCCGGATACCAACCGCGTCACATGCTCGCCCTGCACCTGGGAGAACACCCCGATACCCAGGATCAGGTGCCACGGAAACCTGTCCTCCACCAGGAACTCAGCCTGCTTGCCTTCTTTGATGTCCCGGCTGATACCGTTCCCACTCCACTGGGTTGCCGTCACGGCCTCCCAGTTGACCTCTGACAGGCTGGCCAGATCGGAGCGATCCTCGAAGTAACCTGAACCGGCGTTTGATAGGGTAAAGGCCCAACGCAAGTTCTCGCCATGGGCCCAATTCACCGCCTTCGGTACATCAGCGACGAGGTGTACGATCTGCTGTTGGCCGCCACGATAGGTCACCCCTTCATGGTTTCCCTTATGGAGTAGGTAGAGCATCACGGAGCGGGGGCAAAAATAGAACGGGACACATGCGCCCACGGCAAGATCGGGATACGAGGTCAGTCGTGACACCAGCCGACGGTCCTTGATGCCCTGCATGCCTACCGTCGTCCCCGGAGAGCCACGGCGGCGGGTCTCGGCATCCGACCACAAATAACCGTCGGCAATGATCGAAGGTAGGCGATCAAGGTGAACGATATGATAGATACGAACATTTCCAGGTACGGTGCTCATGCATCACCATCTGGTTCGACGCCGTGCTCCAGGGCCTTCATGCGCTCGAACTCTTCTACCGAACACACCACGGCCACAGGACGGCCATGCTTCTCGATGACGACCGGGGCCAAACGGGCTTCATCAATCATCAGGCCGAAGCGGTTCTTGGCGTCCTTGGCAGAAAAGTTCTTCATTCGTTCACTTTGAGCTACTTTGTCCATTTTGTCCAGAGTCGAGTTCGGCCAAGATCGAAACACTGGCGGTCAGGCGAGGGTTCGCTCCCATCGCAGTCGAAGCGATGCGATTATCAAAATCGGTCGTTCTTGCGTCGCGAACCCTGGTGTTTCTGCAACACAAGAAACATTGGAGTCTGACGTTCTTAAAACTCATTATCGAAATATTGTTCAGATATGATTACGATTAGATGAGTTTTGAGAATCGAAGGTGAGTTTATGCGAGTAGGATATGCACGGATTTCTACGAATGGTCAGAACCTGGATGGTCAGATCGACCGACTGCGGGAAGCTGGCTGTGAGCGCATATTCGAGGAGGTAGCATCAGGGTCCAGGTCTGATCGACCAGTGCTGAAAGAGGCGCTCAGCTTTTGCCGCGCCGGTGACACCTTCGTGTGCCTCAGTTTGAGCCGGGTAGCACGGTCTGTTCAACATCTGATACAGATCGTCGCCGATTTCGAAGAGCGCGACATCGGCTTCATGTCATTGACCGAGACTATCGATACCACCACACCGTCTGGCCGGATGCTGTACACCGTTATGTCAGCATGTGTACAGCTTGAACGTGATATCCTGATCGAGCGTACCAAGATCGGATTGGCAGCAGCCAAGCGGCGTGGCCGGTTAGGTGGTCGTCCCAAAAAGATGTCTGATGTACAAATCGCGTCCGCCAAAGAAATGTTCACCAAAGATGTCCCTGCCGCAGAAATCGCAGCGGCTTTCGGGATATCGGTTGCAACTTTGTATCGAACGATCCCATCCAGCAGCCGCTGATACATCGGGGGAAGCGGATTCCGGTCGGAACCGGAGATCGGATAGTGAAATCTGTGGTCTCGATACCTGGAGGATAAACGGACACAATCCAGGTGCCAGATTGCCTGATATCACCATAAATGATTGGGCCAGGTTGCCCTCCCAGTCCAGATCGCTGCAATTCGGAAACGGAGAAAGGCCGACATGGGCGTAGAACGGCCCTGTGCTATGCTGTTTCATCCGACACAAACCCAATTAAGCCAAGATATCGTCGGAGGGCTCAGAGAGCTTCCGATAGGTTTGGTGGTCCGCGACATCCTTTGCTAGAAACACCGACATTCTGACGGGGATTTCTCCACCCATGTTGGCCCGCGCCGAGGGGATCAGGACTTAATGCCCTCGTCTGATCGTGTGAGGGCTGGAGCGCCACCTGCGAGAGCAAAGCGACTCGCCGTCTGGACAGGCGACGGCGGCGTGTTTCTGTCTGTATAGTCGTGATAATATGATTCAGTCGCCGCCGTGGACGGCTATAACTATCAAGGGCAGAATTCCATTCTGTTCGATTGCTCTTGCGGTATTGAGCCAATCTTACCGGGGTGAAGAAATGCCCTTGACCAGTTCTGACTCCTCTTCGGTCAAGCTCGTCACAGATTTCCGTATATGATGGTTTTCTACCCCGGTTCACCCTAACGAGATCGGTGATAACCGTGAAAACTTCGGAACGTCGTTTCGTCGTATTTTGTTCTTTCGCGGCGGTCGCCGTCTTTGAACGCATGGCGATGGTCGGTGAGCCCATGTACCCGCCACGTTCCCGGTACCGGTTCATTCCAGCTTGACGCATAGCAGCATCGGTTTCGGTCTTGGCCTGTATACTATGGTGCTTGCCGGTAGCAATGATATCATTGACGGACATGCCGCTGGCAGCCTCGAATACTCGGTGACCTAATCCCTGCCGCTGAATGAGTTCAAAGATATCTGCCCGCCTGGCGATCCTATCTGCATCAGATACCAACAGAATGGACTCTGGGCGTCTCTTCAACATCTTCAGGCATTTTCCCAAACCAGATGCCATCCTTTTCTCTGGTGATGCCCTACCAGACATTGGTTCCTCTTCGGATAGTATTGTCGAGTTGACGATACTGAAGTTTGGGTATGCTGATTTTATCACTTCTAGTTGGTTCTTGTATTCGGATTTTACCTGTTGGTCAGTACTCACTCGCCGGTACAAAACCACGGTTGATATCGAAACTGCGGTTTCCACCTCTTTTGAAATCATTGACCTTTCACATGTAAAATCCTGTGTATAGCCACAGTGCTTTTCTGATGCCCCTGTCGGACCTGACGCCATTCACGAGCGAAGCAACCGGGTAATGTCGATTGATGTGGTTGCTATTTCAAGGGCAACGGCAGAAATTCAGCCGCTGGTATTTAGGACCTGGCGATAACCACTGGACTCTTTGAGTATGACCATGGTCGAGCGGCCGTGATAACGAAGGGGCTCCTGATCGGACCATTCTTTATAAATACAATGAGGAGAATGGAACGATGGATCGGCAAAACATCACGATAAAAAATGTATCGTCTGAGATCGTAGAGCTATTGCGGGAGATCAGGACTTTGGAACGGCGGCATCTGGCCGTCATCATTGAAGACTGCGTTCAGCAGTACTGGGACATGACCTACTGTGGCGATGACTGATCAGTACCGGTGGTCTACTGAGCGCCATTTTTCTCGCTGCCCATAATAAGGAAACTAAAATAGTGGCAATGTATGCATTCAACTACACTGATCTTGAACCAGGTTCACCACGAGTCCCGCCGCACCCGTTGATTGCGTGCGCGATCTACACAAGTGGGATGGATCAACTGACCGACGAGGTTCGCGACGCCCTGGCCGATCTCGGCCCCTTTGAGAACGTGTCTATGAGCCGTTGGTACGTGAGCATCTGGGACACGTCGAAAGGGGACCTGGAGGTTGCAAAGGCCGCCTTCGTCTGGACGGGTAAAGCCGTGGTGATGAGCAACCTCTATGTGGAAGCATCCTATCAATCGTTGTCACTGGACAAATACCTCATCGAGATGGGTTCTGGCCTATTTGGTGGACGGTCTGTTGAGGTGCTTCCTGTCCGGGACCAAGGCCATGGCAACGAAAGCGGCGAACCCACCTGACAGAAGCAGTTCTCCTGGTGCATTTTTCTCATTTTGTGGGTCGCGAAGTTGCTGCTCTGAACTGATCTTGATGCTGCTATTGTTGTTGCCTTTCTCTCGGGGCCCAGTGGCATGACACGATTGCGTCACGCTGACTGTCCATCACTGCAACCCCGAAGCCCATTCAATACAGGCGTTGAGGCGAGCAATGTCGCTTCGCTGAACATCTCCACGGAGGATCGCCCCTCCATGGTTCTGACCTCTTCTGATTTCCCGTTGGAAGATCGAAAAACTCTCTTCATCCCAATTGATCGGTACGGGAAACGACCGGCTGGCGATTTCTTGAACCCGTTGAAATGTTCCCGGTTGATACTGAAGATAGCCTCTCTCAATGGCAACTTCAGCACCGGGAAAAATGCCGACGCAGTATCCGTAGAATATCGCGTCGCTTTCGCTGAGCGATGGATAGCAGCCAGTGAGGGTGGCTATCATCGCAGCGCACAACGGGAATGTTTTGGAACTACCCATCGGATACCTTCAATTTGGCGTTCGGACATGGATGTGTGCAGTAGAGGCCAAGCACGTCGTTCGGTGTGACGAGCCCGCCCGTGGATTCATGTATCCGTTGAAGTAGGGCCTTTCGTGGCATCACGATACCGTCGCCGATCCTGCTGACCGTCGCCGCCGTTGTTCCGATCTGCATCGCAAACGCACTTTTTGAGATGCCTCGGTCTGAAAGAAAATCATTGAGCTTTGTCATCCTTACATTCTTACGTTTATCGTAAGTGATTCGCTACCAGAAAGTTCAACTCCGAGCTTTCGTCGCTTTACGAGTAATGTAAGAGTGGAAGGAGATATCCGTGAGAAATGCATGCCAAACATCTACAACACGCTCAGACGGGCCAGGGAACAGGCAGGTCTATCGCTTGAGAAGGCGGCGGAGTGCATTGGTATCAGCGGGGCCAGCTTCTCCCGGATGGAAAACGGCCTCAGCAAAGTCACTACCGAACGATTGGAGATGCTCGCTGAACTCTATCAGGTCTCTGCCTCGGCCCTCGTCGAGGGTAGCATCGTGACCAAACCCTCCTCAGTCGATATCAAACGGTTGAAAGCCGTCGTGGAAGCGGTGCAAGGGGTCGTGAACCGACAAAATGCTCGCCCGTCACCCGAAAAAATGGGCGCTGCGGTGTCGGAACTCTACCGCCTGGAAATCAACCATATTGTCAACGATCCGAAGGCTGAGTTCGAACCAGAACGTCATCTCGGTATAATCGAGGCCATGTTTAAGCGATAGAAAGCCTTTGGAGAGGTGCAGTCAGGATGACCAACCTATTTTTTGAAAAACCAATATTGAATTCGCCCTATTACTACCCGGGGCGACACTGGGAACTGGATGACAAGGGACAGCCTAACAATCGGATCGTCGAAAACCGTCGGCGGTCAGAACTGGTCACACCGGTTCCGAAACCAAGACGGCAACGCCAGGCTCGTGAACAAGCCGAGTTGCAACTCGATGCGACCGACGGTTTGTCCACCGAAGATCAGGAATACAATCCGACACCGATTATAAACGAAATCAGGAACCACGTCGATGCATGGCGTCGTCTGCCCAATCCTGATCACTGGCAGGTCACGCCTGAAACGGCCCGGCTGCTTCGGCATTGGCGTAATCATCCCTTCCAGGGTATCCGCCCCTTCTTCTGCCAGGTCGAGGCGGTAGAAACCGCCATCTGGCTAACCGAAGTCGCCCCCAAAATGGGGGCGCAGGGCAAGAAGTTCATCGAGCACCTCAAGGGAGCGAATGAACAAGCAAACCCAGATTTGTTCCGGATGGCCCTGAAGCTTTGCACTGGGGCAGGCAAGACCACCGTCATGGCCATGCTGATCGCATGGCAGACGGTCAATGCCGTTCGTCACGAAAACTCCAAGAACTACACCCGAGGTTTCCTGATAGTTGCCCCAGGCATCACTATTCGGGACCGGCTTCGTGTGCTCCTGCCCAACGATCCGGACAGCTACTACAAGTCCAGAGAAATCGTTCCGCAGGACATGCTCGGTGACATTGAGAAGGCCAAGATCGTCATCACGAATTACCATGCATTCAAACTCCGGGAGCGGATCGAGGCGGCGAAGAACACGAGGCGACTTATCGAAGGTCGTGGTCCGAAGCTTCGATCCCAGGAAACTGAAGGGGAAATGATCCGCCGGGTGATGCCCGATCTGATGGGTATGAAGAACATCGTGGTGCTGAACGACGAGGCTCACCATTGCTATCGGGAACGCCCCGATCCGGATCGGGATGATTTGAAGGGTGAGGAAAAGGTCGAGGCTGACAAGAACAACGAGGCTGCTCGGCTCTGGATTACCGGGTTGGAAACCGTGAAGCGGAAGCTCGGGGTCCGTACGGTCTATGATCTCTCCGCCACTCCATTCTTCCTGAGTGGTTCCGGGTATCGGGAAGGAACCTTGTTCCCTTGGACAGTTTCAGATTTCTCCCTGATGGACGGGATTGAGTGCGGAATCGTCAAGCTGCCGAGGGTGCCGGTGGCCGACAATATCCCCGGCGAGGACATGCCGAAATTCCGGAACCTATGGGAACACATTGGCAAGAAACTCCCCAAGAAGGGTAGAGGGAAGTCGGCCAAGGGTCTTGATCCGCTCAGCATGCCAACAGAGCTACAGACCGCCCTGGAGGCGCTCTACGGCCACTATGAGCAGACCTACCAGCTATGGCAGGAAGTGGGGATCGAGGAACCGCCGGTCTTCATTGTCGTGTGCAACAACACGGCAACCTCCAAGCTAGTTTACGATTTCGTTTCCGGGTTCATTCGGGAGCACGATGATGGGTCCTCGGTGCTGGAGAACGGGCGTCTCAAGCTTTTCAGGAACTACGATGATTATGGCAATCGGAAACCCCGCCCACGGACCCTACTGATCGACTCAGAGCAACTGGAATCCGGGGATGCACTGGACAAAGATTTCCGGGAGATGGCGTCGGATGAGATCGAACGCTTCCGGGGTGAAATCATCGAACGTACCGGTGACATTCACGCCGCAGATAACATCTCCGACCAGGACCTACTGCGGGAGGTCATGAACACCGTCGGCAGGAAAGGACGACTAGGTGAATCCATCCGATGTGTTGTATCAGTTTCGATGTTGACTGAAGGGTGGGATGCCAACACGGTCACGCACATCCTCGGGGTCCGGGCCTTTGGTACCCAGCTACTATGTGAGCAAGTTGTCGGTCGCGGGCTCCGTCGGCAATCCTACGAATTGAATGCCGAGGGTCGCTTCAACACCGAATACGCCGATATCCTGGGCATTCCCTTCGACTTCACGGCAAAACCTGTTCCAGTCAAGCCGAACCCACCAAAGCCAACGATCCGTGTGCATGCCGTCCGCCCTGACCGCGATGACCTGGAGATCACCTTTCCCCGGGTGGAAGGGTATCGTGTGGAACTCCCGGACGAGCGCCTGACTGCGGCGTTCACGCCCGATTCCACCCTAGAACTGACACCGGCCCTCGTTGGCCCTTCGATCACGCATAACCAGGGGATCATCGGAGAAGGCGTGGACCTGACCCTCGATCATCTGGAGGACATGCGGAACTCGACCGTGCTGTTTAACCTGGCCAAGCACCTGATGTACCATCAGTACAGGGACCCAGGAGAAGAACCCAAACTTCACCTCTTCGGGCAACTGAAACGCATATGTCGCCAGTGGATCGATGGCGGATACCTGCGGTGTAGCGGGGGGACCTATCCCGCCCAGCTAATGTACCGTGAACTGGCCGACATGGCCTGCGAGAAGATCAAGGCGGCGATCTCGGCAACGCTGGTGGGGGATCAACCGATCAAGGCAATCCTCGATGCCTACAACCCCACTGGATCGACCGCATTCGTCAACTTTACCACCTCCCGGGAAACCCGCTGGGCGACTGACCCCAGGAAGAGCCATATCAACTGGGTAATCTGTGACAGTGATTGGGAGGCTGAATTCGCCCGGGTGGCCGAGTCCCACCCCCGCGTTATCTCCTACGTCAAGAACCAGAACCTGGGCTTCGAAGTTCCTTACGTTATGGGGGGAGCCAAGAAGCGGTACATCCCGGATTTTATTGTCCAGATCGACGATGGACGGGAAGACCCTCTGAACCTGATCGTTGAGGTTAAAGGATATCGGGGCGAAGACGCAAAGGTGAAGGCCGAAACCATGCGAACCTACTGGGTGCCCGGGGTGAACAACCTGAAGAAATTCGGGCGTTGGGCCTTCACCGAGTTCACAGCGGTCTACGAGATGGATCGCGAATTCAGTGAATTGGTCGCCTCCATAACCACGGAGAGCGCCGATGCCTGAGATCAGCGAACTCCTCCCCGCAGATGCTCGTGACGCCTGGCCGCACGAAGCCTTGGACTTCACACCCTGGCTTGCCGAGAACCTGGATCGCCTGGGCAAGATACTTGGTATATCCATGGACCTCGAAGGTACCGAGGTGGCAGTCGAGTCCTTTTCGGCGGACATCCTGGCCATCAACAACTTGGATGAATCGAGGGTACTGATCGAGAACCAGTTGGCGGTCACCGACCATTCGCATCTCGGTCAGATCATGACCTACCTTGCAGGGCTTGATGTGCGAACAGTTATCTGGATCGCCACGGATTTCCGGGCTCCGCATGTTTCGGCAATAAACTGGCTGAACGAACATACTGCTGACGGCTTTTCGTTCTTTGGGGTGAAACTCGGCGTCGTCCGGATAGGTGACAGCCCGCTTGCCCCTATCTTCGAGGTCGTTGCACGACCGAACGATTGGGAGCGGAAGATCAAGGCCGCAGCTTCCGCCAAATCCGGACCCCGGTCAGATATTGCTCAGATGAAACGGGATTTCTGGGACGCATTCCTGGCACAGCATCCGGACTCACGCGACATCGGCGTTACTGAATCCTCGGCCAACAATATCTGGCTCATCGTCCCATCCAAGTTGAAGGTGATGATCTCAATCTGGGCCGGAAAATCCGACGGTGTTGGTCTCTTCATCCGGGGTCTCAGAGGGGCTCCATCGGAAGAGACGCTAGAAATGCTGGAGCCATACGCCGATCTGCTCGAACAACAACTGCTGACGCCGATGGAACCCAACATGAAGTGGGGTCATTTCTTCGGCCAGTTTTCTGAGTTCGACATGGGCGACAAGGCGAACTGGCCCGCCGCCATCGACTGGTTGAACGAGAAAGCTCGACAGTATTTTGACGCACTGACTTCCTTGAAAGACGAAGAATAATGGCCCGCAAACCTAAAGCCCCGACCCAGGTAAAAACCCACCGCCACCAGGACAAACGCACCAACATCCCTCCGGCGGAGATGGAGCCGTTGATGGCGGAGGAAGACAAGTCGCCGATCCGGGTGGCCTACGAACGCCGCAACCGCGATCTCGACCCGCAGCTTGTCTGGCGGGGCAAGGATGAGCAGGACTGGTCCGACCTCGTGGTGCAGGCCCCGCCGCTCTATATCCAGGAGAAGGTCCACCCCAAGGTTCTGATCGACGATCTGCTGCGGGAGACAGCGGAGCGGAAGGAAGAGGAAGCGCCGGAGACGCCGGACCTGTTCGGGGACTTCAACGGCCTGCCGGATGCCGAGGCGGCGGCGGAGTTCTATCAGCACCAAGCCAACTGGACCAATCGGATGATCCTGGGCGATAGCCTACAGGTCATGGCGTCACTGGCGGAGCGGGAGGGGCTGCGAGGCAAGGTGCAATGCATCTACCTCGACCCGCCATATGGCATCAAATTCAACTCCAATTTCCAATGGTCCACGACCAGCCGGGATGTGAAAGACGGGAACGCCGCCCATGTGACCCGGGAACCGGAGATGGTGAAAGCGTTCCGAGACACCTGGCGTGACGGCATCCATTCGTACATGACGTACTTGCGTGATCGATTGACTGTGGCACGGGACCTTCTGCATGAGAGCGGTAGCGTATTCATGCAGATCGGTGACGAGAATGTTCACCGAGTTCGTGCTATAATGGACGAGGTATTCGGTGACGAGAACTTCGTCGCTTTTATCACCGTGGCAAAAACGACTGGAGCGGGAAGTCCAGCAATTGGAACTAAAGTCCTCGCATCGGTAAACGATTACATTGTTTGGTACGCGAAGAAGAAAGATGCGATAAAATATCGTCAAATCTACACGTCTCGTGTATTTGGCGGAGAAGGATCAACGCAATACAATCTTCTTGAGTCAGAAGATAGTTTGCTGGTTCGCCCTATGTCGAGGGAAGAGAAGGTCGACTCGGAAAACATTCCCCCTGATCTGAGGATCATGGCTCACGACAATTTCACGTCTCAAACAGGCGTTGAGTCAACCCAGATGCCCATTGATTGGCATGGGGGCACGTATCGTCCTGGCAAAGGTGGTTGGAAAACAAACGCCTTAGGTGCCAGTAGGTTGGCCAAGGCAACCAGACTTCTTCCTAGAGGGAACACACTTCGGTATAGGCGCAAATTTTTTGATTTCGCCAACATCCCAATAAATAATACTTGGACAGATTTTCGAACCAGTGGCTTCGCAGATACCAAGACCTATGTCGTCCAGACTAACCCGGGCATAGTGGCTCGTTGCCTGCTTATGGCATCTGATCCTGGCGATCTTGTTCTTGATCCGACTTGCGGCTCAGGAACAACAGCATTTGTCGCCGAACAATGGGGTCGCCGCTGGATTACAATCGATACATCGCGGGTAGCCTTGGCTCTTGCCCGGGCTCGTATCATGGGTGCCCGTTACTCCTACTACGTTCTTCGTGACACTGAGGCCGGGGTAAGGCAGGAAGCGGAGCTTCGGCGCACTCCACCACCCGAGGATCGATTGGCAGAAGTGCAGCGCCAAGGTCACAAGCCGGACGTTCGCCAAGGCTTTGCCTACGAGCGTGTGCCCCACATCACGCTAAAGTCCATTGCGAACAACTCAGAAATCGACGTGATTTGGGATGAGTTCCAGGAGAAGCTAGAGCTACTCCGCGCGCAATTGAACGCCGCTCTGGGCCAGTCTTGGGAGGAATGGGAAATCCCCAGGGAGGTGGGTGAGGATTGGTCGAGCGACGCCTGTCAGGCCCATGCCGATTGGTGGGAACAGCGGATCGCTCGTCAGAAGGAGATTGACGCCTCCATCGCCGCCAAGGCCGATTACGAATACCTCTACGACAAGCCCTATACCGACAACGGCAAGATCAGGGTGGCCGGGCCCTTCACGGTCGAAAGCCTCTCGCCCCACCGGACGCTGGCCGTCGATCACGATGACGAGTTGGTCGATACGCTCGACGCCGCCAAGGGCGACCGCGACGCCCCGGGCGAAGAGATCGACTTTGCCACCATGGTGATGGAGAACCTCAAGACCTCGGGCGTCCAGCAGATGGAAAAGGGTGACCGCATAACCTTCTCATCCCTCACCCCATGGCCGGGCCGGTTCATCGCCGCCGAGGGGCGGTATCAGGAGGGTGAGGACGGCCCAGAACGGCGGGCGGGTATCTTCATCGGCCCCGAATTCGGTACCGTTCAACGGGCCGATCTAACGGCGGCGGCACGGGAATGTGCCGAGGCTGGGTTCGATATTCTGGTGGCCTGTGCCTTCTCCTTCTCGGCCCAGTGTACCGACCTGAACAAGCTGGGAGCGTTGCAAATCCTACGGGCACGTATGAACCCCGACCTGCACATGGCCGATGACCTGAAGAATACCGGGACAGGGAACCTGTTCGTGGTCTTTGGGGAGCCTGATATCGAGATCATCCCGGAGGGTGATCAGATCAAGGTGCAAATCCATGGGGTGGACGTGTTTAAGCCCCAGACCGGCGAGATCGAGTCAAGCGGCCCAGACGGCATCGCCTGCTGGTTCATCGACACGGATTACAACGAGGAATCGTTCTTCGTCCGCCATGCGTATTTCCTGGGGGCCAGTGACCCGTACAAGGCGCTGAAGACCACCCTGAAGGCCGATATCGACGAGGAAGCCTGGGAGAGCCTGAATTCGGACGTATCGAGGCCGTTCGCAAAGCCCAAAACAGGCCGGATCGCGGTGAAGGTAATCAACCACCTCGGGGACGAGGTCATGAAGGTGTTTGGGGTGTGAGATGGCCAGCGAGTCCTTAGATCGAATCCGACAAGGCATTGACCAAGGACTTGATCAAGACTGGTGCATGCAGCGGAACTGTACTACCTGCGGCTCGCCGGAGATGCGGGCTCTTCTGTTGGGGGTAGAGTGGCGGAAAGGCGATCCTGTCCCGGATTTTCGGGAGCTATCTCGTCAGCGGGTTGAAGATGTCGTGGCCGGATTAAAACAATGTTCCGGTCCGGGCTACGACGCCCCCATCATGTGGATGCTGAACTCCATCTGGCAAGTGTATGGCGACGATGCCCATAGACTATTCTTTCCGTCATTGTCTGGGAGCTATGCAGGTGAAGTATTGGAGAAGATGCGTAGGCATTACGCCCGGGTGCAGGAAGGTCAGCGAGCACACTGGGCACGGCAGGGTTTGAAGAAAGCAGACTGGAAAAAGTAAGATGCAGTTCCGGATCGCCGATACCTTTCAGGCCAGCCTGATCAAGCTGACCAACCAGGAGCAGAAGGCCGTGAAGATCACGGTTTTCGATCTCCAGGCCGATCCGTCCTCGCCCGGGTTGAAGTTCCACAAGCTCGACCGGGCCAAAGACCCGAACTTCTGGTCGGTCCGGGTCAACCGCGATATCCGTCTGATCGTGCATCGGACGCCCAACAGTATCCTGATCACCTATGTCGATCATCACGATGACGCCTACGCCTGGGCTGAGCGTCGCCGGATTGAAACCCACCCCCGCACCGGTGCAGCGCAGTTGGTGGAGGTCAGGGAAACGGTCGAGGAGGTCGTTTCCGTTTCGACCCCCGTGGTCTACGACGAACAAACAGAGCCGCTGCTCTTCGAAGACCAGCCTGTTGATGAAGAGTTACTGGGATTCGGTATCCCGGAAGAATGGCTCCCAGACGTTCGGAACGCCACGGAGAGCGACCTGTTCGATCTACTGGAGCACTTACCCCAGGAAGCGGCAGAGGCCCTCCTGGAGCTTGCCACGGGTGGCACCCCAGTGGCTCCGGATGCGGTGGTGGTCGATGATCCGTTCCTTCACCCCGATGCTCAACGCCGGTTCCGGGTCATGGAGAACGTGGAGGAACTGGAAAAGGCGCTGGAATACCCGTGGGAGAAATGGACTATCTTCCTTCATCCTTCCCAGAGGCGTTACGCCGAACGTTCCTTCAATGGCCCCGCAAGGGTGGGCGGAACGGCTGGCACGGGGAAAACGGTCGTTGCACTGCACCGGGCGAACTGGCTGGCGAGATCGAACCCTGACCACCGGGTCCTACTGACGACATTTTCACCATTCCTAGCTGACAATCTTTCCCAGAAACTAGATCGGCTGGTTTCTGATCCCTATGTCCGGGAACGAATTGTCGTCGATGTATTGTCAGGTGTGGCCACGGAAATGCTCCGGGAGATCGAGGGGGCGGCGGCGGTGGCCGCTGACCCTGATGTTGTGGCGATCCTCGGCGACGCCCAGCTAGAGGTCGGCGGGGAGTTCGACTTCCGATTCCTGAAGAATGAATGGGATTTTGTTGTTGATGCCTGGGGTCTGACCAATTGGGAAGCATACCGTGATGTTCCCCGACTGGGGCGGAAAACCAGGTTGGGAGTGAACCAGCGAGAGAAGCTGTGGAGCATATTCGAACGTACACGGGCTAAGCTAAAGGAAAGGGGCCTGGCAACCGAGGCGATGGTGTATGCTTCACTGACCGACGCCTGTGACCTCAGTCAGCGGTTCCAGCACATCGTTGTTGACGAAGCCCAGGACATGGGGGTTGCCGAACTTCGTTTCGTCCAGTCAATGGCCGGTGAGAATGCCGATGGCCTCTTTTTTGCTGGAGACCTGGGGCAACGAATTTTCCAGTCGCCGTTCTCTTGGAAATCCCTTGGCGTGGACATTCGTGGCCGATCCTTCGCGCTGAAGATTAACTACCGGACCACCGAGCCCATTAGACGCCACGCAGATCGATTGCTACCCACCGCCGTCAAAGACATCGATGGCAACGAAGAGGATCGGCGGGGTGTAGTATCTTTGTTCGATGGGGTGCCACCGCTGATCGAACGTTTTGATACTGCCGCAGAAGAAGTTGCAGCCGTCGCAGCGTGGGTAAAGTCGATAATCCAGGCTGGAATTGATCCACAGGAGGTCGGGCTGATCGTCAGGTCGGAAGCTGAACTCCCAAGGGCGCAAGCGGCAGCGAAAGCGACAGGTCTTCCCTGGCGGGAACCATCAGACGCAGAACCCGGATGTCTAGTGATCTCTACCATGCACCGTACCAAGGGGCTGGAGTTCCGAGCAGTGACAGTGATGGCATGTGACGACGAGATTGTCCCGGATCAAGATCGGATCGAGACCGTAGCGGACGAGGCCGATCTGACGGAGGTCTACGATACCGAACGACACCTTTTGTATGTGGCGATGACCCGTGCCCGCGACTACCTAATGATGAGCGGCGTAGAGCCGGTCTCGGAATTCTTGGATGATCTGACCATCTCCGGAAGACGCAGATGACCCATTTTCAGTGTGATCCTGTATTTGCTCTCCAACCCCCTCCCTGGTAACCCTCGCCACACACAATCAAAAATCATGTAACGAAATCAGTAGCAATTGCTACCCTGCCGGGGTCACCACTTTATTCGATGAAATGCACCAGCCCTTCGCGCACCAGCCTGCGCAGCAGCACGGCCTTGCCAGCTTCGTCCAGATCGTCGGGCATGTCTGCCATCGTGAATCGCGGGGTGGAGATGGCGAACTCCAGCGATGTGCGGGCATGGGCGGGCAGGGTGATGACCGTGCCCTGGCAGGACAGGGCGATGCTGTCGGGCTGGTCGCCCTTTGCGGGCACATCTGTCAGGCGGTAGATCAGCGTCGGGCGGGCGCCCATCACGCTGTTGGGGCCAAGCCGGTCAAGCCGCGCCATCTGGGTCAGTTGGCCATGGGCGCGGGGGAGGCGGGTGGCGATGAAGTCTTCGCGGAACTCGTTCAGGACCGGGTCCAGCGTTGCGCTGGACAGTTTGCCCAGAAGTCGGGCGAACTTGGCCTCTGCCCCGGTGCTGTCGAAGCCGTCATTGGCATAACCCGGTGGCAGCCCTTCTCGGAAATCGGCGTCGTTCAGCGCAAGCATGCGCACCGCCTCGACCATCACATCGGCCCAGGACCGCATCATCAGCCCCGTCGTGATATGCAGGCTGGTCTGGTCGGTCGACACGGCATCATGAGTCAGCCCACGGGGGACATAGATCATGTCGCCCGGTTCCAGAACGAAACTGTCAGTCAGCTCGCCAATCGGGACGTCATGGGGGTTGAAGGCCTGTTCTTCCAGCGGCAGGTGAACGGGCGTGTCGTAGATGCGCCATTCCTTTGTTCCCTCGACTTGCAGGACCAGAACGTCATGCCCGTCATAGTGGGCCTTGAAGCCCTGGCTGTTCGCCGGTGTCATGTAGATGTTTGTCTGCACACGGGCGGAAAAGACCTTCTCCAGCTCCCGGCAGAACATGGCCAGCTTGGGCAGCCGTTCCTGAAGGTTCGACATGATCACCGTTGCGCCTTCGGCAAAGAGCTGATTGACGGCAACCGGATCAACGAAGCCGCTGCCATAGGCGAAATCGGCTGCGGTAATCTCCCGATCCGCCTGCACAACATTCACCTCTGGCACAGAGAGGCCCAGGGTGGACACGGCCCAGTCAATATCAGAACTGCTCAGCAGGCTGGAATAGTAATCCGCCTGCCCCCGCCGGATGACGAGATGCTTCTTTTCAAAGGAGTGATCGAAAAAATCCTGTGCAGTGACCGGCGCGATGGCCTGATCGAAACTCATGGACATCTGTCCGCTCTCCTGTTTGCCGGGGCGTCCCCCGGCCTTGCGACTTGTCCGGTGTCTTTCAACCGGCGTGAAATGGCCGATGAATTGAGTAGCCATTGACTGGCGGGCTCTCTGCCCATATAGTTCGTGTGAGTATTACACATGATTTGGCAGCAAGGAAGGCCACCATGTCGAAAAATGAAAAGACCGGCCAAAAGACGCTGACCGATAGCGATATCTCAACCGCGCGCCCGGCCCGGCGGGCCGTGCTTGGCCTCATGGCTGCCGGTGGCGTCGTGGCGCTGACCCCGACGACCGCACAGGCCAGCGATGTGGACAATGGGGCCTGGACGGACAGCGGGTCCTGCCCTCGTGGCGGTGGTGGCGCTTATACCGGCTACACCGATAGCGACAATGGCCGCATCACCGACCGTGGCGGATATGGGCGCGGTGCGCCTTACTGCTGATTTCGGCGCGAAGTCTGATATAGTGCTCAGCGGGTCCGAACCGGGCCTGTTCGTTGCTTTAGGATTGGAAGGCCAGATGACCGACAAAACCGACAAGACCCTTGTGGATAGCGATATTCAGGTGGGCCGCAGCGGACGCCGCCGGTTCCTTGGACTGGCCGCAGCCGGTGGCACGGTGGCGCTGCTGCCCGGTCAGGCGCAGGCCGCAGATGGCGATACTGGATCGTGGAGCGATGGTAACGCCTGCCCGCGTGGGTCCGGCGGCACCCGCACCGGCTATACCGACAGCGACAATGGCAGCATCTCGGACAGGTCCGGCTACGGTCGCGGGCGGCCCAACAACTGCTGAGGCCGTCCCTGTCAGATCATCTTGATCACGTCCTTGTCGATCGCCAGCATATAGCCCCGGCGGGCAATGTTTTTGACCAGCAATTCGCTGACCATCTGATTGCCGAGCGTATCGCGCAGGCGTTTGATTCGTGTGGCCCCCGCTGCTTCCTCGCAGTCGGATGCCGGTTTGCCCGACACCATTGATTCGATTTCTGCACCAGACAGCACGTCGTCATCCATCCGCGCCTCGGCCAGAACTGACAGGGTTTCCATGGCGGCGGCGGTCAGTTTGAATTCCATGTTGTTGAGGTAGACGACACCCTCTTCGCGGCTGACCACGAGAGACGACACCTGAATGCCCGAACGTTCGATCTCATGCATGCGGCGGTTCAGGGTGATGATGGTGACAAGAAAGACCAGACAGGCGATCAGCAGTGCCGTGGCAAAGACGATCAGCACGAAGATGATGGCGCGATAGCTGGCCAGAACCTTGGAAAAGGTGGTGCCGGATTGCGCCAGAATCTCAAGAATTCTTATGGATTCCGTTGTGGTCAGCGCGTCGTTGACGACGAAGATTTCCTCGACCGCGTCATTGAACGCGCCTGCATCGGGCAGGTAGGAAAACAACAAAATCGCCGCCACCGCGAGGATGGCGACGACTGCCACGATCCCGAGTTGAACGACCCGGGTACCGGTTATCCGCGACTCAGAAGCGGAGGTAGTATTGTCCTGCACGTTCTCTCCTCGAATCGAGCCCGGCCTCGTCAAAGACCGACATAACTTCCAGGAGCTGCCAGCCGCCCGTCAGGCGACCTGCGATGTTGGACGCGGCGGCGCCGACAGAGCAGGCAGAATCCGGCAACTCGATCACACCGTAATGCAGGCGGAGCGGGTTATCCATCTTTGCCTTGTAGTCGGCGAAGCAAGTTGCGTTGGCCGTAGAGGCGAGGCCCATCAGGGCGAGGGAAAGAATAAGCTGTTTCATGGGGTTGAGTTAGTGTCAGATGGGCCTGTCATGCAATATCAGCAGCCCGATTTCCGGCTGTTATCCGATAGCGACGCCCTGATATTGCCTGTCTGACCGGGACCGGGGGATCATGAACGCACCAACCGCGCCTGCCCGCGGTGTTTCATGACGTGCCCCCAACACGTACCTATCCCGGAGACCAACCCATGTTTAAGTTCCTTCCCAAATCCCTTGCCGCCGTCGGGCTGGCCCTAACCGTTGCCATTGCCGGCACGGCTGCCAGCACCACCGAAGCCCGCGCCGACCGCGATGACCTGCGCACCTTCCTGGGTGCCGCTGCCGGCATCGTGATTCTCGGCAACATCCTGAATGACCGTCACAACCATACCCATTATTATGCACCCGCGCCGGTCACGCGCTACGTTACCCCACCCGCCACGCATTATGTGGTTCCGCAGGTGATCGTGCCGAACCTCGTGGCCCCCAGATCCTGCCACCGCCGCTTCGAGGGCCCGAATGTCGATATCCGCGCCTTCGGTGCTCATTGTTTGCAGCAGCACGTGCCCCACTATGCAGCTCTGCCCGGCAGCTGCCGCGAACGCATCTTCACCTATCAGGGCTGGCGCGACGTCTATGATGCGCAATGCCTTTACCGCCATGGCTGGGTTCGGTCGTAACGGCTGACCAGCTTTCGTCGAGCAGTGCGACGGAAGGCGGCGGGGCTTTGGCCCCGTCGCCTTTTTGTTGTCTCTGCGGGACAGGCATGGTTTCTGACCACATGACCGAGGGACCGGATTTCAGTTTCGAGACACAGATTGGCGGTCGCGTCGCCGGAGTGGATGAGGTGGGCCGTGGCCCGCTGGCCGGGCCTGTCACAGCCGCCGCCGTGGTGCTGAACCCTGACGCGATTCCGGACGGGCTGAACGATTCAAAGAAGCTGACCGCCGGCAAGCGTACTGCACTTCTGGAAACGCTGCTGACCAGTGCCGAGGTGTCGCTTGGATGGGCCAGCGTCGAGGAGATCGACGCGCTCAACATCCGCAACGCCACCTTCCTCGCCATGACCCGCGCTTTGGCCGGGCTTGCCCCCGTTGATCACGCCCTTGTGGATGGCAACGCCCTGCCGCCCGATCTGCCCTGTCCCGCGACGACGATCATCAAGGGCGACGGTCGGAGTCTGTCGATTGCGGCGGCCTCAATTGCGGCAAAAGTCGGGCGGGACGCGCACATGATGGCGCTTTCAAGGCAATTTCCGGGCTATGGTTGGGAGAAGAATGCAGGCTATCCCACAGCGGACCACAAACAGGCGCTGCTAGATCTGGGGGTGACCCCCCACCATAGACGCAGCTTCAAGCCCGTCCACAATATCTTGTATCAAGATAAATATATAACCCCCTGATTCAAAAAAGAAATTGACGGCGAATCACCTTTGACTCATGCTTGGCCATGCAAATCAGCGCCCAAAAGAGGCGCGAGGCAGAGGCAGAGTGATGACAAAATCCAAGAAGACGGAGGCCCCCGTGCTTCCGCTCAATACCATTATGTCCGGGGACTGCATCGAGGTGATGAACAGTCTGCCGGAGGCGTCCGTTGACCTGATCTTCGCGGACCCGCCCTACAATCTGCAACTCAAAGGCAACCTGCACCGGCCCGACAATTCCATGGTCGATGCCGTCGATGACCACTGGGACCAGTTCGACAGCTTCGCCGTTTATGATCGCTTCACCAAGGATTGGCTGGCGGCAGCGCAGCGCCTGCTGAAGCCCAATGGCGCAATCTGGGTGATCGGCAGCTATCACAACATCTTCCGCGTCGGGGCCGAGCTTCAGAACCAGGGCTACTGGATTCTGAATGACGTGGTCTGGCGCAAGTCGAACCCGATGCCGAACTTTCGCGGCAAGCGGCTGACCAATGCCCATGAGACGATGATCTGGGCCTCGAAATCCGAAGGCGCGAAATACACCTTCAACTACGAGGCGCTGAAATCGCTGAACGAAGGCGTGCAGATGCGGTCGGACTGGGTTCTGCCGATCTGCAACGGGCATGAGCGTCTGAAAGATGAAAAGGGCGACAAGGCCCATCCGACGCAGAAACCCGAAAGCCTGCTGCACCGCATTCTGGTCGCCACGACCAATCCCGGTGACGTCGTGCTCGACCCGTTTTTCGGCACCGGCACCACAGGCGCGGTCGCCAAGAAACTGGGCCGCGACTATATTGGGATCGAGCGAGAAGCGGCCTATCGGGACGTGGCCGAGAAGCGCCTGAAATCCATCCGCCGGTTCGACCGATCTTCGCTGGAGGTCACCACCTCTAAACGGGCAGAGCCGCGCATTCCCTTCGGCCAACTTGTCGAACGTGGGTTGCTGAACCCCGGCGAAGAGCTGGTCAGCCCGCGCGGCAAGATCGCCAAGATCCGCGCCGATGGTACGCTTGTGGTGTCCAACACCAAGGGCTCCATCCATCAGGTGGGCGCCAAGCTGGAAGGCGCGCCGTCTTGCAATGGCTGGACCTATTGGCACTTCCGGCGAGAAGGCAAAACCGTGCCGATCGACATCCTGCGTCAGCAGGTTCGGTCAGAACTCAGCGGCTGAGAATACCAAGAAATTACCGCCCGTGCCTGTGGCCTGAAAGGTCCTGGCACGACACCTATCCCCGCCCGCGTCAACGCGTTGGCGGGGCTTTTTCACGCCAACGTGACTGGACTCAAGGGTATCTACCTACTAGTTGGTAGATATGACCATGAAAGCCAATCTTTTGACTCACGCCGAGGCCTTGGCCCGCAGCCGCGGGATCGACGCGTTCAGCTATGCCGATCTTGCTGCCGCCACCGGCATCCGCAAGGCGAGTGTTCATTATCACTTTGCCACCAAGGCCGACCTGACGCTCGCGTTGATCGAGGACTACGCCGCGCGTATCGCTGACAGGCTGAACCAAATCGAAGCCCAAAGCGCCGCTGCCTCGGGTGCCTTGCGTGATTTCCTGCAGCTCTATCATGACGCGCTTGGCACAGGTGACAGCCTATGCCTCTGCGTGGCTTTCAGTGCCGCGACGGACAGCCTGCCCGAAGCGAGCGTCACGCGGGTCGAAGCCTTTCGCAAAGATGTGACCGCGTGGCTCAACGCCCAGTTCAACCGCGCGCGACAGGACGGATCGGTTCGCGCTCTGTCCGATCCCGCGCAGGAGGCCGCCGCGCTGTTTGCCCTTGTAGAAGGCGCACAGCTCGTCGCCCGCGCCGCCCGTAACCCTGACCGCTTCACCGATGCGGTCGCACACTTCTCTGACCGACTGATAATGGGAGCCATCCAATGAAACTCAACGCCGACTTTTCCAAACGCGTTGTCATCCGGCCCGACGACTACGATTGGGTCGACTCCCCCGCATCGGGCGTACAGCGGATGATGCTGGACCGCATCGGGGAAGAGGTGGCCCGCGCGACCACCATCGTGCGCTTTGCCCCGAACAGCCAGTTCGACCCCCATACCCATGGCGGAGGTGAGGAGTTTCTGGTGCTGGAGGGCGTCTTTTCGGACGAACACGGCGACTACCCGGCGGGCAGCTATGTGCGCAATCCGATCGGCACGTCACATCGCCCCCATATCGGGCCAGAGGGCTGCACGATTCTGGTGAAGCTGTGCCAGTTTTCCGAAACGGACACCGATCAGAAGGCTATCGACACGCGAAATGCAGCGTTTCAGCCAGGCTCGCGCCCCGGCCTGACGGTGCTGCCCCTGCACTCGCATGAGGCGGAGAATGTGGCGCTCGTCAGATGGGCCCCCGGCACGCGTTTTGCCGACCATGCCCATTGGGGCGGGGAAGAGATCTTCGTTATCGAAGGCACCTTTCAGGACGAGCATGGCGACTATCCCGCCGGCACCTGGATCCGCAGCCCGCACCTGTCGCGCCACAATCCGTGGTCGGACGAGGGATGCCTGATCTACGTGAAAACCGGGCACCTGCCGGACATGGCGGCCTAGGTCGATCCACTAGGGAATTTGACAGACTAGGCCTGCCTAGGGTTTTGTTGGATTCGTCGATCTGTGGAGAAAACCAATGGTTAGAGTGCCCTGCAACATGTGTGGTGGACGCGGTGTCGTTCAGCCTGGAACACAGCCGATGACCTGCCCAAAATGCGGCGGATCTGGATTGAACGATGTCTAGACAGCCCCGCGCGGCATGGGTGTCTTGCCTTTGTTGTAAGCCCGCCAGTCTGTGACTTCCGGGTAATACATCTGCCGCCACCGTCGCACGCGCGGGTTCATGTGCCTTCGCCAGAGCGGCGGGAACAGGGCAATGGCGGTCATTGCAGGATAGCCAAGCGGCAGTTGCGGCGCGTCGGCCTCTGAGTATGTCTGCAACAGGGGGAAGCGACGGCTCGGTTTGTAGTGGTGGTCCGAATGGCGTTGCAGGTTGATTAACAGCCAGTTCGACACGCGATGCGAGGCATTCCAGCTGTGGCGTGGCTGAACATGTTCGTATTTGCCATTGCCCAGGTGTTTCCGCGTCAGCCCGTAATGCTCGATGTAATTCGTCAGCTCCAGCAGCGTGACTGCGATGAAGGCCTGAAACAGGAACAGGCCAAGCCCGGCCCAACCACCGATCAGCAGCACGACCACGATCATCGCGCCCTGCAAGGCCCAATAGCGCCAGAACGGGTTGGCCGCGTCATGCCAAGGCCGCCCCTTGCGGGCGAGCATCGCCTTTTCGGCCCGGAAGGCGGATCGCGGGCACTCGCGCAGCACCCGCCAGAAGAACCGGTGAAATCCTTCGTTGTAGCGCGCCGTCACCGGATCACGCGGTGTGCCCACATGGATGTGGTGGACCAGCAGATGTTCGCTGCGGAAATGGCTGTAGAGCACCGAGGCCATCAACAGATCGCCCAACCAGCGTTCCAGGTTGTTTCTCTGGTGCATCAGCTCATGCGCATAGACGATGCCGATACCGCCCGACATGACGCCGACACCGTAGAACAGCAGCAGCTTCTCCCATGTCGCCAGATGGTCCGAATGGGTCGCGTACCAGATCAGCGACAGGACGGTGACGATCTGCACCGGGAACCAGATCAGCGTGACCAGCCGATACCAGAACAGCCCGTCCTCGGGCGTCTCGGGATCGGGGTTATCCTGATTGAGGCCAGAGATCGCATCGAGCAGCGTCGTCAGCCCGATGGCATAGAGCGGCAGCAGCAGCAGCGCCAGCCCCCCGGCCCAGGCCCCGAACACCGCCAGCGGCACCAACAGGACCGACATCCAGAAGGGCAGGGCGTTTTGCAGTTTGGCAACCTGAGAGGCGGGGATCATCGCGGGGGCCTTTGTGACAGAGCGTCGGGTACTGGTGACACGGATTGCTGAAAACAAGTTGAACGCAGTCTTGCGCAAGCGACAGCGTATCTCAATCCTCTGGCCACGCACCTTGCGCGAGGTCAAAGGCCTTGCGCATCACTGTCGGCAGGTTTGCGGGTCGGAAGGCATCGCGAGGCAGAAAGCTGCCCCGGTTCGGGTCCGCCACGCTCACTGTGGCCAGCCGCAGCGACAGGCGCAGGTGGAAATGGGTGAAGGTGTGGCGCACCTCCAGCCCCGGATCGTGCCAATCGGCCTTTAGTGGTGGAGCTTCTGTAGGGGCTTGTTCCGTCCACTCGGTGCCGGGCCAGCCGAGCATACCGCCAAGCAATCCTTTTTCGGGTCGGGTTTCCAGCAGCCACGCGCCATCCGTCCGGCGAGCCAGATAGGCAATCCCGTACCGGATCGGCTTGGCCTTCTTGGGTGTCTTGCGGGGCAGATCGGCGGCGATGCCCTCGGCGCGCGCCCGGCACGGATCGCGCAGGGGGCAGATGCCGCAAGCTGGATTTCGGGGTGTGCAGATCGTCGCGCCAAGGTCCATCACCGCCTGCGCGTGGTCGCCGGGGCGTTTAGCCGGGGTCAGTCGGGAAGCGTGGGCTTTCAAGACCGGTTTCACCTCAGGCAGAGGCGTTGTTTCCGCAAAGAGCCGCGACATCACTCGTTCCACATTGCCGTCCATCACCGGCGCGGGCCGGTCGAAGGCGATGGAGGCGATGGCGGCGGCGGTATAGGGGCCGATGCCGGGCAGGCTCAGCAGCCCCTCTTCGGTATCGGGAAACCGGCCGCCATGCTGATCCGCCACCACACGGGCGCATTTCAGCAGGTTGCGCGCGCGGGCATAGTAGCCAAGCCCGGCCCATTCCCCCATGACCTCGGAATCCTCTTCCGCCGCCAACGCCACCACCGTCGGCCAGCGGGTCGTGAACCGGTGAAAATAGTCCTTCACAGCGGCCACGGTTGTCTGTTGCAGCATGACCTCTGACAGCCAGACCGCATAGGGGTCGGGCATGACACCCGCCGCCCGGTCTGCAGGTCCCACACGCCACGGCAGCACGCGCGCGTGCCGGTCATACCAGTCCAAAAGGACGGCGCTGTAATCTTCGTCACGCAAGTTTTATCTCTCCGCCCGTTGCTGCCCCATTGGTTCCCTCGCCCGGGAAGGATAGATTGACAGGGATGAAAGGAAACCCGATGTCCGCAGCACGGCCCAAAATGCCGCCCAAGCCCCCCCGCCGCAAGCGCGGGTTCGAGGCCGCGTCCAAACTGGTCGCCGGGCATCTGCGCGGGCCGCTGGAAAAGCGCGGGTTTTCCGAGGCCAAGCTGATCACCCATTGGCCCGAGATCGTGGGCGAGGAGATTGCTGCCAGTGCCATGCCGGTCAAGATCCGCCACGCCCATGGCGGCATCGGCACGACGCTGGTTCTGCTGACCACGGGCGGCCACGCGCCGCTGCTGGAAATGCAGAAGGATACGATCCGCCAAAAGGTCAATGCGTGCTACGGCTACAACGCCGTCAGCAAGGTGCAGATCACCCAGACCGCCCCAACCGGCTTTGCCGAGGGGCAGGTGCAGTTCACCGCCCGGCCCAAGCCGAAACCCGCGCCAAGCTCCGAGGTTCTACAGGCTGCACATGCCGCCGCCGCCCCGATTCACGATGAACGTCTCAAAGAGGCGCTTGAACGCCTTGCCCGGAACGTTCTAACCAAGAACAGTCATTGAGGAGAGCATTCATGTCCCGCACCCTTATTCTATCCGCCCTGTCCGCTGTGATGGTGGCACTCGGGGGTTACATTTACCTGACCGCCTCGCAGTCGGTGAACCAGTCCTCCAGTCAACCGCTGATGGCCGCCAGCGCGCAAGAAGCGGGCAGCACCGATACTGCCCCCGCCGATGCAGGCGAGGAAGCTGCCGTTGAGGTGATCGAGATGGTGATGGGCGATGAGGATGCGCCGATCACCGTGATCGAATACGCCTCCTTCACCTGCCCGCACTGCGCCCGCTTTCACGAAGAGGTCTACCATGATCTCGTGACGAACTATGTCGACACGGGCCATATCCGCTTCATCCTGCGTGAAGTGTATTTCGACCGCTATGGCCTGTGGGCCGGGATGGTCGCCCGCTGTGGTGGCCCGCTGCGCTATTTCGGCATCTCCGAGATGATCATGGAAGAGCAGCGCGAATGGGTTCAGGGCGAACCGGCTGAGGTTGCTGCCAATCTGCGCCGCCTTGGTCTGCGCGCGGGCCTGTCCAACGAGGCACTGGATGCCTGCCTGACCAATAACGACATGGCGCAGGCCATGGTGACCCTGTCGCAGGAACAGGCGGAAGCCGATGAGGTTCAGGGCACCCCAAGCTTTGTGATCAACGGCGAGATGTATTCCAACATGAGCTACGCGGCCTTTTCCGAAGTGCTTGACGGGCTGCTGGCCGAAATCGAGGGATGAGCACGCCGCTTGAAGGGCTCAAGGTACTAGAGCTTGCACGGATTCTGGCCGGCCCCTGGGCCGGTCAGACTTTGTCGGATCTTGGCGCCGAAGTGACCAAGGTCGAAAGCCCCGCGGGCGATGATACCCGCCAATGGGGCCCCCCCTTCATTGAGCGCGAGGGCGACAGGACAGCGGCCTATTTTCATTCCTGCAACCGGGGGAAACAGACGGTCACCGCCGATTTCCGTACGCCCGAGGGGCAGGAGCTGGTCCGCAAACTGGCCGCTGAATCAGACATCCTGATCGAGAATTTCAAGCTCGGCGGGTTGGAGAAATACGGGCTGGATTATGAAAGCCTGTCGCAAATCAATCCCCGGCTGATCTACTGTTCCATCACCGGCTTCGGGCAGACAGGCCCCTATGCGCACCGTGCGGGCTATGACTACATTATTCAGGGCATGTCCGGGCTGATGTCGATCACCGGCGACCCGGATGGACAGCCGCAACGCGTCGGCGTGGCAGTGACCGATCTGTTCACCGGGCTCTATTCCGTCAACGGCATCCTCGCCGCGCTGTATCAGCGGGAACGGACCGGGAAGGGTCAGCATATCGACATGGCGCTGCTGGATTGCGCCGTGTCGATCACGGCCAATCAGGCGATGAACTATCTGGCGACGGGCACGCCGCCGGGGCGGACGGGCAATTATCACCCGAACCTCACGCCCTATCAGGTCTTCGACTGCGCGGATGGGTTCATCATCATCGCAACTGGTAATGATGCCCAGTATCGGCGGCTTTGTGGCATTCTGGGGCTGGAAGAGATGGCGGAGGCGCCAGAGTTCCTGACCAATGCCGACCGCATCGCCAACCGCGAAGCGATGATCGCCCGCCTGATGGACAAGACCCGCCAGCGCAGCAAGGCCGACCTGCTGGCCGCCTGCGAGGCCGAAGGCGTGCCCGCCGGGCCGATCAACGACATGGCCGAAGTCTTTGCCGATCCTCAGGTTCAGGCGCGCGGGATGCGGATTGATCCTGAAGGCGTGCCGGGTGTGCGGTCGCCGTTCCGGTTCTCGGATGCCGAATTGAAGCTGGACCGGGCCTCGCCCAAGCTCAGGCCTTAGGACAATAGCCGATCCAACGCGGCGTCCAGTGGGTCCGGGTTGTCCAGCCGCAACCGGACCGGCACCGTCAGCACCTTGCGGCGGAACCGGTCGGGCAGGCGGACGGCATCTTTTTCGGTGGTGACCAGTTGCGCGCCCAGGTTGAACGCATCCTGTTCCAGTCGTGACAGCAAGGCATCGGTCAAGGGCTGGTGATCTGACAGAGGTTCAGCGCGCCGAACATCCGCCCCCATGGATCGAAGCGTGGCGAAGAACTTGCCCGGATGGCCGATCCCGGCGAAGGCCAGCACCGGCAACCCGTCGAACGGCATGCCCGTGGGCAATGGCTCCAGCCTGCCGGTGACATGCGGCAAGCGGATGTCATTGGCCCAGTCCTCCCTAAACCTTTCCTGTGCTTTTGCTGGCCCGATGGACAGCACCAGATCGGCGCGCGCAAGCCCGGTTGCAACCGGCTCTCGCAGGGGGCCGGCGGGGATGGTCTTGCCATTGCCGAAGCCGCGCGCGGCATCGACGACGATGATCGACAGATCCTTGTGCAGCGCAGGGTTCTGAAACCCGTCATCCATCAGGATCACCTCGGCCCCGGCCTGAACGGCGGCATCCGCCCCGGCCGCGCGATCCTTTGCGACCCAGACCGGCAGGAAGGCGGCCAGCAGCAGGGGCTCATCGCCTACGTCCTCTGCCCAGTCTTTCGCTTCATCGACCCGGTGCGGTCCCTCGACCGTTCCGCCATAGCCACGACTGACCACATGGGCGGCGATACCGCGCTGTGTCAGTCGCTCGGCCAGGGCGATTACAGTTGGTGTCTTGCCGGTTCCGCCCGCATTCAGGTTGCCGACGCAGATCACCGGAACCCCGGCGCGATGCGGGTGGCCCTTGCGCAACCGTCGGGCCGTGGCACCTGAATAGATCGCGCCAAGCGGTGACAGAAGCAGGCTCAGCAGCCCCGGTTTTTCATGCCAGAACCGCGGCGCCTGCATCAGTCCGCCGTCAGCCGCGGGGTGCGGTCCAGATGGTCGAAGAGCATGTCGAGCGCCTTGTCGGTCACCTCCGCCCCGGCAGAGCAGACCTCCCAGGCCGCATGGGCCATGTCAGCGGCGCGATCGGGGTTCAGCAGGTCATTCACAGCAGCGGCCAACGTGTCGGGCGAGGAGACCAGCCGCGAGGCCTTCGCTTCAGCTAATCGCTGAAAGATATCGACGAAATTGCTGACATAGGGCCCGTGCAGAATGACCGAGCCGAGTGCAGCAGGTTCAAACGGGTTGTGCCCGCCAATGGGCTCCAGCGACCCGCCGACAAAGCTGATCGGGGCAAGGCGATACCAAAGGCCAAGCTCACCGAGCGTATCGGCCAGATAGACGGCAATATCTGGGTCGGGTTGTTCCCCCGCGCTGCGGCGGGCGAAACTGAAACCCTGCGCTTCGATCAGCGCGGCGATGTCGTCGCCCCGATGTGGGTGACGCGGAACCAGCACCAGAAGCAGCCGGGGATTGACCTTGAGGGCCTGCTTGTGGGCGTCAAGGATCTTCTGTTCCTCGCCCTCATGGGTCGAGGCCGCCAGCCATGTGGGACGCCCGTTCAGGTGTCGGGCCAGTTTGGCCCGCAGCGTTTCATCGCAAGGAAGGGCGGCAGCGCCTTCCTTCAGCGTTCCGGTGACATGCAGCCGCTCACCCGGCAGGCCCAGGTGCCGAAGGTAAGACGCGGTCAGATCGTCCTGAACATGCGCTTCATCGAACTGTTCCAGCAGGCGGCGCACCATGCCGCGCAGGAACCGCCAGCGGTCGTGGCTTGTCTTGGACATGCGCGCATTGATGATCACCATGGGAATCGACCGGGCCTTTGTTTCCACGATCAGCGCGGGCCACAGTTCGCTTTCCGTCCAGACGGCCAGATTCGGGCGCCAGTGATCGAGGAACCGGCGGACATAAGGCAGAGCATCGACCGGGATGAACTGGTGAAAGGCAGCAGAGGGCAGGCGCGCGGCCATCACCTGCGCCGAGGTGACGGTGCCGGTGGTCACAAGAAAATGCAGGTCGGGCCGTTCTTCGGACATGCGGCGGATCAGTTCCAGCAGCGACAGGGACTCGCCCACGCTGGCGGCATGGAACCAGATCAGATCGCCCTCGGGCCGCTCCATTCCCGCAATGCCCCGGCGCTCGCCGATGCGGTCGGGGTCTTCCTTGCCAGCGTCCAGCCGCGCGGACAGCTTCTTCTCGGCATAGCGCGTGGCGCGGGCCGAAAAGGCCATGTAGGCCCAAAGCGCAAGGGAAAACCGCATTGGTGGGGTGTCTTTCAGCCGTCGAGTTCTTCGGTCGGGGACGCTTCGCGCTCTTCGTCGCGCAGGCGGTGAATATGGGCGATGTAGTAGCGCATATGGGCATTGTCCACGGTGCGCTGTGCGGCATCCTTCCAGGCGTCATAGGCGCTGGCGTAATCTGGGTACATGCCGACGATGTCGATGGCATCGACATCCTTGAAGGCGCTTTTGGTCGGGTCGATCAGCTCGCCGCCGAAGACGAGGTGCAGGCGTTGTGTCATGGGAGCCTCGGGGGTTGGTGCCACAGCTTGGCGGCACCCTAGGCATTTGCGGGCAGGGGTCAAGCGGGCCAGCCGTCGCGTGGCAATCACCCGCGAAACCCACCCACGGGCAGAACGGAAAACGCGCCCCCGATATTCCGGAGGCGCGCAGATCATGTCAGCGGATGCAGGCCCCGTCAGTGGAACTTGCGGATCTCGCCGGACTTCAGCCGGGACAGGTAGCTGTCCAGCTCCGCCTTGACGATCGGCATCAGGAAGTAGAGCGCGACGATGTTCACGACGGCCATTGCGAAGATCATGGCATCCGAGAAGTCGATCACCGGGCCCAGGCTTGCCGCCGCGCCGATGATGACGAAGAGGCAGAAGATCACCTTGAACACCAGCTCCGAGGCCTTGCCTTCGCCAAACAGGAAGGTCCAGGCCTTGAGGCCGTAGTAGGACCAGCTGATCATGGTCGAGAAGGCAAACAGGATCACCGCGATGGCCAGCACGTATTTGAACCAGCCGAAGGCAGAGGAGAAGGCCGCCGATGTCAGCGCCACGCCCGAGTTGCCATCGACGGTCTGGATCGCGCTGCTGCCTTCGTTCAGCAGGTACATCCCGGTTTCAGGGTCGGATACCAGCTGACCGGTGATGATGATCACAAGCGCGGTCATGGTGCAGATCACCACGGTGTCGATGAAGGGTTCCAGAAGCGACACGAAGCCTTCGGTGATCGGCTCTTTCGTCCGAACCGCCGAGTGGGCAATCGCGGCAGACCCGACGCCCGCCTCGTTCGAGAAGGCGGC
The DNA here is from genome assembly GCF_004000255.1 of Nioella ostreopsis. Lineage (GTDB taxonomy): Bacteria > Pseudomonadota > Alphaproteobacteria > Rhodobacterales > Rhodobacteraceae > Nioella > Nioella ostreopsis. The sequence goes on from NZ_RCIQ01000028.1 coordinate 38,537, forward strand.
CCGTTTGAAGCCCTGGATCAGCGCGCCCACCATGCCGCCAGCGACGCCAAGCCCGGTGAAGGCCCCTTCGAAGATCTGGCCGAAGGCCCAACCGATCATGTCCGCGTTCATCAGAATGATGACCAGGGCCGTCGCGACATACATCACGCCCATGATCGGGACGACCTTTTCGGTGACTTTCGCGATGGACTGAAGACCGCCCACGATCACGGCAAAGACGATGCCCGCGAAGATCACGCCGGTGATCCAGCCGGGATAATCGCCAATCACGTTGGTCAGCTGAGCATGCGCCTGGTTGGCCTGGAACATGTTGCCGCCGCCAAGGGCGCCGAGGATACAGAAGATCGAGAACAGGATTGCCAGGGCCTTTCCGCCGGGCAAGCCGCGTTCCGTGAAGCCCTTGGTCATGTAGTACATGGGGCCACCGGAAACGGTGCCGTCCTCATATTCGTTCCGGTATTTCACGCCGAGCGTACATTCGGTGAATTTCGATGCCATGCCCATGAGGCCCGCGAGGATCATCCAGAAGGTGGCCCCCGGACCGCCGATGCCGATGGCCACGGCCACGCCCGCGATGTTTCCCAGACCAACGGTGCCGGAAAGAGCAGTTGCAAGCGCCTGGAAATGGCTGACCTCACCGGCGTCGTTCGGGTCGGAATAGTCACCTTTCACAAGAGCGATGGAATGCGGGAAGGCACGGAACTGGATCAGGCCGAAATAGACGGTGAAGATCGCCGCCGCGATCACCAGCCAGGCCACGATCCACGGGAAGGAGGTGCCGGGGAAGGGGCTGAAGATGAAATTGACGAACCAGCCGGTGGAGTTCGCGAAAACCTCGTTCACGCGCTCGTCGATGGATTGGGCCGAGACGGGTGCGGATGCGACCAGCCAGGCCGTCGCGGCGGTTGCCGCGGCCTTGAAATGCATTGTCATGATGTTGTCCTGACTGAGAATTACGGAACGATTGTCACAGCGACCGGCGCGGCTTGCGCCAGGCTGCCCGCAACCGACCCGAACAGGCGCGAGGACAGGCTGGAATGCCCGGTCCGGCCAATGACGATCTGATCGGCGCCTTCTTCCTTGGCGATGCTGACCAGCGTTTCGGCGATATGGCCATAGCGCAGCGCGGTCGAAACCGTGACTCCACTGGCCTTCACGCTTTCCACAACCGGGGCGAGGATCGCCTTTTCGGCACGCTCCAGCTCTTCCCCGCGCCGCTTGTGACGCTCTTCCAGTTCTGTCGGGGTCAGAAAGGAATAGGGGGACCATTCCAGGACATGGGCGATGAGAAGCTCACCCCCGGTTTTGCGGGCCGCTTCGACAGCGAAGGAAAGGGCCGCGCGGGCACTTTCGCTGCCGTCGAACCCGACGACGATCTTATGGGACATTCATGCCTCCCTTGGGTTGTTTTTGCCTCCTCCGAGACAATTCAAGGATACCATCGGCGGGGCAAGAAAGATTCTCATATTTCTTGCATAAGAAGATAATTTGCGAAAAATGAACGAAATTGGGCGTAAAATAGGGAAATTTTCCGATGGATCATTTGGACATGAAAATTCTTTCCGTCTTGCAGAAGGATGGACAGATATCAATGGCTCGGCTGTCCGAACAGGTCGGCCTGTCCCTGTCCGCCTGCCACCGGCGCGTCAAGCTGCTGGAGAGCAGCGGCAAGATCGCGAATTACACGGCGCGGCTCAGTCGCAAAGCCGTGGGACTTGAAATCCAGATCTTCATCGAGGTCAAGCTGGCGAGCCAGCGCAAGGAACACATCACGGCTTTCGAAACGGCGATCCGGCACATGCCGGAGGTTCTGGAATGCCATATGATCTCGGGCGAGTTCGACTATCTGATCCGTCTCGCGGCGCGGAATACCGAAGCCTATGAGAGGCTCTACCGGGACCGGCTGTCCGAGATCCCGTCGGTGACACAGATGAAAACGCTGCTCAGCCTGTCGACTGTGAAGGAATTTCAGGGCTATCACCTGGAGTGACGATCACGACACCGGAAATGGCGCGCCGAATTCTCCACAGAGGGGAGTTTCCACGAACGCCGTCAGCGCAACCCGCCCGGTGACCGTCGCCAGCGCAAGGGACAGCTTGGCATAGGCGGCTTCCAGCGTCATGTCGCGCCCGTCGATCACGCCGTGATCGAGCAGCACCGCCCCGGCGGCGTAGTGGCCAAGCGATGTGCCGCCTGCTAGCGTTTCACTGACCGCGACGACCGGGATGCCACGGTCTGCGGCGCGGGTCAGCCCTTCTGCCAGCAACGGATCGTCGGGCACCGTTCCGCTGCCATAGCAGCGCAGAACCACGCCGTTGCTGTGATCCATGGCAAAGCCCACCACGCGCATGTCGCAACCGGGTGCGACCGGCACCACGGCAATCCGCGCCTCTCCGAAGCGATGCTGCGTCAGCGTCCCGCCCTCGCGGCGCGGGGGCCTGTCCGACAGCATGGCGGAAAAGGCGTCGGGGGCCGAACTGTGGATCTTGCGCGCCCGCGGACCGCGCAACAGCTTGCCTGCGAACTGGATCCAGACGCCGGGGTCTGCCGTTTGCGTTGCGGCCAGTGCATCGCGCAGGTTGGCCCATCCATCACTGTCCTGACCGCCAAGCGGGATCATCGACCCAGTCAGGATCACCGGCTTGTGCAACCCCTCCAGCGCCATGGTCAGGGCCGAGGAGGTGAAGGCCAGCGTGTCTGTCCCGTGGGTGATCAGAATCGCATCGCAGCTCTCCGCCCGCGCCACGATCTCGGCGGCCAGCCGGTTCCAGTCTGCGGGCGTCGCGTTGGCACTGTCGATCAGCGGTTCCAGCCTGACGATCTCCACATCCAGGTCATTCCCGCGCACTGCCATCAACCGATCGACGGCGTGCTCGACGACCCCAAGCTCCGGCTTCAGGCCGCGCGCAGTCGGGACCATGCCGATGGTGCCGCCCGTGTGAAGCAGCAGGATACGATTGCGCAGGATCATTTCGGAACAGGCTCTCGCATAGGTTGCGGGGCGCTTGGTGCGCCGATCAAGGGGTCCGGTCAAGGGGCAAGGGCCGCGAAATGAAAGAGATTGCTTTCAAACCGCAGAAAATCCGTGTATGGCCCGCCCATCTGAGACGTGATGCCTTTGACCCCGGGCGCATGAACAGGATTGGGGTCGGCGGCAATGGGGCCGCCATGCAAACGGGAGACCCGGCAGGGGCTGGGAGTGCTCCCATCGAGGATACGATACATGTTCAACGTTACGACGAAATCCATGCAGTGGGGCGAGGAAACGCTTACACTGGAAACGGGCAAGATTGCCCGCCAGGCAGATGGCTGTGTCATCGCCACGCTCGGTGAAACCTCGGTTATGGCCGCGGTGACCTTCGCCAAGCAACCCAAGCCGGGGCAGGACTTTTTCCCGCTGACCGTGCACTATCAGGAAAAATACTATGCCGCCGGTAAGGTTCCGGGTGGCTTCTTCAAGCGCGAGGCGCGTCCGACCGAAAAGGAAACGCTGACCGCGCGCCTGATCGACCGTCCGATCCGTCCGCTCTTCGTGCCGGGCTTCAAGAACGAAGTTCTGGTCATGTGCACCGTGCTGAGCCACGATCTGGTCAACGATCCCGATATTGTTGCGATGATCGCCTCCTCCGCCGCGCTGACCATCTCGGGCGCACCGTTCCGTGGCCCGATTGCGGGCTGCCGCGTGGGCTTTGAGGACGGCGAATACGTTCTGAACCCGACGGTCGACGACATGCACGACCTGCGCAACAACCCCGATCAGCGTCTTGATCTGGTTGTGGCCGGCACCAAGAACGCCGTGATGATGGTGGAATCCGAGGCCTACGAGCTCTCTGAAGCAGAGATGCTGGGCGCCGTGACCTTCGCGCATGAACAGATCCAGCCGGTGATCGACCTGATCATCTCGCTGGCCGAAGCTGCCGCGAAAGAGCCCTTCGATTTCCAGCCTGCCGATTATTCGGAGCTCTACGCCGCCGTGAAGGCCGCTGGTGAGGACAAGATCCGCGCAGCCTATGCCATCACCGACAAGCAGGAACGCACCACCGCCGTTTCCGACGCCAAGGCCGCCATCATCGAGGCCCTGACCGAGGAACAGCGCGAGGACGAAAACCTCGGCACCGCGCTGAAGAAGCTGGAAGCCGCCGTTCTGCGGGGCGATGTGGTCAAGACCGGCAAGCGGATCGACGGCCGTGCGCTGGATACCGTGCGCCCGATCGTGTCCGAGACCGGCCTTCTGCCCCGGACCCATGGCTCGGCCCTGTTCACCCGTGGCGAAACCCAAGGCCTGGTCGTGACCACCCTTGGCACCGGCGATGACGAACAGTTCATCGACGCGCTGCATGGGAACTTCAAATCGAACTTCCTGCTGCACTACAACTTCCCGCCCTACTCGGTCGGTGAAGCCGGTCGCGTGGGCCCTCCGGGCCGTCGTGAAATCGGTCACGGCAAACTGGCATGGCGCGCCCTTCAGGCCGTTCTGCCCGCCGCAACCGATTTCCCCTACACTGTGCGCGTTGTGTCCGAGATCACCGAGTCAAACGGCTCCTCCTCCATGGCGTCCGTCTGTGGCGGTTCGCTGTCGATGATGGATGCGGGCGTTCCGCTGAAAGCCCCGGTCGCAGGTGTGGCCATGGGCCTGATCCTCGAAGAGGACGGCGACTATGCAGTTCTGACCGACATCCTTGGCGACGAGGATCACCTCGGCGATATGGACTTCAAGGTGGCTGGCACCGAGAACGGCATCACCTCGCTGCAGATGGACATCAAGGTTGCGGGCATCACGCCCGAGATCATGTCCAAGGCGCTGGAACAGGCCAAGGCCGGGCGTCTGCACATCCTCGGCGAAATGGCCAAGGCCCTGACCGAAGCGTCCGAGTTCTCGATCCACGCCCCGCGTATCGAGACCATGCAGATCCCGACCGACAAGATCCGTGAAGTGATCGGCTCGGGCGGCAAGGTGATCCGCGAAATCGTGGAAGTCTCTGGCGCCAAGGTCGACATAAACGACGACGGCATCATCAAGATCGCCAGCCCGAACGGCGAAGCCATCCAGAAGGCCTATGACATGATCCACGCGATCGTGGCAGAGCCGGAAGAAGGCCACATCTATAAGGGCAAGGTCGTGAAGATCGTCGATTTCGGCGCCTTCGTGAACTTCTTCGGCAAGCGTGACGGCCTGGTGCACGTGTCCCAGATCGAGAACCGCCGCCTGAACCACCCCTCCGACGTTCTGAAAGAAGGTCAGGAAGTGTGGGTCAAGCTGCTTGGCTTCGATGATCGCGGCAAGGTCC
>NZ_RCIQ01000029.1 GCF_004000255.1 Nioella ostreopsis
CGGAAGGCGCGATCAGCGAGATGCATATCGGGCTCGGCGGCACGATGTCCGCGATTTTCCTGCGCCATCTCGCGGAGAAGACTCACCGAGGCCTCGAGGGCCGGGTGAAGCAGGGCAAGTCCGCCGGGGGGATCAGCTACGGCTACCGGCTGGACCGTCAGCCCCTGCCGGACGGCACCCACACCACCGGAGACCGGCTGATCGACGCGGCGGAAGCCTCGATCGTACGGCGGATCTTCAGCGAGTATGACCAGGGGCTGAGTGCACGATCGATCGCGACCGGCCTGAACCGGGACGGCATCGCCCCGCCGCGCTCGGGCGGCAAGGGATCCGGGACGTGGAGCTTCTCGACGATTTCGGGGAACTGGAAGCGCGGGACGGGGATTTTGAACAACGACCTGTACCGGGGTCTGTTGGTTTGGAACCGGCAGCGGTACATCAAAGATCCGGACACCGGCAAACGCCAAGCCCGGATGAACCCCGAAGCAGACTGGATCACCGAAGAGGTCCCGCACCTGCGGATCATCAACGATGCCCTGTGGACCCGGGTCAAACAGCGGCAAGGCGCAATCCGGGAAGACATCCTGACGGAACGGGCGGACAACCCCGACGCACCGAAGATCGAACGCGGCCACCGCCCGCGTTACCTCTTGTCGGGGCTCCTGAGCTGCGGGTGCTGCGGGGCGGGCTACATCATGATCAGCAACGCCCGCTATGGCTGCTCGGCCTCCCGGAACAGGGGGACGTGTTCCAACAAGAAGACCATCGCGCGCAAGGACGTTGAGACACGCGTTCTGAACGGCCTTCAGACCCGACTGATGCACCCGGACCTGATCCGGGAGTACATCACGACCTGGCAGCAGGAGATGCAGAAGGACCGGCAGGAGAGTCTTGCCGCCCGGGGCGAGCAAGAGCGCCGCCTCGCGAAGGTGGCGAAGGAGATCAACGCCGTGGTGACGGCGATCACTGAAGGCATGTTCCACCCGAGCATGAAGGCGAAGATGGACGCGCTGGAAGCGGAACGGGCGGAGCTGGAGGCAAAGCTGGCTGCCCTGCCCCAGCCGGAACCGGTGGTGGCGATCCACCCCGGTCTTTCTGAGACATACACCCGCAAGGTGGCCGATCTCGCAGCAGTGCTGAACGATCCGGAAGCCCGTCCCGAAGCCGCTGACCACCTTCGCGGCCTGATCGAGAGCGTGACGCTGACGCCGGACCCAGACGCGCCGAACGGGCACGTGATGGAACTTCGCGGGGAACTGGGTGCGATTTTGTCGTTGTGTGGCGGGGGGTTGGGTACAAACGCCAACGCCCGCCGGGGTACGGCGGGCGTTAGGCAAGTGACTATGGTTGCGGGGGCTTGCAACTCACGATTTCTGCGCTTGGTGGAGAGCGTGGTCCCGCGGCTTGTGGCGTAGAAGCGGCCGCCACGTCGTGTAATGGGGCCAACCGTGCTGTTTCAAGCTTGGCGACGACAAAACGAGAAGTCGAGACATCCTGTGCACACGATCCGTACATGCAACCTGCTCAACCGCTTTAAATCGCGGCCGCTTCGGCCCAATCCTCCAAGGTTTCCTCGACGATCAGCAGCTTCTCCGGAGCCTTCCAGCGGCGCCGACGGCCGCCATCAGTGATGATCTCATAGTCAGACATAAGCACGTGCTTGGGCATATGCCTAAACCTCCATGGTTATGCCTGATTGTCCGGTGTAGACGGAGGCCTTTTCACCTCAGAAAGACGAATAAAAGATCCCGACGATCAGCCAAAATCAGACCAGTTCGTGGGCCGGCGCGGTCACCTCATCTACCCACGCCATCAGTGCTTCGGGTTCGGGCGGCAGCTGGATTGCCAGCCCTTCCGCGAAGGTCTCGAAAGCCGGTCGGTTGAGCGCATTGAGACCAACCAGAACGGGAACGTCCATCGCGATCGCCTCGGCGATCACGTTGCGGAACCCTCGTCCCTCGGCCTCGTGTTTGCCGAACTTGTTGACGATCAGGAGGTCCGCCCCGGATGAGAGATCGGCCGCGACCAACCCGACCGCCGTTTCCAGCGCGGTTGGGTCGAGGCGACACCCCCGCGCCTGCGGGCCGAGGTCCTGACTGATGCGCAGAATGGCACCATCGGGCAACACTCGCACGTCCATGTCGCAGGGGCCGGCATCACAGCGCTCGCTGTTGATCTGGACAGTGCCGCAACATCTGAGACCGCGAGCCGCGAGGTCGGTTGCCAGCCGTTCAAGAACCAGGTCGGTATCGCCGCGGCCCGGCGCCATCGTGTAGGCAAGTTTCATATCTGGACTCCTCAGGATTGGCAGAACGGCTGGAATTCGACCAGCGCACCGGCTGGCAGACATTCGGCATCGGCGGGCAGAAGCATCAGCCCGTCTGCTCGTGAGAGCAGCCCGACACGGGCCGAATGTGTGGCATCCTCGAAACAGACGATTTCGCGACCATGGGCATCGAAACCGGCCAGCGTGGCAGGTCGGAGTTCGCAGCGCCCGGGCTTGCGGCGGATTGGGCTTGCGGTCACGACATGGCGCCGGGTTGGGATGGGTCCCTCGCCGCTCAGGGCACGGATCAGCGCCAGTCCGAAGACCTGCCATGTGACGAAGGCCGATACCGGGTTGCCAGGCAATCCAAGCCAGTGCGCCTTGCCGATGCGCCCGATCGACACCGGCTTGCCGGGTTTGATCGCGACGCCGCTGAACAGAGTTTCGCCGCCCAATGCCATGACGGCCGGCTTCACATGGTCTTCCTCGCCCACCGAGATACCGCCCGTGGTGATGACCAGATCGGCCTGCGACGCCATGTCGCCCAATTGACGGACAAGACCTGCAAGACTGTCAGCACCATGGGCAGAGGCCACGATTTCAACGCCCGCACAGGCAAGGCTTGCCGTCAGCATCGGCGTGTTGACGTCCCAGATCTGGGCGGCCTCGCGGGCGCTTCCGGCGCGCCGAACCTCGTCACCGGTGACCAGCAGTGCCACGCGCATCCTGCGCCGAACGCGCAGGATGCCCGCGCCGGCGGCAGCGCAGGCGGCGATCTCCCTCGGGCCGAGCCTCTGCCCCTTGTCGAGGACGGTTGCGCCGCTGGCCATGTCACTGCCCGCACGGCGAATGTTCAAACCCGGTTCAGGTCGACGCGACAGATGAATGACGTCCCCGTCACGCTGTACATCCTCCTGCATCACGACAGCGTCCGCGCCACTTGGGATTGGCGCGCCCGTGAAGATCCGGGCCGCCACGGCTCCGGCAACCGGTGTCGTCACCGCCTGTCCGGCAGGCACGCGCGCAACGACCGGCAGCACCCAGGGTCCGGGGCCAGTCAGGGCCGATGTCGCGATCGCATAGCCATCCATCGCCGCATTATCGAAAGCCGGTGCCATGGATCGGGACCGGACCGGCTGGGCGAGAATGCGGCCAAAGGCGCGGTCGAGCGACACGGCCTCGGTCCGACCGACCGGTGCAGTGTGCGCCGCAATCCGGGTAAGCGCCTCGTCGATGCTGATCAGCGCGTGAAGCATGTCCTGACTGTCACAGCCGCAGCCCGGTGACGCGATGGCTTGATGGATGGTCATTGTGCTGCCTCCTGTGTGGATTGGGCAGCCTGGAAGTGCCCGGGCCCAATGCTGCAATCGAGATCTCGCAGGCGCCCGTCCTTGAGCCCGTAGATCAGGCCGTGCACGCGGACATCGGCTCCGCGACGCCATGCCCTCTGAAGGATCGGCGTTTCGCAGACACGCCGAACCCCTTCGACGACGTTCAGTTCGGCCAGTCGGTCACGTTGTCCTTCGAGATCGGGTTCGCGCCCCAGATCGACCGCGTAAGCGCGGGCCAGACGCCGAATCGGCTCGAGCCAGTGATCGGCCAGACCATGGGGCAGATCCTCGGTCGCGGCCTTGACCCCGCCGCAGCCATAGTGGCCGCAAACGATGATCTCGCGCACATGCAACGCATCGACCGCGAACTCCAGCGCCGAGAGCAGGTTCATGTCCGAGGAATGAACGATGTTGGCGACGTTGCGATGGACGAAGACCTCGCCCGGATCGAGCCCCGCGACCACGTTGGCCGGAACCCGACTGTCCGAACAGCCGATCCAGAAGAACTCGGGCGCCTGAAGCGCGGCAAGGCGGGTGAAATAGTCGGGTTCCTCGGCGTGACGTTGTTGCGACCAAGCCACGTTGCGCGCCAGAAGATCATTCAGCATCGGTCGTCTCCGGGGAATCTGGCAGCCCGCGCCGCGTTCGCATGTGTTTCGACAGGGTCTGCAGATCGGCCCGAGTCAGCCGGGCGCGGGCAATCGGCAGGAGGATCGCGTTTTCGGCAACGAGGTGGCGGCGCACGTGCCCCGCAAACCTGGACAACACGGCGCGCTCCTTGGCGGTCAGATCGGCCCCCCTGTCGAGGCAACCAGCCAGCATCGCACGCACGTCAGGCAACAGACGCATCGCCTCATCCTGATCAGCCCTAATCCGGTCGATCGCACCCTCGATCGCATCCTCCTCCGTGCAGCGCCGGGCAAGAAGCGGGAACAGATCTTCCATCTCGTCGCGCAGGTGGACGTTCAATTCCTCGTTCAGAAAGCGCAGCACCGTTGTCGCTGCCTGGCGATCGAGAGCGTCCGCCGATGCCAGCCTGTCGATCACTGCGCAAATCTGACGTTCGCGCAGGTGGTCTTCACTGATGAAATCCAGAGGATTTGCAAGCAGGCTCGGGCTTGTCGGTTTATCACCGCTCCCACGCAGCAATGGCTCTGACGGTTGCATGACACGTCCTTTCGCGTGGTTCAGATCGGCGCAAGGCTTGCGCCGGTGATCTGTGCGCCTTGGGCCAGAGATTCGACGAAGTCCCGTGATGCCCGCGCCCAGGCCGCCTTTTCCAGCGCCTGCGCGATTCTGGGGCGGACGGTCTCATAGGGCAGAACCTGACCTGGTGCTGTGGCGTTCAGGCGGATGATGTGCCAGCCGTGCCGAGAGAGAACGGGTGTGGGGCTGATGCCGCCCTCGGCCAGGGTGCGCAACGCCGCTTCGAACTCGGGCACGGTGTCGCCCGGGCCAAGCTGGCCCAGATGCCCAGCCGAAGCCTTGGAGCCGCAGTCGCTTTCACGGGCAGCGGCGGCGAACCCTTTGGCGTCGCCATCAAGCCGCGCCAGCAGGGCAAGGGCCCGCGCCTCGGCCATGGCGCGTTCGGCGTCGTCGCGCGGATCGCAGGCACACAGGATATGCGAGACATCCCAGAGCGGCGCGGATCGGTAACGGTCGGGGTCCTTTTGCCATTCCGCACGGACCGCGTCCTCGGCAATCGGCTCGATTTCCAGCGCTTCATCCAGAAGGGCACGGATCAGGGCTTCGTCTTCGGTCTCGAAGCGGCTTGGCGCCAGTTCCAGCGGGTCGGGCGTCAACCCCCGGCGCTTCGCCTCTTGCAACAGCAGTGCGCGGATGGCCAGCGCCTGCGCCGCCTTGCGCCAGGCGATGCCCGGCTTGTCCTTCGGGCCAGTGTGGTTCTGGGCCTCGGCGGCGATTGCCGCCGAGGGGATGGTCTCATTGTTCACGACGACATCGGGAAACAGGGCCACGTTCATCTGGCTCACTCCGCTGGCGTCGTGGAGGTGGGACCGCGCTTGGCTTGCACCTTGTCATAGGCGCGGCGGCGGTCTTCGAGCGGGCGATGCCGACGCGAGCGCACGATCTGGTAGCCGGGCCGCGTCAGCAGGTAGCGGAACGGAGCGGCAAAGCCCGACCAGATGTGCACCAGCCGCGTGAAGGGAAACAGCGCCGTGATGATCAGGCCGAGGAAGATGTGCAGCTTGTAGAGCCAGTGCACGTCAACCACCGTGACCCAGGCGTTGATGTTCCAGCTGACCACGCTCTGCGACCAGGTCATGAAGCGGACCATTTCCGACCCGTCCATGTGCTGAAGCGTCTGGGTGATCGTCAGAAGGCCGATGGCCAGCTGCAGCCAGATCAGCACCATGATGAGGATGTCCGGCGTAGTGGAGGTGACGCGAATGCGTGGGTCGCTCAGGCGGCGATGGATCAGCATGGTCGATCCGATGAGGGCCGCGATGCCCGCCGGGCCGCCGATGATGACCGCCATCCACTGCTTGAGCGCATAGGGAATGCCGATCGCATCCAGAACCCAGACCGGCGTAAACAGGCCGACGAGGTGACCAAAGAACACGGTCAGGATACCGACGTGAAACAGGATCGAGCCCCAGATCAGCTGCTTGCGGCGCAAAAGCTGGCTCGAGGAACTTTTCCAGGTGAAGGGGTCCCGTTCATAGCGCACGATCGACCCCACGAGGAAGATCGTCAGCGCGACATAGGGCATGACCCCGAAGATGACGAAGTTGATGTCGAAGTCGCCAAACATATCATGCGCTCCTGTTCAGGGGTTTCGGTGCGGGTTTGTCCATCGCCGCGAGCATGTCGCGGACTTGCGGACAACCGGCGTTTGGATCGGGGCCGAATGTTACCTCGGTTTCCTCCCAGACGGCATCAAGCGCCGCGAGGTCGGTCGGGTCATCATCCGGCTGGGCCAGCATGTCGGCCACCGCTTCGGCGTCGGCCTGCGTGTCGGCGAGCTGGGAAAGAGCGGCGAACGCGGCGGCATATCCGCTGTCGCGCCGGACAAGCCGGACCGCGAGAGCATCAAGGATATGCGCCGCGTCCGCCAGAGTTTCCTGCACTTCTGCGAAGGGACGCGTCGACAGGAATTCCAGCAGCACCGGCAGGTGGTCCGGCAGTTCCGAGGTGGCGGGCTCGAACCCGCCCTCCCGGTAGGTCTCGATCAGGCTGACCATCGCGCCGCCCCTGTCACGGCTTTCGCCATGAACATGCTCGAAGAGATTGAGCGACAGCGTCCGCGACCGGTCAAAGAGCATCACATAGCTTTCCTGCAGGTCGTAGAGGTCGGCCTTTGCGAAGCCATCGGCCAACCTGCGCAGCGCAGCCCGTGTGTCGGCGGCGATGCGGGGATCGGCTGCGATGACGCCCCCGATTTCGGGCATGGCCTCCTGAAGCTCCCGCGAGGGATAGCTCAGGATCAGCGACAGAGCCTTGAGTGTGCGGTCCATCATCAGAAGGTCTCCTGCGGAAGGGCGAATTTCTTTTTCTTGCCGCCGAACAAGGTGGTCTTGCCGGCCTCGCCGGTGGAACAGCCGTTGCCATCGGTAAAGCCGCAGCCGCCGCGGATGTCGGCGCCATGCTCGTTTTGCTCGCGGTGCGCCGTGGGGATCGCGAAGCGGTCCTCGTAATCGGCGATGGCCATGATCTTGTACATGTCCTCGATCACCCGGCCCGACATACCGACACGGGCGGCGATCGCCTCGTCCCGCACGCCATCCACGCTGAGCGCCCGCATATAGAGCCGCATCGCGGACATGCGTTCGAGGGCGTGCACGATGGGCTCCTCGTCCCCCGCCGTCAGCATGTTGGCGAGGTATTTGACGGGGATGCGCAGAGACCGCACGTCGGGCATCTGGTCGCTCATCGCGATCTGTCCGGCCTGAGCGGCGTTCTGGATCGGGCTGAGCGGCGGGATGTACCAGACCATCGGCAGCGTCCGGTATTCGGGGTGCAGCGGGAAGGCGACCTTCCAGTCCATCGCCATCTTCCAGACCGGGCTGACCTTTGCGGCCTCGATCCAGTCCTCGGGCACACCGTCGCGGCGGGCGGCGGCGATCACCTCGGGGTCGTTCGGATCGAGAAACACATCCAGTTGCGCGCCGTAGAGATCGGTCTCGCGTTCGGCGCTGGCCGCCGCCTCGATCTTGTCGGCGTCATAAAGGATCACGCCCAGATAGCGGATACGGCCGACGCAGGTTTCCGAGCAAACCGTCGGCTGGCCGGACTCAATCCGCGGATAGCAGAAGGTGCATTTCTCGGATTTGCCGGTATCCCAGTTGTAATAGACCTTCTTGTAGGGGCAGCCCGAGATGCACATCCGCCAGCCGCGACATTTCTCCTGGTCGATCAGGACGATGCCGTCCTCCTCGCGCTTGTAGATGGCACCCGAGGGGCAGGAGGCCGAGCAGGTAGGGTTGAGGCAATGCTCGCAGAGCCGCGGCAGGTACATCATGAAGGTATTTTCGTACTCTCCATAGATCTCCTTCTGCACGTTCTCGAAGTTGTAGTCGGCCGACCGCTTCGAAAACTCACCGCCGAGGATTTCCTCCCAGTTCGGACCCTTCTCGATCTTCTCCATCCGCTCGCCGGTGATCTTCGATCGGGGGCGTGCGGTGGGAAAGGCGTTCATGTCGGGCGCCGATTTCAGGTGGTCGTAGTCGAAATCGAACGGCTCATAGTAGTCGTCGATCTCGGGCATCGACGGGTTGGCGAAGATGTTCGCCAGGATCCGCCACTTCGATCCCTGCTTGGGATGCAGCTTGCCGCTGGCCGAGCGTGCCCAGCCGCCGTTCCATCGCTTCTGGTTTTCCCAGTCGGTCGGATAGCCGGTGCCGGGCTTGGTCTCGACGTTGTTGAACCACGCGTACTCAACGCCTTCGCGCGTCGTCCACACATTCTTGCAGGTAACCGAGCAGGTGTGACACCCGATGCATTTGTCGAGGTTCAGGACCTTGCCGATTTGCGCACGAACTCTCATTCCGCTGCCTCCACGTTCTGGGTTGCGGACCGGCTTGCGGGTTTGTCGAGCCAGTCGATCTTCTTCATTTTCCGCACGATCACGAACTCGTCGCGGTTGCTGCCCACGGTGCCGTAGTAGTTGAAGCCGTAGGACAGCTGCGCATAGCCGCCGATCATGTGCGTGGGTTTCAGCGTTGCGCGGGTCACCGAGTTGTGGATGCCGCCGCGATTGCCGGTCTTTTCCGAGCCGGGGGTGTTCACGATCTTTTCCTGAGCGTGATACATGAACAGCGTGCCCTGCTTGATCCGCTGGGACACCACCACCCGCGCGGTCAGCGCGCCGTTGGTGTTGTAGGCCTCGACCCAGTCGTTATCGACCAGCCCGGCCTTCTGCGCGTCCACTTCGGACATCCAGACCACCGGTCCGCCCCTGTTCAGCGTCAGCATCAGCAGGTTGTCGGTATAGGTGCTGTGAATGCCCCATTTCTGGTGGGGCGTGATGAAGTTCAGCACCACGTGCGGGCTGCCCTCGGCCGCGTCGTTGTTGACGGCCGCGGTGATGGTCTTGAGGTCGACCGGCGGGCGGTAGCTGACGAAGCCCTCGCCAAAGGCCCGCATCCATTCATGATCCTGATAAAGCTGCTGGCGGCCCGTCAGGGTGCGCCACGGGATCAACTCGTGGACGTTGGTGTATCCCGCGTTGTAGCAGACCTCCTCGCTCTCGATCCCCGACCAGGTGGGCGACGAGATAATCTTGCGCGGTTGCGCCGCGATATCGCGGAAGCGGATCTTGGTATGGTGCGCGCCCTCGGCCAGGTGGGCATGATGGCGACCGGTGGGTTTTTCCAACTCCTCCCACGCCTTCACGGCCACTTCGCCGTTGGTCTCGGGCGCCAGCATCAGGATCATCTCGGCCGCGTCGATAGCCGTTTCGAGTTTCGCGTGCCCCTTCGAGACACCCTCGTCCTGCACCACGCCATTGAGGTCGCGCAGATGGCCGACCTCGACCTTGGTGTCCCATGTGATCCCCTTGCCGCCGTTTCCGAGTTTCTCCAGCAGCGGACCGACCGAGGTGAACTTCTTGTAGAGGTTGGGATAATCCCGCTCGACCGCGATATAGTTCGGCGCGGTCTTGCCCGGGATCAGGTCACATTCGCCCTTCTTCCAGTCCTTCACATGGGCCTGCGCCAGTTCGCCGGGGGTGTCGTGCAGCAGCGGAAGCTGGACGATGTCCGTTTCCACGCCGAGCACCTCGGGTGCGACCTCGGAGAACTTGCGGGCGATTGACTTGAAGATCTCCCAGTCCGACTTCGACTCGTAGGCCGGGTCCACCGCCGCCTGAAGCGGGTGGATGAACGGGTGCATGTCCGAGGTATTGAGATCGTCCTTTTCGTACCAGCTGGCGGTCGGCAGGACGATGTCGGAATAGACCGCCGTCGTGGACATGCGGAAGTCGATGCAGACCAGCAGGTCGAGCTTGCCCTTCGGCGCCTCGTCATGCCAGACGGCCTCCTTCGGCATCACGCCGCCTTCCTCGCCCAGGTCCTTGCCCATCACGCCGTGATCGGTACCCAGGAGGTGCTTGAGGAAATACTCGTGTCCCTTGCCCGAAGACCCGAGCAGGTTCGAGCGCCAGACAAACAGGTTGCGCGGCCAGTTTTCCGGGGCGTCCGGATCCTGACACGACATTTCCAGATCGCCGGACTTCAGCTGTTCGGCGACGTAGTCCTTGATCTCCTTGCCCGCCTTCTTGGCTGCTTTCGAGACCTCCAGCGGGTTGGTCTTGAGCTGCGGGGCGGACGGCAGCCAGCCCATCCGCTCGGCCCGGATGTTGTAGTCTATCAGGGAAATGTCCCAATCGCCCTCGGGTGCGGTCGGCGACAGGATCTCGCCCGCGCGCAGCGTCTCGTAGCGCCACTGGTCGGTATGGGCATACCAGCAGGAGGTCGAATTCATGTGCCGCGGCGGGCGGTTCCAGTCGAGCGCGAAGGCCAGCGGCTGCCAGCCCGTCTGCGGGCGCAGCTTTTCCTGCCCCACGTAGTGCGACCAGCCGCCGCCCTCCTGGCCGATGCAGCCGCACATCACCAGCATGTTGATGATGCCGCGATAGTTCATGTCCATGTGGTACCAGTGGTTCAGACCGGCCCCGAGGATGACCATAGACTTGCCATGGGTCTTTTCGGCGTTGCCCGCGAACTCGCGCGCCACGGCGATGATCTTTTCGCGCGCGACGCCGGTGATCTTCTCGGCCCAGGCCGGGGTATAGGGGCTGTCGTCGTTGAAATCCTTGGACACCCAGTCACCGCCAAGGCCCCGGTCGAGACCGTAATTGGCGCAGAAGAGGTCGAACACCGTGGCCACCAGCACTTCCTTGCCGTCGGCCAGTTTGACCTTCCGCGCGGGGATGTTCCGGGTCAGCACCTCGGGATGGTCGCACTTGACGAAGTCGCCCGTGGCCGCGCCGCCGAAATAGGGGAAGTCGACGCCGACAACCTCGTCGTGGTCGTTGTCGAGGATCTGGCTCAGGCGCAGTTTGGTTTCCGCGCCTTTCGCCTGTTCTTCAAGGTTCCATTTTCCCTCTTCGCCCCAGCGGAAGCCGATCGACCCGTTGGGAGCGACGACCTTGCCCGATGCCTCGTCGAAGGCGACGGTCTTCCAGTCGGGGTTGTTGGCTTCGCCCAGGTGGTCCGCGAAGTCCTCCGCGCGCAGCATCCGGCCCGGCACGAAATGGCCGTCCTTCTCGTCAAGCCGGACCAGCATCGGCATGTCGGTGTACTTGCGGGCATAGTCCTCGAAATAAGCGGCCTGCCGGTCCAGATGGAATTCGCGCAGGATCACGTGGCCCATGGCCATGGCCAGCGCCGCATCGGTGCCGGCCTGGGGGTTCAACCAGATATCGCCGAACTTGGCGGCCTCGGAATAGTCGGGGCTGACCACGGCGGACTTGGTGCCGCGATAGCGGACCTCGGTGTAGAAGTGGGCGTCGGGCGTGCGCGTCTGCGGCACGTTCGAGCCCCAGAGCATCAGGAAGCCCGCATTGTACCAGTCGGCCGATTCCGGCACGTCGGTCTGTTCACCCCAGGTCTGCGGCGAGGCCGGCGGCAGGTCGCAATACCAGTCGTAGAACGACATGCAGGTGCCGCCCAGAAGCGACAGGTAGCGCGAGCCGGCGGCGTAGCTGACCATCGACATGGCCGGGATCGGCGAGAAGCCGAACACCCGGTCGGGCCCCCAGGTTTTCGCGGTGTAGGCGTTGGCGGCGGCGACGATCTCGGTCGCCTCGTCCCAGCTTGCCCGCACGAACCCGCCCTTGCCGCGCGTCTTGGTATAGGAGGCACGCAGGATCGGGTCGTTCTGGATCGCGGCCCAGGCCGCCACCGGCGTCATCGTCTCGCGCATCTTGCGCCAGGCGCGCATCAGGCTGCCCCGGATCAGCGGATTCTTCACCCGGTTCGCGGAATAGAGATACCAGCTGTAGGACGCGCCGCGCGCGCAACCCCGCGGCTCGTGGTTGGGCAGCCCCGCCCGGGTGCGTGGATAGTCGGTCTGCTGCGTCTCCCACGTGACGATGCCGGACTTGACATAGATCTTCCAGGAACACGACCCGGTGCAGTTCACCCCGTGGGTCGAGCGGACGATCTTGTCGTGCCGCCAGCGGTTTCTGTAGGTGTCCTCCCAGTCGCGGTTCTCGCGGGTGGTCTGACCCCAACCGTCCGAGAATTGCTCCAGTTCCTTGCTCTGGAAGAAGTTCAGTTTGTCGAGCAGATGGCTCATTGGGCTGTCCTTTCGGGTGTCTGGATGCGGGCGGCGAACTGCGCCGCCCGGGAATTCAAATGGATCATTCTGCGGGCTGGGCGGCGGTGCCCTGCGGTGTGCGACCATGCTCGATGTCGTGGAGAAGGCCGCCGGGGCGCGTGTAGACCGCCCAGGTGATGACGACGCAGATGACGTAGAAGATCAGGAAGCCCCAGAGCGCCCCCACGGCGGACCCGGTCATCGCGATGGATGTGCCGTAGGCCTTGGGGATGAAGAAGGCGCCGTAAGCCGCGATCGCCGAGGTGAAGGCCACGATCGCGCCGGATTCCATCGCGATCTGCCGCTTGCGTTCCTCGACGCCCAACTGCGGCATCAGGCGTGGAATTTCACGTCCCATGATCACCGGGATCATCTGGAAGGTGGAGGCATTGCCGACACCGGTCAGGAAGAACAACGCCATGAAGCAGGCGAAGAAGCCGATGAACGATCCAAGTCCGAGGAAAGTGATCACGCCGAAGGTGGCCACGATCATCAGCGCGAAGGTCCAGAAGGTCACGCGACCACCGCCGAACTTGTCCGAGATCCAGCCGGTTCCGGCGCGGCTGAGCGCACCGACCAACGGCCCAAGGAACACGTAGTTGAGCGCGTTCACATCCGGGAAGGCCAGCCGCGTCAGCAGCGGGAAGCCCGCCGAATAACCAATAAAGCTGCCGAAGGTGCCGGTGTAGAGGATGCACATCAGCCAGTTCTGCTTGCGCCCAAAGATCACGGCTTGGCTGGCGAAGCTCGCACGCGCGTCGGCGATGTCGTTCATGCCCAGCCAGGCCGCGATGGTCGCCGCAAGGATAAAGGGCACCCAGACGAAGCCTGCGTTCTGCATCCAAAGCTGCCCACCGTCGGACAGGGTCACGGGCTCACCGCCGATGGCTCCGAACACACCCGCCGTGATGACGATGGGCACGAGGAACTGCATGACCGAGACACCGAGGTTCCCAAGACCCGCGTTCAGCGCCAGCGCGTTGCCCTTTTCGGCCTTCGGGAAGAAGTAGCCGATATTGGCCATACTCGACGCGAAGTTGCCGCCACCGAACCCGCACAGAAGCGCCAGCACGAGGAAGATCAGATAGGGCGTGTCGGGGTTCTGCACCGCGTATCCGATGCCCATGGCAGGCAGCAACAGCGAGGCGGTCGACAGCGTCGTCCACAGCCGCCCGCCGAAGATCGGGACCATGAAGCTGTAGAAGATGCGGAGCGTCGCACCTGACAGGCCCGGCAAGGCCGCCAGCCAGAACAACTGGCCCGGGGTGAAGTCGAACCCGATGGCAGGCAAGCGAGCCACGACCACCGACCACACCATCCAGACCGAGAAGGCCAGCAGAAGCGCCGGGATCGAGATCCACAGGTTGCGGCGTGCGACGGCGCGGCCCTTTTCGGCCCAGAATTGCGCGTCCTCGGGCCGCCAATCTTCCAGCACGCGCGGCATGGCGGTGCGTTCGGGGTGGTGGATGTCCTGCATCTCGGGCAGCTGCGGCAGCTGGTCGAGCACTTCGCCATGCGCCGCACGCTCCATCGCCCGGACCGACAGGTGCATCCAGCTGAGCGCGATCGCGACCAGTCCGAAGAGCAGCGCGAAACACGATGTATAGATGCCCGTCAGGTCCAGCAGCGCGCCGAAGGCAATCGGAAGGACGAAGCCGCCCAATCCGCCGATCATGCCCACAAGCCCGCCGACCGCACCCACGTGACCCGGATAGTAGACCGGGATGTGCTTGAAGACCGCGGCCTTCCCAAGGCTCATGAAGAAACCCAGCGCAAACAGCGTCACGATGAAGGGCCACAGACCCATCTGGGTCGAGAAGGCGATGGCACCGTCCTTGCCCTGAATGATGTAATCCGTGGGCGGATAGCTCAACATGAACAGGAACAGCAGGGAAAAGCCGAAGGTCCAGTACATGACCCGGCGCGCGCCGAACTTGTCCGACAGCACGCCACCATAGGCCCGGAACAGAGAAGCTGAGAGGCTGAACGAGGCAGCCGCCATGCCCGCGAAGCGCACGTCGATGCCGTAGACGTCGATCAGGTAGTGCGGCAACCACAGCGCAAGTGCCACGAAGGCGCCGAACACGAAGAAATAGTAGAGTGAGAACCGCCAGACCTGCAGGTTCTTGAGCGGTGCGAACTGTTGGGCGAGCGACGGGGCCTTGGCGCCCGTCTTGCGGCGTTCAACCAGTTCGGGGTCGTCCTTGGCGAGCAGGAAGAACAGTACCCCGATGATGGCGAGCCCCGCCGCCCAGACATAGGCGACACCGTGCCAGCCATAGGCGACCATGACGAAGGGAGCGACGAACTTGGTGACCGCTGCGCCCACGTTACCCGCGCCGAAGATACCCAGCGCTGTCCCCTGGTGGCCTGCGTCATACCAGCGGCTGACATAGGCTACACCGATGATGAACGACCCGCCCGCGAGGCCGATGCCGAGGGCCGCGATCAGATACATGATGTAGCTGTCCGCAAGTGTCAGCGCCCAGGTTGCAAGCGCGGTCAGGATCATCTGGCTGGAAAATACCAGCCGCCCGCCGTATTTCTCGGTCCAGACGCCGAGAAACAGGCGGGTGACCGATCCGGTCAGGATCGGTGTCGCGACCAGCAGGCCGAACTGGGTGTCATTCAGTCCAAGCTCGGCCTTGATGGCGACACCGATGATGGAAAAGATCGTCCAGACCGCGAAACAGGCGGTAAAGGCGATCGTGCTCAAGCTCAGGGCGCGTGTCTGATCGGCGCGTGAGGCTGTTGCAACGGTCTGCATGGCGGGTCTCCGGCAAAATAGGTCTTTCACCCCTGCGTGGGGATCAGTGCCAGACCTGACGCCACAACGACGCTCGTGACTTGATCTAGATCACAAAATTGGGAAAATACTAGCGAAATAAATGGCTTACAGAAATATGTCATCCAGTGCGCGGTGGCAGATCAAGGTTAAAGCGGCGAAGGTCAACTGGTGGGTTGACATTTATCAATTGATTTGCTGACAATTGTTAAGCGCGCAAAGTCAGGGGGGACGAAATGCCCGATTCAGAATACCGGGATATTCGAAAACTCGATCTCTTTGCGCAGATGGCGGATGATAATTTCACGTCGTTGATGCGTGGCGCCTATGTGCAGAATTTCCCTGCGCAGATCGAATTGGTCACTGAAGGAGAGCCGAGCGATTTTCTTCATATCGTCATTTCGGGTTCGGTGGATCTATTTTCGGCCTGGAATGGGCGGGATACCAGCATGGCGACTGTCCGCCCGATCTCGACCTTCATTCTTGCCGCGACCATCAAGGATGCGCCCTACCTAATGTCGGCTCGCACGCTCGAGAAAAGCCGGATCGCGCTGATCCCCAGTCAGGACGTTCGCGCGATCTTCGACGCCGACAGCAACTTTGCCCGTGCGATCGTCACGGAACTGGCGCAGTGCTATCGCTCGGTCATCAAGGCGCAGAAGGATCTGAAACTCAGAACCTCACTCGAGCGGCTGGCGAACTACTTGCTCAGGCAACAACGGCACGCCGGCGGCCGGGCTGCGTTCGAGCTGGATTTCGAGAAGCGGCGCCTGGCCTCTGTGCTGGGCATGACCCCTGAAAATCTCAGCCGCGCCTTCAAGGGCCTGCAGCCCTATGGTGTGACAGTGACCGGCACCCGCATCTCCATCGACAATCAGGCGGACCTGGAGCGCTTTGCGAAACCAAATCCACTGATTGATGACTTTTCAACCTGAGGGACGGAACAATGACCAAATCCATGCCCGGCGCCGCCGGAGATCTCGCCGAGGAACACCCCGATGTCTGGAAGGCCTATGCCGCCTTGGGCAAGGCAACGGCCGATTGCGGCCCGCTGACGGCACGGGAAAGACGTCTCGTCAAACTCGCGCTTGCCATTGGCGCGGGATCCGAAGGCGCGGTGCATTCCCACACCCGGCGCGCCATATCGGAGGGGATTGAGGCTGAGGCGATCATGCAGGTCGCGATGCTGGCCATCGGCCCGCTTGGCCTGCCCCGTGCCGTCGCCGCGAAGACCTGGATCGAAGATATCGAGGATTAGAACTCCGTTCGGCTGGGCGGTCTGTCACCGGGCCTTGGGACGCAACCGCTCTTCCTTTTGCAGGTCTTCGATAAGGCGATGGTTGGGGCAAAACCCCGGCGGCTTGCCACCGTCTGCGGTCTTGTCGAGCCAACGTCCGCAAATCTCGTCCGCATTGCAGGAAACGCAGGTTTCGACACTGTGTCGCGCGACGCTTTCCAAATCCTGCGCTGCGTGCAAAGCCGCCAAGCTCACTCCGCTTTTTGCAAACATGCGCCGACGCAACCGCATTCTTTTTTCGAAGGCTTCAATGGTGAGAGTATCGCTGTCCAATTTCAGCACGACGCGCCTCCAAGTTTGTCTTTGAATTAATACCATAGTCGGCATCGCTTGTCGCCTCGTTCCGCAGCGTAGCGGACAACTTCATGCAAGTGGGTCGACGCCGAAAAGCCATGGGTGGAGCCACAGCAACGCAACATAAAGGCCAATTCCAATCGCAATTCGGGTCGCGAGACGTTGCCACGAGACAGGCAGGCAGAGGAACGGCCCGTCCAACACCCGATCACGCATCCGCTGCCACTCTGGCCCCATTTCGCGGCGCTTGCGCCGGTCGAACATGCGACCGCCGAGGAGCGCGAAGGCGGCGAAGGTTCCGAACAGGATCACATGGGCCAAGTCTCCGTTGGGCACGACATGGGCCGCCGCCCAAAGCGTCAGCGCCAGCAGCAGCGGGTGACGCGACAACCGGACGATGCCGGGCCGGGCCGGGTCGAACTGGTCGTTGCGCGAACCCCCGAAGGAAAACGGGTTGGGCCGGCCGATGGACAACGCAAGGATCAGGCAGACCGGCCCCATGACCACCAGTGGGACATGGGCCTGCCATGGCGCCCAGTCCCACAGGGCCACATGCGGTGCGCTGCCTGCCGCCCAGATCAACCAAGCCAGCACCGCGAACGACAGGGCGGAATAGGCCAGTGTGAAACCGGATGCTCCAAGCCGCGCCTGAAGCCAAGGCCGCAGTGGCGGTCGCACGGGCAAGGAATGCGACAAGAAGAACACGACATAGGCCAAGGCGAACTCGAACCATCCCATCGATGCGCGCCTCAGACCCGCTTGGCGGCGGGCAGGCGCAGCAAAAGCGCACCATAGACGACGGCAAAGCCCCCGAAGGCGACGATCCACGACAGCCCGGCCACCGTGTGCAACGGGCCGGAGAACTCGGGGAATACGCCGCCCGCGACCCGCGCAAAGACGGACAGGATCAGGGCCAGATAGATCGCGACCGTACCCGCCCCCGCACTCAGGTTCTGACCGGTATGGCCCAGCGTCGCGCGAGTCATCACAGCCAGCGTCATCAACCCGATCGCGCCTGCCATCCAGAAATGCTGCGCACCCGCCATCCCGAAGGACCCCGGAGCCAAGATTTCCGCGGCCAGTGCCAAGGCCCCCAACGGCACGAAGGCATAGGCCGCGTGCAGCACAGTCACCAGCGGTTCGACAAAGGTCCGGTGCCCGGCCCAACGGGCCAATCGCAGGGCATGCAACACGCCTGCCAGCGCAAGGGCCAGCCCGGTCAGCGTCCCGAGAGGCAGCGCAACCCACAGCAAAAGCGCCACTAGAAGAGCCGCGAGCGCCACCTTGTCGAAGGACTGCATCGGCGCCACGGGCAGGACGGCGCTGCGCCGTTTCACCAGCCAGTTGCGGGTGAAGGACGGCACTATGCGGCCGCCGATGACGGCGATCATCATGATGCCCGCCCCGAGGCCCAGCCGCAGGCCGTAACCTTGTGCGGCATACTCGCCCTGTGCCGCCTCCCAGTGGAAAAGTGCATTGCCGATGATGAAGCCCCCCAGCATCGCCAGCACGATCAGGTTACGCCAGTTCTTGCCCGCCACGATCTCCCGCGCGATCAGCAGCGCAAAAAAAACCGGAAACGCGAGATCCAACGCCGCCACCAGCGCGGGCGGCACGCCACCCGAGACGGCGACGGCCAGACGGCCCAAGAGCCACAGGCCCGCGAGCATCCCGAGACGCCAGCCGACGATCGGCAAGCGCCCCGTCCAGTTTGGCACCGCGGTCAGTAGGAACCCCGCGACGACGGCGCCCAGATAACCGAACAGGAATTCATGCGCGTGCCATGACACGGGGTCGAAAGCGGTGGGCAACGTCAGGTGCCCCGACAGCATCGGCACCCAAAGTGCCATCGCCAGCGCTGCCCAGACCGCCGCGCCGAAGAAGAACGGGCGGAACCCGAAGGTCAGGATCGCGGGTCCGGTCCAGGCGCGCATCTGTTCGGTTGTGGTGGTCATCTGTGTGTCCTTGAGTCCGGCCTTGTTGCTGCGACGCCGTCCTCGGTCAGGATCAGGTCGAGCGGGATGTCATGGGGTTGCGGAAAGATCGTCGGCAGGCGGGCGGCGTTCAGCGCGATGCCGATGGTGATGGGGCGTGGTGTCAACGCAGCCAGCGTCCGGTCGAAATAGCCCCCACCCCAGCCCAACCGATAACAGTCGTCGGTCCACCCCAGGCAGGGCGCGAGCGCGAAATCGGGCACCAGCATATCGGCATCGGGCGGGGGAACGGGGATGTTCCAGTCGCCGCGCACCAGTTTGGTCTCGGGTGTCCAGCGGCGAAACACCAGTGGCGCGGCGCGCGTCTCGACCACTGGCAAGGCGACGGTGACGCCCGCGCAGTGCAGATCGGTCAAGGTCGGGCGCAGGTCGGGTTCCTCCTTGATCGGCCAGTAGCCGGACAGGACGCATCCGCTTCCCACGCCACGCGTCGCAAGCACCCTCCCCAGATGCCCCGCGATTCTGTCCGAAACCTGCGCCCGTCCGGCCTGGCCCAGGCCCTTCCTTAGCCCGGCCAGCCGTACCCGTTCCGCCCGGCGCCAGCGCGCCACATCGCGCGCCTGCCCGGGATCAACGCCAAGCGGGTCGAAATACGCGAGATCGACCTCTCCAGCCATGCAAGGCGGCGAGGCATATGTCCCGCCATTGGTCATCTTGCCGGCTCAAACTGGGGGAAAAGCACGACGTTCTCCAGCGCAATGTGCTCGGCCAGTTCCTCAAGCAACGTCGCCGTGCCGCCATAGAGCGACCGCCACGAGCCACAGGCATGCTCTGGTGGTGTCAGATCACCTGTCAGCTTGCGGATCAGCGCGATGGTCTCGGCGTGATCGTCATGGTCGGCGCGCATGACCGCAATGGGGTGTTCGATGCCCGCACCGCCGCCCGCGCGCATGGCCGGGAACAGGATCGTCTCTTCCTTGGTCATGTGGTCTTCCATCTCGTGGGCAAGCGTGGCCAGGGCACGGGCAAGACTCTTTGGGGCGTCTGGATCATCGGCGTGAACCTGTTCGACGCGCTCGGCCAAGGGTACGAGCGAGGCCAGGTCCGCCCGGTGCATCTCGTGATAATTGGTCAGGATGTGGTCGATCAGGACGCCGGTTTCCTGCGGCACTGCGGCGGTGGCATTGTTGTGCATGGCGCATCCTTTCTGTGATGAATCGTCGGAACAAGTTGAATTGGTATTTGATTTACCGATTAGACCACAGTAATACGCATTGTAAATACCAAATCAGGAGCGCGACCATGCGCCTCACGTCCTTCACAGATTACGGGCTACGCGTGCTGATGCGCATGGCGGGCACCCCCGATCGCGCCTTCACAGCCGCCGACCTTGCCGCCGAGTTCCGTATCTCGCGCAACCATCTGGCAAAGGTGATTTCGGCGCTTGCCGCGGCAGGTCTTCTAGAGACCCGGCGCGGCGGCGGGGGCGGCGCGATGCTGGCCCGCGCGCCCAAGGACATCCGTTTGGGCGATGTGGTGGCGGTGCTCGAGGCCGATCAGGCGCTGGTGGAGTGCTTTGCCTCCGACACCAACACTTGCACCCTGACCCCGCACTGCCGGTTGAAGGCGCGGCTGGCCCATGCCGAGGCGGCCTTCGTGGCCGATCTCAACCGCAGCACCCTTGCCGATTGCGTCTACCGCCCGGAAAGCACCTGACGCGCCACCAGCGCGATGCCGCCCCATACCGTGCTGCGCAGGGCCATGGCGAAAACGGTGCGCATCTCGAAAGCTCCACCCTGCGCCACATGCAAACCGAACGCCGCGAAGACCAACAGCGTTGCGGCGAAGATCGCGAGAGACAGAGGATAGGCCCATCGCCGCCCCTGCCACAGGCCCAGGCCCGCGACGACATAGGCAAGTCCAGCCAGTGTGTTGAACCACAAGACGAACAGGACGACCGCCCCCATCTCGAGCGCACCAAGCAGCGTGGTGCCGCCCGAAACAACCGTCAAAAGGCCGAAGGCAATCGCAACTCCACCCGTGATGCGAAGCAATTTATCTTTTTTTCTCATCGAGAACGTCCTCCTCAGCGTTCAGCAGCACCAACTGCACGTCGAACAATCGCAACCCCTCTTGCGGGAGCGAAAAGCCCCGCGCGCCGAGCGTCCAGCGGATGGCGACACCCTGCACCAGCGATGTCAGCAGGATGGCGACATCCTCCGGGCTAACGTCGCGCTTCATGTCGCCCGCGGCCTGAAGATCACGGATCACGGCAACAAGGCGGCTCTGAAACGCGCCCAGAAGCCCCCGGAACACGTCGCGCAGGGCTTGATTGTCCACCTGCAACTCGCGCGAGAACAGGATCGACGGCAAGGCGGGCGTCTCGGAAATGGCTGATAACTGTGCGCAGATCAGCGCCCTCAAGCGCGCGTGTGGCCCGGCGGCCCCGGCCTCGGCTGCGGCCCAGGAGCCTTGAAGCCGGTTCGCGATATCCTCGGCCACCGCCAACCAGAGCGCGCCCTTGGTGGGAAAATGTCGGAAGATCGCCGGCTGACTGAGACCGATGGCGCGCGCGACATCCGTGGTGCTGAGCCGGTCGGGTCCGATCTCGTCGGCCAGTCGCAGCACCTCGGCCACGATCTGTGTCTTTCGCTCTTCCGCGCTCTGACGACCGGACATGCAGCCACCTCTTGTTAGTTATAACTCACTAACCTATACTACTGGCAACTGCAACCTCTATCCCGAGTCGCGCGCCCAGACCGAAAGGACCCCCGCCATGCCCGCCACAACCGCCCCGACCGGCTATTCCCGCCTGCAGATCGCGCTGCACTGGCTCGTCTTCGCGCTGATTGCGCAGCAATACCTTTTCAAGGACGCGATGTCGGCCGCTTGGGATCGCGTCACCGACGGGCTGGAGGCGGGGTTCGACCCGCTCGTGCTGGCCCATGTGGCGGGCGGCGCGCTGGTGGTGATCTTCGCGCTGTGGCGGCTGACGCTGCGCGCCCAGCGCGGCGTGCCTCCGGCGATCGAGGCCAACAAACTGCAGGGCATCCTCGCCAAGCTCACCCATGTCGGCCTATACGCGCTGATGATCCTGATGCCGCTCAGCGGCTCGGTCGCGTGGTTTGGCGGGGTCGAGACCGCGGCGCAAGGCCACAACGTTTTGAAGATTGCCCTGCTGGCGCTGATCGCGCTGCATGTCGTCGGCGCGCTCTACCACCAGTTCGTGCTGCGCGACGGCACGCTGGCGCGGATGCGCCGGGCGCAATGCTGATCCCATGAGACTCGCCCCTCTCCTCGCCCTGCCGCCCATTGCGCTCGGCATTGCCGCGGCGGTCTGGATGATCTCGTCGGCCCCCGGACCGGCCCAGATCGAGGGCAGCGGACCCGCCCTGCCGGTCCGCGTGATGACGGTCGCGGCAGCAGACCTACGCCCGACCGCCACGGCGTGGGGCAACCTGCGGGCGGCCGACACCTGGGTCGCCGTGGCCGAAGTGCAAGGCGAAGTGATCTGGCGCCACTCCAACCTGGAACCCGGCCGCCTGATCCCGGCGGGAACCGAGGTGCTGCGGATCGACCCTGCCGACTACGAGCTCGCGTTGGCGCAGTCGCAGGCCGACCTTGCAGCGCTGGACGCCGAAAGCGCGCAGCTGACCGCCGAGGCGGAAAACACGGACCGCATCCTCGAACTGGAACGCGCGAGATTGGCGCTGGCCGAGGCCGAACTGGCTCGCACGCGGACCCTGGCCCAACAGGGTACGGCCCCGCAATCGCGCGTCGATGAGGCCGAGCGTGCCACGCTTCTGGCCCGCCGCACGGTCGCGGAACTCGAAAATGCGATGGCTCTTATCCCGTCCCGCGAGGCACGGATCGCGGCACAGGTCGCGCGCAGCGAGGCCGCCATCGACCGCGCGCGCCGCGCGCTCGACCGCACAACCCTGACGACGCCGTTCGGCATGCGTGTGACCGAGGTAAATGCGGAGCTGTTTCAAACCGTCAGCCCCGGTCAGGTGGTGATCCGTGCCGACGGGATCGCAGCGGCCGAAGTCGTGGCCCATCTGCCAATCGGCAGCTTTCGCCGCCTGCTGGGAGATGCGCCTGAAGGCATCACCCTTGCCGACATGATGCGCGACCTGCCAGCCACGCAAATCGAGGTGACGCTCAGCCCGCTGTCGGACCCGACCCAAATCTGGACCGCCCGCGTTGTCCGGATCGAAGGCGCGCTGGATGCCCGTGCGCGCACCGTGCCGGTCGTCGTCAGGGTTGACGACCCCTATGAGGGCGCGGACCCGCCCCAGCGCCTACCGCTGGTGCCCAACATGCAGGTGCAGATTGCCTTTTCGGGCGCTTCTATGTCAGGCCTCATCGCAATCCCCGAAGCGGCACTGCATGGGGGCATGGTGCGTATCGCAAGCGCCGATAACAGGCTGGAGTTGCGGCCCGTCACCGCCGGTTTTGCACAAGACGGCTCGGTCATCATCACCGATGGGCTCGCCCCCGGCGACCGCGTGATGATCGACGACATCGCCCCGGCCATTCCCGGCATGACCCTGACCCCGGTCGAGGCCGCGCGATGATCCGCTGGTTCACCGGCCACCCGACGGCGGGCAACCTGCTGCTTTTGCTGTTCCTCGCCGCCGGGGCCTTTGCCGCGCCGGGTCTCTTGCGCGAAACCTTCCCGGATTTCCGCGCTGTCGAGGCCGAGATCACCGTGCCCTACCGGGGCGCTGCCGCCGAGGATGTCGAAGGCGCGATCTGCGCGCCGCTGTGGGACGGGGTGCAGGGTGTCGAGGGGCTGGAGACCTTCACCTGCACCGCGCAAACCGGCCGCGCCCGCGCCGTGGCGACCATGGCGCCGGGCAATGACGCGCTGCGTTTCGTGAATTCTCTGCGCACCGAGGTTTCGGCCATCGACAGCTTTCCTGACCGTGCCGATCCTGCGGTGGTGCGCGAGTTGCACCGCTCCGATCCGGTCACCTCGGTGGCTATCTCGGGAGATCTGCCGCTGGGCGAACTGGACCTTTATGCGGACGCCTTGTCGGACCGCCTGACCGCCCTGCCGGGTGTTGCTCGCGTGACGCGCGGGGGCCTCGGCGCCCGGACGCTGTCCATCACCGCGCCGCGCGCCGTGCTCGACAGCCACGGCCTGACACCTGCCACATTGGCCGCCGCCATCGCCGCGCAGAACATCGACCTGCCCGCAGGCACGCTCGAAGGGGCAGGCGCGGACCTGACCCTGCGTTTCACCGCCGAACGCGACACGGCGACGGCGCTGGCCATGATCCCCGTGCTGGTGCTGCCGAACGGCGCGACGCTGACGCTGGGCGACGTGGCGGTGATCGAGGAACGCTTCGAGCCGCCACAGGACCGCGCCTTTGTCGACGGGGTGCCCGCCCTCGTGCTTGACGTGGCCAAGGCGCTCGATGCCGACGCGCTGCGCGTGCTGGACGGCGTCGCGGCCTTGGTTGACGCGGAAACCGCCCGACTGCCGGGCGCCATCACCGTCGAGGTGGTGCAGGACGTGACCTCCATCATCCGTGACCGACTGGTGATGCTGGTGCAGAACGGGGTGATCGGGCTGGTGCTCGTCGTCGTGGTGATGAGCATGTTTTTCCGCCCCGGCTTTGCGATCTGGGCCGCGATGGGTCTGCCCGTGGCCTTTGCGGGGGCCTTTGTCTGGATGGCGCTGACCGGGCTCAGCCTGAACATGATGACACTGGTGGCGCTTCTGATGGCGATCGGGATCGTGATGGACGATTCCATCGTGATCGCGGATTCCATCGCTGTACACGCCGCCAAGGGCGCGACGGTGGAAACTGTGGCGGCAGGCGTCGCCGCCGTGGCACCCGGCGTGATCTCGTCCTTCCTGACGACGCTTGCCGTGTTCCTGCCTCTGGCCTTCCTCGCGGGCGAGTTGGGCGCGGTGCTCGAAGTCCTGCCGGTGGTCCTGCTGGCAGCCCTTGCCGCCTCGCTGATCGAGGCTTTTTTCATCCTGCCCCACCACCTGAAAGGCGGGATGAAGGACACTGCCCCCTCCCGCTTCCGCAAAGGCTTCGACGCGGGCTTTGACGCTTTTCGCGAAGGGGTCGGCGGTCTGGCCGATACCGCGATCAAGGCGCGCTGGCTGGTCGCAGGGCTGGCCATCGGTGCCTTGATCCTGACCGTCGGTGCGCTCGGTGGCGGCATGGTCAAGCGCGAAGCCATGCCCGAGATTGACGGCGACGTGCTCGAAGCGCGGCTGATGCTGCCTGCCGGCACCCCGCTGGCACGAACGGGCCAGGCCGTGGCACAGGTCGAGGCCGCGCTTGACCGCGTGAACGCCCGTATGACACCCGAACAGCCCGAGGCGCAACCGCTGGTTATTCGCCGCATCACCCGTCTGGGCCGTAACCTGTCGGCGGGCGAGACCGGCGCCCATGTTGCCACCGTCGCGGTGGACCTTCTGGGCGCCGAGACACGCACCAGCACGCTGGACGAGATCGTCACACTCTGGCGCGAAGAAATCGGCGCCCTGCCCGGCGTGAACTCACTGATCCTGACCGAGCCGGGCATCGGCCCGCAAGGCATCCCGGTCGAGTTGCGCCTGACCCACCCCGACCTCGCCTCGCTCGAGGCCGCGGGCCGCGCCACGCTGGCCGAACTCGAGACCTATGCCGGTGTGCGCAACGCGATCCTCGACCTGCGCCCCGGCGCGCCCGAATTGCGGCTGAGCCTGTCGCCGGGGGCCGAGGCGCTGGGGCTGACCGCAACGGATGTGGCAAGCCAACTTCGCGCGGCTTTCCTCGGCACGCAGCTTGCGGAAATCCGGCGCGGTGATCTGGCATGGGATCTTGAGGTGCGGCTGGCCGATGAGGACCGCACCACCCGCGCCGACCTGAGCCTTTTCGAAGTCGCCCTGCCCGGTGGCGGCACCGTGCCGCTCTCCAGCATCGCCACCATTGACGAGGCGCGCGGCTGGGGCACGATCACACGCCGCAATGGTCTGCGCACCCTGACCGTTTCGGCCGATGTGGACGGCCGCATCGGCAATGCCGACGCGATTACCGCACGGCTGGCCGAGGGCTTCCTGCCCGATCTGGCAGCCTCCACCCCCGGCCTTGGCTTCGAGATCGGCGGACAGGCCGCGAATTCCGCGGAAACCGTCGCCTCGATCCTGCGCGGGTTCCTCATCGGGCTGGTGGGCATCTACCTCGTGCTCAGCTTCCAGTTCCGCAGCTATGTCGAGCCGTTGATTGTGATGATCACCATCCCGCTGGCATTTCTGGGCGTGATCTGGGGCCATGTCCTGATGGGCTACAACATTTCCATGCCGTCTCTGGTGGGGGCGGCCTCGCTCGCGGGCATCGTGGTGAACAACGCGATCCTTTTGGTCGGCGTCATCAACGCCCGTCGCGCCGAGGGGCTGTCCGCCGCGCTGGCCGTAGGCGAGGCTGTGCGGTCGCGGTTCCGCCCGATCTTCGTCTCGGTCTCGACCACGATCATGGGCATGGCGCCACTGCTGCTGGAAACCTCGACCCAGGCCCAGACGCTCAAGCCTCTGGTCATTTCCGTGGTCTTCGGCCTGCTCGCCGCAACGGTTCTGATCCTGTTGGTGTTGCCTGCGTTCTATGCAGCACTCGAGGACGTGCGGCCAAGGAAACAGGGCCATCTTGCCGTTCCAGAGGGTCGCTGACACCGTCGCGCCTCCTCAAGAAACAAGAAGATTTGGAACTGGCGGAGACCGAAGCAAATTATCAAGCGGACGTTCATTCCGCTTCAATTTTCTGGCGAGTTGCGTCTGGTTGCAAGCTGGACAATTTGTGCGGATCGCGATCCCAAATAGCCTGTAACTGAACACACTTGGCTGGAAATTACGCGACGCACCATGACAGAGTGCGATCTAACAATGAACATATTTTGTACACGCCCTGACTTAAGTCATTAAAAGTAAATAAAGATTATTCAAATTGATCCCCAGACTGATGTTCCCGTCATGCCGGCGCGCCGTCTTGGTCCTGTTGGAAACGTGGAGCCTCTGATCAATTACTGTGCTTTGCTACTTCCGTTCTTGGAGAGCGAACGCCGAGCATTGGCAAATCCGCGGTCCGTCGCGATGAAACGTTCAAGCATGGGGGCAATCAGCTTGATCGGCTCTACCGGCCCCTGTCCGGCTTCCAGGCCGAGGATCTCGCCATAGGCGATGAGATCGCGATGCAGTTCTGCGGGCAGTTCCACGGTGAGTTTCACAGGCTTGTCGTCCGGAATCGGACCGAGTTTCAGCTTGGTCATGTCAGCCTCCGAATGGCACGAAGACGAGATCGCGCGTGACGATCACGCGGACGGGAAAGCCCGGGCGGATAGTGAGGGTCGGCTGGACCTCCAGCTGGCGTTGAACGATGCGCTGTCCGGCCTCGTTGATCGTGTCGAGAGCCCCATCGCGGAGGGCACGGGCGAGGCGGTCTTCCTCGTCGAGGGAAAGCTCCGCGCCGACGGCCAGTAGGGTTGAAAGCCCCGCGGCGCGCAGGATGCTGCCCCAGTGATTGTCGACACGGTCTTCGAGACCGGCATAGCCCGCAGCATCCGCCCCGGGCTGGCGTTCGAGCACGAGGGATCGACCATCGGGGAAGATCAGCCGCGTCCAGACCAGGAGCACGCGACGCTGGCCGACGGTGACGCTGTCGTCGTAGGCGCCGATCAAGCGGGTGCCCTGCGGGATCAGAAGAAGGCTGCCCGTCGGGCTGTCATAGACATTCTGGGTGACCTGCGCCGTGATCTGGCCCGGCAGGTCGGACCGGATCCCGGTGATCAGAGCGGCCGGAATGACCGAGCCGGCCTGCAGGAGGTAAGGAGACGCTGGCGGCTCGACGCGGTCGGGCGCGACAGTCCGGCGGTCCGTAGGCGCGGTCAGGAAGGTCTGACGTGGATCGGTTTCGGGAGTGGCAGCCAAACCGCTCCCCGGAGCCGCAGGCGGCATCTGGAACCCTGTGGACGCGGGCGCTCCGGGTCGCGTCTGGAAGAAGATATCGCTGACCCGGGCGGCCTCCATTTCCGCAATTCGTTGCTGCTCCACCGGATCCATGGTGGGGGAAGCGAGGCTCGGGGCAGCGACGGGTTGGCCGCGTTGCTGTGCATCGAGGATACCGCCGCCGAGGTCGCCCGGCAGGGGCGGTCCGAGGCGCGGGATCGCGTCATAGCTGCCCGGCAGATCGCGGAGGCCATCGGCGGGTTGACGGCGGTCCGTGGTGATCAGCTCCGCCGGCGCGGCTGTCCTGTCCGGGCGTTGCAGCCCGTAGATCAGCGCAGCACCGATGCCAAGGCCCGCGACGACAACAAGTCCGATGATCACCTTGCGGGAAATCCGCGTGACCCGGGGCGGATCGGCACGCAGGCGCATCGCGGCGGCGGTATCGGTCGAAGTCTCGCTCATGTCCCCCGCTCCGCATCGTGCCGCACCACGGTCGCCTCGGTCTGGGGCTCGATCCACAGAATGCGCACCACCTCCTGCCTTGGACCGCGTCCGAGGCGCAGCTCAGCTGCACCGAAGAGCCGGTCGACGATCAAGACATTGCCGTGGATCCGGGAGTTGACGATCTCGAGCTCGCCATCGGCTCCGAGCACGAAGAGCGGCGGCATCTCGCCCTGGGCGATGCCGCGCGGGAAGACCACATAGACCCGGCGCCCGTCGTCGAAGACCGAGACCGGCCGCCAGGGCGGGCTGTCGCCCTGTAACCCGTAGCGGTGGTTGCGGGCATGCGCGGGCGGGATGCGCGGCGTGGCCGGCGCGACGCGTGGGGCGTCGGGCGCGCGCGGATAAGCCCAGGAGATGGCGGGCATCCAGGTGTCTTCGCTAGCGTTGAGCTCGATCAGGTATGTGCGCCGGTCGGTCGAGATCACGAGGTTCGTGCGGATATCGGGCCGGGTGGGTTTCACGAGAACGAGGACGCGGGTGTCGCGGCCCACGCCGCTTTCCGTGTTGCCGATGATCCAGCGCGCGGTGTCGCCTGCGGCGATCGGCCCGGTGCCGGCAAGGCGTTCGCCGGGTTCGAGCGCGATGGTCGTGATCTGGCCCGGGGCGGCGTAGACCTGATAGAGCGCGCCCTCGGACCACGGATAGATCTGGATCGCGTTGAAATACCCCGCCTGCCGCGGCTCGACGCGCGCGGCGGCATTGGCATTGCCGACCTGCGCAACGGGTGTGGCGGCTACCGCCCCGCCCCGGCTTGGGGTCCAGGCGGGCGGGACATGGAGCGGGCGCGGGCGGTCGTCGGGTGCGCTCACGGGGGGTGACGGCAAGGGCGGCACCGCCTCGTCATAGGTGAAGTCAGGCGGGCGGTCGCTGGCGCAGCCTGCGAGGAGCGTGGAGGCCAGAAGAATGGTGGGCAGGATCGGTCGGGTCATTGGCTCATCTCCCGCGACCAGTTGATCGCGTTCACATAGATTCCGAGGGGGTTGGCGCGCAGACGGTCCGCCGTGCGCGGTGGGTCGATCACGAGGGTCAGGATCGCGGTCCAGCGTTCGGTGCGGGCGAGCTGGCCGTTCTCGTAGTGCCGCTCGGACCAGGCCACCCGGAAGCTGTCGGGCGAGGCGCGGATGACGCTCGAGACCTCGACCGAGACTTGATCCTCACCGACCCGTGTGAAGGGATCGTTGGCGCGGGCATGGTCGTTCAGCGCCAGCGCACCGCGGTCGGTGGTGAACTCATAGGCGCGAAGCCAGTTCTCCCGCACGACGATGGGATCGGCGGGCAGGCCCCGGACCTCTTCGATGAAGCGGGCGAGATGCCAGGCGATCTGCGGATCGCTCGGGCGATACCCCGCGCTGGCCGCCTCGACGGCGCGCGCCTCACCATGCCGGTCGATCTCGACGACGTAAGGAACCACGGTGCCGCGCGCCGATTGCCAGACAAGCGCCGTGGCAAAGCCGCCCGCCAGGAGCAGGCAGCCGAAGGCCATGAGACGCCAGTTCTTCGCCTGCACCCGGGCAGCGCCGATGCGCTCGTCCCAGACCTGGGCGGCCTTTTGGTAAGGGGTCTCGGGTTCCGGGGGCTTGCCGTAATGCGCGGCGGCGCGTTTGAAGAGGCTCATGGGCGGTCGCTTTCAGAGAGAGGGACGGAGGCGCCGGAGCCAGGACTGTCTCCGGCCCGCAGCGCATGGGTGGCGGCGGAGACGCCATGGCTCATGGTCTGGCTGCGGCGTATGGAGCGCGCCCAGGCCGGTGGGCTGCCCGCAGGGGCGGCCAAGGCGGATGACGCACTTGCAACGCTGCCCATGGATGAGGAGCCGCCGGTGGCGGCGAAGCCAGCGCGGGCACCCTCGGCATGGCTTGCCTTGACGGCCTCGGAGGCCGAGGCGGCAGCCCGGCGCAGAGGCGAAATCGCCGCCGAACCCCCTGCCCGCGCCATACCACCGAGTCCGGAAGCGACACCAGCTGCCGCGCTCTGGCCCATCGCTCCTAGACTGTAGGCGGTGGAGGCAGCACCCGTGGCCGCAGCGGCCCCGCGCGTGGCGGCTGCCCCGCCCGAGGCGAGCGCCCCGGCCCCGCGAGCGCCGAGCATGGCCGCGCCGCCGGCCGCGACGGTGGCGCCGCCAACGGCAAGCCCGGTGCCGACGGCAGAACCCGCGCCCAGTTGCGGCCCCCCTGAGACGAGGCCGGTGGCGATGCCGGGGCCGAAGATACCGAGACCTAGGAGCGAGAGCGCCGCCAGCACGATGGCCATGGCCTCGTCGATGGTGGGCGTCACGCCGCCGAAACCGGCGGTGAACTGACCGAAGAGGGTCGAGCCGATGCCGATGATCACCGCCAGCACCAGCACCTTGATGCCGGAGGAGACGACATTGCCCAGCACCCGTTCGGCCATGAAAGCGGTCTTGCCGAAGAGGCCGAAGGGGATCAGCACGAAGCCCGCAAGGGTCGTCAGCTTGAACTCGATCAGCGTCACGAAGAGCTGCACGGCGAGCAGGAAGAAGGCCAAGAGCACCAGCGCCCAGGCGAAGAGCAGGCAGGCAATCTGGATGAAGTTCTCGAAGAAGGCGACGAAGCCCATGAGATCGGCGGTCGATTCGAGCAGAGGCCGCCCAGCGTCGAGCCCGGTCTGGGCGACGCGGCCCGGGCGCAGGAGATCGGCAGGGGAGAAGCCGGTGCCGGAGGCGAGCAACCCCAGTCCCGCGAAACTGTCGAAGACGATGGCGGCGAGGCTGTGCCAGTTGGAGATGAGCCAGGCGAAGACGCCCACGAAGAGAGTCTTTTTCACGAGGCGGGCGATGATGTCGTCATCGGCCCCCCAGGCCCAGAAGAGGGCGGCAAGCGTCACGTCGATCACGATCAGCGTGCTGGCGATGAAGGCGACCTCGCCGCCCAGCAGCCCGAAGCCGCTGTCGATATAGGAGGTGAAGACCCCGAGAAAGCTGTCGATGACGCCGGTGCCGCCCATGGCTCACTCGCCCCCGGTCCGGTCGCGGTCCCGCCCGAGGAAGCGGTCGCGAGTCTCGGCCCAAACGGCGAGGCAGTCCGGATCGGAAGCCGCGGCCTCGCCCAGTTCCTGGCAGCGCCGCTGTTCGGCGCGCAAGGGATCGGTCTCCGGCATCAGGGGAGCCGGACGCACCGCCTGCCCCGCCTCGTCCCGGCCCATCTCCACCAATGCTGCAGTGATCGCGATGGCGACGATGACGATGGCAGCGATGCGCGCGAGGACCGATCCCTCCATGGGCCTGCCCCTCAATTGTTGAACATCCGGGCATTGCCGGGCTGGTAGCCCGCGCCCGGCGTGAGGAAGCGCTCGCGCTGGACCCGGCCCTGTTCGGCGGCGGCGGACCGTTCGGCCTCGACCAAGGCCGTGGAACGGCCATTGGCGGCCACGACCGCGATCAGGTCGGCGATCTGCTGGGATTGCAGCGCCAGAAGCTGGTTGCCCGCCTGGGTCGCCTGCAGGGCGCCCACGGCGGATTGGCTTTCGCCGACGAGGGTGGAGAGCTCGGCGCGCTGGCCGTCTAGATTGCCGACAACGCCCGCCTGCACGCGCAGCGCGTCCTGCAGCCCGCCAACGGTGTTTTCCCAGCGGGACCGGGCATCGGCCAGAAGCTGCGCCTCGGGCGCGGCCATGGGGATATTGGCGTAGTCCTGCTGGAAGACCTGGTCGATCTGCGCGACATCGAAGGCGATGTTCTGCGCTTGGGACAGGAGTTGCCGGGTGCGGTCCACGTTTTGCTGCAGCGCCTGCAGCGAGGAGTACGGCAGGCTCGCGAGGTTGCGGGCCTGGTTCATCAGCATCTGCGCTTCGTTCTGCAGCTGGGTGATCTGGTTGTTGATCTGCTCCAGCGCCCGGGCGGCCGAGAGGATGTTCTCGGCGTGATTGCGCGGGTCGTAGACGATGCGCCCACCCCCACCGAAGAAGAAGGCCTGGGCGGGTGTGACGAAGATCGGTGAAAGGCCGATGGGGGCTGCGAGCGCCAGGGCCAAGGCGGAGGCGCTGGCGAGACGGGACAGGCGATGGGCGGCGTGGGTCATGGGATGGTCTCCTCTGCGGGTTCGGGGGCTTGGGGGATCGGTGCATCGGTAGCTTCGGACACCGATGGGAGATTGGTGAGTTCCGGGA
Source organism: Nioella ostreopsis (assembly GCF_004000255.1). Classification (GTDB taxonomy): domain Bacteria; phylum Pseudomonadota; class Alphaproteobacteria; order Rhodobacterales; family Rhodobacteraceae; genus Nioella; species Nioella ostreopsis. The sequence goes on from NZ_RCIQ01000029.1 coordinate 32,259, forward strand.
TCAGCTCGGCAGCCCAGCCGACCCCGCGGGCCTCGAGCCAGGCCGCGAGGAAGCCGTCTCGACCGTGTTCGGCGTGGATGTCCGAGATCAGGGTCTGGTCGGACTTCGATGAGGCCGCGCAGAGCGCGAGGCCCACTTCCGAAAGGCCAAGTTCGAAGAGACGGTTGCCGCGCCGCGACTGGCAGTAGTAGTCCCGTTTCGGCGTGGCGCGGGCGAGAATCTCGATCTGCCGGTCATTGAGGCCGAAGCGGCGGTAGATCGCGGTGATCTGCGGCTCGATGGCCCGTTCGTTGGGGAGAAGCAGCCGGGTCGGACAGCTTTCGATGATCGCGGGCGCGATGACAGAGGCGTCGATATCCGAGAGCGACTGGGTCGCGAAGATCACCGAGGCGTTCTTCTTGCGCAGCGTCTTCAGCCATTCGCGGAGCTGGCCCGCGAAGCCCTCGTCATCGAGCGCCAGCCAGCCCTCGTCGATGATCAGCAGCGTCGGCCGCCCGTCGAGCCGGTCGCCGATTCGGTGGAAGAGATAGGAGAGCACCGCGGGGGCCGCGGCGGTGCCGACCAGCCCCTCGATCTCGAAGGCCTGGACCGAGGCCGCGCCGAGCTCCTCGGTCTCGGCATCGAGCAGGCGCCCATGCGCCCCGCCCAGGCAATAGGGCCGCAGGGCCTGTTTCAGATCGGTGGATTGCAGCAGGACCGCAAGACCGGTGATCGTGCGTTCGCCGACCGGGGCTGAGGCCAGCGAGGTCAGGGCGGACCAGAGATGCTCCTTCACCTCTGGCGTGATCGCGATGCCCTCGCAGGCGAGAATCGCACTGATCCAGCCCGCGGCCCAAGAACGCTCGGCGGGATCGTCGATGCACGCGAGCGGCTGCAGGAAGACCGTTGTTTCCGCGCCTTCGGTCAATTCGCCGCCCAGATCATGCCAGTCCCCGCCCATGGCGAGGGTGGCGGCGCGGATCGAGCCCCCGAAATCGAAGGCGAAGACCTGGGCTTGCGCGTAGCGGCGGAACTGCAGTGCCATGAGCGCGAGCAGCACGGATTTGCCGGCCCCGGTCGGCCCGACAACCAGCGTATGGCCGACATCGCCCACGTGGAGCGAGAGACGGAAGGGCGTCGCACCCTCGGTCTTGCCGTAAAGCAGCGGCGGGCCGTCGAAATGCGCATCCCGCTCCTCTCCGGCCCAGACGGCGGAGAGCGGGATCATATGGGCAAGGTTCAGGGTGGAGATCGGTGGCTGGCGGACATTGGCGTAAGCCTGCCCCGGCAGCGAGCCGAGCCAGGCGTCGACGGCATTGACTGTCTCGACCATGGCGGTGAAGTCCCGGCCCTGCAGGACCTTCTCGACGAGGCGCAGTTTCTCGTCGGCGCGGCGCGGGTCTTCGTCCCAGACGATGAGGGTCGCCGTGACATAGGCCTCGCCCGCGAGATCGGCACCGAGCTCCTGCAGGGCCATGTCGGCGTCGGCGGCCTTGTTGGCGGCGTCGGTGTCGACCAGCGCCGATTGCTCGTTGGTCATCACCTCCTTCAGGATCGCGGCGATGGATTTGCGCTTCGCGAACCATTGGCGGCGAATGCGCCCGACCATCCGCGCGGCCTCCATCTTGTCCATCAGGATCGCGCGGGTCGCCCAGCGATAGGGAAAGGCCAGCCGGTTGAGCTCGTCGAGGATCCCCGGCGTGGTGGCGGTCGGGAACCCCGAGAGGGTCAGGACGCGGAGATGGGTATCCCCCAACCGGGGTTCGAGCCCGCCGGTCAGCGGCTGATCGGCGAGGAGCGCGTCGAGATAGGCCGGGGTTTCCGGCACCCGGACGCGGTGGGGCTGCGTCGAGATCGTGGAATGCAGATAGGTCAGCGTTTCGCTGTCACCCATCCAGCGGCATTCGGGCATGATGCCGTCGAACAGCGCCAGCACCCGGTCGGTGCGGTCGATGAAGCCACGGAGCACCTCGCCCGCATCGATGCCGGTCTTGTCGCGGCCTTCGTAAAGCCAGGTCTCGGCCCGCGCGGCCTCCTCCGGCGGCGGCAGGTAGAGGAAGGTCAGGAAATATTCGGACTGGAAATGCGCCCCCTGCTCTGCAAACCCCGCGCGGCGCTCGGCATCGAGAAGCGCCGAGGCCGGATCGGGAAAGCGGCTGTCGGGATACTCGGCCGCCGCCACCCGCTGCGCCTCGACGAAGATCGCCCAGCCGGACCCGAGACGGCGGAAGGCGTTGTTGATGCGCCCCGCCACGGCCACGAGTTCCGCCGCGACCGCGCTGTCGAGATCGGGGCCGCGGAACCGCGCGGAGCGCTGCAGGCTGCCATCCTTGTTCAGCACCACGCCGGGCGCCACCAGCGCCGCCCAGGGCAGGTAATCCGCCAGCCGCGTTCCTTTCCGGCGATATTCCGCGAGGTTCATCATGGTTCTGCCTCAGACCTCGAAATGACCGGGAAGGCGCAGATGCCGACGCCCGACCTCGACGAAGAGCGGATCCCGCCGCGCGGCCCAGACCGCGACCAGGTGGCCGAAAAGACCTATGACGATTCCCGCAACCCAGAGCTGCAGCCCGAGCCCGATGGCCCCGGCCAGCGTCCCGTTCAGGATCGCGAAGGCCCGCGGCGCGCCGGCCAGCAGGATCGGCTCAGTCAGCGCCCGATGGACCGGGACAGTGAAGCCCGGCACGTCCACCAACTGCTCGAAGGCTGGCCATTCGCTACCGCTCATGGCGTTCCTCCCTCGCGGCTTTCCACTGGAAAGCCGCGTTCACTGTGGGTGAACCGGTCGTCACCATCAGATCAGCGCCCCGCCGCCGAAGCTGAAGAAGCTCAGGAAGAAGGAGCTCGCCGCGAAGGCGATGGAGATGCCGAAGACGATCTGGATCAGGCGGCGGAAGCCACCGGAGGTGTCGCCGAAGGCCAGCGTCAGGCCGGTGACGATGATGATGATCACCGCGATGATCTTGGCGACCGGCCCCTCAATGGACTCGAGGATCGATTGCAGCGGCGCCTCCCAGGGCATGGAGGACCCCGCCGCCCGGGCGGGTCCGGCCAGCATCAGGGTGACAGTGGCATAGGTGACGGCATGGGCAGTCTGTGCGCGCAGCCGGTGAAGGGATCGGGTCATGAAGGGTCTCCTGTGTCAGTGTCCATCCCGGTCGGCTGCGCCGCCGGGGTGATGCGGTAGTCACCGTCCGGTCCCAGCCCGTCGACGCGGGCGAGCTCGGCGAGGTGGCGGCTGGCCCCGCGGCCGGAGAGGACGGCGATGAGATCGATGGTTTCGGCGATGAGGGCGCGCGGCACCGTCACCACGGCCTCCTGGATGAGCTGTTCCATCCGGCGCAGGGCCCCCAGGGCCGAGCCCGCATGGATGGTGCCGATGCCGCCCGGATGGCCGGTGCCCCAGGCCTTCAGTAGGTCCAGCGCCTCCGCCCCCCGCACCTCGCCGATGGGAATGCGATCGGGGCGCAGACGCAGCGAGGAGCGGACGAGTTCGGAGAGCGAGGCGACGCCGTCCTTGGTGCGCAGGGCAACGAGGTTGGGTGCTGTGCATTGCAGCTCTCGCGTGTCCTCGATGATCACGACGCGGTCGGACGATCCGGCCACCTCGGCCAGGAGCGCATTGGTCAGCGTCGTCTTGCCGGTCGAGGTGCCACCCGCCACGAGGATATTGGCGCGCGCGGCGACGCCGTCGCGCAAAAGCGCCGCCTGGGTCTCGGTCATGATCCCGGACGCGACGTAGTCGGCGAGCGTGAAGACCGCGACGGCAGGCTTGCGGATCGCGAAACAGGGCGCGGTGACCACGGGCGGCAGGAGCCCTTCGAAGCGTTCCCCGGTCTCGGGCAGTTCGGCCGAGACGCGCGGGCGCACGGCGTGCACCTCGGCCCCGACATGATGTGCAACGAGCCGCACGATCCGCTCGCCATCGGCGGGCGAGAGCGTCGCGCCGGTATCGGAGAGCCCCTCGGACAGCCGGTCGATCCAGAGTCGCCCGTCGGGATTGAGCATGACCTCGACAATCGTCGGGTCTTCCAGAAACCCGGCGATGGCGGAGCCGAGCGCCGTGCGCAGCATCCGCGCGCCGCGCGCCATCGCTTCCGGTTTCCGAGCTGCCTCTGCCATTCTGTCCCCGTTCCGTGAGTGGCCCCCAACGGGCGGCCCTGGATCGGGTCCATCAAGAAAACCGGAAACCGGCTTGGCTCAACAGCCATTCAAGGGGCGTAGGGCTCTGGCGTGCAAAGACAGGATAATGGGCGGGAGGCGACCAAACCGGCACCGCACGGCCCATCTTGCCTTTTGGCACATATTCTCTATATTGATGCCACAGGAGATAATCATGCAGTTCGCCACGGTCCAGCCGGTCCTCGCCCGCACCGATCTTCCCGTGATCACCGACGAGGAGGCGGCGGCGCTGGCGCGCACCACCGTCAACCTGTTCCGCGCCTGGGAGCTGACGGATGCGGAAGCCCGCACCCTGCTGGGCGACATGGCACAACGTACCTGGGCGCGGTGGAAGACCGGTGATATCGGGCGGATCGACCGCGACTTGCGCGCGCGTATGGCGATCCTGATGGGGATCCACAAGGCGCTGCGCTATTTGTTCACCGACCCCGCACGGGGGTATGCCTGGATCCGCAAGGCGAACGCCGCCTTCGCAGGCCAGAGCGCGCTGGACGTCATGCTCCGGGGTGAGATCACTGATCTGATCGATCTGCGCGCCTATCTCGATGCCGAACGGGGCGCCTGGTGAATGTACCTGTCCGGCGCGTGACCTGGTCGCGCACGGTCCGCATCATCCGCACGATTCATCCGCCGATCGACCTTTTCGAGGACATCGCCGATCCGGCCGATTGGGAGGCGCTGGCCTCGGCGGAGGCCAAGTTCAACCCGCGCATCCGCGAGAGCATCGGCGATCTGTACAAGGTGCCCGTCGCCCGGCGCGTGACCGGCCCCGGCGCCAGCTGGTTGATGGCGCCCTTCGTGCATTGCTCGCCGCTCCGTCCGGGGCGGTTCTCGGATGGCAGCTTCGGCCTCTACTACGCGGGCGACCGCACCGAGGTGGCGATCGCCGAGACCATCCACCACCACGCCCGCTTCATGCGCGCCACGGAGGAGGCGCCGGGCTGGACCTCGCAGTTCCGCGAGCTGATCGGTTCGGTCGACACCGATCTCGACGACGTCACGGGCCACGCCGATTTGCTGGACCCCGACGACTACCGCCCCTCGCAACTCTTCGGGGCCGAGCGCCGTGCGGCTGGCTCGAACGGCATTACCTGGCCCAGCGTGCGCTTTCCCGAGGGCCAGTGCATCGCCATCTTCTGGCCCGACGTTGTCCCGATCCCGACCCAAGGGGCCCATTTTGCGTATCACTGGAACGGCACGGCAGTCGATTACGTGAAGCGGCTGGATAATGGGGAGGTGTTGCGAGTCTTGTGACGTTGGAAACCGAAGTCCGATGGGATGACCGTTCGACGCATACCGGACCTTCCAGAAATCCGGCGAAGGCCAAGACCTTGCGCAGAATTGGGTGCCCCCGCGCAAGCCCCTATGTTTTCTGAGTTCAGCAGAAATCTTTGTTGGCCTATTACTTAGCCGCCGTATCCTTTTTCGAACACTTCGCTGCGGTGCCATTCCAAGTGGGCACGGTGCTTGTCTGTCAGGCGAATTGGCGCCTGCCATCTCAATTCGGTAGCAGCCGTTTCACTCAGCTGAGTTGAAAACTGCGGGTGGCCGCCGTCATCGAACGTAACGAGGCCGCGGTCGAACGCGGCATCCCAGAGCGCCGACAGAAGCAAGCCGTTGTGCACGTCCAGTCGATCCTCGTCGCTTTCGCAATCCTTCCAAGGCTTGATGTGGGAGGCCCGCAGCAAGGCGTGGTCGGAAATGCCCGTCAGCGGGCAACTGCCCTGCCAGTAGGTGATCAGACGGTCGCGGAATATGCCCTGTCCAACGCGCTTCCTGCGGTGGAGTTCACCGCAGCCGGACCTGTGGCGCAGATACCAGCGCAAAGACATCCCGCCCCTCTTCGGCGCGCGGTTCAGCCCCGGAAACTGGAACGCGGGCATCGTCCGGCTGGACAACACCCTGATCCTGCTGACCACCCTGAAGAAGGGCGGGCTGACCGCGGGCAGCCATTACGAGGACCATTTCCTCGGCCCCGACCGGATGCAGTGGCAAAGCCAGACCCAGACCCGCCGCGACAGCCAGATCGGCCGCATGCTCTCGGGGGCAGACGATCAGGCGCGCGTTTACCTCTTCGTTCGGAACGGCAAGCTGCGCAACGGCAAGGCCGCCCCGTTCCTCTATTGCGGTCGGCCGGTGTTCGAGGGCTGGGAGGGCGAGGGTCCGATCACGGTCACCTGGCGGCTGCCGGTCTCGGTGCCGGAACACCTGCGCCTGGGGTTGGGGATCGCGGCGTGAGGAGGAACGCGAACGGCCCGACGACGCCGAGGTCACGACGCCCCGTTGGGAGGAACCGGGCCGGATCCGGCCGGGCCACCCTCGGCGGTCGCGGGTGGCTTCATCTCGGCTTTGACGTCGTGCAGGATTTGCACGAGGCGCTGCTCCGCCCGGTCAGCACGCTCTTCAGCCTTAGCGGCGGCCGCCTCAAGGAACGCGCATTTCTCCCGGAGGCCATCAACAGTTGCCCGGACCGTGATCAGATCAGCGGAGATGCGTTCCCGTTCTCCCTCGAGATCCTTGATCAGGGCCAACTGCGCATCGCGCTGGCTGATCGCATCGTCACGCTCAGCCTCAACCTTGCCGAGGTGCGCGACCAGTTCGCTCTGCTGCTGGTCGGCTTCCAGCCGGAGGTCCCGCATCTCGCGGCGCAGCGCATCCGTCGCGGTCTGCGCCTCTTCGGTCGCGTCACGCCAGATCCGTGTCGCCAGATCGCGCACCTGCTCCATGACGGTTTCGGGAACCTCGACCTCCTCGCGCGTCACGCGCTCCTTCTGATCCTTGCGCCAGGCCCTGAGCAGCGGCACGAGGGTCGACATGGAGCCGCCGCCGACCAGATCGAGGACGGCCGAATTGGTCACTGGCCTGCCTTGTGCGAGGAGTTCGGTGGCTGCACGCGCGACGGCGTCAGGCGTGATAATGGGGGCGCGGGGCATGAGATCACCTATTTCAAGTGTAGTGTATCATACGTAGTGTATGTAGCGCAGATTTCAACGCCGTGCTCCGCGCTTGCGGAAGGGTTCCACTGCGCCTCCCTCGGCTGGACCGATCAGTGTGCACTACCCGCGCACGCGTACGCGCGGCTGCGTCAGGCCAGCTTGGGCGCCATAGGCGAGGCTGGGCGCCGACCTCAGCGCTGATGAGCGAACCCGACCGCGAGGGTGACCAGCGCCGATCCGGCCCGCCAGAGCCGGTGCGGCCGGTCCTTGGCCCCTATTCCGGATCAGGGAGGGCGGCAGCATAGCGCAAGATCGCGGCGCGCGGGATCTTGTAGGCCCGCGGTCGACCGACGACCTTGGACGGAAGGCGCCACTGGTTTCCACGCTCGGCCTGATGCTGGAGAAGCTTGCGCGACAAAAGAAGATCGATCAGCCGGTCAATACTGGATCCCCCTGCGGCCGCAACACGCGTCATGGTGGCGACACTGAGGTAGACCGCCTCGGCGTCCTGCCAGCCGACCTCGCTGAACGGCACTACCGGATCGACCGTCTCGAGCGGGGTGAGCACGTCGCTTTGCAGGATCTCCCGGATCGCGGTCGCGGCACGCCCGAGAAGCTGACGGTCGGCCGCCGACATGACGCCCCGGTTCCGGGCCACCCAGTCCGCAAAAAGGCGCCGGAACAACGCCGTGGACCGGTCGAGACCCGGGACCAACCGCTGCAACTCGAGAACGGCAGCCGCGCCATGCAGCGCCCCGAAGACGCGCGAGATCCGGTCGGTCTCGGTATCGATGGGACCCACATCCGCCCCGGTCAAGGTTTTCAGAACGTCCTCGACCCGGATTGTCAGGAAGACGCCCTTTTCGCCAAGACGCCAGTCGATCGCGGACCGGACCGCCAGCGGACCGAACACGCCGGCCCCAGTTGCAGCGGCGGCGGCGATCGCGTCGGCAGCCTCCGCATCCCAGGCGCGCGCGTCGATGTCGATCACGGCGCGCAGGTCCTGCTGCCCGGGCGTCCGCGCTTCCTGCGGTTGGATCGGAGCCTGGCCGGTGGAGAGGATGACCACCCGCCGGGGCCCACTGGCATCCATCGCGGCCATGGCCTCCGCGACGGCCGAGATTTTGCGGTGATAGCGCTGCTCGTAGCCCGCCAACACGACCAGCCCGTCCCCCGCTGCCGCGATCGCCGCGAGGATCCGGTCAGGAGCGTCAGCCCAGCTGAGGCTGACCTGGGCAGGCGGCCCCCAGACCCCGGCGGCAACCGTCCGGCTGATCCGCCCCGCCGCCTCATTGCCGTGCAGATGCAGTAGGAAAGACGGATCCCCCCGAACCGGCAGGACCACCGGCGCAAAGGACGCCGCAAGCCCCAGCATGACCGCCTCGGCAGCGCCCCGCGCGCGAACCCCAGCCCACCATGACGCGGCGGCCTCTGCGCGCCCGGCAGACGCGACAGAGGCCGCTGTCACGCGCGGCTGGCCGCTGAAGAGGATCTCTCGCGCCACGCCCGTCCCTGTAATGACCTCCCCAGACGGGCAGACGAAGGCATCGAACCGGTCACCGACCCAGCCCGTGACCTCGACCGCTTCGCCGATGCGGTCCACCGGCATCGCCAGAAGGAAGTCGCACACATCCCGCGGCCGCCCCCGCAGCTCATAGCCCCGGTCCACCAGGGTCGAGACGACGCGGGCCGGGGCGCTGAGAAGGTCGCGGATCGGCACGACCGTGCCATGCCACTGGCCGTCTTTCGACCGGAAGAGGATTTCCGCACACCAGCCTGACCCGGACGCCGTGCGGGCCTGGGTACGGACCAGGGCCGCACCGCAGATCGGTCGCGCCCGGCCCGAAGTTCTGACCCGCCGGATCAGCTCACCGTCGAAGTCATAGCCATCCGGCATCCGGTCATGGAGCTCTTGCAGGAGCGGATCACCGGCATCATCGCCCAGGTTCAGCGGCTCCCCGCCCGCCTGAGCCGGGGCTGCGTTCTCGGGATCATCATCGGGCATGGCACGCTCCTCCGTCAGGCATCACCCGGATCACCGAAGCGAAGTGAACCCATGCTGACCGCACGTTTCACGTCATATAACAATGGGTTCCGGACAAACAACAGCCTGACACCAGGCACACTCTATATCCTGCGAGCCGACTGCCGGGCCACCCGTCCCAGCCCACCCAACAAAAGCTGGGCACCGAACGGGAGTTCTGACAAAGATCCGCGCCCAGCATCCACCATTTTGTCCGCTATTATCTCTTTTTATATCAGTGACTAATGTTGAAATCTGATTTTTTACGTAATGCCATAAATATTTTTTGCGATAAGCCTTGACGCTGGACTCTGCCTTCCCCACCTCTCACATGTGGACGGCGGCGCCCGATGAGCGGGCGAGAACAGAGATCCTACCCTCTGCCCCGCCCTGACCACGCCGAGTCTTTATGGGAGACCCAACATGGCTCAGAAGAACGTACCCCCGTCGGCTTCCGTTTTCAATTCCGCGCAGCCCCTCACCTCCCCGCTGGCCCTCGCCGAGGCGATGATCACTGCGCTCGCGGACCTCGCGGCTGCCAAGCGCGGCCTTGGCGCCAATCCGGGCTCCGACCCGGCCCTCGCGGCCTCGCGCGCCGCAGTCGATGGCGCCCGCGCCCGTGTGCTGACGCAGTGCGACAGCCTCGCGGCCCTGCCGGCCATGGACCTGATGACGCACTGCGCCCAGAAGATCGCGATGCTCGTGCGCAAGGTGGTGCGCTCGGATGACGCGGAAGACGTCGCGCGGACCCGCATGATGATCTGCGCAGCACCCTGGGCCTGGCAGGTGCCTCTCCATGTCGAGGGCGCCGCACCGTGCAACGCGATGCTTGAGGCCGTGCTGCGGGCCCTCTTCGCCTACATCGATGGGATCACCCCGCAGGATCCGCCTCCGGCCGCCCCGGCCAAGGCCTGCAGCGCCACGCCGTGGTCGGAAGGGCACGCCATCCCGGCCGCGAGGATTCACACCGCCGTGAGCTTCGCTTTCGCGGGGCTTCTGCGCGGTGTGGACGGCTGTGTCGCTGCTGAGAGGCGCCTTCAGCGCAACGTCGTTCCGGACGTCCTTTCCCCCGCCTTCGCGGACGACCTGCACGCGGCCGAGGTCGCGCGGGATGCGCTCTTTTCCTGCCTTGATGCGGTGATCAGCGCACCGGAACAGCGGCCGTCCGACCGCGCCCTGCGGTTGCTGGCCCGTGGTCTCCATACCTTGCTCTCGGTCGAGGACGATGGGGACCGCGCCTACCTGCACGCAGTGCTGGCCGAGAATGTCGACCTGCTGCTCATCCCGGACCGGCGCCCTGAGGCGCGGCGCGTCCGGGCGCTTCAGCTTCATTTCTTCCGCAGCGTGGCCGCGCTGCTGGCGATGGGCGATTACCCCGGTCCGGACCACGATGACGACGGGGATGACGCGCCCGAGTGCGTCGCCTGAGCAAGAGCACAGATCTCGGAGAGCGGAGGGGGCGCGGCCCCCTCCGAATTCGTCAGCCGTCTAGGTGTGAGCTTTCAACAGGTTGTCCATTCGATCCTGACCGAGTTGGTTGGAGTTACCAAGCTTCAACACTGTTCGGAGGGATCGAATGAACGTGCATCAGAATGCCAGACTGATGAACCGGGCGCGCGCGGTCAGACGACCGGCAGTTGGACCTCTTCAGGCGGGCCTGAGCCGATCCGGAGCCCACGCCGCCCCCCGGTTGTCCACATCTATATTAGGCTCCGGCGCAATCCGTGCGCGACGTTTGGCATCAGGATGAGTAACCTGTTCATGCGGACCGAGTGGTTTGTGGGGGCAGAAGCCCCGCGGATCTTGATCTCGATGGCGCCCAAGAATTCGGCACCGGAGAGGCGGGATGATGATGGNATCTCGATGGCGCCCAAGAATTCGGCACCGGAGAGGCGGGATGATGATGGATGACACGGAAGGGAGCTGCGCGCTCGCAGCATGATCCGGGCGCGGCCCGGTCCGAGGAGACGGAAGACGGGACCGGGCGCGTGTCGCACCCCTCTCGGAAGACGAAGGCCCTTGGGGCCGCAACGATCGGGCCCGACCAGGGGCCTGTGCATGATGCGTCGGGAATGGGAGCACCCCTGACCCCTCCGCACCCGGCGCTGGTGGA
>NZ_RCIQ01000003.1 GCF_004000255.1 Nioella ostreopsis
GCAGGCCCCGTTACAGCATCTCATACCCAATAGATGACGGTTGCAGCGAGTGCGATGGCTGAGAGGAAGACCTTCGGGCATCTGTCGTAGCGGGTTGCCATACGCCGCCAATCCTTGAGCCTTCCGAACATGATCTCGATCCGGTTGCGCCGCTTGTATCGGCGCTTGTCGTACTTGACGGTTTTCTTGCGCTGTTTTCGGCCGGGGATACATGCGCGTATCCCTTTGTCTTTCAACGCTTCTCTGAACCAATCGGCATCATATCGGCGGTCCCCCAACAGCCATTCCACCTTTGGCAAACTGCTCACCAAAGCGCGGGCGCCGATGTAATCGCTGACCTGTCCTGCAGTGACGAACAGATTGAGACGACGTCCCTGGCTGTCACAGATCGCGTGGAGCTTGGTGTTCATTCCTCCCTTGGTGCGTCCAATCAGGCGTCCACGCCCCCCATTTTCACGCCTATGCTGGTCGCTGTTCGGTGGGCCTTGAGATAGGTTGCATCGATCATCACGGTTTTCTGTTCGCCGTGCTCGGCTGCCAGTCCGGCCATCATCCGGGCGAAGATGCCCTTGTCGCTCCACCGCTTCCAACGGTTATAGAGAGTCTTGTGTGGGCCATAGGCCGCAGGTGCGTCGCGCCACCTCAACCCATTGCGATTAATGAAGATAATCCCACTCAAAACGCGCCTGTCATCAACGCGTGGCTTGCCGTGAGACTTGGGGAAGAAGGGCTCAAGACGCGCCATCTGCGCATCCGTAAGCTAGAAAAGATCAGACATGGTCACCGCTCGTTTTCGAACCGTGAATTACGACCCCCCACGGAAATCAATAGGTCCTGACCCTAATCGTTCAACACGGTTTCATCTTATGAATCGAGGATCAGGCCATACTGGTTACAATCCTCGGCGCTGCAAAGTCGAGGAATGCGCGGAGCTTCTGGGGGATCAAGACGCGCGGTTCATAGAGAAGGTGAACCGGCCAGGGAATTGGTTCGAATTCCTTTAAAATTGGAACGAGCCTCCCGGCCTTGATTGCTTCGGTGGCCTGGTATGACAGAACGCGCGTGAACCCTAAGCCGTCGACCGCGGCATCAATCGCCGCTTCGGCGGTATTCACGATCAGGCGCGATCGGATTGGCATGACTTTCTGCGGCCACTCCGATCCGAACTGCCAGTTCGATGGCGACATTAGGCTCTCGAAGGTGATTGCGTCCATCTGCGCGAGGTCGTCGGGGCCCTCGGGTGTTTTGTGGTTCGCGAGGTATGAGGGGCTGGCGCAGATGATCTGGCGCACCTCGCCCACTTTGCTTGCGATGAACATACTGTCTGAAAGCGGGCCGATGCGCACAGCTAGATCAAGATGTTCTTCGTTCAGGTTGACCGGGCGGTCCGTGAGCTCCAGCCGTATGTCGACTTCTGGGAAGGCCCTGAGGAAGGCAGTCACCACGGGCAGCACGTGCAACCGGCCAAAGACGATGGGTGCGGTCATCGTCAGCGTTCCACGCGGCGTGGTAAATTCACCGCGGGCGTTGAGTTCTGCTTCTGCAACCTCCTCGATAATCCTGCGGCAGGCCGCGATATAGGCCTGACCGGTATCAGTAAGCGTCAGCCCTCGAGGGGAGCGTAGCAAAAGCTCGGCCCCAATGTTGTTCTCAAGTTCGGATATTCGGCGGCTGACCGTGGCGATCGGCATCGACAGCGCTCGAGCTCCGGCGGTCAGGCTGCCTTCGTCTACGACGCGCACGAATATGGACATGGTCTCTAAGCGGTCGGTCACGTTCATTCCATTTTTTGAGAACTTCTATCTCAATAATACAATCTACTCCCGCTTAGTAGAAGGCTCTAAATCTGCCTCACACAGCAAGCAGAGGAGCTTTCAAATGTCTCGCATCACCTATCCCACCAGCATCGAAACCGCGCCCGAGGCTTCGCAGCCGCTATTGCAAGCCGTCGAGAAACAATTGGGCACCGTCCCCAATCTGTTCCGTCTCGTCAGTGTCAGTCCTGCTGCGCTGGAGGGGTATCTTGGTCTCTCCGGTGCTCTCAGCAAAGGTCGGCTGCCCGCAGCGACTCGCGAACGAGTGGCCCTGGCCGTAGCGCAGGCGAATGGCTGCAACTATTGCCTTTCGGCCCATACCTATCTCGGTAAGAACCTCGCCAAGCTCAATGACGCCGAAATCGCAGCCAACCGGGCTGGTCGTTCGAACGACGTCAAGGCGGATTCCGCTGTGCGCTTCGCAGTCAAGATCGTCAACGCGCGTGGCCGAGTCGCCAACGAGGAGCTTAAGGCGATCCGCGATGCCGGATATGACGACGGTCAGGTCATCGAGATTGTGCAGCATGTCGCCCTGAACATCTGGACCAACTACCTCAACGAACTCGCACAGACCGAGGTCGACTTCCCCATGGTCGATGCCGGCGCACACGCCGCATGACCCCGGCGCGGCGGTCGGGCCTTGTCCCCCTTGCCCGGCCGCCCGCCTCGTATTCTTTCCACTTGCCGAATAGGATGCAGCGATGAGCCGTCCCCCACTTCCCCCGTTCACCGAAGACAGCGCCAAGAAGAAGGTCCGTCTGGCCGAGGACGGCTGGAACTCCCGTGATCCAGCCAAAGTGGCGCTGGCCTATACGTCCGACAGCCGCTGGCGGAACCGCGTCGAGTTCCCGGTTGGGCGCGCAGAGATTGAGGCTTTCCTGGCCCGCAAGTGGGCGCGTGAGATGGAGTATCGGCTGATTAAAGAACTCTGGGCTTTCGCGGGTAATCGGATCGCAGTGAGGTATGCCTATGAATATCGTGATGATAGCGGGCAATGGTTCCGGGCCTATGGCAACGAGAACTGGGAATTTGCTGAAGACGGTCTGATGGCGCACCGTCACGCCAGCATAAACGAGCGTCCGATCTGCGAGGAGGATCGCAGGTTTCACTGGCCACTGGGCCGACGGCCTGACGATCACCCGAGCCTCTCCGATCTGGGATTTTGATCCGTGAACAAAAGTCGAGTGACCGAACCCAACCACACATTTCACGCCGGTGAACGCGCCGTGCAGGAGCGTGCTGGTGTACCGGCAGAGTGGCGGCAACGCGCTGCCCGTGCCATCCGGGCGGAGCTGTCCGCACGCCACCAGGACTTTTTTGAGAACCTGCCGGTGTTCTTTGTTGGCCTGCAGGATATGCTGGGCCGACCGTGGGCCACGATCTGTCCGCTACCAACGGGGGCACAGGCGACGCGCACCCGGCTTACGGCCAACACCCGACCAGTGCTCGCCAAGCCGCTCGACCTGGATCTGCGGCCGGGCAGCAAGGCGGCAGTGCTCGGACTGGACTTCGCGACTCGGCGGCGCAACCGTATGAATGGCGAAGTCGCTGCAGCCTCAGAGGATTTACTGTCAATCGCCGTCGAGCAGAGCTTTGGCAACTGCCCGAAATACATTCGGACGCGCGATGTCCGCCCGCCCGCCAAACCATCGACGCCCACCGAAGGCTCGCGTGTAGCAATCAGTGATGTAGCAGTGCGGCGGATCATCTCTTCAGCGGATACGTTCTTCATCGCGACCCTTACGAAGGACGGGGCGGACGTTTCCCATCGAGGAGGGATGCCCGGCGCTCTGCACCAGAATGTGGACGGCTCACTTTCCTTTCCGGATTATGCCGGAAATCAGTATTTCAACACGCTTGGCAACATTGAGGTTTCTAGCCGCGCCGGGCTGTTCATTCCGGACTTTGCCAGTGGTGAGGCAATCCTGCTCACGGGCAAGGCCGGAATCGATTGGTCTCCAGCCCGAGCTGCAGAGTTCGAAGGGGCCGAGCGCGTCGTGGACATCCACCCAGAAGATGTCTGGTACGCCCGGCATGCGTTGCCGCGCGGCGTCTTCACGGAGGAATGAGAGGAAGGGTGGCGATCTGCCTCAGTTGCTCCGCCGCTCAAAACCTGGGGCTGCAGGATCTCGATGTGTGACCCAACGCGTTTCTCGCTACTGTCTGAGGTGACAGACACAAACGGCCGGTCCGGTGGTCCGCATCGTGGCATGTTGCGGGCGGACGATCAGCGGCGAGGGGCCGCCCACGTCGCCGCGATCCGGGCTCGGCAACAAGATGCTGAAGTCGCTCCGATGTCGGCAGTGAACCCAAACCGTACATTGGATTCCATCAGTGGAGCACAGCAGTTCTTTGAGAGCGCCAGTTGCACCTGAATTGACAAAAATCAATGCTCGCCCATGCCTTATTGCGAGTTCCTTGTGATGAAACAGCAGACATTCAGTAACTCATTCACAACGATATTGCCGCAGAGCAGAGACAAGCTCACGGGGGCTGGAAACCGATCCTGTTCCCTTACCCAGCGCCAAACTGTTTGTCGCGATACGCAATACCTTTGCGCTACGACAAGTCAGAAAAAAAATCTCTCCGCTTGAGGATCAGCGTGGAGCTGGTTTGCGGCAGATGCCCTAGGCGGCTCTAAGGAAGCCTGCACACGCCCTTCGGACTTGGCTGAAGTGGGAGCGTCAGAGGCGAAGCTGAAGAAATCGGGTGTATCTTTGGAGCGTTTAGACGACATTCGAAAGCCCACTGGTTGGGCAAATCGAAGGCCTCTTGCACTTCACGATTTGCAGATCAGCTCTTAACGGCGAGCCAGCAGATGACAGCCTGAGGCGCGACGTGACAAAGATTTTCATGACGCGAAAAGATGCTCAACCCAGTTTCAAGCACCTGAACTTTGTGGGGCCACATGTGGGGCTGCAATCTAGTGAAGAAAAATATCTTCACATTATCAATATTTTATGTGGATTTATGGCGGAGAGACAGGGATTCGAACCCTGGGTGGACTTGCGCCCACAACGGTTTTCGAGACCGCCCCGTTCGACCACTCCGGCACCTCTCCGCGCTTTATCAGGGGTCGTGAAGCGGGCATTTAGACGGTCCTTTCCGGGCGTGCAAGGGGGGAAGTGTCGGTTTCCCGCCGATCAAGCGGATTTGTCCGGGGCATGGCTGGAAATCCCGCGCGGCGCGCCCCATTGTTCTGAACAGGACCATTACGGGTTTCCAGCGAAAGGACCGTTCATGCTGCGTGCGATTTGCCTCTCTGTCTCTCTTGTCGTCGGTGCCGGGCCGGCTCTTGCCCAAAGCCCTGTTGCCCTGCGGGAGACGACGCTGGCCATGCTGGATGCGATCGGGATGGAGCAGAGCATCAACATCATGGTGCAGGCAGGGGTGCGCGACGGGCGCGGGCTGGAGGATGACCTGTTCCCCGGGCGCGGTGGCGCGGCATGGGGCAACGTCGTGGACCGGCTCTATGCCCATGACACGCTGCGCGGATTTTTCTACGAGGGTTTTCCCGAAGATCGGCTGTCCGAAGATCGGGCGGCAGAGATTACCGCGTTTTTCTCCTCCGACCTTGGTGAACGGATTGTCGAAGGCGAACTGACCGCGTGGGAAGCCATTACCGATCAGGCCGTGGAAGACGCGGCGAACGAGGTCTATTTCCAGCAGCTTGCAGAGGCCAATCCCCGGCTTGAGCTGTTGGAACGGTTCACCGAGGTCAACGGGTTCGTCGATTTCAACGTCATGGGGGCGCTGAACGCCAATTTTGCCTTCCTGCGCGGTATGTCCGATGGCGGCGCCTATGAACGTCCGATCCCCGAGGACATGATCTTGACGCAGGTCTGGCAGGGCGAGCCGGAGATCCGCGAAGACACGATCCTGTGGCTCTATTCCTTCCAGTTGATGGCCTATGCCGATCTGAGTGATGAAGAGCTTGAAGCCTATATCGCGTTCTCGGAATCCGATGCCGGGCAGCTTTACAACTCGACCGTGTTCGCAGGCTATGACGCGGTGTTTTCCGAGATGAGCTATCGTCTGGGGAACGCGGCTGCGGTGTTCATGACGGGCGAGCCGACCTGACAGGTGGCCTCCGGGCCCGCTTTGCTTTAGACTTTGAGTCATTCCAGACGGATCAGATTTCTAAAGGAGGTGGGTATGTTTGCCCGGATTGCAATCTGCGCTTTGCTGTGCCTGTCCGTGCCTGTCCACGCGCAGGATCAAGACCCTGAGGCCGAACAGGTCGATGCGTTGTTCGACGCGGCCGGGTTCGATGCGAACCTTGCCAATCTTCGAGGGGCCGCATTGGCAGAGTGGCAGGGGACCCAGGACGATTTCTATCCAGAGGCGGTCCCCGCGGCCTGGACAGACGCCATGGAGGCAGCCACTGATCCGGCGCAGATCGCCGCCGATTTCCGGCGCGGCTTCCTGACCGTGGCGTTTTCCCCGGCGGAGATGGAGACCGCGATTGCGGCGCTCGAAACACCTTTCGGGCAACGGTTGACCGAGATTGGCCAGACGATCTCGACCCGCCTGGCCGAAGCCGAGAACCTGCAAGGGGCGTTTGCCGGGGCAGAGCTGACCAATGATCCGCGGGTCATTGCTGCGGACAGGGTTCTGGAGCTGCGGGGCTCCGTCGCGACGCATTTCGCCTTTCTGCGGGCTTCGGAACAGGCCTATTATCTTGGCCTCAACGGTGACCCCCTGGATCAGGTCGATCGTCCGGCGTCGGTTGCGGAAGACCTGAGCGCCTATATGGCCGACTGGGAAAGCTATTTCGAGGACATCCACGATGATGTGACCCTGTCCTATCGGCAGATGTTCTTTCTGGTGACAGATGGCTTCACAAGCGATGAAGTGGATGAATGGGTGACGCGGGCCGAACAGCCCTGGGCACAGGCTTTCGAGGACGCATTTCAGGCCGGATATCGTGAAGCCTACAGGCAGAGCATGTACCGTCTGGGGCAGGCGGTTGCCGCCGGTCATGCCCCGGCAGAGGATGACGGCGGATAAGCCTTAAACTCGGCCTTTGTCGCTTGACTTCGCGACGCACCTCAGGCATCAGCAGGCCTCATTCGCCGCCCATGACGACTCGGGCGGCGCTTGCTATTTACAACCGATGTCCCCAAGCGGGGCACGCTGTCCGAGGCGCGACACCGGTCGCACCAACACCCGAGTAGGGGGCCACAGGGCGCGGGAGAAAAAGGAAGATGCCTATGTTTGCGGTCCTCAAGACCGGTGGCAAGCAGTACAAGGTTCAGTCCGGTGACGTTCTGCGCGTCGAAAAACTGGCTGCCGATGCTGGCGAAACCATCCAATTCAACGACGTTCTCATGCTCGGTGGCGACAGCACCGTTCTGGGCGCGCCGACCGTTGCCGGTGCTGCCGTTCAGGCCACCGTCATCGACCAGATCAAGGGCGAAAAGCTCATCCACTTCGTCAAGCGTCGCCGTAAGCACGGCTCGAAGCGGACCAAGGGTCACCGCCAGCAGCTGACGCTCGTGCGGATCACCGACATTCTCGCCTCCGGCGCGGATGCAACCGGTGTGAAAGCCGCTGTGGGCGCAGGCTCGGTCTCGACCGCAGCAGACGCCGCCCCCGCCGCCAAGCCCGCCAAGAAGGCCGAAGCCGCCCCCGCAGCAGCAGCTGCCGGCGCTGACGACCTCAAGCAGCTGTCCGGTGTCGGCCCCGCGCTGGAAAAGAAACTGCACGAAGCAGGCGTGACCACCTTCGCACAGATCGCCGCGTGGAACGCTGACGACATCGCCGCCATGGACGAAAAGCTTTCGTTCAAGGGCCGTATCGAACGCGAAGGCTGGGTCGAACAGGCTCAAGCCAAACTCGCAGAATAAGGAGAGACACCCATGGCACATAAAAAAGCAGGCGGTAGCTCCCGTAACGGCCGCGACTCCGCTGGTCGCCGTCTCGGCATCAAGAAGTTCGGTGGCGAAGCCGTCATCCCCGGCAACATCATTGCGCGCCAGCGCGGCACCAAATGGTGGCCGGGCGCGGGTGTCGGCATGGGCAAGGATCACACCATCTTTGCAACCGTCGACGGCGCCGTGAAGTTTCACAAGGGGCTGAAGGGCCGCACCTTCATTTCCGTACTGCCGGAGGCGGAAGCCGCCGAGTAACGCCGGACCTTTTGCAAGATTAAAAGGGGGATCGGCATCAAGGCCGGTCCCCCTTTCACTTTTCGGGGCTATGGCCTTGAGGTGCCCGACCGAAGGCCCCAACTGAAAGGGGCAGGTGGCGGGCCCGACCCCGAAAAGACCACTGTTCTGAGGAGGAGCAGAATGAAACAGGAGACGATCGTTCAACAGACCGCCGTCGAGACACCCCGCTTTGTGCTGCGGCCCTTGCGCACCTCGGACGCGGGTTTGCTGGAATTCTACGCATCCGATCGGCGCGTGGCAGAGATGACCACGACCATACCGCATCCGCTGCCCCCCGGCGCGGCTGAGGCCTTCGTGGCCAAGGCGCAGCGCGATGACCGGCGTGAACATGTCTGGGCCATGGATTCCTCGGAACAGGGCGGGGCGGAACTGATGGGGGTGATCTCTCTGGAACAGATGGATCGCAATCAGTCCGAGATCGGATACTGGGTCGCGCCAACCATGTGGGGAACCGGGCTTGCCTCCGAGGCGGTCAAAGCGCTTGTCGCGGCGAACCCGCTGATGAACGACACGATCTTTGCCAGCGTGTTTCAGGACAACCCCGGATCGGCCCGCGTGCTGACCAACGCCAAATTCGCCTATCTGGGCGATGCCGAGGCGTTTTCGGTCGCACGTAACGCCAAGGTGCCAACCTGGACGTATTTGCGCAAACTGAGCTGAGGGCGCGTGTGCCGGGGCTTGAGCCCCGGCCCGGTTCCCTCTAATCCCTCTGACCATGCGGGACGACCCCGCGGGGAACCGAACACATGAAATTCCTCGATCTAGCCAAGGTTTACATCCGCTCGGGCGCGGGCGGAAACGGCTGCGTCTCCTTTCGGCGTGAAAAATTCATCGAATATGGTGGCCCGGATGGCGGCGATGGCGGCCGGGGCGGCAACGTGGTGGTGGAAACCGTCGACGGGCTGAACACGCTGATCGACTTCCGCTATCAGCAGCATTTCTTCGCCAAGAACGGCCAGCCGGGCATGGGCAACCAGCGCACCGGCAAGGACGGCGATGACATCATCCTGCGGGTTCCCGTCGGCACCGAGGTGCTGGAAGAGGATGAGGACACCGTCATAGCGGACCTCACCGAACTCGGTCAGCGCGTGGTGCTGGCCAAGGGCGGCAATGGCGGCTTCGGCAACCTGCATTTCAAAAGCTCCACCAACCAGGCGCCGCGTCGGGCAAATTCCGGCCAGCCGGCGATCGAACGCACCATCTGGCTGCGGCTGAAGCTGATCGCGGATGTGGGCCTGTTGGGTTTGCCCAATGCGGGCAAGTCGACCTTCCTCGCCGCGACCTCCAACGCGCGGCCCAAGATTGCCGACTATCCCTTCACCACGCTGCATCCCAATCTGGGCGTTGTTGGCGTGGACGGGGTGGAGTTTGTCGTCGCAGACATTCCCGGCCTCATCGAAGGTGCGCATGAGGGCAGGGGGCTGGGTGACCTCTTCCTGGGTCACGTGGAACGCTGCGCGGTGCTGCTGCATCTGGTCGATGGCACCTCTGAGGACGTGATCGAGGATTACCAGACCATCATCCACGAGGTCGAACAATACGGGGCCGGTCTGGCCGACAAGCCGCGCATCACGGTGCTGAACAAGATCGACGCGCTGGATGAAGAAGAGCTTGCCGAGAAGAAAGCCGCGCTGGAGGCTGTCGCAGGCCCGGTCATGACCATGTCGGGCGTGGCACAGATGGGTGTGACCGATGTACTGCGCGCGCTGCGTGGCAAGATCGACGCCAAGCGCCTGCGCGAGAAGAAGGGTGCGGAGGAGGCACCCGACGCATGGCAGCCGTAAACCTGTCGGACGCCCGGCGTCTGGTGGTCAAGATCGGCTCGGCGCTGTTGGTGGACAAGGATAGCGGCGCGCTGCGTACCGATTGGCTGCATTCGCTGGCCGCGGACGTTGCTCGGATCAAGGCGCGAGGCGTCGATGTGGTGCTGGTCTCATCCGGCTCTATTGCGCTTGGACGCTCCGTTCTGGGTCTGGGGCAGGGGGTTCTGGCGCTGGAACAGGCGCAGGCAGCCGCTGCCGTGGGCCAGATCCGACTCGCGCGCGCCTATGAAGAGGCGATGGCCCCGCACGGCATCGCCACCGCCCAGATCCTCGTCACGCTGGAAGACAGTGCCGACCGCAGACGGTATCTCAATACCCGCAACACCATGGCCACGCTGCTTGGCCTCGGCGTGCTGCCGATTGTGAATGAAAACGACACCATCGCCACCGACGAGATCCGCTACGGAGACAATGACCGGCTGGCTGCCAATATGGCCGCCATGGTCGCCGCCGATCAGCTGGTGCTTCTGTCCGACGTCGATGGCTTCTATTCCGGCAATCCCAAGGATGACGCCTCTGCCACGCGCTATGACGTGATCGCTGCAATCACGCCCGAGATCGAGGCGATGGCCGGGGACGCCGGATCGGGCCTGTCCAAGGGCGGCATGAAGACCAAACTGATGGCTGCGCGCACCGCGACCGCTGCAGGCTGCGCCATGGCGATCACAGAAGGTTCGGTCCTCAACCCTTTGACCGCGTTGGAAAATGGTGCCAATGCAACCTGGTTCACCGCGACCCAGGACCCGCAGACCGCCCGCAAGCACTGGATTGCCGCGATGAAGCCCAAGGGGGCTGTCCGGCTCGACGCGGGCGCGGTTGCAGCGCTTGGCCGGGGCAAGTCCCTGCTGCCCGCCGGGGTGACGAAGGTCTCGGGCCAGTTCCTGCGTGGCGATCCCGTGGCTGTGGAAGGCCCCGATGGGGCGCGGCTCGGCCTCGGCCTGATCCGCTATACATCCGAAGAAGCCACCGCCATCGCCGGGCACCGGTCGGATGAGATCGAGCCAATTCTGGGCTATCCGGGTCGCGCGGCGCTGATCCATCGCGATGACATGGCGCTATAACTTTTGTTCTTGATAAGAATACTCGAAATCCAACCCCTCAACGGAGGCTGACATGACAGACCAGTCCAACATCCCCGCCCTCATGGCCGAGATGGGCACGCGCGCGAAAGCGGCTGCTGCGGAGCTGGCCTTCGCCCCAGCCGAGCAGAAGGCAGAGGCGCTGAATGCTGCCGCCGATGCCGTGTGGGCGCGCCGGGCCGAGATCATCGCGGCCAACGAAAAGGACATGGCATTCGGGCGCGACAAGGGGCTGTCATCAGCCATGCTCGACCGGCTGATGCTGGACGAGGCGCGGATCGAGGGGATCGTGGCGGGCCTGCGCGCCGTTGCAGCGCAGAACGACCCCGTGGGCGCGGTGATTTCCGAATGGGACAGGCCCTCTGGCCTGCATATCCAACGAGTGCGCACGCCGCTTGGCGTCATCGGCGTGATCTATGAAAGCCGCCCCAATGTGACAGCGGATGCAGGCGCGCTCTGCCTCAAGTCGGGCAATGCGGTGATCCTGCGTGGGGGCTCGGAAAGTTTCCACAGCTCCGGCCTTCTGACGGAGTGCCTGAAGGACGGGCTGCGCGTGGCAGGGCTCCCTGAAGACGCGGTGCAACTGGTCCCGACGCGCGACCGGGCCGCCGTCAAGGAACTGCTGACTATGACCGACACGGTGGATGTAATCGTGCCGCGCGGCGGCAAGGGGCTGGTGGGACTGGTGCAACGAGAGGCGCGGGTGCCGGTCTTTGCCCATCTCGAAGGCATCTGCCACGTCTATATCGACAAATCCGCGGATCCGGTGAAGGCGCTGAACGTCGTGCTGAACGCCAAGACCCGCCGCACCGGGATCTGCGGTGCGGCGGAATGCCTGCTGATCCACCGCGAGGTGCTGGACACGATCGGACAGGGCGTTGTGCGCGCGCTTCTGGATGCGGGTGTCGAGGTGCGTGGGGACGAAGCCCTGCAAGCCATTGATGGGGTGACGCCAGCACGCGACGATGATTACGGCAGGGAATTCCTCGACATGATCATTGCGGCGAAGGTGGTGGATGACATCGACGCGGCCATTGCCCATATCCGGCGCTACGGGTCGAGCCACACGGAAAGCATCCTGACTGAGGATGACGAGGCCGCCGCGCGCTTCTTCCAGCGGCTCGACAGTGCGATCCTGATGCGCAATGCCTCGACCCAGTTCGCCGATGGCGGTGAATTCGGCATGGGCGGTGAGATCGGGATTGCCACCGGCAAGATGCATGCACGCGGGCCGGTGGGGGCGGAACAGCTGACCTCGTTCAAATACCTTGTCACGGGCGACGGCACGACTCGTGCGTAAGGTATGCTGACCTATTTGCACACGGACTTGTCGGGCCCGACCACAGTGCCGGGCTTGACCTTTCCTATGGAGTGAATTTAGGTCAGCCTTGCTTCCAGACCATGAAAGGCCACCCCATGACCGACGGATCCAACCTGCCCAAGACGCTCGTGCGCCGCATGCCGCTGGAGCCCGGCGTCAGCCGCCCGGTGGTGACGCCGATCCAGCCCTCGGTGGTCTATTCCTCGGAAAGCCCCGACCAGTTGGAAGGGCAATATGAGGGCAAGGAACACGGCTACACCTACAGCCGCGAGGGCCATCCAAACGCCGATCTGCTGGCCGCCAAGATCGACATGCTGGAAGGCGGGCAGGGGGGCATCATCTGTGCCTCGGGCATGGCGGCTGTCGGCACCGCGCTAATGGGGCTGCTCAGCCAGGGCGATCACGTGATCGGGGGCGATCAGCTTTATGGCCGGTCGCTGCGCATGATGACACAGGACCTGCCGCGTTTCGGGATTGCCACGACGCTGGTCGATACCGGAGATGTCGCGGCCGTCGCCGCCGCGATCCGGCCGGAAACGAAGATGATCCTGGTCGAGGTCATGGCCAACCCCACACTTGTCATCGCGGATATGGAGGGCATCGCCGCGCTCTGCCGCGACAAGGGCATCCTGCTGGCGGTCGACAACACCTTCACCACGCCGACGGCCTACCGGCCCTATGACCACGGCGCCGATATCGTTATCCACTCCGTCACCAAACTGCTTGCCGGACATGCTGATGTGACGCTTGGCTATGTGTCCGCGAACGACCCGGAACTGACGGAAAAGATGAAGGTTTTCTGGATCACCATGGGCGCGACGCCCTCGCCGCATGATTGCTGGCTTGCTGAACGGGGCATTTACACCTTCGATTTGCGCTACGAGAAATCGCAGGACAATGCCGCGCTGCTGGCCGACTACCTTACCACCCTGCCGGGTGTGAAACGCGTTGTCTATCCGGGCCGAAACGACCACCCAGACCACGCCCGCGCCGCGCATCTGCTGAACCGCCAGTTCGGCAATATGGTCAGCTTCGAGATCGAGGGCGGCCGCGCCGCCGCCAATGCCATGATCCGCGCCATGCCCGACATGGCCTTTGCCCCCACGCTTGGCGATGTGGGCACGACTGTCAGCCACTCGGCGACGTCATCCCACCGGCTGGTGCCTGTTGCGGACCGCGAAGCCATCGGTATCACGGAGGGCTTCTTCCGGGTGTCCGTCGGGATCGAGGATATCGAGATTCTGAAAGCCGATTTCGCGGCGGGCTGCGCGGCGGCGGCTGCGGCGGGCTGACACCGCGCCTGTTGTCGAATCGGGTCGGCAAGCGCTAGGCGGGCCTTGATTCCTTCGGAAGGTTTTGAACATGGCCCGCAACACGCTGTCCGCAGCCCTGAACGCCGTGCCCGACCCGATGCTGTTCATCGGCACCGGCGGCATGATCGAGCTGAGCAATCCGGCTGGCGAAGCTCTGTTCGGCGTCTGGATCAAGGGGCGCAGCTATGTCACCGCCCTGCGCCAACCCGCCTTGCTGGGGGAAATCGACCTCGTTCTTCGCGGCAATCGCCCGTCAGAGACCCGCTACATCAAGTCCGACCAGACCGGGGAAACCCAGTTTCGGGTGATGATCTCTCCGATTGCGGAAACGGATGCCGGACAGGCCGGGGTGATTTTGCATTTCACCGATATCACCCATCTGCGTGAGGCCGAGGAGATGCGCCGCGACTTCGTGGCCAATGTAAGCCACGAACTGCGCTCGCCATTGACGGCTGTCCTGGGATTCGTCGAAACCCTGCGTGGCCCGGCCCGAAACGACGCCGAGGCCCGCGACAGGTTTCTGGCCATCATGGAGCAGCAGGCCCTGCGGATGAACCGGCTGGTGGGGGATCTGCTGTCGCTGTCTCGGGTAGAGGCGGAGGAACGGGTGCGCCCCTCGGATGACGTGGATCTGCGCGACGTCGTGTCGGGCGTGTTGACCACGCTGCGCCCGCAGGCCGAGGATCAGGGCAGCGCGTTGGACCTTGTCTCGGCGCCGGGTGACTACCGGATTCGCGGCGACCGGGACCAGCTGACGCAGGTTTTCACCAACCTTGCCGAGAACGCCCTGAAATACGGGGGCAAGGGGCGACCCGTCACCGTACGGATGGAAACCGGCGAGGGCAGGGGGTCCATGCGCGGGCCAGTGGTGCGCGCCGAGGTGATCGACCGAGGCGATGGCATCGACCCGCTGCACCTGCCGCGCCTGACGGAACGGTTCTACCGCATCGATTCACACCGCAGTCGCGAGATGGGCGGCACCGGACTGGGTCTGGCCATTGTCAAACATATCGTCAACCGCCATCGCGGCCGGCTGCGGATTGTCAGCGAGAAGGGCAAAGGCAGCACGTTTACGGTCGTGCTGCCCCGGTAATCAGCCGAACCGGTTGCGCGTGCGGTTTGCGAAGGCGACCAGCGACAACATCACCGGAACCTCCACCAGCACGCCCACCACCGTGGCCAGCGCCGCACCCGATTGTAGGCCGAACAGGCTGATCGCCACCGCCACGGCCAGTTCGAAGAAATTCGACGTGCCGATCATGGCGCAAGGGGCGGCGACCCGGTGCGGGACTTTCATGATATACGCCGCGCCATATGCCAGCGCGAAGATGCCATAGCTTTGCAACAGGATCGGCACCGCAATCAGCGCAATGATCAGCGGCCGGTCGAGGATCGTCTGGCCCTGAAGGGCAAACAGGATCACCACGGTCACGATCAACCCCACGACCGACCATGGTTTGGCTTGCTCCTTGAACAGCTCGATTGCAGCTGGAGATCCGAGCCGTGCGCGAGTGATCAGTCCTGCGGCCAAAGGCAGTACGACATAAAGCACCACGGACAGCAGCAGCGTCTGCCACGGCACGACGATATCGGTGACGCCGAGCAGGAAGGCGACGATGGGGGCGAAGGCGAAGACCATGATCACGTCATTCACGCTGACCTGCACCAGCGTGTAGGTCTCGTCGCCCTTGGTCAGTTGCGACCAGACGAAGACCATGGCCGTACAGGGCGCCGCGCCAAGCAGGATCAGCCCGGCGATATATTGGCTGGCGTCCTCGGGGTCGATCCAGGGGGCGAAGATGGTTTCGAAAAACAGCACGGCGAGGGCGGCCATGGTGAAGGGCTTGATCAGCCAGTTGACGGCGAGGGTGATCAGCAGCCCCGTGGGCTGGCGCGCGACATCCTTCAACGAGGCAGGGTCAACGCCCACCATCATCGGATAGACCATTGCCCAGATCAGCACCGCAACCACGAGGTTGACCGAAGCGATTTCGGCAATCGACACCGCGAAGATCAGCGAGGGCGCGACGATCCCCAACAGAATGCCGCCCACCATGGCCAGGGCCACCCAGACCGTCAGATAGCGTTCGAAATTGCCCATGCTGCTGCCCGCCCCTGTTTCAGCCTCGCCGGTGGTTCTGACCGTGATGAAACGGGATTGCAAGGGAATCGATTCTCGCGCCCCGTCGAATCGATCAAGGCCCCGACATCTCGGTTCGGATTCGCCCGATAGAAATGCATCGTGACAGGGAAGATTATGGAAAGGGCTGTCCGGGTACTTTGGCTAAACATCTGTAATCATTTGCTATCAGGAGTCATCCCGGTCTGGACGGACCGGCACTGTCATAAAACCGTTACGTAACTGTCACAAAAGCATAGCGCCCCACCGATAGACGGCCCCTGAGAGCGCGACAGACCGCGTTCCGACAGGAAAACCAAACGGAGAAATCCACCATGTCTTTCGCAAAGCTGACCGTGTCCGCAATCGCGCTGGCCGCCGTGTCCGCCACCGCCGCCGCTGCCCAGGGCCGCGACAACGTCCAGATCGCCGGGTCCTCGACCGTTCTGCCTTACGCTACCATCGTCGCCGAAGCCTTCGGCGAAAACTTCGACTTCCCGACCCCGGTCGTTGAATCCGGCGGCTCCTCCACCGGACTGCGCCGTTTCTGTGAAGGCGTCGGCGAAAACACCACCGACATCGCGAACGCCTCGCGCTCGATCCGCCCCTCCGAGATCGAAACCTGTGCCGCCAACGGCGTGACCGACATCATCGAAGTCCGCATCGGCTATGACGGCATCGTCTTCGCCTCCGACATCAACGGCAACTCCTTCGAGTTCACCCCCGCCGACTGGTATCTGGCGCTGGCCGCCGAACTGCCCGTCGATGGCGCCATGGTTGCCAACCCGAACACCAACTGGAGCCAGGTGCGCGACGGTCTCGCCGATCAGGAAATCGCCGCGTTCATCCCCGGCACCCGTCACGGCACCCGCGAAGTCTTTGACGAGCGCGTGATCCTGCAGGGCTGTGAAGACACCGGCGCCATGGAAGCCATCATGGAAATCAACGGCGGCGACGAAGACGCAGCCGAAGAGGCCTGCATGGCGATCCGCGGCGACGGCGTGTCTGTCGACATCGACGGCGACTACACCGAAACCCTGGCCCGTATCTCCGCCAACCCCGAAGGGATCGGCGTATTCGGTCTGAGCTTCTACCAGAACAACACCTCTGTTCTGCAGGTTGCCACCATGAACGGCATCGTTCCCTCGACCGAGACCATCGCATCGGGCGAATACCCGGTGTCGCGCCCGCTGTATTTCTACATCAAGGCCGCCCATCTGGACGTGATCCCGGGCCTGCAGGAATACGCGGATTTCTTCGTCTCTGACGACATTGCCGGCCCCTGGGGTCCGCTTGCGGCCTATGGCCTCGTGTCCGACCCGGAACTGGCCGAGACACAGCGCATCGTGGCCGAGCGCGTGACCATGGGCGACATGTAATCGCCTGACCCATCGGCGGGGCGGCCCTGGTCATCGGGCCGCCCCGTTTTCTGACTGAACGGATCTGAAAGACCCGATATGCCCCTGATCTGGATCATCCTGGCCGTTCTGGCGCTTGGCGCCGCTGGCTACGTTCTGGGCCGCAAGCGCGCGGTCAGCAGTGCAGGCGGCGATATCCGCATCTTGCATTCCCTGCCAAATTACTACGGCATGAACGTCTTCCTGTCCGCTGTTGTGCCCGCGCTGCTGGTGCTGGTGGTCTGGCTTCTGGTACAACCAGCGGTCATCCAGCGGCAAGTGACGCAGTTGATCCCGGACAATGAAGTGATGAATTCAGGCGAACTCAGCCTGATCATGTCTGATGTCCGGCGCGTAGCCGACGGTCTGGATAGCGCGGTTGAGCAGGGGGCGTTGACCCGCGAAGAAGCGCGGATGATCCGCACCGAATTCACCAATATCCGCGACACGCTTGCCAGCATCGGCGTGGCCCTCGGGGACGATGTGAATGCCGATGTTCTGAATGCTGCGCAGCGCTACCGCTCGCTACAGAACACCGGAAACACCGTCATGGCGGCGGCTGTTCTGATCCTTGCCGCGCTCGGCCTTGGCTATGCCTATAGCCGCACCCACAAGGATTTTCGCGCCCGCAACACGGTGGAACGCGCGGTTCTGGCGATCCTGATCCTGGCCTCGACCATCGCCATCCTGACCACGGTCGGCATCGTGCTGTCGATGGTGCTGGAGACGCGGGATTTCTTCCACCTCTATCCGGCGCGCGAGTTCTTCTTCGGGACCGAGTGGATCCCGTCCTTTGAAGGCGGCTCTCACCTTGGCCTGTTGCCGCTGCTCTGGGGCACGCTTTACATTACCTTCATCGCGCTTTTGGTGGCGGTGCCCGTGGGGCTGTTCTCGGCCATCTACCTGGCAGAATATGCGGGCCGCAGGATGCGCGGCATGGCCAAGCCGATGATCGAGGTGCTCGCAGGCATCCCCACCATCGTCTACGGTCTCTTCGCGCTGATCACCGTGGGCCCGATGCTGCGCGACTATTTCGCCGAGCCGCTCGGGTTTGGCACCTCGTCGTCCTCGGTGATGACGGCGGGGATCGTCATGGGCATCATGCTGATCCCGTTCGTGTCGTCGCTGTCTGACGATATCATTAACGCGGTGCCGCAATCCTTGCGCGATGGCAGCTACGGCCTTGGCGCGACCCAATCGGAAACCGTCAAACAGGTGATCCTGCCTGCCGCACTGCCCGGTATCGTGGGCGCCATCCTGCTGGCTGCCAGCCGCGCCATCGGCGAGACCATGATCGTGGTGATGGGGGCAGGGGCGGCGGCGACGCTCAGCCTTAACCCGTTCGAGGCGATGACCACCGTGACCGTGAAAATCGTGGGCCAGCTGACGGGTGACACCGACTTTTCCAGCCCCGAGGCCCTTGTGGCCTTTGCCCTTGGCCTGACGCTCTTCGCCATCACGCTCGGGCTTAATATTCTCGCCCTCTATATCGTGCGCAAATACCGGGAACAGTACGAATGACCGACGCCTCCGCACCCGTGCCGCCGAAAAGCTCGCTCTACGCGACGTCGGATCATGTCAAGCGCCGCAACAGAACCGAAGCCCGCTTTCGGGCCTATGGGTTCGCGGCCATTGCCATTGGCATTCTGGCGCTGATCCTGCTGGTGATCTCGATTGTCAGCAATGGCGCCAGCGCCTTTCGCCAGACCTACATCACCATCCCCGTGGAACTGACCGAAGCGCGGCTTGACCCGGCGGGCAACCGCGATCCGGCTGAAATGGCACGCGTGACAACCTTCGGCTACGCGCCGCTGCTGGCGCAGGCGCTGCAACAGCATCTGCAAGGGCAGGGGATCTCGATGGAGGGCGTCACGCCCCGCGACCTGATGGCGATGATCAGCCAGGAAGCGCCCGCACAGGTGCGTGCCCTCGTGCTCGCCAACCCCGAGATCGTGGGCCAGACCGTGACGATGGAAATGCTGGCCGGGGGCCGGATCGACGGCTATTTCAAGGGCCGCGTGACGCTGGAAACCGCCGAACGCGACAGCAATGTCAGCCCCGCGCAACTGTTGCTCGCGGATCGTATGGTCGAGGCGGGGATGATCGAAACCCGCTTCAACTGGGCCTTCATCACCGGCCCTGATGCCTCCGACCAACGACCAGAGGCTGCCGGGCTTGGCATCGCGATCCTTGGCTCTTTCTACATGATGATCGTTGTGCTGGTGCTGGCGCTGCCGATTGGCGTGGCCGCCTCGATCTACCTGGAGGAATTCGCGCCGCAAAACCGGTTCACCGACGCGATCGAGGTCAATATCTCGAACCTTGCCGCGGTGCCGTCGATCGTCTTCGGCATCCTTGGTCTGGCGATCTTCATCAACTTCGCCGGTCTGCCCCAATCGGCCCCTATCGTGGGCGGTCTGGTGCTGACGCTGATGACCCTGCCCACGATCATCATAGCAACGCGGGCGAGCCTTCGCGCCGTGCCGCCGTCGATCCGTGATGCGGCGCTTGGCCTTGGGGCGTCAAAGATGCAATCTGTGTTCCATCACGTCTTGCCGCTGGCTGCGCCCGGCATTCTGACGGGCACCATCATCGGGCTTGCGCAGGCGCTTGGCGAAACCGCGCCGCTCCTCTTGATCGGTATGGTGGCCTTCGTCCGCGAATTCCCGGATGCGCCGCCGGAAGGCTTCTTCGACCCGACATCGGCGCTGCCGGTGCAGGTCTATAACTGGACACAGCGTTCGGACCCGGCTTTTGTGGAACGGGCCTCGGGGGCGACAATCGTGCTGCTGGTGTTCCTGCTTTTCATGAATGCGATGGCCGTGATCCTGCGCCGCCGCTTTGAACGCCGCTGGTAGGCCGGGGATGGATGACATGAACGATATGAGAATGGTGGAGCGCGCCGTGGATGACAAAGACCTGAAAATCACGGCAAAGGGCGTGGACGTGTTCTACGGCGACACCCATGCCATCAAGGGCGTGGATGTGGAAATCCTCGACAAGACCGTGACAGCCTTCATCGGGCCCTCGGGCTGCGGGAAATCGACCTTCCTGCGTTGCCTGAACCGGATGAACGACACGATCGACATCTGCCGGGTCACCGGCCAGATCCTGCTGGACAGCGAGGATATCTATCATCAGAAGGTCGATCCGGTGCAGTTGCGCGCCAAGGTGGGCATGGTGTTCCAGAAGCCCAACCCCTTCCCGAAGTCGATCTATGACAACGTAGCCTATGGGCCGCGCATTCACGGGTTGGCTCGCAACAAGGCGGAACTGGATGAGATCGTCGAGACCTCCTTGCGCCGTGCGGCGCTTTGGGAGGAAGCCAAGGACAGGCTCGACCAGCCCGGCACTGGCCTGTCCGGCGGCCAGCAGCAGCGGCTGTGCATCGCGCGGGCCGTGGCCACCAGCCCCGAGGTACTGCTGATGGACGAACCTTGTTCGGCGCTCGATCCGATTGCAACCGCACAGGTCGAGGAGCTGATCGACGAGCTGCGCGCACGGTTTTCCGTGGTGATCGTGACCCATTCGATGCAGCAGGCGGCGCGCGTCAGCCAGAAGACCGCCTTCTTCCATCTCGGGGAGCTGGTCGAGTTCGGCGAAACGAGCCAGATATTCACCAACCCCAAAGACCCGCGCACCGAATCCTATATCACCGGACGTATCGGTTGAGGAAAGAGCTGTAAGTCATGGAAAATAAATCACATATCGTTGCGTCCTTTGATCGGGACCTGGAGGCGATCCAGGCGCTGATCATGAAAATGGGCGGGTTGGTCGAAGAGGCCATCGTCGATGCCACCACGGCTCTGGAAACCCGCGATGAAGACTTGGCCCTGAAGGTGCGCAAGGGCGACCGGGCCATCGACGAGATGGAAGAGCGACTGAACGAAGAGGCCGCACTGGTGCTTGCCCTGCGTCAGCCAACGGCGGGCGATCTGCGCACGGTTCTGACCGTGTTCCGTCTGGCCGCCAGCCTTGAACGGATTGGCGACTACGCCAAGAACATGGCCAAGCGGGCAGGGGTCATCATGCAAATGCAGCAGATCGACGGCTCCGGTGCCGGTCTTCGCCGCATGGCGCGTCAGGTCGAACTGATGCTGAAGGACGCGCTCGACGCCTATATCCAGCGCGACCCGGACCTGGCCGCCGATGTGCGCGAGCGGGATCTGGAAGTGGACCAGATGTATTCGGCGCTGTTCCGCGAATACCTGACCTTCATGATGGAAGATCCACGCAACATCACCGCCTGCATGCACCTGCATTTCATGGCCAAGAACATCGAACGGATGGGCGACCACGTGACCACCATCGCTGAGCAGGTGATCTACCTTGTGACCGGCGAATACCCGGATGATGAACGGGAAAAGGGCGACCGATCCTCGCATGATCTGGGTGTTGAGGAGGACTGAGCGATGGCTGGCGAGCCCCTGGTTCTGATTGTCGAGGACGAGCCCGCGCAACGCGAAGTGCTCGCCTATAACATCCGCGCCGAGGGCTATGCCGTCATGGCCGCGGGGGCAGGGGACGAGGCGCTGGTCATGGCGCGTGAAACCCCGCCTGACGTGATCGTGCTGGATTGGATGCTGCCCAATGTCTCTGGCATCGAGGTGTGTCGGCAACTCAAGGCCTCTGATGAGACGCGCAAGATTCCGGTGATCATGCTATCCGCGCGCTCGGAAGAGGTGGACCGGGTGCGCGGTCTGGAAACCGGGGCGGATGACTACGTGGTCAAACCTTATTCCGTGGCTGAATTGCTGGCCCGGCTGCGCACGCAGCTGCGCCGCACGCGACCGGCCTCTGTAGGCGAGCATCTGACCTTCGAGGATATCCTGCTGGATATGGAAGAACATCGCGTTTACCGCGCGGGTCAGCAGGTGACGCTTGGCCCGACGGAGTTCCGACTGTTGACAGCCTTCATGGAACGTCCAGGCCGTGTCTGGAGCCGCGAACAGTTGCTCGACCGGGTCTGGGGCAGAGACATCTATGTCGATAGTCGGACGGTTGATGTGCATGTGGGCCGTTTGCGCAAGGCGCTGAAAGCCGCAAACGGCGAGGGTGACCCGATACGGACGGTTCGCGGTGCAGGCTATGCGCTTGGCTAAGCAATTGGTGATGGGGTTCCAGTCGACATTTCAAGCCAATTCATTTGGCCAGTAATCATGATTATGTTAACTTTATACGCTGATACACAACCAACCCTGAGCCACCAAAGATAGAAGAAACTAAATTTAAACAATGCCTTGCGCTGAACTGTTCAACAAGCAGTTCAGCCATGATCAAGCCTCTGCGTGATCAAAATCCCCTGCCTGCCGCAGGAACCCGTGATGACTTCAGTCGCAAGATCTCCGCAACATCCTGATTTTGCGTAAAATTGTGCCTCGACAGCTTGGAAGCGCCGCGCTTATCTTGATAGAGATTTCGGGGATTATGATGAAACGCGACTCTTTACGCTGTCCATTGCTGGACATGTCGAAGCAAGACCAAAGACGAAACCACCATTTCAGATGTGGTGATCCGGCATGAAGCGCCTTCAGCCCTATCTGAAGGCGCGCTCTGTCGAGGAATTGTGGGAATACCACACCGAACAGATGGGCGCCTATGGCTTCGATCGTCTCATCTATGCCTATACATGTTTTCAGTCTGCAAAGTCGCTCAGCAATCCCGAGGATGCGCTGATCCTGACAAACTACCCTTCTGACTATATCGAAGCCTATATCGGCCACGGCCTGTATCGGGCTGCTCCGATGATGAAATGGGCGTCTCGCAATGTCGGGTCCATTAGCTGGCGGCATATGTGGGATGATTTCGACGACAGCTCGAACGGACCTGAACGACGGGAACTGATGGCGTTGAACAAGCGGTTCGGAATAACCGCAGGTTATACGATGTCATTCCCCATGGCGATCAAGCGTTCAGCTGCCGGTATTGGGTTGGTGGCCCGCAGCGGCCTGAGCCAGCAAGACGTGGATGAGCTGTGGCGGGACAAGGGTGAAGAGCTGGAGATCATCAACCAGGTGGCTCATCTGGCGATCACCCAGCTTCCCGCAACGGGTCAGAGCCGTGTTCTGACACCGCGCCAATCCGAGGTGCTGGAGCTGGTGGCCGATGGCAAATCGGTGCGTGACATTGCGCTGCTGCTCGGCCGCAAGGCCGCGACGGTGGACAAGCATCTGCGTGGCGCGCGGGAATCGCTTGGCGTTGAAACGACAGCGCAGGCGGTGCGCAAAGCCTCGGTCCTGAACCAGATTTTCATTGTCGATCCGAGCGCTCAAACATCGTGATCGGCAGTATTTGGCCAAAAGGTAAAGGATTCCCTACTTTTCCGGGGCCTGACTTTGCGTCAAGTTAATCCTGTTCCGTGAGTGATGGCTGAGATTTCTTCGGTCAGGAGCATCGGACCGTCAGGAACATTTCCGGCCTGACGGTCCAATATCTGGGATAAGGGGGTCTAGTTCCGAATTCCCGGCCTGCTGCTGTCCATCCCCAAATCGGCAGCGTGGTGCAAAAGAAAAGCGGTGCTGCCAATGTCCCCGGCAGCACCGCTTTTTTTGTAGAGCAGGTGGCAGGGGCGCCTCCCAACACCCCTGCCCCTCTTCCAAGGGCCTTAGCCCTGGGCAGCCTTCGCAACCTCGGCTGCGAAGTCTTCTTCCTTCTTCTCGATGCCTTCGCCCACTTCGATACGGACGAATCCGGTCACGGTTGCACCGGCCTCGGCCGCTGCGGCACCGACAGTCAGATCGGGGTTGATGACGAACGCCTGGTTCAGCAGGGTCGACTCGGCCACGAATTTCTTCATGCGGCCTTCGATCATCTTCTCGATCACCTGCTCCGGCTTGCCGGATTCACGGGCGATTTCGATCTGGATCTGACGTTCCTTTTCGACAACGGCCGGGTCCATGTCGGCTTCGTTCAGGGCAGCGGGATTGACAGCCGCGATATGCATCGCGATCTGCTTGCCAAGCGCTTCGTCCCCGCCGGTCATCGCGACCAGAACGCCGATCTTGCCCATGCCGGGGGCAGCTGCGTTGTGGACATAGGTCACAACAGTGTCGCCTTCCAGGCGCGCCATGCGGCGCAGGGTCATGTTTTCGCCGATGGTGGCGATCTTGTCGGTCAGCGTCTCGCCGACGGTCTTGCCACCCAGATCGGCCGCAGTCAGCCCTTCGATATCGGCCACACCAGTTGCGGCACTGGCGATATCACCAACCATTTTCTGGAACTCGGCGTTCTTGCCGACGAAATCGGTTTCCGAGTTCACTTCGACCGCGACGCCAACGCCACCGTCAACAGCGACGGCCACCAGGCCCTCGGCGGCGATACGGCCGGATTTCTTGGCGGCTTTCGCCAGGCCCTTGGTGCGCAGCCAGTCAACGGCGGCGTCGAAATCGCCATTGGTTTCGACAAGTGCCTTCTTGGCGTCCATCATGCCTGCGGCGGTGGCTTCGCGCAGCTCTTTGACCATTGCAGCGGTAATTGCCATCGGTCTGCTCCTTTTTTCGGGATATGGGGTGGACCGGCCCATAGCCGGTCCATGTATCAGATGCGTGACGGCCGATCAGCCTTCAGCGGCTTCCTCGGCGGGGGCATCGGCAGCGATGGCCTCTTCGATGTTGCCCTCTTCCAGTGCGCCCAGGTCAACGCCTGCGCCTTCCATCTGGGCGGTCATGCCGTCCAGGGCCGCGCGGGAGACCAGATCGCAATAGAGCGAGATGGCGCGGGCCGCGTCGTCATTGCCGGGGATGATGTAGTCCACACCATCGGGCGAGCAGTTGGTATCGACCACGGCCACAACCGGGATGCCCAGCTTCTTGGCTTCGAGGATTGCCAGATCTTCTTTCTTGACGTCGATGACGAAGATCAGGTCGGGCAGGCCGCCCATTTCACGGATGCCGCCAAGCGACGCCTGCAGCTTCGCCTGATCGCGTTCCATGCCAAGACGTTCTTTCTTGGTCAGGCCTTCCAGACCGTTTTCCATCGCCTCGTCGATCTGCTTCAGACGAGAGATCGAGTTCGACACGGTTTTCCAGTTGGTCAGCGTGCCGCCGAGCCAGCGGTGGTTCATGTAGTACTGCGCGCAACGCTCTGCCGCTTCTGCGACGGGCTTTTGTGCCTGACGCTTGGTGCCGACGAACAGGATGCTGCCGCCCTTGGCGACGGTTTCGCGCACGACCTGCAGCGCCTGGTCCAGCATCGGGACGGTCTGGGTCAGGTCGAGAATGTGGATGCCATTGCGCTCGCCATAGATGAACTCGCCCATGCGGGGGTTCCAGCGTTGCGTCTGGTGGCCAAAGTGAACGCCAGCTTCAAGCAGCTGACGCATGGAGAAATCAGGAAGCGCCATGTCCTAGTATCCTTTTCCGGTTTGCGCCTTGGCAGAGGTTTAGGGACTGAACCCAACCGGTGGACCGTTCAGGGATGTCTCCCCCGAGGGCCCGCCTCTGCCTGTGAAGTAAGCGCGCCAGTAAGGCAGTGTTGAAGGGAATGCAACCCCCCTGCCCCATCTGACCGCGAAATCGGGGCAAGAAGGTGCGTCAGGCGTCTTCGGTGCGGCGATCGGGGTCCGCTTCGGGTGCAGTCGGCCGGTCCAGCAGGGTGGCAGCCGTGCCTTCGATCTCCACACCCTCGGCCTCGTCTGGCACCCGGTCACCATCCTTGTCGCCGGTGCTCGGGTAAACCAGCCCCGCCGAGATCACCAGTTTCGCCGCATCCTCAACCGACATCTTCAGGATCTGCACATCTTCCTTCGGAACGAACAGCAGAAAACCCGAGGTCGGGTTTGGCGTGGTCGGCAGGAAGACCGAGATCATGTGCTTGTCATGGCTGTCCGCAATCTCGCCCTTCGCATCGGTCGAGATGAAGGCGATCGCCCAGATCCCCTTGCGCGGATATTCCACCAGACAGGCCTTGTCGAAAGATCCCTTGGACTGCGCCAGTACGGTTTCGGTGATCTGCTTCAGGCCCGAATAGAGCGACCGAACACCGGGAATCGACAGCACAACGCTTTCCGAAGTGCGGATCAGCGACCGCCCGATCAGCCCCTTGGCGATCCAGCCCACGATGATCGTGAACAGCAGGAACATGCCGACGCCGATACCGCGAATATCGACGTCGATGTTGAAATAGTTGCGGATCCAGAGCGCCGGATTATAGGCGTCCGGCAGGAACGGCAGCACCCAAGAATCGATCCAGCCGATGATCGACCAGATCAGCCATGCTGTCAGTCCAATGGGAGCAATCACCACGAGGCCGGTCAGAAAACTGGCCTGGAGCGAGGATATCCAGCCGCGTCGTGGCGGCGGTGGCGGTTCGGGCAATTCCATTCTTGCCGGTCGTCCCTGTTAAACTCTCTACCCTGTTACTAAGGGCGCGTTTCACGCCAAACAAGAGAGTGTCTTCAATCCTGCGCGACCATGGCGCAGGCAATTGCCGCTGCAAGGCGGGCATTGTTCAGAACAAGGGCGATATTGGCCGTGAGCGACCGTCCTTCGGTCAGTTCGAAAATCCGCTGCAACAGGAACGGAGTCACCGATTTCCCCGCAATTCCACGTTCATCGGCCTCGGCCTGGGCCTGCGCGATGATCGGGGCGAGGGTTTCGGCAGCGATCTCGGCCTCTGGCGGGATCGGGTTGGCCACCAGCTGCCCGCCGGGAAGGCCAAGCCGCGCGCGCATGGCAGCGCTCGCCGCGATGGTCTCTGCGCTGTCCAGCCGCAGCGGCGCGGCAAGGCCCGAGGCGCGCGACCAGAAGGCCGGGAAATCGTCCTGCCCGTAAGCAATGACCGGCACGCCTTGGGTTTCCAAAACCTCAAGCGTCTTGGGGATATCGAGGATGGCCTTGGCCCCGGCGGCCACAACCGTCACCGGGGTTTGCGCCAGTTCCATCAGGTCGGCGGAGATGTCGAAACTGTCTTCCGCTCCCTTGTGAACGCCGCCGATCCCGCCCGTGGCAAAGACCCCGATCCCAGCCAGATGCGCCGCGATCATCGTTGCGGCCACGGTGGTCGCCCCGGTCCGGCCCGTCGCCAGAGCCACCGCCAGATCGGCGCGGCTGAGCTTCATCACGTTTTCAGCCTGCGCCAGCGCCTCCAGCTGCGCATCCGTCAGCCCCACATGCAGACGCCCCGCAAGGATCGCGATGGTCGCAGGCACGGCCCCGGCGGCACGTACCTCGTCCTCGACCTGGCGGGCGGTCTCCAGGTTCTGCGGGTAGGGCATGCCATGGGTGATGATGGTGCTTTCCAGCGCTACGACAGGGGCATTGGAGGCCAGAGCCTCGGCAACGTCAGGCGACAGGGTCAGGAAGTCAGGGGTCATGGTATTATCCGGCGACATAGGTGGCGGCGGTCTCTAGCGCGTGGGCGAGGGCAGCCTCGGGCGCGTCACCGCGAATTTCAGCGGCGATATGGGCCGCCATGAACGTGTCCCCTGCCCCGGTGATCCGGCGCGGGGTGATTTGCGGTGGCGCTAGCGAGAGGGTTCTATCAGGCGTCGCATCCACGGCCAGCCTGCCGCCATCGGTGACCAAAACCCGGCGTGCGCCAGCGGCCAGCAGGGCCTCGGCCCCGGTTTCAGCGCATTGAGTGTCGGCCTCTGCGATCAGCCCGGCCTCTTCCGCATTCACATAGATCGTGGCGCCGGGATGGGACAGGAACGGCCTCAGCCGCTCGGCCTTGCCGGGCGAAGCCGGAGCGAGCCGCAGATCGGCATGGGCAAAAAGCGGGCTCTGCGCAATCCGGGTCAAAAGCTCCAGCGTCAGGTTCCCGTCAATCGCCATCGGCCCCACCCACGGCGCATCGGCAGAGGCCAGCCTTCCGTTTTCCAGCGGCTCCAGAATCCGTGCGCCTGCGGTTTCCAGCGAATGCGCATCGGCGAGCGCCGCCAACAGCGTCCCCTGCGCCTCGATCGCCATGTATTGATCGGTCGGCAGATCGTGATCGACCAGCACATGGTCTACCTCGATCCCCATCCGCGCGCATTCCACCAGCAGCGCGGTGCCCGCCGCATCATCGCCCACGACACTCAGCAGCGAGGGCCGCAGCCCCTGCCCCACACAGGTCATGGCGATATTCAGCGCCACCCCGCCGGGCAGACGGGTGATGCGACCGGGCTTGTCGTTTCCGGCCGCCATGGGCAGATCGGTGCGTCCGATGATGTCCCACAGGACGGACCCGATGCACAGAATGTCAGGGCGTTCTCTCATCCCCGCTCCTTAGGCAAGCCAGCCCGCGCCGTCCATGCCTTTCATCTTGGTTAAAATACCTCGGGGGGTCCGGGGGGCAGCGCCCCCCGGCCGGTCGACGCGGGCCACAGCCGCGGCGAAACCGCTCACTCCGCTTCGTACCACCAGACATCGGGCTGGAACCCAAGCCAGTCGCCATAGATCGGCAGGGTCTCGGGGAAATGCAGCTCCCGCACATGGGCGATGCGGCTGACCGGCGAGTACCAGATCGGGATCACATAGCGGCCCGATGTCAGCACCCGGTCGAGCGCCCGCACGGCGGCGCGATAATTGTCCTGACTTTCGGCTGTCAGCATCTCATCCACCATCGCCTCGATGGCCGGGTTGCAGACCCCCATCAGGTTGCGGCTGCCCTCCACATCGACCATGTCGCAGCCCCAATAGAGGTACTGCTCGTTGCCGGGCGACAGCGACACGCCGCGCGCGAACCAGGTCATGTCGAAATCATAGGCGTCCGTCCGCTCGCGATATTGCGCGCTGTCGATGGTCGTTACCGTCGGCGTGATCCCGAGACGAGAGAGCGATTCCACATAGATATTGATGATCGCCTGATTCTCAGCCGATCCCTGGCTCAGCACGATCTCGAAGGTGAAGGGCGTTCCGTCGGGGCCGGTCATGACACCTTCCTGCACCGAATAGCCTGCCTCCTCCATCAGCCCCATGGCGGCGCGGATGCCCGCCCGGTTGGCCTCGCGCCCGTCGGATACGGGGAAGTCGTAGCCCTCCAGCGCGCCGGGAAGCAGGTCATCCGCGAAGGGTTCCAGCAGCTCCAGCACCCGGCCCTCTGCCGCGCCGGGTTCCATCCCGAGGATCGAATTGGAGAAGTAAGAGGTGATGCGCGGTGCCAGCCCGCCATTCTGGGTCTGGTTGATGAATTCGTAGTTAAAGGCCTGAATCATTGCCTCGCGCACCCGCCAATCCTCGAATTGCGGGGACCGGGTGTTCATCACGAAGCCCCACATCCCCGTGGGCCGTTCATGCGGCACCTCGGACAGCACCACCTCGCCCGACTGCACACGCGGGAAATCGTAGTTGGTTTCCCAATCGGCGGCGTTGGTTTCGCGGATCGTGGTGATCTCGCCAGCGACGAAGGCCTCCCACATGGCGGTGCCGTCCCCGAAGAATTCCAGCCGGATCTCATCAATCACATTGGTGCCCCGTCGGAACGGCAGGTCAGCGCCCCAGTAATCGGGGTTGCGGCGCAGGGACACGAACCGCCCGGCCTCGAAATCGTCGATGACATATGGCGCGCTGGAGATCGGGATCGCGTCGATCCCGCTTTCGGTGAAATCACGCCCCTCCCATTGTGCCGCCTGCAAGATGGGTCGCATCCCCATGATCAGCGCCAGCTCCCGGTCGGGTTCGCTAAAGGTGATGCGCACGCCACGCTCGCCCACGGCCTCGATGCTGCTCACCCGGTTCCACGCGTTCAGGTAGCGCGGATGGCCCTCGGTGCCTAGCGTCTCATAGGACCAGATCACATCGGCCACGGTCACCGGGCTGCCGTCAGAGAATCGGGCCTCGGGACGCAGCTGAAACTCGACCCAGGTCCCGCCCTCGCCAACCTCGACCGATTCGGCCAAGAGGCCGTAAAGCGTGAAGGGTTCATCCCAGCTTCGCCCCATGAGGCTTTCATAGGCCAGAAAGCGCAGCTGCCACGGCGTCGATCCGGCGCGGATATGCGGGTTGAGACTGTCGAAGCTGCCGACCTCACCGGTGACGATCCGGCCACCGGTTGGCGCATCGGGGTTGGCATAGGGAAGATGCGCAAAATCTGGGGGCAGCGCAGGCTCACCATACATAGCGATGCCATAGGACGGCTCCGCCGCAGCCCCGCCCGAAAGAATCGCCATGACGCCAAAAACGCCTGCAATCTGTCTGAAACAATTCCTGCTCATCTGTAAACAATCCCCTTGATGCCTTGTTTGCTTGTTCAGGACGCTACTCTCCCCTGAATTTGGTTTCAAACTTTTCGGTTGGACTCTGAGCAAGTGATTGCTTATAAAGGATGCACTGCTCGATAGGTTTCTTGCCTGTATGAAACCTGCCTCAATAACTTAACGCCGGCTTCGTGCCGGCGTTTTTTTTGGTCAGGCTGCGCGGCTTTTGCCTCTGTCCATACTGCACGTGCAGCATTACGGTGCTGGCAAATCGTATAGGACAGGAGCCTCCGATGGCCATCACCACTTCGCTTGCCGGAAAAACCGCTGTCATCACCGGTTCCAACTCAGGGATAGGTTTGGGAATCGCCCGTGAACTGGCCCGCGCCGGGGCGGATGTCGTTCTCAACTCCTTCACCGATCGGGACGAGGATCACGCATTGGCGGCAGAGATCGCCGCGGAACGCGGCGTCACGGTCCGCTACATCAAGGCGGACATGTCCAAGGGGGATGAGTGCCGCGCGCTGATCGAACAGGCCGGGGCCTGCGATATCCTGATCAACAATGCGGGCATCCAGCATGTCGAAGCCATCGACAAGTTCCCGGTCGAAAAATGGGATGCGATCATCGCGATCAATCTCAGCTCTGCCTTCCACACCACCGCCGCCGCCCTGCCGATGATGCGCGCCGCCGGATGGGGACGGGTGATCAATATCGCCTCGGCCCATGGCCTGACCGCGAGCCCCTACAAATCCGCCTATATCGCGGCGAAGCACGGCATTGTCGGGCTGACCAAGACCACCGCGCTGGAAACGGCGGAAGAGCCGATCACGGCCAACGCGATCTGCCCCGGCTATGTGCTGACCCCGCTCGTTGAGGCGCAGATCCCAGACCAGATGAAGGCCCATAACATGGACCGCGACACAGTGGTGCGAGAGGTTATGCTGCTGCGCCAGCCCTCGCGTGAATTCGCCACCGTCGAACAGATGGGCGGCACAGCTGCCTTCCTCTGCTCCGACGCGGCGGCCCAGATCACCGGCACGACGATTAGCGTCGATGGCGGCTGGACGGCGCTATGATCCACCCGCGTTAGCCCCACATTAAGGTTAACGCAGCGCCCTGCCCCTTCTTCTTGGCTCAAATACTCCCGCCGGAGGCGTCCCGCCCATGCCACAAGAACAGCCCTGCGAATGACAGCAAAACGCATCAACCTCGCCCTTCAGGGCGGTGGCGCGCATGGGGCGTTCACCTGGGGCGTGCTCGACCGGTTGTTGCAGGAGCCCTCGATCGAGATCGCGGCCATGTCCGGCACCTCTGCCGGGGCGCTCAATGGCGCGGCGGTCAAGGCGGGGCTCAGTCAGGGCAGCCGCGATCTGGCGCGCGAGAACCTCGTCTGGCTGTGGGAGCAGATGGGGGCGATCACGGATGAGCGGTTCAATGCCTGGCTCGGGGCCATTTCCCCGCTGGCAATCAGCCACTGGATCGAGACCTCGCTGCCCTTCGCCATCGGTGACGCGGTCAGCCGCATGGTCAGCCCCTATAGCTATGGGCCGTTTTTCGGCAATCCGCTGACACCGATTGTCGACAAGTTTCACTACGAACATATCTGCTGCGCCGAGGGGCCCGATTTCTTCGTCTGCGCCACCAATGTCCGGACCGGCAAGATCCGTGTTTTCGGTGGGGATGAGATCGGGACATCCCCGCTTCTGGCCTCCGCCTGTTTGCCAACCCTGTTCAAGGCCGTGGAAATCGACGATCCGAAAACCGGCGCGCGAGAGGCCTATTGGGACGGCGGCT
The DNA here is from genome assembly GCF_004000255.1 of Nioella ostreopsis. Classification (GTDB taxonomy): domain Bacteria; phylum Pseudomonadota; class Alphaproteobacteria; order Rhodobacterales; family Rhodobacteraceae; genus Nioella; species Nioella ostreopsis. The sequence goes on from NZ_RCIQ01000003.1 coordinate 31,954, forward strand.
ATACCGGCAACCCGGCGCTGTTTCCCCTGTTTGAACCGCATCTGCCCGACGACATCCTCATCGTGAATATCAACCCGCTGATCCGCCATGATGTCCCGACCAGTGCGCGGGCAATCCAGAACCGGGTGAACGAGGTCAGCTTCAATGCGTCTCTGCTCAGCGAATTGCGCGCCATCCGCTTCGTTCAGCGCCTGCTGACAGAGGGCGCGCTGAATCCCGGCAGCATGAAAAACGTTCTGGTCCACATGATCTCGGATGACGCGCTGATGCGGCAGCTTTCGGTTGCCACCAAGGTCGTGCCGGTTCCGCAGGTGCTGCACCAACTGTTCGAGGCCGGGGTTGCGGCCTGCGATGCCTTTCTCGCCAAGCATGGGGACCGCATCGGGCAGGAGAGCAGTGCCGATCTTGCGGCGATGTTCGACTGACACCCAACCCGATGCGCGGATGATCAGCGTTGGAGCGAGGGGCCAGCCCCTCGCGCTCCCCGAGGTATTTTTGCCAAGCTGAAAGGGGCGCCGACAATTTTAGCTAAATGCCAGGGGAAACGGTTATCCCAGGCAGGTCACCCAGAGGATCGTCGCGTCCTCGGCACTGACCGAGATCACGTTATGCCCCATGGTGGCGTCGTAATAGGCGCTGTCGCCCCTACGCATGTTCACCGGGGCGTAGAATTCCGTGATCAGCTGGATCTCTCCGGTCAGGACATAGAGGAATTCCTCGCCCTCGTGGCGCACCCACCCGTCAAACTCCTCGAAGCTGCGGGCACGGATGCGGGCGCGGTAGGGCAGCATGGCCTTCTGGGTCAGCTGCGGGGCCAGCATCTCGTGTTCATAGGTGGCGGTCGGGTGCGGCTCGCCCGCGCCGGTCTGGGTCACGGCGAGGCGGCCGTTGACCTTCGGGTTGACCGTGGGGGTGAAGAGCTGCGGCACCGAGATATCCAGCCCGTCGGCCAGCTTTTTCAGCGCGTCATAGGTGGGCGACATCTGGCCGTTTTCGATCTTGGACAGTGTCGAGCGCGCCAGCCCGGCCTTCTGGGCGGCCTGTTCCAACGTCCATTCCCGCTGCTTGCGCAGCTCGCGCACCCGAATGGCGAGGTCCACCGGTTGCGAGCGATCCTGCGTGCCGCTTTCGCGGGCGAGGCGTATGAGGCTCGGTTCGTCAGAAAAATCCATGTCCGCGATGTAGCCCGCCGCTCGGGGTCTTGCAACTGTCCCGCACCTTGCCTACGCCGGTTTCATGCCTCTGCCCGATCCCTGCCCTGCCTCGTTCAACCTTGCAGCCCATGTGCTGGCCCAGGCCCCGCGCCTGCCGGACAAGATCGCGTTGGCGGTGCTGTCGCCCACCCGGTCGGACCGCTGGAGTTATGCACGACTGGAGGACCGGGTGTTGCGCACCGCCAGCGGTTTGCTGGCGCAGGGGCTGGTTCCCGGTGACCGGGTGCTGCTGCGCCTCGGGAACCGGCCTGATTTCCCGGTGGCGTATCTCGCGGCGATTGCTGTGGGGCTGGTGCCGGTGCCGACCTCCGCCCAACTGACCGGGCCGGAAATCAGCCGCCTCGCGCCCGAGATCGCCCCGAAGCTGATCCTCGCCCATGACGGCATCGCCCTGCCCGATCCGCTGCCCTGCCCGGTGGTGACGGATCTGGAGGCTCTGGCCGCGCATGACCGCGCCACTTATCAGATGGGTGACCCCGAGCGTCTGGCCTATCTGGTCTATACCTCCGGCACATCCGGCCGCCCCCGCGCCGTCGCCCATGCGCATCGGGCCATCTGGGCGCGGCGGATGATGCATCAGGGCTGGTACGGGCTGCGCGAAAGTGATCGGCTGCTGCATGCGGGCGCCTTCAACTGGACCTTCACGCTCGGCACCGGGCTGCTGGATCCGTGGTCCGTGGGGGCGACCGCGTTGATCCCGGCTGAAGGCACCGATCCCGGCGCGCTGCCCCTGCTGCTGAAACGCCATGACGCGACGATCTTCGCCGCCGCCCCCGGTGTCTATCGCCGGATGCTGCGCGGACCCGTGCCGCCAATGCCGAAACTGCGCCATGGGCTGAGCGCCGGGGAAAAGCTGCCCGAACCGATCCGCGAGGCCTGGGCCGGGGCGACGGGCACCACGATCCATGAGGCGCTCGGCATGTCGGAATGCTCCACATTCATTTCCGGCTGTCCCGAGAGGCCTGCGCCGTCCCACACACTCGGCTTTGCGCAGGCAGGACGGCAAATCGCGATCCTGGATCCTGACGGGCACCCGCTGCCTCAGGGTGAGACCGGCCAGCTTGCCATCCATCGCAGCGATCCCGGCCTGATGCTGGGATATCTTGGCGATGACTGCTTCGACCTGCCCCTGAGAGGCGATTGGTTTGTCACCGGCGATTTGGTGCATGAGGACGCGGATGGGTCGCTCGTCTATCACGGCCGTTCTGACGACATGCTGAATGCCGGTGGCTTCCGCGTCTCCCCGCAGGAGATCGAGCGCGCCTTTGCGCCCCTTGTCGAGGATTGCGCGGCCGTTTCGGTGGAAATCCGCGAGGAGACGCATATCGTCTGTCTGGCGCATGTAAGCGATCGCGAAGAGCCCAACCTGCGTCAGCACGCGGAAACCTGCCTTGCACGCTACAAGCAACCACGGCTCTATGCCCGCTTCGACGCGCTGCCGCGTGGCGCAAACGGAAAACTCAACCGCAAGGCGCTGGCCGCCGCCATCAGGGACATGCAATGATCAAGCTCGACATCCTTTCCGATCCGATCTGCCCTTGGTGCTACATCGGAAAGGCCTATCTGGATCGCGCGCTGGAGGCGGCTGGCGACCATCCCTTCGCCATCGAATGGCACCCGTTCCAGCTGAACCCCGAGATGCCGACGGAAGGCATGGATCGGCGCGCCTATCTGGAGGCCAAGTTCGGCGGCAAGGAGGGTGCGGTGCGCGCCTATGCGCCGGTGGTGGAACATGCGGAAACAGCGGGTCTGAAGCTCAATTTTGAAGGCATCGCGCGCACGCCCAATACGCTCAACGCGCATCGCCTGATCCACTGGGCGGGGATTGAGCAGCGCCAGACGCCGGTCGTCTCGGCGCTGTTTAAGGCCTATTTCGTCGATGGTCGCGATATCGGTGACAGCGACACGTTGGCCGAGATCGCAGGCGCATCCGGGCTCGACGCTGCGATGGTCGCGACCCTGCTGGCGGGCGAGTCAGACGCTGACGATATCCGCGCCCGCGACGCCCATGCCCGTGAACGGGGCGTGACGGGTGTGCCCACTTTCGTTGTCGCCAACCAGCACGTGCTGACCGGCGCGCAACCGCCCGAGCTGTGGGGCAAGGTAATCGAGGATATCCGGGGCCTCATGAAAGAGGCTGAATGAGCGCGGGGCTGATCCTCGGGCTTTCTGCAAGCGTGATCTGGGCGGCGATCCTGGTCCTTTCGGATCGCAGGCCGGGCCACGGCCCTTGGCCCCCCCGCAAGGGCAACCTCTTGACGGCGATCTGGGCCTGGGGGCTGACCACGCTGATCTATGTGGGTCTGGTGCAGACCTTGGGTCAGACCCCGGTGCTGCCCGATCTCCTCAGATGGGGTCTCGGCCTGCCCATGGCCGTCGCTGGCAGTCTGCTTCATACCTGGGCCACGGCGGCGCTCGGGTTGAAGGGCACCAGCGGATGGGATGTGGGCCTGGCCACCAAGGGCCCCTATGCGCTCTGCCGGCATCCGCAATATCTGGGGCAGATCGTCAGCATCGCGGGGCTGTCGCTGATCATCGGCTCGCCCGAGGCGCTGATCCTCGGGGTTGCCGCATCGCTCATGCTGGGATACGGATCAGGGGTCGAGGACCGCGCCATTCAATCGCGCGACCCAGACCTCTTCGCGGCTCATTCCGCCAATACCCCGTTCCTTTTGCCGAAATTTTCGAGCCGCACATGACCGATTCCAGCTTCCGCCGCCTGTCTCAGGGCGAGTTCATTGCCCTGATGGGCATGATGTTCGCGACCATTGCCTTTTCCATCGACTCGATGCTGCCCGCCCTGCCCGAGATCGCGGAAGAGCTGACGCCGGACGCCACTAACCTCGCACAGCTTGTTCTGACCTCCTTCGTTTTCGGGATGGGGGCGGGAACGCTGGTCACCGGGCCGCTCTCGGACGCGTTTGGCCGCAAGGCGATCATCTATTGGGGCGCGGGGCTCTATGTGATTGGCGCTGTCATGGCCTATTTCGCCCCGACGCTGGAGCTGGTGCTGGCCGCCCGCGCGATCCAGGGGCTTGGGGCGGCTGGCCCGCGCATCGCCTCGATGGCGCTTGTCCGCGACCTCTACTCGGGCCGCCAGATGGCGCGGATCATGTCCTTCGCCATGCTCGTCTTCATGATCTTCCCTGCCGTGGCCCCGATGATCGGCGCGGGCATCATCGCGCTGGCGGGTTGGCGGTCGATCTTCCTGGCCTTTGTGCTGTTCTCGGCGGTTTCCACCGCCTGGATCGGCATTCGTCAGCCGGAAACCCTGCCGGTCGAGAAGCGTCGGCCTCTTCAGGCCGCCATGCTATGGGCCGGGATGAAAGAGGTTCTGAGCCACCATCAGGTGATGCTCTCGACCCTGATCCAGATCATGATCTTCGGCATCCTTTTCGCCACGATCAGTTCCGTGCAGCAGGTCTTTGACATCACCTATGACAGGGGCGGCAATTTCCATTTCTGGTTCGCTGGCATCGCGGTTTTCGCGGCCCTGCCACCGCTGGTGAATGCGTCCCTTGTGGTCAAGCTTGGCATGCGGCCGCTGATCCGGCGGGCGCTGATGGGGCAGATCGCGGTCTCGGCTGTGGCCGGGCTGGTGTTCCTTGCCATGGGCACAGACGCGCCCTGGACCTTCTGGGTCTTCCTCGTCTGGACGGCAGGACAATTCGCCGCCACCGGCTTTACCATCGGCAACCTGAACGCCCTGGCGCTGGAGCCCATGGGCCATATCGCGGGCATGACATCTTCGGTCATGGGGGCCGTGGCGACCGTGGGGGGCGCGGTGATCGGGGCCGTCATCGGCCAGCTGTTCAACGGCACGCCCACACCCCTGGTCCTGTCGGTTCTTCTGGTCGCAGGGGCAAGCCTTGTCATCGCGACCAGATTGCCGCGTGAGGGGCGTTAACCCTTCTTCGCCGCAATGACCTTCTCGGCCAGATCGCGGGCAATGGCGAAGGCCCCCTTGATCTTGTCGCTGTCCTTCGTCCAGTCGCGCCGCACCACGATCTTGGTATCGCGCACCTTGGCCAGCCCGTTCTGCGCCTGAACGAATTCCACCAGCCCGGCGGGGTTGGCGAATTTGTCATTGTGGAACTGGATCGTCGCGCCCTTCGGCCCGCCATCGAGCTTGGCAATCCCCGCCCGCTTGCACATCGCCTTGATGCGCACCACCAGCAGCAGCGTGTTGACCTCCTTGGGCAGCTTGCCGAACCGGTCGATCAGCTCCGCCGCAAAGCCCTCCAGCTCCACCTTCGTGTGCAGTTGGCTCAGCCGCCGGTAAAGCCCGAGCCGCACGTCCAGATCGGGCACATAGTCAGCCGGGATCAGAACGGGCACGCCCAGATTGATCTGCGGTGCCCAGGTGCCATCGTCATCGGTCAGCGCCTTCATATTGCCCGACCGGATCTTGGCAATCGCCTCTTCCAGCATGGACTGGTAGAGCTCAAACCCCACCTCCTTCACATGGCCCGACTGCTCCTCGCCCACGATGTTGCCCGCGCCGCGAATGTCGAGGTCCTGGCTGGCGATGGTGAAGCCCGCGCCAAGACTGTCGAGGCTGCCCAGAACCCGCAGCCGTTTCTCCGCCGCGGGGGTCAGCTTGGCACGCGGTTTCGTGGTCAGATAGGCATAGGCGCGGGTCTTGGCGCGGCCCACCCGGCCCCGGATCTGGTAGAGCTGCGCGAGTCCATACATATCGGCCCGGTGAATCACCATCGTGTTGGCGGTCGGGATGTCGATGCCGCTTTCGATGATGGTGGTGGCAAGCAACACGTCATATTTACCATCGTAAAACGCCACCATTCGGTCATCGAGCTCGCCCGCCGCCATCTGGCCATGGGCCACGACGAAGGTCACCTCTGGCACCTGTGTGCGCAGGAACTCCTCGATCTCGGGCAAGTCCTCGATGCGCGGCACCACGTAGAAGCTCTGCCCGCCCCGGTAATGTTCGCGCAAGAGCGCCTCGCGGATGGTGACCGCGTCGAATTCGGAAACGTAAGTGCGGATCGCCAGCCGGTCGACCGGGGGTGTGCCGATGAGGCTGAGGTCGCGCACGCCAGAAAGCGACATCTGCAATGTGCGCGGGATGGGTGTGGCGGACAGTGTCAGGACGTGCACTTCCGAGCGCATCTCCTTCAGCCGTTCCTTGTGGCCGACGCCAAAGCGCTGTTCCTCGTCGATGATCAGAAGGCCGAGGTTCTGGAACCGGATATTCTTGGCCAAGAGCGCATGGGTGCCGATGCAGATATCGACGCTGCCATCCGCCAGTCCCTTGCGGGTGTCCGTCGCCTGCTTTGCGGGAACAAAGCGCGACAACTGCCTGACATTGATGGGAAATCCACGGAATCGGTCGGCAAAGGTCTTGGCGTGCTGGCGGGCCAGCAGGGTAGTCGGCGCGATCAGGGCCACCTGCATACCGCTGGCCGCCGCGACGAAGGCCGCGCGCATGGCAACCTCGGTCTTGCCGAAGCCCACATCGCCCACGACCAAACGGTCCATGGGCCGGCCGCGTTCCAGATCCTCGATCACATCACCGATGGCCGACAGCTGATCATCGGTTTCCTCATAGGGGAAGCGCGCGCAAAAGGCCTCCCACATGTCGCCCGGCGGTTCCATCACCGGGGCGTGGCGCAATTCACGTTCTGCGGCGATGCGGATCAGCTTGTCGGCGATCTGGCGGATGCGTTCCTTGAGCTTGGCCTTCTTGGCCTGCCACGCCCCGCCGCCGAGCTTGTCGAGCAGCCCTTCCTCATGGCCATAGCGGCTGAGAAGTTCAATGTTTTCAACAGGAAGGAACAGCCTGTCACCACCTGCATATTCCAGCGCGATGCATTCATGGGGGGCACCCATGGCGGTGACGGTCTCCAGCCCTTTGTAGCGCCCGACGCCATGATCGACATGCACGACCAGATCGCCGGGGCTGAGGCTCTGCGCCTCGGTCAGGTAGTTTTCCGCCCGCTTGGTCTTGCGCTTGGGTCGGATCAACCGGTCTCCCAACACGTCCTGTTCGGAAATCACCGTCAGCCCGTCGCCGGTGAAGCCCTGTTCCAGCGGCCAGACCGCAAGGTTGACGGCCCCCTTCTTCAACCCGGCCAACCCGTTGGAGATCTCGGTCAGGTCGGTGATGTCCTGATCTTCCAGCAACCCGCGCAGCCGTTCCCGCGCGCCCTCGGACCAGGAGGCCATGACAATCGCATTCCGCTTGGATTCCGCGCGAATGTGATCGGCCAAAGCACCGAATAGACTGATATTTTCTTGCTGTCGTTCCGGCGCGAAACTGCGCCCGATGCGCCCGCCCGCATCAACCACCCCGGGCCCCGAGGCTTGTGGCAGCGGCGAAAACTGAATCACGCGATGACCTGCGACGGCCTTCTCCCAGGCCGCGTCATCGAGATACAGCAGCTCCGGTGGGCAGGGTTTGTAGACCGTGTCCAAACGGCCCTTCTGGGTCATGGCAGTCTTGCGGGTATCGTATTGATCTTCAATCGTTTCCCAACGGGCCAACCGTTGCGGCGTTGTCTGATCGTCCAGCGAGATCGTGGCATCCGGCAGGTAGTCGAACAAGGTCTCCAACCGCTCGTGGAAGAAGGGCAGCCAATGTTCCACGCCCTGATGCTTGCGGCCCGCGCTGATGGCTTCATACAAAGGGTCTTCGCCGCCACCCGCGCCAAACTCCACCCGGTAATTCTGTCGGAACCGGGCAATCGCGGCCTCATCGAGGATGACCTCGGACACCGGCGCAAACTCGATCCGCGTCAGTTTTTCCGTGGTGCGTTGCGTGGCCGGATCGAACCGCCGCGCGCCATCCAGCACGTCGCCAAAGAGATCAAGCCGCACGGGCATATCTTCTCCCGGTGGCCAGACGTCGATGATCCCGCCCCGGATCGCGTAATCTCCGGGTTCCATCACCGTTGGAGATTGCGAAAACCCCATACGAACCAGAAAGTTACGAAGGTCATCTTCATTCAGGCGATAGTCAACTTCCGCCACGAAGGCAGAGCTTTTCAGCAAGGCGCGCGGCGGCACGTATTGGGTCGCGGAACTGAGCGTTGTCAGGACGATGAAGCGGCCGTCCAGCCCCGCTGCCAATGTTGCCAAAGTCGCCATCCGTGTGGCCGAGATGTCGGCATTGGGTGACACCCGGTCGAAAGGCAGGCAATCCCAGCCCGGAAAGCGCAGGACCGGCACGGAGGGATCGAAGAAGTCCAGCGCCGTGGCCATTGCCGCCAGGCGCTTGTCATCGCGCGCCACATGCAGGACAGGACCCTCCCCGGCGGACAATTCCCGTAGCAGCCGGGTTGCATCGAACCCCTCGGGAACGCCGCCCATGAGGACATGGTTTTTCTTATCCATGAGGGGTTTATCCCGCGAAGTTAAAGTCCAAGTGCGCCGTAGTGCAGATTGGTCCACATGCCCCAGAAGGCCGTGATGAAGATCGACACCATGCCGATCATCTGCACCATCATCCGGTGCGTGCGCAAGCGTCGGCCCAGATCCTCGAACCCGGTGTCGCGCAGCTTGTGGGCCGTGCGCACGTTCAGGGCGGCAACGCCCGTCATCGGCGCCAGCAGCAGGAAGACAGCCTGGCAGAACTCCACCCCATAGCCCCACCCCAGAACCGCAAGCCCGGTGATCAGGAAGGCAAGAAATCCGATGGCGAACACGCCCGACAGCTCCACCATCGCGAGGATGCGGTTCACATTGACCTCAGCCAGAACCCGCATGTCGTGGATCGAGCGTTCATGGCCCCGGCGCGCGCGGGTCACCATGTCGAAGGGCACGCCGACGATCCAGTGGCTGGCCGTGGACCACAGGGCCGCCAGAGCGATCCAATACCACAGGTTCGAGAACGACCTGAGGTCGATCACTTCCGTTGCAAGTTCGAGAAAGTCCAAGGCCGCTCTGCCAATCACATCACAATTTCGGGGCACATTAGTCGCGCGTCGCGCGGGTTTCCAGCCCTTGAGAAAACTGCGCGAACATGCCACCCCATTTTGCAACACATGATGGCGAGGATGACCCCATGCGCAACAATCAGGCCCCTTTTCCCAAGACCCGGTTCCGCCGCACCCGTGCCAGCGCCTCTGTCCGCGCGCTTGTGCGGGAAAACAGCCTGTCGGTCGATGACCTGATCTGGCCGGTTTTCGTGCGCGAGGGCGAGAGCATCGAGGAACCGGTGTCGTCGATGCCCGGCGTGCATCGCTTTTCCATCAACTGCCTCGTCAAAGCGGCGCAGGAGGCCTACGACCTGGGCATTCCCGCGATCTGCATCTTTCCCTACACGGATCCGTCGCTGAAGACCGAGCTGTGCGAGATTGCCTGGGACCCGGACAATATCTCGAACCGGGCGATCCGCGCGATCAAGGACGCGGTGCCGGATCTGGCGATCATGACCGATATCGCGCTCGATCCCTACAACGCCAATGGCCATGACGGGATCGTGCGGGATGGGATCATCGTCAATGACGAAACCGTTGAGGCGCTTGTGAAAATGGCGCTCGCGCAGGCGCGCGCCGGGGCCGATATTCTGGGACCGTCCGACATGATGGACGGGCGCATCGGGGCGATGCGCGATGCGCTGGAATCCGAGGGATTCGGCAATGTCTCGATCATGTCCTATGCCGCCAAATTTGCCAGCGCCTTCTATGGTCCGTTCCGCGACGCCGTGGGGGCCTCTGGCGCATTGAAGGGCGACAAGAACACCTATCAGATCGACCCTGCGAACCGGAACGAAGCCCTTCGCTGCGTCGAACGCGACCTGTCCGAAGGCGCGGATATGGTCATGGTCAAACCGGGCCTGCCCTATCTGGATCTCTGCCGCGATGTGAAGGACGCCTTCGGCGCGCCCACCTTCGCCTATCAGGTGTCCGGCGAATACGCGATGGTCGAGGCCGCGGCGGCGAATGGCTGGATCGACGGTGACCGGGTCATGATGGAAAGCCTGATGAGCTTCCGCCGCGCCGGGTGCGACGGGGTGCTGACCTATTTCGCACCGCGGGTGGCGCGCATCTTGAACGGCTGACACAAAAAACCGCCCTGCCGGATCATCGGCAGGGCGGTTTCTTCCGAGGCGCGCGTGGTCGAGGGAACGCCCACGCCGCCGGATCAGACCGGCATGTCGTTGAACAGGTCGTCGTCTTCCTCGTCCACGGCCTGATCGGGTTTCCAGCGCGGTGCGGGACGGGGCGTGTCGGTCTGGACAGCGGCGGGATCGACCTTGTCCTGGCCCTTCGTCTGCTCTGCCTTGGGGCTGTCTTTGGTCATTCTGCGGTCCTCCATGAAAAATCACATTCCGGGTGGGTGATTTGCGGGCCGGACCCGAAGGCCCGACCCCGCCGGACCGGCCAGTTGTCCCCACCCTTGGCCGATCCCTGCGTCATGTCAGGTGGCGCATTTGCGGCAGAAGGGCGTGCAAGGCAGCACCTCCAGCCGATCCTCCGAGATCGCATCACCACATTTGACGCAGTATCCGTATTCGCCCGCATCCATCCGTTCGAGCGCAGCCTTGATCATGCGAATCTCCTGCTGGCCGGACACACCCATGCCTTCCAGCACCTCGTCGCCTTCACGTTCAACCGCCGCCTCTTCCCAATCACGGGTGTTGTGGCTTTCCAGCTCGTCCTCGATTTCATGGAGCTTCACGTCCAGGGCATCGAGGCGCTTCATCATGCTTTCGCGGCGTTTTGCGAGGTCGATCATCTCCCAGTCCTCCTCGGAGCTGTTCTGTCATTTCGCCATGTTCCGGCGTCTGGACAGGAGCTTATCGCGCGGTGGCCCCCCTCACTTTGACCGAGATCAACGGACCGGCGAATTCGCGGCGCTTTCGGCTTTTCATTCATCCCGCCGCACGGCAGGTTGGGCTGCATCATGGACCAGATGGAAGAGACCGAAGATGGACCTGCGCCCGCTTTCTGATGATCACTCTGTTGCCGGTCAGCTCGATCCGGCGGACATGGCCGCACTTGCGGCGCAAGGCGTGACCACGGTGATCTGCAATCGCCCCGACATGGAAGTGCCCCCAAGCCATCAGGCCGCCACCATGCAGGAGGCCGCAGAGGCCGCGGGGCTCGACTTCATCTTCAACCCGGTAAACGGGGCGGCGATGACGATGGACAATGTCGAAGAACAGGCCGAGGCCATCGACAGCGCGCAAGGTCCGGTCGTGGCCTATTGCGCCTCGGGCATGCGATCGGCGGTCATGTGGGCCTTTGCACAGGCGGGACGGATGCCAACCGATGACATTATCGCCGCGGGCGAGGCCGCGGGCTATCAACTGGCGGGCATGCGCGGCCAGATCGACGCGCTGGCCGCCCGCGCGGGCTGAGACCCCTGCCCGCTTGAGATCATCCCGCGCCCTGTCTATGTGTGGTCGCCGGTGGCCCGTGAATGGGTCGTCCTGCTAGGAATTGCTGCCCTCCATGGCTGTAGAAGACAAGCAAAGCCGCACCTTGGGTGACTGGATCGTGGACCGCATCGCGCGGGCCGTGATTGCCGTGCTGTTGCTGCTGCCGCACCGGGTGCGTGTTGCCACCATGGGCTGGATCGCCCGCAATCTCGTCGGGCCGCTGACCGGCTATACCCGGCGCGCCCGGAAGAACCTTGCCTATATATGGCCCGACATGTCCGAGTCCGAGCGTCGCCGGATCGCCCGTTCCGTTCTGGACAATGCGGGCCGGGTGATCATCGAGAACTATGCCACCGCAGATCAACTGGCCCGCGCCGCCACCTGGACCACGCATGGGCCGGGGCTGGACCCGGCGCAAAAGGCCCTGGCAGAAGGCCGGCCCATCCTGTTCGTGTCCGGGCATTTCGGAAACTACCAGGCCGCCCGCGCCGCGATGAATGTGCGGGGCTACAATCTTGGCGGGCTCTACAGGCCGCTCAACAACGGCTATTTCAACGATCACTATGTCCGCACGGTCGAGGCGGTCGGTGGACCCGCCTTTGCCCGCGGGCGCCGGGGGCTGGCCAATTTCATGCGCCATGTGAAAGAGGGCGGACATGGGGCGCTGCTGATCGACCAGTATTTTGCCGATGGCGTTGTGGTGGATTTCCTTGGAAAACCTGCCCCGACGGCGCAGTCGGTCGGTGATATTGCGTTGAAGTTCAATGCTCTGGTCATCCCGATCTATGCACGTCGCCTTGAGAACGGCATTGATTTCGACGTGCTGCTGGAAGCACCCGTGCCGCATAGCGATGCCAAAACCATGACGCAGGCCCTGATGGACAGCCTCGGCGCCCAGGTCCGCGAACGGCCCGGTCAGTGGTTCTGGGTGCATCGCCGCTGGAAACCGGACCGTCAGGCCGCCCGCGCCGCTGCGGGGCTGTGATCGGCGAAAACCTGCGCTTTCCGGCGCTATTGGCGTGACACAAGGCGAAAACATGCGTATTTTGCGCATCAAGGGCGAAAAAGCCCAATATCCTGAGGACAGACACAGGCGGTAGAGACTATGAGCACCCTTAACAGACGCAGTTTGATCATGGGGGCGGCCAGCGTTCCGCTTCTTTCGGCGTGCGGCAACGGGCTTGGCAGTGATGCCAGCGCCCGGATCGACGCCCGCGTCGACAGCGCCATCGACTTCATGTACGCCAATATCCCCGGCACCCGGAACCTGATGAGCGACGCCGAAGGCGTGCTGATCATTCCGCTGATCACGGAAGCCGGGTTCGGCATCGGTGGCGGGTACGGTCGCGGGGCGCTGCGGATCAACGGCGCGACGGTCGATTACTTCTCGTCCGCTTCCGCAACTTTCGGCCTGCAGATCGGCGCGCAGCAATATGCCCATGCCCTGTTCTTCATGACCGAGGAAGCGTTGCGCGATTTCCGCTATTCCTCCGGTTGGGCCGTGGGCGGCGATGTGCGCTACGCGGTCAGCACATCGGGCGGCAATATCGGCACCGATACCAATGCGCTGCTCAGCCCGGTCGTGGCCATCATCTTCGGTCAGGCGGGCCTGATTGCAGGCGCGACGCTGGAAGGTCAGCGCTACACGCGTATCATTCCCTGATGGAAACAGAGTTTTGATCGGTTGGGGCGGTCCTTGCGGCCGCCTCTTTTGTTGCAATCGCCGCGCAGGTCGCTAGGGTGCGGACGCTTGACGACCTGCCCCAAGAGACGAGACCTGAATGGCCCCCTTCCTGCGCTGGATGATCCGGATCGTAACCGCGGCCCTTGTGCTGACGGTTGTGACCCTGTTCGTAAGCTGGTGGATCTTCTCGCGCTCGATCCCGGACTATGACGCGAACTGGCGGGTTTCGGGGCTGAACGCTCCGGTCTCGATCGTGCGCACCAACGCGAATGTGCCCCATATCTTTGGCGAGACCGATCACGATGTCTTCTACGGGCTCGGCTTCGCCCATGCGCAGGATCGGCTGTGGCAGATGCTGATGATGCGCCGCACCGCGCAGGGCCGCCTGTCGGAGCTGTTTGGTGAGCGGACTCTCAGGCTGGATGAACTGATGCGCCGGCTCGACCTCTACGGCCATGCCAGTCGGTCGGTCGATGCGCAGGATGCCGAAACGCTGGCGATGCTTCAGGCCTATGCGGACGGGGTGAACGCCTGGCTTGGGCAGGTCGCGGATCAGGCGCTTGGCCGGGGCGCGCCGGAACTGCTGTTGTTCTCGCCAGAGATTGCGCCCTGGAGGCCCGCCGATTCCATCGCGGTCGTAAACATGATGGCGCTGCAACTGGCGGGCCACCATGAAACCGAGGTGCTGCGCGCGCGCACCTCGCTGATGCTGAACGATCCTGCGCGACTGGCCGATATCCTGCCCGACCCGCCCGGCGCGCCGGTGGCGGAACTGCCGGAATATGCGGCGCTGTTCCCAGACATGCCGCGCTATGTGGCCAGCGACACGGCGCCCCGCGACCCGCTCTTTCCCAATATGGGGCCGGGTCTGGCGGGCGCCTCAAATGCCTGGGCCGCCGCGCCCTCCCGCTCTGCCACCGGGGCGGCACTGCTGGCCAATGACCCGCATCTGGGACTGACCGCTCCAACGATCTGGTATCTGGCCCGGCTGGAGCTGACCACCGGCGGCGTGATCGGCGGCACCGTGCCCGGCATGCCCATTGTGCTGGCCGGTCGTGGAGAGGAGATCGGCTGGGGCCTGACATCGTCCTACATGGATGACATCGACCTCTTTATAGAAGAACTGAACCCCGACAACCGCGAGGAATACCGCACGCCCGATGGGTGGGCAGAATTTGAAACCCGCCGCACGATCATCGAAGTGGCCGACAGCACGCCGGTGACCATCACCCTGCGCTGGACGGAGAATGGCCCGGTCATCCCCGGCCATCACTGGAACTTCGACACGATCACCCCGCCTGGTCACGTGCTGTCCATGGCCTGGACCGCCTTCACGGATGAAAACACCTCGCTGCGCACCGGGCTGGAACTGATGCGCGCACGGACCATCGAAGAGGCGCAGGCCGCGGGGCAGTATTTCGTGGCACCCTCGCAGAACCTGACCATCGCCACGCGCGACCGGATCGCGATGCAGGTCATCGGCCATATGCCCTGGCGGCTGGTCGAAAGCGAAACGCAGGGCCGCATCCCCTCGCGCGGATGGGTGGCGGAGGAACGCTGGCAGGGCGTCACGCAGTATTTCGCCAACCCCCATTTCGAGGACCCCGAAGGCGGCATCCTTGGCAACACCAACAACCGGATGATCGACCGGGAATACCCGCTGCATGTCAGCCATTCCTGGGGCGACACGCAGCGCATCCGCCGGTGGGAACACCTGATGCAATCGCGGCAGGTCCACACGCGCGACAGCTTCATCGAGGCGCAGCTCGACACCGTGTCCCAGACCGCGCGCACCCTGCTGCCGCTGGTGGGACGTGAGCTGTGGTTCACCGGACAGGCTGCCCCCGCAGGCACACCGGAGGCAAGGCGCGGCGAAGCGCTCGATCTGCTGGCTGCCTGGAACGGTGAGATGAACGAACATCTGCCGGAACCGCTGATCTACGCCGCCTGGATGCGTGCCCTGCAACAGCGGCTGGTGCAGGATGAGCTGGGGCTGCTGGCGTCCGAATTCCAGCGGCTGGAGCCGATTTTCATCGAGCGGGTCTATCGCGATATCGACGGCGCGTCGGACTGGTGTGACGTGCAGCCCTCCACCATCGAGGAAACCTGCACCGATATCGCCCGCCTGGCGCTGGACGACGCGCTGCAATACCTGACCGAGCAATATGGCGGCAATATCTCGTCCTGGAGATGGGGCGACGCCCATGAGGCGGTGCATGAACATCAGGTGCTTGGGGGCACATCGCTCTTTGGATGGGCGGTGAATATTCGCCAGTCCACCTCTGGCGGCGATAACACGCTCAATCGGGGTCGCACCACGGCAGAGCTGCCCACGCCCTTCCGCAACGTCCATGCGGCGGGCTATCGCGGGGTCTATGATTTCGCCGATCCCGACAGCTCGGTCTTCATCACCGCGACAGGTCAGTCGGGCCATCCGCTCAGCCGGTATTACGACAACCTGGGAGAGCTGTGGCGGCGCGGCGAGTACATCCCCATGTCGCTGGACCCGGAGCTTGCCGCCGCAGGCAATATCGGAATTACCACCCTGAGCCCGAGATAAGAAAACCGCCCCGAAGGGCGGCTTTCCTCTTAGCTTGAGACCGGGGTCAGCGCGCCGGCACGTAGCGCTCGATCGCCACCCGGATCGCCCCGTTCTGCCGGTGATACTGCATCACCGCCAGCATATAGGTCCCTGGCGCCACCCGCGCGGCAATCTGGGAATCGAGGGAGTTGTTGGCGTCATCGTTGAAGGCCAGTTCGCGCCCCACCCCGTCGAAGAGCGCGATCATCGGGTCCGACATGCCGATGCCAACCGCGTCGATCAGCACCAGCCCGCCCTCGGGCACGTTGAAGCTGAGCCAGCGGGCATCGGCCCCGACCGTGCCGTCATTGATCAGCATCGTCGACAGATCGCCAAGCTGCACCACCGGGAAGGCGCTGCCATCGGGCGGCGGGCTGGCTTCGCCGTTGACGTAAAGGTCATGCATCATGTTGGCCTCTGAATAGACCTGAACAGACACCTCGACCGGCAGATCGGGATTGTTCAGCGCCCGCATGCCGATGCAATAGCTGCCGGCGGGCAGCGGCTCGGGGAAATCCACGCGGGCGTTAAGGCTGTTGTAATCGTCATTCTCATCCAGCAGCAGGCCCTGCGCGTCGTAGATATAGATATAGGGATCAGCGCTCTGGTTCTCGGCGCGGATCGACACGGGCGTGGGGGAGGACAGGGTGAAGCGGTAATAGGGCGCGCCGTTCACGGTGTTGGTGGCCCGTGCCTCCTGCCCCGCGATCTGGTCGATCGGACCATTGCCAAGTGGGGTGGCAGGCGTTCCTGCTGTGCAGGCCTGGATGTTCGACCCGCCCGACCCCATGGTCAGGGCAGCGTGGTCGACCAACCCCACCCGAATATCGGCCTGGATCGGCCCGCCGCCATAGCTACGCGTGGCCAGGCAATAGGTGCCGGGGGAAAGCGTCAGTTCCCCTCGCGAGGCGAAATTGCCGCCGCTGTCATCATCCGTCAGCACCATGGTGCCCGCCTGATCGTATAGCTCGATCACCGGATCGCCGCCAAACTGGCCCCGTGCTTCGACCCGGACGGGCATGGGCTGCGAGACGGTGAAGTTCGACACATGGTAGCTGCCGGGCGGCACCGCGCCCACCAGATCGAACGGGGCTGCGGCGGTGGCGATATCGGATGTGGCCGCAGTGCTGCCCACCCATTGACCCGCGGGAACGGCCGCGCCGCAGGCGGCCTCTTGCGCGGCGGCGGGCATGGTCATCAGGGTTATCAACGCGCCCGCCAGGGCCGTGCCAGTCTTGTACGTCATGGAAAATCCTCCTCAAACCGGGTCCGGGTCAGGACCCCTTGTCGCTCAGCTTATCCCAGAGCCGCCCTCATGCCAGCCCCGATTTCGCGCGGCTTGCAGCGGGTCGGGATTGGGGACAGAGTGGCGCTTCGAGACAGACAAGGACAAGACCCCGTGCAGCGCCTCAGCCAATCCCCCACAGATCCAAGCTTCGTGCAGAACCCATATCCGTTCTATGCCCGCACCCGCGCGGCCGGGCCGCTGATCTGGTGGGAGGAGTATGGGATGCCCTGCGCCACGACCCATGAGGCGGTGAACGCGGTGCTGCGGGATCGTCGGTTCGGGCGCGAACAGCCCGAGGAGTTTCGCAGGCCCATCCCGGAACACCTGAAACCCTTCTACGCGGTCGAGGCGCATTCCATGCTGGAACTGGAGCCGCCGCGCCATTCGCGCCTGCGGTCGCTGGTTCTGCGCGCCTTCACCTCGCGCCGGATTGCCGGGTTGAAGGACGGGATCGAGAGCCTGTGCCACGAGCTGATCGACACCTTTCCGGACGGCGAATTCGACCTGCTCGACGCCTTCGCCCGCCCGCTTCCGGTCACCGTGATTGCCCGGCTTCTGGGGGTTCCCGAGGAGATGGGGCCGAAATTATTGAATTGGTCCAATGACATGGTGAAAATGTACATGGCGGGGCGGAGCCGCGAAGATGAAGACGCCGCCGTAGCCGCGACGGAAGGCTTCGTGGATTTCATGCGCGGCTATGTGGATCAGCGGCGCAAGGACCCGCGCGATGACCTGATCACCAGTCTGATCGCGGCGGAGGAGGATGGCGAGCGGCTGAGCACGGACGAGCTGATCACCACCTGCATCCTGCTGCTGAACGCGGGCCATGAGGCGACGGTGCATACGCTTGGCAATGGCGTGAAAGCGATGCTGGAAAACGGCGTAGTGACGGAGGGGAATGCCGAGGCGCTGGTCGAGGAGATCATGCGCTATGATCCGCCGCTGCATATGTTCACCCGCTATGCCTATGAAGAGATTGAATTTTGCGGCCATGTCTTTCAGCGCGGCGATGAGATCGGGCTGCTGCTTGGATCGGTCGGACATGATGAGCATGTGAATGACACGCCCGAGCTTTTCGATCCCTCACGCGCCGCGGCCACCCATCTGGCCTTTGGCGCCGGGCTGCATTTTTGCGTCGGCGCGCCGCTGGCCCGGATGGAGTTGCAGATTGCGCTGCCGATCCTCTTTGAGCGGTGTCCGGGGATGCGGCTGGCGGGGGTGCCGCGCTATGCGGATATCTATCATTTCCACGGGCTGGAGCGGTTGATGGTGACGCGCTGAGAGCGATGTCGCCGCGCCTGCGGCGCGTCGATCCGGGCGCCCTGACGGGCGCAAATCGGGGCGGTGCCGGGCGTGCACCCCCCGTACACCCCCTGTACACCCCCCGTGCATACGAAAGGGCGGTTTCGCCGCCTGCCGGCGTCGACCGGGGAGCGGCCCTCCTCAACCCCCGGCTGACGCCGGAGGCCTCGTCAGGCCGCGTTGCCACGAGATTGTGGAGACGGATGGTGTGCCAGATCGGATGGCCGGTCTGGTGGTGACGTCAGGATGCCTCCGGCGGGAGTATTTGGGCAAAGAAGAAGGGCTATTCGGCAGCGAGAGTCCGGCCCTGGAGCATCGGCTTGAGATAGTGGCCCGTATGGCTGGCAGCGACCTCGGCCACCTCTTCGGGCGTGCCTTCGGCAACCACGGTGCCACCGCCATCGCCGCCCTCGGGGCCGATGTCGATGATCCAGTCCGCCGTTTTCACCACGTCGAGATTGTGCTCGATCACAACTACCGTATTGCCTTGGTCCACGAGTTCATGGAGCACTTCGAGGAGTTTCTTGACGTCTTCGAAATGCAGGCCCGTGGTGGGCTCATCAAGGATGTAGAGCGTACGGCCGGTGGAACGTTTGCTAAGCTCTTTCGAGAGTTTCACTCGCTGCGCCTCGCCGCCCGAGAGGGTCGTCGCCTGCTGGCCGACCTTGATGTAGTCGAGCCCGACGCGGGAGAGCGCCTGCATCCGGTCGCGGATCGCGGGGACGGCCTTGAACGTGTCGCGCGCGTCCTCGACCGTCATGTCGAGCACGTCGGCAATCGACTTGCCCTTCCACTTGATTTCCAGCGTTTCGCGGTTGTAGCGCGCGCCCTTGCAGGTTTCGCAGGTGACATAGACATCGGGCAGGAAATGCATTTCGATCTTGATGACGCCATCGCCCTGGCAGGCCTCGCAACGCCCGCCCTTGACGTTGAAGCTGAAGCGGCCCGGCTTGTAGCCGCGCGCCTGTGCCTCGGGGAGCCCCGCGAACCAGTCACGAATGGGCGTGAAGGCCCCGGTATAGGTGGCGGGGTTACTGCGCGGGGTGCGGCCGATCGGGCGCTGGTCGATGTCGATCACCTTGTCGAGATGTTCGAGGCCCTTGACGGTTTCGCAGGGCGCGGGTGTCTGGCGGGCGCCGTTCAGTTTCATCGAGGCGGTCTTGAAGAGCGTCTCGATGGTGAGCGTCGACTTGCCGCCGCCCGAAACGCCGGTCACGCAGACGAATTTGCCAAGCGGGAAGTCAACGGTGACGTCTTGCAGGTTGTTGCCCGAGGCCTTGACCACACGGACGGATTTGCCATTGCCTTTGCGGCGTTCCGCAGGGATGCCGATTTCGCGGGCACCGGAGAGATACTGGCCGGTCAGCGAGGCGGGATCGGCGGCAATCTCTGCCGGGGTGCCTTTCGACACCACCCTGCCCCCGTGCACACCCGCGCCGGGGCCGATGTCGAAGACGTAATCGGCCTCTCGGATCGCTTCCTCGTCATGTTCCACGACGATCACCGTATTGCCCTGATCGCGCAGATTCTTGAGCGTGGTCAGGAGCCGGTCATTGTCGCGCTGATGAAGGCCGATGGAGGGCTCATCCAGCACATAGAGCACACCAGTGAGGCCAGAGCCGATCTGGGAGGCGAGCCGGATGCGTTGGCTTTCGCCGCCCGAGAGCGTGCCCGCGTTGCGGCTAAGCGTCAGGTATTCGAGGCCGACATTGTTGAGGAAGCCGAGTCGCTCGCGGATTTCCTTCAGGATCGCGCGGGCGATTTCGTTTTTCTGGTTCGTCAGGCTTTCTGGCACCGTGGCGCACCACTGGGCGGCTTCCTTGATGGACATCTGCACGACCTGGCCGACATGAAGACCCGCGATCTTGACCGCTAGCGCCTCTTCCCGCAGACGGTAGCCGCCACAGGCGCCGCAGGGGCGGTTGTTCTGGTAGCGTTCGAATTCTTCGCGGATCCAGGCGCTGTCGGTTTCGCGGTAGCGCCGTTCCATGTTGGGAATGACGCCCTCAAACGTCCGCGTGACCTGATAGACGCGGCCGCCATCGTCGTAGCGGAAGGGAATCTCCTCCTCGCCCGAGCCGCGCAGGAAGACCTGCTGCACATTGGCGGGCAGTTTCTTCCACGGGGTCGCGGGGTCGAAGCCGTAATGGTTGGCGATGGCCTCGATGGTTTGCAGGAAATAGGGCGATTTGCCCTTGCGCCAGGGGGCGAGTGCGCCGTCTTCCAGCGTCAGGGTCTGGTCGGGCACGACGAGCCGTTCGTCGAAGAAAAGCTCCACGCCCAGGCCATCGCAGGAGGGGCAGGCGCCGAAGGGGGCGTTGAAGGAGAAGAGGCGCGGCTCGATCTCGGGGATGGTGAAGCCACTGACGGGACAGGCGAATTTTTCGGAGAAGGTGAATCGTTCGGGGTCGCCCTCGCGGGGCGCGGTTTCGAGGATCGCGATGCCGTCGGCGAGGTCGAGCGCGGTGCGGAGCGAGTCCGCCAGCCGGGTTTCCAGCCCCTCGCGGACCACGATCCGGTCCACGACCACGTCGATGTCATGGCGGAATTTCTTGTCGAGCGTGGGCGGTTCATCGAGTTCATAGAACTCGCCATCCACCTTTACCCGCTGGAACCCCTGTTTGCGCAGGTCGAGCATTTCCTTGCGGTATTCGCCCTTGCGGTCGCGCACGATGGGAGCCAGCAGGTAGCCGCGCGTGCCCTCCTCCATCGCCATGACCCGGTCGACCATGTCCTGCACCTGCTGCGCCTCGATCGGCAGGCCGGTGGCGGGGCTGTAAGGCGTGCCGACGCGGGCGAAGAGCAGACGCATATAGTCGTAGATCTCCGTCACCGTGCCGACGGTGGAGCGGGGGTTCTTCGAGGTGGTCTTCTGTTCGATGGAGATCGCGGGGGAAAGGCCGCTGATATGGTCCACATCCGGCTTTTCCATCATGTCGAGGAACTGGCGGGCATAGGCCGAGAGCGACTCCACGTAGCGGCGCTGGCCTTCGGCGTAGATCGTATCAAACGCCAGCGAGGACTTGCCGGAGCCGGACAGGCCGGTAATCACCACAAGCTCATCGCGCGGGATATCCACGTCGATATTCTTGAGGTTATGCTCGCGCGCGCCGCGCACTTCGATCTTCTTCTGCTCGGCCATGCCTGCCCCCGGGGATATCCTGGTTAAGAGATAGTTGAGCGCGGGTGAGTCTCCAACTAAAAACTGAGAACATTATGTGAACCTTATCCACAGGCCCCTACGTTCTGAGCGTAATGCGACGCCGTTATGCCGCTGTCTTGGTCACATCTGCGTGATTTCGCCGACAGGCAAGGCGATTGCGGAGATCAGCCTTGATAAATTCGGAGAACGCCTTTAATTGACAATGACAACATTAAAGCCTTTGAGGGTATGCCATGTTCGGCTTCTTCCAATCCAACGGACCCAGTCTCGCCTATGACCCGCAGCAAGCGGTCAGCGACTCGAGCGCAGGTCGCATCACCATTGTCGATATTCGTGAACCGGCAGAGGTGAAAGCGACCGGAAAAGCAAGGGGTGCGCTGCATGTGCCGCTTGCCGCCCTGCGCATGAAGGCCGACCCGGCCAGCCCCGAGCAACTGCCGGAATTCCGGGCGGGCAAACCCGTCGTCCTATATTGCGCCTCTGGCAGCCGGTCGCAGATGGCGGCGCGGATGCTGCGGCAGATGGGGCTGGAAGAGGTCTATAACCTTGGCGGTCTGGTCCATTGGCAGATGGCGGGTGGCAGCGTCGGGCGCTAAGACCCGCAACTGACCACTTGGCGGAAGACGCATTTTTCGCGTAGCATGAGGGTATTGTTTTACCTTCATGTTTCGGGATGCCCCATGCGCACGCTTCTCACTGCCCTGCTGCTGTCGTTCCTCTCCGTTCTGCCTGTGACCGCGCAGAGCAACAACAATCCGGCCACGATCCTTGTCCTCGATGCCTCCAATTCGATGTGGGGGCAGATCGACGGGGTGAACAAGATCGTCATCGCGCGAGAGGTGATTACCGACCTCCTGACCCAGATCCCGGACAATATGGAACTGGGGCTGACCATGTATGGCCATAACCGGCGCGGGGATTGCACCGACATTGAAACCATGGTGCCGCCGGGGCTGAACAACCGCGAGGAAATTGCGCGGATCGTCAATTCGGTGAACCCGAGGGGGCGCACGCCCCTGTCGGATGCGGTGATCCAGGCGGCGGAAGAGCTGCGCTATACCGAGAACGCAGCGACGGTTATCCTCGTGTCAGACGGGCGCGAGACCTGTGATGCCGATCCTTGCGCCGTGGGACGTGCTCTGGAAGAGGCGGGGATCGACTTTACCGCCCATGTGATCGGCTTCGACGTGGATGAGCCCGAGGGCATTGCCGAGCTGCAATGCCTGGCGGAAAACACCGGCGGGCAGTTTCTGACCGCATCGAATGCGGAGGAACTGGCGCTGGCGCTGACCCAGGTCACGACCGCCCCCGCCCCGCCGCCGATGACAAATGTCACCCTGCGCGCCGTCGTGGTGCCAGGCCAGACCGCGCCCGTGTCGCCGCTGGTCTGGGAGATCTTCGACGAGGCCGGGGCCGTGGTCTATGACCGCCATGAAGCTCCCGGCCTGCAGACCGATCTGGAACCGGGCACCTATCAGGTCTGGCTGACCCGCGTGGCGACCGGCACCCAGCATGGCGGGCCGATCACCGTGACCCTGCCCGGCCCGCAGGAATTTGTCTTTGAACTGCCGGAACTGGTGCCAGAGGCCAGCCTGACCGCCCCGGAAGAGGCCGTCATCGGCACATCGGTCCCCGTAAGCTGGACCGGCCCCGGCGCGGCGGAGGACTTTATTCTGCTGGCCACCTCGGACCGGGCGCAAAGCTTCGTTCAGGTCTTCCCGCGCGATGGCAATCCGCTGATGGTGACGCTGCCCGATCAGCCGGGCGACTACCTGCTGCAATATGTGCATCCGGCGATGAACCGGGTGCTGGTAGAACGCACGATCCGCGCCCTGCCCCTGCCTGCCACGCTGGAGGCCCCGCTGAGCGCGGTCGCCGGATCGACGATCGAGGTGATATGGGATGGACCGGGCGGCGAGACGGACGTGATCACTGCCGTGACGCCCTCGAACGACATCACGCAGACGCGCGCGTCGGTCTCTGACGGCAATCCCCTGCCCTTGCGGGTGCCCTCGCAGGCCGGGGAGTACGAGCTGCGCTATATCGACGGAACGACTGGACGGATCCTGGCCACGCGGATGCTGAGCGTGACGCCCGCCAGCGCCACGCTGGAGGCGCCCGACTCCGTCGAGATCGGCAGCACGCTTGCCGTGGGCTGGACCGGTCCGGGCTATGAACCGGATCAGATCGTGATCGCCGTGCCGGGTGAGGACACGACCCTTGGCCGCGCCTTCGTGCGTGAGGGCAATCCGGTCAGCCTTCAGGCCCCAGCTGAACCCGGTCAGTATGAACTGCGCTACCTGATGCAGGTCGATGAAGAGGTGATCGGCACCCGGATGATCGAGGTCACCGATATCGTCGCGACTTTGGAGGCCCCGGCCACCGCTGTTGCGGGATCGACCGTGCAGGTGCATTGGACCGGGCCGGATTATCAGAACGATTTCATTGGCATCGGGCCGCTGGAGGACGCGGATGGCTATTCCAACTACGCCTACACGCGCGATGGCAGCCCCGCCGCTCTGGTGATGCCGACGGAACCCGGTGAGTACGAGATCCGCTATTTCTTGAACCAGAACCGCCGGGTCATTGCCCGCCATGCCATTACCGTGACCGATGTTGTGGCAACGCTGGAGGCCCCGGCCACTGCCGTTGCGGGCTCGACCGTGCAGGTGCATTGGACCGGGCCGGATTACCGCAACGATTTCATCGGCATCGGTGTGCCGGACGACCCGGACGGCTATTCCAACTACCGCTATACGCGCGACGGCAACCCTGCGGCTCTGGTCATGCCGACGGACCCCGGGGATTACGAAATCCGCTATTTCGTCAACCAGGACAGGACGGTCATTGCCCGCCANCCGCAACGATTTCATCGGCATCGGTGTGCCGGACGACCCGGACGGCTATTCCAACTACCGCTATACGCGCGACGGCAACCCTGCGGCTCTGGTCATGCCGACGGACCCCGGGGATTACGAAATCCGCTATTTCGTCAACCAGGACAGGACGGTCATTGCCCGCCACGCGATCACCGTGACCGATGTTGCGGCAACCCTGGAGGCCCCGGCCATGGCTGAGGCAGGGTCAACCGTTCAGGTCAGCTGGACCGGGCCGGATTACCGCAATGATTTCATCGGAATCGGTGTGCCGGACGACCCGGATGGCTATTCCAACTACCGTTACACGCGCGATGGCAGCCCCGCCGCGCTGGTCATGCCGACGGAACCGGGGGATTACGAGATCCGCTATTTCGTCAATCAGGACAGGACGGTCATTGCCCGCCGCCCCATCACCGTGACCGCGATCGGGGCCACGCTGCAAGCGCCGGACAGCGCCGAGGCGGGCGCGACGGTTCTGGTCACATGGCAAGGCCCGGACTATCGGAATGATTTCATCGGTGTCGGCCGGATGGACGAGCCCGACCGCTATGAAAACTATGCCTATACCCGCGATGGCAGCCCGTCCCGGCTGGTGATGCCCACGGAACCCGGTGACTACGAGATCCGCTATTTCGTCAATCAGGATCGCACCGTGATCGCCCGTCACCCGATTTCCGTGACCGCGGTAACAGCGCGGATCGAGGCGCCCGACAGCGCCACCGCAGGTGACACGATCAACGTGACCTGGGAAGGCCCGGACTACCGCAACGACTTCATCGGGATCGGCACGCTGGACGACCCGGACGGGTATGAAAACTACGCCTATACCCGAGACGGCAGCCCGGCCCGGCTGGAAATGCCGGTCGCCCCCGGTCGCTACGAGATCCGCTATTACGTCAATCAGGATCGCACGGTCATCGCCCGGCGCGAGATCGAGGTCACGGCTCTGTCTGTGACCGTCACCGCGCCCGAAACCGCCAGAGTGGGGGAAACCATCCTGGTCCCTTGGGACGGTCCCGATTACCGCAATGACTTCATCGCCGCGGCCGTGCCGTCGGATGATGGCTATGAAACCTATGCCTATACCCGTGATGGCAGCCCGTCGCGTTTGCAGATGCCAAGCGAACCGGGCAGCTACGAGATCCGCTATTACGTGAACCAGAATCGCAGCATTCAGGCGCGGGTGCCGATCACGGTGACCGATCTGGAGGTGGTGCTGGAAACCGCCAGCAGCGGCCTTGCAGGCGGGTCCATCATGGTCAGCCATAACGGGCCGGATTACCGCAATGACTTCATCGCCATCGCGCGCGTCGGCGAGAGCGGGCACGAGGAATACAGCTACACGAGAAATGGCAACCCGGTGCGGCTGGACCTTCCCGATGAGCCGGGAGACTACGAAATCCGCTACGTGATGAATCAGGATCGTCGGACGCTGGCCGCGGTTCCCTTCACGGTGACGGCGGAATAAGGCCGCATATCAGTAGAAAAAAGCCCCCAGGAGCGTTCCGCTTCCGGGGGCTTTTCAGTTGCGATGACGCGCGGATCACATATGGATGACGCGCCCATAGGCGTCGAGGCTGGCCTCGTGCATCATCTCGCTGAGCGTGGGATGCGGGAAGACGGTCTCGAACAGATCTTCCTCGGTGGTTTCCAGCTTCTGGCCGATGACATAGCCTTGGATCAGTTCCGTCACTTCGGCCCCGATCATGTGCGCGCCCAGAAGCTCGCCAGTCTTTTCATCGAAGATGGTCTTGATCAGACCCTCCGGTTCGCCAAGCGCGATGGCCTTGCCGTTGCCAATGAAGGGGAAGCGGCCGACCTTGACCTTATACCCCGCCTCTTTCGCCTTGGCCTCGGTCAGGCCGACGCTGGCCACCTGCGGGTGGCAATAGGTGCAGCCGGCGATGGAATTGGGCTTGATCGGGTGGGGATGCTTGCCGGCGATCAGTTCCGCCACCATCACGCCCTCATGGCTGGCCTTGTGGGCAAGCCAGGGGGCCCCGGCGATGTCGCCGATGGCATAAAGCGCGTCGACGCCGGTGCGGCAGTATTCATCGGTCACCACATGGGTGCGGTCGATCTTGACGCCGAGCGCCTCCAGCCCCAGCCCCTCCACATTGCCGACGATGCCCACGGCGGAGATCACGGTGTCGAAGTCGTGCTTTTCGACCTTGCCGCCGATCTCGATATGGGCGGTGACCTTGTCTGCGGCGCGGTCCAATTTCTTGACCATCGCCTTTTGCAGGATCTTCATCCCCTGCTTTTCAAAGGCTTTCTTGGCGAATTTCGAGATTTCCTCGTCTTCCACCGGCAGCACCCGGTCCATGACCTCGACCACGGTCGTGTCGGCGCCGAGCGTGTTGTAGAAGCTGGCGAATTCGATGCCGATGGCGCCCGATCCGATGACCAGCAGCTTTTTCGGCATATGCGGCGGTTGCAGCGCGGCCTTGTAGGTCCAGACGCGCTTGCCGTCAGCCTCCAGCCCCGGCAATTCGCGGGCGCGCGCGCCGGTGGCGAGGACGATGTTCTTGGCGGTGAGCTCTTCGGTGCCCTTGTCGGTTTCGACCTTCACCTTGCCCTTGCCGGGGATGGTGGCCGAGCCCATGATCACGGTCACCTTGTTCTTCTTCATCAGGTGGCCGATGCCGGACGACAGTTGCTTGGCCACCCCGCGGGAGCGTTTGACGACGGCGTCGAGGTCATAGCCGATATTGTCTGCCTTGAGGCCGAATTCCTTGGCCCGTTCCATCAGGTGGAAGACCTCGGAAGAGCGCAGAAGCGCCTTGGTGGGGATACAGCCCCAGTTCAGGCAGATGCCGCCCATATGCTCGCGTTCGACGATGCAGACCTTCTGGCCAAGCTGCGCGGCGCGGATCGCCGCCACATAGCCGCCGGGGCCTGCCCCGATTACAACTGTATCAAAAGACTGAGCCGCCACTGTATCCACTCCTCCGGTCGAAATTTGTTTAACGTTAAACCATTGATGCGCGCGAAACAAGCCCCGCAGAGCAGAGCCGCCTTGCGCGCAACGCAGATCTACCGCGCCGGGCGAGTTGTATGTTTAATGATTAAACTATTTACAAAGCGCGGCGGCACGGGCCTCTTCCACCACCTTGCCATATCCGCCGTTTTCAAGGAAATCCTTTTCCGCGTCCGAGCTTGTCCGCCCGAGCGCTTCGTTGCGATAGGGAAACCGGCCAAAGCGGCGAATGATCTCGCGATGTGCGATGGCATGGGGCAGCTTGTCTTCCCGCTGATCCGGCATTTTCTGACAGGACAGGCGCACGGAGTGGTCCTGATCGGTCAGAGCCTCGGAATGCATGAAGGGCAGGTAGAAAAACTGCCTTGTGTTCTGGTCGAACCGTTCGTCCCACCGTTGCTTGAGCGCGTAGCACGCCGCCGCCTTGGCCTTGCTGTCGGTGGAAAAGGCCTTGGCCTGCCCCCGGAACATGTTGCGCGGGAACTGGTCCAGCACGATGATCAGCGCCAGCGCCTTGCGCGGGTGGCTGGTCCAGTGACTGAGCTTGCCGGCCTCTGCCTCTTCCCAGAGCGGCAGGAACCTGTCGCGGATTTCGGCGTCGAACGCGTCGTCGCTCATGTACCATTTGTCCGGTCCGGCCTCTTCCAGCCAGAATGTCAGGACATCCTCAAATCGGTCTGTCATGGCAGTGCACTCCTTCCTTCTGCCTCAAAACCCCGGGCCTATGTGCCCGTGGGCCTCTCCTCCCTTGTGTCGCCGTCCTCGGCCATTTCTTCCGAGGCTTCGGCATAAAGTTCCTGCGCGGTTTCCACGGCGACCATGGATGCGGTCGGCATGATCGGCGTGTAGGGCACCGCGTCGTAGTCTTCGGCCTCGGCCGCATAGGCCGACTGGCGCCGTGTCATCCGCCAGCCGCTATAGACGGCCATGATGGCGAGGGTGATCGCAAGGAACAACCAGAAACCCCTGGGCCCGGTCATCCCCATCAGCCAGCCGACGGCGGGCGGACCGGCGATGGCGCCAAGCCCGTTGATGAAGATCAGCCCGCCGGATGCGGCGGCCATGTCCTGAATCTCCAGATAATCGTTGGTGTAGGCGATCAGCAGCGCATACATGGGCTGCGCCAGCCCGCCGGTCAGCAGCGCCGATAGCAGCACCGCCTCGAATGTGCTTTCAAACAGGAACCCGATCAGCGCGGAAAAGGCCCCGGCCAGCGCCACGAAGAAGATCAGAACCCGGCGGTCCATCTTGTCCGACAGCCAGCCGATCGGATACTGGAAGACGATGCCGCCGATGAAGAAGGCCGACACCATCATCGAGATCTCGCGCACGCTCATGCCCGCCTGAGTCGCATAAACGGCGGACATGCCGAACTGCGCCGAGAAGACGAAGCCCATCAGGATCATGCCGACAAAGCCGAGCGGCGAATTGCGGTAGAGCTGCCCAAGGCTCATCGGGCGCGTGGTCTCGAAGGCGGGCGTGGGGGCCACCGCCAGCAGGATCGGCGCGAAGGACAGCGAGACCAGCACCGAGGGAATGATGAACAGAACGAAGCCCGAGGGATCGCCGAAGTTCAGCAACCCCTGCCCCAGCACCAGCCCGACCATCTGCACCATCATATAGGCCGACAGCGCCTGCCCGCGCGTTTCATTGGTGGCGGAGTTGTTGAGCCAGCTTTCGGCGGTGACATAGACGCCCGACAGCGAAAAGCCGATGATCACCCGCAGAACCATCCACGCGTAAGCATCTGTCAGGACCGGATAGAGGATCAGCGCCGCCGAAATGAAAGACCCGAGTGCCGCGAAGACCCGCACATGGCCCACACGGCGGATCATGTAGGGGGCCAGCCGCGATCCGCCAAGGAAGCCGAGGAAATAGGCAGAGGCGATCAGCGACAGCTGGTAGGTGGTAAAGCCTTCGATCCCCCCGCGCACACCCATCAGAGAGCCCTGCAGAGAGTTGCCAACCTGCAAGAGCATCAACCCGAGAAGAATGGCCCACGCACTTGCGATGACCTGTTTCATGGCGCTGCTCCACCGCTCGTCGTTCTGTCGTGTATGACAGTGCTGGATGCGCCAACACCGCCAGAAAGCGACGTTATCCGGTCAGGCTATCAACCTTTTGCGGCATTTTCCGGGAAAAGTAGCGACGCATCCCCATAAGAGAAGAATCGGTACTTTTCAGCAACGGCATGGGCGTAGACATCTTTTACAAGATCAAACCCCATCAGCGCCGAGACCAGCATCAGCAATGTGGACTTTGGCAGATGGAAATTGGTCATCAGCCCGTCGGTGATTTTCCAGCGGTAGCCGGGGTAGATGAAGATGTCGGTATCGCCCTGCCAGGGCTGCATGGTGCCATCCTCGGTAGCGGCGGTCTCAATGAGGCGCAGCGCGGTGGTGCCCACGGGGATGATGCGCCCGCCAGCGGCGCGGGTTGCGTTGATCTCGGTGGCGGCCCGGTCTGTCACTTCGCCCCATTCGGCGTGCATCCTGTGGGTGGTGACATCCTCGACCGTCACCGGCAGGAAGGTGCCCGCGCCCACATGCAAGGTGACGAAGGTGAACTGAATGCCCCTGGCCTTCAGCGCCTCGATCAGCGCCTCGTCGAAATGAAGTGAGGCTGTGGGGGCCGCGACGGCACCCTGATTGCGGGCCCAGATCGTCTGATAGTCTTGCTTGTCCTGCGCATCGGCAGGGCGTTTGGCGGCGATATAGGGCGGCAAGGGCATCGCGCCTGCCTCGTTCAACGCCGCGTCGAAATCGGTGCCCGACAGGTTGAAACGCAGGCGCAGGCCGCCCTCCAGCGCCACCACCTCGGCCGACAGATCATCGCTGAAATTCACCATCTCGCCGAGCGCCAGCTTGCGCAGGGGCTTGGCCAGTGCCGACCAGCTGCCATCGGCCTGCGGTTCCAGAAGCGTGACCTCGATCTTGGCAGATACGAGCCCTTGCTGGCTGTCGCGCCAGCGCTGCCCGAACAGTCGCGCCGGGATCACCTTGGTGTCGTTCAGGATCAGCCGATCCCCGTCGCGCAGCAGGTCTGGCAGATCCGAGACGCGAAGATCTTGCATAAGATTGCCTGCGACATGCAGCAGCCGCGCCGAGGATCGGGGCTTGGCGGGGCGGGTCGCGATCAGCCCCTCGGGCAGGTCGAAATCGAAATCGTCGAGGGTCATTCAGCGGGCTCCGGTGGCGGGCGGCGAAAGATTTCCCGGAAGATGCCGGGGGTGAGCACCGAAAGCGGGTTGACCGACACGCTGCTGTCCTCGGGCGTGCCCGTCAGGCGGTAGGTGAAGCCGAACAACCCCTCGCGGCGCGGGCTGAATAACCCGCCCACGAGTCCGTTGACCATATATAAAGGCGACACGACACCCTCGAAATCATAGTAGCGCGCACGCAAATCATAGGTGCCGTCCAGAGACAGCCCCATCGACGGGCCGAGCGCCGTACCCTCCTGGATCGCAAGCGCGTCCGGCGACAGGGTGAAGGCCGCGCGCACCTCGCCCAGGCCGATGCCTTCGCCGGTCACCATCTGTTCCAGAAGTCCCACGACGGAAATGGCAGAGAGCAGTTCGGCAAAGGCGGGCGCGTGGCGCAAGCGGGGGTTGTCGATGGTCAGTAGGCCGGAATAGTTGCCCTCTCCCGCGCGCGGCCGCAGGATCAGGTCCATCGCGCCGCCATAGGCGTTCTGATAAATGCCCGCCGCGCGCAGCACCGCGCCACCATCGTCAGAGCGCAGGCGCAGGGCGGTGCCGTTTGCCTCGCTCAGCACAGTGCCGCTGACCGGCACCGCGCCCCCCATCAACCCGCGAAAATCGCCGCTCACCGGGGTGCCTGACAATTCCGTGCGCAGATTGGTCAGGAAGATGCTGTCGGTGATCTCCAGCCGGTCGAGCAGGATATTGAGCGGCAGGGCCTGTCCGGTTCCCGCACCACCCGAGGGCAGGCCGCGCAGGTCCACCGTGCCGCCCGTGACATTGATCTGCGGCGTGCGCCCCGCGCCCCGGGAGACCAGCGCGCCGCTGATGTCGAGCCAGTCGGACAGCGACAGGCGGGTGATTTCCAGCCGCTCGAACTGCTGTTCATCGCTGATCTGCACGGACCCCGCCAGCGTCAACCCGTTGCCCGCAATCTCCAGTCTCGGAACATCCGGCGCGTCGCCCAGGATCAGATCGGCCTCCAACCGGCCGGTGCTGCCTGTGGGCAGGGACCAACCGAGCGACGGGACGCTCAGCGCCAACCCGGCCAGATCGGAGCTGACGGACAGGCGCGGCGGTTCACCCCGGTCAAGCGCGAGGTCGAACCGCGCCTCGCCCTGCCCGCGCAGCATGCCGTCCGGCAGGATCACCCCGAACTCCGTCAGGGCCTCCGGCGTCAGGGTCGCGGTGCCGCGCACGGTGCTGGCCGGGGTGCTGTCTGGCCCAAGCGCCCGACGCCAGGTGGCATTGGCGTGCAGCCCGTCCAACCGGGCAGGCCCACCAATGGCGAGGGTGTCATTGTCGGCGGTGATGTTCAGCGCGGCGGCCCGCAATTCCCGTCCGGGCACGAACTGGTCGGAGCGGACATTGCGCAGGGTGCCACCGATCTGGAACGTCACATCCTGCGGCATGATCCGCGGCCGCATCTCCATGGCCAGTGACACGTCCAGATCGGCCCGACCGCTGGCGACCATACCGGGATCATAGGGAAACTGATCGAGCAGGTTGAAGGGATCGGCCCCGATCAGTGTCAGGACCGACGAAATCGGCCCGCCGATCTGCAGATCGAAACTGGCCGGAGAATAGGCAACGCGGGTGTCGTCGATGCGCATCAGACTGCCCGCGAGATCCAGCCGCCCGCCATTGGGTGCGGTGACATGGCCCTCATGCAGCGCCAAGGACAGGACGTTGCGCGAAATATCCATATAGCCGCGTCCCTGCTGGATCGGGGCCATGTCGCGTATGGCGCGGACCTCGGCCCCTTCGAAATCGAAGGTCAGACCGAATTGCGGGTCGGTTTCCGGTGCGATGCGCAGCGCGGCGTGGATATTTCCCAGACTGCCGGAAATGACATTCTCGGTCAGCCACTCGCGAGTATTGGGGATTTGCGCCACCGGCCAGAGCGGCACCACCCGCTGCGCGTCGAGCTGGGGGATCTCGGCATCCAGTCGAACCGCCAGCCCCGCCTCCTGCGCCGCGACGCGGCCACGCGCGGTCAGGTGCAGCCCCTCGTCAAAGAGCACCGCCTGCCCAAAATCCATGGCAACGAAGGGAAACAGCTGCAACCGCATGTCGAGCGCGCCACCCGCAAAGCTGACGGGTGCCTCGAACAGGCCCGGCGGATCGGCGGTGATCTGGCTGAGCTGCAGCTGAGACACATAGACCGGTCCATCCAGCAGCGTGGCATGACCGGTGATCCGGGCCGATAGTGCCGGGGCGTCGACTGTGAATTCCTCGATCCACATGCGGGCGTCGCCGGCATTATAGTCGAAGGACAGGTTCAGGCTGTTCAGGGGCAAGGGATCGACAGCCCCGCCGGGGGACACATGGCCCGCACCGACCGCCAGCGTTCCCGACAGGGTGCCGACCGAGGCGTCATCGAACAGAACCGTGGACAGCCGCCCGGACATCGGGGCCTCGACCAGGGTCAGCCAAGTCAGCGCGTCCGAGACGCGGGCGATATCGGCGCTTTGCAGATTGCTGAACGCGCCGGTGAATTCGGTCTCTCCCAGTTCGGCGCGACGGGTGAAGGTCAGCTCGATCGCACCGCCATCGCTGCCGTCCAGTTGCCCGGCCACCGACAGGACCAGCGCCTCGCCTTCGGGCACAAGGGCAAGGGTGGCGCCGGTGATCCGCGTGGTGTCGCCGCTGCGCATGTCGTCGATCACCAGCGTGATGTCTTCCCCGACCACCCTGATCAGCCGGGAAAACACCGTCTGCTGAAACATCCGGTCAATGCCCGCAAGGGTCTGGGACAGGTCGCGGGCCTCGCTTGTTTCCGCCCCGGTGAAGGCAAGATCGAAGCTGCCATCCTCGTCGCGCCGGATGCGCAGTCCCGCCCCCCCGACCGAAACCTGGCGTGGACGCAGCTCGCCGCGCAGGGCGGCAGCGCGGTCCAGTTCCACCTGTAGCACCGGGAAGACAACGCGCGGGCGATCCCCGTCGCTGAGCTGCATTTCGGTGAAGCGGATTCGCGGCTGCAAGGTGCCGCGTGACAGCGACAGGCCAATCTCGCCCACGGTGATCTGCCCGCCGGGCATAGAGGCATCCAGCGCCGCTTCGATCCTAGCGCGCGACCATTCGGGCAACGGCACTGCGCGTCCATTCGGCGGAAAGGCCAGAAACAGGATACCGGCCGCCAGAAGCAGGACCAGCAGCGCCAGTCCACGCAGGATCCAGCGCAGCGGGCCTCGTCGCCTGAGGCGGCGCGGCTCTGGGTCTGGGCCGGTGTCTGACATGAGTTCTGCGCGCTCGATCTGCCGGAGGATTTCGGTCGGTTTCAGGGTTTATCTTCGCCGGATTTATCCTAGCTTGCAAACCGCCGATAGCAGATTCCCGCCGATAGCAAGGAGCATCCCATGATCGAAGCAGGCCAGACCGCCCCGGATTTCACCCTTCCCCGCGATGGCGGGGCCGATGTCACCCTGTCTTCGCTGAAGGGCGGCCCGGTCGTGCTGTATTTCTATCCGCGTGACGACACGCCCGGCTGCACCACGGAAGCCAATGACTTCACCGCCATGCTGCCCGACTTCACCGCCGCCGGGGCCACGGTGATCGGCGTGTCCAAGGACACTGTCGCCAAGCACGAGAAATTCATCGCCAAGCATGATCTGGGCGTGATCCTGGTCTCGGATGCCGAGGGGGACCTGTGCGAGACCTATGGCACCTGGGTCGAAAAGAACATGTATGGCAAGAAGAGCATGGGCATCCAGCGCTCGACAGTGCTGATTGATGCTGAGGGCGTCGTGGTCCGCGTCTGGCCCAAGGTGAAGGTCACGGGCCATGCGGCCGAGGTGCTGGAGGCGGTGAAGGCGCTGTGACCTCCCTGTCGCTGACCGAAATGGCGACGGCGGTTCTGGAAACCGCCGATGCGCGGGACAAGACCGATCTCAGCCGTCGTTACGCGGCCCGTTGGTTTGCCGCCCGCAGGGGCGAGGCGCCCGAGATCGAGATTGGCAGCGCCACGCCGCCCCTGCGCCCTTCCCGACCCGAAAGGCCCGCCCTGCTCGACCCGCGCGACGTGCCCCGCCGCCGCCCCGGCAGCCCCGAGGGGCGCAAGGCGCTGCTGCATGCGGTCGCCCATATCGAGCTGAATGCCGTCGACCTGCATTGGGACATCATCGCGCGGTTCGGGGGACGGGTGAAAATGCCGATTGGCTTCTTTGACGACTGGGTGAAATCGGCAGATGAGGAGTCGAAGCATTTCCAACTGGTCAGTGCCTGCCTGGAAACCATGGGCAGCCATTATGGC
This sequence comes from Nioella ostreopsis, assembly GCF_004000255.1. Classification (GTDB taxonomy): domain Bacteria; phylum Pseudomonadota; class Alphaproteobacteria; order Rhodobacterales; family Rhodobacteraceae; genus Nioella; species Nioella ostreopsis. The sequence continues at coordinate 66,841 of NZ_RCIQ01000003.1, forward strand.
GACCTTGCCGCCCATGCGGGCATGTGGCGCGCGGCGGAAGACACGGCAGAGGATATCATGGGCCGGCTTGCCGTTGTGCCCATGGTGCTGGAAGCGCGCGGACTGGACGTGACGCCGGGCATGATCGAGGTCTTCCGCAAGGCAGGAGATGACGCGGCCCGGCAGGCCGTCGAGGCGTTGGAAGTCATCTATGCGGAAGAGGTCCACCATGTGGCCTACGGGTCCAAGTGGTTCCACTTCCTCTGCGGCCGTGCCGATATCGACCCGAAGGACGAATTTCACCGGCTTGTGAAAACCTATTTCCACGGGGCATTGAAACCCCCGTTCAACGAGGAAAAACGCGCCGAGGCCGGTTTGCCACCCGATTTCTACTGGCCCCTGTCGGAAACGGGGTCGGTAAACTGACCCGGTGGAATGCGCGAAATCTCGCCAACATTTCGGCGAAAAAGCCCGTTTATCCACAGGTAGGCAGAAAAAGGTTTGAGCAAAGCCCGGCTTTCCCCTAATCCCTGTCTTACCGGTGTGGCGATTGTGGGGACAGGACGGCACATCCGGCAATGACAAGGGTAATGGGGCACAGCGACGTGAAGACACGCCTGACCGACCGTTTCAACGGCGCGCTCGAACGGTATTTGCCGGAACAGCGGCTTTTCCTGAAATCAGACCAGGGCATGCGCTATGTGCGTCTGCGGCCTGCCACTCAGGCGATCATGCTGACGGGGAGCTCGCTTTTCGTTGGCTGGACGGTGATCGTCACGGCCATCTTCCTGATCGATTCCATCAGCGCGGGCGGAGTCCGCGAACAGGCAGAGCGTGCGCAGGTTGCCTATGAACAGCGCCTCAATGCCATGTCCCTCGAACGCGATGCGCGCGCGTCGGAAGCGCAGGCCAGCCAGGAACGGTTCTCGGTCGCCATGGGCGAGGTCTCGGCGATGCAGTCACGGCTGCTGGCATCCGAGGAACGCCGCCGCGAGCTGGAAACCGCGGTCGAGGTGATCCAGACCACGCTGCGCCGGGTCATGACGGAACGCGACGAAGCCCGCGCACAGACCGCCGCCCTGCTGGCCGAGATCGAGGCCGAAAACGGCTCGGTCCAGACCGCCGCCGGTCGGCAGCGGGAACTGGAACGGACGCTGGAATACCTGACCATGGCGCTTGCCCGCGCCGCCGATCAGCGCGACGACGCGGTCGAGATCGCGGAAGATGCCGAAGCGGAAATCGACGAGCTTGAATTCACCCAGGCCCTCGCCGATGAACGTAACGAGCGGATTTTCGCGCAGCTTGAAGACGCTGTGGAAATGTCGATGGCGCCGCTTGACCGGATGTTCTCGGCCGCGGGTCTGTCGACCGAGGATCTGGTGAACCAGATGCGCGCCAGCTATGACGGCCAGGGTGGGCCGCTGATGCCGATCACCATGTCGACGCGCGGCGAAGACCCGGATTCCGCCTCGCTGCGCGCCAACGAGGTTCTGGCACAGCTCGACAACCTCAACCTTCACCGTATGGTCGCGGAAAGATTGCCTTTTTCCCGGCCCGTCTTTGCGAGCTACCGGCTGAGCTCTCCCTTTGGCTACCGGCGGGATCCCTTCAATGGCGGCAGCCGTCTGCATTCCGGCGTCGACATGGCCGGCCCCACCGGCACCCCGATTCACGCCACCGGCGACGGCGTTGTCAGCTTCGCCGGACGGCAGAGCGGCTATGGCAATATCATCGTCATCCAGCATGCCTTCGGGTTCGAGACCCGCTATGCCCATTTGTCGCGCATCCGCGTCACCGAGGGCCAAAGGGTCTCGCGCGGGGATCGCATAGGTGATATGGGAAGCACCGGACGGTCGACGGGGCCCCATCTCCACTATGAGGTTCGCACCGGTGATACGCCCCGAAACCCCATGAACTACATCACGGCAGGTAGAGATGTTTTCTAAGTCAAAAATCAATGAACCCGGTCCCAAACAGGCTGGCGCCGCTGATAGCAAACCCGAAACCGGGGCGGATGCCCCCAAGGCAGGATCCTCGGACAAAAGCTCAATGCCCCTTACCTCGAACAAGCCCAAACCGCCCGCATCCTTGCTCAGCTCTGACCTGACGATCACCGGCAATCTGCGCACCACTGGTGACATCCAGGTGGAAGGCACCGTGCATGGCGATATCCGCGCGCATCTGCTGACGGTTGGCGAAGGCGCCACCATCGAGGGCGAGATCGTTGCCGACGACATTGTCGTGACGGGCCGCGTCGTGGGCCGTGTCCGTGGCCTGAAAGTGCGCCTGACCGCGACCGCGAAGGTCGAGGGCGACATCATCCACAAGACCATCGCCATCGAAAGCGGCGCGCATTTCGAAGGCTCTGTTCAGCGTCAGGAAGACCCGCTGTCCAATGGCGGCGCCAAGCGCCCTGCCCCGGCCTCGGCGGCGCCCAAGCCCGCCGCCAGCAACGGCACGGCAGAAGCCTGATCCTTTCCGGCTAACGACAGTTCATGGCGGCCCCGATCTTTCGGGGCCGTTTTCGTATAAGCGTCTCAGCCGTGATCCAAGGCCCGGCGGTAGATGTGCCAGCTGGCATGGCCCAGAACCGGCAGCGCGATGAACAGGCCCAATAGGGCCGGGATCATCGCCGCGAAGGTCAGCACCGAAATGGTCAGACCCCAGGCGATCATGACCTTGGGATTGCGTTTGACGACCGCGATCGAGGTCAGCATGGCGGTGACGAAATCCAGTTCCTTGTCCAGCAGCAGCGGCAGCGAAATCGCGGTCAGGCAGAACAGCACAAAGGCGAACGCCGCCCCGAATGCGGTGCCGACCAGCAGCATCACCAGACCCTCGGGTTGCAGAAGATAGGCGTAGCTGGAGCTGACATTCATCAGAACCGACGGCCCCATGAACAGCGCGAACAGCATATGCGCGAAGAAGGACCAGAACAGGAAATAGACGATGATCACCCAGGACATCAGCGGCAATTGCCGCAGGCGCTGACGCCAGACGACGCCGAAGATGTCATTGCGGCGGAAATCGGTCTCGCGCTGTTCCAGCCGGCGCGACACCTCGTAGAGCCCCACGGCCAGAAACGGCGCGATCAGCGGAAAGCCCACGGTGATGGGCAGCGACAGCCAGATCTGTTCCGTCACGAAGAAAAGAATATAGAGCAGCCAGCCGCCGATCACGTAGATATGGGCAAAGAAGAGCCCCATCATCGGCTTGCGGCGAAAATCCTGCCACCCGGCTTTCAAGGCATAGGCGATATCGCCCATTTCCATATCCCGGACCTCCGGCACTTTCGAGGCGGCGGGCAAGGCCTGGCTAATGTCACTCATCACGAAATCCTCCCTCGCCAAAATGCTACGGGAGGATGCTTGACCATGCCAAGGGAAATCTGATCTCTCCGGCTCTACTCCGTTGCCGGGAAGGGCGCGCCGCTGCGAACCAGTGCCAGGGCCGGGCCGACCGCGTCCATGCCCCCGTAACTTTCAAGCCAGCCCAGAACCTCGCAGGCCGCCATCGGGTAGAGGGTGGCAAACTCCTCCCCTGCCCGGCGCCGCCAGTCGCGGGCAAGCTCCGGCAGGCTACCATCGGACGATATCAGGCATCCAAGCGTGCCGTCTTCGGCCTCTGTCAGATAGCGCATGTCGCGTGACAGGATGACCGCCAGACCTTCGTCAAACCAGGCTGGCAGGGCATTCTGCATCTGCGCCCAGGGGCCGATTCTGCGGTGAATCGCGATATGGGCCAGTTCATGGCTGAGGATTTCGACATTTCGTCCCGGCGGACTGACGAGGATGAACACCGCCCCAAAGGCACGCGCCCAGGCCCCCCGCCCGTCAAGGCGGGCATCGCATTGGGCGCTGTGACAGATCAGGATGTCAGGTTCGGCCTGCAAGGGCCCAAGGACGGTCTCGACCCGGGCCTGTGCCGCGCCGATCATGTCCAGCATGCGCGATGTTTCGGCTTCGGACGCGTCTCGTTCCAGATAGACAGAGGGGGCGATCCGCTCAAACCCATAGCAGGCCGGGCAAAGCCATGCCGCTGCGGGCGGCAGGAACAGCGTCATCCCCAAAAGGATCAGCCCGAAAGATACAGATGAAATCAGAAGGAGACGGCGGAAAAACCGGGACATGACTCAGCCAATGATCAAAGCACCAGACACGAGAATAGGGTACCTGGGCCACCCATCACAAGGAGGGTGCGTCAACCCCTGGCCTTGATCGCTCAGTCCTCGGCCTGCGCCTGTGCGCGGGTCTTGCCAGATACGTCCATGGCCAGCACGCTCGCCATCAGCCCGTCGAGATCGCCGTCCAGAACGCCTTGCGTGTCTGAGGTTTCAAACCCCGTACGCAGGTCCTTCACCATCTGGTAGGGTTGCAGAACATAGGAGCGGATCTGGTTGCCCCAGCCCGCATCGCCCTTGTTCTCATGCGCCTCGTTGATGGCGGCGTTGCGGCGGTCCAGCTCCTGCTGGTAGAGCCGCGATTTCAGCGCCTTCATGGCGATGTCGCGGTTCTGGTGCTGCGATTTCTCGGAACTGGTCACGACGATGCCCGTGGGAATGTGGGTGATCCGCACCGCCGAGTCCGTGGTGTTGACGTGCTGACCGCCCGCGCCGGAGGACCGGTAGGTGTCGATGCGAATGTCAGAGGGGTTCACCTCGATCTCGATATTGTCGTCAACGACCGGGTAAACCCAGACCGAGCTGAAGGAGGTGTGCCGCCGCGCGGCGCTGTCATAGGGCGAAATCCGCACCAGACGATGCACGCCCGATTCCGATTTCAGCCAGCCATAGGCGTTGTGGCCGGAGATCTTGTAGGTCGCGGATTTGATGCCCGCCTCTTCGCCCGCACTCTCGGATTGCAACTCGACGTCATAGCCCTTCTTCTCGGCCCAACGGACATACATCCGCGCCAGAATGGACGCCCAGTCACAGCTTTCAGTGCCGCCCGCGCCGGAGTTGATTTCGAGGAAGGTGTCGTTGCTGTCCGCCTCGCCATCCAGCAGCGCCTCCAGCTCCTTCGCGGCGGCGGTCTTGACCAGATCGGCAAGCGCGGCCTCGGCCTCGGCGATCACCTCCTGATCGTCCTCCATTTCGCCAAGCTCGATCAGTTCGACATTGTCGTTCAGCCCGGTCTCGATGGCCTTGTAGGTCCCCATCTTGTCGACCAGCAACTGGCGGTCGCGCATCAGCTTCTGCGCCTTTTCCGGGTCGTTCCACAGGTCCGGGTCCTCGACGCGCGCGTTGAATTCCTCCAACCGGTGGGGGGCCGTTTCAAGGTCCATCCGCTGGCCCAGAAGGGTCAGGGATTTGCGGATTTTCTCGATATGGCTTTGGGTTTCGGCCCGCATGGTCTGCTCGCTCGGCTCAGGAATAGGTTGTCACAGGGATGTAGACCAGCCCCCGCGCCGCTGCAAGCGGGCAAGGGCCGGGTTGGTCAGTAGAGCCCGCCGGAGGTCAGTTCACCGAAGCCCGTGCCAAGCGGCACCCGCGCGGTTCCGCCGGTCGAGGTTTCCACGGTGCTGTCCGTCGGGGGCAGCGGATCGCCATCCACGATTTCGCCGCCGCCGGTGCCCGGTTCCTGTCCGCGAATGAACATGGGCAGGTTCGATCCCATGCCGAAACCGCCATCGACAATGGACAGCATGCCGAAGAAAGGTTCTTCCCCGTCGCGGAAATATTCCATCACCACATCGGGGCCGGAGGCGCCGGATTCCAGCCGCTGGCCGGAATAGCGGTCGATCGGATAGAAATGCCCCCCCGGCGGCACTTCGAATTCTCCGCCACCATATTCGGCAATCGCCTCGCGCATGAACTGCGCAAAGACCGGCCCACACATTCCACCGCCCGAGGCACCACGACCAAGGCTGCGAGGCGTGTCGAAACCGATATAGCAGCCCGCAACAATAGTGTTGGAGAAACCGACGAACCACACGTCGCGCGCATCGTTGGTGGTGCCGGTCTTGCCAGCCAGCGGCACACCGAGCCCGGCATTGCCAACGCTGCCCGCCGCCGTGCCGCGCTGGACCACACCGCGCATCATCGAGGTGATCTGATAAGCGGTGATCGCGTCGATCACCCGTTCGCGGTTCGAGACGATCCGGGGCGCACGACCGTCCTGCAATTCGCTCAGCAGGCAGTCCTGACAGATGCGCTGATCATGGCGGTAGACGGTTGCGCCGAAGCGGTCCTGAACCCGGTCAACCAGCGTGGGTTCCACCCGCTCACCGCCATTGGCGAACATCGCATAGGCTGCGACAACACGATAAAGCGTGGTTTCCTGCGAGCCGAGCGAGTTGGCCAGATAGGGTTGCAATTCATCATAGACGCCAAAGCGTTCCGCGTAGCGGGCGACTGTTTCCATCCCCACATCCTGCGCCAGACGCACGGTCATCAAGTTGCGCGAGCGTTCGATCCCGGTGCGCAGCGGTGCAGGCCCGTAGAATTCGTTGGAGGCATTGGTGGGTCGCCAGATCCCCTCGCCCGTGTCGACCTCGATCGGGGCGTCAATGACGATGGTGTTGGGGCTGTAGCCGGTGTCCAAAGCCGAGGCGTAGACAAAGGGTTTGAAGACCGAGCCCGGCTGGCGCGTGGCCTGCGTGGCGCGGTTGAAGCTGGAATACTGGTAGGAAAATCCGCCCTGCATTGCCAGCACCCGACCCGTATTCACATCCATCGCCATGAACCCGCCCTGCACCTCGGGAATCTGGCGCAGGGTCCAGCGGATGAAACTGCCGTCACTGTCACTGGTCATGGCGCGCACATGGATCACGTCGCCCACATCCAGCAGATCGCCCGCATTGCGCGCGGTATCGCCCCGGTTGCCATCGGCATCCACGGGTCGCGCCCAGGTCACATCCTCTGGCGGGATCCAGTGGCCGTCCTCGTCATCCTCGATGCCTTCGATACCGATGCGAGCATGGGTGTTGCCCACTTCCAGCACCACGGCGGCATGCCAGCCGTCGACATCGCGGGGGAAGGTGACCTCTGCCAGCAATTCGCGCCAGCCCTCGTCGCCCGCCTCGGCCAGCGCCTCGGGGTCGATCGTGGCCAGCGGCTCGCGCCACAGGCCCCGGTCGCGATCATAGCGTTCCAGCGCCCGGCGCAAGGCCTGCGCGGCGGCATCTTGCAGGCTTTCGTCCATCGTGGCGCGCACGGTATAGCCGCCCGACAGGAAGCCCTCGGTTCCGAAATCGCGGCTCAACTGGCGGCGGATTTCATCGGAGAAATAATCGCGCGAGGGGAGTTGCGCCCGGAACGGCTCGATATGCCCACCCTGCACGGTTTCCAGCGGTGCGGCCTGCGCGGCTTCCATCTCTTCCATCGAGAGATAGCCGTTTTCATACATCTCCCGCAGCACGTAGTTGCGGCGGCTGATGGCGCGTTCATAGTTGCGCACCGGATGCAGCGCTGTGCCGCCCGATTGCGGCAGCGCCGCCAGATAGGCGGCCTGTTCGGGGCGCAGATCGACAAGGTCGGAGTTGAAATAGGTCTGGGCCGCAGCCGCCACGCCGAAGGAGCGCTGACCAAGCTCAATCTCGTTGAGATAAAGCTCCATGATCCGTTCCTTGGACAGCGTCTGTTCGATCCGCGCGGCCAGGATGATCTCTCGGATCTTGCGCTCGATCCGGCGGGACCCGTCGAGAAGGAAGTTCTTCACCACCTGCTGCGTGATCGTCGACGCGCCGCGCACATCCTGCCCGCGAGACCGGATCGCCTCGACCACGGCGGCGCCAATGGCGCGCGGGTCATAGCCGGAATGTTCAAAGAAATTGCGGTCCTCGGCGCTGACGAAGGCATGCACGACGACCGGCGGAATCTCATCATAGGAGGCATAGATCCGGCGTTCGGCGGCAAATTCATCCATGATCTCGCCATCGCGGTTGTAGATCCGGCTGATCGTGGCGGGCGCGTATTGCTGCAAAGTCTGGTAATCGGGCAGGTCGCGGGTGAAGGAAAAGATCACCCCGCCGGCAATCAACGCGCCCATCACGAGCCCGTTGGTCAGGAAGCTGAATATGCCCCCGAAAAAGGAAAAAATGAATCGGATCATGCCCGCGACTCCTGTGGCGCAATTGCCTTATAGGCCGCGCTGCAAGGGGGGTCAAAAGCAACGCCGCGAAAGCGGCGGGAATTCGCGCCCAAAAGGGTTTTCGCGGGATCAGGGATCGCGCAGGATGGGCTATGGACTTCAACGATATCCTTCCCGCCTATGACCGGGTGGCCGATCACTGGGTCGCCACGCGCAACCGGACGCTGTTCGAGCGTGGGGCGCTGTCGGCCGCCCTGGATGGCCAGACCGGTGCAGCGGTTCTGGATCTCGGCTGCGGTGCGGGGCTGCCGATTGCCCGCTGGTTCACGGATCAGGGCTGTGCCGTGACGGGTGTGGATGGGTCAAAGCGCATGCTGGACCATTTCCGGGGCAATCTTCCCGACGCAAGAGCGGTTCTCGCCGATATGCGCGGACTGTCACTGGGCCAGCGATTTGACGTGATAGTCGCGTGGGACAGTTTCTTTCACCTGTCGCGCAAGGCTCAATGCGCCATGTTTCCAGTCTTCAAGGCCCACGCCGCCCCCGGCGCGCGGCTGGTGCTGACCACAGGGCCAAGGGACAGCGAAGCCATGGGTCAGGTCGGGGAGGAGCCGGTGATCCATGCCAGCCTGTCGCCGGATGCCTATCGCGCACTCTTCGCCGCGCATGGGTTCGAGGTGCTGTGGTTCCGCCCGGACGATGCGGAATTCCACGGCCATTCCGTCTGGCTGGCTCAGCGGTCGGGGGGAATCGCATAGGTCATCGAGGCGCGCGCCACCGGGGCCTCCATGCCGTCGGACCGGATCAGGCAATCGCCCACGGCCAGTGTCTTGCCCAGTTTCAGCAAGCGGCAATCGCACAGAAGGTCGGTCGCAGCGGCGGGTTTGCGCATGAAATCCATCGAGATATTCGTGGTGACCGCCAGTCCCTTGGGACCGACCATCGCCAGCACAGCCAGATAGATCGAGACATCGGCCAGCGCGAACATCGACGGGCCGGACACGGTGCCGCCGGGCCGCAGGTGCCGCTCATCGACCTTGAGCCGCACGAGGATGCCCATCTCTCTCACCTCTTCAATGGTGAAGTCGTCTGCGACTTGCGCGAATTCCGTCTGCAGGAACGTTGACAGCGCGGATTTGTCCATGGCCAGTGCCATTGCCCCTCCTCCCTCTTTCGGCCTAGCATTCAGCGTCTTGGATGCAATTGGCAAGGGAGGGCCAGATGTCGGACGCTACGTCACAGGATATTCTTATCCGCGAGGACCTTGGCCCCATCACTCGGCTGACGCTGAACATGCCCGGCGCGCTGAATGCGCTGTCGGATGCGATGCTGGCGCGGCTGAAAGAGGAATTCACCGATCTGATGGGATCGGACACGCAGCGCGTTGTGGTCTTGCGCGGGGTCGGCAAGGCGTTTTGCGCAGGCCATGACCTGAAGGAGATGCGCGCCAAGCGGCAGGCCCCCGACAAGGGCGCGGCGGCGTTTGGCGATCTGTTCAACCGCTGTGGAGAGATCATGCAGATGATCCCGCGTCTTCCTCAGCCCGTGATTGCGCAGGTTCACGGCATTGCCACGGCGGCGGGCTGTCAGTTGGTGGCGTCCTGCGACATGGCGATTGCCGCAGATGACACCCGCTTCGGGGTGAACGGAGTCAATATCGGGTTGTTCTGCTCCACGCCGATGGTGGCCCTATCCCGCAATATCCCGCGCAAACAGGCGATGGAGATGCTGACCACCGGCCGGTTCATCAGCGCCGACCGGGCCGAGGCGCTCGGGCTGATCAACCGCTCCGTTCATGCCGACCGGCTGGAGGATGAGGTGATGGAAATGGCGCAGACCGTGGCCGACAAGCTCGGCAGCGCGGTCAGGATCGGCAAGCGGGCGTTTTACGACCAGATCCAGATGAACCTCGCCCAGGCCTATGACTATACCGGCGCGGTGATGGTGGAAAACATGCTCGATGACGACACCGCCGAGGGCATCGACGCGTTCATTGAAAAGCGGGCGCCTGACTGGACCCAGCCGGGGTAGATCAGCCGATCCTGCGCAACAGAACGGCCAGCATGCCCAGGCTGGCCGCAAGTACCAGCAGCGACAGGAAAAGCAGCCCCGCCACACCGAACCCGTCCAGCATGACCGCGCCCAGAACCGGGGCCAGCGCGCCCGCCAACAGGGCCGGGATCTGGATCGTGCCCGCAATCGCTCCGTAGCCCGCCGGTCCCATGGCTTCCGCGATCAGCACCGGACGCAGGATGGTCATGACCCCGATTGCGCCGCCCTGAATGGCGGTAAAGGCGAAGATCAGCCAGGGCTGCACCCCCGCCAGAAACAGTGCCAGCGTGCCCGCGACCATGGCCAGAAAGGTGATGCGAGTGGCTGCCGCCGTGCCGATCCGCGCCTCATATCGCATCAGGACCAGTCGTCCGGCCACCTGAGCGGGTCCAACGGTCGAGGCCGCGAACACCGCCAGCGGCTGGTTCGCGCCCTGTGCCACAAAGATCGGCACCGCGTAGTTGATCAGCATCCAGTGATTGAGCGAGACAAGCGACAGGACGACGGCCAGTACCCAGAAACTGACCGATCTCAACGCCCGGCCCAAGGCGCCCTTGTCGGTCTCCCTCGTATCCGGCGCGCCCTCCACCCGGCGCAGCATCCGGCCCGCGATGGCGAAGAGTGGCACCAGGCCGAATGCCATTACCGCCGCCGCAACCCAGACCGCCCCACGCCAGCCGATCGAGGCGCTGAGCGTCGCGCCCGCCGGAAAGGCAAGCGTCGAGGCGAAGCCCGCGACCAGCGTGACGCGAACGATTGCAGCCCTCGCATGCGGTCCAAGGCGGCGAATGAGAAAGGCGAAGCAGGTTTCATAGAGCGTGACGGATTGGGCCAGCCCGATCAGGGCCCATGCGGCGAGATACGCTGTCGGGGTCTGGCTCAGTGCCAGCGCCACAAGCGCCCCGGCCCCGATCAGCGCGCCCGCCACCATCGCCTCGGGCCCTTTCCCCAGATCCACCAGCCGTCCCGCAAAGGGGGCCAGCACTGCGGCAATCACGATGGACAGGAAAGGCCCCGTGGCCAGCACGGCCCGGTCCCAGCCAAGATCGGCCTCCCAACTCAGGATGAGGGCTGCGAAAATGTAGTAGAGGCAGGCGTAGCTCAGCGTCTGGCCGATGGCCAGCATCCAGACCGCCGGGCCGCGTGCGGCCTGATCTGGCCGCAGGTCCATGTCAGACCCCGTAGATCGCGCCGAACTTGGCGTCGAGATAGTCGAGAAGCGGCGCTTCGCTGACCGGCGCTCGGGCGGCCCGTTCCACCACCTCGCGCGGCTCGTAAAGCCCGCCATGGGTTTGCATGTTCTGCGCCATCCAGCCGGTTGCGCCGCTCAGGTCGCCCTCGGCCATCTGCGCATCCACATCCGGGAGATCGTTGCGCAGGGTCTTGAACAGGCAGCCCGCATAGACATTGCCAAGCGTGTAGGTCGGGAAATAGCCGAAGAGCCCCACCGACCAATGCACGTCCTGCAGCATGCCGTTCGAGGGCTTGTCGACCGCCACACCGAAATCGGCGGCAAAGCGGTCATTCCAGGCGGCTTCAAGATCGGCCACTTGCAGGTCACCGGTGATCAACGCCCGCTCCAGATCGAAGCGCAGCAGGATATGCAGGTTGTAGTGCACCTCGTCGGCCTCGGTGCGGATATAGCCCGACTGAACGCGGTTCACAGCGGCGTGGAAGGCATCGGCATCAGGAACATTCAGGGGGCCGAACGCCTCGGTCATCTTGCCGTAAAGCCAGCCTGTGAAGGCACGGCTGCGGCCCATCTGGTTCTCGTAAGAGCGGCTCTGGCTTTCATGCACGCCCATGGACACACCACCGCCAAGCGCACTGAACAAATAGGCGTCGTCGATATTCAGCTCATAGCAGGCATGGCCGACCTCGTGGATGGTGGAATAGAGACAGCCGAAGGGCTCCGCCTCATCCACCCGCGTGGTGATCCGCACATCCCGGCCAGAGCCGGAGCTGAACGGATGCACCGCCTTGTCGATGCGGCCATGGGTCAAGTCATAGCCGAAGGCCTGCGCCAGTTCGGCGGACAACGCCAGTTGCGCGGCTTCCGGGAAATGCCCCTTCAGCGGTTTGGGGTCATAGCCCGAGGACAGGATACGCCCGCGCAGATCGACCAGCCGGGGGCGCATACGGGAAAAGAGCGCCTCCAGCTCGGCGCCGGTGATCCCCGGTTCATAATCCTGCAAGAGCGCGTCATAGGGGTCGGCATCACCGGCGATGGCGGCGGCTTCCTCACGCCGCAGACGCAGGATTTCGGCCAGCGTCGGCAGGAAGGCCGCCACGTCTTCAGTCGCCCGCGCCTCGGCCCAGATGCCCTGCGCGCGCGACGTGGCCCGAGCCAGCGCCTTGGCCAGATCGGCGGGCACCTTGGTGGCGCGGTCGTATTCCCGGCGGATCAGACGCAGGTTGGCGCGCGCCACGTCATCGGAGGCCTCCGCCCCGGCCAGCCAGTCGCCCACACGCGGATCGGTGCGGCGGGCATGCAGGACGCTTTCCATCGCCGCCATTTCCTCGGACCGCTGATCAGCGGCCCCGCGCGGCATCATGGTTTCCTGATCCCAGCCAAGCCGGCCCATGACCTCGGCCAGGGCCTGCGTGTCTTTCTGGTAGGCGATCAGATCGTCATAGGCGGACATGTCAGGCCCCTCTCACGGATTGGGCATGGGGATGCATCGCGGTAAAGCGCGCGCGGAGAATGAGAACGATGGTCACGACCGCACCCAACTGGTGCAGAAGCGCCAGCGCCAAGGGCGAGGAATGCATGACCGTGACGATCCCAAGCGTGGCCTGAACGAAGATCATCCCCGCCGCCACCTGCGCTGCGCCTTTGACGCTGCGGTTGGCGGATTTGCGGGCGGCCATGAGGATGCCGATCGCCATCAGCACCAGCACATAGCCAACGATCCGGTGGATGAACTGCACGGTGCCCGCGTTTTCGAAGAAGTTCCGCCAGAGGGGCTCGATCTGCCACATGTCGGGCGGGGTAAAGCCCCCGGACATGAGCGGCCAGTCGGGGAACATGCGGCCCGCGTCGATCCCGGCGACGAGCGCCCCAAGGAGGATCTGGATAAATGACAGGTGCAACAGCCCCGTCACCATCCCCTTGATCTTGCGGTCCATGTTGCGGCGGGCCTGCATCAGCTCCGCCTCGTCGCGCATGAGGCGCAGCACATACCAGGCAATGAGCGCGAGGATCAGGAAGGCCAGCCCCAGATGCGTCGCCAGCCGGTAGGAGGCCACGTCGAGCATCCCCTCCTGCAGCCCGGAATGGACCATCCACCAGCCAATGGCCCCCTGAGCGCCGCCAAGCGCGCCCAGAAGCAGGAAGCGTCCAGTCCATCCTGTTGGCATCCGTTTCGTCAGCAGCATGAAGGCAAAGCCGAGCGCCCAGACAAGTCCGATGGTCCGGCCAAGTTGCCGGTGACCCCATTCCCACCAATAGATGTACTGGAACTCGGCGAGGCTCATGCCCGCGTTTTGCAACCGGTATTCATCGGTCTGCTGATAAGCCTCGAACTCGGATTGCCAATCGGCCTCGTTCAGGGGCGGCACCGCGCCCGAGATCGGAGCCCATTCGGTGATCGACAGGCCGGAATCGGTCAGCCGGGTCAGCCCGCCCACGGCGATCATCGCCACCACCATCGCGAAGAGCACCATCAGCCAGATCCGCGCGAATCCACGCCCCCTGCCCCGGCCCGCCGTCAAAGCGCCCGGCGTCGCGGCGGGTTTCTGGGTTTCTGTGACCTCTTCGAAGATACTGCGTCCGCTCATGCCTCGGGCTCCCATTTCCGTCCCGACAGACCTAGCCCCGCCCCACGGGAGGATCAAGCGCCACGGCAATGCGTCGCGGGGTCAGCCGCGCTCCTTCCAGCGCACCATCTGGCGCAGGACGCCGTGCAGGGTCTGCACATCCGCGCGCGTGAGCGGCAGGCGCGACCACATGTTGCGCAGGTTCAGGCGCATGCTTTCCGCCTTGGCCTCGGGGAAGAAGAACCCGGCATCAGTCAAGCGTTCCTCGAAATGGTCGCCGAGCTTCTCAACCTCCAGACCGCTTGCGAATTCCGTTCCGGCCAGTTCCATCACTTCGGCCACGATCTCTTCCGTCGCCCGCCGCCATTCATAGGCGGTCAGCAACACGCATTGGCCAAGGTTGAGCGAGGCGAAATCGGGGTTCACCGGCACCGAGATGATGGCGTTGGCCAGCACGATATCCTCATTCTCCAGCCCCGCCCGTTCGGGACCGAACAGCACGCCCACCTTGCCGCCCTCCGCATGGATCGCGCGGGCCTGTTCCATCGCGCGTTCGGGTGTCACGATAGGTTTCGTCAGCCCCCGTTGCCGGGCCGTGGTCGCGAACACATAAGTGCAGTCGCGCAGCGCCTCCTGCGTGGTTTGAAACAGCCCCGCATTATCCAGCAGCCGCCCGGCCCCGCTGGCCAGCGCCACGGCGCGTTCATTTGGCCAGCCATCTCGCGGGGCAATCACCCGCATATGATCCAGCCCGAAATTCCACATCGCCCGCGCGGCGGCGCCGATGTTTTCACCCATCTGCGGGCGCACAAGGATGAAGGCGGGTTGGGGATGCTTGCTGTCCATGGGCTGCCGCATAAAACCGGGGGCCGCGCGATGCAAGCGCCCCATTGTTCCCGGCGCGGCGACCGGCTATCACCGCGCCAGCCAAGACGAAGGACAGACCCATGCCCCAGGACGCCCCCGAGCAGCCGCAGATCTACCTGATCACGCCGCCCGCCTTCGAAATCGACGCCTTCGCGCCGAAGCTTGCCGCCGTGCTGGACGGGATGGAAATTGCCTGCCTGCGGCTGGCCCATGCCTCCTCCGATGCCGACGACGTGGCCCGCGCCGCCGATGCGTTGCGCGTCATTGCTCATGAGCGGGACGTGCCCATTGTGATCGAGAAACATCTGGGCATGGTCGAACGGCTCGGCCTTGACGGCGTCCACCTGACCGATGCGGCCCGGTCCGTTCGCAAGGCGCGCAAGGAATTGGGCACCGATCCCATCGTCGGGGCCTTTTGCGGCGCCTCCACCCATGAAGGCATGACCGCGGGCGAAGTGGGCGCTGACTACATCGCCTTCGGTCCCGTTGGCGACAGCCCGCTTGGGGACGGCACCCGCGCCGAGCACGACCTTTTCGCCTGGTGGTCGCAGATGATCGAGCTGCCGGTGGTGGCGGAAGGTGCGCTGACCGTAGATCTGGTGGCGCAACTGGCCCCGGTTACGGATTTCTTCGCCATCGGGCAGGAGATCTGGAAAGCGGAGGATCCGCTGGCCGCGCTGAAGACCCTTATCGCCCCGCTTCGGTGAAGCCCTGCCGGACGGTCGCTTCGCAGGCTGCCGCCAGGGATTTGCGATCGGGGAAGTCCGAGACTCTCAGCGGCGGGTGGTAGATCACGTCGACGCGGCCCTGCCGCCGGACGGCCAGCACCTTCAGCAGCCCGTAGCCAAAGCCCATATCGCCCCACCATCCGTAGAACCTCGGGTCTTCGCCCTCGGGCGCATGATAGCGCAGGGTGATGGGCTGAACGGTCAGGAAATCTCGCAAGGCTTCGGTGGTGAAGGCCGCGAAAAGGGTCGTCTTGAAGGGGAGAACCCGTTGGCCGTCGGTGCTGGTGCCTTCGGGGAAAAACAACAGGTGGTGGCCTGCCCGCAGACGGTCCTCGAACACGTCCTGCTGACGCCGGGCCTCGCGCCGGTCGCGGCGGATGAACACCGTGCCCGTGCCCCGCGCCAGCCAGCCGATGCCGGGCCAGCCCTGCACCTCGGCCTTGGCAACGAAGTAGATGCGTTTGGACGCGTTCAGTACGAAAATGTCGAGCCAGCTGGAATGATTGGCCACATAGGCCCCACGTTGCGGGCTTGGAACACCGCTCACATTCCGCTTCAACCCCATCACCCAACAGGTTGAAATACATACGAATTGTGTGATCCATGGGGTAATGGGGCGGCGATAGCCCCAGATCCATTTCTCCGGCACCCGCAGGATTAGAAGCAGGGGAAAACAGAGCAGAAGCAGCAGGATAACCGGCACGCCCCTTCGACAGACCCTCAGCCACCCGGCAAGGGTAACGGGGCTGTCCAATGGCATCTCGCCATCATCCCAGACCGTCACCGTCGCGCCCCCTTGGCATAGAGGCCGAACTGCTTCTGCGACACGCGTTTCACATCCATCAACAGACAGATATCGGTGGTGTTGAAGGGCCGGTCTATATAGGCCCCCTCGCCCACGAACCCGCCCATCTTGAGATAGCCTTTGATCAGCGCAGGCATCGCGCGGGCGGCGGCGACCCGGTCCAGGTCCGCTTCTGCAATCAGGTCCATGCGCTGAAAATTGTCCTCACGCGCGCGAACGCGGATATCAGCAGGCGCAAGGTAGCGGTGATGCAGCAAGGACAAGGGCGCGGCAAAGGCAGCGGCATCGATTCCGTGGAAGGACGCGACGCCGAACATCAGGTCGATCCCATGATCCTCCACATAGGCCGCGAGCCCGTTCCACAGATGCAGCATCGCCGTGCCGCCGCGATACTCGGCGTGGACGCAGGACCGCCCCAGTTCCAGCAGCTTGAGCGGGCCCTGTTTCAGAACCGTCAGGTCATATTCATCGTCGCAATAGAACTGCCCTGCGGCGGCGGCCTGATCTTCTCGCATCAATCGGTAGACGCCGACGCATTGATTGCCCTGCCGCGACCGATCCAGCAGCATCAGATGGTCGAAGAACGGATCGAACCTGTCCGCCTCTAGCCCGTTTGCGTGATCCACCAGGTCGCCATCGCCGCCCAATTCCCGGATGAACACCTCGTAGCGCAGGGCCTGTGCCAGCCTCAGATCGGCCTCGCCTCGGGCCAGTCGCAGTTCAAGCTGGGTGTCGTCAATCACCATGGGCCGCCCGTCAAGAAACCTGCGCGCGAGGTAAGCGATTGGCCGGGGCAATGCAACCTCGTCGGGTTCGAAGCCCCGACCCGTTAGGAAACTGTTAACCGCACGCGGGCTAGCGTTGCCGGGCAGACGATCCGAGGAGATCAGAACTCGATGACAAGGCCCACCCGTTCGCCATTGATCACCACCTTTCCGGCATTCTCGAAATTGACCGTGATCCGGCCCGCGATATTCGATTGCACCTGTCCCAGCCCCCAATCGGGTTGGCCGGGGTGGCGCACCAGCATACCCGGCTCCAGCATCGCGTTGAGATCATTGACCATTTCAGGGGGCCTTTCGTGATGGATGATCGCCATGATTTCCCCGTGCCGGATCTTGCCGAACTGGTTGGATCGCGGCTTTGCCATGACCTTGTAAACCCGCTGTCAGCGATTTCAAACGGAATGGAGCTGATCAGCCTGTCCGGAGCCCCGCGCACACCGGAGCTGGAGCTGATCGGATCGGCCATCGACGACGCCATGGCGCGCATCCGCTTCTTCCGCGTGGCCTTCGGCGCGGCGCGGACAGGCGAAACCCTGTCGGAACGCGAATTGCGCGAGATATTGACCGCGATCTATGGTGGCGGTCGTCTGTCGGTGGAGTGGCAGGTGGTGGGAGAGCTGCCCCGGCAGGACGCGAAGCTGGCTTTCCTGCTGCTCAACTGCGCCGAGACAGCTCTTCCGCTTGGGGGCGTGTTGACGGTCCGGTATTCCGGCGAGGAATGGGACATCTCGGGCGAGGGTCGCAAGCTGACCATCGACGCGGAGATCTGGCAGGTTCTGGATCAGCCGATGTCGTCTGACTTGTCACCGCCGCCCTCTCGCGTCCAATTCGCCCTGCTGGCCAAGGAAGCCGCAGTCAGTGGACGGCGCGCCCGGCTATCACTGTCCCCGGATATGCTGCAATTCACGCTGAGCCTAACCCGGGCCTAGCCCAAGGCGACCAGTCCCGCCCGGAAGCGGCGCATATTCTGCCGGTAATGCTCGGCCGAGGCCAGAAGTCCGGCCTGTGCCGCCTCATCAAGCTGCCGCACCACCTTGCCCGGCGCGCCCATGACCAGAGAGAAATCGGGGATCACCTTGTTTTCCGTGATAAGCGCACCGGCCCCAATCAGGCAGCCCTTGCCGATCTTTGCCCCGTTCAGAACCGTCGCCCCCATGCCGATCAGGCTGCCATCCCCGATGGTGCAACCGTGCAGCATGGCCTTGTGGCCGATGGTGCAATTTGCCCCGATCTGCAACGGACAGCCGGGGTCGGTATGCATGACGGTGTTTTCCTGCACGTTCGATCCCGCACCAATACGGATTTCCTCGTTGTCACCGCGCAGGGTGCAGCCGAACCAGACCGAAGCGCCTTCCTCCAGAACCACGCGGCCGATCACATTGGCATCGGGGGCGATCCAGGTCTCGTCCGCAATCTCGGGTGCGATGCCGTCGAGGGCGTAAATCACTGTTCATCCTCCTGAAATTCGGACTGCAGCCCGCGCACGAAACCCACCAGCCCCGGCTGTTGCGGCTGGCGCAGTCGCTCGGCGCTGACGATGGTTTTCAGCCGCTCGAAGGTCACGTCCAGATCGTCGTTGACCAGCACGTAATCATAGCCATCCCAATGGCTGATCTCGTCCCAGCTTTTCTGCATCCGCTTCTGGATCACCTCGGGCGCGTCCTGCCCCCGGCTGACCAGACGGCGGCGCAGTTCCGCGATAGAGGGCGGCAGCACGAAAATCGACAGCACATGGTCGCGCAGGGCACTGGTCTTGATCTGCTGCGCGCCCTGCCAGTCGATGTCGAACAGCACGTCGCAGCCGCTGTCGATGGCCTCTTTCACCGGGGCCATGGGCGAGCCGTAGAAATTGCCGAACACATGGGCATGTTCCAGCATCGCGCCATTTCGGACCATGTCCTTGAAGGCGCTTTCGCTGAGAAAATGATAGTCTGTGCCATCCACCTCGCCCGGTCGCGCCGCGCGTGTCGTGGCAGAGACGGAGAAGCTCAGGGACGGGTCCCACTCCATCAGCCGCTTCGCCAGCGTCGATTTTCCCGCGCCGGAGGGCGACGACAGGATGATGAGAAGGCCGCGGCGGTTGTCGGTCTGGGGCATGGTCACTCCACGTTCTGAACCTGCTCGCGCATCTGATCAATCGCGACCTTGAGGTCAAGGCCGGTCTGGGTCAGCGCGGCATCGCTGGATTTGGAACAGAGCGTATTGGCCTCGCGGTTAAACTCCTGCATCAGGAAATCGAAACGCCGCCCGACCGGGCCGTCAGCCGTCAGCAGGGCCTTTGCAGCGGGGATATGGGCGGTTGCCAGCCGATCGATCTCTTCGGTCACATCCGATTTGACCGCCTGAAGGGCGAGTTCCTGCGCCAGCCGGTCGGGGTCCATCCCGTCAGCGGTGTTGAGGATCTTCCGCAAATTTTCCGCCAACCGGTCCGCTGCCGTGCCTTTACGGGCTTCGGCCTGCGCGGCGGCCTGCGTGACCAAGGGGACCATTGCGTCGATCTGGTCGCTCAATGTCTGTCGCAGTGCAGCCCCTTCTTCGGCGCGCGAGGCCAGAAAGGCTGCCAGCAGCTCGTCGAACTCCGCCAGCAGGGTTTCGTCCGGGGGAAAACTCTCCTCCGCCGCGCCGCTGGCCAGAACACCGGGAAGGGTCAGGATGCGAGCGGGATCGATGGGGCCGACGGGCAGGCCCTGCGCCTCGACTCTGCGCTGCACATGGGCCAGAGCCGACAGAGAGGCCAGCAAAGCCGCCTCGTCGATGGATGTCCCCGCGCCGCCGTCTTCCTTGCTGATCCGCAAATTCAGCGTCACCGATCCGCGCGCGATGGCTTTCTTCAAACGCTCCCGCAGCACGATATCGAGCCGCCCCAGCCGATCCGGCAATCTGAGCCGCATATCCAGCCCCCGGCCATTGACGCTGCGCAATTCCCAACTGCGCAGAACGCCATCGGTGGCCACATCGCGGGCGGCATATCCTGTCATCGAATTAACCACTTAAGCTTTTCCCCCCTGCTCGTCGCATTGTTCGGATGTTATTAAGGGTTGGGTAAGGATCTCCGGTTCAGCGTTAACACAAGTCAGGGTGCGACGCCAACGCCGGGCAGGGTCGTTTCGGGGGAGAGAGTGCAGGAGTGCAAGATGGAAACCTGTTCGGATCAGCCGCGAAACGTGGTGCCGCTTTGGCGCCGCAAGGATCAGAAGATGGGATCGGTTGTCAGCACCGTCATGACCCATTGGACCAGCCTGCGGGGCAATGGCGGCATTCCCCGGCGGGCCGATCTGGACCCGCAGACGCTGGCCCCGGCATTGCCCAATGCCTTCCTCCTGGAATGCCCGCGCCCTGATGCGGTGCGGTTTCGGCTGGCCGGGCAGCATCTGCATCACACGATGGGGATGGATGTCAGGGGGATGCCCCTAAGGGCGTTCTTCGAAATCCCGGACCGCAAGCGATTGATGGAAAAGGTCTCTCAGGTCTTTTCCGACCCTGCTGTTCTGGATCTGGAGCTTGTTTCCGACGCGCAGGGCCGGGCGGTGCTGGAAGGCCGGATGTGCCTGATGCCGCTCACTGGACCGGAGGGGCAGATCAACCGCGCGCTCGGAGTGCTGGTCACTGACGGGCTGGTCGGCCTCCCGCCACGCCGCTTCCGCATCCGTCATCTGAGCCTGACACGTCTGGCCGGCCGCACCGACAGCACTGACGCGACCGCGAGCCGACCCGTCCAATGTGCCGGGCCAGCCAGTCCGTTTCAGGAACGACCGGCATTGCGGCTGGTCCAGGGTGGATTGAGCTGAGCCCAAACCAGGTTCGTTAACCTCGATCCGAGCCAGCTCCAGGTGACATGGTTAACGACAACGCCCCGGAACCGATCAGGCTCCGGGGCGTTTCAGTTCAGGCGTTAACCTTTTCTCAACCCGCCGCTGCGGCTGCCTTGCGGCCATCGCGGCTCAGTTCCTCGGCGACAAGGAAGGCCAGTTCCAGCGATTGCGAGGCGTTGAGACGCGGATCGCAGGCGGTGTGGTAGCGGTCGGACAGATCCTCATCCGTCACGGCCCGCACACCGCCGGTGCATTCGGTCACGTCCTTGCCGGTCATCTCGAAATGCACGCCGCCCGGAACGGTGCCCTCGGCGCGGTGGATCGCGAAGAATTCCTGCACCTCGCGCAGCACCGAATCGAAGGGCCGGGTCTTGTAGCCGGAGGCCGCCTTGATCGTGTTGCCGTGCATCGGGTCGCAGGACCAGACCACATTCGCACCCTCGGCCTGTACCGTCTTGATCAGGCGTGGCAGGTGATCGCCCACATTGCCCGCGCCGAACCGCGCAATCAGCGTCAGGCGACCGGCCTCGTTCTTGGGGTTCAATTTGGCCATCAGAACCTTGAGGTCATCCTCGGTCGTGGTCGGGCCGCATTTCAGGCCAATGGGGTTCTGCACGCCGCTCGCAAATTCCACATGTGCGCCGTCGGGCTGACGGGTGCGATCGCCGATCCAGATCATGTGACCCGACCCCGCGACCGGCAGGCCAGAGGTCGAATCGATCCGGCACAGCGCCTCTTCATATTCCAGCAGCAGCGCCTCGTGGCTGGTGTAGAAATCCACGGTGCCAAGCTCATGCGCGGTTTCCGAGTTCAGACCGGCGGCGGTCATGAAGTCGAGCGCGTCGGAGATCCGGTTGGCCATGTCGCGGTAGCGGTCCGCGTCATCGGCATCGGTGAAGCCGAGCGTCCAGCTGTGCACCCGGTGGATATCGGCAAAACCGCCCTGGCTGAAGGCGCGCAACAGGTTCAGAGTGGCCGCGGCCTGAGTGTAGGCCTGCAGCATCTTCTGCGGGTTCGGCAGACGGGCCGCCTCGGAGAAGTCCAGCTCGTTGATGATGTCACCACGGTAGGAGGGCAGTTCCACCCCATCCTTAACCTCGGTCGGGGCCGACCGGGGCTTGGCGAACTGGCCTGCCATGCGGCCGACCTTGACCACGGGCACCTTGGCGCCGAAGGTCAGAACCACGGCCATCTGCAACATCACCTTATAGGTGTCGCGGATGGAATCGGCGGAAAACTCGGCAAAGCTTTCGGCGCAGTCGCCGCCTTGCAGCAGGAACGCCTCGCCGCGCGACACGGCGGCCAACTGGCTGCGCAGCTTGCGCGCCTCGCCGGCAAAGACAAGCGGCGGATAGCTGGCAAGCTGAGCCTCAACCGCTGCCAATGCTTCCGCATCGGGATAGTCGGGCATCTGAATCCGCGGCTTCGCGCGCCAATCCGATTTCGTCCATGCCTGTGCCATTACGCAACTCCTGTCAGTGTCAGACCTTGCTTATAGGGCGGAGAAAAGCGGGGGCCAATGCGAAATTCATCCCCTCGGGGGATTGCGAAACGCAAAAAATGGTGGTTTCGCTAGAAAAAGCGGCAAAACCAATCCGGCCGCAAAGGAGAAATAGCGCAATGGTCACTCTGCTTCATGGCGTCCCCCGCCAACCCCGGCGCTTTATCTTCGTACTGCTCGATCAATTTACCCTGCTCAGCTTCGCCGGTGCGGTCGATACGTTGCGGATCGCCAACCGTCTTGGGGGGGCTGACCTGTACAAGATCCTCTATGCGGGCGAAGACGGTGAAGAAGCGCAATGCAGTTCCTACGCGCGGATCAAGCTGCATATGAATTTCGAAGAGCTCAACCGCGAGGACACGATTGTCATCTGCGGCGGCATCGACGTGCAGAAGGCCACCACCAAGAAGCTGATCAACTGGCTGCGCCGCGAGGCCCGGCGCGGGGTGACCATCGCGGCGCTTTGCACCGGCGCCTATGCCATGGGCAAGGCCGGGCTGCTCGATGGCAAGCGCGCGACGATCCACTGGGAAAACCAGGACAGCTTTTCCGAGGAATTCGAAGAGGTGAAGCTGACCAAATCGGTCTTCGTGATTGATGGCAACCGGATGACCACGGCGGGCGGGACGGCCTCGATCGACCTTATGCTGACGATCGTGGCCAATGACCATGGCGAGGAACTGGCCAGTCAGATCGCCGATCAGCAGATCTACACCTCAATCCGCACCGATCAGGATTCGCAGCGCCTGTCCATCCCGACCCGGATCGGCGTGCGGCATCCGAAGCTGAGCCAGGTCATACGGATGATGGAACAGAACCTGGAAGAACCGATCAGCCCGTCAACCCTTGCCCACGAGGTCGGCATGTCGACGCGGCAGCTGGAACGGCTGTTCCGCCGGTATCTGAACCGCAGCCCCAAGCGCTACTACATGGAACTGCGGCTGCAAAAAGCGCGCAACCTGCTGATGCAGACGGATATGAGCGTGATCAACGTGGCGCTGTCCTGCGGCTTTGCCTCGCCTTCGCATTTTTCCAAATGCTACCGGGCGCATTACGACACCACCCCCTACCGC
Organism: Nioella ostreopsis; assembly: GCF_004000255.1. Lineage (GTDB taxonomy): Bacteria > Pseudomonadota > Alphaproteobacteria > Rhodobacterales > Rhodobacteraceae > Nioella > Nioella ostreopsis. The sequence goes on from NZ_RCIQ01000003.1 coordinate 90,232, forward strand.
GAACGCGGGGCGCAATCGACGCGGGTGAAGGACTGATCCCTCAGCCCTGCCCGACCCGTCCGGCACGCCCGCCCCTGCGTTTTGCAGCGGGGGGATTGGCCAATCCCTGTTCGAGGACTGCCGTCATCGGATGATCCGACGCATCGGACCGGTAGCGGTCCAGCAGCGCCCGGATATGCGGCAGCGGGTCGGGGTCCGTCAGGCTCAGCGCCCAATCCATGAAGATTGAGCGGCATTCGCCATCGGTGATTCCCTCGATCCGATAGGCCTCCCGGATCAGGTTCTTGGGGTCGCTTGCATCTTTCATCGGGCTTCCTCCCTGCGTGGCGGCTGTGCCAGCGCCTGGTTGATGATAGCCTCACATTCGGTGCGCAGGCTCTCGGCTTTCGCGGCCAATTCGGCGCTGTCTGCGACACCGGCTTCACGGGCGATGAAGCTGCGCCCACCCGATCCGATCTCGTCCAGATCCAGACGCCGATCTGTCAAGAGCCGGGTCGCATGATTCAGGCGGCCATAGAGGTGATGGGCCGCGGCAAGGGTGCGGGCGTCATCCGCACTGATCCAGCCGATGGACACACCGGCCTCCAACTGACCCTCCACGTCACGCGCGGGCACTCCGGCGATCAGCGCGGCGGTTTCGGCCAAAAGCTCCACATCCTTCATTCGTCCGGGGCCTTCCTTCGCATCCAGCCCCTCACCCACCCGGCCCGCCGCTGCCAGCCGGTCGCGCATGTCCTGCGCGTCCGCAACGACCTTCACCGGATCGCAGGGTGTGGTGAGAACCTCCATTCGGATCGCCTCGATATCGGCGCAGAGACTGGCATCCCCGGCGACGGGCCGCGCGCGGGTCAGGGCCAGGTGTTCCCAGGTCCAGGCCTCGGTCATCTGGTAGTGTCGGAAACCTTCCAGCGCCGTTGCCACCGGCCCCTGACGACCTGAGGGGCGCAGCCGCATATCCACGTCATAGAGCTTACCCTCACCGGTTGGCGCGGTCAGGGCGGTGATCAGCGTCTTCGTCGCCTTGGCAAACCAGCCGCGCGGGTCCAGCGGGCGGCGGCCATCGGTAAACTCGACCCCGCCGGGATCGTAGATGACTAAAAGGTCGAGGTCAGACCCCGCCGTCAGCCGCCCCGCCCCAAGGCTGCCCATGGCCACAACCGCGCCACCGCGCCCCGGTGCGGGACCATGACGGCGCGCGACCTCGTCACAGACGCGCGGCCAGAGCGCCCGCAGGATCACCTGCGCCAGCATGGAATATTCAGCGCCCGCTTCCTCGGCATGGATCAGCCCCCGAAGATGATGCACGCCAACCCGGAAATGCCATTCCTTGAGCCAGCGGCGGGCGGTGTTCAGAACCCCTTCGTAGTCCTGCCCTTCAAGCTGCGCCTCCAGATGCGCAGAGAGGTCGTCCCGATCTGGCCAGCCCGCAAAGAAATCCCCGCCGATCACCGCGTCCAGCACCCCGGAATTGCGCGACAGGTAGCGCGACAGGCCCGGCGCGGTGCCGCAGATATCGACGATGAGATCAACGAGCGGCGGATTGGCCTCGAACAGCGAGAAAAGCTGCACCCCGGCGGGCAGGCCCTTGAGAAAGCCATCAAAGTTGCCAAGCGCCTCTTCAGGGCGTGGGGTGGCGGCGAACCGCGCCAGAAGATCGGGTTTGAGCCGCGCAAAAATCGCCTGACCGCGGGCAGAGCGGAGCGCAGGATAGCCGGGCCAGCGCGCGACGATCTCTTCGGCGGTTTCCGACAGGTCGGGCAAATCCGTTTCTGTCTTCTCAGGCTTGAAGAACGGTTCGCACAACCGGTCGACCTCGGCCAGCCTGTCGCGCAACTCTGTGCGAAAGGCTGCTGTATCGCCCTCGCCACAGAACCGCGCCAGCCGCTCGATCCCTTCATCCGAGTTTGGCAGCAGATGCGTCTGCGCGTCATTGACCATCTGCACGCGGTGTTCGATTTCCCGATGCAGCCGGTAATGCCGGGTCAGCCGGTCGCGCACATCACCGTCGATCCAGCCCTTCTCGGCCAAAGCTGCCAGCGCTGGAACCGTGCCGCGGCAGCGCAGATCCGGGTCGCGCCCGCCTGAGACGATCTGCCGGGTCTGGGCGAAGAACTCGATCTCTCGGATGCCGCCCGCACCGAGCTTCATGTTGTGGCCTTCCAGCGTGATCGGCCCGTGCAACCCCTTGTGACGGCGGATCTTCTCGCGCATCTCGTGGGTGTCCTGAATGGCGGCGAAATCCAGATGCTTGCGCCAAACGAAGGGGGTGAGGGTGTTCAGAAACCGCTCCCCCGCCGCGATATCGCCCGCACATGGCCGCGCCTTGATATAGGCCGCGCGTTCCCAGTTGCGGCCCTCGGCCTCGTAGTAGCGTTCGGCGGCGGCCATCGAGATACACACCGGCGTGACCGAGGCATCCGGGCGCAAGCGCAGATCGGTGCGGAAGACATAGCCATCGCGGGTCACATCGGCGAGGGCCGCGGTCATGCGGCGGGTCACCTTGATGAAGCTCGCCCGCGCCTCCATCTCGTCGCCCGGCTCGAACCGGGTTTCGTCGAACAGCACGATGAGGTCTATGTCAGAGGAATAATTCAGCTCGCCCGCGCCCATCTTGCCCATGGCCAGCGCCACCATACCCGCGCCGGTTTCCGCGTCTTCCTCGGTCATGCCGGGGATCTTGCCGCGCTTGGCCTCCGCCGCCACCAATCGGCGGATCGCAACATCGACGGCGGCATCTGCGAAATCGGTCAGCAGGCCGGTCACCTGTTCCAGCGGCCAAACACCCCCCAGATCGGCCAGTGCTGCATAGAGCGCCACGCGGCGTTTCAGGCGCCGCAGTTCGGGTGCAAGGTCGCTCAGGGCAACCGCGCCTGTCTCCAGCAGGAGCCCCCGGCGCACCTCGTCAGGGTCTTGCATCAGCGCCCCGGCCAGCCAGTCCTTTTCCTTGCCAATGAGGCTGAGCAGGTAAGGGCTGCACCCGCCGGTGCCCTCGATCAGCGGGCGCAGTTCCGGGGCCAGATCGGGCAGATGCGCCAGCGCGTCGGCACCACGATCGGGGTCGAAGGGAATGGGATGGCGGGTCAGGCGGGATACAAAGCTCATGGCTTCCGTGATGGCGGGCGGCTTCGGTTTCGTCAATTGCTTGCACGTCGCAGGGGGACCGGGCAACAAGGGGGCGGCACAGGAGAAACAGGATGAGCAAAAGCCTCAAGCGCGTGGCCAGGGCCTTGGAAGAGGCCGGGCTGGCGGCAGATGTGATGGAAATGGATGGCAGCACGCGGACGGCTGCGGAAGCGGCGGATCAGGCGGGATGCGAGATCGACCAGATCTGCAAATCGGTCATCTTCCGGGGCGAAGACAGCGGCGCGGCCCTGTTGTTCATCACCGCGGGCGGCAATCAGGTGGATGCAGCCAAGGCCGGGGCCCTTGCGGGTGAACCGCTCGGCAAGGCCGATGCCGCGCTCATTCGCGCGCAGACCGGGTTCGCCATTGGGGGCGTTTCGCCTGTGGGGCACCTGAACCCGATCCGGGCCTGGTTCGATCCGCGCCTCTCTGCCTTTGACAAGGTCTATGCGGCGGCGGGCACCCCGCGCCATATCGTGCCGATCGCACCAGAGGACCTGCTGCGCCTGACAGGGGCGGTCCCTGCCGATTTCACCGCCTAGAGATGCGCCAGAACGGACCGGGCCGCGCGCAGGCCCGGTGCCTCGCCCCCTGCCCCGATCCGATCCATGGTCAGGGCCATCGCCTCGATCTGCGCCGCGCGTGTGTCTGTATCGGTCAGCAGCTTTTCCAGCGCCGGAACGATCAGGTCGGGGCGGCAGTCCGGTGACAGGAAGTCGGGCACATGGCGGGTGTCGGACACCAGATTGACCAGCGTCACCGTGTCGATCAGCGCCGCGCGCTTCATCAGGAAGAACGACAACCGGTTCATGTCATAGGCCACGACCATCGGCGTCGCATTGGCGGCCAGTTCCAGCGATACGGTGCCGGATGCCGCAAGCGCCACGTCAGCGGCGCGAAAGGCCGCGCGCTTGTCAGTGGCGTAGCTGACTGGGGCCTCGCTCGGGTCCAGCAGGATCGGCCTGACCGACCAGCTTTCAAGGGCATCCCGCAAGGCCGGGGCCACATGGGCCACCGTCGGCACTACGGCCTGCAACCCCGGCACACGCGCCGAAAGCTGCGCCAGAACCTCGCCAAAAACCGGGGCCAGCCGCGCCACTTCGCTGCGCCGCGATCCGGGCAGCATCAGCAGCAAGGGCGCGTCAGCGGCGATGTCATAACGGGCGCGGAAGGCGGCGGCCTCGGCCTCGCTCGCCACCGGCTCATTCACCACCGGATGGCCAACGAAATCGCAGGTCATGCCTGCGGCCTCCATATAGGGCGGCTCGAAGGGCAGCAGCGCCAGCACGTGATCCACATGGCGCGCCATCTTGGCCGCGCGACCAGGACGCCACGCCCAGACAGACGGCGCAACATAATGCATGGTACGGATATGCGGTGCGGTTTCTCGGACCTGTCTGGCCACGCGAAGGCAGAAATCGGGGCTGTCGATGGTGATCAGCGCATCGGGGTTCAGCGCCACGACCGCCTCTGCCGCCTGTCGTTTCAACGCGAAGAGGTGACGCAATTTCGGCAGCACCTCGGCAATGCCCATGACCGCCAGTTCCTCCATCGGAAACAGGCTATCGAGCCCCTCGGCCTGCATCAGCGGCCCGCCGACCCCGTGAAAGATTACATCCGGGTGAAGCTCCTTGACCCCCTGCATCAGCGCGGCCCCAAGCCTGTCGCCGGACGACTCTCCCGCAATCAGGAAGAGCGTCAGGGTCATGGCGCGGCCCAAAGTGCGATGCCGGATGCCTCGCAGGCCGTTTCCACCGCATCGCGATCCAGGATCAGCACCGATCCGGCGGCGATCTCTATCCCGGACAGCCCGGCCTCCGCGGCCTTCATCACGGTCGCGGGGCCGATAACGGGCGTGTCCATGCGCAGATCCTGCCCCGGCTTCGGCCGCTTGACCAGAACCCCGCGCGAACCGGGCAAGGACATGCCGACGAAGCGCAGCATGGCATCGGTGCCTTGCAGCGTTTCGATGCCGATGACCTGGCCCTTTGCGGCAACCGCGCCCTGCCCCACATCGAGCGGTCCGAGCGCATCCAGCACGGACCGGGCCCGCGCGGCATCGCGCAGTTGCGCGTTCGATGCGTCGCCGCTGATTGGGCCTTCCGCCGCCACAAGATCGGGGCGCAATTCGAGCGCCCCCACGACGCGAAACCCCTGTTCCTCGAAGATTGCTGCAATGGTGCGCAGAAGCGTATCGTCCCCCTGCGCCATCGCCCCGGCGACGCGCGGCATCAGTGCCATGGTTTCCGCGTCCATCAGGGACGGATCGAACGCCGGGCGGCTGAGCGCCCCGGCAAAGGCCAGTTCCTCGACGCCTGCGGCGCGCAGATCCGCGAACAGCGCCCCGAACTGTTCGAACCGCGCAGGGATGTCGGGCGCGTCCAGCGGATCGCTCTCCGCACCCTCCAACCGCACGACATGGGCAGGCCCTGCCTGTAGCAAAAGCCCCGGAAGCACACCCGATCCTGCGATGATTGCCCGCGCCACGCCGATTACCTCGGCGTCAGGAAAGACCGGTCGGTCTGACCCATGATGAAGTCGACGATCTGGGTGACATGGGGCGAGTCCGGGTTGTCTTCGGACAGCCGCCGGGCACGATCCATAAAGGTGCCCTCGCCCTGCGCCAGTTGCTGAAAGGCCGCGCGCAGCGCGGTGATCTCGGCCCTGTCGACGCCGCGGCGTTTGAGGCCAACAAGGTTCAGCCCGTCCAGTTCCCCGCGCGGGCCCTGCACCAAGCCATGGGGGATCACGTCATTCGTCACCATGGACAGCGCGCCGATGATGGCGCCCTTGCCGATGCGCACCCATTGGTGAATGCCACAGAGCCCGCCGATGATCACGTCATCCTCGATCACGCAATGACCCGCGACGGCGGCGGAATTCACCACGATCACCCGGTCGCCCACCTGCGCGTCATGGGCGATATGGCAGCCCGCCATGAACAAGCCGTCATCCCCGATCCGCGTGACGCCGCCACCGCCCTCGGTGCCGCAATTCATCGTCACATGTTCACGGATGCGGTTGCGTTGGCCGATGATCAGCCGGGTATTCTCGCCCTTGAATTTCAGATCCTGCGGGATCTCTCCGATGACCGCGAAGGAAAAGACAGTGGTCTCATCCCCGATCTCGGTCTGGCCGGTCACGACGACATGGGGTTTCAGCACCACGCCACGCCCCAGAACGGCTTGCGAGCCCACCACGCAGAACGGGCCGATCTGACAATCGGGCCCGATTGTGGCACCCGGTTCGATCACGGCCGAGCTGTGAATCTCGGCACTGGCATCAATGGCCATGGGGCGCTCTCCTAGGCGGGAAGATCCATCATCGCGGTAAACTCGGCCTCACAGGCCAGTTCGCCCTCAACCTCGGCGCGGCCCGCGAATTTCCAGACCTTGCCGCCGGGCTTGCCGCGAATGACCGAGACATGCAGTTCCAGCACGTCGCCGGGCCCCACTTTGCGGCGAAATTTCACCCCGTCGATGCCCATGAAATAGACCAGCATGTTCTTGTCCGCCAGATCCGCAGACACACCGACCATGATCGCCGCGGCCTGCGCCATCGCTTCGATGATCGTCACACCAGGCATGATCGGCACACCGGGAAAATGGCCCTGAAAATGCGGCTCGTTCATGGTCACGTTCTTGATGCCCACGGCGCTTTTGAACGGAACGATATCGCGCACCTTGTCCACCAGAAGGAACGGGTAGCGATGCGGGATGATCCGCTGGATCAGGTCGATATCGGCGGTGGTGGGCGTGTCGGCCGTCATGGGGCTGCGATCCTTCTTGTTTACCTGCCTTGGTGGTAGCAATTCGGGCCGGGGCCGACAAGCAGCGCTTACGGGGCGTTCGAGATGACCTGGTCGAGGATCGGCTCTTCTCCGCCATCGCCAAGCTCGGCATTGACGCGTTGCAGCGCCATTTCCGTGACATCACCGCCTTCGGCCACATAGATGACCACGCGCGAGTCGAGAACGGCCGCCGCGCCGATATCGTTGAGCAGACCGCTCAGAATGGGGGTGATCAGTTCGAAAAAAAGCTGCTCTGCTCCGTCGGCCTGAGCCCTGAGGCGGCGCAGACGTTCCGCCTGCACCGCGCGGATTTCCTCGGCTCTCCTGTCGAAATCCTCGGCCAGCGGGCGGAATTCCTCGGCACTCATGGTGGCGCGCTGTTCGGTCAGGGATTGCTCTTCTTCCAGAAGCGCCGTTTCCAGTTCACGGTTCTGGCGCGACAGGGCGCTTGAGGCCTCTGCCAGTTCCTCCTGGACGCGCTGCCCAAAGAGGGACTCCGAGAACAGCCGTTCCTGGTTGAGAATGACGATCGGCGGCCCGTCGATCCTGCCAATGGACAGCGGCTGAGCGAAAACTGGCCCGGAAAGGGCCAGCATCGCAAGACTTATCAGGATCAGGCGCATGGCCTGCCGTCAGAACCGTGCTTCGACGGTAAAGTCAAAGCTGCGGGTCCGGTCGTATTCCTGCGCGTCCAGCACATGGCTGAAGTTGAAGCGCAACGGTCCGATCTGGGTGTCCCAGAAGATCGAGACCCCGACCGTCTGACGGATATGCATGTCGTCATCGACCACGCCACCAAGGGTATTGTCGAGCCCCCAGACAGAGCCGATATCGTAGTACAGACCGCCCGTGATGCCGTATTCCTCGGGCAGGCCAATCGGGAAGGCCGTCTCGAAACGGGCAGCGAAGTAGTAGTTGCCGCCCAATGCATCCGCCGCAGTTCCGGCATCGGTCAGGTCACGCGGACCAACCCCATTGCCCTCGAACCCGCGCAACTGACGCGAATTCAGACCAAAGCGGTCGATCCGGCGGCTGTTGCCGGACAGCATGTTCAGCGCGCCGCCTTCTAGAGTGGCCCGCAGCGACACCTCTTCGCGCATGATCGTGGTTTCCGCCACCATCGCAGCCGTTGTGCGGATATATTCGTTATCCCCGCCAAGCCCGGCAAAGTCCTGTCCGAAGCTGAAGCTGAAGCCGGCATTCGGGTTCAGGCCGGTGCCAAGTGTGCTGTAGCTGTAGGTATAGCCCACGGAGGATGTCAGGCGAGAGCCTTCCTCGGCCTGAAGGATCGCCGATGAGGTCAGCGGCACATCGAAAATGCCATCATCGGAGATCCGGTAGTTCAACGCCAAGCGGCTGTTTTCGGTCAGCGGGAAGGACACCGAGGGGCTGAAGCCGACGCTGCGCGTGTTGTAGCTCGCGTTCTGTTGGCTGGTGGTCGTGTAATACGCGGCCAGGCCAAGCCGCAGATCGCGGCCTAGGAAAGCCGGTTCCGTGAAGGAGAAGTTGAAGCTCCGGGAACCCTCGGACGTATCGAACCCGAAGCGCAGCGCCTGACCACGGCCGAGGAAATTGCTCTCAGAGAAGTTGACGGCCAGGCCGACACCGGTATCGGTCGCGAAGTTCACGCCAAATCCGAGCGATCCGGTCGGTTGTTCAACAACATCCACGTCGAGGATCACCTGATCGGGGGTCGAACCCGGGCGGCTTTGCACCGTCGCATCCGAGAAGAATCCGAGGGCACGGATGCGCTCTGCGCTTTGGCGGATCTCGCGCGGGTCGAGCGGGTCGCCCTCTGCACTGCGGAACTGACGGCGAATCACCCGGTCGAGCGTGGTGGCGTTGCCTTCAATGTCGATGCGCTCGACGAAAACGCGGTCGCCGCGGGTGATGACGAACTCGATATCGAGGGTCAGGTCGGCATCATTGCGGGTCACGCGCGGTTCCACCCGGATAAACCGCAGCCCCATGCTGGAGGCGAGATTTTCCATCCGCGTGATCGTGTTGTCGACCAGTCGGGGCGAATAGGTCACCCCCGGGCGCACGGCGATCGTTTCCTGGAAGGGCTGTGCATCCACGTCGGCAATCTCGCTGACGGTGGTGATCTCGCCGAACGAGAAGCTTTGTCCTTCACGGATGTTGAAGGTGATGAAATAGGCGTTGCGTTCGCGCGCCAGTTCCGACGTGACGCTTTGAACGGTGAAGTCGATATAGCCCCGCTCGCGGTAGAAATCGGTCAGCAATTGCTGGTCGAAGGCCACGCGGTCGGCCACGAAAGTGTCAGACCCGATCAGCTGCCGGAATATACCGGCCTGGGTGCTTTCCATGACCCGGCGCAGACGCCGGTCGCTGAAGTCACGGTTGCCGACGAAGGTAATGCGCTCGGTTTCCACGACGCGGCCCTCGGTCACTTCGAAGACCAGATCGACGCGGTTCTCATCACGGCGGATGATGACAGGGGTCACGGTGGCGGTCAGGCGACCCTGCAACCGATAGGCTTCGGTGATGGACGCGGCATCCTGTTCCGCCTGCGAGGGCGAATAGACGCGGCGTGGCTGCGAAGTGACAACCGTCATCAGCATATCGTCTTCGAGCCGGCGGTTGCCCTCGATATTGATGCGGTTGATCGTCGGGTATTCCTGCACGATGGCCACCAGAAGCGAGCCGCGCGGATCAAGTTCCGCGCTTTCGAACAGGCCCGAGTTCTGCAGGCGCTGATAGGCATCGTTCAGCTGCGCGGCAGAGATCGTCTGCCCTGCCGGAATGTCGAGAAAGGCAAGGATCGTGGCAGGATCGACACGATCATTTCCCTCTACGGCGAAAGACGTGAACCGGTAGGTCTGTGCATGGGCGCTGCCCGGCACCAGAATCAGCCCTGCCATCAGTACCGCAAGAACGGCAGCAAAATGCCTGAATCTACCGGAAAATCCCGTTTTCACATCCATCGAATCCGCCCCGCCAAGTATCTAAGCTCCTGAAAGCTCTATCGCGCGCGGGTAGGCTTGTCAAAACGCGTTAACCCACGGTGTAGGAGTAATTTCCGACCGTGGCACAAGATATACATAATTCCGGGTGGAATCACCAAACCGGCAGCCAGTCAGGATGCCGGTTTACAGGTGTTCGGCAGGGCCAAAGCCCCGGAAGCGTGACAAATCAGAGGGAGACCAGCCAACCGGCCACGGTCAGTGCGCCGACAATCATCACCGGCACAAGGAAGCGGTCGATATTGACTTCCACAAAGAAGCTGAAGCTGCGGTAGCTTTCGTTGATCATTCTCATTGGTCTCGCCTCGGTCTGCTTCTTGGGGCGCAAGGCCCCTTGCAGATATGAGACTCGCGCTCAAATTGGGCGCGAATGCGGCACCGCCTTGACGCTTTTGCGAATTGTTAAGCTTTGGCAGTCATCTACCTGCGACAGCCTGTCCCGCCCTGCCCGCTTACGGGCAGAACAGGTCATTTGTCAGGGCAAACAGCATCAGCGACAGGATCAGCGTCAGCCCCACCGTCATGAAGATGCGCATCGCCTTGTCCGAGGGCGGGCGTCCGGCAATGGCCTCGAAGGCGTGAAACAGCAGATGGCCGCCATCCAGCACCGGGATCGGGAACAGGTTCAGCAGGCCAACGGCGGTGGACAGCACCGCCACGAACCAGAAGAAGCTTTCCAGCCCCTGACTGGCCGCCGCGCCGGATGTTTCGGCGATGCCGATCGGACCCTGCAGGTTGCAGCTGGAAATCGCGCCGGTGATCATGTGCCACAGACCCGACAGCGAGGTCTGGATCACGTTCACGACCGTGGCAGCGCCGCCGGTGATGGCCGGGCCAAGGCCCACGCGGGTGATCTCGGGATCGAAGAACAGCCCGCCGGTGACGCCGATCAGCCAGCGGGTCTCGAAGCCGCCCTCGGGCGATGGCAGGTCCATGCGGCGCGGGGCAAGGGTGATGTCGATCATCTCGCCATCGCGCCAGACCTCCAGCGCCAGTTCCGCACCTTGCGACGCTTCAACGGCGGTGCGCAGCTCTTCGAACGCATGGACCGGCGCGCCGTTGATGGTGCGGATCACGTCGCCGCGTTCCAGCCCGGCATCCATAGCGGCAGACCGTGGGGTGACACTGTCGACCACGGGAATCAGCGGGAAATTGGCCTCGAGGCTCAGATCGGAGCCATTGCGCTCAATCTCGTAGGTCAGGGTTTCCGCGGGCGGCAGCGTGCGACCGAGCTCGAATACATCGGCCAGGGTATCCACCGGCTCCCCCTCAATGGCGGTGATCAGATCGCCCTGCTGTAACAGCTGCATCTCGGCAGGCATCGGGCGCAGATCGCCGACCAGCGGATCCTCAGACGCCTGCCCCGACAGCATCATCACGCCCGCAAAGATCAGGATCGACAGGATGAAATTGAACACAGGCCCCGCCGCCACGGTCGCCGCCCGCGCCCACAAAGGCGCGCCATGCATCGACCGGCGGCGTTCCTCGGCATCCAGCGCATCGACTGCCGCCGCATCCTTGCCCGAGGCCGCATCCGCATCGCCCAGAAACTTCACGTAGCCTCCGAAGGGCAGCGCCGCGACCTGCCACTTTGTGCCGTGCCGGTCGACCCGAGAAAACAGCACCGGCCCGAAGCCGAGCGAGAACACTTCCGCATGAATGCCCGACCAGCGCCCCACGATGTAGTGGCCATATTCATGAATCGCGACGATGATCGACAACGCCGCCACGAAGGCCAGAAGGGTAAAGGCAAAGCCACCGAAGGTGGGGATTAGGTCGGTCACGCGGTCTGCTCCTGTCTGCTGTTGGCCAGGTCTTCTGCCCGTACCCTCGTCAGATGGTCGGTTTGCAGCACTGTCTCAAGGCTGTCCATGGCATCGGTAAGGCGAATTTCGCGCGACATCGCGTCAAGTGTCGCCTCGACCAGCCCCGCCATGTCGGTAAAGCGCAGGCGCCCGGCGATGAAATGATCGAGCGCCACCTCTTTCGCGGCGTTGAACACGGCCCCTGCCCCGCCGCCCGTCGCCATCACCTGCCGCGCCAGTGTCAGCGCTGGAAAGCGGGCCTCGTCGGCGCGGCGGAATTCCAGCGTGGCAAGCTTGGCGAGGTCGATCCGCTCCACCGGCAGCTCGCGCCGTTCGGGCCAGTGCAAAGCATAGCCGATGGCATGGCGCATATCGGGCGCACCCAGATGGGCCATCAGGGCCCCGTCCGAGAAGCCCACCAGAGCATGCACGATGCTTTGCGGATGGATGACGGTGTCGATCTTCTCGGGCGCGATGCCGAAGAACTCCCGCGTCTCGATCAGCTCCAGCGCCTTGTTGAACATGGAGGCCGAGTCGATGGTGATCCGCTGGCCCATATCCCAGTTGGGATGCGCGCAGGCATCCGCGACGGTGGCTTGGGCCAGCCGTTCCAAAGGCCAGTCGCGCAACGCGCCGCCCGATGCGGTGATGATAACCCGCTCAACCGCGGCCATATCCTCGCCCACCAACGCCTGAAACACGGCGGAATGTTCGCTGTCCACGGGCAGGATGCGCGCGCCATGGGCGCGGGCCTCGGCCATTAAAAGCGGCCCGGCAGTCACAAGGCTTTCCTTGTTGGCCAGCGCCAGCGTGCGCCCATGGCGCAGCGCGTGAAAGCCGGGGGCAAGCCCCGCCGCGCCGACAATCGCGGACATGGTCCAGTCGGCGGGCCGGTCGGAGGCCTCAATGAGCGCCTCGGCCCCGGCGGCCACGGCAATGCCGGTTCCAGACAGCGCCTCTCGCAGCGCAGTCAGGCAGTCGTCGAAACAGGTCACGGCAATCTCGGCGTTGAACTCCCGCGCGTCGGCAGCCAGCTGCGCCACATTGCGCCCGCCGGTCAGCGCCACGACGCGATACGCCCCCCGGTCGCGCCGGATAAGGTCAAGCGTGCTTTGCCCGATCGACCCGGTGGCCCCGAAGATGCTAACCAACCGGCTCACATCAACAGGCCCCCGACCGTGGCCATGGCCAGCGTCGCAACCGCGCCCGCGCCGGTCATGCCGTCGAACCGGTCCAGCACGCCACCGTGACCGGGAATGAGGTTCGAGGCATCCTTGACCCCCACATGCCGCTTGATCGCGCTTTCCACCACATCGCCCATCTGCGAGGCGAGCGACAAAAGCGGCGCGATAACCAGCACCATCACCGGTTCAAACCCCAGAAGGCTCCATGCCACCGCCGCCGAGGCAATCCAGCCCGCAATGGTGCCCGACCATGTCTTCTTGGGGCTGACCTGCGGCCAGAATTTCGGCCCGCCAATGATGCGGCCTGCAAAATAGCCTGCAATATCAGTGGCCACCACGACGCCCACAAGGAAGGCCACGAAGATCAGCCCATACATGACGCGCAGATAGAACATGCCGGCCACGGCGAAGAGGAAGAACATGCCGTAAAGGACAAAGATCCAGCGGTTTTGCGGTGTGACCGTCTGCACCCCGCCCCAGATGGCGAGGCCCAGAAAGGGCACGATCCAAGGGGTCAGGAAGATGGAGTCGAGAAACCCCTCGCCCGTCGCGAAGGTAAAGATCTGCGCGACACAGGTGGCCAGCACAGCCGTCGCCGCCAACCCGCCCGCGCGGATCGGGGTCTCTCCGCCAAGCAGGCGATGCAACTCCCAGATGCCGAAGCCGCCAAGCGCCACCAGCCCGAGAAGCAGCGGATAGCTGCCCACATAGATCAGGCCGAAACCGACAGCCGCCAGCACCACGCCAGAGACCACGCGCGGGCCCAGATCGCCCCATTTGCCGGCAGCACTCATGCCTTCACCGCACCGAAACGGCGGTCACGCTGGCCGTAGCGGGCCAGAACCTTGGCGAATTCCTCGGACGAGAAATCGGGCCAGAGCGTGTCGATGAATTCATATTCCGCATAGGCCGACTGCCAGAGCAGGAAGTTGGAAATCCGCGCCTCGCCCGAGGTGCGGATCACCAGATCGGGGTCAGGCAGATAGCAGGTATCGAGGTAGCGCGGCAGGGTTTCGCCATCCACGTCTTCGGGTTTCAGCTTGCCCGATGCCACATCCTGCGCCAGCCGCTTTGTGGCGCGCGCCACCTCGTCCCGGCCGCCATAGTTCAGCGCAATGGTCAGGTTCACCCCGGTGTTTTCGGCGGTCAGCAGTTCCAGATTGTCCATCATGTCCTGCAGGCGCGGCTCCAGCCGGACCCGGTCGCCGATGAAGCGAACGCGCACGTTCTTCTGGTGCAGCTCTTGCGCCTTGTTGGTGATGAAGCGCTTGAACAGGCGCATCAGCCCCGCCACCTCGGTCTGGGTGCGTTTCCAGTTCTCGGTCGAAAAGGCAAATATCGTCAGGTACTTGACGCCCATGGGGGTGCAGGCCTCGACGATTTCCTGCACGCGACGGGCCCCGGCATGGTGGCCCACCAGACGCGGGCGCCCGCGCTGCTTGGCCCACCGTCCATTGCCATCCATGATGATCGCCACATGGCGCGGGGTGTTGCTTGACTGGTCCTTCGGGGCCATCGGCCTTCCCCACCGGGCGATCACACAGGTCCTCAGACCTGCATGATCTCTTCCTGTTTCGTCGCCAGAAAGGCGTCAACCTTGGCGATATGGGCGTCGGTGAGATCCTGCACTTCGCTTTCCCAAAGCTTCTGGTCGTCCTCGGACATGCCGTCGGCCTTGGCCTTCTTGATCTGATCCATGCCATCGCGGCGCACATTGCGGATCGCAACGCGGGCATGTTCCGCATAGTGCCCCGCGACCTTGGTCAGTTCGCGGCGGCGTTCCTCGTTCAGTTCCGGGATCGGCAACATGATGATGGTGCCGTTCATCTGCGGATTGATGCCAAGCCCGCTTTCGCGAATGGCTTTTTCAACCTTGTTCACCATCGACTTGTCCCAGACATTGATGGTGACCATCCGCGGTTCGGGCACGTTCACCGTACCCACCTGATTGATGGGGGTCATCTGGCCATAGGCCTCGACCTGCACCGGCTCCAGCATCGAGGCCGAGGCCCGGCCCGTGCGCAGCGATGCGAATTCCGTTCTAAGGGACGCCAGCGCGCCATCCATCCGGCGGCTCAGATCGTCCAGATCAATCTCGATATCGTCCTCGGACATGCCCGTTACTCCGTCAGGTCTTGATCGTTTCAGTGGGTTCTACCCCGTTCACAGCACCTTTGTATAGGTGCCTTCCCCGGCAAGGATACCTTTGAAACCGCCGGGCTCGTCCAGGCTGAACACGATGATCGGCATGTCATTCTCGCGCGCGAGTGCAATGGCAGAGGCATCCATGACGCCGAGATGCTGCGCCAGCACGTCGTCATAGGAAATCGTGTCATAGCGCGTGGCGTCGTCGTACTTGACCGGGTCCTTGTCATAGACCCCGTCCACTTTGGTTCCCTTGAAGATCGCCTGGCAGTTCATTTCATTGGCGCGCAGCGTCGCGGCGGTATCCGTCGTGAAATAGGGGTTTCCGGTGCCGGCGGCGAAGATCACCACGCGCTTCTTTTCCAGGTGGCGCACGGCGCGGCGGCGGATATAGGGCTCGCAGACCTGATCCATCGGAATGGCACTGATCACGCGGGTATGGATGCCGAGTTTCTCCAGCGCGCCCTGCATGGCCAGCGCGTTCATGACCGTGGCCAGCATCCCCATGTAGTCGGCGGTCGCCCGTTCCATCCCCTGCGCGCTGCCCTGAAGGCCGCGGAAGATGTTGCCGCCGCCGATCACCATGCAGATCTCGACGCCCATGGAATGCACCGACTGCACTTCCTTGGCGATGCGCTCCACGGTCGGGGGATGCAGCCCATACCCCTGATCGCCCATCAGCGCCTCTCCCGAAATCTTCAGCATGACGCGGGAATAGGCGGGTGCGTGCGCGGTGTCGGAGGGCATGGAGAGTCCTTGAATATGTGTGATATGGCTGGCGCGGAAGGCGCGCCCATTCTGGGTTGCTTTGCGACCGGGCGCAACATGGCCTAAATAGCGGCTGTGTTCAACGGGCAATCAGACCTGTTGCGAAACGGTGAACAGACTTCAGGAACGGTCCATAGGCCATTGATTAATATAAATACACTCTCTGCGGAGTTGCCGATTCTGATTGCCGGGCCAACCGCATCGGGAAAAACCGCGCTGGCCCTGGAAATCGCAGGGCGGCAGGGCGGCCGGATCATCAATGCCGATGCGTTGCAGGTCTATGATGGCTGGCGTGTTCTGACCGCACGCCCGTCGCCGGAAGAAGAGGCCGCCGCACCCCATGCGCTCTTCGGTCACGTGCCGTTCGACGCGGAGTATTCCACCGGGCACTGGCTGCGCGATGTACTGCCATTTCTGTCCGGTGGCGACCGCCCGATCATCGTGGGCGGAACGGGCTTGTATTTTGCGGCACTGACAGAAGGCCTGGCCGAAATTCCCGCCACCCCGCCAGAGATCCGGGCCGAGGCGGACCGGCTGGACGCCCTCGACATGCTGGCCGATCTGGACCGCGAAGACCCGCTGATTGCGGACCGGATCGACCGGCAGAACCGGATGCGGGTGCAACGCGCCTGGGAGGTCTTGCGCGCCACGGGGCGGCCGCTATCCGGCTGGCAGGCCGATACGCCCGCGCCCGCCCTGCCCCTTGCCGCTGCGCAGCCCCTGCTGCTGACCGCAGACCGCGATTGGCTGGCGGAACGAATCGAGCGGCGCTTCGACCTGATGCTGGCAGGCGGTGCGTTGGATGAGGCCCGCGCGCTTGAACCGGTCTGGCACCGGGCGGCAGGGGCCGCGAAAGCTATCGGCGGGCCCGAACTGATTGCCGTCATCCGGGGGGAGATGTCCCTGCAGGAAGCCCGCGAGGCCGCCATCATCGGCAGCCGCCAATACGCCAAGCGGCAGCGCACTTGGTTCCGCGCCCGGATGGGCAACTGGCAGGCGATCCCCCTGCCCTGACCCGAGCCAAAAGCGATTTCGCCACGAGGTCACTTTCCTTGCTGCGCGTCTGCGCCTAGGCTCCGCGCCATGACACAGGTGTATCGCGTCACATCGCTGGCCAAACTGCGCAGCGCTGCCCCTTGGCGGCATGCGACCCTGCATTCTCATCCGCGACCGCAGCTTTTCTGGTTCACGCGCGGCCAGGGCCGGTTTTCCATCGGGGCGGTGACGCGGGGCTACGGGCCCAATACGGCGGTCTATGTTCCGGCCTCGACGATACTGTCGCTGGAGATTTCCGGCCAGGTCCAGGGCGAGCTTCTGGAACTGCCGCTGGACCCGACACTGAACCTGCCGACGGTTCCGTTCCACATCCGGGTGACGAGCGTCGAGGCGCAGTCTCAGTTTTCAGGCTATCTGGACAAGATCGAGCAAGAAATCGCGGCCCATGCGGCCGCACGGGACGAAGCCCTGCGCGCCTATGGGTTGCTGGTGTCGGTCTGGATCGCCCGTCAGTTGACCATCCATGACGGCAGCATCCTGCGCGACCGGACACACGTCTTGGCTGAAAAATACGCAGCCCTCGTCGAACGCGGGTTTCGCAGTGGCAAAGGGGTCGCGGACTACGCGGAACAGCTCGGGGTGACGCCGACGCATCTGTCCCGCATCTGCCGCGATGCCTCGGGCCGCCCGGCCTTGGCCATCCTGCAGGAACGCATCGTTCACGAAGCCTGCAAGATGTTGGTTGATTCCGACATGGCCGCCCGCGACATCGCCTCGGAACTCGGGTTTTCGTCCGCCGCCTATTTCACGCGCGCCTTCTCGAAACTGACCGGGCGTACCCCGTCGGAGTTCCGAAAGCTTCCCCCGGCTCAGCAGATTCTCGTGAGCGGCTGACCCGTTGCCATCTCGGCAATGCTGCGAGTGCATGTGGCTTGTCGCAAGCATATGTCGCATTTCAACATTCATCATGTCGCAAAATGACAAAAAAAGTCGTGGCCTGACCATTGACGGGTGGCAGGGAAAGGTGCGGTAATGATCGCTGTAACTCATCTTCGGGATCGGCTGCTCTCCGGCCTGAAGACGGGCAAAGAACATAAGAGTGTGTCACAGGGAGACGACAATGACGCAACAATCCACCTCATTCCTTAAAACGCATCCCGCAGCGGAAATGTATGCGGAGGAATACAAGAAAGGCCAGTTGAGCCGCCGCGAATTCCTGACCCGTGCTTCCGCGCTCGGTGTCGGAACCGTTGCTGCCTACTCGATGATCGGCCTGTCGCCGGCGGCCGCCGACGGCCATATGGCGGCGCCTTCCATGGGCGGCACCCTGCGCATCCAGCAGACCGTGCGCCCGGGCAAGGACCCGCGTTCCTACGACTGGTCGGAACTGGGCAACATGTCCCGCGGCCTGACCGAATACCTCGTGGAATACAACCGCGACGGGTCGTTCACCGGCCGCCTGCTGGAAAGCTGGGAAGCCAACGCAGACGCCACCCAGTACACCCTGCATGTGCGTCAGGGCGTGACCTGGAACAACGGCGATGCATTCGACGCTGAAGACGTTGCCGCGAACTTCCGCGGCTGGTGCGACAGCTCGGTCGAAGGCAACTCCATGGCGTCCCGTATGGGCGGTCTGGTCGATCCCGACACCGGCGTGGCGCGCGAAGGCGGCATTGTCGTCGTTGACAGCCACACCGTTCAGCTCAACCTGCCCTCCGGCGATATCTCGATCATCGCAGGCGTGGCGGACTACCCCTCTGCCGTTCAGCACCGCGACCTCATTGGTCAGGACCCGCTGGTTCACGGCGTGGGCACCGGCGCTTACATGCTGGAAAGCCACGAAGTGGGCGTGGGCGCTGTCTGGGTGAAGAACCCCAACCACACCTATTGGGGCAACGCCTATCTCGACCGCGTCGAGTTCGTTGACCTCGGCTCTGACCCGGCAGCCTGGCTGTCCGGCGCGGAAGCCGAAGAATTCGACATGACCTACGAGACCACCGGTGACTTCATCGACATCTTCCAGGCCATTGGCTGGGAAACCTCGGAAGCCACCACCGCGGCGACCCTGTGTATCCGCATGAACCAGAACAACCCGCCCTATGACAACGTGATGGTGCGTCAGGCGGTGAACATGGCCGTTGACCGGTCCGTGGTTCTGGAACTGGGCTATGCCGGGCGTGGCACGCTGGCGGAACACCACCATGTCTGCCCGATCCACCCGGAATACGCCGACATTGGTGAACCGACCCACGATCCAGAAGCAGCCTATGCTCTGCTGCAGGAATCGGGCCATGCCGACCACGTGTTCGAGATCGTGTCGCTTGACGGTGGTTTTGAGCGTGATTCGACCGATGCCCTCGCCGCGCAGCTGCGTGATGCTGGCTTCAACGTCGACCGCCGCGTGATCCCGGGCTCGACCTTCTGGAATGACTGGGCAACCTACCCGTTCTCCTCCACCACCTGGAACCACCGCGAACTGGGGGTCATGGTGCTGAACCTGGCCTATCGCTCCGGCGTGCCGTGGAACGAGACCGCCTACGCCAACCCGACCTTCGATGACCTGCTGACCCAGGCCAGCGGTATCCCGGACGCAGATGCGCGCCGCGAGATCATGGCCCAGATCCAGCAGATCATGCAGGACGACGCGGTTGTGAACCAGTCCTACTGGCGCTCGCTCTATCGCAGCTACGTGCCGGGCCTGGTCAATGCAGACATGCATCCCAAGTTCGAGATCAACATCCACCACATCGGTTGGGCGTGATGTAATCCTTGGGGCGGCGATTCAGATCGCCGCCCTTTTTACCTGCTGATACGGGGGTGGTCAGCGCGACCATGTCCGTTCCCAACGGTTCACCAAGAAACCGGCCAATCCGCCTCAGGCGGCACTAGCGACAGGGAAACCCATGGGACTCTTCATTCTACGCCGGCTCGGCGTCATGATCCTGACCGCGCTTTGCCTCACATTCGTGGTCTTCTTCCTCACCAATCTCGGCCCCAACCTCGAAAAGCTTGCCAAGACGCAAGGCAACGCCCGCATGACGGACGCAGAGGTTGTGCAGTGGCTCGACAATCGCGGCTACAGCCGCCCGCTGCTGGTGCGCTATGGCGAATGGCTTGGCGTGGCGCCGGGCTGGACGCGCGTGGCCCCTGACGGGACCGAGACCGGGCGCTGTGTCGATCCGGGAAGCACGATCGCCGAATCGCCGACCTTCTGCGGCGTGTTCCAGGGCGACCTTGGCTATTCCACCGTGTCCGCCGACGAGGTGTCCAACGTGGTGGGTGGCCGATTGGCGCTGACCGGCTGGCTGATGCTGCTGGCGTTCTCGGTCATGGTGCCCGCCGCGCTTATCGTCGGGATCATGGCAGGGATGCGCGAGGGCAGTCGGCTTGACCGAAGCCTGTCGACCTTCTCCATCGCCTCGACCGCGACGCCGGAATATGTGTCGGGCGTGATCTTCATCATCCTGTTCGCCTCCTCCACGTCGGGCCTGTCACCGTGGTTGGCGGCAAACGGATGGATCGACGGACGAACGCTGTTCCTCGGGTCCGCGCGGTCAGCAATGACCGACATCACCTTCTGGAATTTCACCCTGCCGGTGATCACCATCGCGCTTTACGGCATGGGCTATATCGCCCGGATGACCCGCGCCTCGATGGCCGAGGTCATGACGGCGCAATATATCCGCACCGCGCGCCTCAAGGGTGTCAGCTTCCGCAATATCGTGCTGAAGCACGCGCTTCGGAACGCGCTGATCGCGCCCTTCACCGTCATCATGTTGCAGATCCCATGGCTGCTGACCGGTGTTGTGATCGTCGAGACGCTGTTCAACTACAATGGCTTTGGCTGGACGCTGGTTGAAGCGGCGGGGAACAATGACATCGAAATGCTGCTGACCTGCTCGGTCGTGGCTGTCTTCGTGGTTCTGCTGACGCAGCTGATTTCCGATATCGGCTATGTCTACCTGAACCCGCGTATCCGCATCTCTTGAGGAGGACCGAGCAATGGAACCACTGAACTGGACCGGGTCACTCGGGACCTTCCTGAACCCGCTGATGCTGTGGGCCGTCTATGCCTTCATCGCAGCCTTCCTGGCCAATATGGCCATGTCGATCATCGGGATGCGTCAAGCCGACCCGATCGTGAACCCTGATCACACGATCAGCTACAAGCTGGGACCGGTGGATTATGCCCTGCTGGTGATGAAATACGCGGTCTTCGTGTTTCTGGGCGCCATCGCCGTCCACATCGTGGCGGGCATCCTGCAACCCAGCCACGAGGCGCGTGGCATCATCGGCGGGCTTGGCGCGCGCTTCCTGCCTGTCTGGATCGCGTTGATTGCCTCCTTCGTTCTGTCGATCCGCTTCAAGCGGCGGCTTGGGCTTTATGGCAAGCTGTTCGACAACCTGATCGGCATGATCGGGTTCGGGTTGGCGATGTTCTGGCTGTTCACGGCCATCTTCGCCCCGATGATCGCCACCCATGGCGCCATCGACCAGGTCGCATCCATGCGGAACGCGGTTCCGGGATCCGCCGTGGCGGGCGGGGATGAGGGGCTGTTCGCCTACTACCTGCTCGGCGGTGATAACCTCGGCCGCGACGTGTTCAGCCGGATGATCTTCGGCGCCCGCGAGGTGTTGACCATCGCGCCGGCGGCCACGCTCTTCGCCTTCATGGTGGGCATCACCCTTGGACTGCCTGCGGGCTATATGGGTGGTCGCTTTGACACGCTGATCACCTTCGTGGCCAATCTCGTGCTGGCCTTCCCGGTGATCCTGCTGTTCTACCTGCTGGTGACGCCCGAGATCGTCGAGGCCGGAGTGCCGGTCTACATGGCGGCGGTGTTGTTCATCCTGCCGGTGATCTTCCTGTGGGTGCTTTTGTATTCCCGCTATCGGTCGCAACCGCACATCATCAAATGGGTGGCGATTCCGATCACTCTGCTGCTGCTGCTTCTCTATCTTGGCACGGTGTTCCGCTTCGACCCGTTTGTCTGGCTGGCGACCTCGTTCATTGGCTACCTCAACCAGGGCAACCCGGTGTCTGAATGGATGATGACGACGCGCGACAGCTATGAACCGCTGATCGGCATCCCGATCGACGGCAACCTGCTGATTGTCTTCGTGTCGGTGGTCTTCGTGAACAGCCCCACGGTGTTCCGTATCGTTCGCGGCCTCGTGCTGGACATCAAGACACGGGACTATGTGGCGGCGGCCCAGACAAGGGGCGAGGGTCCGTGGTACATCATGCTTTGGGAAATCCTGCCCAATGCGCGGGGACCGCTGATTGTCGATTTCTGTCTGCGGATCGGCTACACCACCATCCTTCTGGGAACCCTGGGCTTCTTCGGCCTTGGCGTTGACCCGGAAAGCGCCAACTGGGGCTCCACCATCAATGAGGGCCGGGCGCTTCTGCGGCTCTACCCACATCCGCCCCTGCCCCCGGCGCTGGCACTGATGACGCTGGTGCTTGGCCTTAACCTGCTGGCCGACGGCCTGCGTGAAGAAAGCCTGAAGGACTGATCCCATGACCGATGCATATGACGGACCGATCCTTGAAATCGAAAACCTCTCCATCAGCTTCTTCACGCGCCTGCGCGAGATCCCGGCGGTGATGGATTTCTCCTGCACGGTGATGCCGGGCGAGGCCATGGGCCTCGTGGGCGAATCCGGCTGCGGGAAATCCACCGTGGCGCTCGGGGTCATGCAGGACCTTGGCGTGAACGGGCGCATCGTGGGCGGCTCGATCAAGTTCAAGGGCAAGAACCTGAACGAGATGTCGATGCAGGAACTTGCCAAGATCCGCGGCAAGGAAATCGCGATGATCTATCAGGAACCGATGGCCTCGCTCAATCCGGCGATGAAGATCGGCAAGCAGCTGATGGAAGTGCCCATGATCCACGAGGGCGTTTCCAAGGAGGAGGCCTACAAGCGCGCCTTGGAAGTGGTCACCGATGTGCGCCTGCCGGACCCGGAACGCATGCTGGATGCCTATCCGCACCAGCTGTCCGGCGGTCAGCAGCAGCGCATCGTCATCGCTCTGGCGCTGATGGCGAACCCGTCGCTTCTGATCCTCGATGAACCCACCACCGCGCTCGATGTGACGGTGGAGGCCGCGGTGGTCGAGATCGTCAAGGAACTGGGCAAGAAATACGGCACCTCGATGCTGTTCATCTCGCACAATCTTGGCCTGATCCTCGAAACCTGCGACCGGCTGTGCGTGATGTATTCGGGCGAGGCGGTGGAAACCGGGTCCATCAAGGACGTGTTCGACAAGATGCGCCACCCCTATACGCAGGCACTGTTCCGCTCGATCCCGTTGCCCGGGGCCGACAAGAACAGCCGTCCCCTGTTGGCAATTCCGGGCAATTTCCCCCTGCCCCATGAACGCCCGCCGGGCTGCAACTTCGGCCCTCGCTGCGACTATTTCGAGGGCGGTCGATGTGACGCCGGGGATATCCGCATGGATGGCATCGACGGCGATGACCGGCACGAGTCCCGCTGCCTGAAGTTCCGCGAGATCGACTGGAACGCACCAATTGCCGCGCCGATCAAGACCGCGAAGGCCGAGATCGGCGAGGTGGTGCTGAAGGTCGACAACCTCAAGAAATATTACGAGGTCGCGGCCAGTGCGCTGTTCAGTCATGGCGAGAAAAAGGTGGTCAAGGCCAACGAAACCCTCAGCTTCGAGGCCCGCGAATCCGAGACGCTGGCCATCGTCGGTGAATCCGGCTGCGGCAAGTCCACCCTCGCCAAGGTGCTGATGGGGCTGGAGACGGCCACCGACGGCCATGTGGTGCTCGACAACAAGGGCATCGAGGCGGTGCCGATCGAGGAACGCGATACCAAGACGGTGTCGTCCATTCAGATGGTGTTCCAGAACCCGTTCGACACGCTGAACCCGTCGATGACCGTGGGCCGACAGATCATCCGGGCGCTGGAGATCTTCAAGATCGGTAAGAACGAGGCCGAGCGGCGTCAGCGGATGCTGGAACTGCTGGATCTCGTGAAACTGCCCCGCGCCTTTGCCGACCGGATGCCCCGGCAGCTCTCGGGCGGGCAGAAACAGCGCGTCGGGATTGCGCGTGCCTTCGCAGGCGACGCCCGGATCGTGGTGGCGGACGAGCCTGTCTCGGCTCTCGACGTCTCGGTGCAGGCGGCCGTGACGGACCTGTTGATGGAGATCCAGCGGGAGCAGAAGACGACGCTCCTCTTTATCAGTCACGACCTGTCCATCGTCCGCTACCTGTCGGATCGGGTGATGGTGATGTATCTGGGTCATGTGGTGGAAATCGGCTCGACCGACCAGGTCTTCAGCCCGCCCTACCACCCCTATACCGAGGCGCTTCTGTCGGCGGTTCCGATTGCCGATACCTCGGTCGAGAAGGAACATATCGTTCTGGAAGGTGATATCCCGTCGGCCATGAACCCGCCATCCGGCTGCCCGTTCCAGACCCGGTGCCGCTGGAAGAAGGACGTGCCCGGCGGGCTGTGTGAACGGGATGTGCCGCCGATGAAGAAGCTGGCGGATGGGCATCAGATCAAATGCCATCTCGCGGACGACATCCTGGCGCGGATGCGGCCGGTCATCAAGATCGCGGCTGAATAGGCCACGACCGAGCATGGTGAAACAAGAGACCCCCGGTTCGTCCGGGGGTTTTTCATGTCTTCCCTGAGCGTATGCGCACAGGTCTTTGGTTCAAAACGAAAAAAGGGGGCCCGAAGGCCCCCTGTAGTCTCGCTGTTCAGGCTCACTATTTATACCGCCCGGAGTTTTCTGCCTGCGGCCTGAACCGCGTCAGGGGCGAGCGCACCCGCCCCGTGTTTCAGAACCCGCGCCGGGGCAATTGGCGCAAGTCCCGATCTTGTTGCGCGGGAAAACTCTTCGAAGAGTTTTCAGGAAGGCCCTTCGAAGGGCCTTCCCCGCGCTTAGCTGCACCCGCTGGTCGCCCCGCAGGTGTTGCACTTCATGCAGGTGCCGTTGCGCACCAGCGTGTAGTTTCCGCAATCGCCGCAGGCCTCGCCCTCGTAGCCCTGCATCTTGGCCTTGGTGCGCGCGTCCATTCCGACGGTGCCAGAGGCCACGGCGGTGGTCGTCGTGGAGCTGACCGCGACGGTGTTGCGGGCCACTTCCGGCACCAGCGTTTCCAGCGTCGCCACCGGATCGCCCGCGCCGTTCAGCGCCGTGATCGCCCCGGCCCCGCCTTGCAGAACCACCAGTTCCTGCGGCACCCGCTTGCGCAGATAGCCGGTCGAGGAGATCTGGCGCAGCACGTCAATGGGCGAGGAGGCGCGGCTGTCCGGCACTTCCTCGAAATTGCGCACGCCCTCTTCCTGGCCACGGCCGAGACTGTCGAAGGTGGCGCCTTCCGGCTTCACATGCGCCAGATCGGTGCGGTCCAGATAGCTGACCGCCAGTTCGCGGAAGATATAGTCGAGGATCGAGGTGGCGTTCTTGATCGAGTCATTACCCTGCACCATGCCCGCCGGTTCGAACTTGGTGAAGGTGAAGGCGTCGACGAATTCCTCCAGCGGCACGCCGTATTGCAGGCCCACGGAGACAGCGATGGCGAAGTTGTTCATCATCGCGCGGAAGCCCGCGCCTTCCTTGTGCATGTCGATGAAGATTTCCCCGAGGGACCCATCGGCATATTCGCCTGTCCGCAGATAGACCTTGTGCCCCCCCACAACCGCCTTTTGCGTATAGCCCTTGCGCCGCTCCGGCATCTTCTCGCGGTGGCTGCGGATGATCTCCTTGACCACGACCTTTTCGATGATCTTCTCGGCCAGCACCTGCGCCTTTTCGGCGGGAGTGCCGGTTTCGAGCGTTTCAGCCGCCTCGTCATCATCTTCGACCAGAGCAGCAGCGAGCGGCTGGCTGAGTTTCGACCCGTCGCGATAGAGCGCATTGGCCTTCACGCCGAGCGACCAGCTGAGCTCGTATGCCTTCTGGCAATCCTCGATGGTCGCATCATTGGGCATGTTGATCGTCTTGGAGATCGCGCCCGAGATGAAGCTTTGCGCCGCCGCCATCATGGTGATGTGGCTGTTGACGCTGAGGAAGCGCTTGCCCTTCTTGCCGCACGGATTCGCGCAATCGAAGATATGGTAATGCTCTTCCTTCAGATGCGGCGCCCCTTCCAGAGTCATCGTCCCGCAGACATGATCGTTCGCGGCTTCGATATCCTTCCGGGCAAAGCCGAAATGGCGCAGCATGTCGAAGGTCGGGTCATTCAGTTTCGCCGCCGGGATGCCGAGCACCTTGGTGCAGAACTCTTCCCCAAGCGTCCACTGGTTGAACACGAAGCGGATGTCGAAGGCCGAGGGCAGCGCCGCTTCCACCTTCTCGATCTCTGCATCGCTGAAGCCATGGCCGCGCAGCGTGGTGTGGTTGATGATGGGCGCATTGCCCAAGGTGCCATGACCGACCGCGTGCGAGGTGATTTCCTCAATCTGTGCAGTGGTATAGCCGAGCTTTTCGAGCGCCGCAGGCACCGACTGGTTGATGATCTTGAAGTAACCGCCACCGGCCAGCTTCTTGAACTTCACCAGGGCGAAATCGGGCTCGATCCCGGTCGTGTCGCAATCCATCACCAGACCGATGGTGCCCGTGGGGGCGATGACCGACACCTGCGCATTGCGGTAGCCGTACTTCTCACCTAGCGCCAGCGCCTCGTCCCAGGTCTGTTCAGCGAGGGCAATCAGCGTCTGATCGGGGCAACTGGCGTGATCCAGCGGGACCGGCTTCACCGCCAGATCCTCGTAGCCATCCGTCGCACCTTGGGCTGCGCGGCGGTGGTTGCGGATCACGCGCAGCATATGCGCGCGGTTGCGCTCAAAGCCCGAGAACGGCCCCAGCTCGCCTGCGATCTCGGCGGAGGTCGCGTAGGCCACACCGGTCATGATCGCGGTCAGCGCGCCGCCCATGGCCCGGCCTTCGTCCGAGTCGTAGCCAAGGCCCATGTTCATCAGCAGGCCGCCGATATTGGCATAGCCAAGGCCGAGCGTGCGGAAATCGTAGCTGAGCTGCGCAATCTCCTTGGACGGGAACTGCGCCATCATCACCGAGATTTCCAGCGTCAGCGTCCACAGCCGCGTGGCATGCATGTAGGCTTCCGCATCGAACTTGCCGTCTGTGTAGAAGGTCAGCAGGTTCATCGACGCGAGGTTGCAGGCCGTGTCGTCGAGGAACATGTACTCGGAACAGGGGTTTGACCCCCGGATCGCGCCATCTTCCGGGCAGGTATGCCAGGCGTTCACGGTGTCGTGGAACTGGATGCCCGGATCGGCGCAGGCCCAGGCCGCGTGGCCGATCGTATCCCACAGCTCGCGCGCCTTCACTGTCTTGGAGACCTTGCCGTTGGTGCGGTTGATCAGATCCCAATCGCTGTCCTCTTCGACAGCTTTCAGGAACGCATCGGTTACCCGGATCGAGTTGTTGGAGTTCTGGCCAGAGACCGAGTTATAGGCCTCGGAGTCCCAGTCCGTGTCATAGGTCGGGAACTCGATGCTGGTGTGCCCCTGCTTCGCGTAGTCCAGAACCCGCTTGATATAGGTCTCAGGGATCGCCATTTTCTTGGCGTCCCGAATTGCACTTTTCAGACTTTCGTTCTTTGCGGGATCAACCGCGTCCTCTGCCAGCCCGTCCCACGCTGCAATCGCCGCGAAAATCGCGTTCAGCATCTTCTCGTGCATCTTGGACCCGGCGACGATGGAGGCAACCTTCTGCTCCTCCAGCACCTTCCAGTTGATGAATTCCTCGATATCGGGGTGGTCCGCATCGACGATCACCATCTTGGCCGCGCGCCGGGTGGTGCCGCCGGACTTGATCGCGCCCGCTGCCCGGTCACCGATTTTCAGGAAACCCATGAGGCCAGAGGATTTGCCGCCGCCAGACAGTGCCTCTCCCTCGGCGCGGAGAGACGAGAAATTGGTGCCGGTGCCGGAGCCGTATTTGAACAGGCGCGCCTCACGCACCCACAGGTCCATGATGCCGCCTTCGTTTACCAGATCATCGCTGACCGACTGGATGAAGCAGGCATGCGGCTGCGGATGTTCGTAGGACGAGGTGGATTTCGTCAGCTTGCCGGTCTTGTGATCCACATAGTGGTGACCCTGCGCGGGGCCGTCGATTCCATAGGCCCAATGCAGGCCGGTGTTGAACCATTGCGGGCTGTTAGGCGCTGCCATCTGACGCGCCAGCATCAGCTGCATTTCGTCGAAATAGGCGCGGGCGTCATCCTCGGTGGTGAAGTAGCCCCCTTTCCAGCCCCAGTAGCACCAGGCGCCCGCCAGACGGCGGAACACTTGCTTGGCCGAGCTTTCGCCACCGAAACGCTGATCTTCCGGCAGATCCGCCAGCGCGACCTCATCGGGCACGTGACGCCACAGGAACGAGGGCACGCCCTTTTCCTTGACCGGTTTCAGGATCGCGGCGACCCCAGCCTTGCGGAAATACTTCTGGGCCAGCACGTCTGACGCAACCTGGCTCCAGCCGACGGGCACTTCAACACCGTCCAGCTTGAACACGGTGGTGCCGTCAGGATTGCGAATCTCGGAAGATGTCAGGCTGAATTCCAGGTCCGCATACGTATCCTGGTCCGCCTTGGTGAAACGGCGTTCGATCTTCATGGTCTGCCTCTTGTCCCTATGCGTGCGCGGCGTGCCAGCGTGTCCCCGCTCTTGCCGTCTTGATTCCCTTCATGTCGGGCAGCGTGTCGACGCGCCGTGGTCCCCCAGAACCCGGTTACGGCCGCCAAGCCGTTCTGTCTTAGATGTGAAGACCATCTGCCCCTTGGTGCCTGCGGCCACTACATTTAGTGCTGCCCCGCTCGACAGCTACAAACTGACGTATCCACGCATAGGGCGTCAACGGATTTTTTTTACTTTCGTGTTACAAATATCCCTTGCATTGAAGGCAATCCACAGCCCCGCCTGTGACCATCCGATTCACGCGTATCCTTTCGGACAGGTTTTCCGCTGAAAGCAGCGGCAGTTACGCGGTGAAGGGAAAGTGCCGCCTTGGATCGCGTTAGGAAACACTAATTGTGGGGGTGTCAAATCGGCCACATCTACATCTGGTGGCGGACGTGATTCCCGACAGCGTCGCTGGCTGCAGTGTCACGGTTTCTGCGAATCTCGGAGCGTCCCGCTACAGCCGCCCGAGTGACGCCGCAAGCCACAAGGCCGCCTGCCCGGCGCGGCCCTGTCGATAGATGCCCAATTCCCGAAAGCTGCGCAGGCGGGACACCATATCTTGTGTTCGGATACT
Organism: Nioella ostreopsis; assembly: GCF_004000255.1. GTDB lineage: Bacteria > Pseudomonadota > Alphaproteobacteria > Rhodobacterales > Rhodobacteraceae > Nioella > Nioella ostreopsis. The sequence goes on from NZ_RCIQ01000003.1 coordinate 119,295, forward strand.
CTTGAACCGATCCAACAGCGCGCGGTTCTCTGGCGTCAGGCGATGTGCGGACACCGACAACGCGCGGGCATTGCAGGCGGTCCAGGCAGCCAGATCGCCTGATGTGACCATCCTGAACCTCTTCAGCGCCGCACGCGTTCCAAGGTTGGTGCCGAAGAGGTTGTCGCCATGCTGCCGGTAAAGCACTGTGGGCTGCTCGCTGCGGATGACCTGCCCGCCGGCGCCGCTGATCAACTGGTAAAGCCACCAGTCATGGGTCACCGGCAGGCAATCCGCCGCCAGTGCCTCTGTTGCAGCCGCGCGGGCCAGATCCACCCCGGCCCGGTTCAGCAGCATTGTGTTCCCACCGGCGATGCTTTGCACCAGCGCATTGCGAAATCCGGCCGGACGGGAAAACCGAGGGGACTGGCGGCGATTGCTCAGATCCTCGTTGACGATCCAGGTGGCGCTGCCAAAGAGCGCCGGCACCTCCCGCGGTATTCCCGAAAGTGCCTCTTGCCCCCGTTCAAGCCGATCGGGCAACCAGACATCGTCCTGATCGGACAGGGCCGCCCAAGCAGTGCCCTCGGCCAGTCCCGCCAGCAGCGACAGAAAATTCGCCGCAACACCCCGGCCCGGTCCGGCGATCAGGGCTACGGATCGTCCCTCTTCGTGTTGCGCGCGGGCAAAATCCGTCACCATCCGCGGCCCCGTATCCTGCGAGCCATCGTCGCTGACGGTCAGGTCCCAATCCGGTACGGTCTGATCGGCGAAACTGGTCAACTGGTCATCCAGAAAAGCAGCGCCGTCGAACAGCCCCATGAGAATCGCGGTGCGGCCCGTCCCGCCATCCGTGTTCCTGATCTTGCGGGTTTCCATCACATCACCAGCCGTTCAAACGTCACCGCACCTACCTGCCCGCAGGGATCAGCCGGTGCAAGTCTCGTGCCGCATTGTGTGGAAAATGGTCGGGGAGGCGAGATTCGAACTCACGGCCTTCTGTACCCAAAACAGACGCGCTACCAGGCTGCGCTACACCCCGACTGGCGCTTCCTCTACCGCGCTCTGCGCGAGGATGGAAGCCCGATTATTCGCAAGGCCACACCGCAAGGGTCTGATCAACGCCGGGATGGCGCATTTCAGAGCCGACGGTGATGCCAAGGGTCTCTGTCATGCCACCGTTCACCTCAAGGACATACTGGATGTCATTGCCGCCGGGAATCGGCGTGCGATCCAGCGGCACGGCGTTCTGATGGATGTGCTGAACGGTGCCGGTGTCATCCATGAAGACCATGTCGAGCGGAATGAGCGTGTTTTCCATCCAGAAGCTGACCCGTTGCGGCCGTTCATAGATGAACAACATCCCGGCGGCGGAGGCCATGTGGTCGCGATGCATCAGGCCAATGCTGCGCTCTTCGGGAGTATCGGCGATCTCGACCCGGAACCGGGCGGTGCCCCAATCGCCGCGCAGCTCCAGCCGTCCTTCGCTGCATGCCGCCGCTGCGGCCCCTGCTATGAAACTTGCCGCAATCGCCAGATGCAAGACGCGCATCCTAGTCCTCCTGAACGTAATCCCACGGGCGCACTTCCCCGGCCATCTGACCGCGCGGCCCCTGCACCACCCGCAACACCACAGCTTCGCCGGGTTGCAGATCGGCAAGGCCAAAGCGGCGCAGAACCTCGATATGCACGAACACATCGGCAGGATGCCCGAAGACATTGGCAAAGCCAAAGCCTTTTGCCTTGTCGAACCATTTGACGCGGGCCGGCACGAAGGGCGTGCCCTCCGGGATCTCGATCATCATGCCAGAGGCGTCCGGGGCTTCCTCAGGATCGGGCGGGTCAATGGACAGGATTTCCTGCGCCTGAATCCCGCGTTCGGTTTCCTGGACGACAACGGAAATGCGGGAATGATCCGCCACTGAACCTTGCCCGAAATTGCGCAAGACATTGGCATGTAACAGAATATCTGGGCCACCTTCATCAGAGATGATGAAACCGAATCCCTTTGCATTGTCGAACCATTTGACCGTTCCGGCCACAACAGGCGCAGCCTGTCGCTCGTCTTCCATCATGACGCCCCAACCTCAGATCGTGCAACTAGTCTTATTGTCCCTGTAAACTAACCTGACGGTTAGTCTGGTCAGGTGCAAGGATAATAAATACTTGATTATCAATGCGTTAATCGATGCGCATCAAATAACCCACAGATTCTGTTAACCTTTGTTAACCATCACAGACCCTGCAAGGGGCAAGACTTCAGGGGTTCAAGCGGGTGATCTCCCAACCCGACGAGACATCCGGCCGTTGCCAGCGAAACCGGTCATGCAACCGGAAGGCGCCATCGGCCCAGAATTCGATCTCCAACGGGGTGATCCGATAGCCCCCCCAGAACGGCGGACGTTCGGGGTTTGGGCCGTGCTGCGCGGTGATTCTGGCAACTTCGGCCATCAGCGCCCCCCGAGACGCGAGTGGCCGCGACTGCTGCGACGCCCAGGCCCCGAGCCGGCTTTTGAGAGACCGGGACTTGTAATAAGCATCCGCCTGCGGCCCTTCCTCCTTGCTGACAAGACCGCGCACACGGATCTGCCGACGCAGGCTTTTCCAATGCATCACGAAGCCCGCCTTGCCTGCCTGGTCGATCTCTTGCGCCTTGGCGGACTCGTAATTGGTGTAGAAGACAAAAGCCCCGGCCTCGATCTCCTTCAGCAACACCATTCGGGCATTGGGCAACCCGTTGGCATCGACGGTTGCCAGGGCGATGGCGTTCGGGTCGTTGGGTTCGGTCTGCTCCGCCTCTGCCAGCCAGGCTCGCGCGATGGCGAAGGGATCGTCGCCCGCAAATAGTCCGCTTCTGTCGCTCATGGCACTCTCCGCCTCAAAGGGTTGCCGCCACGCTACCTGCGGACCTGATCCGCCGCAAGGCGATGCGCCTGCCGTCTTGATGCAGGCGCGACTATGCCCTAAAGGGTTGCCGATACGCGCAAAGAGCCGCCAAAGGGGAGCTGACATGGGTTTGATGACGGGCAAGCGGGGTCTCATCATGGGGCTCGCCAATGACAAATCCATCGCTTGGGGCATTGCAAAGGCCTGCGCCGATCAGGGCGCCGAACTGGCCTTCTCCTATCAGGGGGAACAATTGCTCAAGCGGGTGTCACCCTTGGCAGCCCAGATCGGCTGCGACACGATGCTGGAATGCGACGTGACGGATGAGGCCTCGATGGATGCGCTCTTCGCCGCGCTGGAGGCCAAATGGGGCAAACTCGACTTCGTGGTCCACGCCATCGGCTTTTCCGACAAATCGGAATTGCGCGGCCGCTATGTGGACACGAGCGCGGGCAATTTCGCCATGACCATGAATATCTCGGTCTATTCCTTCACCTCGGTATGCCGACGCGCCGCGGCGATCATGCCCGATGGCGGGTCGCTGCTGACGCTGACCTATTACGGCGCCGAACAGGTGATGCCGCATTACAACGTGATGGGCGTGGCCAAGGCGGCGCTGGAAGCATCCGTGAAATACATCGCTGAGGATCTGGGCAAGGATGGCATCCGCTGCAATGCGATTTCCGCGGGCCCGATCAAGACGCTGGCGGCCTCCGGCATCGGCGATTTCCGCTACATCATGAAGTGGAACGAGCTGAACTCGCCACTTCGCCGCAACGTGACGCAAGAAGAGGTCGGCAAGGCCGCGCTCTACCTGCTCTCCGATCTCGGATCCGGCACGACCGGCGAGAACCTGCATGTGGATGCGGGTTATCACGTGGTCGGTATGAAGGCGATCGACGCGCCCGACATGACCCTTGAGAAGAAGGAGGGCTGAGCGATGACCGGTGCACAGCTGCCCCATGAAAAGGGCTTCCACATCTCCTGGGACCAGATCCACCGCGATTCCCGGGCTTTGGCCTGGCGGCTCGACAAGCGCGGCCCCGGCGAGGACGGCGCCTGGCGCGCAGTCGTGGCCATCACCCGTGGCGGCATGGCGCCCGCGATGATCATCGCGCGGGAGCTGGACATCCGCACGGTCGATACAATTTCAATCAAATCCTACAATCACCAGACCCAGTCCGAACCGGTCGTGCTGAGCAAACCGGACTCCGATCTTATGGGGGATGGCGAAGGCGTGCTGGTCATCGACGACCTGGTCGACAGCGGCAAGACGCTGGAAGTGGTCCGCGCCATGTATCCGAAGGCGCATTTCGCGACGGTCTATGCCAAGCCCAAGGGCGAACCGATGGTGGACACCTTCATCACCGGGGTCAGCCAGGACACCTGGATTTTCTTCCCCTGGGATATGGCCCTGCAATACGTGGAACCCTATCGCGGCACCGACTGAAGAATTTTCGGGAAAATTCTTCGACTTAGACTGAAAAAATCTTCCAGAAGATTTTTCGGCTGCTGAAAACCTTTCTGGAAAGGTTTTCTATGCGTGTGCCATCAACGCCTCTGACAGCAGCTCGCGCACCACATCCCTGGGGACATCTGCCGTCACGAAGGCCTCGCCGATCCGCCGTGCGAGGATGAAGCGCAACTGACCGTCCACAACCTTTTTGTCCTGTCCCATCAGCTCCAGCAGCGTCTCCGCATCCGGCAGATCGCCGGGAATATCTGCCAGATCCTTCTTCATCCCCATGGCCGCGAGATGCTCCCGCACACGGCTCGGCTCTTCCTGACTGACCAGCCCAAGCCGATAGGACAGCTCATAGGCCAGCGCACAACCGATCGCCACGCCTTCACCATGCAGCAGCCGGTCGGAATACCCCGTGGCAGCCTCCAGCGCGTGGCAGAACGTGTGGCCGAGATTGAGCAGCGCCCGGTCCCCCTGCTCTGTCTCGTCCCGCTCTACGATATCGGCCTTCATCTGGACCGAACGGCGCACGGCCTCCAACCGCAGATCGTCATCTCCCGCAGCCATCGCGGGGCCATTCCGTTCCAACCATTCGAAGAACCCGGCATCCCCGAGCAGCCCGTATTTCTGAACCTCGCCATAGCCCGCCAGGAAATCGCGTGGGGTCAGGGTGCCCAGAACCGAGATATCGGCCAGCACCAGCGAGGGCTGGTGAAAGGCGCCGATCAGGTTCTTGCCATGGACCGAATTGATCCCCGTCTTGCCACCCACGGAACTGTCCACCTGCGCCAGCAGGCTCGTCGGGATCTGCACGAAGCAAACCCCGCGCCGCAGCACGGCGGCGGCAAAGCCCGCAAGATCGCCGATCACACCGCCCCCGAAGGCCACCACGATATCCTTGCGCTCGACCCGTTCCGACAGCAGCCATTCCACCGTGCGGGTGAATTCGGGCCAGCCTTTGGTGGCCTCTCCGGGGGGCAGCACCAGCGCCTCCATCCCGATGCCCTCAGCGGACAACCCCGCGCGCAAAGCCTCCAGATGCAGGCCCGCGACACGCTCCTCTGTGACCACAAACACACGCGGGCGGTTCAGCAATGGCGCAATCTCGGCCCCCGCGCGGGCCAGCAGGCCCGGCCCGATGCGGACATCATAGGCCCGGGCGCCCAGAGGCACGTGAACGGTGGCAAGGGTCATGTCCGGGTCTCCACAATGCCGGCCCGGGTCAGCGTATCCATGACCGCGGCGGTGGTCTGGTCGATGGACCAGTCGGCCCGTGTTTCGACGGTGAATTCGGCTTGTTCATAGGCCGGGGTGCGCGCCTCCAGCAACTGGGCCAATGTCGCACGGGGATTCGCGGTGCGCAGGAGCGGACGAGTGCTCTTGTGTTTCACCCGCGTCCAGAGCAGGTCGATATCGGCCTTCAACCAGACCACGGCGGCCCGTTCGGCCATATAGGCGCGGTTTTCCGGCGACAGCCACGCGCCGCCCCCGGTCGACAGAACGCAAGGCGGCCCGTCCAGCAGTCGCGCAATCACCTGGCTTTCCTTGTCGCGGAAGAACGGCTCTCCATAGCGGTCGAAAATCTCGGCGATCGTCAGCTTCGAGGCGGCCTCGATCTCGGCATCCGAATCCTCGAAAGGCACGGCGAGTTGCGCAGACAGGGCCTTGCCGATGGCAGTCTTTCCGGCCCCCATCATGCCCACCAGCACCACCGTCCGTGTCAGATGCGCCCGAATATCTGGCGTGGTTTCGCCCATCTTCAAAAAAATCGTCCCCCTACTGGCGAAATTCCCTCGCAAGTGGCTTATAATGAAAAGATAGCGGCGGCAAACGCCGAAAATACCGGCAGGCTGGGGTCTCATGATTGGGCGCATTTTCAAGGTTTTCTTTTTTCTCGCGCTGCTCGGGGTGATCGGGCTCGTGGGCTATGCCTATTCCGGGTTGATGCAGCCTCAGACACGCGAAATCACGCGGCCGGTGGATCTGGATGTGGACTAGGGCGGCGCTGATCACGGCGGTACTGGCAGGCCCGGTTGCCGCACAGGAGGCGGTGGAGCAAACCGCCCCGCCGGAATGGCTGTCGGAAACGCTTCTCAGCCCGCATGGCAACATCGCCACCTCCGCGACACCGGCGGAAATCACGGTCATGCCGATTGGCGCGGTCAACCTCGACGCGGTCGGGCTGCTCTCTCCGAATCAGACCGGACTGCCCGCCGACCTCTGGGCCGGGTCTGAGTCCGCGACCCTGGCCAACCTCTTCCGCGCTCAGACCGATCTGGCGCTGCCCTCGATCCAGCGCTTCACCACCATGCTGGCCCTGGCCGAGTTGAACCCGCCCCCCGACAGCACGGCCGAGGCAGAGCTGTTTCTCGCCCGTCTCGACATGCTGCTGTCACGGGGCGCAATCGACGCCGCCCGCGCGATGATGGAGCGTGCGGGCCCAAGCGCGCCGCAGGTCTTTCGTCGCTGGTTCGACGTGACCCTGCTGACCGATCAGCCCGATCGCGCCTGCGCCACCATGCGCGCCAACCCCGATATCGCTCCCTCCTTCCCGGCGCGCATTTTCTGCCTGGCCCGCAATGGCGACTGGTCTGCCGCGGCGCTGACCCTTGGCACCGGCGAAGCGCTCGGCTTCATCGACGCGGCAGAAGGGGAGCTTATTGCCCGTTTCCTCGACCCGGAGCTCTTTGAAGGCGAGCCTCCCCTGCCGCTCGACCTCGCGCCCTCGCCCCTGCACTACGTGATGCGGGTGGCAATCGGGGAACGCCCCGGTGCCGATCAACTCCCCCTGCCCTTCGCCCATGCGGATATGGCCGATGTGGCGGGCTGGCGGGCGCAGCTCGATGCCGCTGAACGGCTGGCCCGGGCGGGGGCGATCACCCCCGATCAATGGCAGCTGATCGCCACCAGCCGCGTGCCCTCGGCCTCTGGCGGGGTTTGGGACCGGATCGACGCCTTGCAGGAATTCGACGTGGCCCTGCTGGCGCAAGATCCCGCCTCGGTGGCCGAACGGCTGCCCGAGGCCTGGGCCGCCATGCAGGAGGCGCATCTGGAAGTGCCCTTTGCAGAGCTTTATGCCCAGAGGCTGCTGCGCCTGCCGCTGACCGACGACAGCGCCATGTTGGCGCGCCGGGTGGCCCTGCTGTCCGGGGATTACGAAAGCGTGGCGCAAATGGCCGTGCCGCAATCGCCCGGCGAACGGTTTCTCTTCGCGGTGGCCCGTGGCCAATCTGCGCCGCCTGCCCCCGCCGGCTCCCTTCCTCGGCTGATCGCCGACGTCTTTTCCTCAAACGAAGTACCGGAGCGCTATGCCCGGATGGTGGCAGAAGAGCGCATCGGAGAAGCGCTGCTGCGCGCCTCGCTGGTGCTTGGCGACGGGTCGGGCGACCTCGACGACATGCAGGACGCCCTGTCACTGTTCCGCGCCCTGGGATTGGAAACCGTGGCGCGGCGCACAGCGCTGGAATTGCTGATCCTGGAACGTCGGGGATGACCGCCGCCTGGATTTCGCCGTTTCTGGAAGCGCAGGCCGCTGAGCTGAACGCAGCCGAGAACACCCTGCTGGCCTATGGGCGCGACCTGAGAGATGCCTGCGACTGGCTGGCCGCACGCGGGATTGGCTTTGACACTGCCACGCGGGCCGATCTGGAGGCCTATCTGATCGCGCTCGATGCAGAAGGACTGGCCCGATCCACCCGCGCAAGGCGGTTGTCGTCGATCAAGCAGATCTATCGGTTTGCCTATGAGGACGGGTTGCGGACCGACAACCCGGCGCTTCAGATCAAGGGACCGGGGCGCGACAAGGCACTGCCAAAGACCCTGACGATGGAAGAAGTCGATCGCCTGCTTGCCGCCGCCGAAACCCATGGCCGCAGCGCGGGCGACCGGCTGCGCAACACCTGCCTGATGCAGCTGCTCTACGCCACCGGCATGCGGGTCAGCGAACTTGTGGGCCTGCCCGTTTCCGCCGCACGTGGCGATCCGCAAGTGTTGCTGATCCGGGGCAAGGGCGGCAAGGAACGCATGGTGCCGCTGTCCCCCCCCGCGCGCGCGGCGCTGGCGGCGTGGCTGGTGCATCGAGACGAGGCAGAGGATCTGGCGCGCATTGAAAAAGGCACGGCGCCTTCCCGCTTCCTCTTCCCCTCCCATGGCAAGGCCGGGCACCTGACCCGCGTCAGGTTTTTCACGCTTATCAAGGAGTTGGCCGTGACAGGTGGGGTATCCCCCGAAACCGTCACCCCCCATACCCTGCGCCATGCTTTCGCAACCCACCTGTTGCAGAACGGTGCCGATCTGCGGTCCATCCAGACGCTGCTTGGCCATGCAGATATCGCCACGACCGAGATCTATACCCATGTGCTGGATGAACGGCTGAAGGCGCTGGTACTGGAAAAACACCCCTTGGCAAAATCCTGATTTCTCACGGGTTTCGCCCCGAACAGGCCGTATTCCCGGATTAGACCTGCGCGGAACGACAAAGGGCAGAGATGCAGGCACAGCTTTCCGATATCCGGGACACCCACTGGGACGCGATCGTGATTGGCACGGGCGTTGGCGGCGGCGTGGCCGGGCGCGCGCTGGCAGAGGCCGGGATGAAGGTGCTGTTCCTCGAAAAGGGCCGTGCCGGTTTCCGGTCCGAAGAAACCGCGATTGATCTTGTCATGGGCGATCCGGTCGCGCGAGCGATCCGGGGCTTCTGGCCGGACCCGATCACAGCCGATCTGGACGGTCGGCGGCAGGAATTGCTTCCCCCCCTCGGCTGTGGGGTCGGCGGATCCTCGGTCTTCTATGCCGCAACGCTGGAACGCCCCGAACCGCATGATCTGGACGACCTGCCGGACCGTCCCCACCCAACCGGCGGCTGGCCAGTGGGGTTCGCGGCCATGCGGCCATGGTTCGACGCCGCCCAAACCATGTTCCACATTCATGGGGAGCCTGACCCGCTGTCCTCCGTGCCAAGCCCCGCCGTTGCCGCGCCCCACCCGGCTGCCCCGGGCGATGCGATGATCATGGACCGGCTGCGCGGCAATGGCCTGCACCCCTACCGGTTGCACACGGCGGTGAAGCGGCTGGACGGGTGCCGTGACTGCCTTGGCCACAAATGTCCGCGCGCCTGCAAGATGGATGGGCGCTCTGCCGGTGTCGAACCGGCCCTTGCCACCGGGAATGCCGCGTTGCTGACGGGCTGCGAGGTGACGCGTCTGACCCGGAACGATGATCATTCGGTCAGTGTCGAAATGTGCTCGAATGGCATGTCTGAAACCCTGTCTGCTCGCCATGTCGTCCTGGCCGCTGGCGCCTTGACCTCTCCCCGGCTTCTGTTGGCGTCACACAGCGAGCGGGACCCGACGGGCATCGGCAACGGCGCCGGTCTGGTCGGGCGTAACCTCATGTTCCACCTGAATGAAATCTTTGCGCTCTGGCCCGGTAAATCTGCGGGGTTCGCAGGGCCATCCAAATCCGTGGGCTTCCGCGATCTCTATTTTGCCAGGGGGCAGCGGCTTGGAATGGTGCAGGCCATGGGCATCGACGTGGGCTATGGCGAGATCGTGCATCACCTGCGCGGGCGCGTTGCCCGCAGTTGGCTGCGGCGGGTACCCGGCGCGATGGATTTCACCCGCATTCCGGCGGCAATCGGGGCCAAGGTTATGGGAACCGCCAAGGTCTTCGTTGGGTTGCTGGAGGATTTGCCCTATGCCGAAAATCGTGTGGTTCTAGATGCAGGTAATCCCGGCAGGATCACGCTGGAATACCGGGTGTCGAAGGAGCTCCTGGCGCGGCGCAAACTGTTTCGGCGACTGATCCGAACCTCCTTCAAAGGCACCCGCACCGCCTTTCTGACGCATGAGCCGGAACCGAATTTTGGCCATCCCTGCGGGACGTTACGGATGGGCGTTGATACTGGTGAATCGGTGGTGAACGCCGAGTGCCGCGTGCATGATGTGCCAAATCTCTGGGTCGTGGACGCCTCGGTCTTCCCGACCTCCATGGGCGTGAACCCGAGCCTGACCATCGCCGCGAATGCGTTGCGCGTGGCCGACAGGATAAAGGACAGCAAATGACCGATCTGACCCAAGGCATTGCAGTGGTGACCGGGGCTGGCGGCGGACTTGGCCAGGCGCTGGCGGTGGAACTGTCGCAGTCCATGACCGTAGTCGGCCTTGGCCGTGACGCGACCGCATTGGAGGACACCGCGCAACTGTCCTCTGAGGGCAGGTTTCACGGCATCGAAGCGGATGTTTCCAACTTTAACTCCACCTCGCAGGCATTTGATAAAGCTCGGTTACATGGATCCATCACGCTTCTGATCAACAACGCGGCACAATACCCGCGCCGGGACTTCACCGAGGAAACGGCGGAAAGCTTCATGGAAGTTGTCGCCACCAATCTGGGCGGCACGGTGACCTGCACCCGCGCGGCGCTGGCCGACATGCTGGACACCGGCTTTGGCCGCATAATGAATGTGGCCACCTTCGCCGACATCGCGCCGCTGCCTGCCTCCTCGGCCTATTCCGTCTCGAAGGGGGCCGCGCGCATCTTCACCCGTGCGCTGATTGCCGATATCTGCGACCGTTTCCCCGGCATCGTGGTCAATGACTGGATGCCGGGCATGTTGGCTACACGCATGGGCATCTCCGACGGCCTGCCTCCTGAGAAGGCCGCGAAATGGGGGGCGCAACTGGCGCTCTGGCATGATCCCAGCCTGACCGGCACCACATGGGAGATGGACCGCGAGATACCACCGCCACGATCCCTCAAACGCCGCATTGCCGACCGGGTGCTGATGAAACCCCACGTTGCCGCCCGCAGACTGGATTAACGCATCCGCCAGGAGCGCCACAGATGCCCCGGCAGGTCGCGAAACGCCGCGCCATAGCGCGCTGCCATCCGGCGCGGGCTGCCAAGCAACCGCCAAAGCCATTCCAGCGCCAACCGCCGCACCCAGGCAGGTGCACGGGTCTGCTGGCCCGACAAGAAGTCCAGCCCCGCGCCGATGGAGGCAAAGCCGATCTCCGGTGCGATCAGCCGCCCGCGCGCGGCGAGTATTTCCTGCTTGGGCGCGCCAAGGGCCAGAAAACACAGGCGAACCCCCGCCGCGCTCAACCCGCGCAAGATCTCATCCGCTGCCGGGCCCGCAGGATCGAACCCCATCGGCGGGGCCACCTTTGCCACGACCCGTAGGCCCGGCACCTGCGCCTCCAAGGCCTCAGCCGCCCCGGCGAGGCTCTCATCCGTGCTGCCCACCAGACCGAGCGGCATATCCATCTCGGCGGCGACCCGGCAGATTGGAAGGATCATGTCCGACCCCGGCAACAGCGCCACCGGCTGGCCCGCAAGGCGCGAACACCAGACGATCGGATTGCCATCGGCCGTCACCAGATCCTGCGCATCATAGGCGGCACGAAACGGCCCCGGATGGCGCAGCTTGGTCAGGTGATCCAAGTTCAGCGTCGCCAGAGCAAAGCCCTCACCCGCCGCAAACCGGGTGCGCAGAGCACGCTCCAGCGCGGACCAGCCGTCGATAGTGACGGTCACGTCGTGATCACCTGCCCGGAATTTCATCGCTGTCCCCTGCTTTCGCGCCACACTGCCCCAATCGCCGCTTGCACAAAAGAGCACCCGGCAGGACAAACTGTTGCCATGCTTTTGGGGTTAAACGGGCGCCAAGACAATAAAAAGAGCAGGCACATGACCCAGACCCGACCGGCCAACGGCACCGCGCCGCAGGGCACGCATCGCGTGGCGCTGATCGGGTGTGGCTTTGTGGCCGATCTCTATATGCGCTCCTTCGCCAAGCACCCGGAGGTGCAGATTGTGGCCGTTCATGACCGTGATCCGCAGCGTCTCGCGGCGTTTTGCGCGCATTGGTCCCTGCCTGCCTGTGACAGCCTCGACGCGGCTTTCGAAACCACGCCGGACCTGATCCTGAACCTCACCAATCCGTCCTCACACGCCGATATCACTCGCGCTTGCCTCAGCGCCGGGCACCATGTCTTTAGCGAAAAGCCCATGGTGCTTGATATGGACGACGCCCGTTCGTTGCATGACCTGGCCCGCGACAAGGGCCTGCAACTGGGCAGCGCGCCGTCCTCTGTTCTGGGCGAGGCTGCGCAGACACTGGCCAAGGCGCTGCGCGACGGGGTCGCGGGCACGCCCCGGCTGATCTATGCGGAACTGGATGACGGGTTTATCCCGCAAGCCCCGGTGGAGGGTTGGGTGAGTGCCTCCGGCGCGCCCTGGCCCTTCGCCGACGAATTCCACACCGGCTGCACATTGGAACATGCGGGCTATTACCTCAGCTGGCTGATTGCCTGCTTCGGGGCGGTGGACAAGGTCGTGACCGCCACTGCCGAGATCCTTCCCGACAAGCGCGGCGTGACCGGCTGCGCCCCGGATCTTTCCGTTGCCACCCTGCATTTCGCGCAAGGCCCTGTGGCCCGGCTGACCTGTTCCATCACCGCCCCCCATGACCACCGCCTGCGAGTTGTGGGTGACAAGGGCGTTCTGGAACTGGATCAGGCCTGGGACAATGCCGCGCCGGTCCGGTTCCGCAAACGGCTGCGCATCCGGCGGCGTCTGATGGAAAGCCCGGTCGCGAAACGCCTGCGCCTGCGCGGGGCGACCCATCCGAAGGTGACCCGTGAAGGGGCCGCCGCGATGAATTTCGCACTCGGCCCCGTGGAAATGCTGAAGGCGATTGCCGCTGGCCGCCCCTCGCGCATTGCCGGCGGTTACGCACTGCACCTGACCGAGGTGACGCTGGCCTGCCAGACCGAGGGCGTGCACCGGATGACCACGCGCTGCGACAGGATGGAGCCGATGCCATGGGCGCGCTGAGGGTCTTCATCACTGGATCGGGCAGCTATGTGGGCCGGGCCGTTGCGGATTACGCCATGCGCGCAGGGTATGAGGTGGTTCTGCATTCGCGCTACGGGCACCGGGGCAACTGGCCAGACGTGCCGGAGGTCTTTCCGGTCGAAGGCCCGCTCGATGGCCCGGATATGCCGGGGCTGCTGACAGGCTGCGCGGCGCTGATCCATGTGGCGGGGCGGATGAGCGGGACCGAGGACGAGTTTCGCAAGGATGTGGTGGAGGACAGCGCCGCCCTGATGCGCGCAGCGGCCAAGGCCGGGGTGCCGCGCGTGGTGCTGGCCGGGTCCGTTTCTGTCTATGGCGCGGGCGAGCCCGGCGAGGTGATCACCGAAGACAGCCCGTTGGAGCCGCGCCCCGACCTGCGCGACGCCTATATGCGCGCCAAGCTTGCACAAGAAAAGGTGATGCGAACCGAAGCTGACATGTCCGGGATCGGCTTGAGCATCCTCAGGCTCGGGGCGATCTGGGGGCCGGGTCGTTTGTGGACTGCACATTTCGGACCCACCAAGGGCCCGGTCCTGATCCGCATCGGGCGTGACGGACAAGTGCCGCTCTGCGAGATCGACCGCGCGGGCGAGGCCTTGGTGTCTGCCGTGACGGCTGCGCCCTGCACCGTCAATGTGCTGGATGACGATCTGCCCGACCGGGTGCGGTTTCTCAATGCGCTGTCGGTCTCGGGCTGGCCGCGTGTGATCCTGCCGGTTCACTGGCGACTGTTCGACCGGATTGCCGGGGATAACCCAAAGCGCCCCGGACTTCTGCGCCGACCAACGCTGCGCGCCCGCATGATGCCCATGGGTTGGGACGGCAGCCGCGCTGTCGCGGCGTTAAAGCTTCCCCCACAGCATGAATTCGAGGCACTGATGGCTGCCAATCTGATCGCGGGGGTGGGCCCATGAAAATCGCCTACCTGACCGGGGAATACCCGCGCGCCACCGACACCTTCATTCAGCGCGAAGTCGCGGCACTGCGCGCGGAAGGGCTCGATGTGCTGACCTGTTCCGTCCGCCGCACCGGCGACGAACATCTGGTGGGCGAGGAACAGCGGCAGGAGGCCGCGCGCACCTTCCACGTCCTGCCCGCCGTGGCGAACCCGTTGACCATGGCGCGGGCCGAACTGGCGATGCTGCCCCGGCTCGGGCGCTATTTTCGGGCGCTGGCGCTGGCCTGGCGGACCGCCCCCAAGGGGATCAAAGGTCGGCTCTACAACCTGATCTATTTCACCGAGGCCGTCGTTCTGGCCCATCACCTGCGCAAGAATGGCGTCCAGCATCTGCACAACCACATCGCCAAGTCGAGCTGCACCGTGGCGATGCTGGCTTCGGAACTGTCGGGCATTCCCTACAGTTTCACCCTACACGGCCCCGACATCTTCTTTGCCCCCGATCACTGGCGGCTGGATGAAAAGATCGCCCGCGCCCGCTTTGTCGCCTGTATCAGCGAATTCTGCCGGTCTCAGGCGATGTTCTTTTCGGATCAGGCTCACTGGGGCAAGCTCAAGATCGTCCATTGCGGGGTGGAGCCAGACCGCTACGTGACAGGCGAGCGCGATGGCAAAAAGCTCTTGTTCGTGGGCCGTTTGGCGGCGGTCAAGGGCGTGCCAGTGCTGTTGGAGGCGCTGGCCGAGGCGCGCCGCACACGGCCCGATCTGACACTGACCCTTGTGGGTGATGGCCCGGACCGCGCCGCGCTGGAAACGCAAGCCAGTGATTTGGACCTTGCCGGGGCCGTCACATTCGCGGGCTACAGATCCCAATCAGACGTAGCCGAATTGCTGGCCCGCCATGACGCGCTGATCCTACCCAGTTTCGCCGAGGGCGTTCCTGTGGTGCTGATGGAGGCCATGGCCGCGAAAATGCCGGTGATCGCGACGGCGGTCGGCGGCGTCTCGGAACTGGTGGAAGATGGGACAAACGGCTATCTCGTCGCGCCGGGGGACGGGGCGGCACTGCGCGCCGCGATCCTTCGCGTGATGGAGGACTGCGCCCTGCGTCAGCGCATGGGCGACGCTGGACGCGCCAAGGTCGAAGCGCATTTCACCGCCACGACCGAGGCCGCGCGCCTGGCGCGCCTGATCCGCTCTGGCCCCGACCTGCCCCCCGAAAAACGGCCAGAGGTAACCCCATGAACGCAGCCATCGCCATCATCCTGATTGGTCGCAACGAAGGCGACCGGCTGAAACGCGCGCTCGACAGCGTTGTCGGGCTGGTGGACCAGATCGTCTATGTCGACAGCGGGTCCACCGATGACAGCGTCTCCTATGCGCAGTCGAAGGGCGTTCAGGTGGTGGAACTGGACATGTCCGTCCCTTTCACCGCCGCCCGCGCCCGCAATGCGGGTGTTGACGCTCTGCGCGACGAGGGCCTGCCGGAGTTTCTGCAATTCATCGACGGGGATTGCGCCCTGATGCGCGACTGGCTGTCGATCGCCCTGTCCGTCATGCGGGCCGATACCGGGCTTGGCGTCGTCACCGGCTGGCGGCGCGAGATTCATCCCGATGCCAGCATCTACAACGCCATGTGCGATCATGAATGGTATCGCCCCGCTGGCCCAATCGTGGCCTGTGGGGGCGATATGCTGGTGCGCTCGGAGGCGTTTGAGGCGGCGGGCGGCTTCAACCCTGACGTGATCGCCGCCGAGGATGACGAATTCTGCCTGAGGGTGCGCATGGCGGGCTATCGGCTCATGCGCATTCCCCGTGACATGACCGCCCATGACGCCGATATGCACCGGTTTTCGCAATGGTGGAAACGGTCGGTCAGGAATGGCCATGGCTTTGCGCAACTGGGCGCGCTGCACGGATCGCATCTGAGCCGGGAACGCGCGCGGGTCTATGTGTTCGGCCTGATGCTGCCCGCCGTGGCGCTGGCCGGGCTGGTGACAAACACTTGGGTTCTGGTCGGCGTCCTGGCGCTTTATGCCGGGTCTTATGCCAGTGCGCTGCGGGGGCTTCTGCGGGATGGGATCGCGCCGGGGGTGGCCTGGCGCTTTGCGGGATTCCTGACGCTGTCCAAGATCCCCAATCTGGTCGGCATGGCCACTTTCGCGTTACGCCGCCTGCGTGGCAGGTCGATGCAAATCATTGAATACAAGTAAGGAAACAGGATCTTGAGCGCATCTCCCCCTATTCGGATCGGCCTCATTGGCGCGGGCTATATCGCCAGCTGGCATGCCGACGCGCTGAAGGCGACGCCGGGCGTGCAGATCACCGCTATTTGCGACCGCAGCCGGGGTGCCGCAGAAGGATTGGCAGCAGCTCATGGCGCGCAGGTCTTTACCTCGGTGGCCGACCTGATCGCTGCCCGTGCCTGCGACGCAGTCCACATCCTGACGCCGCCGAACCTGCATCACGATCTGGCAGTGGAATGCCTGGAAGGCGGGTTGGATGTGCTGGTGGAGAAACCGGTGGCGCTCTCTGCCGCGGAAACCCGCTCGATTGCCGAGACCGCCGCCCGCACCGGCAAGCGGTTTTCCCCCGGCCACAACTTCCTCGGACTGCCCCGGTACGAGAGGCTGAAGGCGATGGTTGCGGACGGACATCTTGGCCGTATCGCGGAGGCACGGATCAACTGGTGCCTGCCTTTGGCACCCCTTCGCTCTGGCCCCTACGGGCTGTGGCTGCTGCGCGAGCCGAAGAACCTGTTGCTGGAGCTTGGGGCGCATCCGTTTTCCTTCGCGGTCGATCTCTTCGGACCGCTCGACATCCTGTCGGCCGTCACCGGCCAGCCTGTAACCCTGCCCGGCGGCGGCACCCGCGACCAGAGCTGGCGTATTCTGGCACGCGCGGGCGATGTGGATGTGACGCTGACGCTCTCCATGGTTGAAACCATCGACGACCGGACGGTTGCCTTGCGCGGATCCTCCGGCATGGCGCATCTCGACTATGCCGCCGACACGCTGGTCACGACGCGCGACAACACCGCCGATCTGGTGGTGAACCCCCTGCTGAGGCAACTGGGCGCGGCCAAGGAAAACCTGCGCGAGGGGCTGAGAAACGCTGCGATCCAGACCGCATCCTTGAACCGTCGCAGCCCCTATGGGCAAAGCTTTCAGGGCATGAACCGGGCTATCTATAGCGGTGAGGCTGACCCGCGCTTTTCCCCCGAGGCGGCCATCACCGTCATGCAGGCCATCGACGACACGCTGGCCCTGATCCCGGCACAGCCTTCCCCCGCCATCGTCACCGGCAGCCCGCGCCCCGGTGTCATGGTCATCGGCGGCACCGGCTATATCGGGCGCAACCTGACACGCGCCCTGGTGGCCGAGGGCCATGACGTAAGGGTTCTGTCGCGCGGCGCGCATGGGCCTTTTGCGGATATCGCCGATCACGTGGAAACCTGCCCGGTCTCGCTGACCGACAAACCCGCGATCACGGCGGCGATGGAGGGCATCCACACCGTCTACAACCTTGCGAAATCCATGGACGACACATGGGAGGACGCGCTGAAAAACGATGTGGGCACCGCCGTTCGGATCGGGGAAGCGGCACTGCAGGCGGGCGTGTCGCGGCTGATCTATACGGGCACGATTGCGTCCTACGACATGTCCGACCCTGATGGGATGATCACCGAAGCCACCGGGTTTGGCGATATCGAGGCGCGCAATCTTTATGCACGGTCCAAGGCGGAATGCGAGCGTCGGCTGATGCGGATGCACCGGCAGGATGGGCTGCCGCTGGTCATCGCGCGCCCCGGCATCGTGGTGGGCGGCGACGGACCCTTACAGCATTGGGGGATCGGACGCTGGCACGGCGCGGGCGCGGTCAAGCTCTGGGGCAACGGGCGCAATATCCTGCCTTTCGTCCTGGCCGATGACCTGTCGGACGGGCTGATCGCGATGATGGACCGCGATGACGCGCTCGGCCGCAGTTTCAACCTGACGGGCGAGCATCTGCTGACCGGCCGCGACTATTTCGACGCGATCCATGACCGGCTTGGCGCCCGAATGCGGGTCAGTTCCGGCAACCTGACGGCGATGTGGATGGCGGACGGGGTCAAATACGCGCTGAAACGCTATGCGCTTGGCCGCCGGAATGCGGTGCGCCCCTCGCTTGCCGACTGGAAATCGCGGGCGCATCTGGCGCGGTTCGACAACAGCCTGCCCAAGCGCGTGCTTGGCTGGCAGCCGGAGGCGGACCGCGACAGGTTCCTGACACGCGCAATGAATGCAAAGGCGCTGTTCGGGATCTGAACCTGCAGTATCAAAGGGCTTAATTGTGCCAAACTTGCCCTATATAACCATAAGCGCCGGGGAACCGGCCAAGAACAGGACCTGAGTGAGAATGAGCAGCAACCGCCCGAATACCGGCCCCGATGACGGGCTGAGCGACAGCGACCGGCGCCGCCGGGCGTTGGAACGGCGGCTGCGCGAGGCCCTGACCGCCGACCGTCCGATGGAGCAGGACAATGAGGCGGATGACACCGCACCCGAGGCCCCTGCCCCTACGCCACCTGCCCGCTCAAACGGCAGCGATATATGGGACCGCCTGCCGCGTATTCCCGTAGAACCGGCCCGCCTTGACCGCAACCTTGTGATCACCGCCAATCGCCACGACCCGGCGCACGGGGCCTTTGACGTGCTGCGCACCCGGATCGTGCAGGCGATGCGCGATCACGGCTGGACGCGGATCGGCATCACCTCGCCCAATCCCGGGAACGGCAAGAGCTTTACCGCCATCAACCTGGCGATCAGCCTGTCACGCCTATCGGATCTGCGCACCGCGCTGATCGACATGGACCTGCGCCGCCCCGGTCTGGCCCGCATCCTCGGGCTGCGCGACATGCCGGCCACGGCGGATTTCCTGCGCGGTGAGATCGACACTGCGACCTACCTGTCAACCTTCGCGCCCAATATGCTGAACATCGGTGACAAGCTGGCGCTTGGCGTCAACGGGCGGACCGATCCCTATGCTGCGGAATTGTTGCAAAACCCGACGACGACCGAGGTCTTGACCCGCATGCAGGAGGAACTCGGCGCTGACCTGATCCTCTACGATCTGCCCCCCGCCCTTGCCATGGATGACGTGCTGGCCTTCCGTCAGCATATCGACTGCGTTCTGCTTGTCGTAGGTGGCGGCGAAACCCGCGCGCGCGATGTGCGCGAGGTGCAGCGCCGTCTCGGGGAGGACTTGCCGATCCTGGGGGTGGTGATGAACAAGGCCGAGCTCGATGAAGAGCCCGGCTATGGCTATGGCGGCTGATCAGTCGCGCGTCGTGCGCCGCATGACGACCGCCAGTTCCTGACCCTGCGCCTGAGGCAAACGGTCCGCGATCGCGCGCCACCAGCCACGCACCCGCCCGACCACACCGACCACCGCGGCAGTCAGCAGCCCAATCCAAAGCACGCGGCCCCGACGCACCTTGCGCTGGCTGCGCAGATTGGGGATCACGACAACCGGTTGCACGCCAAGCTCGCGCTCGAACTGACGGGCGCTGCGCAGACGTCCATCAAGGATCTCCAGCAGAAGTGCCGCAGCGGCTGCAAGGAACACCACCAGCATGCCCCCTGCCATGGCCAGTTTCTTGCGGCTGGTCGACACCGGAAACTCCGGCGGAATGGCGGTTTCCAGAACTTCGAAACGCTCCGCCTGATTGCGTGTTTCCAGAAGCTGGTTCATCGCCGCCTGTGCCCGACGTTCAGTGATCACGCTCAATTCGCCCTGAAGCTGTTCCAGCTGGCGATCGAAAACATGGGTCTGGCGTTCCACCTCCGGGGCGGTGAGCAGAACCGCCTCGACCTCGGCAATCGCGTCATTCACAAGCTGCAAACGCTGGTTGAGCAATTCCTGCTGCCGCAACCGGGCCTCGGCCAGCAACCGCCCGCTTTCGCTTTCCAGCTCGATGATCTGTTCCTCGATATTGATCCGGCTTTCCTCCAGCCGGGACAATTGGGTGCGCTGCGAGGCAATGGCAGCGGGCAGAGCTGCCGAATTGGCCTGACGGAACTCGGAATAGGCGAATTCCAACTCCTCGATTTCAGCAGTCAGGCGCGCCTCTTCGGCTTCAAGAAATTCCAGCGTGCGCGCGGTCCGGCCCGAGGTCCGTTCCTGCGCTTCTTCGAGCACCCGATCGAGGAAACGATTGGCGATGGCTGCCGCGATATCCGGGTCGGACAGGCGCACCGTGATCACCAGCCCAGAGGGCTGCACATCAGGGCGCCAGGCCTGTTCGGGGTCGATTAGTTCGATGATCTGAACAGACTGGCGCACCAGCGCGACGCGTTCGGTGATCGACGGAATGCCCGAGAAGATGCCGAACTCGTCCAGAACCGTCATGATGTGATCGCGCGACATCAGCTGCTGTTCGATCAGCTCCAACTCGCTATTGGGGTTGAGCGTGCTGCCTGCGGCCCCGCCACCCGTCTGGCTGGTCAGCCGTTCCACAACCTGCGCCGCTTCGATCTGCACGACCGCCGTCGCCTCGTAGACCCGAGGCTGGCTGAGCGCGTAGAGCACCACGGATGGCAACCCCACGGCCAGAATCAGCAAGACCACCCAGATGCGGCGAAGCAGGATGCGCGGGATATCCCAGATTGATGTGATCGGACCCATAGGGGGCAGTCCTTTCGGTTCGATTTGTCAGGTGCCGGATGGCAGGCTAGCTATCGCTCCCGGGCAACCGGGCTTTGCAATTGAGGCGGCAACCGCCCCCGCGTTGCCATATCCTCGCCCCATTCTAGGTGATTTTTCGTCAAATTTCCAAGGACTAGGCAGTCTCGGTCTGGAAACACTGCATTTCCAAATCGGCGCTCCGCGCCACATTCCCGCCATATTCCATTGACAGCGGCAACGCCATGAGTGTGCAGATCAGCCCGTCACGGCAGAATAGCTGCCCTTCCAGTCGACGGCCCGCGCGATGCGGGCCAAAAGCGATGCGCAGCGTGGCGGTAAAGCGGTTGCGGGCAAGATCCGGGGCGATGTCCATCGCGTCGAATCCCACGATCCGGCGAGACAGCGGATACAGCGCCTTGTAGGTCGCTTCCTTGGCCGAAAAGATCATCTGCGCGTAGCCGCCTTGCAGGGGTTTTTGCTGATCTGACAGCCAGTTACGATCATTGTCAGTCAAGATGGTCGACCACAGATCCTCGGCAAGCGGGTCCAGCGCTGCAAGATCCAGACCAAGCCCGGACAGCGAGGACCGGCGCGCAACAACCGCGATGCAGCGCCCTTCGTGATGGGTGATGGACCCGACAACGCCATTGGGCCAGACCGGCGCGCGGTCGGTCCCCATGGGGATCGCATAGGGAACCATGCCGATCACGCGAAGCGCATGACGCGCGGCGGCGCGGCCAGCGGCGAATTCAGCCTGTCGGGCCGGGGTCGCACGGGCCATGGCGCGGGATTCTCCGGGCCAGAAATCATGGGCCTCCCCGGCATGGGCCTCCCCATAGCCAAGCTTTCCGCCACGCCAGCCGCTTTCAATGAGATCACGAAACATGGCTTATCCCCTTCCCGCCCGGGCCGCGCGCATCTGGCGGCGGCGCGACATGGCCTCGGCGCGATTGATCGCGCGCTCGGGCGCCGTGGTGGTGGGCGGCGTTTCAGGCTCTGGCGCGTCGCCACGGGTCAGCCGGTCGACCTCACCCGCCAATGCGGACAGAAGCGGGAAGCGGAAGATGTCGGTGATGGAGAGCCGCTCGGCGCCAAGCTCGGCCTTGATCTCGCGATGCGCCTGCACCGCCAGCAGCGAATGCCCGCCAAGGTCGAAGAAATGATCCTGCGGGCCGATGCCCTCGACACCGAGGATCTTCGTCCAGATCGCGGCGATGCGCCCGGCCGTGCTGGCCTGGGCCGTGATCGGCGTCACGTTCGACGGCGCGGCTGCGCGAGCACGCGGCGCGGGCAGCGCCTTGCGGTCGATCTTCTTGTTCGGCGTAAGCGGGAAGGCGTCGAGCCGGACAAAATGCGCGGGCACCATATGGGCAGGCAGCTCCGCCGCCAGATGCGCGCGGATCGCCGCCGGATCGACCGGCGCGGTTTCCAGGTAATAGGCCGCAAGCTGCACGTTGCCCGGCGTATCCTCGCGCGGGATCACCACGGATTGGCGCACGCCGGGAACCGCGTCGATCTGCGTTTCGATCTCTCCCATCTCGATCCGGTAGCCGCGCAGCTTGATCTGGTGATCGGCCCGGCCAAGGAAATCGAGCCCGCCATCGGCGCGCCAGCGCACAAGATCGCCGGTGCGGTAGACGCGGTTGCCGGGCTTGAACGGATCGTCAAGGAAGCGTTCCGCCGTCAGGTCGGACCGCTGCCAGTAGCCGCGCGCCACGCCCTCGCCGCCGATATAAAGCTCGCCCGGCACGCCAATGGGCACCGGCTGCATCGCCTCGTCCAGCACATAGACCTGCGTGTTGGCAATCGGCGTGCCGACGCCGGTGATCCCCTCGCCGCCTGTGGCGGTCTGGGTCGTCGACCAGATCGTGGTTTCGGTCGGCCCATACATGTTCTCGATATGGGCATCCGTCGCGGCCTGAAGCTCCGCCACCAACGATCCAGGCAGCGCTTCACCGCCCACCATCAGGTGTTTCACACGGGCCAGCGCCATGCGCGCCTCGTCATTGCCCACCAGCATCCGCGCCATGGAGGGCGTGCATTGCAGATGCGTGACACCATGACGGATGATCTGCGCGGCGATGGAGAAATCGTCCGCGGCCAGCGCATCGCCCTGGTTGGCGCGTTTCAGCACCTCGGCAATCGGGCGCAGACCATCCAGCACCTTCTGCCGTTCGATCCCGTAGTCGATCAAGCAGGCAATCTCATCGACCCCGATGCGCTTGAGCTGTTCGACCCGATCCAGCGCGTCCTCGACCGTGCCAAAGAGGCCCGAGTCGTTGAAATACCGCTCGAAGGCGAAATCGAGGATCGCCTCCAGCTCCTCTTCCGACAGGATCCCAAGGTCGAGCTGCATCGGGTTCGACACGCCCTTGGGCTTCTTGAAGGCCGGGAAGGCCCAGGCAAATTGCTTGATGAGACCCGCCGCCGAGCGCAGGTAATCCTTCATCGGGCCACGGGCGACCTCGCGCGCCTGATCCCGGTCACTGGCCAGGTAGGAATGCAGCATCAGGGTAACCGTGTGATCCGCCGGATCGCGGCCCGCGTCGCGCAGCGCCTGATGGTAGAGCTTGATCTTGTCGCCCACCTCGTCAATCGACTGCCCCAACAGGTGTGTCAGAACATTGGCGCCAATCTCTCCGGCCTCGCTCCAGGTGTCGGGGTTGCCCGCCGTGGTCACCCAGATCGGCAGTTCCTTCGACACCGGGCGCGGTTGGGTCAGCACCTTGTGCTCGGTCCCGTCGGCCATGGGGAAGGCCACTTCCTCACCGCGCCAGAGCGCGCGCAGGGTGTTGATGGCCTCAAACATCGCGGGCTTGTTCTGGGGCGGCGTGTTTTCGGGGCGCAGCACGAAATCATGCGGCTGCCATCCGCTGGCGATGCCAAGCGCCGCGCGCCCGTTCGTCAGGTTGTCGATCACCGCCCATTCCTCGGCGATACGGGCGGGATGATGCAGCGGCGCCACGACAGAGCCCGAGCGCACGCCGATATTCTTCGTCACCGCAGCCACGGCGGCCCCGGTCACTGACGGGTTCGGATAAGGCCCGCCGAACGCATGGAAATGGCGTTCCGGCGTCCAGACCGCGCAGAACCCGTTCTGATCGGCGAATTTCGCGCCTTCCAGCAGCATCGTATATTTGTCGCGGCCAACGCCGTCGTCATTGCCCCAGTAGAACAGGCTGAACTCCATCCCCCGGCCGGTCTGGCCAATGCGGCCATTGCTGACGAGAGTGCGGTTCTCGTCGCCGGAAATGACAACCGTGAAGCCGCGCGCGAGGGTCCAGAAGAGCTCCAGCACCGAGATGTCGAAGGACAGGCTGGTCACGACCAGCCAGACGCCGCCCGTCTCGTGGTCGATCCGCCCGTCCATGCCGGTGAAGAAATTCGACACATTGCGATGTTCGATCATCACACCCTTGGGGCGGCCCGTGGAGCCCGAGGTATAGATCAGGTAGGCCAGATCAGAGGGAGTCACCCCGCTGTCGGGGTTGGTCTCCGGCGCGGCGGCGATGCGCGGATCACGGTCGATCTCCAGTACTTGCGCCTGATGCGGAGGCAGATGCGGGGTCAGCGCGGCCTCGGTCAGGATCACCTTGGCGCCGCTGTCCTCGACATAAAGCGCCACCCGATCCGCCGGGTAATCGGGGTCGAGCGGCACATAGGCCCCGCCCGCCTTGTGGATGGCGATGGCCCCGATCAGCAGATCGGCAGAGCGACGGACATGCAGCCCCACCAGATCGCCACGCCGCACCCCCATCCCGGCAAGTGCATGGGCGACGCGGTTGGCGCGGGCGTTAAGCGCGGCATAGGTCAGGCGCGCGCCTTCGAAGATTAGCGCCGTGGCATCGGGGGTCTTGGCCGCCTGCGCCTCGAACATCTGGTGGATGCAGCGGGCGCGGTCGTAGTCCGCGTCCGTTGCGTTCCAGTCATGGATCAGCTTCTGCCGCTCGCAGTCGGGCACGATGGACAGCTCCACCACCGGCGTGGCGGGATCGGCCTGCAACACATGCTGCAACCGCGCGGCGATGAGGTCGAGTTCTTGGGCCGTGACGCGGGCGGCATCTGCGGTGAGCGTCCGGCCATCCTCGGACAAGCAAAGCGCTGCGCCGGGCACGTCGCCGATGGCAAAATCGGGGATGGAGAGCCCGGAGAGGCCCGGGATGCGCGCGGGCAGATCAGCGGCGAAGCGTCCCTTGGCGCGGGCGGCCTCCATCCGTTCGGCAAAGCGCGCCTCGGCCTCTGCCACCGTGCCCTCGGGGTCGATCGCAACCGGCACCCAGGGCGACAGGAAACCGGGGCATGTGACCGGCAGCCCGAGCGCGAGGTCCACGGCCCCGCCCTCGCCCTTGCGCAGGGCAAGCAGCGCGAACCGGGCCAGGGCCTGCGCAGCAGAGAGCCCGTTGGGCCGCGTGACCTCGCGAGTCGCCAGTCCCTCTCCCGCACCGGGATGGAAGGTGAAGGTCGCGGGCTGCATATTGTCGAGCCGCTTGCGCCAGAAGCCTTCCGCCGGGGCGGCGGCGGCGATGGCGGCGCTGATCGCGGCGCGGTCCTGTGTCATCGGCAAGCGGGTGCCAGCGGCAAGGTGATCGGCAAGGATCACGGGCGCCCCGTCGACGGAGCGCATCCCTCCCAGCCTCACGGCCCCGCCCGGAACGGCCACGGTCGCAGTGCCGCCGGTGACCTCCAGAACCTCGCCGGGCGCGCCCGTGCCTTCGGCAGGCTCCGCGCTGCCGACCAGCAGAATCTCGCGGCCGGTGTCGAGCTTCGGGCAGGCCAGAGGGTTCCAGTATCCGCCATGATCGAGTGCATGAACAATGGCCGTGATCTCATTGGTTGATTTGGAAAAATCCAGAAGGGCCGCCGCCTCTGGCCGCGCATCGCGGGCAAAGTAGCTGCGGCGCGACAGGTCCTGCGGGGTGCCCTCGGCGCGCCCCTCGGCCAGCGCCGCGATCACCTCTCCGAAACTGTCCAGCGCGGCGGCATAGCACTTGGTGTTGAGCGTGAGTGCGGTTTCCCCCGGCGCGATTGCGATCTGGCGCTGCGCGAGGATATTGCCCTCGTCCACGCCGCCCGCGATCCGGTGCCAGGTGATGCCATGGGTGGTTTCCCCGTTCAGCAGCGCCCAGACCGGGGCGTTGAGCCCGGCATAGGTCGGCAGCGGCCCGTCGTGGAAGTTGACCGCGCCTTTCGTGGCCATGGAGAGCACGTCGGCTGGAATGATATCGAGGTTCGCGATGGATAAGATCCATTCGAATTCAAACCCCTGCAGCCGGTCCTTCAACCCGCTTCCCGGTGCGATCAGCGTCACGCCCTCCGCCTCGGCCCAGGCCCGGAAGTCGGGGCAGCGCGTGACCACGGCGCGGATCGGGTGGCCTGCACCCGCCAGCATTTTCGCGCAGTTCAGTGCCAGCGTGTCATGGCCGATGACAATCGAGGAAAACAGGGACATGGATCAACCTCCGGTCAAGCGGGCGGCGTGGTCGCCACCGCGAGTGGCCCCGGTTCGGGGCGCTGAAAACTCGTGTGAAATCAGGCTGCGCAGGAAGCGCGGCGGATCGGCGGGCTTGCGGCCCGTCAGCAGGCAGCGCAGCCGGTGCAGGACCCCGCCCGCAACATGGGCCAGCGTGGCCAGGCGCGCATAGGCGCGGCCATGGGTCTTTTCGAAATAGTGGCGGCGCGAGTCGAACCAGTAGCCCGGAACCTCCTGCCATTCCTTCATGCCGGTCGAAACCGATCCGATATGCGTGACGGAGCTTTCCCGAACAAAATCCGTTGGATACCCGGCATTCTTCGCGCGTCGGCAGAGGTCGGTTTCTTCGAAGTAAAGGAAGAAGCGCTCATCAAAGAGTCCGATCTCCTCCAGCACCTCCATCCGCATCATGAGGCTCGCGCCCGCCAGCCAGTCGACCCGTGCGGTCTGCTCCGGGATCGGCACCGGTACCGCACGGTTGCGCAGCCAGCGGCTGACCGGGCCGAGGCGCACCGCGCCTTCGAATTCGCTCGCAATGGTGGGAAAGCGAAAGGTGGTCAGATGCGGATCACCCTCTGGACCGTGGATGTAGCTGCCAGCAAAACCCGTCGCGGGATGTGTCTGCAAATGATCCAGAAGGGCGCGGATCGCACCCGTGTCGGGGAAAGCGTCGGAGTTCAGGATATAGACGTAGTCCGGGCGGCTGCCATCCGTGAACCCTGCGCGGATGCCCACGTTGTTGCCCGCGCCGAAGCCGCCGTTGCGGCCTGCGTCGATCACGCGGGTGCGGGGCCAGGCGCGGTCTTCGACCACGCGGGTCATCGTCTCGAAGGATCCATCGCGGGAATCGTTGTCGACGATCACCAGCTCACCGCTGATGCCCTCCATCTCCCGCAGCGCGGTTTCGGCCGCGCGCAGGGTCATGTCGGCGGTGCGCCAGTTCAGCACCAAGCAAAGCAGTTTCGGGTCACTCGGCGGCATGGCTGCCCTCCCAGGCCTGAGCCACCAGCCGCGCACGGTCGGCGGACTCGATCACCTTGCCCATCCGCGCGGCCAGCACCCGCACATTGGGCTCCAGCACCATGGAATCGTGGTCGCCCGGAACCTCGAACACCTGCAACTGCGGCGCCCATTCGGTCCAGTCGTTGTCGTGGGTCACATAGGCGCGTTCGGAATTGACCAACCTCCCGTCGCCCACCTGCCATTTACCCACCAGCGGCGGACGGAACAGCGTCAGCGGCCCGTGCCATGGTTGCAGATGATAACCTGCAACCGAGTCGAGGAAGGCTGCCTCGATCGCGGCATTGTGGAAAACGGGGCTCTCGCCCGCATCGTCCTGCTTCTGACGGCGCTTTGCGAATTCCCACCGGATGCGACGGGCGAGCCATGTGAACGGATAGGCAAAACCGCCCGCTTTCAGCTCCTGCAGTTGGATGGCAATCCGGTCGGCGCGCGTCAGTTCCCGGCGTTGCGGCAAGGGCGTGTCGAGCATGATGAGCGCGGCCACCTCCTCGCCCGCTTCTGTCAACTGCTGCGCGATTTCATAGGCGGTGATGCCGCCGCCCGAGAACCCGCCGAGCATGTAGGGCCCCTGCGGCTGTACCTGCCGGATCTCGGCGATGTAGTCGCGCGCGGCTTCCTTGACGGAGCGGTGCGGCTCATCCTCTCCGAACAGTCCCTTGGCCTGCATCCCATAGAAAGGCCGGTCGTGGCCCAGAAGATGCGCGAGATGGCGCAGGTTCAGCACGTTGCCGAACATGCCCGCGACGAGGAAGAAGGGCGTTTTCGGCCCGCCCTCGCCTTGATGCATCGGCACGAGATGCGTGAAGCGGCGCGTCGGTTCCTCGCGTTTCGGGGCGTCCTCGCCCGCCTCCGTGCTGATCCCCTGCGCGGCGACCAGCCCGGCGATCTTGCGGATCGTCGGCGCCTCGAAGAGCACGGAAATGGGGAAGTCCACGGCCCAGGTCTTCCTGACCATGGCGAAGAGCCGCACGGCGATGAGGGAATGCCCGCCGAGATCGAAGAAACTGTCCTCGGCGCCCACCTGGGCCACGCCCAGAAGGTCGCGCCAGAATCCGGCAAGCGTTTCCTCGATGGGGCCCTCGGGCTCGACGAAGTCGCTATCAAGCTCGGGCCGTTCAAACCCTTGGCTCGCCTGCGCCTCCTCGGTCTCGGTTCCCGCCTGCGCGATCAGCGCGTCGAGGTCGAGCGAGGAAATCAGTACCTGCGGCAGAGGGCTCGCCAGCGCCTTCAGGAAGGCCTCTGCCCCCTCTTCGGGGCGGATGCCCTGCGCGATGTTGTGGCGCAGCCGTTCCTCCGCGGGCGACAGCGGGCGCGGGCCCTCCGCCTCGGCCAGTTTCGCAGGCGCGGCGGCGAAGGCGATGTTGCCCACAAGGCGGCGGATGGTGAAGCCCTCGATGTCCACGCAGATTGTGCCATCGGGGGCCGCAAGCGTGATGTCGAAGCTTGCGGTCTGGTCCGAGGCGCGGTTGTCACCGGCGTTGCGGACGTAAGACACGATGTCGGACGGCAGTGCTTTGAACACCTTCACCGAGGCGTAGTTCACCGGCACCCACAGCGCATCGGGGCGGTAGCCCTCGATCAGCTGCATCGCCCATCCGGTGGCAAGGTCCACCATCCCTGGCGGCAGGCGCCAGCGGGGATCGTGGCTGTCGAGCGCAAGACTCGCCAGCCCCTCGCCCTGCCCCAGACGGGTTTCGCGCAGCACGCGCCAGCCGGGGCCGAAGCGCAGATGCGCCTCCTGCGGGGAGGTCAGGCTCTGGCCCGGTTCAGCGCGGGTCAGCTCACCCATTCGGGCCTCCAGCGCCGGGATATCCAGCGGCACGGGCGGGTCCATCGGCAGAAGGCGGATGTCGGCCTCGGCATTCACGTCCCACCCCGCGCCCTCGGGCGCGCTTTCGACGCGCAAACCATAGCCCTGATCGCTGCGCGGCAGGGTCAGGCGGATGCGGGTGGTCTGGCCGTCTTCGGTGCGCAAGGGGCGCAGGAACCACAGGTCGCGGATCTCGAACGGCCGGTCCTCGCCCTGCCCTTCCAGCGCCTCAGCCACCAGTTCAAGATAGCCTGTGCCGGGCAGCAGAGCGTCGCCTGCTTTCGTACGGTGCTGGTCCAGCACCCACCGGCTTTCGGGGCGCCACTGGGCCTCGAACCGGCGGATTCCATCGGCATCGAACCCTGCGGTATCGAGCAGGGGCAGCGTCACGGGCACCGGCGCGGGCGGTTCCGCCTGACGGGCCTGCATCGCCTCGGCGGCCATGCCCACGCCCGACCAGATACCCCAGTCGATCGCCAGAACCCGCGTCTTGCCACCGCTGCGCGATTTGGCGACGGCGTTGAGGTAGTCGTTTGCGGCCACGTAATCCACCTGCCCCGCAGGCGCGGTGGCGGTGGAGCTGGAGGAGAAGAGCACCATCCAGTCAAGCGTGCCATCGGGGAAGAGCGTATCGAGCACCTGCGTGCCGTGGATCTTCGGCGTAAAGACCTCCTCGATACTGGTGGGCGATTTCGCCAGAATGGGCGCATCGTCGATGACGCCCGCCGCGTGGATCACGCCATTGATAGGGCCGAACGTCGCCTCAGCCTCTGCCACGGCGGCGCGCATGTCCTCGACATTGGAGACATCGGCAGCCAGAGGCAGAACCGCGCCCCCGGCGGCCTCCAGCCGTTCCACCGCGCGGATGCGGGCGGCGGTGCCGTCCGTGGGCGCGGCGTTTTTCAGCAGCGTCTGCCAGCGGTCGCGCGGCGGCAGGCCGGTGCGCGAGACAAGCACGATCTTCGCCTTGTGGCGGCGGATCAGCTCCTCCGCCACGCTGGTGCCGATGCCGCCATAGCCGCCGGTCAGCAGCACGGTTGCACCTTCACGGATATCGAGCGTATCCGCCTCGGGCAGGGCCACCCGCTTCCACCCCTGTTCAAACCGCTTGCCCGCGCGGATCGCGGCGACACGGCTATCGGGGTCGGACAGCAGTTCCTCCAGCACCGGCGCGGCGTCGGGCCGGTCGACGTCCAGAACGGCCACCGAGACACCGGGGAACTCGCGCGGGATCACGCGTGCCGGCCCCATGATGGTGGCTTTCGACGGGTAGGGCAGCGGTTCGCTGCGGACCTGCGCGGCGCCGTTCGTGACCACGTCGATATGAAGCGGCCCCTGCCCTTCATCGGCCCAGGCCTGCGCGAGGTAGAAGAGCGACCAGAACCCCTGTTCCTGCATCCGGTGGAAGAAGCTCGACCCCGGGCGGTGCTGTTCGCCTTGGGTCAGCAGCCACAGATGCGCGATCCGGGTGGGCAAGCTGCCATCCTCAGCCAGCGCGCGCAGCAGCTGGTCATAGCCCTCGCGCCCCCGTTCCGGCGGCAGGACGAAGCCCGATTTCGTGCGCGCGAAGGCGTCGCCGGGGGTGACCAGCGTCACGGGATGGCCTGCGGCGCGCAGCCGGTCGGCCAGTGTGTCGGCAACCCCTGTTTCATCCGCGAAGATGAGCCAGCTGTTCCGCGCGGCGTCCGACAGATCGCCCGCAAGATCCACCTCGCAGGGCGCATAGGTGGGCCGCCAGACAGGTTTCCAGCCCCACTCAGCGGGATCATCCTCGCGCATCAGCCAGTCGGTCGCTTGTTCCGCCTGCGGTTCGGCGCGCTCGATGAAATAAGGGCTCTTCTGGAAGGCATAGGTCGGCAGAACCACGCGGTTCCGGCGCGCCTCACCCCAATACTGGCCCCAGTCGAAGCTGCCGCCCACGGCCCAGATACGGCCAAGCGTGGCGAGGAAATAGGCGTCATCGGCCGTGGCGACGTCGGGGTGACGCAAGCTGTTGATCACCTGGTTGGCGTCGATCTTCGGATGCTGACCGGCGAGCGAGGTCAGCGCCTTGCCGGGGCCGACTTCGAGGTAGACGCGCGACGGAGTCTCCGCGAGGGTCGAGAGGCCATCGGCAAAGCGCACCGCGCCGCGCAGGTGGCTGACCCAGTAGTCGGGGCTTTGCGCCTCGGCATCGGTCAGGATCTGGCCGGTGCGGTTGGAAATCACCGGGATCTGCGGGGTGTGCAACTCGATCGACCGCAGGTAGTCCCCGAAACGGTCCAGAACCGGGTCGAGCAGCCGTGAATGCGCCGCAATGTTGATCGCGATGCGCTGGCAATGGATGTCCTCGGCCTCTAGCCGCTCCGCCAGCCGGTCAAGCGCCGCGTCAGCGCCGGAGGCGACGGTCAGCTCGGGACCGTTTACCACGGCAAGATCGAGATCGTCCCCCAGATAGGGGGCCAGTGCCTCAGGCGACAGAGCCACCGACAGCATCCCGCCGGGTTCAACCGAATCCATCAACTGCCCGCGCAGGTGAACAAGGCCGATGCAATCCTCGAACGACATCACCCCCGCCAGACAAGCGGCGGTGTTTTCGCCCATGGAATGGCCGATCAGCGCCTTGGGCTCTACCCCCCAGCTCATCCACAGCTGCGCCAGCGCATATTCCACGATCATGATCAGCGGCAGTTGAACGGAGGGTGTTTTCAGCCGCTCATTCGCGGCGTCCTCGTTGCCCGGTTCCGGCAGCCACAGCGCGCGGATGTCGAAATCGAGCTTGGGTTCCAGCACCGACAGCCCGCGATCCATCCAGTCAGCAAAGACCGGCTCGGTCTCATAAAGGTCGCGCGCCATGCCCGCATATTGCGCACCCCCGCCGGGGAACATGAAGGTGATCTCGGGGGTGTCGCTGACGACCGTATGCGTGAACACCCGGCGCGGATCGTTTTCGAGCAAGGCCTCGGCGGCCTCCTCGGGCGTTTCGGCCACGACGACACGGCGCCGTTCGAAGGCTTTGCGGCCCTCCTTCAGCGTCCAGGCCACGTCGGCAAGGTCCTCTTCCGGGTTGGCCTCCAGATGCGCGGCCAGACGTTCCGCATTGCCCTCCAGCGCGGATTTCCCGCGCGCCGAGAGGCACAGCAGCTGGAAGGGGAAATCGGACTGGTCCGAGGCCGCGCGCTTGGGCGCTTCCTCCAGAACCACATGGGCGTTGGTACCGCCCACCCCGAGCGAATTGACCCCCGCCCGCGCCGGGTGGTCGGTTCGGGGCCAGTCGGTCAAACGGTCGTTCACCAGAAACGGCGAGCCCTCGAAGCCAATCGCCGGATTGGGCTGCTCATAGCCCAGAGAGGGCGGGATCTGCTTGTGATGCAGCGCGAGCGAGGCCTTGATCAGGCTCGCCACCCCCGCCGCCGTATCCAGATGCCCGATGTTGGTCTTGACGGACCCAATCCGGCAGGTGCCGACGGCGTTTGTGGTCCGTCGGAAGGCGTCGGTCAGCGCCGCCACCTCAATGGGATCGCCAAGATAGGTGCCGGTGCCGTGGCATTCGACATAATCGACAGTATCGGCGCGCACGCCCGCCAGCGCCTGCGCCTCGGCAATCGCCTCGGCCTGCCCGCCGACGGAGGGCGCCAGATAGCCCGCCTTGTCGGCGCCATCATTGTTCACCGCCGAGCCCTTGATTATGGCCCAAATGTGATCGCCATCGGCAATGGCATCGGCCGCCCGGCGCAGCACCACGCAGCCCGCACCGGAGCCGAAGACCGTTCCTTGCGCGCGATGATCGAAGGCGTGGCAATGACCGTCGGGCGACAGGATCTCGCCCTCCTTGAAGAGGTAGCCGCGCGCATGGGGCAGCTCGATCGTCACGCCCCCCGCCAGCGCCATGTCGCATTCCCCCATCAGGAGCGCCTGGCAGGCATAGTGGGTGGCGACGAGCGAGGTGGAACAGGCCGTCTGCATGTTGATCGAGGGGCCGTGCAGGTCGAAGATGTGGCTCACCCGCGTGGCCATGAAATCCTTGTCATTCCCGGTATGGCGCAGCAGGAACATGCCGGTCTGATCCACCAGATCGCGGTTGGAACAGACGTTGAAATAGAAATAGCTGCCCATGCCGCAGCCCGCGTAAACCCCTATGTTTCCATCGAAATTATCGGGGACATGACCGGCCTGTTCCATCGCTTCCCAGGCCACTTCCAGAAAGTGGCGATGCTGCGGATCCATGATCGCGGCCTCTTTGGGCGATAGCCCGAAGAAGTCGGCGTCGAACCGTTCGAACCCGTCCAGAACGGCGGCGGCTGGCACGTAGTCGGGCCGGTCGATCAGATGCGGCGCCTCGCCCGCGGCCAGCAACTCCTCTCGGCTGAGCCGCCGGATGGATTCGATCCCGTCACGCAGGTTGCGCCAATAGGCCTGCACATCCTCCGCCCCGGGAAGATGCGCGGCCATCCCAACGATGGCGATATCGTTTTCCCCTATGGCGGGGGTCGTGTCTGCTCGGGTCATGACAGCTTTTATCCAGCTTTTTTCGCATGTTGATTGAGCGTCAGACTGCCCCCCTATCTTGGTGATTTTAGGGCAAAGGCGCGGATCGGTCGTGAAAATTCGCAGCTGCCCGCATGTTGGGCTACCAGATTGCGGCAGACTTCCCCGCCGCTTGCGTGTTCCGCATCTTTTCATCGGCCCCGAATCTTCTATGGTGGAGCCAACTGGACCGGGATGCTGTGGATGACTGACGAACCTTCCGAAACGATTGCCTATGGCCGCCTGATGCACCGCGCCATGCGGAGCCTGATACAATCCGTTCTGGAAGGCGTGGCGGAAACCGGCCTGCCGGGAGAGCATCACTTCTTCATCACCTTCGACACGCGCCACCCCGATGTGGACATCGCCCCCTGGCTTCATGATCGCTATCCGGGCGAAATGACCATCGTGATCCAGCACTGGTTCGACGATCTCAGCGTCGATGATGACGGCTTCCGGGTAACGCTGAATTTCGGCGACAACCCAGAGCCCTTGCGCATTCCCTTTGATTCCATCCTGACCTTCGTCGACCCCTCGGTGGAGTTCGGCCTGCGGTTCGAGACCCAGGTCGAGGACGATCCCGACGATGAACCGCCCGGCGATGATGAGGCAGAGGACGAGGCGGAGCACGAACCGCATCACGATGCCGAAGTCGTGCGGCTGGATACGTTCCGCAAGAACCACTGACGCCATGACGCTTTGATGACGCAGGCGCTTGTCCCTTGCGTGGGACGGCGGGGCGTGGCTTATGACGCGGGAAAGCATTTCCTTGAAGGTGTTCCATGTCCGACGATCTTGGTCTGTTCCTTGCGCAGCTTCTGAAGAAACCCCATCAGGTGGTGGCGCTGGCGCCCTCGTCCCGTGCCCTTTCGGCGGAAATGGCGGCGACGCTGGATCCTGCGGGTGGTCCGGTGATCGAACTGGGTGCTGGTACCGGGCGGATCACGCAGGCGATCATCGACCGGGGGATTCCGGTCGAGAACATCCATTCGATCGAGATGAACCCTGTGTTCTGCGACCGGCTGCGCGCGGATTTTCCGGGGCTGAATGTCTACCAGATGTCGGCGGGCGATGTGGGCGATCTGCCCGTAGAGGGCGCGCAGGCGGTGGTGTCTGGCCTGCCGCTGCTGTCGATGCCCTATGATCTGCAATCCGCGATCCTGAGCGGCACGTTCAAGCAGGTCGGACCGACCGGCACCTATATTCAGTTCACCTACGGCCCGAAACCGCCCGTCAAGGCCGAGATCCGCGCCGCCATGGGCCTGACATGGACCACCAGCCGCAAGATCTGGGGCAACCTGCCCCCCGCGCGTGTCTACCGTTTTGCTTGCCCGACCGTGTGATCCGGGCGGTGGAAAGCCCTTGCAAGGGCTTTGAAAGGATCTTCGAAGATCCTTCCCCGCGCCTGATGACGGGTCATTGCTCCCCTCGCAGGATGCGCCTAGCCTCGGGCAAAGCAACCGGGAGCACATTGTGATGACCAAGACCGTTCTGATCACCGGCGGCGCACGCGGCATTGGCAAGGCGATTGCGGGTGATTTTGCACAAGACCACGACGTTGCAATCACCTGGCTGTCCACGCAACCCGAGGATCTGCCGGACAGCATCCTCACCCTACAAAGCGATCTGACGGAGCCGGGCGCGGCGGACGAAGTGGTTGCGCAGATCGTCAAGCGGTTTGGACGGCTCGATGTGATCGTCAACAATGCCGGGCAGGTCGCATCCTCGCCGGTCGATGCGCATGACGCCCCTGCCCTGCGCACCATCCTCGACGTGAACCTGCTGGCGCCTGACGCGCTCCTGACCGCTGCCCTGCCGCATCTGGACCCCGGCGCAGCCATCGTGAACATCTCTTCGGTCAACGCGGTGTTGCCCCCCATGGGCGCGGCGATCTACGGGGCCAGCAAGGCCGCGCTCAACCTGTGGACCCGAGGCATGGCGAAAGAGCTCGGCCCGCGTGGCATCCGGGTCAATGCGGTGGCCCCCGGGGCGGTCAACATCCTGGAGGACCCCCGCCCCGATGATCTGACCGAGCTGTTCGTGAAAGAAACGGCACTCGGTCACCTCGCCCGCCCCGAGGATATTGCCGCAGCGGTTCGGTTCCTTGCCAGCGATGCGGCGGCGTCTATCACCGGCGAAGTCCTGACGGTTTCGGGGGGCTATCGGCTCTGAGAACCATGGCCTGCGGCTGTTTGCGCCAACATCGCGCGGCGATGATTGCCCCCGTGTCGCTTGCGCCTTATAGCCTGTCGCAACCCATTCGCAGGAGGCCACAAGAGATGACCGCAACCCGCACCGAAACCGACAGCTTCGGACCGCTCGAAGTTCCCACCGACAAGTATTGGGGCGCGCAGACGCAGCGGTCCATCATGAACTTCCCTATCGGTTGGGAAAAGCAGCCCGTTGCCATCGTGCGCGCCCTTGGCGTCATCAAGAAGGCCTGCGCGATGGAGAACAAATCCACCGGCAAGCTCGACGCCAAACTGGCCGACGCGATCATTCAGGCAGCGGGCGAAGTGATCGAGGGCAAGTTCGACGACAACTTCCCGCTCGTGGTCTGGCAGACCGGGTCGGGCACCCAGTCCAACATGAATTCCAACGAGGTCATCGCCAACCGCGCCATCGAGATCCTCGGCGGCGTCATCGGCTCGAAGGACCCCGTCCACCCCAATGACCATTGCAACATGGGGCAATCCTCGAACGACACCTTCCCGACCGCGATGCATATCGCCACCGCGATGAGCGTGCGGGATGTTCTGCTGCCGGGCCTGAGCAAGCTGCTGGCCGGGCTCGAACAGAAATCCGAGGAATTCAAGGACATCATCAAGATCGGCCGCACGCATACGCAGGATGCGACGCCGCTGACCTTGGGACAAGAATTTTCAGGCTACGCCCACCAGATCCGGCAGGGCATCGCGCGCGTGAACGCTTGCCTGCCCGGCATCTACGAGCTTGCGCAGGGCGGCACCGCCGTGGGCACCGGGCTCAACACGCAAGTGGGCTGGGACAGCGCCGTTGCGGGCCACATGGCCGAGATCACCGGTCTGCCCTTCGTGACCGCGCCCAACAAGTTCGAGGCGCTGGCCGCCCATGACGCGATGGTCTTCATGTCGGGCGCCTTGGCCACCGTCGCGGGCAGCTGCTACAAGATCGCCAACGACATCCGCCTTCTGGGCTCCGGCCCCCGCTCGGGCCTTGGTGAACTGATCCTGCCGGAAAATGAACCGGGCAGCTCGATCATGCCGGGCAAGGTGAACCCGACGCAGGCCGAAGCACTGACCCAGGTCGCGGCCCATGTGATGGGCAATGACGCCGCGATCAAGTTCGCGGGCAGCCAGGGGCATTTCGAGCTCAACGTCTACAACCCGATGATGGCCTATAACCTGCTGCAATCGATCCAGCTGCTTGGCGACGCCGCCGACAGCTTCACCGAGCGCATGTTGCTTGGCATCGAGGCCAATGGCCCGCGTATCCAGAAGCTGATGCAGGAAAGCCTGATGCTGGTGACGGCGCTGGCGCCCACCATCGGCTATGACAATGCCACCAAGGTCGCCAAGACCGCGCACAAGAATGGCACGACCCTGAAGGAAGAGGCCATCGCGCTTGGCTTCGTGGACGAGGAAACCTTCGACCGCGTGGTGCGGCCCGAACAGATGATCGGCCCCAAGGCGTAATGGCAGAGCCGGTCAACCTGAACCGGTTCCGGAAGGAAAAGGCGCGGGCCGAACGCAAGGCCCGTGCCGACGAAAATGCCGTGAAATACGGGCGGACGAAGGCGGAGAAATCGCTGGACACCGCCCGACGCGACAAGGCCCGTCGCGATTTGGACGCGCATCGCAGCGAAGACGACGCGGAGGCGTAAACCCTTTCTCAAGCCCTTTATCCGACAGTCCCCCCAATGCCGCGCTTGGGGGATTCGCGATGCCGACATACGAAATGACGGCCTATAAATGGGCCGGGTTCACGCAATACTCGGATTCGGTCGACTTCACCGTCACCGATGATGACGATCAGCTCGATTGGTACGGGCAGGACACCGGCAGCGCCGAAATGGTCTCGATTGACGGTGTCGGCCATTCGATTCAGTGGTCCGGCACGATCGAAACGCGCTTCGTCGACAGTGACGGGCAGGCCCATACCGAAGACATCGTCTACAGCTATACATCGGACGGCTACTTTCTGATCCCGCAGGCTGACTCGGCCTTTGACGAGGGCAGCACGATCAGGTGTTTTGCGGGCGGATGGTCAGATACCGACGGCATAGACTACGAGGAGGTTGTCTGCTTCACCCCCGATTGCCGCATCGACACGCCTCGTGGGCCGGTTCCCGTCGCGGCTTTGCGCCCCGGTGACATGCTGCTGACCGCCGATAATGGTCCGCAACCCCTGCGCTGGATCGGGCGCAGCGATATTCCGGGGCTGAAACGGGTGGCAGGTGATCTGCACCCCATCCTGATCCGCAAGGATGCCTTCGGGCCCGGACGCCCGGCCCGCGATATCCGCGTCTCGCCGCAGCACCGGTTTTGCCTTGGCGATGCGGCACTGCTGTTCCATGACGAGGAGATGCTGGCGCCCGCCAAGGGCCTGGTGGATGGCTCCCGCGTGGTCGTGGATCGCTCGGCCCGGCCCGTCAGCTATGTGCATCTTTTACTCGACCGGCATGAACTGCTGTTCTGCGACGGGGTGCAGACCGAAAGCTTTCAACCCTCGTTCCGCACAATGGCGATGATGGACCCCCGCACCCGGTCAGACCTTGCGCAGGCCATTGGCGACCGGATGGCGCACTATACCGCCGTGCGCCCGGCCCTGCGCCCATGGGAGGCGCCGCTGCTGCAAAGGGTTTCCTGACCCGTCGATATCGTGCCAGATACGGCCATGCCCTCGCGCCCCGTCAAACGTTCGCTTACCCTGCACGGTCACCGCACCAGCGTTTCGCTGGAGGAGCCGTTCTGGCAGGAATTCCGCCGCATCGCAGAGACGCGCGGCCTGTCCATCAATGAACTGGCTGCGATTGTGGACGCCGATCGGGGCATGGAAAGCGGTCTGGCCTCGGCCATTCGGGTCTTTGTGCTGGAAGAGGTTCAGCGCCGCCCCTGACGCCTACCGCCCATCCTTGTTCGCAAAGACAGAGGTGCGGTTGCGCACGGTCAACGCCTTGCGGGACGGCTCGACTTTCCCGTTCCGGATAGCCAGCGAGGTCGGCGGTTGCTGCTTGTCCAGCTTCTCGCACACGACAATGCTGTCATAGAACCGCACGCTGTTCAGCTGTCGCGCCATTTCATCGAAGGGAAACAGCGCGTCCTGATCGGTGTACCAGGAATGCATCCGGTCGATCAGGCGTTTGCTGTACTCGATAAAGCTCGCCTCGTTCCGGTAGCCGCCGCCGAAGCCCGGCCAATAGGAGCTGTGGCAATCCTCCACCATGTAGACGCCCCGGTCGGCCAGATGCGGCCATAGCGCCTCGAAAGAGGCGATCTGGTGCGGGCACAGATGGCTGCCATCATCCAGAATAACGTCGAAGGGGCCGTACTTGTCCGCAAGCGATGCCAGAAACTCCGGGTCGCCCTGACTGCCGATCTCCACATGGGTGCCTTCGATTTCATGGGCTTTGCAGTCGGGGTCTATGTCGATGAAAACGAGGGTCGATCCCGGCGCAAAGAACTCTTTCCACATCGGCAGCGACCCGCCCCGGAACACGCCGATTTCCATGAACCTCACCGGCCTGGCGCGAAAGCGGGTCAGTTCCCGCTCATAGACCTCGAAATAATGCGCCCATTTCGTCAGCAGCTTGTCGCCAGAGCGCGGAATGTAGTCTGAAAAGAACCCCATGGTCCGGTCCCCTGTTCTTCCGGCTCAGCGCAGACGACCCGCCCGAGCATCACGGCCTAACTGCGCGGCAGCGCATGAAAGGCCTTTTTCTGCCGTGCGGTCCACAACACGTCGAACCGATAGCCCTGTTCACCCTGGCTTTCGGCTTCGACGACGCCCTCTTCGAACAGCCAGGCCCGCGCGCGCCCTGCGGAATAGGGCAGTTCCACCACCGAGGAAAACCGTGGCGGCGCAAGATGGGTGGTCACCGCCTCCAGAAACGCCTCCAGCCCGGCCCCGGTCAGGGCCGAAAGGGCGACAACGTCCTCTCGCCGGGCGGCGGCGGCGCGCAACTCCTCCTGACGCTCCGCGGGCAGCAGGTCGATCTTGTTCCAGATCTCGATCATCGGGGTGTTCTGGTCGACCCCCAGATCGGACAGGATCGCGGCCACGTCAGCGGCCTGTTCCTCGGTTCCCGCATGGGCCACATCGCGCACATGCAAGACCAGATCGGCATCCAGCACCTCTTCCAGCGTGGCACGGAAGGCGGCCACAAGCTGAGTCGGCAGGTCCGAGATGAAGCCAACGGTGTCCGACAGGATGATTTCGGTGCCGTCGGGCAATTCCACGGCGCGCATCGTCGGGTCGAGCGTGGCGAACAGCATGTCCTTGGCCAGCACCTCCGCCCCGGTCAACCGGTTGAACAGGGTGGATTTTCCCGCATTGGTATAGCCAACAAGCGCAACCACCGGATACGGCACCTTCTTGCGCGATGCCCGGTGCAGTGCTCGGGTTTTCACCACTTTCCCAAGCTGACGCTTGATCCGGGTCACCGCTTCGTCAATGGCACGACGGTCGGCCTCGATCTGGGTTTCACCGGGGCCGCCCACGAACCCCAGTCCGCCGCGCTGGCGTTCAAGGTGGGTCCAGGCCCGGACCAGTCGGGTCCGCTGATAGGACAGCGCCGCCAGTTCAACCTGCAAGACGCCTTCCCTTGTGCGAGCGCGATCCGCGAAGATTTCAAGGATCAGCCCGGTCCGGTCCAGCAGCTTGACCCCCCATTCCTTTTCAAGGTTTCTCTGCTGAACAGGGGTCACATGGCCGTCGACCAATACAAGCTCGGCCTCGGATGCGTGGATCTTCTCCTTCAGTTCGGCAATCTTGCCGGTGCCGAACAAAAGGCCCGGCTGCGCCTTGGGAAGGCGCACGACCTCGGCATCGACGACCTCCAGATCCGGCAACGCAGCGGCAAGGGCCACGGCCTCTTGCAGCGCGGGCCCTGCGTCACGGCGGTCGCGATCCGATTTGATATCGGGATGCAGGACAATGGCGCGAGTCGGGCCGGACTTGCCGGTCCCGTGCAGGTCAGGTGCGCTCACTCTTCCCCGTCATAGAGGTTGATGGGCTGCGCCGGCATCACGGTGGAAATCGCGTGCTTGTAGACAAGCTGCGATTGGCCGTCGCGGCGCAACAGGACGCAAAAATTGTCAAACCAGGTGATAACGCCTTGCAGCTTGACGCCATTGATCAAAAAAACCGTTACCGGAACCTTTGTCTTGCGAACATGATTCAGGAACGCATCCTGCAGATTCTGCTTGCTTTCGGCCATCGGGAACCTTGCCTTATTCTTTGTTACCGTCCCTTATTGCGGAACGCGATGAAAACCTGTCCCTCAGTATGTGCATGTTTTTCGCGGATTTCCACCCCGATTCCCGCAACTTGGCCTCGGAATGCTGCAAAGGCAGCAATTCGGCCTAGATTCGCCAGAAACCGGGATTGAAAAGGGCGATCAACGCCAGCGTTTCAAGCCGTCCGAGGATCATCGCCCCCATCAGCACCATTTTCGCAGGGTCGCTCAGGGCCGCATAGACGATCGGGTGTTCCCCACCGAAAGCGGCCAAGGGGCCGGTGGTCGACAGGGCCGCGGCCGCCAGCACGAAGGAATCTTCGAAATCGAGCCCGGTCATCGACAGCGCCAGCATGATTGCGGCGGTCGACAGGATGAACAGCATGAAGAACACCCAGGCGATATAGGCGCCCTCACGCCGGATGCGCCGCCCCATGCGCCCGCCCGCGGCCACCGAGTGGGGATGGCTGAGCTTGCCCAACTCACGCGCGCCGTGCTTGTAGAGAGCATAGACCCGGATCAGCTTGATGCCGCCCGCCGTGGTCGCGGCCCCGCCCCCCATCAGCGCCAGCCCGACGAGCAACAGCCCCGGCGTCGGCAGGCCGGACCAGCCCCGCGCTTCGGCCCAGTAGTCGGAGACGAATCCGGTCGTGGTCACGAAAGAGGTGATTGTGAACAGACTTCCCCAAAGGGCTGTCAGGGCAGAGCGCCCCTCGACCGCGGCCTCGATCTCCAGCGCACCGATCCAGTGGCGCAGAAAGAACAGGCCGGTCAGCGCAAACACCACATAGGCGGCCAGACGCAATTCGCGGTCGTGAAACAGGATGCGCGGGGTTTCGGGGGTGACGCGATCGGCAAAACTGTGCCGGGTCAGCGCAAAGATGAAGAAACAGAAGATCACCAGTTCCGACACGAAGCCGCCGGGTTGGGCATTCAGGGAGCCTTCGGGCGAAATGCCAGAGGTGGACATCACCGCCATGGCATGGGCCAGCGCCGTCAGATCGCGTTCCCCCGCAAGCACCTGCAGCAACCACAGCAGCGATGTCAGCCCGGCATAGGTCGGGGCCAGAAACAGCACCGCCCGCCGCAGGCGGACCGCCGGCGCGGCGGCCTGCATCTGCGCGCCGCTGGACACCACCTGCCGCCCCTGCGATTCCGACGACACCTCGAACCCGCCAAGGTTCAGCGGGGCCATCACCGCCATGGCCGTGACCCAGACCAGCAGCCCGCCAAGCCAGCCCACAAGCGCCCGCCACAGATGTTCCCCATCCCCGAGCCGGGCCGGATCGAACAGCGTCGCACCGGTGGTGGTCAGGCAGGACAGCATCTCGAAATAGGCATTGAAATACCGCGTGTTTCCAATGGCGTCTGCCAGGGGAACCGCAAGAATCGCTGGCAGTAGCAGATAGGCCAGGGCCAGCCCCGCCAAGTGACTTCGCGCGCTGGTCACCGGCTTCAGCCCTTGCGTGGCAAAGCCCAGAACCACGGTCAGGATGAAAAACAGCAGCGCCGAGTAGAAGAAACTGCGCCCGGTGCGAAAGTCTTCCTCGATCATCGCGACGGCTGCGGGCACCAGCATGGCCAGTGCACAGATCCCGACCAGCAGGACCAGCAGCGGCATTCTGGAAAGATACTGCCCCATGGCTCAGAAGAAATCGACCGAGACGCGCAGCAGGGCCTCGACCGCGGGCACATCCTTGGACAGCGCAAAGATCGCCACCGTGT
This sequence comes from Nioella ostreopsis, assembly GCF_004000255.1. Taxonomy (GTDB): domain Bacteria; phylum Pseudomonadota; class Alphaproteobacteria; order Rhodobacterales; family Rhodobacteraceae; genus Nioella; species Nioella ostreopsis. The sequence goes on from NZ_RCIQ01000003.1 coordinate 162,014, forward strand.
CGCCCTCCTCGATCCGGGTGGACCCGGTCGGCCGGATCACCTTGTCACGCTTGCGGATCGCGCCGATCAGCGCGCCTTCGGGGATGTCGATATCGCGCAGTTCGCGGCCTGCAATGGGCGAGGTGGACAGAACCTGCGCCTCGATCACCTCTGCCTCGGCATCGCCGATGGAATAGACCCCGCGCACCCGGCCCTGCCGGATATGGCGCAGGATGGAGCTGACCGTGGTGGCGCGCGGGTTCACATAGGCGTCAATCCCGAGCGCATCCATCATCTGAACCATGGTCGGGTCGTTCACCAGCGCAATCGCCATGCCCGCCCCCGCCGCCTTGGCGCGGACCGAGGCCAGCAGGTTGGTCTTGTCGTCATCGGACACGCAGAGCACCGCATCGGCGCGTTCCACCCCGGCCTCGCGCAGGATATCGATATCCAGCCCGTCGCCATGCAGCACGATGGTACGGCTCAGCGCGTCGGCAGCGCGTTCGGCCTGATCGCGGCTTTTCTCGATCACGCGGGCGCGGATACGGGTGGAGGATTTCTCCAGCTCCTGCGCCACCGCAAGACCGACATTTCCTCCGCCGATAATCACAACCCGTTCCTGCCGGTGCACGGGCTTGCCGAAAATCTCCAGCGTGCGGGCGGCGTCATTGTCATGGGTGAAGACGTAGATCTCATCGCCCGCGAACAGCTGGTCGCCCGGGTCGGGCGCAAACAGCGTCCCGCCGCGCCGCACGCCGACGACGATCGCGCGCAGGGTAGAGAAGAGCTCGGACAGCTGTTTGAGAGGCGTGTTCACGACCGGGCAATCGTCATCCAGCCGGATGCCCATCAACAGCGCTTCGCCGCCCAGGAAATATTCCGTGTCGAAGGTCGAAGGCGAGGCGAGCCTGCGCAGTGCCGCCTTGGCGACCTCGCGTTCCGGGCTGATCACCACGTCAACGGGCAGATGTTCGCGCCGGTAAAGGTCGGAATAGACGGCGGTCAGATAGCTTTGCGCCCGCAGACGGGCGATCTTGCGCGGCACGGCAAAGATCGAATGGGCCACCTGGCAGGTGACCATGTTGACCTCGTCGGAAAAGGTGGCCGCGATGATCATATCCGCGTCCCGCGCGCCCGCCTTGTCCAGCACATCGGGATAGGACGCGAAGCCGGTGATACCTTGGACATCCAGAGTATCCGTCGCCCGGCGCACCAGTTCGGTGTTGTTGTCCACCACGGTGACGTCGTTGTTTTCGCCGGAAAGGTGACGGGCGATCTGCCAGCCAACCTGACCTGCCCCGCAAATGATGATCTTCATCGGCCCTTGCCCGTCCTCGTCTGACCGGCCACCGGGCCGGGTCTTCTGCATGGCAGAGACGCAGGCAGCCGTCAATTGGCAGCCACTTTAGAGGGCTTGCAGCGCAGACGCGGAATCGGGCTATGATCGAGCATTCCATGACCAAATCAGAGGCCGCCATGATCCGCCCCATTGCAGTCGCCCTTTCCCTTCTGACGCTCTCCGCCTGCCAGGTGTCCGAGTATTATGCCGAAGGCCAGTCCATCGCCGCCCGCGACCGCGACATCGCCATCTGCGAGGCCGAGGCGCTGACCACCTATCCGCCGCGGATCGTCACGCGCTTTACCCCGCGCATCTTTCACCCCGGTCAGACGACCTGCGACGCGGCCGGAAATTGCGTGACCAGCGCCGGCTATTGGGAAGGCGGGCAGCCCTATTCAGAGGATCTGAACGAGGATCTGAGGGCGCGGGCCATCACCGGATGCATGGGCGGGCGCGGCTATGCGCGGGTCAGCCTGCCGATCTGTCCATCGGACCAGCCCGTGCGCGCCTCGACCATCATGGCACCGCTGACCAATGACACCTGCGTCATCCGAAGCGGCGGCGCGTCGATGATCGTGAACCCCTGAGGGATCACTCCTCGCCGTCGCCCACCTGCGCCACACGGGCCCCGGCGCGGTTCGTGGTCACCACGCCAAGCGATTTCAACTTGCGGTGCAGCGCGCTGCGTTCCATGCCGACGAAATTCGCCGTGCGGCTGATATTGCCGCCAAAGCGATTGATCTGCGCCATCAGGTAATGCCGTTCAAAGAGTTCGCGCGCCTCGCGCAGGGGCAGCGTGGTCAGGCCCGGTGACAGCGCGATCTGTTCATCCTCGCTGGCAACAGCCCCCTGCCCCGGAAGGTCGCGCGCCTCGATCGGGCCGGTGCCGTCACCAAGGATCAGCACCCGTTCGATCATGTTGCGCAATTCCCGGATGTTTCCGGGCCAGCGCATGGTTTGCAGCATCGCCTCGGCATCCTGCCCGAGATCGCGCAGCGGCAGACCCTGTTCGCGGTTGAACCTCTCGATGAAATGGCGGGCCAGGTCGGGAATGTCTTCGCGCCGCTCCTCAAGACTTGGCACGTCTATCGGCACCACATTCAGCCGGTGATACAGTTCTTCGCGGAAATTCCCGGCGGCGATTTCCGCCTTCAGGTCGCGCGTGGTCGAGGACATGACCCGCAGATCCACCCGCACCTTGGACGTACCGCCGACGCGGGTAAAGCTCTGGTCCACCAGCACCCGCAGGATCTTGGACTGGGTGCCAGACGGCATATCGGCGACCTCGTCAAAGAAGATCACCCCGCCGTGGGCCTGTTCCAGCAGCCCCTGTTCCACCCCGCGTTCGGGGCTTTCGCGGCCAAACAGAACCTCTTCCATATGCTCCGGCGACACCGAGGCGGAACTGACCGTCACGAACGGGGCATTGGCCCGGTCGGAATGGGCGTGAATGTAGCGGGCAGAGATTTCCTTGCCCGACCCCGGCCCGCCGGTCAGCATCACCCGGCCGTTGGATCTGGTAACCTTGTCGAGCTGCGATTTCAGCGTCTTGAAGGCCGCGCCCGCCCCGACCATCTCGTCCGACCGGCCATCCTGACGGCGAAGCGCCGAGTTTTCCCGGCGCAGGCGGCTGACTTCCATGGCGCGGCGGATCACCACCAGAAGCTGGTCGATATTGAAGGGCTTCTCGATGAAGTCGAACGCGCCCTGCTTGATTGCCGCGACAGCAATCTCGATATTGCCGTGACCCGAGATGATCACAACCGGCACATCGGGGTTGTCACGCTTGACATGGGACAGGATGTCGATCCCGTCCATATTGCTGTCCTTGAGCCAGATATCGAGGATCATCATCCCCGGCGGCTCCTTGTTCAGCTCGGCCATGCATTCGTCAGAATTCGACGCCATGCGGGTCGTGAAGCCCTCATCCTGCAAGATGTCACAGATCAGCTCTCGGATATCGCGCTCGTCGTCGACAACCAGAATATCGCTCATATCGCTTCTCCTCCCTCTGCGGGCAAACGCGGCAGGATGATCCGTGCCATCGCCCCCGGATGCGCGCCCTCTTGGAATGGCTCCGCATCCAGCAGGTCCAGTGACCCGCCATGTTCTTCAATGATCTTCTTGACGATCGGCAGGCCCAGACCGGTACCCTTTTCCCGGGTCGTCACGTAAGGTTCGAAGAGCCGCGCCCGGTCGGGCGGCAGGCCGATGCCGTTGTCGCTGATGGTGATTTCGACCGTCTCCGGCTGCAACGTCATCACCACGCGAATTTCCGGCTCATGCCCCTCTGGCGCGCCTTTTTCCTGCAACGATTCAATGGCTTCCCCGCCGTTCTTGATCAGGTTCGTCAGCGCCTGTCCGATCATCGTGGCGTCGAGATCGGCCAGAACCGGCCCCTCGGGAATATCCGTCACGAAGCGCGTTCCGGGCTGGCCCGCCTTTTGCAGCAGAACCGCATCAGACAACAGCCGCGACATGTCCTCCGGCTGGCGTTCGGGTTCCGGCATCCGCGCGAACTTGGAGAATTCATCGACGATCCGGCGCAGGTCGTTGGTCTGGCGCACGATCACATCGGTCAGTTGTCCCAACTGCTCCGCATCGGCCTCATCCAGCAGCTTGCTGAACTTGCGCCGCACCCGCTCGGCGCTCAGCTGGATGGGGGTCAGCGGGTTCTTGATCTCATGCGCAATGCGGCGCGCAACGTCGCCCCAGGCCGCCATCCGCTGTGCGCTGACAAGGTCGGTCACATCGTCGAAGGCCACCACATAGCCTTCCAGATCGCCGGTCTCATCCATCCGCACCGACATGCGCACCAGCAGGCTTTCCAGCTTGCCCCGCCGCGTGACCTTGATTTCTTCCTGCACCACCGGGGCGGCCCGGTCGCGCAGCCGTGCAAACAGGGCCTCGTATTCCGGAACGGCTACCGCAAGGCTGATTCCAAGGTCGCGCTGTTCCACGAGGTCCAGCAGACGAATGGCAGAGCGGTTCATGAAATCGACCCGGCCATCGGCGTCGAGCCCGATGACCCCCGAAGTCACCGAGGAGAGGACGGAATCGAACTGGCGGCGGCGTTCCTCGGTCCGGTCATGCTGGTCGATCAACGCTTCGCGCTGGCCTTTCAACTGCCGGGTCATCTGGTTGAACAGACGTCCCAGCATGGCGATCTCGTCATCGCCCGGCTCTTCCAGCACCCGCACGTCCAGATCCCCCACACCGACCCGCTGCGCGGCACCCGCCAGCCGACCGACCGGGCGGGCCAGCCGTTCGGCAAACCACAGCCCCAGCCAGATCGCGGCAAGGATCAGGATGACGGCGAAGCCCAGGTAGATCAGGCCGAACTGGAACAGGAACTGCCCCCTCTCGCTTTCCAGCTGGCGATACAGACCCACGGTCGCCTGCGTTTCATCCAGCAGCGCGATGATCTGCCCGTCCACTTCTCGGCTGACATAGAGATAGCGGTCGGCAAAGGCGGTCAGGCGGACAAGGGCACGGAATTCATTGGTTGTCCGATCCTCGATCAGGATGACATCGCCCTCCGCGGCAGCGGTCAGATCCTCGTCGGACGGGCGTTCATAATCAAACAGATAGCTGCGTTCACCCCGTGCGCGGATTTCACCGCCACCGTCGATGACGAAGGCCTCTCTCAGCCCGCGCTGAATCGCCCCCTGCCCCTGACTGAGCAACTGGCGCAGGTCGCCATCGGCCAGAAACGGCGTGGCGCGGCGGTTGAGGTTCAGGAAGGCGGCCAGCGCCACCGCATCCTCGCTCAGGTCGTCGCGGTGTTCCTGCTGATAAGCATGCGCAGCCTCCACCGAATGGCCAAGCGCATTGCGGACCCGGTCGGAAAACCAGCCCTCCAGCCCCATATTCACGGTGATCGTCGCAAAGATCGCCACCGCCACCGTGGGCAACAATGCCAGCAGCACGAAGACGCCCGTCAGCCGAAGGTGCAGCCGCGACCCGGCCGATTGTGCGCGGCGCGCGGCGATCATCTTGGCCACGCGATAGAGCACCAGTGCCGCCACGACCAGCGTGTAGACAAGGTCCGCGAGCAGCACCAGACGCAGCGACGGAGAGGCGACCACCTGCCCGAGCGGCCCCATGACAAGGAAGGTCGCAACCGCCAGAACTGGGCCGAGCAGAACCAGCGCAAATGTGCCGATGGTGCGCAGACGGCGCTGCTGGCGCAGGGCCAGCAACCGCATCAGTGGGGAATCCGCATCACTCTGCGCAGGGGTACTCACCCGGAAAAGCCTCTTATGTTGGGCAGACGATCCGCCCGACCGCAAAATCTGGTAGCACAATTCCCGCCGTTACATGCGGGCAACGCTACTGTTGCGGTTTTACATCAACTTCCGGCGGCGAGTCACGCGAATATCAAGGTCGGTGATCTTCTTACGCAACGTATTTCGATTGATGCCAAGCAGATCGGCGCATTTCGCCTGGTTTCCGCCGGTGGCATCCAGCGCGATCTCAATGAGCGGCATTTCCACTTCCCGCAGGATACGGGTGTAGAGCCCCGGCGGCGGCAGGACCCCGCCATGAAGGTCGAAATAGCGCTTGAGATGCTTGGCGACCGAGGCCGACAGCTTTTCGCCATCCCCTGACCCGATCAACGGCTCGATTTCGGGCTGGTTGCCAAGAACCGCCTCGACCTCGGGCTTGCCGATGACCTCGACCGGGCTGGTCACGCTCAATCGACGCACGGTGTTTTCCAACTGTCGCACATTGCCCGGCCAGCTATAGGCGCGGATCATTTCCATCGCGCCGGGCGACATCCGGCGGGCGGGCAGACCGTCGCGTTCGGAGCGGGCCAGGAAATGCTCGGCCAGCAGCGGAATGTCATCCACTCGTTCGCGCAGCGCCGGCACCGCGAGGGTGACACCGGACAGGCGGTAGAACAGGTCCTGCCGGAAGGCGCCTGCCTCCATCCGTTCGGTCAGGTCCTTCTGGCTCGTGGCCATGATACGCGGCGCACCATCGCCGAACCCGTCCAGCATCCGCACGATCCGGCCCTGGGAGGCATCGTCGAAATCCCCGATCTCATCGAACAGGAGCGATCCATCACGCACCCGGTTCAACACCTGCTGCGGACCGTCCGGGGCATCCAGATCAGAGGCTGTGACGGTCACGAACGGCAGCGTGCGCCGGTCGGAAAAGTCGTGGATCGCGCGGGCGATCAGGCTTTTTCCGGTGCCGCTTTCCCCGGTCACCAGAACCGGCAGATCGGCATTCATCACCCGCGCCACCAGCCGGTAAAGCGCCTGCATCGCCGCCGTTCGCCCGACCAGCGGCAGGTCTTCCTGCGGGGCCTCGCTGCTGGTCACGTTCGACGCACGGGTCGCAGGCGCGCGGCGCTTCTGTTCCAGCGCGCGGGCGGATCGCTTCATCAGGTCTGGCAGGTCGAAGGGCTTGGGCAGGTAGTCATAGGCATCCGCCTCGGTCGCCTGAATGGCCGTCATGATCGTGTTCTGGGCCGAGATCACGATGACCGGCAGGCCGGGGCGCTTTTCGCTGATCTTGGGCAGCATTTCCAACCCGTTCCCGTCAGGCATCATCACGTCCGAGATCACCAGATCGCCCTTGCCCTCATCCACCCATCTCATCAGCGTCACCAGCGAGGAGGTGGCATGAACCTTGCAGCCCGCCCGCGTCAGGGCCTGTGTCAGAACAGTGCGGATCGTGCGGTCATCATCGGCGACAAGTACGGTGCCATCCATTTGGGTCGTCCTTAGCGGTCAGTCGATTTGGCCGGTCGCGAGGGCGCAACCGGAAGGGAAATGCGGAACACGGTGCGGCCGGGCACGGAATCCACCGCGATCCAGCCGTCATGTTCCGCGATGATCTTGGATACCAGCGCCAGCCCCAGCCCGGTGCCGTTCTCGCGCCCTGACACGAAGGGGTCGAAGATATGGGCGGCGATTTCCGGCTTGATGCCGGGGCCGTCGTCGCTGATTTCCACATGCAGGGGCACCGCGCCGCGCGTGCCATCGGCCCGGCGCACCCGCAGGCCCGGTTCATAGAAGCTGCGCAGGCGGATGGTGCCGCCCTGCTGGCCCGCCTCGGCGGCGTTCTTCAGAAGGTTCAGGAACACCTGCTGCAACTGGTCGGGGTCCGCCATGGTCATGGGCAGCGACGGGTCATAGTCATCCTCGATCCGCATATGCGCCGCAAAGCCCACGGCGGCGGATTTCCGGGCCCGGTCCAGAATGTCGTGGATATTCGCGGGTTTGACGGCAGGCGGGCGGACATTGCCGAACTCCTCCACCTGGTCGAGCAGCTTCACGATGCGCCGGGTTTCGGCAACGATCAGGTCGGTCAGTTCCAGATCCTCGCCCGTGACCGACATGGAAATCAGCTGCGCCGCCCCGGTGATGCCCGCCAGCGGGTTCTTGATCTCATGGGCCAGCATCTCGGCCATGCCGATGGCGGATTTGGCCGCGGATTTGGAGGTCAGCGCCCGGTGCAGCTTGCCTGCCAGTGCCCGGCTTTCCAGCAGCACCAGCACATGGTCGCCCTGTTCCGCCAAGGGCGCAATCTGCACGTCGCAGCTTTCGGGCTTGCGGCTGCCCGTGCCCACGTCGACCGCATTGACGAAGAGCGGCGCACGTCCCGAGCGGACCCGCGCGAAGGCCTCTTCCAGCGGCGCATCGACAAAGATCTTGTCCCAGACCGGGCTGCCCGTCAGAGACCGGGAAGAGGCATTGAGGAACAGCTCTCCCGCCGGGTTCACATCGGCGATGCGGTCCTCGCCGTCGATGATCACCGCCGGAATCGGCAGCGCGGTCCAGAGCGTTGCGGTCAGGTCGATCATGCCGCCATCTCCTCTGTTTCCGTCAGCATCCGGGGGATCAGCCGGACCACGCGGTCCGGGTCGCTGGCGGTCAGCACCTCGCGACGCAGGGCCTTGCTGGTGCCCGCCTCATCCATGTACCAGCCCAGATGTTTCCGCGCGACGCGGGTGCCAAGGGACGCACCATAGAAGGACAGCATCGCCTCGTAGTGACCGGCGATCATGTCGCTGAGCGCATCGCCCTCAGGGATTTCGGGCGCCGCGGCACCAAAGAGATCATGGGCGATCTGCTGCAATTGCCAGGGCCGTCCCTGCGCGCCGCGCCCGACCATGACGCCATCGGCCCCGGACAGACGCAGGGCGTCCCCCGCCGTGTCGCTGTCTATGATGTCGCCATTGGCAATGACGGGGATCGACACGGCCTCTGTCACGGCACGGATCGCGGCCCAATCGGCCGCGCCCTTGTAGAACTGGCAGCGGGTGCGCCCGTGGATGGTGATCATGTGGATACCGGCGGCCTCTGCCCGCCGCGCAAGATCGGGCGCGTTCAACAGGTCATCGTCCCAGCCCAATCGCGTTTTCAGCGTGACGGGAACCGAAACCGCGCCCACGACCGCCTCGATCAGCGTCAGCGCGTGGTCGAGGTCTTTCATCAGGGCCGAGCCGGAATAACCGCTGACCACCTTCTTGGCGGGACAGCCCATGTTGATGTCGATGATCCGCGCACCCTGCCCTTCGGCAAGCTTTGCAGCCTCGGCCATCCAATGCGCCTCGCGCCCCGCCAGTTGCACGGCGGTATTCTCCAGCCCGAAGCCAAGTTCTGCCCGCGCGCGCACGCTGGCCTTGGCCTCGACCATTTCCTGGCTGGCCACCATTTCCGACACCACAAGACCCGCGCCGAAGCCTGACACCAGGTTGCGGAACGGCAGATCGGTGATTCCGGCCAGTGGCGCCAGAAAGACCGGGGGATCGAGGGGCTTTTCTGCCAGCAAAATGGCCAATTGCTTAATCCTTGAGCAGTCACCCCTCGATGTAGGGGGTTTCCCCGGTGGTTGCAAAAGTTTCGCGGCGGAAAACAGGGGCGACGCAAGCATTGCCTAAATTTTGGGCGCTTGGGGCGGGAAATTCAGCGACATTGTGCCAGCCGCGCTTTCGCCCTATCAGAACGCCATGACCAAGGACGCCCCGATCCCCCAAGCCCCCCGCGTCGCCGCGCTAGTCGTCGCGGCAGGCCGTGGCCTGCGGGCTGGTGGCGATATTCCCAAGCAATATCAACAGCTCAAGGGTGAGGCTGTTCTGACGCGGACCCTCAAGGCTTTGGTCTCGCATCCGCTGATCCGCGACCTTGTCGTCGTCCATCATCCTGACGACTCGGCCCTGCTGTCCAACGCGCTGGCGCCGCTTGATCAATCGGTCATCACAACGGTCGGCGGTGCGACGCGCGATGCCTCGGTCCGCGCGGGGCTGTCCGCTGTGCCAGGCGGGGTGGACTATGTGCTGATCCACGACGCCGCCCGGCCCTTGCTCGGCCCTGAGGTGATCGACGGCGTCATTGCCGCACTCGCCACCCACCCCGGTGCGGCGCCCGGCCTGCCGGTGGTCGATGCGCTGTGGCAGGGCGACAGCACCGTTCAGGCCATTCGCGCCCGCGACGGGCTCTATCGCGCGCAGACCCCGCAGGGCTTTCACCTCGCCGCCATCCGCGCGGCCCATGCCGCCCATCCCGGCGGCGCTGCCGATGACGTGGAGGTCGCGCTGGCCCATGGGCTGGACATTGCGATAACCCCCGGCGATGAAAGCAACCTAAAACTCACTCAAGCGCAGGATTTCGCCCGCGTAGAACGTCTGCTGGAGAGCCAATCCATGATCGACATCCGCACCGGCAACGGCTTTGACGTGCATCGGTTCTGCCCGGGCGATCATATCTGGCTGTGCGGCGTGAAAATCCCGCACACGCGCGGGCTTCAGGGCCATTCCGATGCCGATGTCGGCCTGCACACCGTCACCGACGCGATTTACGGTGCGCTGGCCGAAGGCGATATCGGCACCCATTTCCCCCCCTCCGATCCGCAATGGAAGGGTGCTGAAAGCCATATCTTCCTGACCCATGCCGTTGATCTGGCTTCTGAAAAAGGCTTCGCGATCAGCAATGCCGACCTGACCTTCCTGTGCGAACGGCCCAAGATCGGCCCCCATGCCGTAGCCATGCGCGCCCGGCTGGCAGAGCTGTTGCGCATCGACCCTACCCGCGTGTCCGTCAAGGCGACCACCACCGAACAGCTCGGCTTTACCGGCCGCGAGGAAGGCATCGCCGCCATGGCCACCGTAACCTTGGTGAAATCATGAACCGACTTATCGCAACCGTCTTCTATGTGGGTCTTCTGCGCCCCGCCCCCGGCACCTGGGGCAGCCTTGCCGCCATCCCGCTGGCCTATCTTCTGCACCAGCTTGGCGGCTTTGTCGCGCTTGCGGCGGGCACGCTGATCGTGGCCGTTGCCGGCTGGTGGGTCACCAATGAAGTGACGCGGGACAGCGCCGACAAGGACCCGTCAGAGATCGTGATCGACGAGGTTCTGGGCATGTTCATCGCGCTTTGGCCGGTGTCCTACGGCGCGATGATGGCGGGGGCGGATTTCTTCGCGCTCTGGCCCGGCGTGCTGACCGCGTTCCTTGCCTTTCGGCTGTTCGATATCTGGAAGCCCGGCCCCGTGGGCCTTGCCGACCGTCGTGGCGATGCGCTTGGCGTCATGCTGGATGATGCCATCGCGGGCGGGCTGGCGATGATGGTGGTCGCGGTTCTGGCAGTACTGGCGCATCTTCCGGGGCGGATGTGATGCTGGCCCGGACCCTACTGGAGGAAGCACGCGCGGGCCATCACGTTATCGCCACGGCGGAAAGCTGCACCGGCGGGCTGGTCGCGGGCGCGATCACCAGCGTGGCGGGATCGTCGGATATCTTCGACCGGGCCTTCGTGACCTATACGAACCGCGCCAAGGTGCAGATGCTGGGCGTCAGCCCCGATACGCTACGCGAACATGGCGCGGTGTCCGAACATGTGGCGCAAGAAATGGCGGCGGGGGCTTTCGCGAACTCACAAGCCACAATCGCCGTTTCGGTCACCGGCATCGCAGGCCCCGGCGGGTCAGAACACAAGCCGGAGGGCCGGGTCTGTTTCGGCCTGGCCTGGGAACATGGACTGCGCACGGAAACCATCGATTTCGGCGCGCTTGGGCGCGATCAGGTCCGCGCGGCGGCCGTGGATCATGCCCTGGGAATGATCCTGACAAGCATCAGACAAGACACGCACGACTCTGAGGCAAACCGCCGTGGAAACGCACAAGATTTACGCAGTTTCTGAATTGCCCCCTGTTTGATCGCTTCAAACGCCCCTTGCCTCTTTATTTATCTGTCCGCCTTCCGCTTTTCGGCGCTCAACCGCTGAAAAAACATGCATGCGAAGGGACAAACCACCATGAACGGAGCAGATACAGCATGGATCATCGTCGCCACGGCGCTGGTTCTTTTCATGACCTTGCCGGGGCTGGCGCTTTTCTATGGGGGCCTTGTGCGCGCGCGCAACGTGCTGAGCGTCTTCATGCATTGCTATGCGATCGCCTGTTTGATGAGCATCCTGTGGCTGGCGCTTGGCTATTCCATCGCCTTCGGGGGCTCGGGCAATGCCTTATGGGGCGGGCTTGACCGGGTCTTTCTGAACGGGGTCACCGCTGACAGCCTGTCGGGCACCTTGCCAGAGGTGCTGTTCTTCGCCTTCCAGATGACCTTCGCCATCATCACCCCCGCGCTGATCGTGGGCGCCTATGTGGAACGGGTGGGCTTCGGCTTCGTTCTGCTCTTCTCGGCGCTGTGGATGTTGCTGTGCTATGCGCCCGTGGTGCACTGGGTCTGGGGCGGCGGGCTGCTGGCGGGCAATGAGGACGCAGGGCTTGCGCCGCTCTTCGGCACGGCGGTGCGCGATTTCGCGGGCGGGATCGTGGTGCATGAAACCGCCGGGATCGCCGCGCTGATGATCGCCTTCTTCCTCGGCCCGCGTCGTCACAGCACGACGCCCCCGCACAATCCCGGCTACGTGATGATCGGCGCCGCGATGCTGTGGGTGGGCTGGTTCGGCTTCAACGGCGGCTCGCAACTCGCTGCCGACGGGGGCGCGGCCATGGCCCTGACCGTGACGCATATCTCTGCCGCCACCGCCTCGCTCAGCTGGGGCCTGTGGGAGAAGATCAAATACGGCAAGGTCAGCCTTGTGGGCGTCGTGACCGGCACCATCGCGGGTCTGGCCTCGATCACCCCGGCCTCTGGCTTCGTCGGGCCGCTGCCTGCGCTGATCATCGGCGCCGTTGCCGGTATCCTGTGTCAGGAGGCGGTGAACTTCATTCGCAACAAGGTCAAGATCGACGACACGCTCGATGTCTTCGCCGTGCATGGGGTGGGCGGCATCTTCGGCACGATCATGATCGCGGTCTTCGTGCCGGGGGCCTGGGCGGCGCAGCTTGGCTCGCTGGTCGTGGTGGGGGTCTACACGGTCGTGGTGACGCTGGTGCTGATCTACGTGGTCAAGGCCATCACCCCCCTGCGCGTCGATGCGGAGACCGAGACCAACGGGCTCGACCTTACGGTTCACGGCGAACGCGCTTACGACATGTCGAGCTGACCGGACCTACAGAAAGCCTGCAACGCCGCGCCGAGCTCTTCCGGTGCGGCGTTTTCCGTTATGAGGCTGTCCAGACGGGCCACCGCCTGCGCCCCGAGCAGCGCCTCGGCCTTGGCCCGGACCTTGGCCGCGCGGGTGGAGAGCGGCAGCGGGGTCAGCAGGTCATGGCTGGCGTCGCGCGTCTCGCCGTTCAGCGTCAGACTGACACGGGCGGCGGTCTCGGGCAGGGTCTCGTCCGGGGTGACGCGCACCCGGCGGCGAAGAGCGCCCACCTGCTGATCGCGCGCCAGCGCATCGGTGAATGTGTCGAGCCGCGCGGTGTCGTACCCGAGCGCCGCCAGTGCCATCACCTGCGCGTAGGAGAACTTCGCCTCCAGCCCGGTGGCGGGGGCGGAGATGTTGCACACGGTCAGCCAGCGGGGGTGAGTGGTCACCTCGATCTCGGAGATCCCCTCCGGCTCAACAGGCAGCAGCTCCGCAACCGCCTCCAACGCCGCATGCAGCCCGTGGCAACAGGCGTGGAACTTGTGGCTGACCGCCTCGAACAGCCAGTCCACGCCCAGGCCGTCCAGCGCCGACATATCCCCGGACCCGTGATGGGTGGGGCCAAACCCCTGCGCATCCTCCAGTCCGGCCCGGCGCGGATCGAATCCCTTCGACACCAGAAGCGCCGCCTCCACCCCGTTTGCCGCCGCGATCCCGGCGTTGAAGGGCTTGCCCATGGTCCCGAACTGCGATTTCAGACCCGAGGCGCGGGTGCCCAGAAGGCCGATCACATCGGCAAGCTGCGCGGCCGAGAGCCGCAGCAAGCGCCCCGCCGCCAGCCCGGCCCCGAACGCGCCCGCCGTGGCGGTCTGGTGAAACCCCGCCTCGTAATGCCCGCGCCCCAGCCAGACGCCCACGCGCACCGAGGCCTCGACACCGACCAGAGCCGCCTCCTGCACAGCCGCGCCCGTTGCCCCCACCCGTTCTCCCATGGCCAGCGCCGCCGGGATGACGGCAACCGAGGGGTGGCCGATATGAGCGAAATGGGTGTCGTCATAGTCGAGCGCATGCGAAAGCGTGCCATTGACCAGCGCCGCCATGCGGGAGGGAACGCGCTGGTCCAGCCCGAGCGCATGGGCCTGCGGGGTGCCGCCCTCCTCCTCTGCCAGCGCGCGCAGAACCTGCGCCACCGGCTCTTGCCGCCCGGCGATTGCCACGGCGCACCAGTCGAGAAGGGACAGCCGCAGAACCGCGCGCGCGGTGTCCGCCCCCGCGAGAGGGGCCGCCGCGAAGGAAGCCAGGGCATCGGTGAAGGGGGTCTTTGTCATGGGGGCTCCGCCGTTTTCGCGGCAGAGTAGCAGGGGCGCCCGCAAGGTAAAGCGCCCGCGTCAGACCCGCGCCAAGGCGGACTCGGTTTCCGCCACCAGCCGGGCGACCACCTGCGACGTGGTTTCAGCCCGCACCAGCCCCGCCCCCTGCCCCGACCACAGCGCCACCGCATCGGGCAGACCCGCCCTGGCAGAGGCCGCGCGGATCGGCCCCGTCGCCGCGTTCATCAGCGGGAAGTCGGGCCAGTCCGCATGCGCCGCCATCTCGCGCGAGAAGTCGTTTGTGATCCCGCGCGCCAGCCGCCCGGAATAGGCGCGCGTGGCCATGGTGTCGTCGCCCGTCGCGGCGACGACCGCCTGCTTGTGCACCTCGGGGCTTGCGCATTCGGGCGTGGCGAGAAAGGCCGTGCCCACCTGCACGCCCGACGCCCCCAGCATCAGCGCCGCCGCCACGCCGCGCCCGTCGGCAATGCCGCCCGCCGCGATGACCGGCACGCTGACCGCATCTACCACGCGCGGCACCAGCGCCAGGGTCCCGGTCAGGTCCGCCCCCCTGCGCGGCAGGAACCAGCCGTTATGGCCCCCCGCCTCCGCGCCTTGAGCGATGATTGCATCGGCGCCGTGATCCTCCAGCCAACGCGCCTCTTCCGCCGAGGTGGCCGAGGACAGGATCAGGATGCCCGCCGCTTTCAGCCGCTCCACCAAAGACGCCTCCGGCAGGCCGAAATGGAAGGAGGCCACCGTTGGTCCGCAGGCAATCACCGCCTCGCAAAGGGCCTCGTCGAAGACGGGGATCGTGTCGGCGGGGGCCTGCGACGCGCCCGTGCCCAAACGCGCATGCCAGGGCGCCAGCCGGGCCGCGACCTCGGCATTCAGCGCCTCATCAGGCACGGGCCGGTCGTGAACGAAGAAATTCACGTTGAGGCTGCGGTTGGTCCCGGCCTGCGCCGCGCGCAGCTCCGCTGTCATCGCCTCGGCCCGCAGCATCGCGCAGCCGAGCGAGCCGAGCGCCCCCGCATTGGCAGCAGCCGCCGCCATGGCGGGCGTCGTCGCGCCCGCCATCGGGGCCTGGATGATCGGATAGTCGAGCTGCAAGAGCTGCGTCAGGGGCGTGGTTGGCCAGATCATGTGAAAAAGTCTAAGCCAAGCCCCGCGTCCCGCCTAGCCCCCAACAGGATCGAGGTCGAGCCAGAGCCGCCCGCGCCGGTAGCCGCCCCGCGCAAGGTGGCCGGGGGTGGCAATCTCCGGGAACCGGTCCTGCCAGTCACGGTATCGGTCATTGGTCAGGATCCGTGCACCCAGATCGCGGGCGGCCTGCAGGATGACCTCATCCGCGACAGTGCCTTTGTGCACGACGATCACCCGGTTCTCTGGCAGGCGAAAGAGCTGTGCAAAATCCCGGTCATCCAGATAGCGCCCCGCCAGCCCATAGCCCGCACTGGCATCGAACATGATGCCGGGGTGATAGCCCAGTTCAGTCACCTTCCGCAGCACGTCCTGCACGGTCGCGACCTGGGGCGTGTTATCTCGCCAATACATGATGTTGGAGCCATCGAGGATGACATGATGCGCGGGTTTGCGCGGCCCCCGGCGACGCCAGATCAGGAAAGCAAGGACAAGGGCGAGACCCCCGACAAGGGGCAGAATGAAATCCAAAACCACTACTCCAACCAGTTTGGCGCGCGTTCAGGCTGCGCCGTAAAGCACCTTCGCGCGGTCCTCGAAGGCCTGCACGATCCGCGTCATCGCCTCGTGAAAGAAGAGCCCCGCCGCCCCTTGCAAGAGCTTGCTCTTGAATTCGAAATCCACGTCAAAGCTGACCTCGCACCCGCCCCCTTCCGCATCGCGGAACCGCCAGTGAGAGATCAGATGCTTGAACGGCCCCTCGATATATTCGGTGTCGATCTCGCTCATCTCCGGGCGCAGGGTCACGCGGGACCCGAACCGTTCGCGGAACATCTTGAAGCCCACAACCAGATCGGCCAGCATCACCTCGCCGCCCTCAACCGGCGTCACCGAACGCACCCGCGCGCCCATGATCCACGGGATGAACTGCGGATAGCGCGCCACATCGGCCACCAGATCATACATCTGGGCTGCGCTATATGGCAGCAGACGGGTCTCGGCGTGGCTTGGCATACGTCTTTTCCGGTTTCCTCGGGTGTGCCCCATGTCCTAAAGTTCCTGCGGGAATTCAAGGGACAGGGGCGGTTTTGCCGCCTGAAAGGGGCGATATGGCGCAGAAACCTTACGTAGTGGACAAGATGATCTCGGCCAAGGCCATCGCGGCGCGGATCGAGGAATTGGCGCGCGAGATCGAACGCGCCTTCGCGGGCACCGACAAGCTGGTGGTCGTGGGGCTGTTGCGCGGCAGCTTCGTCTTTATCGCCGATCTGGTGCGCGAACTGAACCTGCCCGTGGAGGTCGATTTCCTCGAAACCTCCTCCTATGGCAGCGGCATGGAAAGCAGCCGCGAGGTGCGTATCCTCAAGGACATCCGGGGCGAGATCGAGGGCCGCGACGTGCTGGTGGTGGAGGATATCGTCGATACCGGCCACACGCTCAACCACGTGCTGCACCTGCTGGAAAGCCGCCACCCCAAGCGGTTGGAAACCATCGCGCTTCTGGACAAACCCTCGCGCCGCGAGGTGGACGTGAAAGCCACCTGGACCGGCTTCGAAATCCCCGATGAATTCGTGGTGGGCTACGGCATCGACTACGCCCAGAACAACCGCAACCTCGGCCATATCGGCAAGGTGCGGTTTACGGAGGAGTGAGGGGGCAGCAGATCACCTCTACTCCCGACAGTGCAATCACGCACATGGCAACTCTGCATTTTCGCACAGACCCTGTGCGGATCACACCCGCGTGAGGCGGGGGTGAGCCTATTGCGTGAACGCTCCCGATACCGCGATGCTACGTCGCACCGCACGTATTCATCAGGGAGCCCCCCATGCGTATCTTTTCCAAATCTCTTCTCGCCGCCGCAGCGCTGACGCTGCCGCTCGCTGCCACGGTTCAAGGCGCGGGCCATGGCGACAATCCATATGCCAGCCATATCGCGGCCCGTCAGGGCTACATGCAGATCCTCTCGTTCAACATCGGCGTGCTTGGCGGCATGGCCCGCGGCAATATCGACTATGATGCCGAGGCCGCGCAGACCGCCGCCAACAACCTTGCCGCCATGGCCGGGGTCGACGGCCGCGCCTTCTGGCCGGAAGGGTCCGACAATTTCGCCCTGGAAGACGCCACCCGCGCCCTGCCCGCGATCTGGACTGATATGGCCGGCTTTGGCGAGGCCTGGATGGCCTATGGCGCGGCTGCAAACGGCATGGCCGATGCGGCCGGTAACGGGCTGGAGGCGCTGCAAGCTGCCATCGGCCCGCTTGGCGGATCCTGTGGCGGCTGCCACCGGAACTTCCGTCAGTCCGACGATTGAGCTAATCTCGGGACGGCATCGCAATTCCGCCTTGCCGTCCCGATCAAAGGCCATTTTCCCATGCGATTTCTTCGGTTTCTCGTCATTCTCGTCATTCTGGGCGCCGCTGCTGGCTGGTATCTGACCGCGCCTGCACCGCTGGCCGCATCGGATATTCCCGAGCGCGACGGTGATGCAGAACATGGAGAGCTGATCTTCTGGGCCGCAGGCTGCGCGTCCTGCCATACCGCTGAGGACGCAGAGGGCGACGCGCGTCTTGTCCTATCGGGGGGGCGCGCCTTCCCGTCGGATTTCGGCACGTTCTACGCTCCCAATATCTCGATGGACCCCGATCACGGCATTGGCGGCTGGTCCGAGGCGGAATTCCTGTCCGCCGTCATGCGCGGGGTCAGCCCCGAGGGGCAGCATTATTACCCCGCCTTCCCCTATACCACTTATGCGCGGGCCGGGGTGACGGATCTGCAGGATCTCTGGGCCTTCATGCAGACCCTGCCCGCGGACGCCACGCCGTCGCGCGAGCATGATGTGGGCTTTCCCTTCTCGATCCGACGGTCGCTTGGCGGCTGGAAGCTGCTCTTTGCCTCCGATGACTGGGTGATCGAGGGCGATGACCTGTCGCCGGAGGTGATGCGCGGGCGTTACCTGGTGGAATCGCTTGGCCATTGCGGCGAATGCCACACGCCGCGCAATGCGCTTGGCGGGCTGGACTATGCCAATTGGCTGGCGGGCGCGCCGAACCCCTCTGGCGAGGGGCGCATTCCGAATATCACGCCCGCCGCGCTGAACTGGTCGGCCTCTGACATCGCCAATTACCTGCGCGACGGGTTCACGCCCGAGTTTGACAGCGCGGGCGGCGAAATGGTCGAGGTGATCCTGAACATGGCCCACCTGCCCGACGCCGACCGCGCGGCCATTGCCGCCTATCTTCAGGCGCTTCCCGCCTCAGAGTGAGCCCATCATCGCCCGCGCCTCGGCCTGCTGCGCCGGGCTGAGCGCCCGCGACAGCCGATTGCAACGACGGCTGTATTGCACCTGCCGGTCCTCGTTCGAGGTGATCTCGACCGCGCGCAGGCAAAGGGCCAGGCCGCGCACCGGATCGCGGCCAGGATGGGCCGGATCAGAGATGACCTCGCCGAGGTTCACGTAGGCCAGCGAGTCATTCTCCTCCAGACCGCGCTGAAACATCTCGCCCGCGCGCAGCAGATCCCGGGCACCGCCCACACCGTTGCGCAGCATCAGGCCGAGATCGCCAAAGGCCAGTTCGGCCCCGCGTTCGGCGGCCAGTTCCATCAACCGGCGGGCTTCGATTTCATCGGAATAGCCCAGATCCCCGTGCCAATACATGACCGCCAGTTCATAGGTCGCATCCGCATCCCCCTGATCGGAGGCGAGCTGATAGTAGTGTCGGGCCATGTCAGGGTCAGCCTCAACCCCGCGCCCGCCTTCATACATCGAGCCCAGGTTGTAATAGCCGGTCGTGCTGCCCTGTTCTGCCGCCTGTTGGAAATAGGCCACCGCGCGGTCGTGATCGACAGGAAGGCCGCCTTCGCCATTGTCATAGTAATACCCCAGCCAGTTCGCGCCATAGGAGCTGCCCCGCTCGGCAGCCTCTTCATAGAGCGCCACCGCCTGTGGCTGATCGACCGGCCCGCCTTCGCCTTCACGCAGCATGTCGGCGAGATTTTCCAGCGCCCAGAGGGGGCCGTCATTGTCATGAGCCAGCGCATAGAAGCGTCGCGCCTCGGCCTGGTTTTCCTCCACCCCTTCGCCATGGGCATACATCCAGCCCACATTCGCGGTGCCATCCACATAGCCCGCCTCATGGGCCCGGCGGAAATACTCCATCGCGCGGCGGGAATCCGGGGTGCCGAAATGGCCTTCAAAATAGGACACGCCAAGATTGTTATAGACCCCGGCATAGCCCATCTCCTCGGCCCGCAGCATCAGCGGAATGGCCAGATCGGGACGCGGATCCTGCCCGGACCAGCCGTCGAGATAGTGATCGGCCAGATTGTTCAGCGCCTGTGGCAGATCCTGATCGGCGGCGGCCTGATAATAGCTGACCGCCCGGAACCCGTCCGCAGGCACGCCGAGCCCGTTCTCGTAGAGAATGCCCATCATGTTCAGCGCCACCGCGTCGCCGGAATTGGCCAGCGGGCGGGAGATTTCCAGCGCCAGCGCGTAGTTGCCCGCGCGATAGGCCTCCACGGCGTCATCGGCGGTCTGTGCATACAATGGGGTCGCGAGGCAAAGCAGCGCGGCGACGGAGATGGCTTTGAAGTTCATATGGGCTCTCCTTTTCGAAATAAGGTTTCGTGAGGAACGGGTCAGCTGCCTGAAAGCAAGGCATCTGTCCTTTCTGTGATGGCCGCACGCTCTGCCGCGCTCAGGTCGTCGGGCAGGGTACCACAGCTTTCCTGATACTCGGCGGTGCGGTCGGGTTCGATCTCGCGCGCGATGGCAAAGGCGCACCAGGCATAGCCCTCGACCCGGTCGGCCCCGTCATAGTCGGGGTTGAGATAGACCGTCGCCGCGCCCCAGGCCGCGAAGGGATAATCCATGCGGGCGGCCTGCTGGTATAGCGCCAGCGCATCGGCAAAATCCACTGGCCCGCCAAGCCCGGCTTCATGCATGTAGCCCAGATCATTCGTTGGCCCCGGCAAGCCCAGATCGGCCAGAATCTGCAACAGGCGGCGGGCCTCTGCATGGTCCTGCGCGACGCCCGCACCATCCCAGTACATATAGGCCAGATCCGACAGCGCCTCGATGTTCCCGCGCTCATAGGCAAGGTGATAGAGCGCCACCGCCCGGTCGATATCATCCGGCACCGACGGGTCACCATCGGACAGAAGATAGGCTAGGTTGGAAGGCGCCCAGTCATGGCCGAGGGCCGTCCCCTGTTCATAGGCCTCTGCGGCCGCTGCCGGATCGGGGGCCATCCCCGCCGCGCCATTGAGCAGCAAGATACCCAGATCGTTCCCCGCCCCGGCATAGCCAAGCGTGATGGCCTGCCGGTAAGTTTCAATCGCCCCGGGAATGTCCTGCGGGCCGCCCCGGCCAAGCTCCATCATATAGGCCAGATTGCGGGTGCCCTGCCCGTTTCCAAGCTCTGCCGCCTGTTCAAAGAGAAGCCGCGCCTGCGTGTCGTCCTGCGCGACCCCGAACCCCTGGGCATAGAGCGCCCCCATATTGCTATAGGCCCCCGCCGAGCCCCCATCCATGGCCTGCCGGTAATAGGCCGCGGCGGCATCGTAATCCGGGCTGCCAAGGACGCCTTCCTCGGACATGGCGCCAAGGGTGTTGAGAGCCTCGGCATTGCCTGCCTCTGCGGCGGCGTCTGCCAGCTCCCATGCGCGGGTCAGGTCGCGAGGGACGCCATTCACACCCTTATACAAGATCCAGGCCAGGTTTGCCTGAGCAATCGCATATTCCTGGGCAACGGCGGCCTCGTAATAGTCCAGCCCAAGCTGCAGGTCCTGTTCCACCCCTTGGCCGTGGAAATAAAGCACCCCGAGGATATTCAGGGCCGCAGGATCGCCCGCCTCGGCCATCGGTTCCGACAATTGGCGTGCGGTGTCATAATCGCCGCCCCTGAAGGCGGCGCGGGCATCATCCAGCCAATCGGCATGGGCCGACAGGGGCGCGAGAAACAGACAGACGGCAACAGCAGACAGACCGGCGCGAAGATGAACCATGGCAAAAACCTCCCTTAAATGCGGGAATGCTACCGCAACATGGCAAAATCGCAAAATGCTTTGCGGTCAGTGGCTCAGATGCGCCGGCGCGTCGATATGGGGGCGGCGCAGGGTGAGAAGGCGCAGCGCCTCGTCCGCCCGACCCTGTTGGATCTGCGCGTTCATTAGGGCAAATTCGAGGATATCACGCTGTGCCCGGCTGCCGCCCACCCGTTCCGACTGCGCCACGACGGGGATCAGCCGCGCCTCGGCCACGGCCCAATCCTCGGCAGCAATCGCCCGGAACGCCTCGGCGCAGGCGGGCACCATGTCACCAATTGGCCCTTTGGCGTCCGATATAAGCCGGTCGAGCGCCTCACCATTGCCGCTCATGGCATGAATCACCGCCGCATGAACATCGACGAATCCCATTCCGGGGGTCGGGAAAGAGGCCAGCGCATACTCCCCAAGCGCCTGCCAGCGGGCCTGCCCGATCTCCACCCCGGCCAGTGACGCCCGATAGTAGAGCGCTGCCAGATCGGTGACGACATTGATCGCGGGGCTTAGGCTGACGCCCGGGGCCAGGTCTTCATCCACCGCCCGCCACATGCGCGCCTCGTCGCCCGTCGCCATCGCCCACAACGCCACATGCCAGGTATTGTGGCAATGCATCAGGCCCGTGCGGTCGTAGCCCTGCATCCAGTCGCCCAGAAACCGCAGCCCGTCCGCCGTTTCCCCGACCTCATAGTAGAGATGCGCGCGGATATGGGCGGCATGGGCGCTGTCAGGATTGCGCGCAAGCGCCAAGTCGATCTGCATCTCGGCCTGCTTGAACTGCCCGATTTCCAGATGCGCAAAAGCCATCTGGGCGGGAAACCACCAGTCGCCCTCGTAATGGGGGGCCAGGAAATCGGCCACCGCCAGATGTTCCGCCTCGCGGCCCACGCGGCCGGAAAAACCGATCAGGCTGAAGACCCCAAGAACGGTCTGCGCCACCAGCGCATCACGGGGATACTCGCGAATATGGGCCCGGATCAGCGCATAGCCTTGCCCCGCGCGCCCTTCGATCAGATGCCCGAAGATCTCCAGTTGAGCGGCCTCTCTCGGGGTCAGTACCCGGTCGCAGCCCCTTGCCGCCGCCAGGGCCGCCTTTGCCTGGCTCATATGGCCGAAGGTTTGGAAGTTCCGGGCCAGCGCCACATGGGCGGGGGCAAACTCCGGGTCGGCCTGCGTGGCCTCTAGCAGGGCTTCCTCCACCCCTGCCATCCCGGCAAGGTAGAGATCGACGCCGCGCTGATAGGCATCCGCGGCCCGCTCCGATCCTGTGGAAATCTGCAGCCCATAGCGGTCTGTCATCACATCGCGGCGCATCAATTTCCCCCGTTTCCCAAGGTCCAGGGCTCCGGCGCAGGCCAGAATAATCCCCGGCAGCGCCACAGGGTTGCCCCCATTTCCACAACTTTGGAGGGTATGTCTTTGTCATGCAAGCAGTTGTGCCGCAATGAACGGCAAAATGGAGAACCAGGAAATGCAACAAAAGCAGAACTTCTTTTTGGACGAATCCGGCGCCGTGACCGTCGATTGGGTCGTCCTGACCGCCGGGCTGGTTGGCCTTGGGCTGGCCACCATGGCCGTGGTCAGCGCCGGGGTCGAGGATCTCAGCGGTGACATGCGCGGCCAGATGGAAAGCCAGACGATCTCGACCAGCTTCGCCAGTGCGGCAAGCGGCGGCGGCACCTGGTCCTGGTCGGGTCGGACCGCCCAAGATTACCACGCGGTCGGGGCGGCAGCCGCCCCCGGCAACAATGGCGCAACCTATTACTGGGCGCAGCAGGAGGCGATTGGCGACATGCCGGAAGGCTACAATTTCGACGACCCCATGCATGATCCGGCCACCGGTCTGGTCGTCTATACCAGCAACGATGGCACGACTTACGCCTCGGGTGGTGAAACCTGGGCAATCGACGAATATCCTGGCACGCCGGTCTATTGGGGCGCCTGATCCCTCACTTGCAGTCGAAAAAGAAAACCCCGGCCTTGCGCCGGGGTTGTTCGTCTCAGGCCTGTCCCAGCTTCCGCAGCCGCGCTGCGCGCAGCCGGGCGAAATCGTCGCCCGCGTGGTAACTTGACCGCGTCAGCGGCGTGGCCGAGACCATCAGGAAGCCCTTGTTATAGGCAGCCTTCTCATAGGCCTTGAATTCCTCGGGCGTCACGAACCGGTCTACCGCATGGTGT
Source organism: Nioella ostreopsis (assembly GCF_004000255.1). GTDB lineage: Bacteria > Pseudomonadota > Alphaproteobacteria > Rhodobacterales > Rhodobacteraceae > Nioella > Nioella ostreopsis. The sequence goes on from NZ_RCIQ01000003.1 coordinate 185,458, forward strand.
TTCGGTGTCGGTTGCAGGTACTGACCGATGGTCAGGAAGTCGATATCGGCAGCGCGCATGTCTTCCATGACCTGGATGACCGACTGCTTGTCCTCGCCGAGCCCCACCATGATGCCCGATTTGGTGAACATGGTCGGATCCAGTTCCTTCACCCGCTGCAAGAGCCGCAGGGAATGGAAATAGCGGGCACCGGGGCGCACCTCGGGATAAAGCCCCGGCACGGTTTCGAGATTGTGGTTGAACACATCCGGTTTCGCGGCCACCACGACCTCCAGCGCCTCGGGGGCGCAGCGGATGAAGTCGGGCGTCAGGATTTCAATGGTCGTGTCCGGGCTGCGATGGCGGATTGCGCGGATGGTCTGGGCGAAATGCTCGGCCCCGCCATCCTCGATATCATCGCGGTCGACCGAGGTGATCACCACATGGTTCAGCCCCAGTTTCTGCACGGCATCCGCGACGCGGCCCGGCTCGAACACGTCGAGATCCTCCGGCGGCTTGCCGGTGGCGATGTTGCAGAAGGTGCAGGCGCGGGTGCAGACCTCGCCCATGATCATCATCGTGGCGTGGCCCTGGCTCCAGCATTCGCCGGCATTGGGGCAGCCCGCCTCTTCGCAGACCGTCACCAGCTTGTGCTCTCGCATGATCTTGTGGGTTTTCTTGTAGCCCTCACCCACAGGTGCCTTGACCCGGATCCACGCCGGTTTCTTCGGCTGCGGGTTGTCCGGGCGGCGCGCCTTTTCGGGGTGGCGCTGTTCGGGAATCTTCAGATCACGCATGCGAGGGCTCCTCCAATTGCGCCATGTTTAACGCTGAACCATCCAAAAGTAACCCCGCCTCACGCGGGAACCGGCTATGCAGCCCTGCGGTTCCTTGGCGCAGCCGCGCCGGTTGTCAGGCCCTGTGCGCAGGTCCAGACTGACCCGACCGGACAGGAGACAATCGGTATGGCCATCAACTGGGCGCAGCACCGCACGCAGGATCATCATATCACCCGCGCGCAGGAGTTTCTCAAGCAAATAGTCTATGGCGGCAATGACGGCATCGTCACCACCTTCGCCATCGTGGCGGGCTTTGCGGGGGCCTCTGCCGAAAACACCGCCCAGATCGGGGCACTGGCGGTGCTGGTCTTCGGTCTTGCCAACCTGTTTGCGGACGGGGTGTCGATGGGGCTTGGGGAATTTCTGTCGGGCCGGTCGCAACGCGATCTCTATCATGCGCGGCGGGCAATGGAATTGCAGGAGCTGTCCACCGATCCCGATCGAGAACGGCTGGAGCTGCAACAGATGCTGCGCGAACGCGGGCTGCCGGGGGGGGATGCCGATCGGGTCGCGGATATCCTGATGCGCAACCATGATTTCGCCGCCGACCTGATGATGGCCTATGAATTCGAGATGACCGACCCGCGCAGCACCAATCCCGCGGGCGACGGGATGTCCACCTTCATGGCGTTCATCACGCTCGGCTCTATCCCGTTGCTGCCCTATATCGCGGGTCTGGACCCGGCCCGCGCCTTCCCCATATCCGTCGCGGCGACATTCCTCGCGCTGTTCGGGCTCGGGGTTCTGCGCTGGCGCGTAACAGGCGAGGCGGCATTGCGCTGCATAGGCGAAACGGTGATTGTCGGCGGTGTCTGCGCTTTGGTGGCCTTCCTGGTCGGCGTGCTGGTCGGCGGCTAGATGCTTGCAAAACCGGGCAAAACCGGCAGGCTGTCGGTCACTCCGAAAAAGGATGCCCCATGACCGCCCGTGACCAGATGACAACCCGCGCCGCCGCGCCGGACACGCTTCGCCGTTTTGTCGAGGACCTGACCGCCCTGGTGGCCTTCCCGACCGAACCCGGCGGCGTTGATGCCCATACCGCCTGCCTGAAGCATATCGCCGGGCTGATGGCCGGCCATGGGTTTGTGGCCCGCTGGATCGAGGGCGACCATCCGCCCGCGATGGTCCTGTCGCGCCATGAAGGCGACGGGTTGCCGACGATCCTCGGCTATGGCCATGCCGATACCGTTCCGGGGATGGAGGGGCGCTGGCAACAGGGTCTGACCCCATGGAGCCTGACCGAACGGGACGGCAAGCTCTACGGGCGCGGGGTGGCCGACAACAAAGGACAACTGCTGGTCAACCTGACGGCGCTTCGATTGGTGCTGGAGCAACAAGGCGCGCTCGGCTTCAACTGTCACATGCTGGTGGAAATGGGCGAAGAGGTCGGCTCGCCGGGGCTGGATGCGATCTGCGCGGGGCTGAAGGACGACCTGAACGCCGATCTGGTGCTGGCCTCTGACGGGCCGCGCCTGTCTCAGGATCAACCGACCGTGTTTCTTGGCGCGCGCGGGGCCGTGACGGTGAAACTGTCGATCCATCACCGCGAGGCCGGTCGCCATTCCGGCAATTTCGGCGGGCTTCTGCGCAATCCCGGCACCGAGATGGCCCATGCCATTGCCTGCATCATCGGCCCGAACGGCGAATGCCTCGTCCCCGGCTGGACGCCGGAGAAAGTGCCGGACGCCACCCGCGCGATCCTGACGGGCATCACCCCCGCAGGCGGAGAGATTGACCCCGGTTGGGGCACCCCCGGCCTGACGCCCGCCGAACGGGTCTTTGCGTGGTCAGCGGTCGAGGTGCTGGCCTTCACCTGCGGCACGCCAGAACGGCCCGTCAATGCCATCCCGCCAGAGGCGCAGGCCCATATCCAGCTGCGTCATGTAACCGGGCTGGACCCCGAGGCGATCCTGCCCGCCCTGCGCGCGCATCTGGATGCGGCCGGGTTCGACTACGTTCAGATCGAGGAACCCGACGCCCGCTTCCCCGCCTCGGCCACGCCACCAGATCACCCTTTCGCCCGGTTCGTAGTACAGTCCATTGCCCGCACTACCGGGACCGATCCGGTGCTGCTGCCCTCGCTTGGCGGATCACTTCCCAACCACGTCTTCACCGAAACGCTCGGCCTTCCCGCAGTCTGGGTGCCGCACAGCTACCCCGGATGCAGCCAGCACGCCCCGGACGAACATCTGCCCAAGGCGATGATCCCCGGTGCGATTGCCCTGATGGTGGGACTTTACCATGATATCGGCGCTGCCGGTCGGTCCGGCCTGGGGCTGGCGTGATCCCTACTGGATCGTCGCGCTCCAACTGCCGGAACCGAAGCAACTGGCTGACCCGCGACCGCTATAGGGAATGCCGTTCGTGGTGTCGCGCGGATACCAGGTGCCGCTCAGAGTGCATCCAGCAAGGCTGCCTGACAGGTCACCGACCCAAAGGGATGTGCCGACCATGTTGATCGAAGCCGTACCTTCCCATCGTTCCACCGTGTTCCAGATGTAGTAGTTCCACAGGCTGTCGCCCTCGCAGGTTCGGCGGCGCAATTCAAATCCGTAGATCCCGCTTGGCAGGTCGATGCGGCCTTGCCAGTTCACGCCGCGATTGTCGCAATTGAGCGCTGCCGCCGGTCCTGCAATGACCAGTGATGCAGCAATGAAAAGAGCAAGATGCAATAGGCGCAACATGTCTTCCCCCTTCGATTAGAAATGTAAAACTCCCTCGTTCCTGACCGCCATCCTAGCACGAGTTGGTGCGATGGCTCAAATCCGGGCCGGGCAGACAGGACGGAGCGTGGAATTCGCAATTGAAGGGGATTTGGTGTAAAATCCAGCAAACAAGAGGGACAAAGCCGGTCCATTGGACCATTCCAACGGGAAAGGATCCCCGATGCTACGCCTTGCCTGCACCGCCGCTCTTGTCTTCAGCCTCCTTGCGACGGCAGCCTCTGCCGATTGGTTTCGCGTGAGAGTCCGAACCGAAACGAACGGCCCCGTCGTCGGCGCGACGGTCTGCCCGGTCGTGCTGGAGTCCCCGCGTGCGGCACTGCCCGCGACAGGGCTGATCAACGGTGCAAGGCAATTGACGAACCAACAGGGTTTCGCAAGTTTCGAAGAACCGCGAGAGCGTTGGACGAACCTGTTCTTCGAGGGCCGCATCCGCTTTCTGGTCTTTGCAGACGGCTATTGCCCGGCGGCATGTGACGTCGATTTCTATTGGAGCCATCAGGAGTCCACCCCGCGCAGCGGGCCAGAGGACTACAGCTGCAATCTCAACATGCAATGGGCCGAGCCGGGAGGCTATAGCTGCCGCCACGGACGCACCAATACGACCAACCTGATGAATCTCTCGAACAGTTTCATTGACGAGAACGGAGAATACACGGTCATCGCGGATATCGACGGAGAGTTGCAACGCCATTTCGGTGCGCCGCGGGTGGGGTATGAGCGATGCCCAAGACGCCATGAGCCTGTTGTGCCGGTCGTGCCGGAACTCGTCCCCACGAATCCGGTTGTCACGCAGCCCAGAATACCGACATCGCCAATTGATCCGAACGTCGCCGAACCGGTTCTGCCGCGCCAGTAGCGCCATTGCGCGACACGGCGGGTTGTCACTTCCCGCCAAAACTCCCGGCCCCTTTGTCGGAAACCCGCGATCCAAGCCCGCAGTGGCGGGCTAGGCTGTCGTGAGAACAGGACTGCGAAACAGGAGATTTTCATGCAGACCCAGGCACGTGTTGTGGTGATCGGCGGCGGCGTCGTCGGTTGCTCGGTGCTCTATCATCTGGCCAAGGCGGGCTGGACCGACAGCCTGCTGCTGGAACGGTCCGAGCTCACCTCGGGCTCCACCTGGCACGCGGCGGGGGGCTGTCACACGATCAACGGCGATCCCAATGTCGCCAAGCTGCAGAAATACACGATCGAGCTCTACCGGGAGATCGAGGAACTCTCGGGCCAGTCCACCGGCTTTCACATGACCGGCGGCGTGATGCTCGCCTCCACCCCCGAACGGTTCGACTGGCTGAAATCCACCATGGCCAAGGGCCGCTATCAGGACATCCAGTCCCGCGTGATCACCCCGGAAGAAGCGCATGAGCTGATGCCGCTGCTTGACCCGGCGCAATTCGTGGGCGGGCTGGAAACCGTGGTGGATGGCCACCTCGACCCCTCCGGCGTGACCTGGGCCTATGCGAAATCGGCGAAGAAACTGGGCGCGTCCTACGAACAGCATTGCAAGGTCGAAGAGATCCTGCGCGCCCGCGACGGCGGCTGGATCGTCAAGACCAACAAGGGCGACGTGGCTTGTGACCATGTGGTGAACGCGGGCGGCCTCTGGGCGCGTGAAGTGGGCCGCATGGTGGGGTTGGAGCTGCCGGTTCTGGCGATGGAGCACATGTACCTGATCACCGAGGACATGCCGGAAGTCGCTGAAATCAATGAAAAGACCGGCAAGGAAGTGATCCACGCGGTCGATTTCGACGGCGAGCTCTACCTGCGTCAGGAACGCGGCGGCATGCTGATGGGCACCTATGAGAAAGCCTGCGTGCCGTGGTCCACACGGGAAACCCCGTGGGAGTTCGGACACGAGCTGCTGCAACCCGATATCGACCGGATCGCGCCGTCGCTGGAGGTGGGGTTCGAGCATTTCCCCGCCTTCGCCAATGCTGGCATCAAGCAGATCATCAACGGCCCCTTCACCTTCGCCCCCGATGGCAACCCGCTGATCGGCCCCATTCGCGGCCTGCCCGGCATGTGGTCGGCCTGCGGAGTCATGGCGGGCTTCAGCCAGGGCGGCGGCGTGGGCCTCGCGCTGGCCAACTGGATCACCCAAGGCGATCCCGGCTTCGATGTCTGGGCCATGGATATCGCCCGCTACGGCGATTGGGCGACGATGAGCTACACCAACCCCAAGGTGCAGGAAAACTACTCCCGCCGCTTCTCGATCAAGTTCCCCAACGAGGAATTGCAGGCCGCCCGTCCCTACAAGACCACACCGATCTATGACCGCATGCTGTCGCTTGGCGCGCAGATGGGGGATTCGTGGGGGCTGGAAGCGCCGCTGTGGTTCTCGCCCGACGGCACCAAGGACGAATTCAGCTGGCGCCGGTCCACCGATTTCAGCCATGTGAAGGAAGAAGTCCGGGCCTGCCGCGAAGACGTGGGCGTGATGGAAATCTCGGGCTTTTCGAAGTTCTACGTCCGGGGCGCAGGGGCCACGGCCTTCCTCGACAAGGTGCTCGCCTGCAAGCTGCCCAAGCCGGGCCGCATGACGCTGGCCCCGATGCTGAAGGACAACGGCAAGCTGCAAGGCGACCTGACCGTCGCCTGCCTGTCGGACACGGAGTATTATCTAGCCGGTTCCGGCATGGCCGAGGTCTTCTATGCCCGCTGGTTCGAAAAGCACATGCCCGAAGACGGGTCGGTGTCGCTGGAAGTCGTGGGCCTTGGCATGGTCGGCCTCTCCATCGCAGGCCCCAAATCACGGGAGCTGTTGCAGAGACTGACCCCTGCGGATGTGTCCAACGACGCCTTCCGCTTCATGGATATAAAGCGCATGGATGTGGGCTTTGCCCCCTGTCTTGTCGGCCGGGTCAGCTTCACCGGCGATCTGGGATACGAGATCTGGATGAAGCCCGAATACCAGCGCCATGTCTTCGACCGGCTGCTTGCGGAGGGCAAGGATCTGGGGCTGAAACCCTTCGGCCTTCGCGCGCTAAACGCCATGCGGCTGGAAAAGAACTTCGGCGGTTGGGCGCGCGAATTCCGCCCCGTCTACGGGCCTTTGGAGGCAGGTCTCGACCGCTTCATCGCCTACGGAAAAGACGCTGATTTCATTGGGAAAGCTGCAGCCATGGCGGAGCGGGACAGCGGCGGCAAGCTCCGCCTGCGCGCCTTCACCGTGGCCGCAATCGATGCCGATGTGATCGGGGATGAACCGATCTGGCACGACGGCGAAGTTGTGGGTTGGGTCACCTCCGGCGGCTATGCCCATAACGCGAGCCAGTCCGTCGCCATGGGCTATGTCGCGAAAGAGGTTGCCGACAGCGAAGGCCCGTGGGCTATTGAGCTGTTGGGGGAAAAACTGGACGCAAAGCCGCAACACGCACCGCTCTTCGACGCCAATTTCGAACGCATGCGTGGCTGATACGGTCAGGGCGGGGTCAATCCCCGCCCTCTTCGCTGTCCCGTTGCTCGCGGAACCAGCGTTCAAGCGCCGGGTTGGGGTCTGCCGCCGTTTCGGTTGCATCCTCCGCCAGATCCCGGGGTCGCATCCGGGGCAGCCTGCCGCCATTGGGCGTGCGGAAATAGTGCATTTCGCGCGCGCCGAAATAGAAGCTGACGATGGCACCCAACAGCCACCAAAGCGGTTCCGGCACCTCGTTCAACCCCACCATCCGTGCGGCAAAGGCCTCCGGATCGACCATGGCAAAAACAAAGAGCCCGATGGTCCCAAGCGCCAGAAAAGGCCTTGGCATCCGGTTGATGCCGTTGATCACCCGGTCAAACAGCCCGCTGCGCCCGTATTGAAACTCGTCCCCATGGGCGTCGAGTGCCGCGCGATGCGCCTCCGCCGACAGTTCCATCGCTCGGGTCTCATTGGCATGAAAGATCTCGGCCACATCGCTGACCGCCTCTCCGGCGGCAGCAATCGTCTGCGGCCCGCCCAGAATGCGCTGCATCAATCCCATGCCGCCACCCGTGCGCGATGTTCAGCCTCCGTCAGGTGATATTCAGGCGAAATGAATTCCTCCGCCCGCCGGATCCAGCCGCCCTTGCCACCATCTCGCCGCGTGGCATAGCGGCGAGAGGCCGGACGGCGATCCCCGATGGCATAGTAGAAATTGCGCCGGGCAATCCCATAGGCATCCACCATCTGCCGTCCCGCGCTGTCATATGCGGCAGTCGCCGCAGCAATGGTTTGCGGCCCGATCACGCCGTCGACGGCGATCTCCAGCCCCATATCCCGCAGCAAGCGCTGCAAGATACGCACCGCATTGGTCCCCGCATTGACCTGCATGTCGAAGACCGTTGGCTGCAACGCCTCCGGCAGCCGGTCGAGTCGCGGAGCGAAATAGTAGTGTTCGATGAAGATCTCGACCGCCCGTTCCCTCGGCAGCGCCCGCACATCGGCCTCGTCCACATCCCCGTCGCCATCCAGGTCCAGCCCCAGGCGGCGCATGGTGTGGATCGTCACCCCGTAATTCGTGGCCCCCCCGGGGTCGTTGGGGTCATTCACATATCCTCCCTCTCGATCGACGATTTCAGACGCAATCTGGCGAACCGACAGCATGGTTCAGCCCTCCCATGCTCAAGGTTCAAGATACCCCTCACCCAATCACAGAAGCCTTAAGATTTCTCTAATCCCCCTTCATCTTGGCAAAAATACCTAGGGAGCTCGAGGGCAGAGCCCTCGATCCCACATATAAAACAGATACTTGCAGAAATTACGTCACGCACCCTCGCCACGCATCCGCGGCAGCGCGCTTTGACGAAGGCTCCCGAAGGGGGCTTGAGGAGAAGCGCCCGCCGTCAATAGCTCGGCGCCGGTTCCTCATCTTCCGTGTGCCGGTAAACCCCTTGCGCTTCCAGCGCGTCGATCACCTCGGCGGGCATATAGGTCTCGTCATGGCGGGCCAGAAGCTCGGTCGCCAGAAAGACACCATCCTCATAGGTGCCGGTGGCGACCGTCCCCTGCCCTTCTCCGAACAGGTCCGGCGGGGCATCGTTGCCGACATAACGCACCGGGATATCGGCGCCACCGTCGGTCACGGTGAAGGTGAAATCCAGCCCCTCGTCCTGCACCAGCGTGCCCTCCAGAACCAGCCCGCCAATGCGGAAGATTTCATCTGGCGGCGGCGGGGTTTCTGCCACTTCACTCGGGGTGCGGAAGAAATTGATCCCGTCGCGCAGCCCGTAGCCAATCAGCCCCGCTGACACGGCAAGCGCCATCATCGCGACGATGATCACCTGGATCCGGCGTTGTTTCTTCAATCCGCGCATGGTTCTCCTCCACGTCCATCCGGTTCACAGATAGGCAAGGTCCAGCCCCGCGTCGAGGGGCAGCCCCTTGACAGGTTGCCTCAGGCTTTCACGAATTCGATCTTGCGGCGCAGGAACTGGATCGCCTTGTTCGACACCCGCGCCGGATCGCCGGTCGTCAGGAAGGCGGCTTCAGTCCCATCCCCCAGCTTGTCGGGATGGCGGGTCAGATAGTCGGCAAGGCTTTCTGCTACAAGATTGGCCTGGCTGTAGACCGCAACCCCCTCCCCAAGCGCATCCTGAAAGACGTCTTCCATCAGCGGGTAATGGGTGCAGCCCAATATCGCCGCCTCGGGCTTCGGCATCCGCCGCTGCAGCGCCTCCACATGGCTGCGGACAAGCGCTTCGGCCAGAATCATGTCGCCATCCTCGATCGCATCGACCACGCCGCCGCAGGGTTGTGCCTCCACATCGACACCGATGGCGCGGAAGGCCAGTTCACGCTGGAACGCGCGGCTGCTGACCGTCGCGGGCGTCGCGAACAGCGCCACATGTTTCACGGCCACTTCGCGCGGCGGGGAATTGTCGCCCCATTGGCGTTCGGTCAGCGCCTCTATCAGCGGCACGAACACGCCCAGAACCCGTTTGTCCGCTGGAACCCAGGCCTCCTGCATCCGGCGCAGGGCTGCGGCGCTTGCGGTGTTGCAGGCCAGAATCACCAGATCGCAGCCCGCATCGAACAGGCGCTGCACGCCCGCTGTCGTCAGCTCATACACGTCATCGGCGTCGCGCACCCCATAGGGGGCATGGGCGTTGTCGCCGTAATAGACAAAGGGCACGTCCGGCAGGCGTTTGGCAACGGCATCCAGCACCGTCAACCCGCCCAAGCCGCTGTCAAAGATCCCGACCGCCATTTCGCTTGTGCTTTTCCTCGAATTCGAACCCGATTTCCTTCGGGTTGATGGGTGTTGGCGACAATTCGTAGGTCGATTGCCGCAGGAAGTCCATCATCGCCCGCGTATCACCCGCGAAACGGTCCAGCTCCGCCCGTGGGATCGGTTCGCCGATGACCACGCGCACCGGTGCATTCACCCGTTTGCGGAATTCCTTGATCAGAAGCCCCATGCGCAGGGTGTTGTGCAGATGGCTGGCCAGTTGGAACAGACGGCTGGTGTGGCCGTCGAAGAAGATCGGCACCACACTGGCCTCTGATTTGGTGATCATCCGCGCGGTGAAGCCACGCCAGTAAGGGTCCATGGGCCGCCCGAAGGGCTTATGCGCCGTTGACACCGTGCCACCCGGAAAAATCCCGATCGCCCCACCTTCAGACAGGTAGCGCAGCGCGGTCTTGCGGGTCTGGATATTCAGCGCCACCGCCTCTTTCGTCTCGTCGAAGGAAATCGGCAAGATGACCTTGTCCAGATCCTCGGCCTTGCGAAAGATCCGATGCGCCAGAATGCGGAAATCCCCGCGCGCGACCGACAGGATATGCCCCAGCATCAGCCCGTCGAGAATGCCATAGGGATGGTTCGCGATGGCGATGACCGGCCCCTCTCGCGGGATATTGTCCAGACTGCCGCCCACAACCTCCAGCGTCAGCCCGTAGCGATCCACCATCACCTGCCAGAAATCGCGGCCCGCCGCGACCTCGGTCTCATAGCCATGGGCCTGTTTGATCAGCTTCAGCCGCCCGGTGGTGTTCTCCATCGCGCGGATCATGACCCGGCCGCCCTTGGTCCGGGCCGAATGCGCGTAAGAGATCTCGCGCGCGATCTGCCTGTCTTGTTTGGAATGTCGCTTGCGTGCCATGGTCCTGATACACACCGCTGCCGTTGCTTTTGGATACGCCCCTTGGGCGATTCCCGCTAGCGAAAGCACGTCACAGTTTCATGACATCCCGCGCCGCGCCCATCCCCAGAGGCACAAAAGCTCCATCGCCACATGCGCCCCCGCCACGGCGGTGATCTGGGCCGTGTCGAAGGGCGGAGACACCTCCACCACATCGCCCCCCACTAGGTTGATCCCGGCAATGTCGCGCAGGATGATCGCCGCCTGTGCCGAGGTCAGCCCGCCCCAGACCGGCGTACCGGTGCCCGGCGCATAGGCCGGATCGAGGCAGTCGATATCGAAGCTGAGATAGACCGGCGCATCGCCCACGATCTCCTTGATCCGCGCGGCGATGGCTTGCGGGCCCTGTTCGTGGACTGCCCGCGCATCGAGGATCTCGATGCCCAGATTATCCTCCACCACCGTGCGGATGCCCACATGAACGGAGCGGCTGACATCCACCAACCCCTCCTTCACCGCCTTATAGGCAAAGGTCCCGTGATCGACGCGGGCGGGGTCATCATCAGGCCAGGTGTCGGTATGGGCATCAAACTGCAACAGGGCCACGGCCCCGTGTTTCTTCACATGGGCGCGCAGCAACGGCAGGGTGATCGAGTGATCGCCCCCAAGCGTCACCATTGCCGCGCCTTGGTTCAGGATATCGTCGGCATGGGCCTCCAGCACGCCCGGAAACGCGCCCGGATTGGCATAGTCGAAGGCCAGATCGCCATAATCGGCAATCGCCAGATCGCTCATCGGGTCATATCCACCCCAGCCATAGGGCGGATCGTAGACCTGCAGCGCGCTCGCCTCGCGGATGGCGCGGGGGCCAAGCCGGGTGCCGGGCCGGTTCGTCACTGCCTGATCGAAAGGAACCCCCGTCACCGCCACATCGACGCCGGTCAGGTCCTTGGTATAGCGCCGCCTGAGGAAGCTCACCGCACCGCCAAACGTGTTCTCGAAGGCGCGGCCCTTCAGCTCGGCCCGCGTGAATGCCCCGTCGATATCCTTCTTCGCGTCTTCCAGCGCCATAGCCGGCCCTTTCCCGTTTTGCATCCAGCCCCATGCAAATCCTCTCCGGCGGAAAAAGGCAATGCCGCCTTGCATCCAACCGTCCCGCGCTACATCAAGGGATCAGTCCCGCCGACAGGAGCCCAGACATGCCCGACAGCCCGCTTCGACAGCAGTTTCTCGAAGGCATGAGCCGCGCCGCAGCCTCGGTCAGCGTGGTCACCACCGACGGGCCTGCGGGTCGCCACGGGATTACCGTCAGCGCCATGACCTCGGTCAGCGCCGATGGCGAGGCCCCCACCATGCTGGTCTGCCTGAATGCGGCGTCATCCGCGCTGCCGCCGCTGCTGGCCAACGGCTGCTTCTGCATCAATGTGCTTCGGATCGACCAGCAGGCGATTTCCGATACGTTCTCGGGCCGCCTTGCCGCACCCGATGGCGACCGGTTCAACGCCGCGCCCTTCACCCCCGGACCCACGGGCGCGCCGATGATGGACACGGCCCTTGTCAGCTTCGATTGCCAATTGGTGTCGGCCGAGAAAATCGGCACCCATCACATCTGCATCGGCGCGGTGCGTGAAGTGCGTGTGGCCCCCGATGGATCGCCGCTACTGTACGGGATGCGCAGCTATCTGAGGGCTGAAAAGCACTGAGACCGGTCAGCCGAGCGGCTGCGCCTTTTCCACCAGCCGTGCGAAAAAACTCGCCCCGTAAGGTGCGGCCTCGTCGTTGAAATTGAAGCGCGGATGGTGCAGCCCTGCGGCCTCCCCCTGCCCAAGGAACAGGTAAGCGCCGGGCCGCTCTTCCAGCATGTAGCTGAAATCCTCGGCCCCCATCTCGCGCCACTGGGCGCCGTCGACGGCGTCCTTGCCCGCGATCTCCTCGGCCACGCCCACGGCAAACTCCGTCTTCGCCGGATCGTTCACCGTCGCCGGGTAGCTGCGCTTGTAGTCGAGCTTCGCTTCCACCCCGAAGCTCGCCCCCTGCCCGGCCACGATCTCGCCCATGCGCGCCTCCACCATGTTCCGCACATCCGGGTCGAAGCTGCGCACCGTGCCGCCCAGATAGGCGGTGTCGGGGATGATGTTTTCCGCCGTGCCGGTGTGGATCATGGTGACCGACACCACCAGATCCTGCAGCGCGTAGTGGTTGCGCGCCACGATGCTTTGCAGCGCCTGCGCGATGTGGACGGCGGCAATCACCGGATCGACGCAGTCATGCGGATAGGCCCCGTGCCCGCCCTTGCCCTTGATATGCACGTCGAAGCTGTCGACGGCAGCCATGATTGGCCCGGGCGTGGTCTGGAAATGGCCCACGGGCAGCGCTGGCGTGGTGTGGATCGCGTAGACCTCATTGATCCCGAAGCGCGCCATGATCCCCTCGCGGCACATGATATCCGCCCCGCCGCCATCTTCCTCGGCAGGCTGGAAGATCAGCGCCACGCGCCCCCGGAAGTTGCGGGTTTCGCTGAGATATTTCGCGGCCCCCAGAAGCATCGTGGTATGCCCATCGTGGCCGCAGGCATGCATCACGCCCTTGTTTTCAGACGCATAATCGAGCCCCGTCTCCTCCTCGATCGGCAGCGCATCCATGTCGGCGCGCAGCCCGATGGTCGGCCCGTCCCCCTGCCCCTCGATGATCGCCACCACCCCCGATTCGGCGATGCCCGTGTGGATCTCGGTGATCCCGAATTCCCTCAGCCGCTCGACCACGAAGGCGGCGGTCTCGTGGCAGGCGAATCCAAGTTCCGGATGGGCGTGCAGATGGCGGCGCCAGGCGGTCATCTCGTCTGCGAATCCGGCGATGCGATTGAGGACGGGCATGGGTGGACTCTCCGGGGCTCATGGGTGTTATTCGGGGTCACCCTGACCGAAAACCGGAGGCCCGGCAATGGATGACGCGCTGATCAACGACCCCAAGGGCGGCATGCCCCGTCTGCTGGAGATCATGCGGCGGTTACGCGATCCGGAGACCGGCTGTCCCTGGGATATCGAGCAGGATTTCGCCACCATCGCGCCTTACACGATCGAAGAGGCCTATGAGGTCGCAGACGCCATCGAGCGCGAGGCCTGGGACGAGTTGAAAGGCGAGTTGGGCGACCTTCTGTTCCAATCTGTCTTTCACGCGCAAATGGCTGAAGAGAAAGGGTTATTTTCCTTTCAGGAGGTGGCCGACACGATGTCGGACAAGATGGTTGCCCGCCATCCACATGTGTTTGGCGACCAGTCGCGGGAGAAATCGGCGGAGCAGCAGACGCAGGATTGGGAAACGATCAAGGCCGCAGAACGGGCGGCGAAGGCGCGGGGCGGTGTGCTGGATGATGTGGCCATCGGACTGCCGGCCCTGATGCGCGCGGAAAAGCTGCAAAAGCGTGCCGCGCGGGTGGGGTTCGACTGGCCGAATATCGGGCAAGTGGTTGACAAGATTGCAGAAGAAGCGCGCGAACTGGCGGAGGCACGGGAGGCACTGCCGCAGGAGAAGATTGCCGAGGAAATGGGCGATCTGCTCTTTGTCATGGCCAATCTGGCGCGGCATCTGAAGGTCGATCCGGAGACCGCCCTGCGCGATGCAAACGCAAAATTCGTGCGGCGCTTTCACTTCATCGAACGGGAGCTGGAGGCGCGGGGGAAGCAGCCCTCGGAGAGCGATCTGGAGGAGATGGACGGTCTGTGGAACGCGGCGAAGGCGGCGGGGCTTTAGGGCCAAAACGACCCGTCGCCATGCGTGCACCCCCCGTACACCCCCTGTACACCCCCCGTGCAGACCAAACCCCTATTTCCGGGGTAACCTGATCGGGCGTGAAACCTTGCCACTTGCGCGGGGAAGAGGTTTCGAAACCTCTTTGAAAGGGCCTTCGAAGGCCCTTCCCCCGCGCGTGAGGAGAGCGGTGCGCACTGGGCCGGACGGGACGCGTATGTCTGGGGGAAGGACTCGGACCACGAAGACGACTCAGGTCTTGAGACGTCTCAGCGTGGTTTCCATCGCATCGAGGAAGCGGCTGCGGTCAGTCTTTGAGAACGGCTTCTGACCGCCGATCCCCTGACCATCGAGACCGGCGCGCAGGTCGGCCATAATGGCGCGGGTGGCGATCTGGCTGCCGATGCTGTCCATGGTGAAGGCGCGGCCTTTGGGGTCCATCACCTCGGCCCCGGCCTTGAGGCAGCGTTCGGCCAGCAGGATATCGGCGGTGATCACCAGATGGCCGGGGCCAGCCGTTTCAGCGATCGCATCGTCGGCGGCATCGAACCCGTCCGAGACGGTGAACTGCTTGATCAGCGGATGATCCGGCAGGCGCAGGCCCTGATTGGCGATGAAGACGATCACCTCGCCATGGCGAAGCGCCACGCGAATGGCCTCCTGCTTGACCGGACAGGCATCGGCGTCGACGAGGATCATTCCGCGGCCAGCGCCCGGAGCGCATCGGCGAGCAGCGTCGCCTCGCTGCCGAGCCCAAGGAAATTGACACCGCGCGCCACCGCGTCGGCCCGCGCCTGAGTCGAGCCAAGGATAATGCCCGCGGCCTTGCCTACGGCGCGAATGCGCGGGATGGCGTCTGCGATGGCCGCCTGCACATCGGGGTGGCCGGGATCGTCGCGGTGGCCCATGTCGGCGGCCAGATCAGCGGGGCCGATGAAGATCCCGTCGACCCCGTCGACAGCGGCAATCCGGTCGAGATCGGCCAGCGCGGCGCGGCTTTCGGCCTGAACCAGAATGCAGATCTCGTCATTGGCATTGGTGGTGTAGTCGGCAATGGCGTTGAAGCCGGTCGCGCGGGCCACGAGCGCGCCCTGCCCGCGCACGCCCTGAGGCGGGTAGCGGCAGGCGCGGACCACGGCTTCGGCCTCCTCGGCGCTGTCAATCATGGGCACCAGCAGCGTCTGCACCCCCAGATCGAGCGCCTGTTTGATCACCCAGTCCTCGGCCACCGGCACCCGGACCACGGCCTGCGCGGGGGTTGCGGCAAGCGCCATGAGCTGCGCGCGGATCACGGTCGGATCCCATGGACCATGCTCTCCGTCTATGAGGCACCAGTCGAAACCGCTATTGCCCGCAAGTTCCGCCACCAGCGGCGATCCGAGATTCAGCCAGATGCCCTTGCAGAGCCGACCGGCGGCGAGTTCCGATTTCAGGCTGTTACGTGGGGCGGGCATTGGGGCCTCTTGCGTTGGTCCGTTTGGCTGTTCGACGCGAACCTGTAGGAAAGCCACCCGATTTGAAAGCCGATTTCAGCCGGTTTGCCTTTTCTGACAGAAAAAATCGGTTGGCAGGCTGAAAGGGTCCATTTCGGCCCTTTTCAATTCGCGGAACCCGACATAACCTGCCGTCACAAGAATAATTTGTCCAATAGGGAGACAATCATGAAGAAGCTTCTGCTGGCCTCTGCGGCCACCGCAGTTCTTGCTGGTGCGGCTGCTGCCGACGAAATCAGCATCGGTGTTATCCTCGGCTTCACCGGCCCCATCGAATCGCTGACCCCCAACATGGCGGCTGGCGCGGAACTGGCGATGGCCGAAGTGAACGCCGCGGGCGGCATCATGGATGGCAGCACCTTCGTTTCGGTGCGTGCGGACTCCACCTGTATCGACTCTGCTGCCGCGCAGGCCGCCGCCGAACGTCTGATCACCGCCGATGGCGTGTCGGGCATCGTGGGCGCCGACTGTTCCGGTGTGACCACCTCGATCCTGTCGAACGTGGCCCTGCCCAATGGCATGGTGATGATTTCGCCCTCCGCCACCTCCCCGGCGCTGTCTGCCGTGGAAGATAACGGGCTGTTCTTCCGCACCGCCCCCTCTGACGCGCGTCAGGGTGTGGTGATGGCACAGGTGCTGATGGATCGCGGCATCGACGAGGTCGCCGTGACCTATACCAACAACGACTATGGCCTGGGCCTGGCGGACAGCTTCGCCGCTGCCTTTGCCGAAGCCGGTGGCACCGTGACGCTTGTGGCGGCGCATGAAGATGGCCGTGCGGACTATGCCGCTGAAGTCGGCTCGCTGGCGTCCGCCGGCGGGGCCGCTCTGGTCGTGGCGGGTTATGTGGACCAGGGTGGGTCCGGCATCATCCAGGCGGCGCTCGATTCCGGCGCGTTTGACACCTTCGTCTTCCCCGACGGGATGGTCAGCCAGGCGCTGGTCGACAATTTCGGGTCCGACATCGATGGGTCGTTCGGTCAGCATCCGGGCACCGATTCCGATGGCGCGGCGATCTTCCAGGGCATGGCCTCCGAGGCTGGCTTTGACGGCACCTCGCCCTTTGCCGCGGAATCCTATGATGCGGCTGCGCTGATGATGATGGCGATGGCGGCGGCAGGCTCTTCTGCGCCTGGCGACTATGCCGGTCACATCATGGATATCGCCAATGCACCGGGTGAAGTCATCCAGCCGGGCGAACTGGCCCGCGCGCTGGAAATCATCGCCGCTGGCGGCGACGTGGACTATGAAGGCGCCACTGCGGTGGAGCTGATCGGCCCCGGTGAATCGGCAGGCAACTACCGCGAGATCGAGATCCAGGGCGGTGAGATCGTCACCGCACAGTATCGCTGATCCGATCGCGATTGCATGACACAGGACAGCCCGGTCATCGCCGGGCTGTTCGTTTAAGACATTGGGGAAAGTGAGCCTTCACGCATGATCACCGTTCATGACCTGCACAAGCATTTCGGCGGCTTCCATGCCGTGGATGGCGCCAGCCTGTCCATCGCACCGGGCTCGATCACCGGGCTGATTGGCCCCAATGGCGCAGGGAAGACCACGCTCTTCAACGTGATCGCGGGGGTTCTTGCGCCCACATCGGGGCGGGTGGAGATGGATGGTGAGGATATCACTGGCCTCGCCCCACATGAGCTCTTTCACAAGGGGCTCTTGCGCACCTTCCAGATCGCGCATGAATTCAGCTCGATGACATGCCGGGAAAACCTGATGATGGTGCCGGGCGGGCAGTCGGGCGAGAGCCTGTGGAACACCTGGTTCGGCCGCAAGCGGATTGCCGACGAGGAACGCGCGCTGCGGGCCAAGGCCGACGAAGTGCTTGAATTCCTGACGATTTCCCATATCGCCGACCTGCGGGCGGGCGAAGTTTCCGGCGGGCAGAAGAAGCTGCTGGAATTGGGCCGCACGATGATGGTCGATGCCAAGATCGTCTTTCTGGACGAGGTCGGCGCGGGCGTGAACCGGACGCTGCTTTACACCATCGCGGACGCCATCAAGCGGCTGAACACCGAACGCGGCTATACTTTCGTCGTGATCGAACACGACATGGATTTCATCGACAAGATCTGTGACCCGGTCATCTGTATGGCCGAGGGCAAGGTTCTGGCGGAAGGGACGCTCGATGAAATCAAGGCCAATGAACAGGTGATCGAGGCTTACCTGGGCACGGGTCTGAAGAATAAGGACAAGGTGGAGGCATGACCGGAAACCCCTATCAGGACGATCGCGGCAACAAGGACCGCTCGATTGGCAACCCCGACGGGATCGGCACCATGACCCCGGCGGAGGGGCTTGGCTCCAGGACCGCGCCTGCCGCAGGGCAGCCGTTCCTCATCGGTGAGAAGATGACCGGCGGCTATGGCAAGGGCGCGGATATTCTGCACGACTGCACCATTGCCGTCGAAAAAGGTGAGATCGCCGTCATAGTCGGCCCCAACGGGGCAGGCAAATCGACCGGGATGAAGGCTGTCTTCGGGATGCTGAACCTGCGCCAAGGCCGGGTGGTGCTGGATGGCGAGGATATCACCAAGCTGACACCGCAGGCCCGCGTGGCCAAGGGGATGGGCTTCGTGCCCCAGACCTCGAACATCTTCACCTCGATGACGGTCGAGGAAAACCTTGAAATGGGCGCCTTCATCCGCACCGACGATTATCGGGGCACCATGGAGCAGGTCTATGAGCTGTTCCCGATCCTGAAGGAAAAGCGTCTGCAACCGGCGGGCGAGCTTTCCGGCGGTCAGCGTCAGCAGGTCGCTGTGGGCCGGGCGCTGATGACGAAGCCAAAGCTTCTGATGCTGGATGAACCGACGGCGGGCGTGTCCCCCATCGTCATGGACGAACTTTTCGACCGGATTATCGAGGTCGCGCGCACCGGGATTTCCATTCTGATGGTGGAACAAAACGCCCGGCAAGCGCTTGAAATTGCAGATAAAGGCTATGTGCTCGTGCAGGGCCGGAACGCTTATACAGATACCGGCAAGGCGCTTTTGGCCGACCCGGAGGTTCGCAAGTCTTTCCTAGGAGGTTGATTATGAAACACATTCTGACAACGGCCGCTCTGGCCACCCTGATGGCCGCCCCGGCCATGGCGCAGGACCGCACCTATGAGTGCACGATGAACGAGGCCTGCCGACAGAATGGCGGCGGCTGCGTGGCGGAAAACATCCCCTACAACTTCACGCTCAACGCCACCACCGGCGTGGGCGAGATGGAGCAGCGCGAGGGCAATTTCTTCGACGGCACCGTCTATGAAAGCGATGGTGCGATGCATTTCTTCTTTGCCAATTCGGCCGGTGTCGAACTGGGCACCATCACCGATGCGGGCCGGATCATCTATACCGGCAACATGGCGCTTGGCGACAGTCTGATCCATTACCGGCTGAACGGCACCTGCACCGAAACCACCGCCAGCGCGGGTGGCGACGGCAAGTGACACGGGTCGGGGGCATCATCGGGGGGCTGGCGCTGGCAACGGCGCTGCCCGTCGCCGCAGCGGCGCAGACGGGCAGTTATTACTGCCTGTTCAGCACGCGCTGTGACACCGAGGACTGCACCCCCGACACCTTCACGGTCGAGATTGCCCTGGCCGATCATGGCAACGGGCTGTGGCTGATCTATGAAGGGCGGCACCGTTCGGTCGACGATGCCACGCCCTCTGACACGCCGATGGCGATGTTCATCTCGCCCGGCTACGAGGACAACCTGACGCTGACGATCTACCCCACTGGCGAGGCGCTGCATGTCTACCAAGACTATCAGCCCGGCCAGGGCCCGCGTCAGCAGACCGCTTACGGACAATGTGAGGTTCAATAGATGACGTTCCGCCCGGGCCTTGCCGCCCTGATTTTCCTGATCCCCCTGCCCGCCACGGCGCAGCATGTCGCCATCGAGCGCGTCTGCAACATGGCGGTGATCTGCATCGAATCGAACCCGTGCCAGGACTGGGGGCAGGAAATCAGCATCACCGAGCAGGAGGACGGCAGTTGGCGGGTTCTGTGGGAGGAAGATCTGCCCTCCAACTATGAACTGGCCGCCGATATCCTCGCACCGGAAGGATCGCTGGAACCCACCCGCCTGCGCAGCCTGATCTTCGCCAATCACGAAACGCAGGCGGTGCAGATGGTCAGCATCGCCGATAGCGGCCATGTGGTCGTGACCCTGCACCAGCCGCAGGCGCGGCCCCGGTCCGTCACCGGCTTTGGCCTGTGCGAAGATGTGGACAGCGCGGAGGCGGATGAGTGAGGCAACTGCCGCTCATAGCCCTGTGCCTTCTGGCGCCCCCTGCCATGGCCGAGACCGGCTATAGCTGTGTCTTTACCGTGGCCTGCGAGGCTGCGGGCGGCTGTGAACCCGCTGCGATCGAAATCGAAATCGGGATGGGCGAAGACGGCATCCTGGCCTTTCTGGAGACCGATGCCGCCCCCCTGCCCGCCCTGAGCCTGTCGGACGCGGACAGCTTTCCGTTTACAATCGCCACCACCGCGCCCGGCGCGGAGAGCGACCTGATCACCATCCATGCCGATGGCACTGCCCTGCGCAGTCGGCACCCGGCCAATCCCGGCAGCCTCGCCATCACCTATTTCGGCATCTGCGAGGAGACATGACTTGGACTTCCTGAACGCCATTGTCGTCCTGGCCAATTTCGTCATCGTACCAGCCACCGCCTATGGCGCGCAGCTGGCGCTTGGCGCGCTTGGCGTGACGCTTATCTACGGGATCCTTCGGTTCTCGAACTTCGCCCATGGCGATACGATGGCCTTCGGGGCCATGGTGACTATCCTCGTGACATGGGCGCTGCAGGCGGCGGGCATCACGCTCGGGCCATTGCCCACGGCGCTGCTGGCCCTGCCCATTGGCATCGCAGCGACGGCCCTGTTGCTGATCGGGACCGACAAGGTGGTCTACAAGTTCTACCGGCAGCAGAAGGCCAAGCCGGTGATCTATGTGATTGCCTCGCTCGGGGTCATGTTCATCATGAACGGGCTGGTGCGCTTCATCATCGGCGTCGATGACCAGCGATTTGCCGATGGCGAGCGGTTCATCATTTCAGCCCGGACCTTCCGAGAGATGACCGGGCTGGACGAGGGGCTTGCCATTCGCACCAGTCAGGGGATCACGCTGGTGGTCGCGCTGATCTGCGTGGTGGCGCTGTTCTGGTTCCTGGGCAAGACCCGCACCGGCAAATCCATGCGCGCCTTTTCCGACAACGAGGATCTGGCGCTGCTGTCGGGCATCAACCCCGAAAAGGTGGTGCTGGTCACATGGATCATCGTCGCCGCTCTGGCGACCACGGCGGGGGTGCTTTACGGGCTCGACAAGAGCTTCAAGCCCTTCACCTATTTCCAGCTGCTGCTGCCCATCTTCGCCTCGGCCATCGTCGGCGGGCTGGGCAACCCGCTTGGCGCGATTGCGGGCGGCTTCCTGATTGCCTTTTCCGAGATCACCGTGACCTATGCCTTCCGCCGGGTGGTCAACCACCTGCTGCCGGAGGAATGGGGACCTGAGGGGCTGCTGCAATTGCTGTCCACCGACTACAAATTCGCCGTCAGCTTCGCGATCCTTCTGATCGTGCTGCTGTTCAAGCCCACGGGTCTCTTCAGGGGGAAATCGGTATGACGCAGATCAACACCAAGAACCTGATGCTGTTCGGCCTGGTGGCGCTGCTGTTCATCGTCACCGGCTTCATGCAGTCGTGGAACACCACGCTGACGATCCTCAACATGGGGCTGATTTCGGCCATCATGGCGCTTGGGGTGAATATGCAATGGGGCTACGCGGGGCTGTTCAACGTCGGTATCCTCGGCTTCACGGCGCTTGGCGGGCTGGCGGCGGTGCTGGTGTCCATGCCCCCGGTGCCAGAGGCCTGGGCGGCGGGCGGGCCGCGCATCCTGCTGGCGCTGGCTGCCGGGGCCGGGTCGATCGTTGCCGCCGTCATGATCTACAAGAAGATGCCAGCGGGGCTGTTGCGCGTCGTGGTGATGCTGGCGGTTCTGATCGCGGGCTTCATGCTGTACCGCGCCATTTTCGACCCGGCGCGTGACGCCATCGAGGCGGTCGATCCGGCGCTGACCGGCTATCTGGGCGGGCTTGGCCTGCCGGTGATCCTGGCCTGGCCCGTGGGCGGACTGTTCGCGGCGGGCGCGGCCTGGATCGTTGGAAAGACCGCGCTTGGGTTGCGCTCGGATTACCTGGCGATTGCGACGCTCGGGATTGCGGAGATCATCCTGGCGGTCCTGAAGAACGAGGACTGGCTGGGGCGCGGCGTGAAGAACGTGACCGGCCTGCCCCGGCCGGTGCCCTACGAGGTCGAATTGCAGGCTGCCGATTGGTTCCTGTCGCTGACGGAGCGCTTCGGGGCCGATCCGGTGACCGCGTCATCCGTGGTGGTGAAGCTGAGCTATGCGGGGCTGTTTGCCGCCGTGCTGCTGCTGCTGATCTGGATGTCGGAAATGGCGCTGAAATCGCCCTGGGGACGGATGATGCGCGCGATCCGCGACAATGAAGTGTCGTCCGAGGCCATGGGCAAGGATGTGACCAAGCGGCATCTGCAGATCTTCATTCTGGGCTCCGCCGTCTGCGGCGTGGCGGGTGCAATGATGACCACGCTGGATGGACAGCTGGTGCCCGGAACCTACAATCCGCTGCGCTTCACCTTCCTGATCTGGGTGATGGTGATCGTCGGCGGGTCGGGCAACAACTGGGGTGCGGTTCTGGGCGGCTTCCTGATCTGGTGGCTGTGGATCATGGTGGAACCGATCGGGCTGTGGATGATGCAGACGATCACCATGGGCATGGCCGAGGATAGCGGGCTGCGTCAGCACCTGATCGACTCGGCGGCGCATATGCGGCTTCTGACCATGGGTCTGTTCCTGCTGCTGATGCTGCGCTTCAACCCGAGAGGTCTGATTCCCGAACGCTGAGGCCGGGCGGTGGAAGGGCCTTCGAGGGCCCTTTCAAGGCGCTTCGAAGCGCCTTCCCCGCGCCTGTGGTCAGGGCAGATTCAGCCAATCGGGCACACCGCCCGGCAGATGCGGACGGAAATAGACGATGGCGCGGCCCTCTGCCGGGGACTTGGACGCCTCGGCCCAGGGCGCGACCCCGTGCAGGACCAGCCGGTGCAGCAGTGTCGCCTCTCCCGGCCGAGCGGGAAGCTCCACCCGCGCGCAGGTCTCGAACACCTCACGCCGCGCGGCGTGATAGGCCTGGGTCAGGTCCACGTCTGGCCACTCCGCCTCTGGATGTGCCTCAAGAGCCGTGCCAATCCGGGCGCGCATGATCTCGTGGCTGCCTTCCCAGACCACCAGCGGAGACGCCCCTGCCCCGCAGTCAGTCACTGGCAGGCCGAGGATCCATGCATGGGGCTCCTTCAGCATCCGGCAGCGGTCCGGCCCCACCGGCAACAGCCCGTCCAGATGCGCCGCATCGCGGGTCCTGCGATAGCGGTGATTGGCGTCGCTTTCGCCTGCATCCTGCCGCGGGTAGCCGGGATAGGTGACAGAAACCTGCCCCTTGTCCAAAGGCAATGGCCCGGACACGGCCTCTGCCGCGCTGAGCGCCGCGCCACCGAGAGGCCCTCCCCCGGCCACGGCCCCCTTGCCGTCATTGTCCAGAACGTTGACCCCGGCAAACCACGTACCGCCATGGCGCAGCCAGTTGGCCCGATGGCCCGGATCGCGGGCAGTTTCCAGTGCGGCAGGCCCCGCGGTGTCCAGCCAGTCGAGCACCTCCGGGTCCGGCCCGAAGACCTGATATCCGGCGGTCAGCCAGCTCAAAACCCGAGCGCCTTTCGCAGCATGTTCACCGCCATGATAATGATGAACACCGCAAAGACCCGCTTCAGCGGCTTGGGGTCCATCGCATGGGCCAGTTTTACCCCCCAGGGCGTGGTGATCATCGTCATCGCCACGATCACCACGAAGGCAATCAGGTTGACCTGACCGACCGTGTAGGGCGGACGCCCCTCGGTGCCGCCTCCGACGAAGAGGAATCCGAGGACGGAGGGCACCGCGATGATCACGCCGAAGCCCGCCGCCGTCGCCACCGCCCGGTGAATCGGTCGGCCATAGAGCGTCATCAGCGGCACACCGAAACTGCCCCCGCCGATCCCCATCAGGACCGACAGGAAGCCAAGCGCAGGCGAGACCACGGCCCTTGCCGCCCCGCCCGGCATCTCGTCGCCAAGCCGCCAATCGGGTTTGCCGAACGCCAGGTAGAGCCCCACGCAAAGCCCCAGAACCCCGAAGATGCCCATCAGCACCTCGTTCCTGAGACCGGACGCCGCCGCGACCCCAAGCGCCGCGCCGATGGCGATCCCCGGACCCCAGCTTTTCAGGATCTCCCAATCCACGGCGCCCTTGCGATTATGGGCCAGAACCGAGCGCACCGAGGTTACCACGATGGTCGCCAGCGAGGTCGCCAGACAGATCTGCATCAGCTCCGGCGTGTCATAGCCGAGCGAGGAGAAGGCGAAGAAGAAGGCCGGAACAAGAACGATGCCGCCACCCACGCCGAGCAGCCCCGCCACGATGCCCGCGAAGCCCCCGATGAGCAGGATCAGTCCCAGAAGCGGCAAGTATTGGGTGAAATCGGCCATGGCGTGTCCTCTCGCGGTTCGGCGCGACTTAAGCAGAGCGGAACGGGAATGGAAAGCGGGCTCAGGCGGCGAACTGGCTGACGGCGTCGAGCGCGGC
This sequence comes from Nioella ostreopsis, assembly GCF_004000255.1. Lineage (GTDB taxonomy): Bacteria > Pseudomonadota > Alphaproteobacteria > Rhodobacterales > Rhodobacteraceae > Nioella > Nioella ostreopsis. The sequence goes on from NZ_RCIQ01000003.1 coordinate 209,988, forward strand.
TCGGACCACCTCCGGCCCCGCCCCGTCGCGATGCGCCCGTTCCGACAGGATGCGCTTCCAGTGGCGGGCACCGGGACGGCCTGCAAAGAGCCCCAGCATATGCCGGGTGATCTGGTTGAGCCGCCCGCCCGCTGCCAGATGCGCCTCGATATAGGGCAGCATCTCTTCCGCGACCTGATGGGCGGTCTTGGGCAATGTGCGGGCGCCAAAAATCCGCTGATCGGCCTCAAGCAGCATATCGGCCGGCGTGTGATAGGCGGCGCGGCCGATCATGACCCCGTCCATCCCGGCAGCCAGATGTGCCTCAGCCTCGTCCAGCGTGGTGACGCCGCCATTGATCGACAGGTGCAGATGCGGGAACTCCGCCTTCATCCGGTGCACCAGCGGATAATCGAGCGGCGGGATATCGCGGTTTTCCTTGGGGCTGAGCCCCTGCAACCAGGCCTTTCGCGCGTGGATCGTGAAGCGGGTGACACCGGCCTCGGACACGACGCGCAGGAAGTCCGGCAGCACCTGCTCCGGCACCTGTTCATCCACCCCGATCCGGCATTTCACCGTGACCTCCACCGGGCTGGCCGCGATCATCGCCGCCACGCAATCGGCCACCAGCGCGGGCTGTTCCATGAGAATGGCCCCGAAGCTGCCGGACTGCACCCGGTCCGAGGGACAGCCGACATTCAGGTTGACCTCGTCATAGCCGTAATCGCCTGCGATCCGCGTGGCCTCGGCCAGTTGCGCCGGATCAGATCCGCCAAGCTGCACCGCGACGGGATGTTCCGGCGCGCTGAACCCCAACAACCGCTCCCGGTCCCCATGGATCACCGCAGGGGCCGTGACCATCTCGGTATAGAGCAGCGCGTGGGACGACATCAGCCGGTGGAAATACCGGCAATGGCGATCCGTCCAGTCCATCATCGGCGCGACGGATAATTTCGCTGCCTCGATGGCGGCTTTGCTGGGCATTCTGGGTTCTCCCATGATCCACGATCCGGTTTTCGGGACCATCTCGCACACATACTGCACAGGAATTGGAGCAGTCCAGCCCCCCGAGAGCAAAGACATGCGAACGTCGGTGATTGGGTGAGAACGTGATTGGAGTGGCCTGCCTTATCGCAAGGCCGTGTTGAGAAAAGGCATCCACGCGCGGGCAACAGCATGCTTCAAGCTGAAATCTGCACTGAAAACCAGCTTGCCGCGAGACACGATGAGCGACGGCGAGTAGTTTCTATTTGAATAGATCATCCATGCGACCCGCGCCCCGACTGGCCGGAAGCCTGCCTCTGAGCCGCTGGGACGAACAGGCGCCGCACTGTCTGGGTCAGATCGCGCAGGAACAAGAGCCTGTAAGGAGGAGAGAGGGACCAATAAGGCCTGCGTCCCGGTCCGCCCGGACCGGGATAAGCGCCAACAGGACAAGCGCGATCCTGCCGACCATCGCCGACATCGCCGCGAGCCAGAAGATCGGATCATGATCCATCGGATGTTCCTTCGGTGCCGGGATGGACGAGATCGAGCGCGACATGCGGGGTGCCGTCCGAGGTCCGCTCCTTAGAATGGCCCTCTGGGCCGACCTCGACCCGGATCCGCTTGCGCAGATTCGAAAAGCTGTCGAAGCGCACCACGTCGACGGCCTTGTCGAGATCGAGCACCAGCCGGAACCATCCGGGCCGAAACTGGTCCGCCGCCAGCACCGTCGCTGTGAAGGGCTGCGACAGGTAGCGCCCGGTCACCCGCCCTCCGGCCGTCCAGCCCTGCGGGGGCCGGTCGCGCATCTGCGCATGAAAGGCGTTCCAGTCGCGGAAGCCATGTTGCTGTGCGACCCGCTCCAGCGCCTGCGCGTGGCTGATCGCCTCGCCCTGGTCGGCGAGTGTCACACGTAACAGCTTCGCCGCCTGCTTTGCCCGTGCAACCGTGGGAAGATCTCGTGTCATGCCCTCACCTCACGCGCCACGGTGAAGAGACCCCAACGCAGGGACTGCGCCCGTGCGGCTTGCGCCAGGACGAGGCCCGTCAGCACGATGAGAAGGACTTCCGCGGCCGGCGCGGCAAGCCAGATGCCAGGCTCTCCCGCTGACCCCGCCAATGCAAAGGTCAACGGCATGGCGAAGAGATAGGGTTTGGAAAGCCCGAGGATCGCCGCGCGGCCTGCATCGCCGATCGCCTGGAAATGCATGGCGATCATCATGAGCGGACCGGCCACGAAGAAGCCCGCCGAGATCACCGGCAGGATGCGCGCAACCTCAGCCACGACGACCGCATCAGAGACGAAGGCCGATCCGATCGGGGCGGCGAAGACGGTCATGGCGATCTGAACCGTGAGGCAATAGCCGAAGGAGGCAAGCACGGCCGTCCGCAGGCTGGCATCGCTTCGCCGAAGTGCGCCCGCGCCGTAATTGTTGCCCGTGATTGTCTGCATTGCATGCGCGAGCCCCAGAAGCGGCAGAAAGGCAAATGTGATCAGCCGCGTGATGATGCCATAGGCTGACACGGTCGCGTGGTAGTCGGGCGCGTCCACCCATTGCAGGGCTGCGATGATCGACCCCGATCCCAATGCGAGGCCGAGGTAGTTTAGGCTTTGCGGAGCGCCGAGCGCCAGGATGCGTCCCCAGCCCCCGAACGGCGAATGGTGCCACAGCGCAGAGGGCCGCAGCCGTGTATCGCCGAAGACCCGGAAGCCAAGGATGATGGCAAGCGCCAGTGCCTGCGCCAATGCGGTCCCGTAGGCCGAGCCCGCCACACCCATGTCCAGGAGGCCGATCAGCACATAGTTGAACGCCATGTTGCTGAGCGAGACGAGCAGGCTCATCGCCGCCATGAACAGTACCCGCCCTTCATTGCGCAGGGCGTCGGAATTGACCGAAAGGACGAAGATCAAGGGGGCGGCAAAGACTGTAATCCGCAAATAGACCATGCCCATCTGGGCCAGATCCTCCGATCCGCCAGCGGCCAGCAGGGCAACAGGCCGTGCAAAGGCGAGGAACAGCGCGATCAGGATCAGGCCGATGAAAACGGCGAGGGCATGCGCCGCGGAAAAGGTGGCGCGTGCCTCATTCATGCGCCGGGCGCCGAGTTGACGGGCAAGGAGACTCGACATGCCAGACGACACCAGCGTCGCCAGCGCCACGATCAGCATGTAGAGCGGGAACATCAGCGTGACGGCGGCCAGGGCCTGCGGTCCCGCGAAATGGCCGAGGAATAGCGCGTCGACCACGGCAAGAGCGCCGTTCATACCCATGACGAAGATGATGGGAAGCGCGGTGCGCACATAGATAGGGGCGAGCGGCCCCTCGAGAAACGAATTGGTATGAGACGACATGATCCCGTGTTCCTTCCGGCTCAGGTCGCGCAAGAACTGGACGGGGCCCGCATTTCCATCCGCGCGACAGGTGCCGAGGATGACGAAGATCGTGTCTGCTACAGAACTTCACCATGACGATTGTCGGCGGGCGGCAGGCGTCTGTTGCCTGACGGCGCTCTAGATGGACCATCGCGCCCTGTCAAGCGGAACGGTTTGCCCACGACATGACGAAGCGCCTTGAGCGGACGGGCACAGCCCTACTGTGCAGCGGGATCATAGGAGGTTCCGGGTCGGCAATGTCGCGGGCCATGCACTGGTGGCCTCCCCTGCCCGCATCGTCCAACGCGGCACAGAGGTTGGCGCGGAAGTCGCCGAGAAGCCGCACGATGAGATCGGGCTGATTTACACGTCGGCCAAGATCTGCTTCACGGGACATGGAAGTCCGCTATCAGGCACTCCTGGAGGCCGTCTTGAAGAATGAAATCGCGTTCATTCGGTTGTCAAAAATCGAGCTGACCGAAATTGCAAATCACATGTCCGACCCAAGATTGGCGGAGCATATGCCGTTGTTGACCCCTGGCTGGGATAAGGAAATGGCGGCGACCTTCGTCGCCATGAAGGAAGCCTTCTGGGAGCGGGACGGGCTCGGGCATTGGGCGTTTCTGGCGGACGGGCGTTACGTCGGCTGGGGCGGCTTTCAAAAGGAAGGAGACGAATGGGATTTTGGACTGGTGCTGCGGCCGGACGCTTTCGGCCTCGGGAGGCGCATTGCGTCGAAGGCCATTGATTTCGCCATTGCAAACAAGCGTATCCCATATGTGACGTTTCTTCTGCCGCCCTCTCGCAGAAATCTCGGGGCGCTCAAAAGACTTGGTGCACGGAAGGTCGGCGAGATCGAATATGACGGGGCCAGGTTTCTGAAATATCGCCTCGATACTGAATGACGGCTCCTCTCATACAGCCAAACTGCATGACGCATTCAATAAAGGTGGGTTTCCACACGAAGTCCGAGCCTTGCGCAGTTTCAAACGGCCATTCTGCGAAACCGGATAGCGATCTTTGATGACGAACAGATGACCAGTGCGCGCGGATTGAATTTCTCACGACGCGGCACGAAATAACGCGACCGAATCACGAAGATGTGCTGCGGAGAACCCTCTTCTACCTATTGATAGTTAAAGGTAATCGTCACCATCCCTCATCAGAGCGGCAGGCGACCACACCAAGGATTCGCGCATGGCATATACGTCGCCTGCCTCGCGCAAACACAGGAAATCGGCGGTTGTTGGGAGGGTCAGGCCCCGGATTAAACTCAATTCAGTCGAAGTTCACCGCTGGATGATGTGCATCTTCGATGAGAATCAGAAACCTGAAACTGGCGCAGCATTCAGCGAATGACCCGAACGTCTTCGAACGAAATATGACCTGAAAGGCATATTTCAACGTCACAATAGCGTGACAGGTTCATGGCGAACTTGTCCCGTATAAATTCCCCCATCTCAACGAATGAATCGCAGCGGATTCATGACCGATCAGACAGCACAATGTCCAGCAAATACACAAGAAACCATATCAAGCTCGGATGTAATTGTTGGCATTATCCATTAAATTATGATTCTCCCATAATTAGCAGATCAACCAAGTTTCGACAAGGGGAATTCTATGGAATTATGGAGAACATATTTGTTGCAATATTTTAGCCCCATTGGATTATGTATTCCAAATAGAAAATGCCATCTGATTCTAATTTCAAGCTTTTGAAAGGCACGGTCATGTTCGATATCACTACTGCGCGCGAAGTTGTGTATGGGGATGGGCAAGTTACCTATGCATACCAAGACCATGATGATCCGAACACTTGGTATCTTGTGCCCTCACCTCGAATTCGGACCATGGGCGGAGATCCGGTTTTTTCTGTCATTGAATATACCGAAAACGGCGGTGGCGTTTCTGGTGCCTGCACCTTCGAGGCGGATCTTGTGCAGCCGGAGGCGGCAAAGGCAGCGCTGGAGGCGGAGCTTGGAAAAACCGTGACCTGGGGCGGGTTCACCTGGGTCGGCGGGAACGCCTATTTTCACTTTCTGCGTGACGGTGCGCCAGAGATTCTGGTTGCGGAGCCATCGCTTTATGGAACCAACGTGGTGTCTTTTCAGGTAGAACTGGAAACGGCAGAGCAGTTGAACGAGTTCAAGACGGCGCTCTCTCAAGGCGGTGGCAATTCCCCGTTCAGCATCGAATATGACATGCAGGTCCTGACCAAACTGCTCGGGGCCAAGGCGACTGTTTCGTATAATTCCCAGGCGGCAATCACCTACGAGGAAAGGTATCGCACGGAGAAAGACACCTGGGGTCGGCAAAAGCGGGTTCTGGAAGAGGTCAAGCAGGTCCTGCAACAGTCGGGCGCCGGCGATGTGCATGTCGAGATCGGCGCAGGCGGAACCCCCGAACTCGAGCAGCGCGTCCGGGACTGGGCGTGGACCACGCTGGAAGATCAGGTCGCAAGCACGGTCGCCGCAGCCGCAACCATGGCGACAGCGCCGGGGAACAACCCGGTGTCGGCGACGACCTCGTTTACAAAAAGCTATACTGAGGACACCGTCGTTGACTGGTCGACGCCTGTGTCCAGCGCGGTGCCGGTCTTCACCTCGGAAACGTGGGAGGACAAGGTTCTGCAAAAGGTCGACAATCGCAAATTGTCGGTCATCTTCTCGCTGGTCGGCCAATTGACGTCTTCGGAAACCGGGCTGGCGATTGCGGAACGGGTGACTGTCACGGTCGATTACCCGACACGGCAGACCGACAACACGTTTGAACTCATTCCCGCCGATGGCGACAAGTCGACATTGATCTATGAGGCGCCGGGCGAATTCACGCCAACCGGCGAGTTCGTTCCGGACTTCAAGTTCAGCTTCGTGATCCGTTATTCCGATGGCACGGAATACACCTCGGCGCAGATCAGCACGAGAGATACGGTGGTAAACATTGCCCCGAGCGACTTTGGAACCCGGCAGGTCACCTTTGTCGGTCAGGGCGTGCCGTTTGGCGATGGTCAGAAAGATGTGGATCGTGTTGTCATCGACCTCTTCTTTACGCCGCCCTTTGGCCAGACCGCCATCGTGCAAACAAAGGATCTGACGGCGAATGGCGATGCCGATGGCGATCCGGTTCAGTTCAACAGCTACTACAAACAGCCGATCGGCGGTACGTATCACTACACGCTTCGCTATATGATGAATGACGGGTCGGTCATCAGTTCTGGCACGCCGATCACAATCAGTTCGGCACCGGAAAACACCAATTCCGGTAATGCCGATATTGTCTATGTGATCGACCCGGCCAATTTCACCACTCAGTTCAACCTGCGCGTATTCAACGTAAGCAACGCCCCGAGCGTTCTGCTGGCCGACATTTCCGCCCAGTATTTCGATCAGGCAAACAGTCCGGGCCGCGCGTTGTTCCATAATGCCTGGCCCAACTGGGAACCGGGCACGTCGCCTGCGATAGTCTCTGCCGATCCCTGGACATTCGCGGCGGTGGACAATACCAATTCGGCGTATTTCAAGCTGGCCGGGAATATCTATTTCAGCGACGGCACGGAGGTGAATCTCGGCACCAGTTACCAGCAGCCAAGCGGCAATCGCACCTTCCTCATCCGCACCGACAGTCAGCCCTATGGCGTTCGGATCATCACCAGCGAAATCGACTGGGATCAAGTGGCCGGTGTCAATCTGACCTTCTTCCGTCTGGAAGGGACCGGAGCGGAAGATCTGGCCGGCAAGCCGCCTGCCTTCTTCGCGATGCCACGGGTAAGCATGACCACGGAGCAACTGGCCATTGCAGAGGGCTCTCAGGCCGACCTCTACGCCTATTCCCTGATGAAGGCGACCGATGGCCAGCCGGTGGACGATCTCGACCGTTTCTACGCGCTCAAGCGGCCCCATGATCAGCCCAATGTGGAATTCTACTATACGGCCGAATACATCATGGCCGCAGATTCCGAACGCCGCTGGCTCAAGGATCAACATGTCGAGGGTGTGCTGACCGTAACCCTGCCCAATGTGCCGCCGGCAGGCAGCAACGAACCGGGTTTTGTGCGCCACACTGTCGACGCCGATACGCTGAAGGCCCTCGAAAAAGAGGATGGCTGAGAAGGGCCCGTCAGGGGCGGATCTGGCCATGCCCACTCTCGCACCAGAAAAGGCCCGCACACCGGATTGCGATCATCACGCCGCAATCCGGCAACTGGCCAGCGCAGCGCAGGCGCTGATGGGTCCACGGCCGGAGGTCGGCGCAGCCGCGCAAAGTCGGCTCACTCCGTCGGGACACCCGGCCGAGCTGGCTTTTCTGTGGCCCGATGCGGACTACAGGATTTCGCTCGATCCGTGTCCGGGTGCGTCGCCGGAAACGCGCTTGGCCCTTTGCGCGCGCGCCGTGGCCCCTGCCCTGTCTTCGGCGCAATTGGCCACTTTGGCGAAGATATCCGAGTGGCAGCAGACCTATGATGCGCGCTTCGGCGCGTGGTTGGGTCTTCGCCTGCGCCGGGGGGGCGTGGCGCACAAGCTCTACCTCGACATACCCGAGCACGCCCCATGGGCCGCGTGGGAAGCGGAGCTTGCGGGAACGCCGCAGATCCGATCGTCGCGGGGCGCGGTTGCGACCATGGTCGGTCTGGACCCGCTGACCGGCGGGACAGAAGTCTATTTCAGCGCGGGCAGGCTCCATCCTGCTGACCTCCCCGCGCTGGCCCGCCGCATCGGCATCGACCTGTCTGACACGGTTGTGCCAACGCTTGTTCAGGATCTGACCCAACGCAGTGTGCGCTTTGCTCTGCCATCCTTTGACATGGGTTTCAGCAATGCCTTTGCTGACGATGGCTCTGGCACGGCCTTCACCTGGTATTCGACGAGCGTCGGTTTGCTTGGCCCCGACGACAGGGCGCGCGCGGCGCTGTTATCTGCCGGTGCCACGCGCGGATGGGACATGTCCGTCTACCGCGATCTGACATCGGGCCAACTGCCCCGCCATGTGCTGATCGGCGCTGCACAGGCGGGTCAGCGACCGCCCACAGTCACAGCGACACTCGCCACCACGCCAGAGGCATTGCTGCTTTGGTCGGCTGACGCGGGAGGCCGGGAATGAAGATCTCGCAGCTGATGGACCAGCTAGTTTCGATGCAGACGCCCTCTGGTGCCTTCCCCTCGACCGTGGACACGCTCGACGGACGGCAGGTGGATGAAACCTGTTTTGTCACGGCAAGCGTCGTCCTGCTGTTGACGGAAATGTACCAGCTGAGCGACGCAAACCCATGCCTTCTGCGGGCCATCGAGCGGGGCGTGACCTTTATCGAGCGCTGTGCCGACCCCGATCTTGCGGGAGCGTTCCGTTTCTACCCGAAGGACGCCGAAACATACCAGATTCGGAGAGACCTGCCGCCCGATGCCGACGATACGGCACTGGCCTGGATGGCTTTGATCAGCTCCGGTGCCAGACCGCAATCGCAAGCCGCGGCGGTCCTCACACCGCTGTTCGAGGAGGTTCGGGTCAAGGCGCGGACAAGGGGCGACGCGCCTTGGGTTCGCGCCGGGGTCTATCGAACCTGGCTTGATGCGTCCCTGGCGATCAACCCGGCAGATCTTTGCGTCAACGCCAATATTCTTGCCTGTCGCGCGATGGCGGGGTTGCCTGCCGACCCGGCGCTTTTCGAAACGTTGTCATCCGCGATGCAGCGGTGGCAGGTCTCGCCAGCAAGCTTGCGGATGCTTGCACCCTATTACGCACATCTCGATGAGATCGGCTTTGCCATGGCCCGGGCCGAGCGGGTCGGTGCAGTCGGCGGGTCATCCTGGTCGCCACCGCCGCAGGCCCAATCCGAAGATCAACCCCTTTATTGCAACAGCCACGGCCGCCCGTTCTGGAGAGCACCGGCCCTGCACCGCGCGCGTCACTTGCAGCGTGCCCTCATTCAATCCAAGGAGATAGCCAATGCCCCGGATGCCGCAATCTGTTCTTGAGGCCGCTGCCACCGATGACACACCGGTCGCCCGCGCAAGCACCAAGTATATGGAAATGTTCCAGCCGACACGCCCGGCGCTTGGCGGCACGGATATCAAGACCTTTCCGAATGCCGCTGGCTCGTTGGATCTCTACACGGTCGGGACCGACAATCAGATCTACCGCCTGCGCCAGGGCGAGGGCAGTCTTGCCCCCTACGAGCAGAAGAATCTGGCCATCACCGGGCGCCAGATCTTTGCCTATACCAATGACGGCGTCTCATCGAACACGCCCAACCTGATGACCCTCGGCGCCAACGGGCAGCTGCATCTTGCAACCTTCCGATCCCAGACTGACACCTATTTCCAGAGAGAGACCAAGCCAGCCGACGCGACCGAAACAATTCGGCAGTTCACCGGGGCCAGAGGCTTGACGGGCAACATCTATTTCAATGTCATCCTTGAAGACAACAGCACCCGTCCCGGCATTCTGGCAAACAACTTTTACCTGCCGGGCGAAGACAGTTGGGCCGGGCCTGTCTGGGTCGCGCATGAGGATGCGAACGGGGATCCTGTGCGTGCAAAATCGGTCGTCAGCACCGCGAACAACCCTATCCAGTCAGCCCTGTTTGCCATCGGGGAGGATGATGACCCTCTCTATGCGAAAAGCAGCGACCGGACGGCCAAGCTTGTCTCGCTCGGAACCTACAAGGTCTCGCATTTGTCGGTGGTCACCGATGCGTCGGGTCAGAACAATTCCGACCGGCTGAACGTCTTCGCCATCGAGCGCGACACGGGCAGATTGCTGTTCAAGAAAGAGAAGAAGTACCAGACCGGATCGACGACCCAATGGGACGATTGGATAGTTGTCGATCCCGGTCAGGAGGTGCGTCTGACCAGCATCTTTGCCGCTCAGCAATATGACAACCTGCTTCAGGTGTTCGGGATCGGTGATGATGGCCGCCTGTACTGGACCGGCCAACTGCCGGGAGAAGGCCGCAATGCCACAGCTGAATGGCAACCGATCCTGGCGCTCGGAAACGAGATTCCGTCCAATCCGGCGGATTCCGCCTCGATCTTCGCCGTTGGCCGCGACAGCAACCGCTATAGCGAGGCCTTCACGGTATCGGCCGCAGGCAACGTCACGCGGTTCTGGCAGTCACCCACCACGCAACAATGGTTCCAGCAGCATATCGAGTTGGAACGCACCGATGATGACATGACCCAGGTTCCGACCCATTCGCTGGAATTGACCGTGTTGGACGGATCGGGCCTGCCCCTGCCAAACGCACAGATCGGGATCAAGGCCTCGTCGCTTGTGACGCTGTTTGTGAACGGTCTGTCCTACCGGGCCAGCCAGGCGGATTGGGTCAGCATAAAGGCCGGTCCCGATGGCAAGGTGATTGTTCAGCAGCAGGCCAATGCGCTTGCGGCGGCGACGCTCTATATCGAGACCCCGCAGACGACACCGGGCTCTCCGATCGTGGTGCAGCCAAACCTGCAACTCCAGGAAAAGCTGACCGGATTGACGGTCGACGAAATCAAGGATGCGAAGGATGCCGAGGGCAATTTCCTGCTGCCCGCAGAATACCGCACGGATGAATATGCCGCCAATCTCCAGGCCATAACCCAGGCCTCGATGAGCATTGCCGATGCGGATGAAAACGGCAGCGGCAAGGTCAACTACCACTTTGCTTCCCTCCGCGCGGCAGGCCGGGGCTTTCGTCCGGCGCTGAACCTTGCCGCGTTGGAGGGACAGACATGGGCAATCGACTTCACCAGCGGATTCCCGACCTACGAGGTTATGACAGCCGACAGCCTTGCCGAATGGAAGTCCGGCCGGCGGGCGGACATGGCCGCTGCCGGGCTTGGTGACGGGTGGCTCAAATCTGCCTGGGGCACCTTCTGGAACGGCATCAAGGAAGGGGCGGAATGGATCGTCGACGGGATCAAGAAGATCGTCGTGGAGGTGGTTGACGGCATCGGACGGGTCTTGTTCCACATCGGTGAGAAGGTGTTCGAAGCGGTGATCGAGTTCGCCCAACAGGCGTTCGATTTTGTGCAGGGCATCTGGAACTGGCTGAAGGTCAAGCTCGATGAGCTTTACCAATGGCTCGCCTTCCTGTTCGACCTGCCCGATATCGTGCGCACGGCAGAGGCCATTCGCCATTCCATCGACGTGACGCTGGCCTTTACCGTCGACGGGGTGGAGTCCGTCAAACAGACCATCCTGGCGGGCATCGACACGATGAAGGACAGTCTGAAGGACACGATCGACAGTTTCGTGGACGATCTCAATGAAAAGGGAGATCCCAGCTATCGAACGGCGGCGGACGAGAATGAGCTGAGCGATGAAGACAGCCACCAAATGGAGCATAACCCCTTCATCAACACCTATACGGAAAACTACGAAAACGCGCAGGAGCAAGGCCAGAGTGTTGTCAGCATGGCCTCGTCCACGGCATTGTCCAGCTCGCTCGACAGCCTGGTCGAAATGCTGTCGAACCTTGCGGACAACTTCCAGTTCGGTGATGGCAAGGAAGCCTTTGACGAGGCGGTGAACTACTTCACCGCAATCGGAGACGACCCGGCCAACGCGATGAACCTGCTGCTCTCGGGTGTGGTGAAGGTGATGGAGAGTGTGGCCCTCTTCGCGCTCGACTTCGCCCGCGGGGTCATTGCGACACTGATGGATCTGATTGCCGAGGTCATCCAGTCCTTCCGCGACTTCCTGTTCAATGAGTGGGAAATCCCGATCTTTTCGCAGCTTTACAAGTTCTTCACCGGCAAGAAGCTGGGTATCCGGCTGATCGACATCCCGGCCTATATCATCGCGGTGCCGACGACGCTGATCTACAAGCTGGCGACCGGCAAGGCCCCGTTCCCCGATCAGGCCGCGCTGGACGACTACAGGGCCTATTACACGGTCGACTGGCTCAAGGCCCAGTCCGGCATCGGGACACCATCTGCCGAGGTCAGGATCGACGCATCCGCCGAGGTCTGGATCAGGGGGATCTCGCTCAGCATCTATTCTGCGGGCATGTACGGGCGCATGATTGTCGACCCGATTACCGCCACGGCCAGCGCGCTCAACACGCCCATCAAGCAGCTCAGCTATGCCAGCATCGTCTTGCGCTACATCACCACGGCGGCAACCACGCCCTGGCTGCTCAATGTGAATATGGGGGCCCCGACCTGTGGGGCAGGCACCAAGGGGTTTTCCGCCAATATCTGGTTCTCTCAGCTGGTCTTCGGACCAACCCGGGGTCTGTTGATTGCCTATGCCATGCCCGCCAGCGCCGGAAAGGCCAAGGTCTACACGGCAGAGGTCACGGTTTCTGTCTGGGGGGCCGTAAACGCAACAATGGTCATCTGGAACTACGTCGCGACGGATTCCGCGGACAGGAATCCTGAAAACCTGATGCGGTCGCTGTTCAACATCGTCCCGGGCCAGCTTTGCCGCTTCCTTGCCACGCCCGATATGCAAGAGCCGCTCTACGGGATCCCAATTCTGGTCGAAGTGCTTCTGATCGAGGTCGGCTATGGCAGCTCTGTCGCGGTGGCGGTCAACCAGATCGGCACTTAGCGACCTGTGATTTCGCTGAAACCGGGGCCGCCCACTGGCCCCGGCGCGGCGGGCACGTGGACGGGGTCCGCGACCCGACAGCAGGGCGTTCGTCTGGATCCGGTCATCCTCGACATCGGGATCCGTAAACGTCGCTGGATGTCGTGACGCGTGTGAAAGACAGAACTCAATCCCGCGCTCGCGCGTAGGTGATCCGTCGCAGACCCCATTCAAAGGGCCCGAGCGCGAAGCGGGTCCGCCAGATCGACAGCGCGACGATCAGGAACACCGTCACCGCAAGCGCGATGGCAACGGCGGTGATCCGGTCAACAGAGCCCCAAAGGCCAAGCCCATATCCCGAGAAGATCGTCGATAGGACAATGGACTGGCCGAGATAGATGCTCAGGCTCGATCCGCCTGCGGCAAGTGCCGTTGCCATGATCGGCCCCGGCGGGCGCGATACCGCAGCGATCAGGCCGAGATAGCCGAGCGTTGCTATCGGTGCGGCAGCGATTGTCAGCGCCACACCTGTCGCTGGCGATCCCCATTGCCAGATCGCAGCGCCCATAAGCCCGAGGACCACCCCAGGCCCGAGGCACCAGCGCCGCGCGCCCCGCCAGAGCGGGTGGCCGGCGTCGTCGATCATGCCGGATTTCACCGCCGCCAGCCCGAGGCAGAACCAGCCAAGCGCCGCGCTGCCCTGGATCACCAGAAAGAACGGCATGATGAAGGCGAAGCCCAGACCACGGAACAGGACGGCCTCCAGAAATCCGCCTTGCGTCAGGATCGCGCGTTCCATCGCGACGATGTCAGGCGGGGTCTGCGGCGTGGCCAGCAGCAGCGGTGGCGCAATGACGGCTTGCAGGACCAGCAGCGCAGCACCCACGCGCACCAGCCGGCGCACCGGCCAATCCCGGAACAGGTAAAGAACGGAGCCGGTCACAGCATAGATCGTCAGGATGTCGCCGGGAAAGAACAGGCAGCCATGAGCAATACCAAGGATCAGGAGCCCGATCATGCGGTTGCGGTAAATGCGCCAGAAGGCCAGCCCCCGCCGCGCTGCCGAGCGCATCAGGAACCCCAGACCGACTCCGAACATGAAGGAGAAAAGCCCATAGGTCTTGAGCAGCGCCAGCCCGTTCACCAGCCACAGGGTGATGGCGTCCAGTGCCGACTCGCCACTCGGGTCGGCGAAGCTGCCGAGCGCCGAGAACGCGATATACTGTACATTGACCACGACGATGCCGAACAGCGCCACGAGGCGCAGATAGTCGGGCATCAGGGCGCGCGTCGATCCGGTCATTGTCGCGTGAACACCGACAGCGCCAGCGTCAGCATCTCGCGGATGCGGGCCGGGTCCTCGCCTGAGGCACGTTGAGTGATCGCAAGGGCGATCTGCTCGCCCAGATACGTCGCCCCCGCCTCCACCGACAGCCCGCCGGGCCAGTTCCCGGCATCGCGGGCGCCTTGCAGGACCGCCGCATAGGCCGCCTGTGCCATCGCGTCGATTTCCTCCACCCGTGCGCGCGTCTCGGGCCCGAGCCGGTGCTTGCCCGCGCGCATCTTGTAGAACAGGCAACCGGTTTCCATGCGAGGATCGGCACTCGCGAAGTCGATCAGGGCGTCGAGCGTGTCCTGCAAACCCTCTCCGTTCTGCAGGATCGCGAACACGACCGAGAGGACCCGATCTGCATAGCTGTCGAGAACGGCGCGCGTCAGCCCGTCCTCACTTCCGAAAGCGCGGTAGAGCGACGGTTTGGCGATGCCCGCCATCTGACAGATCGCATTGATCGACACATCGGCCGGGTCGGTTCGCCAATAGGCGTCCATGGCGACGTCACGCACGGTGTCGGCATTCATCGTCCGTGGCCGGCCGCGCACAGGTTTCGGGTTATCATCATTCATTTTGTTACCAGTCAGTATTTTATACCTTGACGAAGCATCTCGGATATTCGTACCAGTTGGTAACAACGCGCACAAGCAGGAGAGTGGCTCATGCCAGGGTCGGCAAGAACGAGTGTCATCACAGGGGCCACCAGCAGCGTCGGTGACGCAGCGGTTTGCGCCTGTGCTGATCGCGGCGACCGGGTCTGGCGCACGGCGAAGAAGGCCGAGCTGGAGGCATACTCCCCCCGAACCACCATCGCCGGGCGGATATCGGTGCCTTTCTTCGATATCGACCTGTCGCTGGTCGAGCCCGGACCGTTCCTGTCAAACCTGCGCGCCAAAGCAAGGCCGCCCTCGCGTGAGGATGTAGTCGCGTCCCATGGCGCGCTCGGCGGTGCCGACGCCTGACCAACTCCCCCCGAAGCTGAAAGGACCAAGACCCATGAAACAGACCTTATCCGCCACAGCCATCGCCATCACCACGCTGATCACCCCGGCATTTGCCGATGACATCGACACGGTGCGCGCCTTCTATGCCGACATCCTCACAGACCCGGCCGGAACGACGGAAGAACGGTATTACGAGATCTTCTCGCCCGAGATCGTCTCGATCCCGACCCCGCCGGGTGGCGAAGGCGCGCAAGGCATGCTCAACACGATTGCCTTTCTGGGGCAGGTCGTGCCGGACCTGGACTGGGCGCCGCAGGAAATCATCGACCTCGGCGATGGACGCTTTGTGGTCCGCAGCCTGTTCCGCGGCACGCCGGTCGGCCCGTTCTTCGGCGTCGACCCCGCCACCGGCAGAAGCTTCGAGGCCATGTCCATCGACATCGTGACCGTCGAGGACGGGCATATCACGCATGTCTATCACCTCGAAGACTGGACCGGAGCCGTCGCGCAGCTGACCGCAGAGTAAGGGACGCAGGCCCGGCCGCGTTGGTCGCGGTCGGGCGCTTTCCGTCCCGTTCCCCAATCTGGAAGGACGATCCTGAATGTCGATGTCCCTTGCCTCCACGCTCGGCCTGCTCCTGTGCCTTGCGCCCGCGCTGGTCCACGCTGTGGAAATCGTCCGCCCCCTGTGGGCGCGTTGGGTCGTGAACTGGGTGCTGCCGTTCTTTGGCCCCAGCATTCCGCGCCCCGCCATTGCGCTGACCCATGACGACCAGATCGCCATGCTGGACGCGGCTCTCGACGCCGCGCCACGCGACAAGGCCCCCGCCGGTGCCGACTACATCTTCTTGCTGCTGTTCGAACAACGCCAGGGCGCGCTTGCCTTCATCGCCGTTGCGACCGGCGTCATCTACGGGCTGACGCTGCCCCTGACCGATCGCCATGCCCTGCATCTGGTCTTCGGCGTCATGGCGGCCCTTTTCGCGCTGGTCAATGCAAACCACGCAGGTCTGCCGCTTCTCGGCCATCACCCTCGGATCACCCGGAACGGGCGACATGTGGGCATCGTTTTCGCAGCTTTCTGGGCGGTCGTGGCGGTTCTGAACTTTGTCGGGTTTACAGCGGCTGCCGTCTGACCGAGGCGCGAGCGATCGGCGGCGAGGCTAGGTCATTCGGTCGGGTCGAGGGCGGATCGAGCGCACAAAGAGGCATCGAAAGCGGACTGCCGAGATTTGGGCCGTTCTGAAGAAAGCTGAAAGGTCCCTCTGACCCGCCTGCGTTTCCCTCGTCCGTGCCTCGGATCGCGTCGCGGACGCGTTCCCGGCCTTGCCGGCAGCGGGTCATCCGGCGGGGACCCATGGTCACACCCTAGCCAACGTGGTTTCGGTGGTCTTCTCTCCTGATCGGTCTCAAGGAACGGTCATCAGAGGCCGAAACAAGCCTACCAAAGCTGCCGGAAGCCCTTCGGAAACTCCGCCAAGTCCGGGGCCACGAGCACGGATGCCTGAGCGGACAGCCCGCTGGCGAGGTCGCGCACAAGGCCGAGCGCGGAGGTCAACTCGGCGTTGGAGAAAGCCGACAGAACCGCGACCGCTTCAGCCTTGTGTCCCGAGCGAATGGCCGCCTCTGCCACGCGAAGATGTGCATCGGTCAGATCCGACAGCCGCGCTTCGCGTGTGGAAAACGCCGCGTGCACCGGGGCAAGGGTCTGCTCCCCCAGCAATTGCATCAGGTACATCAGGCGTTTGCTGTCCTGAAACGCCCCAACCGTGGTTTCATTGACCTGCGGCACGAGTGACACCGTATCGCCGCCCTCGCTGACCGCCTTGCGCATGTCCTGAAACCGATGGGATTCGCCAGTGGTCAGATAGCGGTGCATCCCATATTCAGGCGGCACCGAGTCTTGCCCCAGAAACACCGGCGAAAAGGGCGCGGCCAGCGCGCCACAGGCTGCATGCCACATCATCTGAAGGGCCGGATCAGGGCTGCGAACCAGTGGAACGACCTGTCCGTAACCCGCCGTATCGCCGGTCAGTTTCTCGGTGCGCACCGCCCAGATCATGTCTTCCAGCCCGATCTTTTCCGGCCGCGCGGCACGGGCCTGCATCTCGGCCTCGATCCATTGGATGCCGTCCCAACGGCCCTTGCCGTCACCATAGATGGCATTGGCATCGAACGGCCCTGACTCGTACCAGCCCTTATCTTGTGCGAAGCTGACGAAGTTCGGGGACCACAGGAAATCGGGGTGATCCGGGTCATGCACCGGCACCTCCAGCACATATCCGGGGCGCGAGGCGCGGATGCTGTCCGGGCCAAGTCGTTCAGCCACCCAAAGCCCCTGCCCGCCCGCGAACTGGATCATCACCCAGGCTTCATCCGCATCGGCAAAGAGATGGGAGTTGCCGCCATAGCTCGCCTCGCCAGGCTCCGCGATCAGGCTGGCGCACAGATCTACCGCGTCCCGGGCACTCGTGGCCCGTTCCAATACCGCGCGGGCCAGATCACTGTAGTTGAACCCCCGCTGGTCCTTCGGCGTCATCTCTCGCAACTCGGGCCGCGAGGTCGACCAGACATCGCGCACGGCAACGCCGGCCTCGTTCACGCCGCCATTGGTGATCGGCGCGGGAACGCCAAGGTAATAGGAATAGCTGACCCGCATATGGCGCAGCGTATGCGCGACCTGCGGCACGGTGATCCGCTGTCCGGGCATGTCGGCCTCGGGGCCGACGCCCACTTCGATCACCGCCCCCTCCGGGTGGTCCGCAGCGGGCAGGATTTCCAACCAGTGCGAGGACGGCTCATCACCATATCCGGCCAGCCAGGCATGACCGGTGCGGCTGTGGGTCCTGCCAACATAGATTGCGTAGCTCATGCCGGTTCACCGACCCTCTTTATGTTTCGAGCGTAGACCTGCCGACCATGCCGCCAGGTTTCGCTGACCTTGATCGTATCGATGGTTTCAGGCCGCGTCAGCGGATTGTCGTCGAGGATCGCCAGATCCGCAAGCTTGCCGGGTTCCAGCGATCCGCGTTCCGCCTCCCGGAAGACCTGCCATGCGGCGTCGATCGTATGCGCCCGCAAGGCCGATAGCGGCGAGAGGCACTGATCCGGGCCAAGCACGCGCCCGCTTTGGGTGCGGCGTGTGACGGTCGTCTGGATCAGCTGCAATGGCCGCGTCGGCGTGACCGAGGCGTCGTTGTGGATGGTGAAGCGCAGTCCTTCAGCCTCGGCCCATCCTGTGGGCGAGATATCTTGCGCGCGGTCGGGACCGAGGATCTCGTCATGGTGCAGATCGCCCCAATACCAGATATGGGCCGGAAAAAAGCTGATGGTCACCCCCAGATCGACGCAGCGCCTTACCTGGTCGCGGCGCATGACCTGCCCATGAATGATCGTGTGTCGATGGTCGTCGCGCGGGTGGTGTTCCTGCGCACCTTCAACCGCGTCGAGGAACATGTCCGACGCCGCGTCACCGTTGCAATGACAATGGATCTGGAACCCGAGGCGATGCAGTTTCCGGACCTCTGAAAACAGGGTGTCGCGCGCCATATAGGCCAATCCCAGATCATCCGAGCCAAGATAAAGCGCGGTCAGAAAGGCGGTGCGCATCAGGAAGGACCCATCGGTCAGCAGCTTGCGCGGCCCCAGGGCAATCGCGCCGTTCGGCTAGTCGTGCCCCGTTCCGGTTTGCGAAAACGCAGGTTCGATTTCGGTCACGGGCAACAGGATCAGATCAATGCCCGGATCGCTCTGCACCGCGATCCCCTGAAACAGGTCGAGCAGCGGTTGCGCCGTCCAGGAGTTCTGCGCCAGCGTCACCCCCTGGGCAAGATATTCGCTGCGCGCCGCCGCAAAGCAGCGCGCGAAAGAGGCATCATCCAGCAGAAAATGGGTATCGCCCATCTCACCCATGGCGGACAGCCCCTCGATCCCGCCGGTCAGACGCCCGGCACCGTCGCGCAGATAGCGCCCCCCTCGGGATCGGCGCGGTCCTCGGTGATGCCCTGCCGCGCCAAGGCCCGCGAATTGGCGACCCCGCAATGCCCGGACGAGTGAATGACCCAGATCGGGTGATCGGTGGACACCAAGTCCAGCTCGTCGCGCATTGGAAGGCGCCGTTCGGCCAGTTGACACTCGTTGAGCGCTGCGCCCCTTACCCAGTTGCCATGCGGGGTTTCGGCGGCTTTCGCGGCCAGCCTTTCAAACACATCCGCCAGATTGCGACAGCCGGACCGGGCCGACAAATCGGCCCTCAGGAGAGAGACAATCGCGCTGTCGGGAAAATGCCCATGCGGGTCGATGAAGGCCGGGATCAGCGTGCGCCCGTCAAGATCGTGCAGAGGGGCATCGGGCATAACCCGCCGGACATCCGACAGCGCGCCGACCGCCACGATCCGATCCCCCTCGATGCCGATGGCCTCGGGGCGGCTGTCATCCGCATCCATGCTGAGGATCGGCCCGCCAGCGAAGACAAGGCCGGTCATGCGGGACAAACCTTGTCCTGCTCCCAAGACGCCGGGAAATGGCACCGATGCGCTGCGCGACCGGCAACCTGCCAGCTTGGCACATCCGTGGAACAGCGCGCCTGTGTGAAGGGACAGCGGGTGTGAAACTCGCACCCCGTCGGGCGGTTCAGAATGCTGGGAGGTTCCCCCTGCAATTCGATCCGCATCAGCTGCGTGTCCGGATCCGGTTCCGGGTTCGCGGCCAGCAGGGCCAGCGTGTAGGGGTGCCGGGGCGCGGAAAACACCGTGTCGGTCTCGCCCTCCTCGACCAGTTTGCCCAGATACATGATGCCAACCCGGTCGGTGATATGGCGCACCACGTTCAGGTTGTGGGTGATGATCATGATCGCGAGCCCAAGCTCGTCCTGAAGCCGCGCCAGAAGGTTCAGCATCTCGCCCTGAATGGACACGTCGAGCCCCGCCGTCGGTTCATCCGCGATCAGCAGTTTCGGGTCCATCGCCAGCGCCCGCGCAACCCCCACCCGCCGCGCCTGTCCGCCGGAAATCTGGTATGGGTAGCGGGCGGCGAATTCGGGCGGCAGGCCGACCATGGCCAGAAGCCGCCTTGCCTCGGCGTCGAGGTCACGATCCTTCATGCCCTGAATGCGGAACGGTTCGGTGATCAGCGACTTGACCGTCAAGCGCGGCGACAGCGACCCGATGGGGTCCTGAAACATCATCACGATTTCGCGGCGCAGCTTGCGGAATTGTGCCTCCGGCAGGTCGCGCAGTTCCTGCCCGCGATAGAGGATCGACCCTTCGGAGGCATGATGCAGCCCCGCCACCGCGCGGGCCAGCGTGGTCTTGCCAGACCCGCTTTCCCCGACAATGCCGTAGGTCTTGCCCTCCTCGATGGTCAGGCTGACGCCAGAGACCGCGTCGATGCTGCCGGCGCTTCTGAAGACCCCGCCGCGCACAGCAAAGCGGACCACGACGTCCTTGATGTCCAGAAGCGCGCTCATGCCGGGGCCCCCGCCTTGATCAGATGACAGGCCGCCCTGTGTCCGGCGGATGCCTCGGACAGGACCGGGTGTTCGGTGCAGGCGTCATGGCGCTGCGGGCAGCGATCGGCGAAGATGCAACCGCGCGGAAACGACACGAGATCGGGGATGTTGCCCGGTATGGTCGGCAGGTTGCGGGTCTTTTCCTTGATGTGCCCCGGATCGCATTCCAGCAGCGCGCGGGTATAGGGATGGGCCGGGTTGTGAAAGACGTCGCGCACCGATCCAGCCTCGACCACCTCGCCCGCATACATCACCACGACCTCGTCACACAGTTCGGCAATGACCCCGAGGTGATGCGAGATGAACAGGATCGAACAGCCGATCTCGTCCTGCAATTCGCGCAGCCGTTTGATGATCTGCACCTCAAGCGTGGCATCGAGGGCAGTGGTTGGCTCGTCCGCGATCAACAGCGAGCCCCAAGAGGGCGTCGGCGGGCGCACCCCCATGCCGAGGAGGCTCAGCCCTGCCTCCAGCCCAACCACGGTGGGAATGTCCATCGCCGCCAGAACTGCCAGCGTCCCCAGCACATTGGGCAGCAGGTGCACGCCCATGATGCGCAGGGTCGAGGCACCAAGCGCGCGTTCGGCGGTGATGAACTCGGCTTCCTTCAGGCCACCGACGCTTCCGAAGGCATTCTTCGACACGATGTTGCCCGCGATATAGGGCAGCGTGATTGACCAGAGCGGCTGGAAGGCGTTGTTCAGCACGATGGTGCCGGTACGCTCGCCCGTCACTTCGACATGGCTGAGCGGGCCCCAGTCGGGCCGGTTGGTCGATTCAAGCGCGTCGTCGATGATCCGCTCGAACGAGAATTTCACGTCCTCGGCACTCATCGCGCCGAAGCCGTTGGTGAAACCGATATCGTCGCGCAGGACGAAGTTGATATGGGTATCATCCACCTGTTCGATCATCGTGGCGGCATCCAGCTGCCAGCCCCAGTCGCGGCCCGGCGTATACTGGATCAGCTTGTTGTAGATCGCGCCCTGGATCTCCTCGTCGACCACGCCGCGGCCATTCCCCAGGCCCCCAGAACCCGCATCCCGAGCGTCCCGAGTTCGAATCCGCCTTTCGCGGGCAGACGATCCCGCTGCGCCGCGACCTTGGCTACTATCTCAGCTACTTCCTGACTCAGAGCTGGGAGAACTCCATCATCTGCGCGATTGTACAGCTGGATGAATATGACGGCATGGTCCGCTGCCGGTCTCTGGAACGATCCATCGACCCCGATGATGGCAGCCTGTTCCTGTCAAAATACGATGGCCGCGTCGCGATCCTCGGCAACCGCATATTCGTGATGGAATACCAGGTGCTCGCGCGGGACGCGCTGGTCGAGACGGTTCTGCACCCCGTCGGGCGGGGCCAGCTCCAATATCTGCGCGGCACCACCTTCGGCATCACCAGCCGCCAGCGGGCCCCATTCATGTCCCCCGTCGTCTGGCGTTATCTGGAGAACTTCACCTCACTTCGCGACGCCATGCGTCAGGTCGGACGCTACGACATCAACTCTGCGAAACTGGACCAGCGCGCGCGCGCTATTCTGTTGGGGGCGAAGGTATGAGACGGGATATCTCGTGGATGGCATGTCCACATCCTTTCAATGGATTAGAGACCATTCTTCACATCCCGAGATGATCCGCGACAGCCTTGGCCGCGTTCCGGAAGGCGCTGCGGGTCACTTCCAGATCTTCCGATCCCAGGGCCAGCGACGGGTAAAGCTTTCCGGGGGATTTGAAGATCCCCTGACTGCGCAAGCTGCGGTTCCAGACATCATTCAGCATGGGGTCCCTGTGCTTTGCGCTGCGATAATCGACCGGGTCGGCGTCGGTGAAATAGACGTCGAACAGGGTCGGGTCTCCGCAAAGGCGGTGCGCGATACCATGATCGGACAGCGCGGCGGACTGCATGTCCATCAAGCTCTGACCGAGATCGCGCAGCCGGTCATACTGGCCCGGACGGCGCAGGATCTCCATCGTCTTGAGGCCCGCCGCCGCCGCAACGGGATTGCCGGACAGCGTGCCCAACTGCATCAGCCATTTCTCGGAGCCCACGGCCGACTTGTCGAAATGCGCCATGATCTCGGCGCGTGCCCCAAGCGCGGCCAGCGGGAAGCCCCCGCCGATGATCTTGCCCAGAGTGCAGATATCCGGTGTCACGCCGTAGCGTTCCTGCGCGCCGCCATAGGCAAGGCGGAAGCCGGTGACGATCTCGTCGAAGATCAGCAGCACCCCATGGGCGTCACACAGATCGCGTAGACCCTGCAGAAAGCCGGGCTGTGCCGGAATGATGCGCTGCAGGGGCTCTGCGATGATGGCGGCAATGTCGTCATGTTCCTCCAGAAGCGACGCCACCGCCGCGAGATCGTTGAAGGGCGCGATCAGCATCTCCTCGGCCACGCTGTCGGGGATGCCGGCACTGTCGGGCACGGCCGTGGGGAAATTGACCTCGCGGGCGGGGGCAAGGCTCATCTGTGCCTCGGCCGACATGCCGTGATAGCCGCCCTCGAATTTCAGGATCTTTGGCTTACCGGTATAGGCGCGGGCCAAGCGGATGGCGTACATATCCGCCTCACCGCCCGAAGTGACGAAGCGCACCTGTTCGCAGCAGGGAACGGCCTCGACGATGGCCTCCGCCAGTTCGATCCCCCTGGCGTTGTTGGCAAAGAAGGTCATGCCCTTCGGCAACTGTTCCAGTACCGCCTCCATCACTTCCGGGTCTCCATGGCCCAGAAGCATCGGGCCGGACCCGATCAGGTAGTCGATATACGCGTTGCCATCCTCGTCCCAGACATGGCTGCCCTGCCCCCGCGCGATTACGATGGAGGCGTCGAAATTGCCGAAACCCGCAGCGGGCAGAACCTCGCGGGCGCGGGCGATCCAGTCGGCTTGGCTGTGAAGAATATTCATGAGGTCAGTCCAGTATCAGGTCGGGGTGTCCAAGCGCCTGACGATCAGGCAGGATCCCGAGGCCGGGGCCATCGGGGGGCGAAAGGAGGCCGGTCTTGCGAACCGGCGCATCGGGGGCGAGGCGCGGGGCAACATAGCCGGAAAGGTCACAGGTATTGAGCAGGCGGCGCGGATCCGTGGAGGCCGCCAGATGGGACAGCGCGGCAGTCGTGATATCGCTGCCCCATGTATCCTCGATGCACATCTTCACGCCCAGATGATAGCACAGATCGCGCGCGGCGCGGGTGGCGGACAGCCCGCCGAATTTCGACAGCTTCAGCGCCACCGCATCCATGCAGCCATGGGCATGGGCTTTCAGAAGGCTTTCCGTGTCATGGGCCAGCTCGTCGAGCTTCATCGGCAGGCCGGTCGCGGATTTGACGCGGGCGCAATCCTCCAGCGTCGCGCAGGGCTGTTCCAGCATGATATCGAGATCCGCCACGGCGCGTCCCACGCGGGTGGCATCAAGCGAGGTCGCGCCGCAGTTCCAGTCGCCATAAACGAGCGGGCCCTCGCCCACGGCCTCGCGAACGAGGCGCAGCCGGGCCACATCGGCCTGCCAGTTGCTGTCTGCGCCGAGCTTGACCTGGAACTGGGTGATGCCGCTGGCCTGCGCCTCGCGGGCGATGCGGGCCATCTCCTCGGGCGCGATGCAGGTGATGGAGTGGTAAAGCGGCATGTCCTTCGCACGCCTGCCCCCAAGAAGCGTGTAGAGCGGCAGCCCGGCCACCTTGCCGGTCAGATCCCACAGCGCGATATCGAGGGCGGATTTGGCGTAGCGATGACCGATGAGCCAGTCATTGGCCCTGCTCATCAGCGCCTCCGGCCCGATAGGATCGGCGCCGAGCAGGACGGCGGCAAGCTCGGTCAGGGCCGGGGCCACCCCGCGCGCATAGGCGGGCAGGTAATGGGGGATCGGGCAGACCTCGCCCCAACCGGTGAGGCCGGTATCGGTGTCGAGCGCGATGACCACGGTTTCGACCGTATCACAGGTCTTGCCGTCGGCCATATAGTAGGTCTCATGGCTGGTCAGCGGCACATGCCAGAGGGAAATGCGGGTGAGTTTCATGGGCGCTGTCCTGTGAGCGATTTCGCCGCCTTCGGCGTCGATCCGCGCGCGACCGTTCCGGTCGCGCGAGAGGGGGCTCCGCCCCCGTCGGCTGTCGCCGACTCCCCCGAGGTATTTTTGCCAAGATGAAAGGGCATCAGCGCGCCTCGTAGACCGCGACGGGCGAGCCGAGGGCGTCCTCGTCGGGGTGGACGCCGAGGCCGGGAGTTTCTGACAGGTGGAGATGGCCGTCGATATTTCGGGGGCCGCGGCCGCCGGCGATATCCACCGTGATCATGTCCTGGCAGGCCCAGACCGCCTTGCAATTGGCGTCGGGGATGGTCGCGGCCAGATGCAGCGCCTCGGTATCGGCCAGCACCGATCCGCCGGTCGCCATGATGAACATGTCGATGCCATGGGCGAGCGCGATGTCACGCATGCGGGCGGCTTTCGTCAGGCCGCCGACGCGGTTGAGCTTGATGCCGAAGACCTCGGCCAGCCCGTCGCGGGCGATGCGGGTGGCGTCCTGCAGGGTGACGAGCGCCTCGTCCACGCTGACGGGGGCGGCGTGCTTGGCGCGGATCGCGGCGATGTCGTCGAGCGTTTCACCGGGCTGTTCGAACATCACGCAGAGATCCTCGGTGGCCTGCATGACCGACAGGGCCTGCTGGCGGGTCCAGCCGCGGTTGACGTCGTAGAGGATGATCTCATGCGGCGCGCGGTTGGCTTCCACGTCGCGGATGCGGGCGATGTCGCGGGCCACGTCGCCGCCGATCTTGACCGAATGGGCGATGTAGCCGCGCTGGCGGTAGCGGTCCATCACGGCGCGGGTTTCGTCGACGGTCTTGGCCCCGACGGAGGAGGCGATGGGACGCGGCGTGCGGCTGCCGCCGCCCATGAGATCGGCAATCGGCAGGCCAGCCGCCTGGCCCGCGATGTCCCAGCAGGCCATGTCGATGGGGGATTTCGCGTAGAGATGGCCGGGGAGCGCCATGTCCATCGCGCGTTCCACGTCGAGCACCCGGCGCGGGTCGAGGCCCAGAAGGAAGGGGGCCATGGTCTCGATCCCTGCCCGGATGCCGGGGCCGTGTGCAGGCACATAGGTGTGACCCCAAGGGGTGCCCTCGCCCCAGCCGGTGACGCCTTCGTCGGTCTCGAGCTTCACGAAGGTCGCGTCGAGCGTTTCGAATTTCAGCCGCCCGCCCGAGAGCCAGTAGGGATGTTCCAGCGGCAGGTCGACATGATAGACGGTGATGCGGGTGATCCTCATGGGCGGGTCTTCCCTGTCTTGTCCCGATGATAGGTCAGCGCCATTCCAGCCATCTGCTGAAGCGCCGCTTTTGCATAGGGGCCAGTCACTGGAACCAGGATGGCGCGATTGTCCTGATAGGTGAATTCATCCGGGTACAGGCTGCGCCAACGCCCAACTAGATCAGTCTGGCAATGCACTAAGAGACAGCAATGATCCGGTGCTTTCGGCGACCAGCCCAACCGGATCGTGGTGCCGTTCTTCTTCGCGGGCACATAGGCGGGTTGTCCCCATTTCATAGTTTCCTGTAGCGGAGTCGTGCGGGTTGCCTCGGCCGCAGCCAGGATCAGGGCGCGCATTTCGTTCAGGCGTTCCTGTGCAACGGCTGGTGCCTCTGCAAACGCGGATTTGATGTTATCGGAGGGTAGCGGGGTCACTTCAGTTCTACCTCGATAAAGGACATGGTCGTCGCCCCGGCGTTGATCACGTTATGCTCAACGCCCGCGTTGCGGCGGTAGGCGGCGCCTGCGGGCACGGTGGTTTCGGTCGTGGTCCCGTCGGGATGCTCCAGCCGCATGTGACAGTCGGTGAGCGCGGTGATCACGTAGTCGAAGCCATGGCGATGCCAGCCGGTCTGCTGCCCGGGCGCGAAGGTGAAGCGGGTTACGCGGGTGCGCGCGTCGTCGATCAACTGGTCGGCGGTGCAGGTCATGTCGGTCATGGCTGGGGTCCATGTTTCGGCGGGAGGCTCATGCGGTGCCCATCCGTGGTGAGCCGGTCAGCCCCGCGCCGCGCCACAGGACGAGCGCCAGAACGGGGCTGTCACCGGTGGTCATCTGGTGCGGCTGGTTCGAGCGGTGAATGCGGATATCGCCGGGGCGGAGCGTGACCGGGTCATCGCCCTCGGCCTCAAAGAGCGCCTCGCCCGCGAGGATGAAGTACAGCTCTTCGGCCTCGTGCAGGTGCCAGGGGTAGTAGAGGTTCTCGCCCCAATAGGCGATGTAGGCGCGGATCTCGTCGGTCCGGTAATGCCCCTCGGGGCCCACCAGTTCGAACCAGCCGTAGCGGTTGAGGAAATCCTGCCCGACCTCATCCTCTGTATAGGTCAGCTGCCAGTCCGCGTAGTCGGTCAGGTCGCGGATCGCGTCGCGGGTGGCCAGCGTGGCGTCTGTATGACCCTCGGCCCAGGCCTTGAGGATCTCTGCCGCCGGAATCGGGCAGGCAGGCTTTCGGGCAGGCAGGGCGAGCGGCCAGCCTGCGAACCCCATCAGCGCGGGCGTCGAGGCGACCAGCATTGTCAGGGCGTGATAGGCGCGGGCGAAGGCAATGTCGACGGGGGTCACGGGATCACCACGATATTGCCGGTATGGCGTTTCTCGATGAAGGCGGTCTGCGCCTCGCGCAGTTGGGCCAGCGGGTAGGTGGCGGCGAGCGCCGGCTTGATCTCGCCCGCCTCGATATAGCCGATGAGGTTGGGCATCACGTCGAGGTCGATCACGGTGGAGCCGGTGAAGGTCAGGTCGCGCAGATAGAGCGTGCGCAGGTCAAGCTCTACCATTGGCCCGGCGATGGCGCCCGAGCAGGTGTAGCGCCCTCCGCGGTCCAGCACGTCGATGAGCGTGGGCCAGTAAGGGCCGCCGACGATATCGGCCACGACGGTAATCGCCTCTTCCCCAAGGGCCGCGCGCAGGTTTTCAGGCGCGCGCGGCAGGATGCGGTCGGGGCCGAGCTTGGCGACATCCGCGTGCTTGGCCTCCGACGCCATGGCGATGACCCGCGCGCCGCGCCGCTTGGCAAGCTGCACCAGCGCGCCGCCGACGCCGCCGGATGCGCCCGGGACCAGCACGGTGTCCGCCTCGGTCACCTGCGCGCGGGTCAGCATGCCCTCTGCGGTGGAATAGGAGCAGGAGAAGGTGGCAAGCTCGGCGTCTGTGAGATCCGACTGCACGGCCAGCGCGTTGCGCGTGGGGATGGTGCAGAACTGGGCGAAGCCGCCGTCGCGTTCCGATCCGAAATAGCCCGTTTTCGCCTTGTTCGTCAGGTCATCGGGGTCGCGCAACCAGTTGTCGGTGATCACCCGTTCGCCGATCCTGCCCGCATCCACCCCCGCGCCCACGGCGACGATCCGTCCGCAGACATCGGCCCCCTGAATGCGTGGGAAGGTGATCGGGACACCGCCCCAACTCGGGTCATCATCATTCACGGTGGCATAGGCGCCCCCGGTCGTGGCCTGGGTGACCGCCTTGGAATACCAGCCGGTGCGGGTGTTCACATCCGTGTTGTTCAACCCGCAGGCACCGACCCGGATCAGCACCTCGCCGGGTCCGGGATCGGGACGCGGCCAGGCCTCGTGCAGGACAAGCTGATCCAGCTCGCCATGCCCCATCGTGACCATGGCGCGCATCGTGTCGGGCAGCGTCATTGGGCGGCCTCGGTGACAGCATCTACCCGGGGCAGAAGGCTTTGCGGATCATAGGCCGGTTCACTCAGAACCCGCGCCGCGCGCGGGCTGCCATGGATGACCACCTCCAGCGCGGTGCCGGGTGCTGCGGCATGCGGCTTGAGATAGGCGAAGGCGAGGATCTTGCCGACCGTGTGCCCATAGACGACCGAGGCCGTGGACCCGACCACCTTGCCATCCTGCATCACCGCCTCGCCGCCATGCCCGTCGATCTGGCCATCGGGGTCGATCTCCAGATAGGCGCAGACCCATGGCAGATCGGTGTTCAGGGTCTTGTCGCGGCCCAGATAGTCCTTGTCCGAACGCGCGAAACGCAACACATCGGCCTCGGCCAGCGTGACCTCATTGGTCAACTCCCCTGCCCCTTTGAAGCCCTTCTCCATCCGCATCACATTCATCGCGAAGCTGCCGTAATCGGCAATGCAATGCGCCTGCCCCGCCGTCCAAAGCGCGGTATAGACATCGGTCATGGCCCCGAAAGGCATATGCAGTTCCCAGCCCAGTTCCCCCGCATAGGACATGCGGAAGGCCCAAACGCTGTGCCCGGCGACGGTGATTTCCTGCCCGGACAGCCAGCGGAATGACCCATTGTCCAGCCGTGTATCGGTGCAGGTCGCCAGTACGTCGCGGGATTTCGGCCCATTGAGGGACAACGCGCCCCATGTGCTGGACAGGGCGGTGACGGTCACCTCCTCATCCGCACGATGCGCGGCCAGATGATCCAGCAGGCGCTGTTCGAAGAAGGCCGCACAGACGAGGTAGAACTTGTCATCGGCCATGCGGACGATGGTGGTTTCCAGCTCGATCCGGCCCCGGCGGTTCAGCATGTGGGTCAGGGTGATGGACCCCACCTTCTGCGGCATGCGGTTGGCGGTCAGCCGGTCCAGCAGCGAATAGGCGTCCGGCCCTTCGACCAGAACCTTGGTAAAGGCGGTGACATCCATGATCCCGACCCGCTCGCGCACGGCTTTGACCTCGGCGGCCACCATGTCGTCCACGACCGTGCGGCGGAAGGAATAGTGATCTTCCTGCGCCACGCCATCCTTTGCAAACCAGCGCGGGCGTTCGAACCCGTAGACCTCTTCAAATACTGCGCCCTTGGATTTGAGCGTGTCATAAAGCGGTGACGGCTTGATCGGACGCCCCGCCAGACGGTTGAAATGCGGGAACGGAATTTCGTGACGCAGGCAATAGTCTTCCTTGGCCTTCACCACCTGCCACTCCTTGTTGGCGTAGCTGCCGAAGCGGCGCGGATCATAGTCGCGCATCGAGATGTCCGCCGCGCCATGCACCATCCAGCGCGCCAGTTCCCGCGTGAGGCCCGGCCCCCAGCCAATGCCGATCTGGGTGCCGCAGCAGCACCAGTAATTGCGCACACCCGGCGCGGGGCCGATCAGCGGGTTGCCGTCGGGCGGATGCGAAATCGCGCCATGAACATCGCGGCTGATGCCCAGATCAGCGAAGATCGGCATGCGATTGAGCGATTCTTCCAGCCACGGCATGACGCGGTCGTAATCCGCTGCAAACAGCTCGTTTTCGGCTTCCCATGGGCAGTGATCTTCCCACACGGTGTTGGGATTGGCCTTCTCATAGATGCCGATCAGGCCCCGTTTCTGCTCCATGCGGATATAGCCGGACACCTTGCGGTCATCGCGGATCACCGGCAGTTCGCGGTCCAGATTGCGGAATTCCGGCACTTCCTCGGTGACGAAATAATGGTGCGTCATCGAGGTCATCGGCAGTTGCAGGCCCGACCATTCGCCCATCTGCCGGGCATAGGTGCCGCCCGCGTTGACGACATGTTCGCAGGTGATCGTGCCCTGCTCGGTTTCGACCAGCCACTCGCCGGTTGCGGCCTGGGTGATGTTCGTCGCGCGGCAGCGGCGAATGATCCGCGCCCCAAGCGCCCGCGCGCCCGCTGCCATCGCCATCGTCACGTTGGTCGGGTCCACATGCCCATCATCGGGCGTATGCAAAGCGCCAAGCACACCGTCGAGATTGTAGAACGGGTGCAGCTCCGCCACCCGGTCCGGGCCGACCAGTTCGATGTTGAATCCCAGGGAGCGTCCCACCGACAGCGTATGGCGCAGCCAGTCCATTTCATCTTCGGTATAAGCCAGCCGGAACGACCCGCAGCCATGCCATGTGACGGCCTGCCCGGTCTCGGCCTCCAGCCCGCCGGAATAGAGCCCGATATTGTAATCGACGCATTTGCCAAGGCTGAAGGAACTGGTCGAGTGGGTGATCTGGCCCGCCGCGTGCCATGTGCTGCCCGATGTCAGCTCGGCCTTTTCCAGCAGGACGACATCCGCCCCCCACCCCTCATGCGCGAGGTGATAGGCAAGCCCGACGCCCATCACGCCCCCTCCGACGATAACCACGCGGGCATGGCTGGGGAATGAATTGTCCGACATGGTCATTTCCTTTGTCCGGGAGTCGCAAATCGCTTCCCGCGTCGGGAAACTGATGGACAGGCTAAGTGAACGAGTGTACCACTGTCAATCATGAATGACACAGATGTATCACTATCCGTCTTACACCGCCTCACCGAAGAGTGGGACGTGCTGACGCCTGAGGCACAGAAGGCCGCGCGCTATGTGCTGGAAAACCCCAATGACGTCGGGGTGTCGACCGTGCGCGAGATTGCCGAGGCGGCCAATGTCAAACCCAATACCTTCGTCCGCATGGCGCGACAGGTGGGATTCGATGGCTACGAGGATTTCCGCGCACCCTTCCGAGAGGCGATCCGCAAGGGGGCGGTCAGCTTTCCCGACCGGGCCCGCTGGCTGCAGGATATCCGCAAATCCGGCGATCTCGGCGGGCTATATGCCGACATGGCCGAGGCCGCGATCGGCAATATCGAGGAAAGCTTTGCCGCCACCAGTGCCGAGGCGATGAAAGCGGCGGCAGAAGCGATCTGGGCCAGCCGTCAGGTCTTTACCCTTGGCGTCGGTGTGAACAACGCCAATGCGCGCAACTTCACCTATCTGGCCTCCACCGGCATGACGCAGTTCCACGCCATACCCCGCCCCGGATCGACCGCCGTCGACGATCTGGCCTGGGCCGACAGCCGCGACGTGCTGATCGTCATGTCGATGCGCCCCTATCGCAGCGAGGTGGTGGCCGCCATCGAGGTCGCCCGCGAACAGGGCATGACGATCATCGGTCTTTCCGACAGCCCCGCCAGCCCAATCATCCGCGCAGCCAATCACGGCTTTGTCGTCGCCGTCGACACACCGCAATTCTTCCCCTCGTCGGTACCGACCATCGCGCTTCTGGAAACCCTGCTGAGCTTCGTCATCGCGGTTGCCTCCGAAGAGATCGTGGAACGGGTCGAAAGATTCCATGACCGGCGCCACAAGCTTGGCATCTATATCGAAGGCAACGAATGACCCTGACGCCCGCCGACATCGCCGGATCGGTTCGCCATGCCGCGCTGACAGCCGATGTCACGCAGATTGCCCGGCGGGCCGTTCTGGACACATCCGGGGCGATGCTGGCCGGGCTGCACAGCGCGCAGGCCGATGCCGTGCGGAACATGGCCGGCCTGACCGGGGCGCAGGGGGCGGTTCAGGCGGCGCTGGTGTTGGGCACCGCCGCCCATGCGCTGGATTTCGACGATTATGAAGATGTCGGCTCCACCCATCCGAGCGCGCCGATCCTCGCGGCCCTCTTTGCCAGCCTCGGGGCGCGGCCGGTCACGATTGCCGATATTCTTTTGGCGTATGTCGCGGGCTACGAGACGATTTTGCTGCTTGGCGACATGCTCAGCCACGCGCATTACCTAAAAGGGTGGCATGCCACCGGCACTCTGGGCGCCCTTGGCGCGGCGGTCGCCGTGGCCCGGCTGCTGGACCTGCCGGCGGAAGGCATGGGGCAAGCACTGTCCATCGCGACGAGCCAGGCATCGGGTCTCAAGCGGCAATTCGGCACCGGAATGAAGGCCGTGCATGCGGGACTGGCGGCACAAACAGGGGTCCTGGCGGCGCATCTTGCCGCATCGGGCCTGACAGCCTCGGACAATCCGCTGGAGGGCCAAGCCGGTTGGGCCACGCTGATGGGTGCCCCGAAAGATCGCGCCGGATCAGGCCGGTCCCTGACGATCCGGGACCATCCCCCCTATGCCAAGCCATGGCCCTGCTGCGGCTACACGCACCGCAGCATCGAAGCGGCACTAAGGATCCAGGCCCGCCTGCCACGAAGCCCGTCCGCCCGGATCGTTGCAATCCGTCTGGACATGCCGGATGCCTATCTCGACGTTGCCGGATTTCGCGCCCCGCGCACCGAGGCCGAGGCGCGTTTCTCGACCAGCTACTGCGTGGCCACCGCCTTGCTGACCGGTGCGCTTGGCCCGGAGGATTTTCATCCCGCCGCCCTGTCCGACCCGGCGCGTCTTGCCATGGAAGCGCGCGTGACCGCACAGCCCTACCCGCTGCCAGAAGGCGCTGGCGACATGTGCGTCGAGGCCCCCGACCGCGTGGAGGTGACCCTGTCCGATGGCACCGTGATGTCCGACTCCGTGGCACATGTGAAGGGCGGCCCGGACGCCCCCCTGTCCGACCGGGACATTCTCGACAAGTTCATCGCCTGTGGTGGCCGCCCCGAAGAGGCACATGCCTTTAACACCGGCTCTCTGCAATCTCCGTTTCAACTGTTCACTGGACTTCTGCCATGACTCAACCGACCCGCTCGCTCGATGCCCGCTACTATACCGACCCGCAGGTCTTCGAAGTGGAAAAGGCCGGGCTGCTTGCCCGCACCTGGCAATTCGCCTGCCATGCCAGCCAGTTGGAAAACCCCGGCGACTACGTCGCGTTCGATCTGGGCGATGAAAGCCTGTTCGCGATCAAGGGGCGCGACGGGGAAATTCGCAGTTTCTACAATGTCTGCCAGCACCGGGCACATCAGCTTGTCAGCGGTGCAGGCTCCACCCGCGTCATCGTCTGCCCCTACCACGCCTGGACCTATGAACTGACCGGCGGATTGCGCGCCGCGCCGAACGCGAAATCGGTGCCGGGATTCGACGCATCGAAAATCTGCCTGACGGAAGTGCGCACCGAGGTGTTTCTGGGCTTCGTCTTCGTCAATCTCGACCCGCAGGCCAAGCCGATGGAGGACTGGTTTCCCAATGCCCGCGCCGAACTGGAGGCCTTCGTGCCCAACTGGGCGGAGCTCAAACCGCTGGAATGGGTGGAAATCCCTGAAAACTGCAACTGGAAGGTTTCGGTAGAGAACTATTCCGAATGCTATCATTGCAGCCTGAACCACCCCACCTTCTCCACCGGCGTGATCCGGCCCGAAACCTATGACATCCAGCCCCAGGGCTATTGCCTGCGTCACACGACCGAATGCAACGACCTCAGCCAGATGACCTATGACATCGACAGCGGTTTCGCGAATAACGACAAGTATTCCAGCTGGTTCCTGTGGCCGATGTTCAGCTTTCAGGTCTATCCGGGAAACCTGCTGAACACCTATCACTGGCGCGCGGTGGATGCCGATCACGTGGTGGTCTGGCGCGGCTGGTATTCGGTTGGCGGCTTCGACGACGAAACCGTCCGCCGCATGGCACAACAGGACCGCGCCACCACGGTGGAGGAAGACATTCACCTGGTCGAAAGCGTCCAGCGCGGCCTGAAATCGCGCGGCTATGTTCCGGGGCCGCTTGTCGTCGATCCCGCCTGCGGCGTGAATTCCGAGCATTCCATCCTGCATCTGCAACGCTGGATGCGAGAGGCGGCCAGCGACAGCAAGACGCCGTAGACCGCCCCACCCCCGTCAGGCGGCCTTTGACAAGCTGCGGTCGCCTGCTGCCGGGATCAGGGCCGTGTGCAGAACGCCGATCGTCTTGTCGAGATCGCCGCATTCCATGACGAACTGAACATCGACGCTGCGCGGTCCCTGCAAGGCGCCCACGGCCTCAAGCCCGGCTTCGGCAATAACCTGCAAGCCGCGGCTCAGGATCGACAGCCCGCTCAGATCCCGGCCGATCACCGAGGCGATGGCCAGCTTGCGCGAGGTGATGCGCGCCGCCGGATAGAGCCGTTCAAGGTCCTTCTCAACGCGCCGCATGATCTTCAGCGAGGCATCCACGTAATGGGTGATCGTGTTGGCATTGGACAGCTTCGACACGATCCGCACATTGTGACGCGTCAGCACGTCGAGGATCGCGGCGTCATAGCCTTTCACCCCGACCATGTCCTGTTCGAACACTTCCAGCGCGATGATGTCGAGCCCGGTGACGATCTCGGCCTCGGGCGTTTCCGCCGGGCGGTCGTCGATCAGGGTGCCGGGATCGCCCGGTTCGAATGCATTGGTGACGCGCAGCGGAACATCCGCCTGCCGCAGGGTCTTGGCCGCCTTGGGGTGGATCGCCTCCATCCCCATGTTCGACAACTGGTCAGCCACGTCATAGTTGGTGTGGCCGATCTTCTGCGCCTTGTCCGCCCCGACCAGGCGCGGGTCGGCAGAGGACAGGTGGAATTCCTTGTGAATGATCGCCTCCCGCGCGCCGGACAGGGCCGCGAGGCGCGAAAAGGTGATCTCGGAATACCCGCGATCGAATTCGCGCATCAAGCCCTCGGCGCATTGCGCATAGCCGGTGACAATCGGCATTTCCGCACTGATATCAATCCCTTCGATGCCGCCCTTGATGCGGTTTTCAAGATCGACCGTCTGCTCGTCACGCCAGCCGGTCAGGTCCACCAGCCGGGCATTCACCCCGGCGCGTTGCAACAGCAGGGTCGCGGTGAAGGCGGAATGCGCCTCGCCAAGACCCGACAGCAATTCGCGCACCTGCAACAGATGCTCGGACAGTCGGAAATGGCCGTAGGAGCACAGCCTGCGCAAATCCACAAGGCAATTGCGGGTGCCCTCGATCCGTTCAAGAACGAAGGCATCCGCCTGCTCCCGGTCGGCGGGATGATCCAGCACCGCGCCATGCGCGTCTGTCATCGCGTCCGCGACGCGGTCCAGTGCGCCGTGCCAGCCATGATCGGACTCTGCCCCGGCGAAGCGGGCATAGACGCCGGGATCGCCGGATTTCTTGTGCTCCAGCAGCAGGTCGGTCACGCCCCCGAAGGCAGAGACCACGAACATGCGACCATAGAGGTCGGCACCGTTCCGGTCACCGATGAACAGGGTATCGCGCAGCGCGTCCAGTCTCGACATGGACGTGCCGCCGATCTTCTCGACAGTATGGGTCATGGGTCAGTCAGCCAATTCTTCCGCAGCAGCGTAGGAGCCGTCCTCGCGGTGCACTTCCTTGCCGGTCACCGGCGGATTGAACACGCAGGCCATCGCCAGTTCTTCCTCGGCACGCAGCACGTGACGGTCATGTTCATTCAGCGCGTACATGACGCCGGGCCTGATCTCATGCGTCTCGCCGCTGGCGAGATCGGTGATCGAGCCCTTGCCTTGCATGCAATAGACGCTTTCGAAGTGGTTCTTGTACTCGAACGTATGTTCCGAACCGGCATTGAGAAAGGTGATATGGAAGGAAAATCCCATCCCGTCACTCGCCAGCAGCATACGCACCGAGGACCATTCGGCATCCGATACGACGCGGTCGCGCTCTTGTTCGATGATCTTGTTGAAATCCCTGACAATCATGTCTTACTCCGCCGCTATCTTGGTGCCGAGCGTTGCATCGCGCGCCGCGTCGAGAAGGATGTTCAACCCCTTGCGGAACAGCGTCTCGGGCGTGGTCAGCGGGGCCAGAACCTTGACCACCTGATCCTCGTTGCCCGAGGTTTCGATGATCAGGCCCTTCTGGAAGGCCCGCGCACAGATATCGGCGGCGAGGTCGCCAGACCCCACATCCACACCCTGCATCATGCCACGGCCTTTCAGCGTCGCACCGGGCACCAGATCGGCCACGCCTTGCAGCGCATCGGTCAGCAGGCTCGCCTTGTGCGAGATGTCTTTCGCGAAGCCCGGATCGCTCCAGAACTTCTCGATCGAGACGCGGGCGGTCACGAAGGCATGGGTGTTGCCACGGAAGGTGCCGTTATGTTCGGCCGGGCCGAACACATCGAATTCGGGGCGCACCAGAACCAGTGACATTGGCAGGCCAAAGCCCGACACGGATTTTGCCATCGTCACGATATCCGGCATGATGTCCATCTCCTCGAAGGAGAAGAAGGGTCCGGTCCGGCCGCAGCCGGCCTGGATGTCGTCAACGATCAGCAACGCACCATGGTCGCGCGCAAGATCCGCCACGCGCCGCAGCCATTCGGGGCTGGCCGCGTTCAAGCCGCCTTCGCCCTGCACCGTTTCCAGCAGGATCGCCGCAGGCGCGTCGATGCCGCTGGAGCTGTCAGTCAGCATCGCCTCCAGGAAATCGGCGGAATCCGTCGCCTCGCCGAAATAGCCGTCATACGGCATGCGCGTAACGCCTTGCAGCGTTATGCCCGCACCACCGCGATGATAGCCATTGCCGGTCGCCGCAAGCGCCCCGAGTGTCACGCCATGAAACCCGTTGGTGAACGCAATGATATTGGTGCGCCCGGTCACCTTGCGGGCCAGTTTCATCGCCGCCTCGACCGCATTGGCCCCGGTCGGACCGGTAAACATCACCTTGTGGTCCATGCCGCGCGGGTTGAGGATATGGGTGTCGAAGGCCTCCAGAAACGCGGCCTTGGTATCGGTATGCAGATCAAGCCCATGCGCCAGACCGTCCGACGCGATGTGGTCGATCAGGGCCTGTTTCATGTCAGGGTCGTTGTGGCCGTAGTTCAGCGAAGAGCACCCGGCCAGAAAGTCGATATAGCTGCGCCCCCTGGAATCGGTGAGTTCCGATCCCGCGGCACTGGTGAACACCTTGTCGAAGCTGCGGCAATAGCTGCGCGCCTCGGACTCGCGGCGTTTGAATACAGAGATTTCGGCTGACTTGGCAGTCGGCATAATAGGTCCTTTTGGATTTCTATGGGGAAGGTGCAGGCCGTCGCGAAGCAGGGCTCAGGCCGCGTTGCGCAACCGCTCCTGCAGGTCGATGGTGACCATGTGCTCGGTGCTGTGGCGGTCCCGGAAATGCAGCGCCTGCGTGTAATGCGCCTGCACGTCGAGCTTGGAGTCGCGATGCCCGGCGAACTTGCGGAACAGCGCCCAGGACGGCTCGTTATCGGCCGTGATCGTGGTTTGAAGGCGCTGGACATCGGCACAGGCGGGACGTTCCAGCAGGCTCGACAGCATGAGCGTGCCCAAGCCTGTACCGCGCGCCGTTTCGGACACGGCCACCTGCCAGACGAACAGGGTTTCCGGGTCATAGGGCAGCACATAGGCCGACACCCAGCCGACAACCTTGCCGTCAAGCTCGGCCACAACGCAGGTATCGCGGAAATGATCGCACTGGATCAGGTTGCAATACATGGAGTTCTCGTCCAGCGGCTTGCACGCGCGAACCAGTTCCCAGATCTCCGCACCATCCTCGGCGGCGGGCTCCCGCAGCGTGGGTGTGTTCTTGCGAAAAAACTCGAGCGCATGTCGCATTTGCTTTTTACCTCATGATTGCTTTGAATGGCTAAGTATCAAGTTCGAGCCGAGTTTTCAAGCTCAGCGGACAAAACGCGACATATTGGCCAATAATCGGCATGAAGCGACCTATATATTGTGATCGTCCGGCTGCTAATACTTCGCAAGTCAAAGCTTGACCCCTCTTCCAGCACATTGATTCATGACATCGCCTGTGCCAGCATCCGGGGATGGATCGTGTCGATACCAGTCTAATCGCCCTGCGCCGCATTTTGCTGGCGACGAACCAGTTCAGCCGCAACCTCGCACAATCCGTTGGCCTGACCGCGGCGCAGCTTCGGGTCCTGCAGATCGTGTCGGAGAAAGGTCAGTGCACCGCGACAGCGATTTCACTGCAAATGCGGATTTCGCAGGCCACGGTGACGTCGCTGGTAGACAAGCTCGTGCGACAGGAGATGGTGGTTCGGGAGCGGTCCCAGACCGACCGGCGGCAAACCAATATCGTGATCACCGAAAAAGGCATTCGCGCCCTTGCAGATGCCCCCGACCCGCTGCAACAGCGTTTCGTGCGCAAGTTCTCGGCCATGGAAGATTGGGAACAGGCCGCCCTGATTGCAGCGTTGGAACGTGTCGCGTCAATGCTGGACGCCGAGGACATAGATGCCTCGCCGGTTCTGGAAGGCGGCGAGTTCCAGAAGACCGGCTCCGGCGAGTGAACAGACCCCGGGCTGGCCCGAAGTGACGCAGCAATATCGGCAGGCGTCGGAAACCCCCGAGATTGAGACAGCGTCATCGCGTATCCTGCGTTGCGCACGCTTGAAATTTCTGCTTCGTGCGCGAATCAGAAACGCCGCAAGAGCTCACCATGAAAAAGACCGGTCTCGACATCACGGATATCCGTATTCTCAGCGCGGTTCAGCAGCATGGACAGCTGAGCAAGACCCGCCTTGCCGAGCTTGTGCACCTGTCCCCCACCCCCTGTTGGGCCCGTCTCGACCGACTGAAGGCGGCTGGATATATCCGGGGCTATCACGCGGAAATCGCGCTGGAGCGGATCGTTGATTTCACCCAGGTCGTGGTGACCATATCGCTGACCAATCACCGCAAGGCCGATTTCGAACGCTTCGAAGCGCTGATCAACTCGCTGGACGAGATCACCGAATGCATCGCGACCGGGGGCGGCATGGATTACGTGATCAAGACCGCCACCCCGAATCTGGCGGCATTCCAGGCGGTGATGGAGGTGCTGCTCTCCTCCGAAGTCGAGATCAATCGATACATGACCTACATCGCCACCCGGCAGGTCAAGGTCAGCCGCCCGAACCTCGCGAAACTGATTGCGCAGGCCAATAGGTAGCACCGCGACCGAACGGTCTGTTTTGGAAATTTTTTCGGACGGAACGGGCTGAAAACCCCGCGTTTTCGGACCGCATCTTCCGGGGAATCGGCCCTAAAAGATCGCCAGCTTCAACGATGCCCTGACCCGAACGGTCAGCAGTTATGAGGGCGAACACATGACACAACCAGACGACTTCGGGTTTGGCACCCAGATCCGCAAATCCCCCTATTTCGACGCCACCGTCCGGTGGGGTGCGAAGGGTTTTTCCGTTTACAATCATATGTATATCCCTCGTGACTTCGGCGATCCAGAACAGAATTTCTGGAACCTCGTGAACGATGCGATCCTCTGCGATGTGGCGGTGGAGCGTCAGGTCGAGATCACCGGTCCCGACGCGGCGCGCTTCGTTCAAATGCTGACCCCGCGCGATCTGTCCAAGATGGCCGTGGGCCAGTGCAAATATGTGCTGATCACCAATGCCGAGGGCGGCATCCTGAATGACCCGATCCTGCTGCGGCTAGCGGAAAACCACTTCTGGATCTCGCTGGCCGACAGCGACATCCTGCTGTGGGCGCAGGGTGTGGCGGTGCATTCGGGGATGGATGTGACGATCACGGAACCCGACGTGTCGCCGCTTCAGCTTCAGGGTCCCCGCTCGGGCGAAATCATGAAGGCGCTGTTTGGCGACAGCATCATGGATCTGAAATACTACTGGCTGCGGGAACTGGATCTCGATGGCATGCCGCTGGTCGTGTCGCGCACCGGCTGGTCCAGCGAACTGGGCTACGAGATCTATCTTCGTGACGGATCCAAGGGCGACCTGCTGTGGGAAACCATCATGGCCGCCGGGATGGAGTTCGGTCTGAAGCCGGGGCATACCTCGTCGATCCGGCGGATCGAGGGCGGCATGCTGTCCTATCACGCCGATGCCGATATCCACACCAACCCGTTCGAGCTGGGTCTGGACCGGCTGGTCAATCTCGACATGGACGCCGATTTCATCGGCAAGGCCGCGCTTGCCCGCATCAAGCAAGAGGGTGTCAGCCGCAAGCAGGTCGGCCTGATCATCGAGGGCACGCCGCTCAATGGGCCAAACACCTCTTACTGGCCGATCAAGAAGAACGGCGAGATCATCGGCAAGGTGACCTCCGCTGTCTACTCTCCGCGTCTGAAACAGAACATCGCGCTGGCGATGGTGGCGACAGAGCATGCCCATCTGGGGGCCGATGTCGAGGTCGTGAACCGGACCGGTCTGGTCAACGAGGCCGGCACCGAACGCGCTGTGATCGTCGACCGCCCGTTCTTCGACCCGAAGAAAAAGATCGCGGCGGCCTGAGCGTCGACCGAGCAGGAAAAAGACAAGATGTCCGATCTCTCCATCGAGCTGCATTGGCAGCGCGCTACCCCGGTCTTGCAGCCGGGCAAGTACTCGAACGCACATACGGTGCTGTATAACGCCAGCTACGACGTGCAAGTGGACTCCGCCCCCGACTGGGGCGGAGATCCCGCCAACACCAACCCCGAACAGGCGCTCGCCTCGGCCCTGTCCAGTTGCCACATGATGACCTTCCTGGCGCTGTGCGCCAAGGCCGACTGGCCGGTGGCCAGTTACCATGACTACGCAGTGGCGCATCTGGGCAAGAACCCGAAGGGGCAGATGTCGGTCACCCGGATCGACTTGCATCCGGTGGTGCGGTTCGACACCGGTTTCTCCGTATCGGACAGCGAACTGGAGCAGATGCAGCACCGCGCGCATCGCTATTGCTTCATTGCCAACTCACTGGCCGACAGCGTCGAAATCAACATTCTCTGACGTCGCCGAAGGACTGATCCCGTGCAGCAACCCGAGCAATCAACCGACCTGTTGGACCATGTGCTTGACCCTGATGGCATCCTGCGCCTGACCCTGAATGACGTCCACCGTCGCAATGCCCTGTCCGAAGCGATGCTGACCCAACTGGGAACCGCCTTCGCCGAGGCGGGTGCCAACCCACAGGTTCGGGTGATTGTTCTGGCGGCTCACGGGCCGGCCTTCTGTGCGGGGCACGACCTGAAGGAAATGACCGCGGGACGGGACGCCGAAGACAACGGACGCGCCTATTTTTCCAAGGTCATGGCCATGTGTTCCGGGGTCATGCAGGCAATTGTCAACTGTCCCAAGCCGGTGATCGCCGAAGTGGCGGGAACGGCCACGGCAGCGGGCTGTCAGCTGGTCGCAAGCTGCGATCTGGCCTATGCGGCGGATATTGCCCGGTTCAGCACACCCGGCGTGCATATCGGCCTGTTCTGTTCCACGCCGATGGTGGCCCTGTCGCGCAATGTCGCCGACAAGCACGCAATGGAGATGCTGCTGACCGGCGACATGCTGCCCGCGAACCGCGCCATGGACATCGGGCTGGTCAATCAGGTGGTTGCACCAGATGAGCTACAGGCCGTCACCATGGACGTGGCCAGAAAGATCGCCTCCAAATCCAGCCTGACGCTCGCCACCGGAAAGCGTGCCTTCTATGCGCAACGAGGTATGCCGCTGGCCGAGGCCTATGACTACGCCTCTCGGGTGATGGTCGACAACATGATGGCCTTGGACGCGCAGGAAGGCATTGGCGCGTTCATCGAGAAACGGCAGCCCGCCTGGCAGGATGCCTGACCCATCGCCACCGGATGCCCCTGCCCGGGGCCTTCGGGAGCATGCTCAGAACGTCACTTCAGCGCTCATGGCCAGCGCGCCGTCCTGTCGTTTTGCCCAGACCAAGCTGACCTCGCCCTCGGTCGTCGCCTCAATTTGGAACGGCGCCAGCCCCGCCAGCGGAGCAACTCCGCGATAGGACAGCGTCTTTGGGGGCAAGCCACGATGGCGACAGGCAAGGTCGATCAGCAGGGTCGCGGTCAGCGGTCCGTGAAAGACGAGACCCTCATATCCCTCCACCCCGCGGGCGTAATCCACATCGTAATGGATACGGTGGCCGTTGAAGGTCAGCGCCGAATAGCGGAACAGCATGACCTCGGTCGGTGTCACACATTCAGAAATCTCGGCCTCAACCGGGGCCATGACCGGCGTCGGCAGGGGCGCGTCTGGCGCAGGATCTTCCCGGTAGACGATGTCATGTTCCTCGGTCAGGGCCGGTTCCCCGTTCTGAAACAGCGCATGTTCCACCGTCACGAAACAAAGCCTGCCGCTGCGGCCCTGTTTTTCCCTGACCGAGAGAATAGTGGAGCGTTTGCTGGCCTCCTGCCCGAGGATCAAGGGCGCATGGAAACGGACGCGCCCGCCGGCCCACATGCGGCGCGGCAGATCGACCGGGGGCAGAAACCCGCCCTTGCGGGGATGGGCATCGCGGCCAAGCTCGCTGGCGCGGCGTGCGTCGAGGAAGTAGAGCCAATGCCAGAGCGGCGGCAGTCCGTCCCCGTCGACCAGACCGGAATCACGGTCCAGCGTGGCCTGCATGAAACGGGCCGGTTGTGCACGCAACACATCCGTCGCCGTTTCGCTGCGGCCGATCCAATCCTGAACTGTCGCGCTGTCTTGCATCGTCCCTCGCCTCGTTGTGTTGGCCGCAATCTTATCCCCGGCCCTGCCGCCAAGCGCAAGCGAGGCTAGCGACCTGCGAAGAGATCCTGAACCTGTTCTCGAAGCCAGATGCAGGCCGGATCGGTTTCGGATCGGCTGTGCCAGATCATGCTGATCGGGCTGGCACTTTCAGAGATCCGCACCGGAAGCAGCCGCGCCTGCCCCGCCGCGACCAACTGGTCGGCCAACTGCCGCGGTACCACGGCCACCAGATCGAGATTCGCCAAGAGCTGTGGCAAGGCACCGAAATGGCCAAGCCGCAGCACCACCTGCCCGGCCAGCCCCCTCGACTCCAACGCCCTGTCCACCGCTCCGCCAAAGGTCGTGGCCGGTGCGGGCACCATGATCTTTGCCCGGTACAGGGCAGCGAGGTCTTGGGGCGGGTCGATCAGCCCCGCCCCCGCGACCGCGACATAGTCTTCATCAAAGAGACTGGCGGAGCGGATACCGCGACCCGACAGTCCCAGCATCCCGATGGCAAGGTCCACCTCCCCAAGTTCCAGCGCCTGGCCGAGCGCCGCAGTGGGCGTTGCCGTGTTGATCAATCGCAGCCCCGGCCCCGCCTGGAAAACCTGCACCGCAAGGCTTGGCAGAAACACCGCCTCACCCAGACCGGACAGCGACAGGCGGAAGACCCGCGTGCTGCGGCCCGGATCGAAACGCGTGCCCTGCTCGAGGGCGGAAAAGAGCCCCCCAAGATGGGCGCGAATGTCGGGAAGGATGGTTTCGGAATAGCCCGTGGGCACCATCCCATCCCGCGTGCGCAGGAACAGCGGATCGTTCAGCGCCTGCCGCAATCGGGCCAACGCATTGGACGCGGCAGGCTGGCTGAGACCCAGCCTCTCGCCCGCAAGAGACACCGACCGCGTGTCATCCAGTGCCACCAGCATTCGCAGCAGGTTCAGGTCGAGATTGCGCAGCTTTATTGACTTCATGAATGAAGACTATTGCGCCTATCCGTTTGACGAAAGGGTTTTCGCGCCGGATGCTCAGGTTGACCAGGGAGGGGCCACAGATGGAAGTCTCATTCGCCAAGGAAATCGAAAAGCTGAAGCTCGGCGCAGGTGAGACCTTTCATGGCGAGGGCATTCTGGCCGTCACCAAGGCGTTGCTGCAATCGGGCGTGTCCTATGTGGGCGGCTATCAGGGCGCACCGGTCTCGCACCTGATTGACGTCATGGTGCAAGCCGCACCCGACATGGCGAAACTTGGCGTCCATGTAGAACCCTGTACGAACGAGGCTTCTGCCGCGGCAATGCTGGGGGCGTCGATCATGTATCCGGTGCGCGGCGCGGTGACGTGGAAATCCATCGTCGGCACCAATGTGGCGGCGGACGCGCTGTCGAACCTCGCCTCGCCCGGCGTCATGGGCGGCGCGCTGATCATCGTGGGCGAGGATTACGGCGAAGGCTCCAGCGTCATTCAGGAACGCACCCATGCCTACGCGATGAAATCGACCCTCTGGCTGATGGACCCGCGCCCGAACCTGCCCTCTATCGTGACGTGCGTGGAACGGGCATTCGAGCTGTCAGAGGCATCGAACACGCCGGTGATCATGGAACTGCGTATCCGCGCCTGCCACGTTCAGGGATCGTTCGAAGCCAAGGACAATATCGCGCCCGCGATCTCTGGCCGCCACCTGCTGGCGGAGCCTGCGCCGCATCAGTACGAACAGCTTGCGCATCCGCCCGTGACCTTCGGCCATGAGCGGAAGAAAAGCAGCGAACGCATGGCTGCCGCGCGGGCATTCATTCGCGAGCACCGTCTGAACGAGGTCTTTGACGGCGCGCAGGGCGATGTGGG
This sequence comes from Nioella ostreopsis, assembly GCF_004000255.1. Classification (GTDB taxonomy): domain Bacteria; phylum Pseudomonadota; class Alphaproteobacteria; order Rhodobacterales; family Rhodobacteraceae; genus Nioella; species Nioella ostreopsis. Next base: position 254,508 of record NZ_RCIQ01000003.1, read on the forward strand.
CATCATCGTTCAGGGCGGGCTGTACAACGCGCTGATCCGGGCCCTGGCGGAACTGGGGCTGGCCGATGCGGAAGGCAATTGCGACCTGCCGATCATGGCGTTGAACGTCGTCTATCCCCTGGTGCCCGAGGAAATCCTTGGCTTTGCAGACGGCAAGACCGCGGTTCTGGTGCTGGAGGAAGGCCAGCCGGAATATATCGAGAACGAGATCGGCACCATTCTGCGCCGCGCGAAATCGCCGGTGGTTCTGGCGGGCAAGGACATCCTGCCAATGGCGGGTGAATACACGTCAGAGGTCATGGCCAAGGGCGTCGGCACCTTCCTGCGGGAGCATCTGCCGGGCATCGGCAACCAGTTGGGCGACACCGCCTATGCCGAGGAAATCGACGCCTTGCGGGCAGAGGCGCAGCGGTTGCTGGCCGCCCCTGTCCCCCCACGCCCGCCAAGCTTTTGCACCGGCTGCCCGGAACGCCCCTTCTTCGCCGCGCTGAAGCTGACCCAGCAGGAGATCGGGCCGGTCCACTACTCTGCCGATATCGGCTGTCACGCCTTCGCAACCTTCGCGCCGTTCAACTTCGGCAATTCGATCTTGGGTTACGGGATGAGCCTTGCGTCAAACGCCTCGGTCGCCAGTTTTCAGCAAAAACGCCCGCTCGCCGTGATGGGCGATGGCGGGTTCTGGCACAATGGCCTGCTGTCGGGCGTCACCTCTCGGCTTTTGAATGGCGGCGACGGGGTGCTGGTGATCATGAAGAACGGTTACACCTCGGCCACCGGAACGCAGGAGGTCATTTCCTCGCCCGATCCGGCGCTGAAACTGGCGGCAGCAGAGAAAAGCGCGACTCATGGCGAGACCACGATCGAAGATGCGCTGAAGGGCGTCGGCGTGAAATGGCTGCGCACGGTGCACACCTACAAGGTCTCGCAAATGCGCGACACGCTGCGCGAGGCGTTTTCGACCAAGTTCAGCGGATTGAAGGTGATCGTGGCCGAGGGCGAGTGCCAGTTGGAACGGCAACGGCGCGTGAAACCCATCCGCGCCAAGGCTCTGGCCGCCGGGGAGCGCGTCGTACGCACCCGCTTTGGCGTCGATGAAGACACCTGCACCGGCGATCATTCCTGCATCCGCCTTTCCGGTTGCCCGACCCTGACCGTGAAAACCGCGACCGACCCGCTGAAAACCGATCCGGTGGCTCATGTCACCAATGGCTGCGTCGGCTGCGGGCTGTGCGGTGAGGTCGCCCATGCGGCGACGCTCTGCCCGTCCTTCTGGCGCGCCGAGGTGATCAGCAATCCGACATGGTGGGACCGGACGCGCAGCCGGTTGCGCAGACTATTCACCCTGGGGGCCGTGGCATGACCGGCGCGCAGCCCCCCCTGCGCATCCTGCTGGCAGCCCTTGGCGGCGAAGGTGGCGGTGTCTTGATGAACTGGATCGTGCAGGCCGCGCGGGACGCCGGGTTCGTCGCGCAGGCCACATCGGTGCCCGGCGTGGCGCAGCGCACCGGATCGACCAGCTACTACATCGAGATCGCGGGCAAGGATGCAGCGCGCTCTGTCCTCAGCCTTGTGCCGATGCCGGGGCGGGTCGATGTGGTGGTGTCCTCCGAACTGGTGGAAACCGCGCGGGTGATGGCGGCGGGCTTTGTCTCGCCCAGGTTGACGACGCTCATATCCTCGACCGCGCGCACCTATTCGACGGCGGAAAAGATCCAGTTGGGCGACGGGCGCTATTCCGAAGATAACGTGCGACGCACGGCCGAGGCGCTGGCGCGGGACTCGTTCCTGTTGGATCTGGGCCAAATCGCCGAAGACAGTGCCACTTTCGTCAGCGCCACCATGTTCGGGGCGCTTGCGGGCAGCGGTGTGTTGCCCTGGGACATTGCGGGGTCCCGCGCGGTTCTGGGGGAAGGCCGGTCCGCAACCGCCAGCCGCGCCGGGTTCGACGCCGCCGCGCAAGCGGTGCAGGGCTTGCGCGATACGCCTGCGCCGGTCATCGCGCCCCAGGCATCCGACATTCCCGCAGATATCGCCGAGGTGATCCGCCTCGGGGTGGAGCGCTGCATCGACTATCAGGACGCGGCCTATGGAGAGAGCTTCCGCACCCATGCCGACAGGTTGATCGCGGCGGCGGACCTGTCCATACCAAGCGCCGCCCATGCGGTGAAGGAAGCCTGCCGTCGTCTGGCGCTGTGGATGGCTTATGAGGATGTGGCCCGCGTGGCCGATCTGAAAACCCGGCCAGTGCGTTTCGCCCGCATCCGGGCCGAAGCGCAGATGCAGCCCGGTCAGTTGATGACGGTGACGGAATATTTGAAACCCCGCGCCGAGGAGATCGCCGATATCCTGCCCGCCCGGCTTGGGGCGCGGATCATGGCGCGGGTGGAGGCCGGCAAGGGGCTGCCCTTCATGGGGCGCGGCATCCATGTCCGGTCCAACGGGGTCGCGGGCTATTGGATGCTGCGCCTGATGGCAGGGCTTGGCCGCATCCGACGCCGATCCTACCGGTTCGCGCAGGAACAGGCGGCCATTGCGGAGTGGCTGGAGGCGATGGACACCGCCCTTCCCCGCGCGCCTGACTTCGCAGAGGCACTGGCCGAACTGCCCCGCGTTCTGAAAGGCTATTCCGACACGCTGATGCGGGGCAAAACGGCCTATGCGCGGATCATGTCGGGTGTGGTGCGCCCGGCCATTGCCAGCGGCCAGATGTCAGACGCGGCCCCCACCTTACGTCACGCCATCGCGGCGGCACTTGCCGATGACAGCCATGCCAAGCTGGACGAGGCCCTGGGGGCACAGTCCGCCATCCCCAACCTGCGCAGCGCCTGACCCGAGGAAAGGACCAAACCGATGCTGACCAGCCGCCGGACCGTGCAGATCGAATGGGGCGATTGCGACCCGGCCGATATCGTCTTCTACCCGCGCTATTTCGCCTGGTTCGACGCCTCGACCGCGCATCACTTCAAGGCCGCCGGCCTGCCCAAGCCGGATCTTGTGCGCCGCTTTCAGGTGGTTGGCTTTCCGATGGTCGATACGCGCGCGAAATTCCACGTGCCGTCCAGCTACGGCGACGAGGTGGTGATCGAAACCACCATCACCGGATTTGGCCGGTCCAGTTTCGATGTGGAACACCGGCTGATGCGCGGGGATGTGCTGGCGGTGGAGGGGTTCGAGAAACGAGTTCTGGTGCGCCAGAAAGAGGGGGGCGGGATCACCTCCTGCCCGGTGCCGGACGAGGTGCGGGCGCTGTTCGGCGCGGTGGAGGAATGACAATGCGGATCGCGGTTCTGGGCGCCGGGGCCATGGGGTCCGTCTATGGTGCGCGGCTGGCGCGGGCGGGGGCGGACGTGACGCTGCTCGACGTGAACAACGCGCATATCGCGGCAATCAACGCGGGCGGGCTGCATGTGGCGCTGGATGAGGGGAAAAGCATCCACCACCTGCCCGCGATGCGGCCCGAGGCCTTTCGAGGCCCCGTCGATCTTGTGCTCCTGTTCACCAAGGTGTTTCACACGGATGATGCGCTGGCCTCTGTCAAGCCGCTGCTGGCCGATGCCCATGTTCTCAGCCTGCAAAACGGCGTCGGCAATGTCGACCGGATCGCCGCGCATGTGACCCGTGATCGCATTCTGGTGGGCATGACGATGACACCCGCTGAGTATCTCGGCCCCGGTCGGGTGGCGTCCCACGGCGCGGCCACGACCGACTTTTATAGTGCCAGCGGGCAGGATCTGCCGATCTTGCACAAGATTGCGGCGCTAATGGACAAGGGCGGCATCACCGCGCGGCTGCAGCGCGATATCGACGTGGCGATCTGGGAAAAGGCCACGTTCAATTGTGCCCTCAACCCGATCTGTGCCCTGACCGGCGGCACACCCGGATCGGTCGGCGCATCAGAGGCCGGGCGCAGGCTGGCCGCTTCGGTGGCAGAGGAGGCGATTGCGGTGGCAACTGCCGATGGTGTCAACGCCTCGCTGGACAAGGTCACCGCGATGATGGAGCACGCTTTCGCCCACCATCTGCATCATGAACCATCCATGTTGCAGGACCGCATAGCCGGGCGGCGCACCGAGATCGACGCGCTGAACGGCGCTGTGGTGCGCATCGGCGACCGTCTTGGCGTCCCGACCCCGGCCAACCGGATCGTCACCGACCTGATCCGCCTGACCGAGGAGTCCACCCGCTACCGCGCCTAAAGCTCGCCCGCCTCTTCCAGAACCTTACGGGCAGCGCGGAAGCATTCCAGCGCCTGCGGCACGCCGCAATAGATCGCGACCACGTGAATGATGGCGCGGATCTCCTCTTTCGAGACACCGTTATTCAGTGCGCCCCGGCAGTGCAGTTCCCATTCATGCATCTTGCCCAGGGCCCCGATCATGGCGAGGTTCATCATGCTGCGCGTCTTGGGGTCGATCGCGTCATCGCCCCAGCCGAACCCCCAGCACCACGCGGTCATCGCCTCCTGAAAGGGCCGGGTGAAACCATCCGCGGCGGCGAGGTTCTTTTCCACATACTCCGCGCCGACCGTGGCCTTGCGCTGCTCCAACCCCTTCAGGAACAGGTCTTCGTCAAATACGCTCATTCTCTCGTCCTTGTTTTGAGGCACCTTGGCTCCGGCCACTTCAGCCCGCAGAACGGCGATTCCACAAGGCGAATATCCTTCACCTTCCCTATGCCCCCAAGCTCGTCCACCGTATTGTGCCCCCTCCCGCGCAGTCGGCTTCCGAGATGAGACGGCTATGGGCGAGGCCCCGATTACTGGCGAAACTCTGCCATTGCCGAATGCGCAATGCCTCTCTAGCTTCGACATATTCGAATGTCGGGGACCGCGAATGGAACGTAGCAAGCTCAGTCTCAAATGGCTGGAGGTCTTTCAGGCGGTGGCTCGCAGCGGCTCTGTTCAGGCGGCGGCGCGGCGGCTGGAAATCTCGATCAGCACCGTGTCGCACCATCTGGCCTGCCTTGAGGACGCCGTGGGCGTCGCCCTGATCGACCATGGCAAGCGCCCGATGAAACTGACGCAAGAGGGCGACATCCTGCTGAGCCGCGTCGATGACTCGCTGATGCTGCTGCGCAAGGGGATATCCGAGGTTTGGTCCAAGGACCCGGCAGCGCTGATCCGGTCGCTGCGCATCGCGATGATCGAGGATCTGGATACCGACGTCACCCCCGCGCTTGCCGCCAGCCTGTCCGCCGCCCTGCCCGCCTGTTCGTTTTCGTTCCTGTCACGCCCCAGCCATGACATCCTGACGCTGCTGCAAAGCGACGAAATCGACCTTGGCATTGCTTCCGCCGCCGAATTCCGCGTCATGCGCCTGACCGAAGCCCCGCTCTTGCGGGACCCTTACGTGTTGGTCGTGCCCAAGGGCCGCAAGGACTCGGCCGGGGAATATCTTGGTGCGCGGGTCGATCTGCCCTTCCTGCGCTATTCGCGGAAACAGCTCATGGGCCGCCGGATCGAGGCGCAGTTGCGGCGGCAAAGGATCGACCTGCCCTCGCGGCTGGAATTTGAAAGCACCCCGGCCATCCTGTCGCTGATTGCCGCGGGCGAAGCCTGGACCGTCACCACAGCCCTGAACGTGGCCAGTTCCGACCGCCATCACGACCGGATCGCCATCATGCCGCTGCCGGGTCCGGGCTTTGCACGGCGGCTATCGATCTTTCGGGCCGAGGATCTGCCCCAAAGCCTGTTCGAGACACTGGATGGCACGCTGCGCCCCTTGCTCGAAGACCGGATCATCGCGCCGATGGTGGCCGCGCATCCCTGGCTGGCAGATGAGTTCAGAATTCTGAACCAATAGGTCAGTCGCGGATCACGCCGGGAAACAGCGCCCTGATCTCCGTGTCGCGTGCGGGCGACAGGTATTGCGGATCGTGTTCGGAAAGGATCGTCCGAACACGGGCCCTCGCCCGCGCCCACATGTCCGGCGCGCCCTTTTCCGCCCAGGTGATCGGCGCGTCCCGGTCGGCAAGCTTGGGGTAGAAATAGTCCCGTTCCATCGCGGCATGGGTCTGGTCGGCGCCCAGAAAATGCCCCTCGCCCAGGACCACATCGCAGATTGTGTCAAAGCCGAGCGTGTCCTCGCTGACCTCGACCCCGCGCAGCATCCGGTAGATGGCGGCGTGCATCTCATTGTCGATCACGAACGCCTCGAAACTCGCGCCAAGCAGAGACGCCGTCATGCCGGAGCTTTCATAGATCAGATTGCCCCCCGCCAGCCCCGCCGCCAGCGCGGTCAGGGCCTTTTCCATGCCATATTGCGCGTCAATGGCCTTGGCATCGGTCATCGAGGCTGCCACGCCCGACGGCAAGCCAAGCCAGTTCGACAGCTGTGCTGAAGCCGCGTTCATCACCGCGATCTCTCCACCCCCGCCCGCAAACGCCCCGGTGCGCAGGTCGATGACCAATGGCCAGTTGGAAAACACCATCGGATGGCCGGGTTTCAGCGCATGAACAATGACGAGGCTGGCCAGAGTTTCGGCCAGCGATTGCGCCAGAAACCCCGCCAGCGTCGCCGGGGCCGTTGCGCCCGATTGCGCGGCGGTGATGCAGGACATGGGGATGTTATGGGCGATGCATTCATAGACCACATCCACCGCATCCTCCCCGAACCGCATGGGCGAGATGACGGGGCTGATATGCGCCTTGACGAACGGTCTCTTGCTGAATGCGCCCTCTCCGCCTGCCACCACATCCAGCATCTGCACGATCGGGGCCACGTGATGGGCCAGCGTGAAGGAGGTCGCGACCGGTTTCGTGGTGTTGCTGACCAGCGCATGGACCGTGTTCACATCAAGCGTGAACTCGTCGGGCATGTCGGTCGCCACGCAGCAACGGGTGAACCAGCTGACATTGGGCAGGGTGTCCTGAACCCGGGTGAAATCGCGTAGGTCCTGCAGGGTTGAGGGGCGATAGAGCCCGGTGTCCATATCCAGGGTCTGAACCGCCGCGCCTCCGGTTCCGAAATGGACGGCATCGCCCCCCACCTCTATGGATCGCGCCTCGTCCTGCCCGTGCAACACAAAGCGTTTGGCGGCGCGGGCAATGGCGTCATCCGTCAGCGAACGGGGAATCAGAACGCGGCCGTTTGCAGCCTCGACCGCGCCTGCCGCCAGCAGATCGCGGCGCAGACGCTCGGGCACCTCGCCCATGCCAAGCTCTGCCAGCAGGCGCAGAGCGGTGTCATGGATCGCCCGCAACTCCAGCTCTGTCAGCGGCGCATATTGTCCGCCGCGCTGCCCCGGAGGACAGGGGTTCGCAGGGCCCCTTGCCCGCGCCGCCAACCGGTCGCGCCGCCCGCCTGATCGCCTGCCCGCTGGCTGCATGTCATCTGCTCCTGTCCTGCCTGACACGAGCAAAGCCTCGTTGCAGACGGTCTGGCAACTCAAACCGCATGGGCTGGAGGATTTCTCAGACTTGTTTCGACTTTCTCGAAATCACGACAGGGCCCTTGCCGCTCTGCGCGTCTGCGCTGACAGTTCCACAAAAGCCAGAGGACAAAGCCCCATGAAAACCCGCACCAAGGCCGTCGTGATCGGCGGCGGCATCGCCGGATGCTCCACGCTCTACCACCTGACGCAGGAGGGCTGGACCGATGTCATGCTGCTGGAGCGGGATGAGCTGACCTCTGGCACAACCTGGCATTCTGCGGCGCAGGTGACGAATTTCGGCATGAACCAGACGATGGTGGGGCTGAAAAGCCATTCCATCGCGCTCTACAAGGAACTGGCCGAGGACCCGGACTATCCGATCAACTACCACCACGGCGACGGAGGCATAAGGCTGGCGAATACCGAGGCACAGATGGATGGCTACCGCCATTTCGCCTCGATGGCGCGGGGGATGGGCGTGCATTTCGAGGTGATCGACGCCGCCGAATGCGCCCGGCGGCATCCGCTGATCTCGACTGACAATTTGATTGGCGGGCTTTGGGATCCACTGGATGGCGATATCGACCCCGCGCAGCTGTGTCAGGCGCTGGCGCGGCGCGCCCGCAATGCCGGGGCCGAGGTGCACAGGCACACGCCCGTCACCGGGCTTCGGCAGTTGCAGGACGACAGCTGGATCGTAGAAACCCCCAAGGGAGAGATCCACGCCGATGTGGTGGTGAATGCCTGCGGCTACCGGGTGAACGAGGTCGGTGCCATGATGGGCGTGCATCACCCGGTCATGTCGATGGAACACCAGTATTTCCTGACCGAAGAAATCCCCGCCATCCGCGACGCAGGCCACCGGATGCCGCTGCTGCGCTGCCCGATCAGCGATTATTATTGCCGTCAGGAAAAGAACGGCCTTCTGCTCGGGTTCTACGAACAGGGCTGCAAGACCTGGGGGATGGACGGGATTGACCCGAATTTCGTCAACGCGCTCTGCCCTGACGATCTGGACCGGGTCACCGACGTGCTGGAAGGGGCATTCGCCCGCATGCCCGCATTGATGGAGGTGGGCGTGCATACCGTCGTGAACGGCCCGATCACCTATACGATTGACGGTGCGCCGCTTGTCGGCCCCATCCCCGGCAAGCGCAATGCGTTCTGCATCATCGGCCTGCGGGCCGGTCTTGGCGAAGGCGGCGGGCACGGCTGGCTTCTGGCGCAGCAGATCGTCCATGGCGAGGCCTGCTATGACACCTGGGTGCTGGACCCGCGCCGCTTCACCGGCCACGGCAACGTAGAGCTTTGCGCTTTGAAGGCCGTTGAGGATTACCAGAACGAGTTCCGCTTCCACTTCCCCCATGAACACCGCCCCGCAGGCCGCCCCGCCAAGACGACTCCGCTGACGCCGGTTCTGGCGGCGGAAGGCGCGGAGTTTACCGTGGTGAATGGCTGGGAACGGATGGAGTTCCTGAAACCCGCCCCAGATTTCCACGAAACGCTCGGCTTTCGCTTCAACGAGGTCTTCGACATCGTCGCGCGCGATGTGAAGGCGGTCAGCGAGGGCGTGGGACTGGCGGAAGTGAACGGCTTCAACCGCTACGAGATCACCGGCGCGGATGCCCATGATTTCCTCGACCGGATGATCTGCGGGCGGGTGACGCGCAAACCCGGCAAGGTGGGGCTTGGCTATCTGCTGAACCATCACGGGATGATAAAGTCAGAGGCCACCATCGCCAATCTGCCTGCCTCGGATCGCGGTCCCGCGCGCATCTGGTACGGCTCTGCCGCCGCAGCGGAACAGCATGACATGGACTGGCTTACACGGCATGTGCAGCCCGGTGAGGATGTGGAAATCCGCTCGCTCACCAATGACATGACAATCCTTGTCCTCGCAGGCCCGAAGGCCCGTGACGTGCTGTCCGCCGTATCGCGTGGCGACTGGTCGGCGGCGGCCTTCCCGTGGCTCTCTGTCAGGGAATGCTTTGTCGGCATCGCCCCGGCAACCGTTATGTCGGTCAGCTTCTCGGGCGAGCTGGCCTATGAAATCCACGTCCCCAACAACCAGCTCTACGCAGCCTATCTTGCCTTGCGAAAGGCGGGGGAGGCGCATGGGCTGCACCTCTTCGGTGCCCGCGCCATCGAGTCCATGCGGATGGAAAAGGGATACCTGCACTGGAAGGCCGATCTGCTGACAGAGTTCGACCCGTTCGAGACCGGGTTGGAGCGTTTCGTTCGGCTCGACAAGGCTGATTTTATTGGCAAATCCGCGTTGATGGCGCGACATGCAGATGGTCCTCGCCGCAAGCTGGTCACCCTTCAGGTCCATTGCGAGGATCGTCCGGCGACGCCGAGCGCCTCTGTCATGGTCGGGGACCGCGTGACCGGAACCGTCACCTCTGGCGATTGGGGGCACCGCGTGGGGCTGAACCTTGCTTACGCCTTTCTGGACCCCGATCTGGCCACCCAAGGCACGAGGCTTGAACTCGATCTTATCGGCGACCGGATCGCGGCAGAGGTCATCGCCCCCTGCCCCTATGACCCGCAGAACCTCCGCGTTCGGGGCTGACAGGGCCATCGGCAAACACATGCCACACGCAGATGTGAGGCCGCGATGGCCTTGCAAACCTTGCCGAAAGCCCCGATGACACCCAAATAAACGGATCTAAGCCCGGACTATTTCGAATCGGAGACGCGACATGCTCAGCAGGCGCCATTTCATTATGACGACGGCGGCCCTGTTTTCGGCCCCGATTGCGGGACCAGCCTTGGCAACACCGTCCGAGTGGGACACCTGGGATGCGATGGTCACCCCCGCGAATTACAATCCTGCGGTCACCAACCCCTGGGGGATTGAGCCGCGTTTTCTGCCCACGCGGGTGGAGGCGAATGCCGGGCTGACTCCGGGTGATATCCATGTGGATGCTGTGGCGCGCTATCTCTACCACATTCAGGATGACGGCACCGCGATGCGCTACGGCGTCGCCATTGGCCGCAACGATCTCTATGAACCCGGCACCTACACGGTTGGTCGCAAGGCGCGCTGGCCCTCCTGGACGCCGACCGCTAACATGATCGAACGGGAACCGGGCGTGTATGAGCAATATGCCGATGGCATGCCCGGCGGGCCGCAAAACCCGCTCGGCGCGCGGGCGCTTTATCTCTATGTCGGGCAGCGCGACACTTATCTGCGCATTCATGGCACACCGCAGCCCTGGTCGATTGGCCGTCGCGCCAGTTCCGGCTGCGTGCGCATGGTGATGGCCCATATCATCGGGCTTTATGACAATGTCGATGTGGGCGTGACCGCCACGCTTTACCCCGCCGATGACTGGGTCACCGCCGAGAGCTGAGCCTTCCTGACATCAGGTTCCTAGGCCTGCCGCCGCTGCATCCGCGGCGGCAGCTTCTGCCGCAAGTCGTTCGGCTTCTGCCGCGGCAGCGATCTCTGCCGCCTGTTCGCTGCAAATCCGCCGCCCTTCCGTGGTGCGCAGCGGCAGGTAGGTCGTTTCAACGGGACCTGAATAGCGATACCAATAGCAGCCATCCTCGGGCAGGATGCGAACAGAGGACAGGCTCTGCGTTGGCTCCACCATCGCGATCAGCTCCTCCGTCACCTCAACCGGCAGTCCCGGCAGGCCATCGTCTTCCGGCACCGGCTCGGCGCAGGCGGTCAGGAAGAGCAAGGCGGGCACGACCGGAATGAGCTTTGAAATCTTCACGTTAAGGTCTCCGAAAGAATAGCTGTCTGTTGACGGAGTTTTGCACGAACCACCGGCCCACGGCAATGCTCCTCCGGCACGGTTTAGGTGCACGCTGTTGCGCCGGCCGTCTGTCCGGCGAGAGTTTCCGCCGATTGGCGCACCACTTCCGCCACCTCTCGCAACTGATCGGCCAGCGGCGTCGTGTTACGCCAGATCATGCCGATCCGCCGGGACGGGCGCGGCGCGTCGAACCGGGCCAGCGACACCGATGCCGACCGGGTTTCCACCGGCACCGCCATTTCCGGGATCAATGTCACCCCGATCCCCGCCCCCACCATCTGCACCAGCGTGGACAGGGAACTGCCATCGAGCAATTCGCGCGGCAGCGAGGAGTTCATGTTGCAAAAGGACAGCGCCTGATCGCGAAAGCAGTGTCCTTCTTCCAACAGCAAGAGCCGCATTTCCCGCAGGGTTTCCGCATTGGGCACCGGCTTGTCGGCATCGCCGCTCGGGCGGACCAGAATGAATTCTTCCGAAAAAAGCGGCACCTCGGTAAAGGAGGGCTCGGACACGGGCAGCGCCACGATGGCGGTATCGAGACGCCCCTCGGCCAGTTCCTGAATAAGACGCGGCGTAACCGTTTCCCTTAGCCGCATGTCGAGGCCCGGATAGCGGCGTGTCAGGTCGCCGATGATGGTCGGCAAAAGGTAAGGCGCGATGGTCGGAATGACCCCGATGCGCAGACGCCCGGTCAGACGGTCGCGCGATAGCCGGGCGAAATCCGCCAGTTCATCCGTTCCGCGCAGAATGTCCCGCACCTTCGCCGCAACATCCTCGCCAAAGCCAGTGAGCCGCACTTGCCGGGCGCTGCGTTCGAAAAGCGCCGCGCCAAGCGTTTCTTCCAGTTCCCTGATCTGAACGGACAAGGCGGGTTGAGAGATGGCGCAAGCCTCTGCCGCGCGCCCGAAATGACCGTGCTGCGCAAGCGCCTCGAAATATCTGAGCTGGCGGAGGGTGAACTGATCCATAATTTAAAGTTATTGCAACAATCAGAAAATGCAACTTAAACAAATGGATTGCATTTGTTAGAACCATTCCAGAATATGCGCATCGGGAGGAGGACGTCCTGCCTTTCAAGGACGCCGGAAAGCTCTGGCTGCCTTGATATTCAGGCGTTTTCCAGGACGGCGCGCAGCCCCGGAACACATTAGCGATTCCAGAATCGGAGGAAGAGATGGACGGAAATGATATGGGCAAATGCCCGGTAATGCACGGTGCCAACACAAAGGTGGAAACCGGCGTCACCGATTGGTGGCCACGCACGCTGAACCTCGACATTCTGCACCAGCACGATTCCAAGACCAATCCGATGGGGGCTGATTTCAGCTATCGCGATGCGGTCAAGGACCTGGATTTCGACGCGGTCAAGGCCGATGTCAGGGCGCTGCTGACCGACAGCCAGGACTGGTGGCCGGCCGACTGGGGCCACTATGGCGGTCTGATGATCCGTCTGGCGTGGCACTCCGCGGGCTCCTACCGTCTGGCTGACGGACGCGGTGGCGGCGGCTGCGGCAATATCCGCTTCGCGCCCCTCAACAGCTGGCCCGACAACGGCAACCTCGACAAGGCCCGCCGCCTGCTGTGGCCGGTGAAGAAGAAATACGGCAACAAGATCTCCTGGGCCGACCTGATCCTGCTGGCAGGCACCATGGCCTATGAGGATATGGGCCTGAAGACCTTTGGCTTTGCCTATGGCCGCGAGGATATCTGGCACCCGGAAAAAGACGTCTACTGGGGTGCGGAAAAGGAATGGCTGGCACCGAGCGAGAACCGCTACGAGGATCTCGACGATCCCTCGACGCTGGAAAACCCGCTGGCCGCCGTCCATATGGGCCTGATCTATGTGAACCCCGAAGGCGTGAACGGCCAGCCCGACCCGATGAAGACCGCCGCGCAGGTGCGCGAAACCTTCGCCCGTATGGCCATGAACGACGAGGAAACCGCAGCGCTGACCGTTGGCGGCCACACCGTCGGCAAGGCGCATGGCAACGGCGATGCAGGCGCTCTCGGGGCCGAACCCGAAGGCGCGCCGATCGAGAACCAGGGCTTTGGCTGGATGAACCCCAACATGGGCGGCAAGGCCACCAATGCCGTGACCTCGGGCGTAGAAGGCGCATGGACGACCCACCCCACCAAATGGGACATGGGCTATCTGGAACTGCTCTTCGGCTATGAGTGGGAGCTGACCAAGTCGCCCGCCGGGGCCAACCAGTGGAAGCCGGTCGACATCAAGGAAGAGCATCTGCCCGCCGATCCCTCCGATCCGTCGAAGAAGGGCATTCTGGTCATGACCGATGCAGACATGGCGATGAAGGTCGACCCGATCTACCGGGAGATCTGTGAAAAGTTCATGGCCGACCCGGCCTATTTCGACGATTGCTTCGCCCGCGCCTGGTTCAAGCTGACCCACCGGGATCTTGGCCCCAACACCCGCTATGTCGGCCCCGACGCCCCGGCGGAAGAGCTGATCTGGCAGGATCCGGTTCCCGCGGGCAGCACCGGCTATGACGTGGATGCGGTCAAGGCCGATATCGCGGCCGCGGGCCTCTCCGTGGCCGACATGGTGTCAACCGCATGGGACAGCGCCCGCACCTTCCGCCAGTCCGACTATCGCGGCGGCGCAAACGGTGCGCGCATCCGCCTTGCCCCGCAGAAGGATTGGGAAGGGAATGAACCCGCCCGCCTGGCAAGCGTTCTGGCCGCGCTGGAACCGATTGCCGCCAAGCATGGCGCAAGCGTTGCGGATGTCATCGTTCTGGCCGGCAATGTCGGTGTGGAACAGGCCGCCAAGGCCGCTGGCGTTGACGTTTCGGTGCCCTTCGCGCCGGGTCGTGGCGATGCAACGGACGAGATGACCGATGCCGCGTCCTTCGACGTGCTGGAACCGCTGGCCGATGGCTTCCGCAACTGGGTCAAGAAGGACTATGCGGTCACGCCGGAAGAGCTGCTGCTCGACCGCGCGCAGCTGATGGGTCTCAGCGCCCATGAGATGACGGCGCTGATCGGTGGCATGCGGGTCATGGGCACCAACCATGGCGGGTCCGCCCACGGCGTCTTCACCGACAATGTCGGCGCGCTCAGCACGGATTTCTTCGTCAACCTGACCGATATGGGCTTCAAATGGGTTCCGGCAGGCAATGGCACCTATGATATCCAGGACCGTGCCTCGGGCGACACCAAGTTCACCGCCACCCGTGTGGACCTAGTCTTCGGCTCGAACTCGATCCTGCGCGCCTATGCGGAGGTCTATGCCCAGGACGACAACAAGGAGAAGTTCGTGAACGACTTCGTTGCCGCCTGGACCAAGGTCATGAACGCGGATCGCTACGATCTGGCCTGATCTGACCGGCTGACACGAATGGGCCGTGCGTCGTTTCCCGCGACGCGCGGCCTTTTTCATGGGCGCGGGCGAAATGTTGCCCGAAGGGGGCGAGACCGGCGTTGTTTCCATTCAGCTTTGCCGGGCGGCCCTATAAGTTAACAGACATGCGCTGCCTGCCGATTCTCCTGCTATCCGCTGCCGCCCTGACCTTAACCGGTCCGGCCAGCGCGGATGTTTCGTTGCAGGTGATCGGCGCGGAGGGTGATCTTCAGGACGACCTGACCGCCGCCTCCCGCCTGATGGCCATCGAGGACCCGGCCACCCTGCCCGCGCAGGACGTGATCGCGAGCGCAAGGTCCGACTATTCCCGCCTGCTGGCGGCGCTTTACGAGCGCGGCTATTTCGGGCCCGAGATCTCCATCCGCCTCGACCGGCGCGAGGCCGCCGACATTTCCCCTTTCCGCGCCCCTGCCCCGATTCAGGACGTGGTGATCACCGTCACCCCCGGCACGCCCTTTCGCCTTGGCCGGGCCGAGATCGGCCCGTTGGCCCCCGGCACCGAATTGCCCGACGGCTTCACCCCCGGAGCCACCGCTGGCACCCGCGTGCTGCGGCAGGCGGCAGAGGCGGGCATCACCGGCTGGCGCGCCGAGGGGCACGCGACCGCCGCCATCGCAAGCCAGCAGATCACCGCCCGCCATGCGGATGCGGAACTGGACGCACAGATCACGCTCGACCCCGGCCCTGTTGCCAGTTTCGGCCAGCTTTTCCCGCAAGGCCAAGACCGGATGCGGCCAGAGGCCATCGCCCGCATCGCGGGCCTTCCGACCGGCGCCCGGTTCGACCCCGAAACGCTGGACCGGGTGGCCGGACGGCTGCGCGACACCGGGGCCTTTACCTCTGTGGCCCTCACGGAGGGCACACTTGCCCCCGACAATAGCCTGCCCATCGAGGCCGATCTGGTCGAGGCCCCGCTGCGCAGGCTTGGCTTCGGGGCGGAACTGTCCTCGACCGAGGGCGTGACGCTCTCCACCTATTGGCTGCATCGCAACCTCTTTGGCGGGGCGGAACGGCTGCGCCTTGACGGAGAGGTCAGCGGCCTAGGCGGTGAAAACGGCGGCTTCGACGCGCTGGCCTCAGCCGTCTATTCCATTCCCGCGGTGCTGACGCCCGACACAAGGCTCAGCTTCGGCGTGACGCTGGAACATCTCGACGAGCTGACCTTCACCCTCGACAGGATCGACCTGGAGGCCGGGCTGGAACACCGGTTTTCCGACACTCTCAGCGGGTCGGTTTTCGCGGAACTCAGCTATGGGCAGATCACCGACGCCTTTTCGACCCGAGACGTGACCATGCTGTCGCTGCCCGTGGGCCTGACATGGGACAGCCGCGACAACGCTTTTGACGCGCGCAGTGGCTGGTATGTCGACGCAACCCTGACCCCCTTTGCCATGGCCGAAGGGTCGGGCGGCGCGCGGTTCACGGCCGATGCGCGGGCCTATTGGGCTTTCGGGCAGACCAGCGGCACCCGTCTGGCGGCGCGTCTGCAACTGGGCACACTGGATGGCGGTGCGATCAATACCCTTCCCCCTGACTGGCTGTTCTTTTCCGGCGGGGCCGATACCGTGCGCGGCCAAGGTTACCAGTCGCTCGGTGCGATGCAGGGCGGCGTGCTGACCGGCGGGCGCAGTTTCTTCGGCACCTCGCTGGAACTTAGGCAGGATCTGTTCGGCAATTTCGGCGCGGTGCTGTTTGCAGATACCGGTTATGTCTCTTCCGGCCCTTACTGGGACGCAGGCGGCAGTTGGCATTCAGGCGCCGGGATCGGCGTGCGCTATGACACGCCAGTGGGGCCGATCCGGCTGGATCTGGCGACGCCCGTTAGCGGCGATGGCGTGGGTGAAGACCTGTATTTCTACATCGGTATCGGACAGGCGTTTTGATCCGGGCGCTGATCATATCGCTGGCGCTGCTGGTCGCCCTGCCGCTCCACGCGCAAGAGGATGACCGTGGGCGTCTTGTGCAGCTGATCGAGGGCGCGCTGTCCGATGGCAATGCCCGTCAGGTGCGGATCGACGGCTTTCAGGGTGCGCTCAGCTCCACCGCAACGCTGGATCTGCTGACAATCTCGGATGCGGACGGCGTCTGGCTGACCATCGAGGATGCAGAACTGACCTGGACCCGGTCAGCCCTGCTGCGGGGCGCGTTGGAGGTCGACCGCCTTGCCGCCGCGCGCATCGTGCTGGAGCGTCTGCCCACGGGCGAGCCCGACCCCGCCGCGCCTGAGGCAACGCCATTCGAGCTGCCGGACCTGCCGGTTTCCATTGCCCTCGGGGCGCTGGCCATTGACAGGATAGAGCTTGGCACATCGCTTCTTGGATTCCCTGTCACCGCGACCCTTGCAGGCTCGGCCAGCCTTGCCGAAGGCACCGGCGCGGCGGAGCTGACGCTTGCCCGGCTGGACGGGCCTGAGGGGCGCTTTGCCCTCCGGGCGGGCTTTCAGAACCAGACCCGACAACTGGACCTGTCGCTGGAGCTGGTGGAAGACCCTGGCGGCATCGCGGTCACGCTTCTGGGTATCCCCGACGCCCCCTCGGTCGCGATGGACATTGCCGGGACCGGGCCGCTGGACGATCTGACGATTGACCTGACCCTGGCCACTGACGGTGAACCACGGGTCAGCGGAACGCTGGTCTCTGCCCGGTCAGAGGACGGGACAGAGCAGATCACCGCCGCGCTGACCGGTGATCTGGCGCATCTGGTGCTGCCCGAATATCAAGCCTTTTTCGGATCTCGCACGGGGCTGGAGGCGGTTCTGACGCGGCCCGTTGCGGGTGGCACCGTGCTGGAAAGCTTTGCCCTGACCAGTCATTCGCTGTCGCTGGAAGGCTCTGCCGCACTCGCCGCCGACAACACGCCCCTGCGGTTTCAGGTGGCGGGTCTCATCTCGGATGCCAGCGGCGGCCCCGTGCGCCTGCCGATCGCCGGTCTGCCCGTCACCCTGACCGAGGCAAACCTGACGCTCGGCTATGACCGCGCGAATGGCAATGGCTGGACCGGCGAGGCCGCGATCTCCAACCTGCGCGCCGGAGACATCGGCGTTGACCGCGCCGACCTGACCCTGTCTGGCAGCATCACCCCGCCCGATGCGGGGGCCTTTGGCGTCACCGCCGATCTGCTGGCCGCGTTGGAGGGGCTGTCCCATTCCGACCCCGACCTGCGAGCCGCCATGGGCCGCACCGCGCGCCTGTCTCTGCGCGCCGACTGGCAGACGGGGGAGCCGCTGGACCTGACCCGGATCGCCATGACCGGCGACACCGCCACGCTGCTCGGGGCGGCCCGGTTCCGCACTGGGGACAGCGCCCTGATGGCCGAACTGGACCTGCGCGCAGCAATGCCCGACCTGTCTGCCTTCGCGGGGCTTGCGGGGCAGGATCTGGAAGGGTCCGCGCAGATGACGCTGCTGGCAGAGGCAGACCTGTTATCCGGTGCATTCGACGCAACCGCCGATCTGACCGCACAGGATTTGCGCGCGGGCGACGCGATACCGCCTGCCCTGATCGCGGGGGAAACCCGGATCGAAACCGCCCTGCGCCGCGATGGTGAGGGGCTGCATCTGGATCGGTTCGAGCTGACCGGATCGGCCCTGTCCGCCAGTGCAGAGGGTCGGCTGTCCTCGGGCACCAGCACGCTGTCGGCGACCGCACGGCTGGCCAATGCGGGGCTGCTGACCTCGGCCATATCCGGCCCCGTGGACGCCAGCCTGACCCTGACCCGCGCCAATGACACGATGCCCTGGACCCTGTCTGGCGAGGCCAGCGGCCAGGGCGGGCTCGCAACTGACGTGACCGGCCGGATCGGCCTGCCCGGCGGCGCGGTGGACCTTGCCCTGTCGGGCAGCCTGCCGCTGGCGCTGGCCGATCAGTTCATCTCCCCGCGATCCGTGCGTGGCACCGCGCGGTTCGACCTGACGGTCAACGGCCCCCCGGCGCTCTCCTCTCTCTCCGGCACCTTGTCCACCGGCGGCGCGCGGGTGTCCCTGCCCTCGCTCGGCATGGTGCTGGAGGGGCTGGACCTGACCGCCGGAATCGCGGGCAGCCGGCTGAGCCTGTCGGGCAGCAGCGGCATTCAGCCGGGCGGACGGATGACATTCGACGGGGCGCTGGACCTGACGGCCCCCGGCCTGCCCGGACGGGTCGAGATGACACTGTCTGCCGTTCAGGTGACCGAGGAAGACCTGTTCCAGACCTCAATCGACACCGCCACGATCACCGTCGATGGCGCCTTGGCCGCAGGCCCCCATGTCTCTGGCCAGATCACCCTGGGTGAAACCAATGTTCTGCTGGACGATCTCAGCTTCGGCGCGTCTGAACCGATCCCCGATATTGCCCATATCGGGGCGTCCGGTACGCAATATGCCACCCGCGACCGGGCCGGGCTGATCGCATCGGGCAATGGCGGCAACAGCGCGCCGGTGTCGCTTGACCTGACCATCAACGCCCCCGCACGGATTTTCCTGCGCGGATCGGGCCTGGACGCGGAGCTTGGCGGCAGCATCCGCCTTGGCGGCACCAGCGCCGCCGTCGCGCCATCGGGCCAGTTCGAGCTGATCCGGGGACGGCTGACCTTCCTTGGCCAGCGCTTCGATATTTCCGAGGCAACAGCGAGCCTTCAGGGAGGTTTCGACCCCTACCTGCGTGTGGTCGCAGGCACCCAGACCGGAGAGGTCACGGCATTGATCACCATCGAAGGCCCGGCTTCGGCCCCTGAACTGACCATCAGCTCCGTCCCCGATCTGCCGCAGGACGAAATCCTTGCCCGGCTCTTCTTTGGCCGCAGCGCGACGAGCCTGTCGCCGGTGCAGGCACTGCAGCTGGTCGATGCGGTGTCCGGGGTGGCGGGCGGTCAGGGGATCATCGGGGGCCTGCGTGACAGCCTCGGCGTGGACGATCTGGACCTGTCGACCGATTCCGAGGGCAATGCCAGCCTGCGCGTCGGGCGCTATATCTCGGACAATCTCTATACCGACGCAGAGATTGGCGCGGATGGCGAGGCCGAGGTTTCCCTGAACCTCGATCTCACCCCGAACATCACGGCACGCGGCGCCTTTGCCACCGATGGCGACAGCAGCATCGGCGTGTTCTTCGAGCGCGATTACTGAAGTCTGGAATGCGACGCGGCCGGGGGCTGTGGAAACGGGCCTTCGAAGGCCCGTCACAAGGCGCTTCGAAGCGCCTTTTCGCCCGGTCGGATCGGGCCGGCTGCCCTTGATCGCTAAGCACACCCGCCTGATCACGGCAGGGGGTCGCGCAGCGCTTCAGCAGGCCGCGACGACGATGACTTCCACCAGGTATTTCGGTGCCGCAAGCTTGGCCTCGCCACAGGCGCGCACCGGGGCGTGACCCGCGGGAACCCAAGCGTCCCAGACCTCGTTCATCTCGGCGAAATCGGCCATATCCGCCAGCCAGATGATGGCTTGCAGCATCTTGTCGGTGCCGGACCCCGCTTCGGCCAGCAGCCGCTCCACCTGTGCCAGGCAATCGCGGGTCTGATCGGCCACCGTGGCGCCTTCGCCAACCTGACCGGCCAGATAGACGGTGCCGTTATGCTTGACGAACTGGCTCATGCGGGTGCCGGTTTCGAAACGTTCGATCATGGGAATGTCCTTGATGATGGGTGTTGGCACCGCCACCATGGCGGGCCGGATGATGCTGCCTGCATAGCCATGCCCCAGACGCGCGACAAGCGGGGCTAGCGCGAAAAGCGATCCTCGGAGAACGCGGCAAGGTCCGGCGCGCCGCCCTTGCCCTCCAACCAGTCCGGCAGGCGCAGCGCATGGGCCGCTGCAAGGGTAATGCCGCTGTGGCAGGTAACCAGAAAGGCCCCGGGCATGTCAGCGCTTTCCTGATAGATCGGCAGCCCGTCCGGTGTCATGACCCGAAGCGCCGCCCAGGACCGCAAAAGCTGGGCCTTTGCCAGCGCCGGGACCGTCTCGACCGCCCGCGCCGCCAGCCGGGCCATCGCCCTTTGCGAGGAGCGGTCATCGAAGCCCACCTCCTCGTTCGTGGCCCCGATCTGGATCCCGCCCTCCTCCACCTGGCGCAGATCGACCGTGGGACGGTTGAGCAGTTTCGGCAGTTTCTCGGTGATCAGGATCTGCCCCCGCTGTGGCCGCACAAGCGCCCGAAACCCCAGCATCGGCCCAAGCGTTGCAGCCCCAAGCCCCGCCGCCAGCACGATCTTGCCCGCCTCAACCGTTTCGCCATCCGCGCAGGTCATGTGGAACCCGTCGGGCCGGTCCACCGCCACCACCTGCCTGCCAGTCAGAACCCGCCCGCCGAGGCGACGGAAATCATCTGCCAGAGCGCGCAGCAGCAGCAGCGGGCTGGTATGGCCATCCTCGGCATGCAGGATCGCGCCAACTGCCTTGGGACCGATCGCCGGTTCTTCCCGGCGCAGCGCATTGCCCCCCAGAATCTCGTAGGGGTAGTCGCCCCCAAGCCGCGCTTTCAGGCCTTCATAGGCATCAGCGGTCCGGGCCATTTCGGCATCATCGAAGAAAACCTCGTAGCCGCCATCCTGCCTGAGCCAGAGATCGCGCCCCGTGCCCTCGCCCAACTCTGCCGCGAAGGCGGCCCACAGCGCTGCGGAGCCTCTTGTCCACTCCGCATAGCGCGGCGCACGCATGCCCTTGCCCTGCACCCAGATCAGCCCGAAATTGCCCCGACTGGCGCGGAAATCCCCGTCGCTGCCGTCGAGCACGACCACGCGCAAGCCGCGCCGTTGCAACCCCCAGGCCACAGACAACCCGACGACCCCGCCGCCGATAATCGCATAATCCGCCTGCATTCCGCGCCCCTTCTCCTGCCTCCCATGAGCGACAGGCAGACCGGCGAAGTCAAGTCAGCGCAGGCCCTCGGGCATCCCGGCGCGCACCTTTATGGCCGCGTCATCTCGCACCGGGCCATAACCGCGGATTTCCATCGGGGCGGACAGAAGATCCAGCGCCGTCTCGGGGTCAGGGTGACCTTCCACATGCGTCAGGACGCGTTCGAACCACGTAAGCAAATCCCTGTCCAGGCGCCGATCCGCACTGAAGCGGAAGGGATCGGCCCAGGTGCCCCGCACCCTTCGCAGCTTGGCCAGACCTTTGAGGACCGGCCGCACCCAGGGGCCGACACTCCGCTTGACAGGGCGCCCCCGATCATCCCGGCGAAACGACAGGAGTGGCGGGGCAAGGTGATGGACGACGCGGAAATCGCCCTCGAACTGCTCGGCCAGTTCCTGATCGAATCCGGTCTGGGTAAACAACCGAGCGACCTCGTATTCGTCCTTTATGGCCATCAGCTTGAACAGCGATTTCGCAGCCGCAACGACAAGCTCATCCCCGGCCTCGGGCACGGCCTTGCGAAAGGCGGCGATCCGGTCGGTGAAGCGGCGTGCATAGGCGGCGTTCTGATAGGCGGTGAGGAAGTCGGCGCGCGTTGCAATCACCTCGTCCAATGTCTCGGCCTGCGGCTTCGCGCCACCCAGATACGGTTCCAGCACCTCAGGCCGCGCCGCCATCACCCGCCCAAGATCAAAGGCCATTGCGTTCTTTTCCACCGCCACGCCGTTGAGCAGAATGGCCTGTTTCAAAGCAACTTCACTGACCGGCACCAGCCCTTGCTGATAGGCCGCGCCAAGCAGCATGATATTGGCGAAGACACTGTCCCCCATCAGGTTTTCCGCCGCTTGATTGGCGTCGAAGGCCATCACATCCTCGCCCACGGTGGCCCGGATCAGCGCCTCGCGTTCGGCTATCTTCAATTGCGCGTCCCGGTGCAGCACCAGATCACCGGTTGGCATCTCGGCCCGGTTCAGCACCACGCGCGTGCCCTGCCGGTAATGGATGGATGCCTTGGGGGACGAACAGACCACTGCATCGCAGCCAATGACCGCAACCGCCGAAGCGCGCTCGATCCGCACCTGATGGATCGTGTCCGGGCTGGCACCGATCCGCACATAGCCCAGAACCGTGCCGAATTTCTGCGCAAATCCGGTGAAGTCCAGCACGCTGGCCCCCTTGCCTTCCAGATGCGCGGCCATGGTGATCAGCGCGCCCACGGTCACGACGCCGGTGCCGCCAACGCCTGCGACCAGCAGATCGAAGGGGCGGGACAGGTTGGGCGCGTCTGGCACCGGCAGCCCGGCTTTCAACGCCTCAAGGTCCAGCGCCACCGGCGCGGGTTTGCGCCGCGCACCGCCTTCTATTGTCACGAAACTGGGGCAGAACCCGTTCAGACAGGAAAAATCCTTGTTGCAGCTGGACAGGTTTACTCGGCGCTTGCGGCCGAACACCGTCTCTCGCGGCTCGATCGACAGGCAGTTCGATTCAACCGAACAATCGCCACAGCCCTCGCAGACAAGCGGGTTGATATAGGCAAAGCGCTTGGGGTCCTCAGCCTTGCCCCGCTTGCGGCGGCGGCGCTTTTCGGTCGCGCAAACCTGTTCATATAGAAGAACCGAGACGCCTTTCACCTCCCGCAACTCCCGCTGCACCGGCATCAGCTCGGCCCGGTCGTGAAAACTGGTGCCCTGGGGAAAGTCTCCACGCCGGAATTTGCCGATGTCGTCCGACACCACTGCGATCCGGTCCACCCCTTCGGCCCGGCACGCCTGAGCCACCGCGGTGGGGCTGACGGGGCCGTCCACCGGCTGCCCGCCAGTCATGGCCACGGCGTCATTATAGAGGATCTTGTAGGTGATATTCGCCCCCGCCGCGACTGCCTGCCGGATGGCGAGAGACCCGGAATGATACCATGTCCCCTCGCCCAGATTCTGGAACCGATGCCCGCCGCCGGTAAAGCGGGACGCCACAGACCAAGGCACCCCCTCGCCGCCCATCTGCGCATAGCCGAGCGTATTGCGGTCCATCCAACCCGCCATGACGTGACACCCGATCCCGGAATTGGCGACGCTGCCGTCGGGCAGTTTGGTGGAGCTGTTGTGAGGACACCCCGAACAGAAATAGGGCGTCCGCGTCGCGCCCGGAACACTCAGCACCGGGGCGGGAGTCTCCGTCAGGGCGCGGGCCTTGTCCGGCAGGTTTTCCCCTGGGAAGAACGCGTGCAGGCGTTCGGCCACAACGGGCACCAGCGACAATGGGCTCAACTCGCCCATCCAGGGGATCAGCGGATCGCCCGCTGCCCGGTGCTTGCCCACCATGCGCTGCGGCTTGTGACCGGGCCAGTCATAGAAATATTCCTTGAACTGGCTTTCGATGATGCCGCGCTTTTCCTCGATGACCAGCACCTCTTCCTTGTCGGACACGAAGGCCAGCGCATCGCGGCGCGCCAGCGGCCAGACCAGGCCGACCTTGTAGATGTCGATGCCGAGCCGGCGGCAGGCGGCCTCATCCAGATCGAGCAGCCGCAGCGCCTCCATCAAATCGAGATGCCCCTTGCCGGTGGTCACGATCCCATAGCGCGCATCGGGAATGTCGTAGATCCGCCGGTCGATGGGATTGGCCTCCACGAAGGCCTCGACCGCGTCCAGCTTGGCACCGATGCGGGTCTCAATCTCCGGGCTCGGCATGTTGGACGCGCGTACATGCAGGCCACCCGGCGGCGGCGTGAAGGCGGGCTGGACGAATGCGCGCTCTGCCGGGATCTCGACAGACTGGCCTGACTCAACCGTTTCCGAGATCGCCTTGAACCCGATCCAGGCGCCGGAAAACCGTGACAGGGCAAGACCATAGGCCCCGAAGCTGAGATATTCCCCGATGCTGGCGGGGTTCAGGGTCGGCATGAACCAGGACATGAACGCCACATCCGACTGGTGCGGCATGGAGGAGGAAACACACCCATGATCATCCCCCGCCACCACCAGCACGCCGCCCTTGGGCGCGGAGCCATAAGCGTTGCCGTGCTTCAACGCGTCGCCCGACCGGTCCACCCCCGGTCCCTTGCCGTACCACATGGAAAACACGCCCTCGACCTCGCAATTCGGATCGAGCGAGGCCTGTTGCGCGCCCAAGACCGCCGTCGCGCCGAGGTCTTCGTTGACGGCGGGCAGGAAGTCGATCCGGTTTTCGGCAAGCCGCGCCGTCTGCCGCCACATCTCCTGATCCAGCCCGCCAAGCGGCGATCCGCGATAGCCCGAGACGAACCCGGCGGTCTTCAGCCCCGCCGCCCGGTCGCGCCGCGCCTGGTCCAGCATCACCCGAACCAGCGCCTGCGTCCCGGTCAGGAAAACCCGCCCTTCGGTCCGGGCATAGCGGTCATCCAGGTGATAGGTGTCGAAATGCGGCGGATGCGCGGTCATTCTGTTCTCCTGTCCAGAAACGACACAGTACCCCGAAATGAATGGTCATTTTGACCAATCCACTTGATGCTTTTGTCAATTCTTGGAATATTCATCCGTGATACGCAGGTTTACGGAATTCACATGTCACAGATTGACGAGATCGACGACCAGATTCTCCAGGCCCTGCAAAAGGACAGTCGCATCTCGAATGCCGATCTGGCCGAGAAGGTGGGACTGTCCGCGTCGTCCTGCTGGCGACGGGTGCGGGCGTTGGAAGAAGCGGGTGTGATCGAAGGCTACGGGGTGCGCATCAATGATGCGAAGCGCGGGCTCGGGTTCAAGGTCATCGTCCATGTTCAACTGACCCGCCACGACCCGGAACAGCTGACCGCCTTCATCCGCGCCGTGAAACACCGCGAAGAGGTGCGCGCCTGCCATGCCACGACCGGTCAGGCAGATTATCACCTGCACATCGCCTGTGCCGATATCGACGCCTATAACCGCTTTCTCGAACAGTTCCTGTTCCGCATCCCGGCGGTGGCGTCTGCCCAGACCAATGTGATTCTGCGATCCGTGAAGGAATGAATCCGGGGAATCACCCGCCATCCGATCGAGCGTCACACGCGAATCCCCAAACGACACGCGCCCTGTAAGCGTGATTTTCACACGTATTTTGGTGTTATCGTTTGTTATGGGTTGGATCGGGGTGTTATCGACTTTTGACACGTTCGGGTGGTTTGCCTGCGAGCGAGGGGGTGATCCGTGCGGTGCGGATTTGGGTAGTTGGGTTTAGAGTGCTGATTTTGTTTGATTATCTGTTTCGTGTTATCCGATAACATGGCCGCCTGAGTTCGTGTTATTCGATGAC
>NZ_RCIQ01000030.1 GCF_004000255.1 Nioella ostreopsis
CAAACAAAACCCGCAAGCGCTTTTTTGCAGAAATATGAAGATTTTTCGCAAGAGTCGTGAAATCTTAAATAATTCAGATAGTTAGATCACAAACCACACAAGATGTTCCGCGCCAACGGGGCTTTCGATGCTGCTCTGCGGCATCAACCTGCCGACTCGCCTTCCAACATTTTGGGTTATCCCCCGACTTACCCCCAGTTTCTGGGATTCACCGGGGTGAATCAGGTCAGGATCGAGCGACTCGGCGGGTCATCCAGAGGGCGCGCATCGCCACGACCCCCACGGCAATCGCCAGATAGACCAACGATTGCACGGACCAGACCTTCTCCTGCATCACGAAATGCAGACCGCCCAGGATCACCGCCACATAGGACAGCCGGTGCAGCTTGTGCCAGCGCATCCCCATCCGGCGAATGGCGGCTTTGGTCGAGGTCAGCGCCAGCGGCACCAGCATCAGGAAGGCTGCCATGCCGATGGTGATATAGGGACGCTCCACCAGGTCCTCGGCGATCTGCCCCCACAGGAAGGACATATCCAGCGCCAGCCATGTCAGCAGGTGCAGGCAGACATAGCCGAACCCCAGCAGCCCGAAGGCGCGGCGGAACTTCAGCAGGTTCAGCCCGGCATAGCGGCGCAAGGGCGTGACCAACAGCGTGGCGATCAGGAATTGCAGCGCGATCACCCCAAGCTCATGCTCCAGCGCCTTGATCGGCTCCACCCCGAGCCCGCCATTGATGCCAAGCCACAACAGCCAGGCCGCGGGCAGGAACCCGAGGATATAGAGCGGCCATTCCGGCAGGCGGCGCAGGGTCTGGTTCAGGGTGTCGATCATGTCGGCGCCTCAGAAATACTCGGACAGGTCCATGCCCTCGTACATCGAGGCGACCTCATCCTCGTAGCCGTTGAACATCAGGGTCGGGATGCGCCGGGCAAAGAGCCCGCCACCGACGCGCCGCTCACTTGCCTGGGACCAGCGGGGGTGATCCACTTCGGGGTTCACATTGGAATAGAAGCCGTATTCGCGGCGGTTCTGCATGTTCCAGGTGGTGGGCGGTTCCTCATCGGTCAGAGTGATGCGGACGATCGACTTGATCGACTTGAACCCGTATTTCCACGGCACCACCAATCGGATCGGCGCGCCGTTCTGGTTGGGCATCGGTTCGCCATAAAGACCGGTCGCCATCAGGGTCAGCGGGTGCATCGCCTCGTCCAGGCGCAGACCCTCGCGATAGGGCCAGTTCAGGATCGGGCTGCGTTGGCCGGGCATTTCCTCGGGCCGCACCAGCGTTTCAAAGGCCACATACTGCGCGCCCTCCTGCACACCGACGCGGGTCAGCAGATCGGCCAGTTCGAACCCGTTCCACGGGATCACCATCGACCAGGCCTCCACACAGCGGAACCGGTAGATGCGCTCTTCGATGGTCATGCCCTCCAGGATCTCAGCCAGCGAATAGACACCGGGATTGTCGACCATGCCATCAATCTCGATCTGCCACGGGTCGGTGGTCAGCATATGGGCATAGGCGGCGGGGTCGGTCTTGCCGGTGCCGAATTCGTAGAAGTTGTTGTAGCTGGTGATCTCTTCGAAGGTATTGGGTTCCAGCGCCTCCTGCGCGCGGGCCTGCCCGCCAATCAGACCGGCCCCCATCACCGCCCCAGCGCCCGCCATCAGTTGACGGCGGTTCATGAACAGACCCTTGGGGGTCACGTCCGCATGGGTCAGGTCGTTTTTCCAGCGATAGGCCATTTGGTCCTCCTGCATTTGCTTGCCGCGACACTGCCAAAGAGATGGTGCGCAACAAAGCGAAAGCAGCGGGCCTCACGGCATTGTTGGAATGTCGTGACCACGGGGAAAAACTTCGTGCATCGGGCGTGAGGTGCCATCGGCCATCACCAGACGCACATGGCGCCGGCGCATCAGGCGGGGTTCGGCAACCCCTACGGAATGGGCGATTGTCTCGACTTCCTTGATGATTCCCTTGGCATATCGTGCCACCCGATCCTCTTTCACTTCGACCACCAGGCCCTTCTGAAAGCGCGGATTATGGGTGGTGATCCCGGTCGGGCAGGTGTTTTTGTTACATTTCAACGCCTGGATACAGCCCAGCGAGAACATGAAGCCACGGGCGGATGTTACAAAATCGGCCCCTGCCGCCAGCGCCCAGGCCACATCGCCGGGATTCACCAGCTTGCCGGAGGCCACCAGCCGGATACGATCCTTCAGCCCATGCCGGTCGCGCAGGTCAGAGACCATCAGCAGGCTTTCACGGATCGACATGCCGACAAGGTCCATCAGCGGCATGGGCGAGGCCCCGGTGCCGCCTTCCCCGCCATCGAGCGTGATGAAGTCGGGGGCGCTGTCTTCGCCACGTTCTATGATGAGGGCGAACAGGTCCTCGAACGGCTCGGCCCCGCTGGCAACCGTCTTGATGCCGACCGGCTTGCCGGTGACCTCGCGGATATGGGCGATCATGTCCAGCAGGTCGCCCCAGTCGTCGATCTCTATATGTCGGTTCGGCGAAAGACTGTCCTCGCCAGGAATGATGCCCCGGATCTGCGCAATCTCGGGCGTGATCTTCTCGGCCGGCAGAATGCCGCCCTTGCCGGGCTTGGCCCCCTGGGCGAGCTTCAGCTCGAACATCTTAACAGCGTCATGGGCGGCCATCTCTCGCAGCTTGTCGTCGTTCAGGCTGCCATCGGGATTGCGCACCCCATATTTGGCGGTGCCAATCTGAAAGACGATGTCGCAGCCGCCCTCAAGGTGATAGGGCGACAGCGCGCCCTCGCCGGTGTTCATCCAGATCCCGGCTTTCTTCGCCCCCCGGCTCAGCGCCTGCACCGCCGGTTTCGAAATCGCGCCATAGCTCATGCCCGAGATGTTGAAGAACGACGGCGCCATATAGGGCTGCCGCGCCGTGGGGCCGATCATCATCGGCTCGGTCGAGGCATACTGGTTGTCCAGCGGCGGAAAGGCGGCATTGACGAAAATGGCCGTGCCGGGAATGGTCAGATCGCGGGTAGACCCGAAGGCCAGCGTGTTGGACCCCCCATCGGCGGCGTGGCTAACCCAATGTCGCTGTGCCCGGTTGAACGGCAGTTCTTCCCGGTCCATGGCAAAGAAATACTGCCGGAAGAATTCGCCAAGCGCCGTGAACAGCCCCCGGAACCGGCCAATGACCGGGTAGTTGCGCCGGATCGCGTCATGGGTCTGGGTCCGGTCATAGATCGCCAGCACAAGCACCACCAGCACCAGCACCCCCACGATCAGCAGAAAGACCTGCGCCAGAAGCTCCACAAAGGTGAACATGCGACCAATCCTTTTCCTCGGGCAAGACCGGCGCAACTCTGCACGCGCTTCAAAGGGGTTTCAATCGCGCAGGACCGCACACGCAAGATCACATGTTCACCACGAAGTCGTGATTGGATTTTGCAAAACGTCGTGGCTTAGGGCGAATATCCGCGACGACAAGCCCTGTTTTTAAGGGTTTTTCCAGAATCCCGAGTCATCCGGCGCGCCATTGCCCGCGTATCTCCAGTCACATTCAACCTGACAGGAGATCATCATGATCCGTCGTACTTTCCTTGCTACCACCGCTGCAATCGCGCTGTCCACCACCGCCTTTGCCGGTGGCCATTCCATGGATATCGTCGATACCGCCGTGGGCGCGGGCACATTCAATACTCTTGTGGCTGCCGTACAAGCCGCGGGCCTGGAAGAAACCCTGCGTGGCGAAGGCCCGTTCACCGTCTTCGCACCCACGGACGAAGCCTTTGCCGCCCTTCCCGAGGGCACTGTCGAAACCCTGCTGATGGAAGAAAACCTCGATCAGCTGGTCGCGATCCTCACCTATCACGTGGTGCCCGGCGCAGTCATGTCCGGTGACCTGTCCGACGGCATGATGGCGACCACCGTCCAGGGTGGCGAAATCGAGATCGGCACCACGGACGGCGTGACCGTGAACGGCGCCAATGTGATCGCAGCCGATATCGAAGCCTCGAACGGCGTGATCCACGTCATCGACGCGGTGATCCTGCCAACGATGTAAGCCATTGGGCCCGCCTCCACCGGCGGGCCCTTTCCATTTCCGACTTAAGGGAGGACAGACCCTTGAACCGCCGTCAATTCTTCGCCACCACCGCAGGGGCCGCCGCCGCAACGCTGGCCAGCCCCGCGATCCTTTCCGCACAATCCGCGACCATCGTCGACCTCGCCGTCGCAACGCCCGACCTGTCCACACTGGTCACCGCCGTTCAGGCGGCGGGCCTGGTCGACACGCTGTCCGGCCCCGGCAACTTCACCGTCTTCGCCCCCACGAACCGCGCCTTCGAGCATCTGCCCCATGGCGTTCTGCAAGGCCTGCTGCATGACATCCCGGCGCTGACCAATGTGCTGACCTACCATGTGTCGGCCGCCTACTACCCGGCCTCCGCCATCCTCGGCCAACGCGGCCGCATCCCCACCGTTCAGGGCGGCTATATCAGCGCCAACGGGCAGGGTCATGGCGTGGTCCTGAACCATTCCGCCACCGTCACTACCGCTGACGTGATGGCCTCGAACGGGGTCGTCCACATCATCGACGCCGTGCTTCTGCCAGGCTGAGACCGTCCCCAACGGCTTACGGCAGAAGAAAGCGCCCCCGGAGATCTCGCTCCGGGGGCGCGGACATGCAGCGTTTCACCGGCCAGGGTCATCCCGGCCACTTGGCTCACATCGGCTCCGACCTTCACCAGGATCGATCACAGCCAGACCAGACGCGACCCGATAGAGCCGCAGGTCAAACCTCTCGATCAGACAATGCCCGCTATGCGGACTTTGCTGCCGTCCGGCAATTCTCCTTTAAGGCCCGCAAACGCACGTCCGCTGCTACGCTGGCGGTATTTCAGCTATGCTTCGATAGTGGGAATTCCGGACGCTTCCGCTTGCTTGAAGTAATTGTCAGCCCCCCGACTTTCAGCGGGCAGGCGCAGCACTGCATCGCAAATCGAAAGCAAGCGTTCCGATATTGGGTAGAAGATCTCCTCATTAAGATCGTCCACCGGCGTCTTGCCCCAGCCGAGCGCTATACAGGCTGCGCGACCCATTCGCCGATCATTGGAATATGGCCGGCTTCGAAGAACGGCCAAGATGCGTTCTCCAGCGTGCGTTGGTTCGCCGCCATTTTTCCGGATCGTCCCCGGTCCCTCAGCGATAGGGGCCTGAAATCAATATCAGCATGACGCGCCCTTCCTTTGAAGTTGTTCGATTACGATGTGCTGGAGAAGGATGATCGTCTTGGCATCGCGGATGTCGCCGGTGTGAATCATCTCCATGGCTTCGCGTAGGGGGACTTCGATCACCTCGATGTCCTCGCCTTCGGCGTATTCCCCTCCGCCCTCGGCCTTCTGATCACCCAACCGGTAATTGCCTTTGAAAAAGGCCAGGTACTCCGTGACGGAGCCAGGACTCATGTAAACGTCGTACAAGTGGGTTAGGGTATCGACCTGGAAACCGGTCTCCTCGATCAACTCGGCTCGCATTCGCTCTTCCGGTTCGGCGCCATCGAGTAGACCGGCAGGTGTTTCCACAAGCGACTTCAACCCGCCGTTGAGGAATACAGGCAGTCTGAACTGTCGGGTCAAAACAACACATTCAGTTTCAAGGTTGTATAGCAGGCACGTCGCCCCATTCCCGCGATCATACGTTTCGCGTGTTTGCTGCTGCCACTCACCACTTCTCCGGCGCACCTCATAGCGGAATTTGGTCAACTTGCCCCAATCATCGGATAGAACTTCCTCCGAAATGGGCCGGAATGTCTCGTCACTTGTCATGCAGCTTGCTCCTTCTCGTCCGCGCAGATATCGTGCATAAGTGTGCAGAGTCAAGAAAAGTCGTGCAATGCTGAGCCATGAACGCAAAACCCATCTTCTCTCGATACTGTCTGAAAGCGGCAGCATCGTCGCAAAGGAAGTCAGCCGAAATTTAGGCGTGTCAGAAGATACGATCCGACGCGATCTGCGCGAGCTGGCAAAGGATGGGCGCCTTAAGCGCGTGCACGGCGGAGCGGTTCCCAACGCTCCTGCGCACGCACCCTTTTCGCGTCGGGTCGGCCTTGCCACACCGGAAAAAACCGCCATCGGAAAGCACGCGGCTGCGATGGTGGGCACTGGCCATGTGGTTTTTGTCGATGGAGGAACGACCGCGCTTCAGCTGGCGCGTCACCTCCCAGAGACGTTGAACGCGACGATCGTCACCCATAGCCCGAATGTGGCGCTGGAACTGCTTAACCACGCGAATCTGGAAGTCGAGATCGTGGGTGGCAAGCTCCTTCGTCATTCCGTTGTGACCGGCGGTGCGGCCACCATCGCTTGGCTGGATCGCTATCGCCCTGACATCTGCTTCATCGGTGCGACCGGCCTGCACCCGGATCAGGGCATCACAACGGGCGTGAGCGAAGATGCCGAAGTCAAGCGCGCGATCATTGCTAGATCAGGTTCAGCACTCATCCTCGCATCGTCGGAAAAATTTGGCGCAGTCTCTTCTTTCGAGATCGCGGGGTGGGATGACGTAGACGGCTTGATTGTCGCGGAAGATGCCAAGGCGAGAGCTAATGAACTCTTTGCCCACCTCGGATGCGAGATACATTGCGGCGAGAAATCTTGAAGATATGAAGAGCGGACATTCATCCAAGCCGCAGCATTGGTCAAGTTGGGCTCAAACCTCCCATTCCCAAAATCAAAGGCCCCGCCGAAGCAGGGCCTACTCAAAAGTCTGTTCAATGCACCACGGCGTCATCCGGCTTGGGCCGGGTCGAGGCTGACACCCGGTCGCCCACGATCAGCCCGTCGGCCCCGGCGCTGACATGCACCGTATCGCCGTCCTTCACCTCACCGGCAAGGATCATCTCGGCCAGCTGGTTCTGCAGGGCGTTCTGGATCACCCGCTTCAAGGGTCGCGCCCCGAAGACCGGGTCATAGCCCTCATCCGCCAGCCATTTCCGCGCGCCATCGTCCAGATCCAGCGTGATCTTGCGATCGGCCAGACGCTTTTCAAGGCGACGCAGCTGGATGGTCACGATTCCATCCATGTCGTCCCGCGTCAGGCGGTCGAAGATGATGGTCTCATCCAGACGGTTCAGGAATTCCGGCCGGAAATGGGCGCGCACGGCATCCATCACGTCCCGCTTGGCGGCGGAACTGTCGGCCCCGTCGGGCAGCTGGCTCAGCGCCTGCGCGCCAAGGTTCGAGGTCAGCACGATGAGCGTCTGCTTGAAGTCCACCGTGCGCCCCTGCCCGTCGGTCAGCTGACCGTCATCGAGCACCTGAAGCAGCACGTTGAACACATCGGGATGCGCCTTCTCGACCTCGTCGAACAGCACCACCTGATAGGGCCGGCGCCGCACCGCTTCGGTCAGCACGCCGCCCTCGTCATAGCCGACATAGCCCGGAGGTGCGCCGATCAGACGGGCGACGGAGTGCTTCTCCATGAACTCGCTCATGTCGATGCGCACCATCGCCTGGTCGTCGTCGAAGAGGTATTCGGCCAGCGCCTTGGTCAGTTCCGTCTTGCCCACGCCGGTCGGCCCGAGCATCAGGAAGCTGCCCAAAGGACGGTTCTCGTCATTCAAGCCCGCCCGCGCCCGACGCACGGCATTGGATACGGCACGCACGGCGGTTCGCTGACCGATCACGCGCTTGCCGATTTCCTCTTCCATGCGCAGCAGTTTCTCGCGCTCGCCTTCCAGCATCTTGGACATGGGGATGCCCGTCCAGCGCTCGACGACACTGGCGATCTGTTCGGGCCGCACGGCCTCTTCGACCATCAGGTCATTATCCTGCTGTTCCGACTCCGCCAGTTGCTTTTCCAGCTGCGGGATGACACCATAGGACAGCTCCCCGGCTTTCGCCAGATCGCCCTGCCGCTTGGCCTGATCGAGCTCCGCCCGCGCATGGTCGAGCTTCTCCTTCAGCCCACGGGCCGATTCGAGCTTGTCGCGCTCCGCCTGCCATTGCGCCGTCATCTCTGCCGATTTCTGCTGCAACTCGGACAGATCCTTCTGCAGCTTCTCCAGCCGGTCCTTGGACGCGGTATCATCCTCTTTTTTCAGCGCCTCGGCCTCGATCTGCTTTTGCAGAATGTCGCGGTCGAGCGCGTCGAGCTCCTCGGGCTTCGAATCCACCTCCATCCGCAGACGGCTGGCGGCCTCATCGACAAGGTCGATGGCCTTGTCCGGCAGGAAGCGGTCGGTGATGTAGCGGTGGCTCAGCTGCGCGGCGGCCACCAAGGCAGCGTCCGAAATCCGCACGCCGTGGTGCAGCTCGTACTTTTCCTTGATCCCGCGCAGGATCGACACGGTGTCCTCCACCGTCGGTTCTTCCACCACAAGGGGCTGGAACCGGCGGGCAAGCGCCGCATCCTTCTCCACATATTTGCGGTATTCATCGAGCGTCGTGGCACCCACGCAGTGCAGCTCGCCCCGTGCCAGCGCCGGCTTGATCAGGTTCGCCGCATCCATCGCACCATCGGTCTTGCCCGCGCCCACAAGCGTGTGCATCTCGTCGATGAAGAGGATGATTTCGCCCGCCGCCGCCGTGATCTCGTTCAACACGGCTTTCAGCCGCTCCTCGAACTCACCCCGGTATTTGGCACCGGCGATCAGCGCGCCCATATCCAGCGCCATCAGCGTTTTGTTCTTCAGGCTTTCGGGCACGTCACCATTGACGATCCGCAAGGCCAGACCTTCCGCAATCGCCGTCTTACCGACGCCGGGTTCCCCGATCAGCACCGGGTTGTTCTTGGTCCGGCGGCTCAGCACCTGCATGGCGCGGCGGATTTCCTCGTCGCGGCCGATAATGGGGTCGATCTTGCCCTCGCGCGCCGCTTCCGTCAGGTCGCGGGCGTATTTCTTCAGCGCCTCATAGCTGTCTTCGGCCCCGGCACTATCCGCCGTGCGGCCCTTGCGCAGGTCGTTGATCGCGGAATTCAGCGCCTGAGCATTCACGGCGCCTGCATCCAGCGCGTCCTTGGCCTTGGATTTCACCATGGCCAGCGCGGTCAGAATGCGTTCGACGGCCACGAAACTGTCGCCCGCCTTTTCGGCCAGCTTCTCGGCCTCGGTCAGCACCTTCACGGTCTGCCCGTCCATGTAAAGCTGCCCGGAATCCCCGGT
The DNA here is from genome assembly GCF_004000255.1 of Nioella ostreopsis. Classification (GTDB taxonomy): domain Bacteria; phylum Pseudomonadota; class Alphaproteobacteria; order Rhodobacterales; family Rhodobacteraceae; genus Nioella; species Nioella ostreopsis. The sequence goes on from NZ_RCIQ01000030.1 coordinate 9,147, forward strand.
CACCTTCGGAAGCTTCGACAGCGACAGGTCGACCGACTCCGCCACCCGCTTGGCGTTGCCGCCCGCCCGGGTGATGAGGTTCGAGGCCATGCCCTGATCGTCGTCAAGAAGTGCCTTCAGCAAATGTTCGGGAACCAGTTTCTGATGGTCTTCCCGTTGTGCGATTGTCTGCGCGGCCTGAAGGAACCCGCGCGCGCGGTCGGTGAACTTCTCCAAGTTCATGCCTAGTCTCCTTTTCAAAGCGCCTGACTGTGACCCCGCCCGGTATCCGGCACGAGGGCCTTTTGCAGGCCTTGTCAGGTAGATGGGGAGGCACACGCCCCATCACAAGATCGCGACGAAGGATTCATTTTCGAAAAATTCTTCCCATTTCTTTTGAACCGGGCGGCCACCTCGCCCGACACATGACCATAAGCCATACCCGGAACCTCGCCATGACCCGCATCGCCCTGACCCAAGTCGCCTATGACGCCCGCCGCGCCTGCTTCCATGCCCGCGCCGTGCTGGACGACCGCGCCCCGGTCGACTGCCGCTGGCACGGCCCGCAAGGGGCCGCGTTCTCGCGCATCGCCTCCGGTCTCTCGCAGGCCGCCCTCCGCCACCGGCGGTAACAGTTTCCCCAAGGCGCAGCCGCCTGCCCCCCGTCCCTCAATGGCTGCGCCCTCAGACAGGATGACCCCCGTCCCTCAAGGTCTCCTGCTGCCCGGCCCGGTCGCTTCCCCCCGTCGCGACCGGGTCGTTTTCTTTCCAAATTCCCAACGGGTGCGCTAGACTGGGCCATGAACCGCCTGGATCAGATCCGCTCCCAGACCCGTCCCGCCTGGATTTTCGAAGGTCAGGCGCAGCATCTTGGCATCCTGTTTTTCATGCTGGCAGGGGTGTATCACCTGCTGCCAGAGCCCACGGACGCACATCGCATCCTGCTGCTGACCCCAAGGGGATGGGCGCTGACCTCGGTCTGGCTGGCGGTCGCCCATCAGGTCGTGGTTGCCATCGGCTTCCGCACGGAACTGCATCTGCACCTGCTGACCCGCCTCTTTGGGGACAAAGCCTTCGCGACTTGGGCAATGATCTTCCTGCCGCTTCTGGCGTTGCGCCCGCTGACGGTACTGGCCGCGGGGCTATCAGACACCGGCAGTCTGGGCCTGTGGCGTCCGGGCGAGATCGTGATCGGCGCGGCGCTTCTGATCCCCGCGGGCTATGCGCTCTGGTCCACCTTCCGCTATTTCACCCTCGAACGCGCTCTCGGCGCCGATCATTTCTATGATGAAATCGCAGAGATGCCGATGGAAACGCGCGGCGCTTTCGGCTGGACCCCGAACGCCATGTATGGGCTGGCTTTCCTCGGCCTCTGGGGCATCGCGCTGCTCTGCGGCTCCTGGGCCGCGCTGGTCGCGGCTGCCTTCCAGCACGCCTATATCTGGGTCCATATGTACACGGTCGAAGGCCCTGACATGCGCCGGATCTACGGGGTTGAAGACAAGGCGGCAGAAGACTAGTCAGGCGCAACGCCCCAGATTGCGAGGATCCCCCGATGCGTGATGACCGCCTGATCGCCGCCCTTGACGTGCCCAATGCCCTGCAGGGGATGAAACTGGCCGAAGAGATCGGCGATGCCGTCAGCTTCTACAAGATCGGTCTGGGGATGCTGACCGGCGGCGGGCTGGCCCTGGCCAATGAGCTGAAGCAAGAGCACGGCAAACGCATCTTCCTCGACATGAAACTCTTCGATATCGGCGCAACGATTGAAGCCGCCGTGCGCGGGCTGGCGCAGTTCGAACTGGATTTCCTGACCGTCCAGGGCGATCCGCAGGTGGTGCGCGCCGCGAAAGAGGGCGCAGCGGGCAGCGGCCTCAAGATCCTCGCCGTCACCGTCCTGACCTCGCTCGACCGGGCCGATCTGGACGCCAACCTGATCAAGCCGGGCGATGTGCAGGAGATCGTGTTGCAACGCGCCGCGAATGCGTTCGAGGCCGGGGCCGATGGCGTCATCGCCTCGCCGCATGAGGCCGCACTGATCCGTGCCCTTCCGAATGCCAAAGGCCGCCTGATCGTCACCCCCGGCGTGCGCCCGACAGGATCGGCCAAGGGCGACCAGAAGCGCGTGGCCACCCCGGCGCAGGCCATCACAGACGGGGCCGATCATATCGTGGTGGGCCGCCCGATCTGGACGGCAACGGACCCCCGCGCCGCGGCACAGGCGATCCTCGCTGAACTGCCCTGACCCAACCCCGAGCCGAGGGGCGGAGCTCCCGCAGGCGAGATATCGTCTTGCGCCGTCAGGCGCGCAATCTGGTCAGGTTCAGTTCTCGTTGATGTCGTGGTCGAAGGTCTTCACCTGATCGCGATAGACACCAAGGAACCTGCGCAAGAGCAGCCAGACCACCAGCGACACCACCGCAAAGCTCAGCAGCAAGACCGGGATTGACCCGGCCAGAAACGCCGCCGGTGCGCCGCCGATCAGCAGGATCAGCGCGATGATCCCTGCGCCGATGCCGAAACCGAGCAGCACGAAGGTGGGCAGGATCACCTCGCCGAAGGCCAGCAGGATCGCCAAAGCCCCCCAGGCCCACCAGGTGTTCCAGATATCCATCAGCTCCGGCCCTTCAGCATCTGGAACGCCTTGCCAAAGGCATCGGCGGCATCGGCGGGCACGACGATGGTCTGCGTTCCGTTGCCCTGGGCAATCTGCCCCAAAGCCTCGACCTGTTTCAGCGCGATCTGGTATTGCGCGGCCTCCAGCCCGTTTTCAGCGATCGCAGCCGCCACGGCACGGGTGGCATAGGCTTCCGCATCGGCAAGGATCTTGCGCGCCTCTGCGGTTTTCTCGGCCTCGTACAGTTCCGCATCGGCGTTCAGCTCGACCGCGCGCTTGCGGCCTTCGGCCTCGGTCACCTGCGCGCGGCGGGCGCGCTCGGCGTTCAGCTGTTGCAGCATCGCGTCACGCGTCGCCTGATCCAGGTTCACGTCCAGCAGTTCGGCGCGCGTCACCTCGATGCCCCAGTCATCCACCGCCTGTTCGACGCTGTGCTTGATCTCGGAAATCAGCTGATTGCGGTTCGACTGAACCTCGTCAAGGTCCATCTTGCCGATCTCGGCCCGCACGATCCCCGCCACGGTCGTGGCAATCGCAGCGTCAACATCGCGGATCCGGTAGACCGTCTTTTCGGGTTCGAGAATGCGGTAGAACACCGATGTTTCGACCTGCACCAGAACGTTGTCTTTGGTGATTGCGTCCTGCTGCGCATTGGGCAGCTGCCGTTCCAGGATCGAGATCTTGTGCGCCACCCGGTCGAGGAACGGCACGATGAAGTTGATCCCCGGCCCCAGCACCGACCGCAACCGCCCGAACCGTTCGACAACGAATTTCTGGCTTTGCGGCACGATGCGAATGCCAAGGTAAATGCAGAGAATGATGAACCCTGCCAGCAGCAGGATCACAAGATTGCCGCCCAGAAGGGCGTCGAGAATGGCTTCGATATCCATGGTATTGGTATCCTCGTTCTTCATACGCGGAACTATGCAGTCGGGTTGAAAAATGGTCTAGGGCGTATGTGGGCCGGTTTGGCCGCAAGAACAAGGCCGATTTGAGCAAGGCCCGGTCAGGGCCAGCTTGTGACGGCCCCGTGCCGGAGCGCAATTGCGACCCAAACCACACCCCCTTGTCAGAGGATGGCAGGCACGCTGATGCAGTCCTTTAGGGACATTTCAGGCCACAGCCTTCCCAGCCAGCTTCGCAACGATCCGCCCCGGCACCTGCCGCGCGCTCATCGCGCGGGGATAGGGCAACTCCTCCATCTCCGGCACGTCGCCATAAAGCGCCTCGAACTCGGCGTAGTTGTCGAAAGCCCTACGCGAAACGTTGTCGATAAACGTCTCCGCAGGGGCGCCATTGGCGAGGATGATCTCGTGTTCCTCGGTCTCGATATGGAAGACCGTGTAAGTCTCGCCCATTTCGGCCAGAGGCACGCGACGGATGGTCGTCCCGTTCACCAGCGCCCCCGCGTGGCAGATCACGCCCTCCACCAGCATCCCGTGATCCGCCGTCACCGTCAGGTCGGAATGCGGCACATCCTTTCCCAAAGACCTGGCAGCAAACCGCACCGGCATCAGCCGTTCGGCAGGACCGAACCGGGTCATAACCGTCTGGCGACCGATCCATTTGATGCGTCGGATCTGCCCGTCCGCCGTCAGCACCTCATCGCCGATCCCCAAGGCCTCGACAACAACGCAACCGGACCCTGTAGCGATTTCGGTCCCGGCCCAAAAGCAATGCGCAAGGTTAGACTTCACCAGCATTGTCGCGGACACGCTGTCCGGCCAATCTCCTGGACTCGGGTCCGTTCCTGACGTCTGCGTATCGTCAAGCGATACAAAGATGTAGTTCGAAGAATTGCTAGTACTTTGAAACAGAAAGATCCGTCCGACCGGCGCCCCGTCGTAATACCCCTGGTAGACCCAGTCACCGATCAGAAGCGTGTCGGAATAGGTTTCACCGACTTCAAACGTATCGGCGACCGCCCCGCCCAGTTCGGTGAACTCCGGATCCTGCGGCTGAATGATGTTCGAGCTGGGTGTCAGAGTTCCGCTGACAAGATCGCCGCTAAGTGAGAAAAACATGTAGGAATAGGCTTGGAACGGCATGAAACCCCCCGAAAATAGGTTACTTCCCCTGCACTATGGCGGACCTCCCCTGCTCGCACAACCTCAGATTGACCCTTATGCCATTACTGCCCGGATCAGCAAGAGTAGGGTGGGCAGTTCTGCCCACCGCCCCATCGGTAGGCGTAAGGTGGGGCACCTTACCCACCAATTCGCCCGCAAGCGGCGCGCTTTATCTCTCCGCCCTGAACACCCTCGACACTGCGCGAGACCCAACCAATCGCCTCCCCGGTGGGCGGTGAGGCAGGACTGTCGCGCCGGTGGCGCGGCGTATGACTGCCGAACGCGATTCCGCGGCGGCTTCGCCTTGACTTCGAGCAGGGGTTTTGGACCGACTGTCGCTCTCACCCGCCCCCTGCTTTGACCCGCGGTCTGGCCAGGCCCGGGCCGTTTGGCTGGGTGCCCAGGACTCCCGCCAATCCCGGTTTTGTCTGCACAGGGGGTGTACGGGGGGTGTACGCCTGGTGCACGGGGGACACCCCCCTGTTTTCGGGGTTCCCGACCCCCGCCATCCATGCTTGTCTGACGCACAAGGAGGATCCCATGAACGGTGCCCAATCCCTTGTGAAAACCATGCTGGCCAGCGGTGTTGACGTCTGCTTCGCCAATCCCGGCACGTCCGAGATGCATTTCGTTGCGGCGCTGGACAGCCACCCGGACATGCGCTGCATCCTGTGTCTGTTCGAAGGCGGAACCTCTGGCGCTGCGGACGGGTATTTCCGCATGTCGGGCCGCGTTGCAGCCACCATGCTGCATCTCGCGCCGGGGTTTGGGAATGCGTTTTCCAACCTGCACAATGCGCGCAAGGCGGGCAGCGGCATTGTCAATATCATGGGCGAACACGCGACCTATCACCTGGCCTATGAGAGCCCCCTCAAGGGCGATACCGAAGGCATTAGCCGCACCATAAGCCATTGGACTCGCAGCTCTCTTTCCTCGGCCGATGTGGCAAGCGACGGGGCAGATGCGATCCGCGCGGCGCGCTCGATGAACGGCCGGATCGCCACGATGATCCTGCCCGCCGACACGGCCTGGGGCGACGGCTCCGCCCCGGTGGCAGCCGCCGCTCCGCCAGCGCTTCACCGCCCGTCGGATGCGGCGCTTGATGCGGCGGCCGCAGCTCTGAAAACCGAAGGTGCAGCCCTGCTTCTGGGGGGTCAGGCCACCCATGGCCCGTTGTTGCATCTGGGGGCACAGATCGCACAGGCGGCAGGATGCCGGATCATGACGCCCCTGCACAGCCCGAGGCTGGAGCGCGGCGCCGGAACGCCCCCGGTGGAACAGCTGCTCTACCCCGTCGATGCCAATGCCGCGCTGCTGAAGGACGTCCGCAGCCTCGTCGTCTGCGGCACCCATGCGCCGGTGAATTTCTTCGCCTATCCCGGCAAGCCCTCACTGCCCACCCGCGCCGACATCCATGTTCAGGAGCTGGCAGATGCCACCATGGATTTAGGCTATGTTCTGAATGGTTTGGCCGACAGGCTCGGGGCACGGTCCGAGACTGTGGAGCCGGTCGACCTAGCCCTTCCCGACCGCCCCGACGGCCCCCTGACCCCGGCAAGCGCGGGGGCCCTGATCGCGCGCGTCATGCCCGAAAACACCATCGTCGTGAACGAGGCCGTGACCTCGGGCGCGCCCATTGCCGATGCGACCCGGACTGCGCGGCGGCATGACTGGCTGATCACCATGGGTGGCGCCATCGGCCAGTGCCTGCCCTGCGCGACCGGGGCCGCCGTGGCCTGCCCCAACCGCAAGGTCATCGCGCTGACGGGCGACGGGTCGGCCATGTATACGCTGCAATCACTGTGGACCATGGCGCGGGAACGGCTGGATGTGACGGTGATCGTCTTCGCCAACCGGGGCTATCAGATCCTGCGCGGGGAACTGGCGGCCATGGGGGTCACGCAAGTGGGCCGCAATGCGCAGGCGATGTTCGATGTGGACGACCCGCTGCTGGACTGGGTGGCGCTGGCCAAGGGGCACGGCGTCGAAGGCACCCGCGCGACCACGGTGGACGAGATGGAAGCCGCACTGGAGGAGGCCATGGCGGCCAAGGGACCGCGCCTGATCGAGGTGGTGATCTGAGGGGCTACTCCACCGGCGGCATCACCGTCAGGAAGGTCTCGCCGTTCCAGTTGAGCGCCTCGAAGCAATAGCCCGCGCTGCTGACTCCGCACCAGCCGCCGTCCCGGCCGATCAGCAGAACCGGCTCTCCGTCCCAGTCGATGATCTGCCAGCCACGCGCCTGCCAGTCGAACACACGGTCCTCCACAAAGGCGAACAGCGCACAGCCGCCCGACCCGCAATAGGGTGACAGCGGCGTGGCCGAACATTCGAGATAGCTTGTATCGACCAGAGTTTCCGGGCGGCCATCGCCGGTCAGGTCTACCTCCATGACGGCCCGCTCGCCGACATGCAGGTAGCCTTCTTCCCAAAGGGAACAGTCCCGAACGGCTTCGGTCAACAGGGCGTCTGGCGTTTCCTGTGCCGAAACCTGTACCGGGCCGACCAGCAGAAACACGATGGCAATATGGGCTTTCACAGACGAATCCTTTGCTCGGAGATGCCCGCAGAATAGCCTCGTTTCGAGTCCACGCAAATGGCCCGGATCAGGCCAGTTCCGGCAGGCCCTTCACAACGCCTTCCTGCACCACATCCGGGTCGTAGGCCTTGCGGGCGAAGACCTCTCGCACCATGGGCTCGAACACCTCAAGCGGTTCATAGTCGTAGTCCGGGTCGAACGACGACTGGTCCCACCGTTCGCAGAAATCGGCGCAGCTTTGCCAGCAGGGGTGATCCTTGAACCGATCCCGCGCGTCCTTGTCCCATCCGTAATGGTGGCCGTAATAGAACATCTGGAAGATGCCGTGATGTTCGACGGTCCAGGCGACCTCATCCCGCACGAAGGGGCGGATCACCTCGGCGGAAAACCGGTCGTGGTTCTGCGGGGCGAGCCCGTCGCCGATGTCATGCAGCAGCGCGCCAACGACCCAGTCGATATCGGCCCCTTCACGCAAGGCGCGGGTGCCCGATTGCAGCCCGTGTTCCAGCCGCGTGATCTGGTAGCCTTCCAGCGAAACCTCGCCCTGGCGGCGCAGCTCGTCCAGCACTCTGTCGGCGGTGAGCGCGAGATAGGGTTTTTCCAGCTCGGCCAGCATGGCGTATTCTTCCTTCGTGCCGTCCTTCATCTGGGTGAAGCTGACCTTCTGATCGGTTGTCATCCTGCGATCCTCCTAAAGCATCTTCTGGGCGTAGAGCCCGACCTGTCCTTCGGCCCCTGCCGTCAGCGCCGCCGACTGCGCCGCCAGAACCTCATCATAAAGCGCCAGCGACGCGGGGTCGAACAGCCGCGCGGGCGGGGCCACGTTGATCCAACCCTGCATCTCATCCTTGCCGCGCACAAGCATCGCATAGTCGCGGGTCAGATCGGGCTGGCGCACCTCGGGCGTGACATAGCGGATGGCCATGCCGATGCGCCGGTCGTCCGACATGTTGGGGCCGGAGGCATGGAAGGTGCGGCCATGATGGAACGACATCTCGCCGGGTTTCAAAGCGCCAAAGACGGCCTCGTCCTCGTTGATGCCCTCGATCTGCTGACCGCGCGACAGAAGGTTATCCTCGGCGAAGGTGTCTGCATGGGGCACGATGGCGTTCTTGTGGCTGCCGGGGATGAAGCGCATGCAGCCTGCCTTGACCGACACGTCCGACAGCGCCAGCCAGGCAGTCAGTTCTTCATCGGTTTCGCCCATGCCCCAATAGGTGATGTCCTGATGCCAGGACACGACCTTGGTTGTGCCCGCTTCCTTGATGAACAGCTCCACCGACCAGACCAGCAGGTTGGGACCGAGGATCGAGGACACCGCGTCGAGAATACCGGGGTCCGAGGCGATCCGGTGCAGAAGCGGAATGACCAGCTGGCCATTGACCCGGAAGAGCTGGTTCAGGTCATGACCGCCTGCACCGGCGGCATGATCGCGCTCCAGCGCCTCGACCTCGGCACGCAACGCGGCGGTTGTGGCAGTGTCGAAGGCCCGGATCGGGTGCAGAAACCCGTCGCGCGCGTATCGGGCGGTTTGGTCGGGCGTCAGGAAATCGGACATGGCAGATCCTATGTGTCACTCTCCCCGGCACGCTGCCGCGACGGCAAGTTCCCTGTCCTGTTCGATTCCGACGCCTGAATGGTCGTCTTTGGGCATCAAAGCTGTGGATGACCCAAGTTTTTCATTGTCAGATTGCGCTCTGCCGGGTTTCATGTGCCCCGTGCTGGATGGGAACATTCTGACATTCAAAAAGAACGGGGAGACAGAAATGGGCAAACGCGATGAACTGATCGCCAAATATGCAGACGACCTGCGTAACAAATGCGGGATGGAACCCGATATGGACCTGCTGACCAAGGTCACCATCGGCTGCGGCCCCGCGATCTACGACGCGGACGCATCGACGGTTGCCGGGTCGCAGCCCAGTGAGCTGGAGACCGTGAAGAAGAACTTCCTGATGAAGAAGCTCGGCCTTGCCGACAGTGACGACCTGATGGCTGCGATCGATTCCGTGATCGAAACCTATGGCCGGTCCGAACGTAACAAGTACCGCGCTGTCATCTACTACATGCTGACCAAGCATTTCGGAAAAGAAAGCGTCTACGGCTAAGCCGGGCGTGATTGGCTTCTTGGGCCCGCCCCAGTGGCGGGCCTTCGCATTTTAATAATTCATTGGACGAAGCTTTTATGGAACAGCGGATAAAACTGGCCATTGTCACCGGGGCATCCAGCGGCGTCGGGGCTGCAACGGCATCTCTGCTCGTCAAACACGGCTATCGCGTGGTGATGATCGCGCGCTCTGCTGACAGATTGAACGCGCTTGCCGGGTCGCTTGGGGTGCTGGCCATCGCGGCCCCGGCCAATGCGGCATCCGAAACGGAGATGGCGCCGATTGCCACGCGACTTCTTGCGGACTACGGCGCACCCGATCTGATCGTGAACAGCGCCGGTGCGGGCCGGTGGGAGCGGATCGAGGACACGACAGAGGCAGACGCCCGCGAGATGATGGATGCGCCCTACATGGCGGCCTTCGTGACGACGCGTGTCTTCCTGCCCGCCATGCTGGAACGTGGATCAGGCGTGATCCTGCACGTCAATTCCCCGGCCTGCATCGCCGCCTGGCCAACGAGCGTCGGCTATGCAGCGGCAAGATGGGCGTTGCGCGGACTGCACGAGGCGTTGGCGCAGGATCTGGCCGGGACGGGTGTGCGCAGTTGCAATGTGCTGTTCGGCAAGATCAGCTCGGACTATTTCGACAACAACCCGGGGGTGGAGGAAAAGCTGCCCAAGATGGACAGGACCATCCCCACGATGACGCCCGAGCAATGCGCGGAAAAGCTGGTGATGCTGGCGGATGCGCCCCGGCATCAGGCCGTCTTTCCATTCATGCTGAGTGTGAATGTCCTGCTGGCTCGGCTTTTTCCCGGCATCGCCCGCTGGCTGCTGCGCATGTGATCCGGTCCGAACCGGTTTGACTAAAATGCGGCGGGCAATTTCGTTGAACGGAATCGCGTTCTGGTTCTAGATACCCCTGTCCCGACCAGGATGGCGGACCCTCATAGAACACGTGCGGAGCGAGAAATTGCGCGTGGGTAAAGGAGGGTCCCGGGGGGTCGGGGCCCTCCTTCTTGTTTCAGAACAGCATCAGCACCACGGCGATGATCGTGCAACCGATCACCGGATAGCCGCCATCAATCCAGATCAGAGACTTGTCGCGGAAGCTGTAAAGCACGTTGTTCACCATCCAGGGCAATGCCACGAAGAGGCCAAGGCCAGCACCCACCATCACGCCGCCGCCGACCGTGGTGATCCCGGAGCTTTGCAAGATATGCCGGGTCATGCCCGCCACGAGCACCGACATCACGAAGCTGACGATATAGGGCAGCGGGCCGGCAGAGGCCCTGATCTGATCCTCGGTCAACCCGTTTGCGGCCATCCAGGGTTTGGACAGGGCCATGTACCAGATTGCTCCGAAGACCCATGCTGCGGCCCCGGCTGCCAAGACGTTCAGAAATTCCATTTGATCTCTCCCGTTGATCTGAAGAAATCATGCCACGGGCCGCGCGCAACCTTAAGCGGAAAAGCCGCCCATCTCGCAGATGATCCGCCATTCCTCTTCGGTCACGGGCTGCACGGACAGGCGAGAGTTGTTGGCCAGCACCATATCCGACAGGTGCGGGTCACCCTTCACATCGGCCAAGGTCACCGGCGTCTTGAACGGCCCCACGGCCCTGATGTCCACGCAGTCCCACCTTGGATCGTCGGTGGTGCTGTCGGGATGGGCCAGCGCACAGACCTCGACCACGCCGACAATCGCCTTCTCCTTCAGCGAATGGTAGAAAAAGCCCCGGTCACCCAAAGCCATTTCGCGCATGTTGTTGCGCGCCTGATAGTTGCGCACGCCATCCCATTGCTCGCCCGCATCCCCCCTGGCCACCTGCTGATCCCAGGACCAGGTGTTCGGTTCGGATTTGAACAGCCAGTAGCGCATCAGCCGATCACCTTGTTCCACGCCTCGATCCGCACCTTCTCGAAAAGGCCCGCCATTGCATAGGGGTCATTCGCAGCCCAGTCTTCGGCGCCCGCGCGATCCTCGGCCTCGATCACGACGAGCGAGCCGATCATCTCTCCGCCTTCGTTCAGGAACGGCCCGGCATGGGTCACGGGGGTGGATTTCAGATAGGCGATATGGGCCTCCCGGTTGGCCTTGCGGACCTCCAGATGGCCGGGCTTGTCGGTGCAGATCAGCGCGAAGAGCATTGGTTATTCCTGTTTCAGAGGGCGATTGAGAAGCTCTGCCATCACATCCTGCACAGAGACGCGCCCCTGACACAAGGCTGCAACCGCATCGGCAATGGGGGTGTCGAGTTCCGCATGGGCAGAGAGCTCCTGCGCCGTGGCAGCCCCTTCGACTGTGGCAGCAGGGTCCAGCGGCCTTGCGCCTGCAAGTGCCTGCCCGTGGCGGTAGTTGCGCGACTTGTCCGAGGTGCAGGTGAGCACCAGATCGCCAAATCCTGAAAGCCCCGCAAGCGTGTCGTCCCGCGCCCCGCGCAAAGTTGCAACGCGGCGCATCTCTGCAAAGCCGCGCGCCATCAGCGCCGCCCGCGCGCTTTCGCCAAGCCCGGCCCCCATGACCGCGCCCGCTGCAATGGCGATGACGTTCTTCAACGCCCCACCCAGTTCCGCGCCCACCAGATCGGTGCTGCGATAGAGCCGCAAGGCAGGGGTGGACAGCCTGTCTTGAAGCGCCTCACCAAGCGCATCGTCAGGCAGCGCCAGCGTCAGGGCCGTTGGCAGACCGGCAGCGATATCGACGGCAAAGCTGGGGCCTGTCAGCACGCCCGCATTCACACCGGGCAAATCGCGCGCGATCAGTTGGCACGGCGACAGGCCAGTCGCCAGATGAATGCCCTTGGCACAGGAAATCACGGTTGCGGCATGACCGGGCAGGATCGGCAGAACCTCGTGCAGTTTCTGGGTGGGGACAGCGATCAGCAGCACATCGGCTGTCAATTCGGAAATTTCGCCGGTCACGCGAAAGCCATCGGGGAAGCGGTGGCCCGGCAAACGGCGGGTGTTTTCGCGCGCGGCCTGCATGTCCTCGGCCCCGGCGCGGGCCCACAGCGTTACCTCGGCCCCGGCGCGGGCCAGCGTGATGGCAAGCGCCGTCCCGAACGCGCCTGCCCCGGCGATATCGACCCGGTTCATGCCTTGGCCCCTTTCTTGCCCGATCCGATCAGCGCCGGGCTTGTGCGGTCCAGCGGCCAGCGCGGGCGTGCCGACAGGTCCATCCCGTCGCGCTGACCTGCTCGGTAGGCCTCCCACCCGGCCCAGGCAATCATCGCGGCGTTGTCGGTGCAGAGCTTCAGCGGCGGGGCGAGGAAGGGGACGCCATGGGCACTTGCCACATCCTCCAATGCCGCGCGCAGGGTCTGGTTGGCGGCAACGCCCCCCGAGACGGCGAAACAGGTCAGGTCGGACTGGCCCGCCAAGGCGCGGCGGGATTTCTCGGCCAGCACATCCCTGACAGCCGCCTGAAACGAGGCACACAGATCGGCGCGGTCCTGCTCATGCAACCCGCCCTGATCCGTGACCAGCCCGTCACGGGTGCGCAGAACGGCAGTCTTGAGACCGGAGAAAGACATATCGCAGCCGTCGCGGTCCAGAAGCGGGCGCGGCAGGGGGAATCGTTTGGGGTCGCCCTGCAAGGCGGCCTGCTCCACCACCGGCCCGCCCGGTTGCGGCAGGCCAAGCAGCTTGGCGACCTTGTCGAAGGCTTCGCCCGGGGCGTCATCAATCGTGCCGCCAAGCCGGGTGAATTCGTCCGGCCCGTCTACGCGCAGAAATTGGCAATGCCCGCCAGAGACCAGCAGCATCAGGTAAGGGAAATCAACTCCATCGGTCAGGCGCGGGGTCAGCGCGTGGCCCGCCAAATGGTTCACGCCCACAAGCGGCACGCCAAGCCCCATGGCCAGCCCCTTGGCGCACATCACGCCCGACAGGACGCCACCGATCAGCCCCGGCCCGGCGGTCACCGCTATGGCGTCGATCTCGGCCAGGGTCACACCCGCCTGGTCCACCGCCTGCTCTACCATCAGGTCGAGCCGCTCCGCATGGGCGCGCGCCGCGATCTCTGGTACCACACCGCCATAGGCTTCGTGCAGGTCGGTCTGGCCGCTGACCACGGAGGACAGCAATTCCGCCCCATCCTCCACGCGCAGCACCGCCGCCGCCGTATCATCGCAGCTGCTTTCAATGCCAAGGATGGTCAGGCGGTCGGTCATGGCGGGTGTCGTTGCACAAGGGGTGCCCCGCAGGTAACACTCCCCCCGATGCCTGACAATGCCACCCCCCTGATCCTTCTGACGCGGCCCGCTGCACAGGCGGAGCGCTTTGCCGATCTGTGCCGCGACACGTTCGCGGAAAAGGCCGAGATCCTCATCGCCCCGATGCAGGAGATCGTGCTGCGGGACCTGCCGCCCGTTCCGCAGCGTGCCGCCCTGATCTTCACCTCGGAAAACGGGGTGAGGGCCTATCAGGCCGCTGGTGGAAAAGCGGGCCTAACCGCCTATTGCGTCGGGGACCGCACGGCGCGGGTCGCGGCGGAGGCCGGGCTTCAGGCCCTGTCCGCCGGGGGTGCGGCGGGCGATCTGGTGGAATTGATCCGCCGTGATGCCCCCGATGGCCCACTGATACACCTGCACGGAACCCATGTGCGCGGCGAGATCGCGGAACAGCTAGGCGCGGCGGGGTTCAACGTTGAGGGGCATGTGGCCTATGATCAACGCAGCCTGTCCCTGACCGAAGAGGCCCGCAGGGCGCTGACCGGTCCGCGCCGGGTGATCGTGCCGCTTTTCTCGCCCCGCAGCGCGGCGCTGTTCGCGGCAGAGTTGCCAGACGGGGCGACTGCCGAACCGATCTGCATCAGCGTGGCTACGAAAGCGGCGCTACCCCTTGCTTTGCAATCGGGCGCGTGCGTGGCCGATGCCCCCACCGGCGCGGCGATGCTCAAAGCGCTGGCGAGACAACTTAGCCCCTAGCCCTCGCAGGTGCGCCCATGCGAACCTATCTGTGACTCGGCGCTGCACCAGACGGGATTCTGTGGCGCATATTGAATAAATTGAAGGAAATAGATGGTGGCCGACCCGAACACGACCCCTCAGGAAACCGACGAAACCCAGGACGACGCCGCTCTGGAAGAGGCCAACACCGACGCCGATGAAACGGTGACGGATGCCGAGATCGTGGAAGACCCCGCCCCTGTCGAAGAGCCTTCCGTCGCGGAACCCGCCCCGAAGCCGACCGCTGCCGAACCGCGCCGCGGACCGGGCTTCGTGCCGCTGGTTCTGGGCGGTGTCGTGGCCGCCGGGTTGGGCTATGGCGCAGCTTTCATGGGCTTTGCGCCCGCCACGCAGGACACGGGCGCGACCGAGACGGCGCTGGCCGCAATTCAAACCTCGCTCGATGAGCAGGCCGAGGCGCTCTCGACCCTGACCACCCGCGCCGCCGCTTTGGAAGGACAGATCGAGGCCATCCCGCCCGCCCCCGAGGCGGTGGATCTTGGCCCGCTTTCCGAACAGATCGCTGCGCTTGGCACAAGGATTGACGCAACGGGCAGCCAGATCACCGGCCTGACCGACCGCATCGCCTATCTCGAAACCCTGCCGCTTGGCGAAGGCGGGGAAGGCGCGGACAACTCCGCCGCCGTGGCCGCTGCCGTGGCGCAGCTTCAGGCCGCGTTGCAGGAACAATCGGCAAGCCTGGCTGAACAACAGGCCGCGAATGCCGCGATGGCCGAGCAACTCGCCGCTGCAGCCACCGCCGCCGAGGACCGCATCGCCGCCGCCGAAGCCCGGGCCGAGGCCCGCGTGGGCAGTGCCACGGCACAGGCCGCGCTTGGCCAATTGCGCATCGCCGTGGCCACCGGCGCACCCTTCGCGGGCGCATTGGCCGATGTTGCGGACGGGGCTGGCGTGGATATGCCGGAGGCGCTGGCTGCTGCCGACGAAACCGGTGTTCCCACGATGGAGGAACTGCAATCGAGCTTCCCCGCCGCCGCCCGCGCCGCGCTGCCCATTGCGATTCGGGAAACCGCCGGCGAGGGCGCCATGAACCGCGTCACCGCCTTCCTGCAAAGTCAGGTCGGGGGCCGGTCGCTGGAACCGCAGGAAGGCGACAGCGCCGATGCGGTCCTGTCCCGCGCCGAGGCTGCGCTGCGCGATGGCGACCTGTCAGGAACCGTCGCCGAGCTGGCCTCCCTGCCCGCCGACGCGCAAGCGGTCATGGCGGACTGGACGGCGTCCGCCCAGATGCGCATCGATGCGATGGAGGCGATGGACAGCTTCGCCGCCGCGCTTGATGCCGCGAATTGAGGGGGACCGACATGCTTCTCTGGTCCGTCCTGAAAATCATTATCTTCCTGACCGTCGTGGTCGCGGCGGCCTTCGGCGTCGGTTACCTGCTGGAAACCGAGTCCATGCTACTGATCACCGTGGCAGGCCGCGAATTCGCGTTGACCCCCCTGTCGGGCGTGGTTGCATCCGTGCTGCTCTTGCTGCTGGTCTATGTGGCGCTCAAGCTGCTTGGCCTTCTTGTCGCCACCATCCGCTTCCTCAACGGCGATGAGACCGCCATTTCCCGCTATTTCAACCGCCGCGCCGAGCGGAAGGGCTATCAGGCCCTGTCCGAAGGCATGCTGGCGCTCGCCTCTGGTGAGGGGCGGCTGGCCATTCGCAAGGCGGAACGCGCCGAGGGCTATCTGAAGCGGCCCGAACTGACCAACCTGCTGGTCGCACAGGCCGCCGAAATGGCGGGTGACTCTGCCAAAGCGGCAGAAACCTACAAGAAATTGCTGGCCGATGACACGACCCGCTTCGTGGGCATTCGCGGGCTGATGAAGCAGAAGCTGGACGCAGGTG
Organism: Nioella ostreopsis; assembly: GCF_004000255.1. Classification (GTDB taxonomy): domain Bacteria; phylum Pseudomonadota; class Alphaproteobacteria; order Rhodobacterales; family Rhodobacteraceae; genus Nioella; species Nioella ostreopsis. Next base: position 25,267 of record NZ_RCIQ01000030.1, read on the forward strand.
ACACCGATACGGCGCTGAAACTGGCCGAGAAGGCCTTTGCCCTCAGGCCTCAACATCACGAAGTGCAGGACACGCTGCTGACCCTGCAGGCCGGGCACGAGGATTGGGCCGGGGCGCGCAAGACGCTTGCCGCCAAGCTCAAGGCCGGCGCCCTGCCCCGCGACGTCCACAAACGCCGCGATGCGGTGCTGGCCCTTGCCGATGCCCGCGACGCACTGGCCGAGGGCAAGATCGACACCGCCAGCAAAGAGGCCACCGAGGCCAACCGCCTGTCCCCCGATCTGGTGCCCGCCGCTGTCATGGCCGCCCGAATGGCGATTCAAGAGGGCAAGCCGAAAGTGGCCACCCGCGTGATCCGCAAGGCCTGGGACGCGGCCCCGCATCCCGACCTTGCCGCAGCCTTCGCCAACATCGAGCCAGAGGAAACCCCCGCCGCGCGCATCAAGCGCTTCCGCGTGCTGCTGGCCAAGCACCCCGCCGATCCGGAGGTCAAGCTGCTGGAGGCGGAACTGCAGATCGCGGCAGAGGACTACGCCGCCGCCCGCAAGGCGCTTGGCGACCTGCCCGAATCCACCCCCACGGCCCGCTCCCTGACCATCATGGCTGCGATTGAACGGGGCGAAGGCAGCGAAGACCGCGTGGTGCGCGGCTGGCTGGCCAAGGCGATCACCGCCTCTCGCGGGCCGCAATGGACCTGCGCGAGCTGCGGCCATGTCCATGCCACCTGGCAGCCGGTTTGCGAACATTGCGACAGCTTCGACACGCTGGCCTGGACCGAAGCCCCGCAAAGCGAGTCGGCCTTCGCCGGGACCGCCCAGATGCTGCCGCTGATTGTGGGGGCCCTGGAAGATCGCCGGGACGGTCCCGAAGTCGAAGACCGGGAGCCGGAGATCGTCGACGCCGAGCCGGTCGAAGACTCCGCCACCGAGGTCACGGAAGACATGGCGGAAGAAAACGACCCGCATGCCCCCGGCCATGTATTGCCCGACATGGGCGAAGTTTCCGATGACGCGGAAACGACTGAACAGGCGCGTACAGCCGCAAATTAGGACTGTTCAAGCGCGGGCAGGCTTGCTAAGAGCCAGCCCGCGTGCCGATGTAGCTCAGCTGGTAGAGCAACGCATTCGTAATGCGTGGGTCGGGGGTTCGAGTCCCTTCATCGGCACCATAAAATCAGATATATTTGTTTGAAATCAATAATTTCTGAAAAATCATAACAACTTTGACCACCCATGCGTCCACCTTTTGGTGCGCGCCCAAATGGCGCTGAATTGGTCGGTCAGTTCGATGTTTCCAGAATTTCTTCGAAATTTGCCAACGCAGACCGTAGATTCTCCATGATCTCTTCTGCCAGAACCTCGGGCTCTGGAAGGTTCTCGAGATCGGTCATTGACGCATCACGAAGCCAGAAAAGGTCGAGGCTTGCCTTGTCACGAGCCAGAAGCTCTTCCTGGTCAAAGGCGCGCCAGCGCCCATCGGGACTTTCTTCGCTCCAGGTCGGGCCGCGCTCGTATCGGTTCCGGGGATTGTAGCAGGACACGAAGTCCTCGAGGTGCGCATACGTCAACGGCTTCTGTTTTAACGTATGATGCACGTTCGTCCGGTAATCATAATACCAGACCTTGGAGGTCTGCGGGTCGGGGCTGGCGGCGCGGTTGTCGAAGAATATCACGTTCGCCTTCACGCCCTGCGCATAGAAGATACCCGTGGGTAGGCGCAGAATGGTGTGCAGATCCGTCGTCTGTAACAGTTTGCGCCGGATGGTCTCTCCTGCACCGCCCTCGAACAGGACATTGTCGGGCACGACCACGGCGGCCCGCCCTGTTGTCTTCAGCATCGTTCGGATGTGCTGGACGAAGTTCAGCTGCTTGTTCGACGTGGTCGCCCAGAAATCCTGGCGATTGTAGGTCAGATCGTCCGTCTCCTGCTCGCCTTCTGCATTGGTGAAGCTCATCGAGCTCTTCTTGCCGAAAGGCGGGTTCGCCAGAACGTAGTCGAAGGTCTCCGACGGCGGCGAGATCAGCGCGTCGGCCGGCGACACCAAAGTATCCCCCGTCATCTCGCCGATCCCATGCAGAAACATGTTCATCAGGCAAAGCCGCCTTGTCCCGGCGACGATCTCGTTGCCGAAGAAGGTGCCGTGCTTCAGGAACGCCTTCTGGTCCTTGTCGAGCGCATAGTTGTCCGGGTCGGTGAGGAAATCATGTGCGGCAAGGAAGAAACCGCCGGTGCCGCAGGCCGGGTCGGCGATGGTCTTGCCGGGCTCCGGGCGGACGCATTCGACCATTGCGCGGATCAGGGCGCGCGGCGTGAAATACTGCCCAGCGCCCGATTTCGTGTCCTCGGCGTTGCGCTCCAGCAGCCCTTCGTAGATGTCGCCTTTGACATCGGCCCCAAGCGTCACCCACTTGGTGCCGTCCACCATGTCGATCAGACGGAACAGCTTCGCTGGATCGGTGATCTTGTTTTGCGCCTTGGTGAAGATCTGGCCGAGCATGCCTTTCTGCTCGCCGAGCTTGCGCAGAAGGGTGACGTAATGCGCTTCCAGCTCCGCCCCCCGGCGCGAGGTCAGGCTGCTCCAGTCGTACCCTTCCGGGATGCCCACGTCGCGGCTATAGGGGGGCTTGGCGTATTCGTCCGCCATCTTGAGGAAGATGAGGTAGGTCAGCTGTTCCAGATAGTCGCCATAGCCGACGCCGTCATCACGCAGCGTGGTGCAGAAACTCCAGACCTTGGAGACGATGGGGGCGGTGGTCATGCGGGGGCTTTCCTTCTGGGCTTCTTGGGCGCTCTGGCACGGTTGGCCTTGATGCGTTCGAGCAGGGACGAGGCGGGTTCGTCCTCGGGGTCCTGGGGGACAAGCTGGCCGGAGAAGGCTTTTTTCAGGATGGATTGGCGCAAGGCGTCGGCGCGGGTGAGGGCGGCGTCGATCTCGGCCTCGAGCGCGTCGGCAGCTTCAAGCCGGGCGTCGAGGAGGCGGACGATTTCGGTTTGTTCGTCAATTGATGGAAGCCAGAATTCAAGTGCAAGGAACTGCTCTTGTTTAAGGTTTAGTCCGCTGTCGTTGATGCCGCTCTTGATCACTTCAATCCGCCGCTGAGTATCGGGAGCATTGAGATAGGCTTCAAGAAACTCTGGTAGAACCAGCGCGCCCAGATAGTTCAGCCGGTAGGCCTTGTCGCACAACATAAGCCGGGGTCTGGTGCTCTTGACCATACATGCCACGCCAACGCGCGTTCGCGGTCCTGCTCGCGTTATCAAAACATCACCCTGATTGAGTTCCAACCATTGTCGCGGCTGGAGGTCTTTCGGGAGTTCCTTGTTTTCCTGCGGTAAGAATTTCGCTGGCTGGATGGCAGTTGTCTTGATCACTCCCCAAGCATTATCAGCCTGTGATGCATGATTTTCGCATTTCGGGGACCATCCTTGCGCGACGTCCAAAACGACGTGGCCCAAAGTGATCCCGGAATCCGAAGCGAGATCAACGGGCCTCTTCGGCTTCGCGGGTTTCTTGCCCTTCTCGCCATCGGCGCGCCATGTGGCGAGGGCGTCTTGCCAGGCGTCGAGGGCGGCTTTGTAGCGGGTGTCCCGTTCGCGCTGGATACGGGCGAGGAGGGTTTTGGGGGCTTCCAGTTCGTCGGCGTTCTGCGCGCGCCAGTCGGCGGTCAGGCGGCCTTCGAAGGCGGATTTCAGCAGGGACTGGCGGTAGAGGCCGAGGGTGGTGCGCGCCGTTTGCAGGCTCTCGACCCCCTTGTCGATCTCGTCGAACATCGCCTCGATCTTCTCCACGATGCGGCGTTGTTCGTTGAGGGGAGGGATCGGGATCGAAACCGATTTTAGGGAGCTCTGTCCGATGTTCCTCATCGACATCTGATTGCCCGAGGATACCGCGCCCAACTTGCGCCGACCTTCAAGGCTACGCAAATAGACGAGGAGCCAAGGTTTCAGTTCAGTTGGTAGGTCGAGCCTTAACACTTTGTCGCTAAGGAACAGGTTTGGGTGGTCTTTCTTGACCATCACCACTGCGCCGACCAACTCAAGCGTGTTAGCCCGGGAGAACAGGAAGTCACCGGCCTTGATTGCAGTGTCTGGCGCTGGTTCGAAACTTCTTGGGAATGTCTTCGACTGAGAGGCGTCGAATGTGCCCCATGTTACCGCGCTTACCTTGATCACGCCCCGCTCATGCGCCAGCGGTGGGCGCTCTTCGCATTTGAGGTTCTTTCCTGCGGTTATGCCGAGGAGCAGCTCGCCAATTTCGGCCGTTGTCCATCCGCTCGGCAATTCCGTCATGCCGACAGCGCCTCATTCATCTCGGTCATGACTTCGTCCATGCCATCGCCAAAGAGCGCGTACATCTGCCCCATGCCGCCCTTGCCGTCAAAGGGGGCCATTTCCAGATCGTCGCGCTCGATGGTGAAGGAGGTGGCAAGGTGGTCGCGGATCATGCGCAGCCAGTCCATCTGTTCCTCGGTGAACTTCTCGCCCGCGCCGGAATGGCGGTTCAGCACCCAGTTCTGGAAGTTGCGCCGCACCCGCTCGGAATGGCGGGTGAGCGTGTCATCCAGCCCCGTGACCCGGCGGATCAGCGCCACCAGCGCCGTCAGGTCGCTGGCCGGGTTGCTGCCCTTGTAGTCGTCGAGATGCGCATAGGCGCGCCAGACGGTGAGCGGGGCGAGCCGCGGGCGATCCTCGGTCAGTTTCTTCAGCACGTCCTTGATCATGGCGAAGGTCACCTCGGACCGGCGGGCGGGGGTGTTGAAGTAGATCGACAGCGCCTCGATCTCGTCCCGGTTCTCGGTCAGGTATTCCTCGAACTCCTGCGCGATCTTTTGCGCGTTCTCGGCCACATCGCCCGCCCATTCCGCGCGCAAAAGCGTGTCGAGGTTGTCATGGTCGATGGTCTGTTCGTTGTCGCGGCGGACCCGGTCCATCAGGTTGATGAGCGGCCCGGTGAAGACGTTGGCGGCGTGTTTGATCCGTTCCTCGCGCGCGGCGTTCATGGCGGCGTCGTCGGGTTCTGGGTGGCCCGCGGCCTTGGCGTCGGCTTCCACCTTGTCGGGGTCGATGGCGTCGAAGAGGTCACGCACGATGGCGGTAAGGGATGTCCCGGCCTCCGCCCTGATCTTCTCCTGATCCTCGGCCCCGAGCTTGTTGTCGAGCCGCGACAGCCGGGCGGCGAGCGAACTGACGGTTTCCTCGGACCGGTCACCCATCATCAGCCCCATGGCAAGATCCTTGAAGGGGATCGAGGGCTTGGTGTCGAGCGGCTGGCTGGCGGTCTTGAGCGATTTGGTGACGCCGACGGCATCGACGATGACGTAATGGGTCTTGGCCTGGGCGGAGGGGGAGACCTTTTTCAAGTCATCGGGTTTGAGGACACGGGTGCCGCGGCCCTTCATCTGCTCGAAGTAGTTCTTGGACTTCACGTCGCGCATGAAGATCAGACATTCGAGAGGTTTGACGTCGGTGCCGGTGGCGATCATGTCCACGGTCACGGCGATGCGCGGGTAGTAATCGTTGCGGAAAGCGCTGAGCGAGGATTTCGGGTTCTTGGCCCCGTTGGTGATCTTGCGGCAGAAATCGTTGCCTTCGCCGAACTCCTGCCGGACGGTCTGGATGATGTCGTCGGCATGGCTGTCGGTCTTGGCGAAGATCAGGGTTTTCGGCAGCTCCTTGCGGCCGGGGAAGATCTCTGGCCACTTGTCGTGGAAAGTGCGTATCACGGTGCGGATCTGGTCGGGGTTGACGACAGATCGGTCGAGCTGGGTGGCGGCGTAGGCCTGTTCGTCATCCTGCGTTTCCCAGCGTCGCGCGCGGGTTTCGCGTTCGCGTTTCTCGACCAGCTGCTCGGCTTTCAGGGTTTCGCCGCCTTGGGTGATCTCGGTCTCGATCAGGTAGATTTCGTTGCCCACGTTTACCTTGTCGGCGACGGCCTTTTCGTGAGTGTACTCGCTGACGACGTTTTTCTGGAAGAAGCCGTAGGTTCGGTTGTCGGGTGTGGCGGTGAGCCCGATCAGGTAGGCGTCGAAGTATTCAATGACCTGACGCCAGAGATTGTAGATCGACCGGTGACATTCATCGATGACGACCAGGTCGAAGTATTCCGGCGGCAGTTTGGCGTTGTAGACGACTGGCAAGGGTTCTTTGCGGCGCCATTTCTGTTCGGCCGGATTCTCGTCCTCGGCGCCTTCGTTCAGTTCTTCGCCCTTGAGCGTGGCGTACATGCGCTGGATCGTGGAGATGACGACCTGGCTGTCGTTCGCGATGGAGGGCGATGTGAGGCGCTGGACGTTGTAGAGCTCGGTGAACTTGCGGTTGTCGTCGTTGGGGATGAAGGCCATGAACTCTTGTTCGGCCTGCTCGCCAAGGTTCTTTGTGTCGACGAGGAACAGGATGCGGCGTGCACCCGCATGTTTGAGCAGGCGGTAGACTTGCGTGATCGCCGTGAAGGTCTTGCCCGAGCCGGTCGCCATCTGGACGAGGGCGCGTGGCTTATCGGATTTGAGCGAGGTTTCGAGGTTCGTGATCGCCGTGATTTGGCAGTCGCGCAGACCGTCCGGGTTAAGACCCGGCAGGGCTGCAATGCCCGCGCGAAGGCTCTTTGGGGCCTGTGCCCAGGATCTCAGCGTTTCTGGGCGATGAAAGGTGAAGACCTCGCGCGACCGAGGATTTGGATCGCGGGCGTTGGTAAAGCGGGTGACCTGGCCGGTGCTCTCGTAGAGGAACGGGAGCGGCTCGGCATTCGTGACCCATTTCAGCTTGGCGTTTGCGTACCCCTCGGATTGCTCCTCGACCGAGGTCAGGCGGACCCCCCAGTTGTCAGGCTTAGCTTCGACAACGCCGACTGCTTGCCTGTCAGCGAATAGGACGTAGTCAGCAGGTCCAATGTCCGTCTGATACTCGCGGAGTGCAACGCCTTGGCCAACGCTGAAATCAAGCACATCTTTATCCTGCACATACCAGCCGGATGACCTGAGGCGTTCATCGATTTGGTCGCGCGCGATTTGTTCTGGTGTCTGATTAATGTCAGGTGGCACGGCTGCTTCTTGATACTTGCAGCGTTGAACATGACGCTCAGCCAGCAGGATTGCAATGTTGGGGATTCCTTTAAAGCCTTTCTAACGCAAACTTCCTGTCTTCATCGAAATTTCGTCGGCCAGGCTTTGGTACCGCCACTATTCCCCGCGACCTAGCTCGATAGTGAGTAACACCTAGTACGGAAAAAAGCCCGCGCCAGGGGCGCGGGCCAGGTGGGAAGGGAGAGAAAGGGAATGCCTCAGAGGTCTTCGCGTCCGACGGATTGCCCCTGCGCCTGCGCCGGACTTAGGCGCTGGAACGTCCCGCGTCCGAGGTAGACCCAGCTCATGCCCTCACTGGTGGCCAGGTAGTCGCGGGAATGGCCGCTGGTCAGTTCCGCCTGCGGATGGGCGGGCAGCACGACGGCTTTCATCAACCCGAGATAGAGCACGAAACCAAGCGGGAAGCCGATGATGAAAGCGTACTGGGAATACCAGGCTGCGATGCCACCAGCGATGACCCAGGCCAGCAGCCCCGCGATGTTGAAGCCACCCGCGTAACGGAACTGGCCCTGCGGGTTGTAAAGCTCGGGCACGTTCAGCCGCCGCTTGCGCAGCACGTAGTAGTCCGCGACCATGATGCCGCCAATGGCCGAAAGAAACGCCCCATAGTAGCCTAGGAAGACAAAGAGGTTGTTCAGAATCTCCCATGGGAAGCACAGCGTGCCCGCGATCCCGGCGAGCGCCACGCCGGTCTTGTAGTTGATGACCCGAGGCGCGAGGTTGATGAAGGTCAGCGCCGAGGGGATCAGGTTGGCGGAGTTGTTGGTGGACCACTGCGCCAGTACCACCAGCGCCAGCAGTACGACCAGGGCCAGTCCCTCGCCCTCGCCCTGAATCACCTCGATCGGGTTCCAGTTGCCGGTGGCGATGAAGGAAACGGCCCCAAGACCCGCGATCAGCGCCTGCGTCACCGGCAGGGCGACAAGCTGCGCGAGGAAGACGTTGCGGTTGCGATCCACGAAGCCGCTGGCCCCGGCGCGCGTTTTGACGAAACGGGTGAGGTTGGGAATGTCGATGGCTAGCGTCGACCAGAACCCCATGTTGGCTATGAAAAGCACCAGCAGCGACATCTCGCCCGAGCCTTCGAAGGTCCAGATGTTGATGCCGTTGGTCTCGGCCACGCCTTCAAGCGTGAAATACATCCAGATCGAGATGCCGATGATCGCGGGCGCCGCCAACGAGGCAAGACGCTCGACTGATTTGATGCCCATGGCCGTGTTCAGCACCTGCACAAGCCCGAAGAGCACGTACCAGATCACCCAGTTGTCGAAGCCGAGGAAATATTCCCCAATCCCGTTCAGCGCCAACGCTCCGAGGTAGGTCTGGATGCCGAACCACATCGCCGCAACCAGCCCGCGCGACATCGCGGGTAGATGCGTGCCGTGAATGCCGAAAGGCGCGCGCAGGTAGACGGCGAAGGACAGACCGTGTTCGGTGCCGATATCGGCAGTCAGCACCATGAAGGCACCGATGACCACGTTCGCCAGCATGATCACCAGGATCACGGTGGACAGCGGCATGCCTCCGTCGATGCCCGCAGCCCCAAGTGAATAAGTCGCGATGATGACCGCGATGCCGACCCAGATCCAGGCATAGCCGATCAGGCCGATGGGCCTTTGTTCCAGAAGCGTGGGCAGGATGGATTCCTCCAACAACCCCGTGCGTTCATGCTCCGCTTCGCGGATTTGCTCTGTCATCGTCATGTGTGATTGTCCCTGTTGTGTGTCATGTTGAACATTTCGGCACCCCCTATTTTCGAGGGGGTCGCCCCGAACCGCTCACGGAAGCATCTGGAAAAATGCGGCAGCGAGACGAACCCGGCCGCCATGGCGGCGCCCATGGGTGAGATGTTGGTTTCCACCAGCAGGCGGTGGCCGTAGTCCAGCCGAAGCTGCCGGTAATACCTGGCGGGCGTCATGGCGAAGGCACGGTTGAACAGCCGCTCCAACTGACGCCGGGAACAGCCGACCTCCCCTGCGATGGCGTCGAGGTTCATGCCGGTTTCAAGATTGGCCTGCATGATCTCGATGGCCCGCACCAGCTTGGGGTTGCGGCTGCCCGCCATGAAGGCGATCGAGCTTCGCTGGTCGGTGCTCTGGCGTCGGGGGGCGCCATGCAGGCACATATCCCCGACAACTGCCGCGAAGCCCGGCCCATAGTCGCCCGCGATGCGGGCCAACATCATGTCGGTGGCCGCCTGCCCGCCGCCGCAGGTCATCACCCTGCCGTCGATTTCATAGATGCGCGAGCTGCTCGTCAGGTCGGGGAACAGCTCGTGAAAGCTGTCCCGGTTCTCCCAGTGGAGGGTGAAGCGCTTGCCGTCCAGCAGGCCGAGACGCGCCAGGGTGAAGGCCCCCGAACAGATCGCCCCGAGAGAGCCGCCCGATCGCAAGGCCCCGCGCAGGGCCCGCATCACGCCCGGCGAGGCCGCCTCCTGCGGTTCGGTACCAGAGCAGATGACTATCTCGGGGCGGGGCGGCAGATGATCGAGCCCCAGATGACGGGCCAGCTTCATATCACAGGAGCTTTCCGCCGCCTCCCCTTCGGCCACGATGTGCCAGCGGTAAAGCTCCTTGCGGGACAGCTGGTTGGCGATCCGAAGGGGGGCGATGGCGCTGCTAAGCGCCAGCATGGTGAAGCGCGGTAGGATTAGGAAGTGGATGTCTTGGGGGGGGCGGGTCTCCGGCACCTCGAAGAAGGCGGCGCCACGGGGAACGAAGCAGCGCCTGGATATGCGGTCCACAAAGCTCATGTCCCAGCCTCCCCCCCCGCGCCTTACAGCCTGGCCTCGATGACCTTGCGCCGCGCTTCCGTCGCGACGAGATCCACCGTTTCGGCGTCGAGATCGAGTACCACCCCGTAGACATCGCGGGCCCGCTCCGGCGAACAGAATCCGTCGAGCACATCGTCCAGCACCTTGTGCGGATCGCGCTCCAGCGGGCTGCCGTAGCCGCCGCCGCAGGGGCTGTAGTAGACCATCACATCATCCTTGCGGACGTCCTCGCCATGGAATTTCGAATGCATCTGGCGCGGCGGTTCGGCAGTGGCGGCATTGTAGATCTCGCACTTGCCGGCAGCGCCCTCCGTGCCGCCGAAGACCCCCCAGGGCACATTGGTGTGGCGTTCGCTTTCATGGGTGATGATCCCGTCGGTCAGCATCCGCTGCGCCTTGACCACGCCGATCCCGCCCCGATATTTGCCCGCGCCGGGGCTGACGTCGTCGCGCAACTCGTAGCGTTCGCAGATCATCGGAATGTGCATCGCCAGGTCTTCCAGCGGGTTGTTGCGGGTGTTAGCCATCAGGTTGTCGATGGCGTCGGGCCCATCAGAGCCTGGGCGCCCTCCATAGGCGCCCTCGTTCACCTCCAGGAACACCCAGTAATCACCGCTGTCGCGCACCCCCGCATAGGAGGCGAAGGAAATACTGGCCGAGGACCCGGCGATGATTTCCTCGGGCAGGACCGGGGCCATGGCCTTCAGGATCAGGTCGATCATGAAGTTGCACTGGGTGAAGCGCGCCTCGGCTGATGCCGGGGCGATCGGGTTGAAGATAGTGCCTTCGGGCGCGATCACGCTGATCGGGCGGAAGGATCCCTGGTTCGACGGCACCCGCGTGTCAGAGGTGGCCGTATCGAGCAGGAGCTTGCGGAAGGCAGCAAAGGCTGCGACCTTCGTCGAGCCCTCGAAGGGCACGTTATAGGCCGTGGGCGTCTGCGGGGCCGATCCTGTCAGGTCGACCTCGATCCGATCACCGACCACGCGCACGCAGACTTTCACTGGCAGGGTCTGGCCTCGGTTGCGCCCGTCATCGTCCAGCCAGCCTTCGGCCCGGTATTCGCCGTCGGGAATGGCCGCGATGCGCTGGCGCAGCATCCGTTCGGAATAGTCCATCAGCTGGTTGCAGGCGTCGAAGACAAGCTCCTTGCCGTAGCGGTCCAGCAATTCCTGGAAGCGCTTGACGCCAAGCCGGGCCGAGGCGATCTGCGCCTCGATGTCATCGACCAGCTGCCGCGCGGCTCGCGAGTTGTTGCGGATGAAGTTCCACATTGTCTGGTTGCGCTGACCCTTGCGGTAAAGCTTGGTGCCCGCAAACAACATCCCCTCGGCATAGACGTCCGGCACGTCGATGATCAGCCCCGGCGTTGCGGCCCCGATGTCGATGTGATGCGCGGTGTTGCCTGCGAAGGCGACCAGCTCGCCCTTGTGAAAGATCGGGATCACGATGGCGAGGTCAGGCGTGTGCGAGGCCCCGCGATAGGGATGGTTGTGGACGACCACGTCGCCCTCATACCACTCACCGTCATCGAGCGTGTCCTCGATGCCCTGAAGGTAGCCGGGGATCGACCCGATATGCATGGGCGTAGATTCCGACTCACAGAGCGTGTTGAAATCGAGATCGAAGAGCCCTGCCCCCAGATCCTCGGATTCCCGGATGATCGAGGAAAAGGACATGCGAAACAGCACATGGGCCATTTCCTCGGCGATGGTCTCGATGGAGCCGCGGATCACTTGAAGCGTGATCGGGTCGATGGTGCTTTTTGCCTGGATGTTCATGGTGCTGTCCTCCCTCAGGCCTTGCTCAGCCGAAGGCTGCCGTAATCCTGAACCTCGGCGGTGTAGCCGGGCGGCAGGAGCGTGGTGGAATTGTGCTGGATCAGGATCGCCGGGCCTTCGACACGCGCGCCTGCGCCCAGTTTCCCGCGATCCAATCGGGGGGTCACATGGGTCGAGCCGTCATCGAACACGGTTTCGCGGTCGTAGAGGAAGGCATCGGCCACATCCGTGGGGCCCGCCTTCGCCAGCGGGGTCAGTTCAAGGTGACGCGCCGCGGCCGACGCGATGACGCGCACGTTGTAAAGCTCGACAAGGCTGTCATCGAAGGAATAGCCGTAGTCCGCCTTATGCTGCGCGTGGAAGGCGGCGATCACCTCGGCCTTGCTGTCGACCGAAAGGCCGCCCTCGGGCATCGGCACCCGCAGTTCGAACCCCTGCCCGTGATAGCGCACCTCGGCGATCACCTCGAAGGCCTGGTTCGCGGCATCGATCCCGTCATTGTCGAGATCGGCCCGGCCCATGGCCACAAGATCGCGCACCGTTGCGTTGACCCGGGCGATGGCCTCTTCCCCGGCGTGGAAGAGGTTGGTGATGACGGACCGCGTGTGTTCGTATTGCAGGTCGGTGCCCAGAAGCCCCATCGCCGCCGTGATCCCCGGCGCGATCGGCACCAGCACATCTCGCGCCGACACCAGCTCGGCCAGTGCCACCCCGTGGAAGGGCCCTGCCCCGCCGAAGGGCATGAGGGAAAACTCACGTGGGTCGTAGCCACGCGCAACGGAGTTCGAGCGGATCGTCAGCGCCATGTTGTTGTTGACGATCCTGATGATCCCGAGCGCCGCCTCGGTCACGCTGAGACCAAGGGGGTCGGCGATCTTTTCCTTGATCGCCTTATGCGACAGGGACGGATCCAGAGGCAGGTCGCCGCCGAGGAACTTGTCGGCGTCCATACGGCCGAGCACCACCTGCGCGTCGGTCACCGTAGGTTCCGTTCCGCCGCGATTGTAGCAGGCTGGCCCCGGTTCCGACCCCGCGGAACGCGGACCGACGTTGAAGCCGCCCGCCTCGTCGAGATAGGCGATGGATCCGCCCCCTGCCCCGATGGTTTCAAGGTCGATCATCGGCGCCATGACGGCATGGCCCGACACCACTGTGTCGCGTGGGTTCTTGATGCGCAGCTGCCCACCCGCGATGGTCGAGATGTCAGCCGAGGTGCCGCCGATATCGACGGTGAGGATATTGTCTGTCCCGGCAAGGCGGGCCTCGGAGAGCGCGCCCAGTACTCCACCCGCCGGGCCACTCATCAGGATGTTGACGGGCTTGCGGGCGCAGCCTTCGACGGTAGAGATGCCGCCATTGGACTGGATCACGCGCAGCTTGGCTGGAATGCCACCGGTGCGCACCTTGTCTTCGAGGTTGCGCAGGTACCAGGCCGATTTCGGCCCGACAAAGGCGTTCATGGCCACGGTAGAGAAGCGCTCGTATTCGCGGATGACGTTGGCCACTTCGGACGAGATCGAGACATAGGCGTCAGGGATTTCCTCCAGCACGATGTCGCGGGCGCGCTTTTCATGCGTGTCGTTGAGGAAGGAGAACATGAAGCCGATACAGACGGCCTTGATTCCGCGCTTGCGGAAAAGCGCACAGGCCTCGCGCACGGCGTCTTCATCCAGGGCCACCTCGACCGCACCGGTCGGCGGCAGGATGCGTTCGGCAATCGCGATCCGGTTGCGCCGCTTGACCAGCGGGCGGTTCTGCCACGGCACCTCGAAATGCAGTGAAAAGTTATGAGGGCGTTTGTGGCGCCCGATATGCAGGATGTCGCGGAACCCCTTGGTGGTCAGCATGCCCACATCGGCGCCGTTGTGCTCGATCGTGATGTTGGTTGCGACCGTGGTGCCGTGGTTGATGACCTCGATCGCGGTCTTGTCGATCCCGGCCAGATCGCAGATCTGGTGGATGCCTTCCACCACCCCGATGGACTGATCCTTGAGGGTGCTTGGCACCTTGTGAAAGAATGTGCCCTTTTCGCATTCGAGCACGAGGTCGGTATTCGTGCCGCCCACATCAACGCCGATACGCGCCATTGTTGTTCTCCAATTTCTCCCTGGTCCACCGGGGCGCGCATCGCCCCGGTGGTTGGTGTTTCAGATCAATCTTTGTTGACGGTGTTCAGGTATTCGACGCAGGTATCGACAGTTTCGACATCGCCGAACTTGGCGTCGATATCGAAGAGGTTCCAGGCCACTGCGCCTGGCACACGGTCCCCGATGCATTCCTTGACAGCAATGGTGCGGAAGCCGTCGGCGATGCCGTCGCAGATCGTCTGGCGCACGCAGGCACAGGCGGTGACGCCCGTCACTAGGATCGTGTCGACACCATTGGCGCGCAGGATGCCGCCAAGCTCTGTACCGTGGAAGGAACTGGCCCGTTTCTTGAGCAGCGTGTATTCGCCGTCAGCTGGCGCGATGCGACTGTCGATGGCCCAAAGCTCTTTGTCGGCCAGGTCGACCACGTCCACCGGGATCTTGTTGTGCCACAGACCCATATCGGTGAAGGGCGCGTTGCGGTCGGTGATCTCGTAGGCGGTCGTGACGTGGATCACCGGGTGGCCATTGGCGCGGCAGGCTTCTAGAAGGCGCTGCATGCCCGGGATGATCTCGTTGTCCATCTTCTCCTGGTCGCAGGTGAAGGGGTTGCCGGGGCGCGTCCAGGCATTGGCGAGGTCCACGCTGACCACGGCCGGCTTCTTGCCGAACCCGACCCGACGCTGGAAGCCGCGCTGCTTGTACAGCTCGGACGCGGCCTCGAACGCTTGCGTCAGTGACTGGTCGAGTGCTGCAAGATCTACATTGCTCATCTTCTTGTTCCTTTGATGTCTCAATCTGGTATCCGCCCCGGCTGAGCCTTTTGTTTTCGGGAGAAATCAGGCGCACGACGGATGTCCCGACGCCAAGGTCACCCGCTGTAGATCGATAAACAATCGCCGTATTTGCATTTATTATGGACTCTTTTGCATCAATCCGGCATCAACGCTTATCCAACAGAAAACTAAGGGGGATTCCCGCCTCATGAGCGCCCAACCGCAAACGCGCGATCTCGAAGCCTTCAACGCGGTGGCTGTAGAGCTCAGTTTTCGTAGGGCGGCGGAGCGGCTGGGCATCGATCAAAGCGCGCTTAGCCGCCGAATCCGCGCGCTGGAAGAGCAGCTCGGCTATCAGCTCATACGGCGCACCACCCGCGAGGTGTCGCTGACGGCGGCAGGCGAGGTCTTTTACGAACGCACCCGCATGATCACCGCCGAACTGGCAACTGCGGTCAAGGCCGGTCGCATCGCGGCCGACGGCAAGAAGGGGGCCCTTCGGATTGGCTACATGTCCTTCGCGGCCATCGACCTGATGCCCTCGATCGTTCGCGAATTCACCCGCCGCTATCCCGATATCGAGCTGGAACTGAAGTACATGCGCACTCAGGGCCAGAAGATCGAGCTGTCGCGCAACACGATCGACCTGGGCTTCATGCTGGGTCCCTTCAGGCACCCCCAGTTCGAGACCCGCCAGATTGGCGAGGAGCGGCTTGCCGCCATCCTTCCGGTCAACCACCGCCTGTCGACGCGCAGCCATGTGACCCTGGCCGAGCTTGCGTCCTACCCGATGGTTCTGGGCAGCATGGCGGAATGGGACTTCTTCCGCTGGTTCATCGAGGACGTGTTTTCGCGCGCCGGGCACCAGATCGACATTCGCTTCGAGGCCTCGAACGCGCTTGGCATTCTTGGACTGGTCGGTTCGGGCCTTGGCGTGTCGGTCTACGCCGAAGGTATCGCGCGGTTCCAGCCACGGACGATCGTGACCAAACCCATCGCGGATTGCGATGCCTCGATCAGCACGCTTCTGTGCTGGAACAGGGCCTATGCCACGCCTGCGCTGCGCAACTTCGTCGAGATTGCCGAGGCCTTTGGCCAGACCACCGGCTGATCCGCTTCTGGCCGCCGAGATGTCATCGCAAGTCGCAACCAATTGCACAATTGCAGAGTCCTGATAACGCAACACATCGGAGAAGGGACCGATGCCCAACAAGCTCGGCTCTCTCGGCCTCATTGCAAGCTCTGCCTCTTTCCTGGCGCTCTCGAAAGCTCAAAGGCGCCCAGCGCCATTGGTTCGAGGTCGATCCTTAGGGAACCAGAAAAGGCGCCGGACGTGATCTGGCACCAACTGGAAGGCGACAGCATATACTCAAAGGGCAGAGAGGCCGCTCTTCAGCCCCGGGCATGAATTCGAGCATGTCATGCCCGGTCATCATCGTCACCCGAACCATCTCAGGCCCTAGCTATCGACGATGGTCGCCTCGGTTGCCG
>NZ_RCIQ01000031.1 GCF_004000255.1 Nioella ostreopsis
CGGAGGTCCCGTCGCCGGTCAGGTCTGACAAAGCGTCGGTGACAGGCGTGGGTCCTCCGCCGCCTGTGCCGGACAGCGCGTATTCATAGGCGATATATTCCCGCTGGACCCATTCCTCGTAGGCTTCCAGTAAAGCCCCGTCGCTGCCCAACACGTTGGGGTCAAAGGCGGAATACTGGGCAAAGAATTCCCGAACCAGTGCCTCTTCTTCGGCTGTCAGGTTTTCGTCCAGCCCCCAGCTTGCATAGCCCACATAGCCGGTGACCGTCAGATCTCCCGCGTAGCTGTCCAGCGCCGCTGTGACGAATTGAGCGGAGTGCAGGTGGTCGGAATGCTCGATATCCGCATAGTCAGTCGTGTGATCCTGAAGGTGTATGTGATCGGGCTGATGCTGATCGAGCAGCGCTGACAACACGCCGATCAGGTCATCATGCGTGTAAGTCGCGCTTCCGTCCACGGCCGTGATTGTCGCGATGTCTCCGTCCCAAAGCTGTTCCAGGCTTTCGAAATTGTTGACCTCCGACCCTTCGCCTCGGCTGAACCCGTCGGGAAGGCGCAGGAAATAGAGCCGAATGTCGGGCTGGCTGGCAAGGTAGGAACTCGCGACCTCGAACTGGCTATTGCCGACAGTCAGGGTAACGGTTTCGTCCACCCAATCATTCGCCCCGGCCATTTGCCCATAGGCCGCGCGTTCGCCTGCTTCCCTTGCGCCCCAATACCCTGCGTCCAGCCCGGCATCTCCTGCCGTCAGATAGACAACGCTGACCGGATCGGGCCCGTCGATCAGCCGGTCTATGGTTGGGTTCATGAACAGCAGATCGTCATCCTGATGGGCGACGAAGATCATGTCTCCGACTCCCACGACCGGATCAACCGGGCCGGAGCCACCCGTGCCGTCCTCGGGCGTGGACACTGTCAGATCCAGAACCACCCCGTTCAGTCTTCCGCCCCCGGCTGAGCCCATGGCACCGATCGTCGCATGTTCTGCAAGAAAGCCGGTCGGGACGGTCCCCGCTGCGTCCACCAAGCGGACGGAATCTCTCTCGATCCAGATCGTGCCATCTGCATCGGCCCCCACGGACCACATGGCCCAGGCACCTTCTGAAATCGCGTCCGGGGCCGTGACACTGTAGACCTGTCCAGCCTCCACGATCTCGAATCGGATATCGTTGCTGTCCGCGACCCGGAACAATCGTATTCCTGATCCGCTATCGGGATTGCCATAGGTGAACACCGTCTGATCCTCACCTGCCCGCAGATCGTCGAACCGAACAACGGCATCGACCTGGAAGGCACCAGTGATGTCCCCGGGGCTGTTGAGGCGACCGCCATCCACCACATCGCCTGCATTGGTGATATCGACCCCGAGGATTGCCCCGATCAGGGGCGAATCGTCCGCCCAGTTGGATTGGCCCAACAGTTCATTCGGGCGCAGGCTGGCATCCGGCAGAACCGCCTGTGTCTGCCCCAACCGCACACCGTCCCGGTCAAGCCACATCAGGCCGTCCTGATCTATTCCAACGGTCCAGGTGGCGGTTTCCCCCTGAAGGATCGCGCCCGGGGCGATCACCGAATAGGTGGTGCCGTCCTGATAGAGGGTGAACATGATGTCACTGGTATTCTCGACCTGCGTCAGCAGGATGTTGTTGCCACCCGCCCCGGACCCGATGTCAATCAACCGTTGCCAATACCCGCCGGTCAGATCGTCAAAGCGGGCGACCACCTGCAACTCGAAGCTGCCGGAAATGTCTTCGAGATCGCCGAGCGGATAGGTCGGTTCAAGGGGCGGCATGGCAATTCCTCTTTCGAGCCGGAAGACGACCATCTTGAAGACATGCGTCCCTGGCGACAGCCATGTCGCAGCAGAGTACAGCCCTAAAAAAACGATCCCTCTCCCGCCCGGAAAAATGCGAACGATGAGAACAGGGGTACTCATGCGATGGTTAAGACGGCGTTTTCATTGCCTCGAAAAAGGTTAACCGCTAATTCCGGCAAATGTTGGCCAGATCGTCGAAGCAATACGTTTCACGGAAAGAAACAATCAATTTGTTCCAAATCGTCTCGACCGGTCCCATTGAGCAATCTGAAAAATGCCCGCCAGACGAAAAAAGCCCGGCGCTTGACCGGGCCAGTCCAACAGGGAGGTAGGTGTTATTCACCTTCCGTCAACTATCGGTTGATTATATCAATTAGTCAACATTTAGCGGTTACTTCACGCCAAAAGACGATATCCGCCGCTTTCTGTGACCAAAATGCGCGCATTCGAGGGATCGGGCTCGATCTTCTGGCGCAGACGGTAGATATGCGTTTCCAGCGTATGGGTGGTGACCCCGGCGTTGTAACCCCAGACCTCGTGCAACAGCACATCGCGCGCCACCACCCCATCTTGGGCGCGATAAAGGTATTTGAGGATATTAGTTTCCTTCTCGGTCAACCGGATTTTCTTCATATCCTCGGTTTCCAGCATCTTCATCGCGGGCTTGAACGTGTATGGCCCAAGCTGGAACACGGCATCTTCCGATTGTTCATGCTGGCGCAGTTGCGCGCGAATGCGAGCCAAGAGCACCGGAAACTTGAAGGGCTTTGTGACATAATCATTTGCGCCCGCATCAAGGCCAAGGATGGTATCGGCGTCGCTGTCGTGGCCAGTCAGCATCAGAACCGGGCATTTCACGCCCTGCTTGCGCATCAGACGGCACAGTTCGCGGCCATCGGTGTCGGGCAGGCCCACGTCCAGGATCACCAGATCATAGATCGCTTCCTTGGCCTTTTGCAGGCCTTCGGACCCATTGCCGGCCTCGAACACATCGAAATCTTCGGTCATCACCAGCTGTTCGGCCAGCGCGTCGCGCAAGTCCTCGTCATCATCGACCAGAAGGATTTTCTTGAGATTGGCCATTTGGGTGACTCCCGTTGATTGTTCCTCACTGCACATGTCGCGCAATCACCTGTCTGACAAGTGCATCGAAAAACTTCTCACGCAGCCGTGTCAGACAGCGAGCAAATGTTTCAAAACGCTACAGGGCAGTCTACATGGGGAAGATACCCGTCGTTCAGGACCATGCGATGCCGC
This sequence comes from Nioella ostreopsis, assembly GCF_004000255.1. Lineage (GTDB taxonomy): Bacteria > Pseudomonadota > Alphaproteobacteria > Rhodobacterales > Rhodobacteraceae > Nioella > Nioella ostreopsis. Next base: position 3,074 of record NZ_RCIQ01000031.1, read on the forward strand.
TTCTGCCCACCCCGTCCGAGCTTGCCGCCCGCGCCCGCGCCGATCTGCGCGTCGGCTTGCCTGTTGTTTTGGGGGACGGCGATGGCATTGCTCTGCTCGCGGCGGAAACACTGACCGATGCCCGGCTTTCGGCGATCCGGAGCTTTGGCGAACTGGACCTCGCGATTACCGACCGCCGCGCGGAAACGCTGAAGGCGCGGGCCTATGATGGCGATCTGGCGCGCGTTGTGGTCCCCGACGATGCCACCGCGTCCTGGGTGCGGGCAGTTGCAGATCCCGCCGACGATTTGCGTGTGCCGATGAAGGGCCCGCTACTGACCCGGCGCGAGGGGGTGGCAGGGCTTCATCGCCTCGCCATTGCCCTGATCAAATCCGCGCAACTTCTGCCCGCGGCGATCATCGTGCCGATCGCCGATGCAAAGGCATTCGCCGCCGACCATCATCTGACCCGCCTGCACCCTGACGCCACACATCAGGATCTGCTGCGCCACCACGCCCTCAACCCCGTTGCGGCCGCCCGCTTGCCGATCGAGGCAGCTGACGCCGGTCGCCTGCATATCTTCCGCCCCGACAATGGCGGGACCGAGCACTATGCAATCGAGATCGGTCGCCCCGACCGTGATGCCCCGGTCCTGGCCCGGCTGCATTCCGCCTGCTTCACCGGCGATGTGCTCGGCTCGCTGAAATGCGACTGTGGCCCGCAACTGCGAACCGCTCTTGCAGAGATGGGAACGGCAGGGGCGGGCGTGCTGCTCTACCTCAATCAGGAAGGGCGCGGCATCGGGCTCGCCAACAAGATGCGCGCCTATTCCCTGCAGGATCAGGGATTCGATACGGTCGAGGCAAACCACCGGCTCGGCTTCGAAGATGATGAGCGTGACTTCCGCCTTGGCGCCGATATCCTGCGCCGCATGGGCTTTTCCGCCGTGCGACTGATGACCAACAACCCCCGCAAGGTGGCGATGATGGAACACGAAGGAATAAAGGTGGCCGAACGGGTTCCGCTGATCACCCCGACGAACCGACACAACGCCCACTACCTTGACGTGAAGGCGAAAAAATCGGGCCACCTGCTGTGACCCCGCAGGATATGGTCCTCACCCCAATGGGGCTGCGCTTTCAGGGCCGCGTGATTCCCTGTTCCATCGGCAAGGGCGGCATACGGTCGGACAAACGCGAAGGCGACGGCGCGACCCCGCGCGGCATCCACAGGATCGTGGGCTGCCTCTACCGGCCCGACCGCATGGCGCGTCCGGTGGACTGGGCAAGGCCGATCGGGCCGGGCGATCTGTGGTCCGACGACGCGGGTTGCCCGGACTACAACCTGCAAGTCCGCGCGCCCTATTACGGCAGCCACGAACGGCTGTCGCGCGCCGACCGCCTGTACGATCTCGTCCTGCTGACGGACTGGAACTGGCCTGTCGCCAATCCGGGGCGCGGTTCCGCCATCTTCCTGCATCGCTGGCGCAAGCCCGGCCACCCCACGGAAGGCTGCGTCGCCATGGCACCGGGCCACCTCCTCTGGCTCACCCGAAAACTGACACAAGGCAGCCGCCTGATCGTGGACTAAGCCCTTTCATCTTTGGCAAAAATACCTCCGCCGGAGGCATCCCGACCCCAAGGCCGCCACACCCGGCGAATCCGCAGACCGCCCGGGGCAGATTGTCCATGGCAATGCGGCCCGAGGAGGGCTCCGAAGGAGCCTGACGAGGGTCGCCCCCCGGTCGACGCCGGCAGGCGGCGAAACCGCTCTCAGCCGGGCACCCGGTCTCCGAAAATCGCCGACCCCACCCGCACATAGGTCGCGCCAAGCGCAATCGCCGTCTCGAAATCCGCGCTCATGCCCATGGACAGTTCCGGCAATCCGTTCCGCTCTGCGATCTTTGCAAGCAGGGCGAAGTGCAGCGCCGGTTCCTCGTCCACCGGCGGGATGCACATCAGGCCCTTTACTGGAAGGTCCAGCGCCCGCGTCTCCTCAATGAACGCATCCGCATCGCCGGGCAGGACGCCCGCCTTCTGCGGTTCTTCACCCGTGTTCACCTGGATCATCAGGTCCGGGCAATGTCCCAGATCCTGCGCCAGCCGGGCCAGTGTTGTGGCCAGCTTGGGCCGGTCAAGCGTGTGGATCGCGTCGAACAGGTCCATCGCCTGGCGCGCCTTGTTGCTTTGCAGCGGGCCGATCAGATGCAGGTCGATGCCCTCGAATCGGTCCCGGAACGCGGGCCATTTCCCGGCGGCTTCCTGCACGCGGTTTTCGCCAAACAACCGATGCCCCTCTTCCAGCACCGCCTCGACCCGATCCAGCGGTTGCACCTTGGACACCGCGATCAGGCGAACAGACCCGCGCGCGCGCCCTGCGGCGGCTTCTGCCCGTGTGATGGCCTGGGAGATTTCGGAAAGTGACATCTGTGACGATCCTTCTGCACAAAAGAAAAGAGCGGGCATAAAGCCCGCTCTTCCCTACCAAATAATCCGGTTGGATTAGAAGGACATTGCCAGGCCGAAGGACCAGGTGTCTGCGCCACCGTCGGTCGAGCCGTAGCCGAGGTGCAGGCCAGCGCCGCCACCCAGGTCGTAAGCTGCCGCGAGGCCGAAGCCCGATGCGCCGGAGTCGTACTCGCCGTAGTTGGCGTGCAGCGAGATGGCGTCCATCGAGTAGCCGACGCCGATGCCCAGGTGCGAGTTGTCTGCACCGGCAACACCGCCCACGTCGGACCAGTCGCTGTACTGGATGCCTGCGGAGAAGCCGCCTGCGAAGGAAGCAACAACCGATGCACCGATGATGGACTGATCGTTTGCAGTGCCGAAGTCGGTCGACTGGTAGCCGAGGCCGAGGCTCAGATCCACACCACCTGCGGAGGTGGAGTAACGCAGACCCAGAGCCATGTTGCCGTTGGTGTCGCCCGCGTCAACAACGCCGTTGCCAGCGCCGCCCACGGTGTCCTGCTCCATGGAGATCGCGAATGCGAAGTCACCGAAGGAGTAGTCGTAACGCAGGATCTGGCCGTCGGAGGAACCGTCGCCGTAGGAGCCGAGGTAACCGCCGTGGGTGGTTTCGTCGTCACGCAGGGTGCCGGGGTTGCCAACATTGCCGGCTTCGGTCAGGGCCCAGTCCAGAGCGCCGTCGGTGTCACCCATGGTCACGGTGCCGAAGTTGCCGGAGATGAACACTGCAACGCCACCGTGGTGGAAGTCGTTCTGCATGGTGTTGTCGAGTGCGCCAACATCGTCAGCAGCTTCGTCCAGATCAACCGATGCGCCGAAGGTCAGGCCGTTGTCGGTGGTGCCGGAGAGGCTGAAGGTGACGTCGATGTCCTGGATGAACTGCGTCTCCATCATGTCGCCGCCAGCAAGACCCATTTCGGCGTAACCGGAAACGGTAACGTCTGCAGATGCGACGCCCGCGGTGGCGACGAGTGCAGTCGTTGCGAAGAGAACCTTTTTCATGGTTTTTCCCTCGTTAGATAAAATCTCCCCAACCGGGGAATCCGCGTTGGGTATGCCTCTCTCTCAACTTTCGGAGGTCTGATTGCAAGAAAGCGCGTCGCGGATATGGCATCTTGCCCCGGTGATGGTGCAGACATGTCACAGTAGCCCAATGGGTCACCTGCCTACGCGCCTTTTAAGACACTTGCCGCGCTATTGGCCCTGCGATACCAAGGGCCAAGCGGTTTAATGGCTGTAAACCGGAATGGAACGGGACGGGAGCGTATCATGATCGGACGTTTGGGCAAAATCTTGGCGATATTGCTTGCGCTCACGGCGCTGACGGCCTGCGGTGGTCGTTTCGGCGGGCTGAACAATGAGATGAGTGACGAGACCCGCGCGCAGCTCATTGACGGCGGTGCGCTTCCAGATCCGTCGCGCAACACGATCTGGGATCTGTTTTCCAATAATGATGATCCCAATGTCACGGTCGAGGTGAACCGCTACCTTTGGAATGCCTCGCTTGAGATTCTCGACTTCATGCCAATCGAAGCTGCCGATCCGTTCTCTGGCGTCATCGTCTTCGGCTACGGCACCCCGCCCGGCGGTGGCCGCGCCTATCGCGCGACGGTCTATGTGACTGACCCCGCGCTTGATGCCCGCAGCCTGCGCGTGGCCCTGCAATCGCGTGGCGGCCCGGTCAGCCGGGAAACGCAGCGCGCCGTGGAAGACGCGATTCTGACCCGCGCGCGTCAGATCCGTATCCGCGAAGGTGACCTCTAGATTCTGACCCGCAACGCTTCTAAACACACGCCGGGCCCTCGCGCCCGGCGTTTTCGTATGACAGACGACAAGGACAGCACATGGCCCGCTACGACCCCAGTGTGATCGAACCGAAATGGCAATCCGCCTGGGAAAAGTCCGGCACGTTCCTCGCCAAGCGCGATGAGACGAAGCCGAAATACTATGTGCTGGAGATGTTCCCCTACCCGTCGGGCCGTATCCATATCGGCCATGTGCGCAACTACACCATGGGCGACGTGATCGCGCGCTACAAGAAATCGACCGGCCACAACGTGTTGCACCCCATGGGCTTCGACGCCTTCGGGATGCCTGCCGAAAACGCCGCAATGGCGTCTGGCGGCCACCCCAAGACCTGGACCTATGAGAATATCGACACGATGGTCGAGCAGATGAAGCCGCTTGGCTTCGGCATCGACTGGAGCCGGATGTTCGCCACTTGCGACCCGGAATATTACGGCCAGCAGCAGGCGCTGTTCCTCGATTTCCTCGAAAAAGGGCTGGTCTACCGCAAGAACGCCATCGTGAACTGGGACCCGGTCGACATGACCGTTCTGGCCAATGAACAGGTCGAGGACGGGCGCGGCTGGCGGTCGGGCGCGCTGGTGGAACGGCGCGAGCTGACGCAGTGGTTCTTCAAGATCTCTGACATGTCGGGGGAATTGCTGGATGCGCTGGAGGGGCTGGATGACTGGCCCGCCAAGGTCAAGCTGATGCAGGCCAACTGGATCGGCAAGTCGCGCGGGCTGCAATTCTCGTGGTCGCTGACCGAGCCGTCCCATGGGCATGAGGCGTTGGAGGTTTACACCACCCGGCCCGACACGCTGATGGGCGCAAGCTTCCTGGGTATTTCCCCCGACCATCCGCTGACCAAAGCGCTGGAGGCCGAAAACCCCGATCTCGCCGCCAAGGTGGCCGAGATGCGCAAGGGCGGCACCACGGAAGAAGCCATTGAGAAGGCAGAGAAACTTGGGGCCGATACCGGGCTGCGCGTCAAGCACCCGCTGAACCCGGACTGGGAGATTCCCGTCTGGGTCGCGAATTTCATCCTGATGGATTACGGCACCGGCGCGATCTTCGCCTGCCCGGCCCATGACCAACGCGACCTGGATTTCTGCCGCAAGTATGACCTGCCGGTGATTGATACTTTCGTGGCTCTGGATGACCCCAAACCGGTCGAGACCGAAGCCTTCGTGCCGCCGAAGACCGAAAAGGTGAAATGGATCGACCATTTCGCCGGTCTGGATGAGGCCACCGGGCAGGAAGCAATAGACGCCACCATCGACTGGATGGAGGCCAAGGGGCTCGGCACCGGTGTCACCAAGTTCCGCCTGCGCGATTGGGGCCTGTCCCGCCAGCGCTACTGGGGCTGCCCGATTCCCGTTGTGCATTGCGACGCCTGCGGCGTGGTGCCCGAGAAGAAGGAAAACCTGCCGATCGAACTGCCTGAGGATGTCAGCTTCGACATTCCCGGCAACCCGCTGGACCGTCACCCGACGTGGCGCGACTGTGCCTGCCCGTCCTGTGGTGCGCCTGCCCGGCGTGAAACCGACACGATGGATACCTTCGTCGATTCGTCGTGGTATTTCGCCCGTTTCACCGCACCGCGCGCCACGACGCCCACGGATATGGCGGAAGCGGACTACTGGATGAATGTCGACCAGTATATCGGCGGCATCGAGCACGCGATTCTGCACCTGCTCTATTCCCGCTTCTTCGCCCGCGCGATGCATATCTGCGGCCACCTGCCGAAAAAATCGAAGGAACCCTTCGATGCGCTTTTCACCCAAGGGATGGTGACGCACGCGATCTTCCAGACCCGCGATGCCAACGGTCGCCCTGTGTACCACTACCCGGAAGCGGTAGAGATGCGCGAGGGCAAGGGGTTCCTCAAGGACGGCACCGAGGTGGAGATCATCCCCTCCGCCAAGATGTCGAAGTCCAAGAACAACGTCGTCGACCCGATGAACATCATTGCGTCCTACGGCGCCGACACCGCGCGCTGGTTCGTGCTGTCCGATTCCCCGCCGGAGCGGGACGTGGAATGGACCGCCGCCGGTGCCGAGGCCGCGCATAAGCATCTGGGTCGGGTCTGGAGCCTGTGCGATCGCATCGCCGCGATGGACCCGGGCGCAAAAGGTGAAGGTGACGAGGACCTGCTGCGCGAGATGCATAAGGCGATTCGCGATGTGACACTCGGCATTGAAAGCTTCGGCTTCAACGCGGCGATTGCCCGGCTCTACGCATTTACCAACACGCTGGCCAAATCCAAGGCAGGTGCGGCGGCGCAGAAACAGGCGATCATGACGCTGGCGCAGCTGATGTCGCCCATGACCCCGCATCTGGCCGAGGATATTTGGGCCCATCAGGGCGGTGACGGTCTATTGGCCGATGCCCCCTGGCCGGTGGCCGATGAGGCGATGCTGGTGGAAAACACCGTCACCCTGCCCATCCAGATCAACGGCAAGCGCCGGTCGGAAATCACCGTCGCAAAGGATCTGGGCAAGGAAGAGGTTGAAAAGATCGCGCTGGCAGACGACGCTGTGGTCAAGGCGCTGGCCGGTGGTCAGCCCAAGAAACTGATCGTCGTTCCGGGCCGTATCGTCAATGTCGTCATCTGACCGCCGCCATTTCCTGACCCTTCTGGCCGTGGCCCCGCTTGCGGGCTGCGGCTTTGCCCCGGTCTATGCACCGGGCGGGGCGGGTCAGGCCCTGCGCGGGCAAGTGCTGGTTGCCGCCCCGGACACGCGGCTCGGGTTCCAGCTGGTCGCGCGACTGGAGGAACGGCTTGGCCTGCCACAGGCCGAGACCTACCGGCTCGACTACATCATCGAGACCTCGGAAACCGATCTGGCCATCACCGGCACCAATGACATCACCCGTATCAATATCGCGGGCACTGTCCGGTTTACCCTGACCGAAACCGCGACGGATGCGCAGTTGCTGGCCGATTCCGTTTCAACCTTCACGGCCTATTCCACCACCTCGACCTCGGTCGCAACCACCGCTGCCCGCCGCGACGCGCAGGATCGGCTGATGACCGCCTTGGCCGATCAGGTCATGTCCCGGCTGCTGGCCTCCTCGCTTCGCTGGTCATGAAGCTTTCGGCCCGCGACGCCAGCGCCTATTTCGCCAATCCCGACCAATCCGCCGCGGGCCTGCTGATCTTCGGGGCCGATGCGATGCGCGTGGCCATCAAGCGGCAGGATGTGATTGCCAAACTACTCGGCCCCGGCGCGGAAGAGGAGATGCGCCTGTCCCGCATTTCCGCAAGCGACCTGCGCAGCGAGAAAGCGCTTCTGCTGGATGCGGTGAAGGCGGTCGGCTTCTTTCCCGGTCCGCGCGTGGCTTTTGTGGAGGACGCCGCCGACGGGCTGGCCCCGGTGATTTCAGAGGCGCTGAAGGACTGGCAGCCCGGCGATGCGCAAATCATCGTGACCGCCCCGCGCGCCCTGCCCGCCAAATCCGCCCTGCGCAAGCTGTTCGAAGGCCACAAGCGCGCCTATTGCGTCGGCATCTATGACGACCCGCCAAGCCGCGCCGAGATCGAGGAGACGCTGGCGAAATCCGGCGTGACCCAGCTTGACCGCGATGCCTCCGCTCAGCTGACCGCACTGGCCACTCAACTGGACCCCGGCGATTTCCGCCAGACGGTGGAAAAGCTGGCGCTCTACAAGATTGGCGATCCCACCCCGGTCAGCGTGGCTGATGTATCTGCCTGCGCCCCCGCCACCATCGAGGCTGGGATGGACGATATCATCAATGCCGCCGCTGAAGGTCAGGTCACCCAGATCGGCGCACTGATGCAGAAACTGACCGGTCAGGGCGTCGCCCCGGTGACGCTGACCATCATGGCGCTGCGCCATTTCCGCACCCTTCATGCCGCCGCGATCCACCCCGGCGGCGCCTCTGCCGGGGTCGGGTCCATGCGCCCGCCCGTCTTCGGCCCGCGCCGCGACAAGATGATCCGGCAGGCCGGCATGTGGGGATCGGACCGGCTGGAACAGGCCCTTCAGGCTCTGATCGAGCTGGACCTCACCCTGCGATCCAGCCAGCACGCCCCACAGGATGCGCTGTTGGAACGGGTGCTGATCCGGCTTGCGACGGTTGCGTCACGGATGCGCTAGGATCGCACCAACGGACAACCGGTCACCGGCAGATCGGCAATTCAAGGGGCGGTTGGTCCGGCAGGGACTCCCGCCATTCGTCGATGATCGGGCGAAGGGTTTCCCGCGACCAGAACCTTGGCGTTTCGATCTGTTCCAGGCAGGTGGCGTTCCAGTAAAGCCCTTCTTCAGAAAGGTTTCTGCGGTCGGTCACGGCTTCTGCAACCGCCGTGATGTCACCAGACTCGGGATATATGTACAGCGTCGTCGGATCCCCTTCGACCAGCGCGATGATATCCTCCGCCACCTCTTCCGACCATGTCGTGCAGCCGTTGCTGCGCCCGCCATCATAGTTGATCAGCCGACCGAAAGGGACAAAGCCTTCGTCGTCTGCAAAAAGGCTTTCCGGGTCGCTATAGCGGCACTGCCAGCGCAGGAACATCGCGACATGGCCGCCGATTTCGCGCTCGCGCGCGTTGTCGGTCTCCCCCATGCCATCGAACAGGAGAAAGGTCCGCTCAAACGGCACCCTGTCCTCCGCCTCGCTGAAATAGCCCTTGAACGAGGTCCGGGTCTCCGCCGTCACATAGGCCCCGCCCATGGTCAGGTTGGACCCTTCCGCATTGCTGAAATGCCGCGCGCATTCCCGTCCGTTCCGGAAGTTGGCCTGCGGCAGATCCCGGCCGCTTCCATAGCCCGACGACACCGCGCGGAACGACTCTTCTGCCTCACAGATGATATAGAACCTTTCCCCGGGCGCGCCGCTGGACGATGTGCTGGGGCGTGTCGCATCCATCGCGAGGTAACAGGGGTTGGTTATTCCCGCCTCGCTCACCTGGTCCTGGTACAGATCACGCGCCCTTTGCAGCACCACCAGGGCGATCTGCCCTTCCCCCCGACCCACATGCTGCTGCAACCAGGGTGGGATATCCGTCGTTTGCGCCTGCAACGGGTTCATCGCGGCAAAAGCAACCCAGACTGCGAGCAATAAGTGCCTTGACCGGCGGTGCATCGGACGTCTCCTGTTTGATCGGCCTCGACATCAGACTAGCACAAACAGATGAACAGGCGCACGGCCTCTGGACGGCCCCGCCCTCACGCGCCAGACTGCGCCGATGCAACAGGAGGCACAGCATGTACAAAGTGATCGGCAAGACCCAGACCCGCACCTTGCGCGTTCTTTGGGTGCTGGAGGAACTGGGGCTCGACTATGACCATGTGCAGGCCCCGCCCCGCGATCCCTCCGTCGTTGCCGTGAACCCGGCGGGCAAGGTGCCGGTCCTCATCGCCGATGGCGTCCCGATCACCGATTCGCTCGCGATCATGACCTATCTGGCAGATCGCCACGCGGCCCTGACCTTTGCACCCGGCACCATTGACCGCGCCCATCAGGACGCGCTGACCCATTTCATCAACGAAGAGTTCGACCAGATCCTCTGGATGGCCGCCCGTCACAGTTTCGTCCTGCCCGAAGAACACCGCCTGCCTGCGATCAAGGACAGCCTGAAATGGGAATTCGAGCAAAGCCAGCACCGACTGCTGCCGCGCATGTCCGAAACCGGCCCCTTCCTGATGGGCGAAACCATGACCATCGCCGATATCCTGCTGGCCCATTGCCTCAGATGGGCCGTGGGGGCGAAGTTCCCCATCATCGACGACCGCATCCACGCCTTTGGGGCCATGATGTTCGACCGCCCCGCCTACAAGAAAGCCGCTGCCGCCTGACGCGCGCCAACCCCTTCTTCTTGGTCGAAATACTCCCGCCGGAGGCGTTCCTACAGCGCGCCCAGTGGATCGTGGAATGTCTGGAACAGTCCGCGCGGCCTTCCGTGGCAACGCGGTTCGAGGAGGGCCCCGGAGGGGCTTGACGAGAATCGCCCCCGTCGCGACCCGGCCCTGTCCGGGGCGCAATCAGCCGCGCCACGCCCCCGCATGCTTCCCGGCCCATAGCCCGGTGGCAAGGCAGCCCGTCAGCAAATACCCCCCGGTCGGCGCCTCCCAGTCCAGCATCTCACCGGCCACGAATGTCCCGGGCCGCGCCCGCAGCATCAGCCCGTCGGAGACCGCCGCCCGCATCACGCCGCCACCCGTGGAAATCGCCTCATCCAACGGCCTCGGTCCGGCCAGCGGCAGATCCAGCGCTTTCAGCTTTGCCGCAAGCGCCGCACCCTCCGGCACCGGTCTCGCGACTTCGTTCACCAGGGCCATGCGCACGCCCTCCAATCCCAACAGCTTCCGCAGATGGTTGGACAGGCTCGCCTTCCCGCGCGGGCGAGCGAGGCGCGCGGCCAGATCCTCGACCGTCAGATCGGGGAACAGGTCCAGCACCAGCCCTGCCCCTTCGCGCAACTCGCGATAGAGCGCGTAGATACCGCCGCCCTCGACCCCATGTTCGGACACCACGAATTCCGCCCGCGCTTCCCGGTTCCCGGCGCTCAGCAAACAGCCCTTCACCGGGGCCCCGAACCAGCGCGCCATATGCGGTGACCAGGTGACCCGAAATCCCATATTCGCCGGGACGATCGGTGCAACCTCAACGCCGATATCCTCCAGCCACGGCAGCCAGGCCGCATCCGACCCGAGCCGCGCCCAGGATCCGCCGCCAAGTGCCAGAACGGTCACCTCTGCCTGCACCAGCCGCTGCCCTTGCGGCGTTTGGAAGCGCAGCGCAGACTCCTCGAACCCGGTCCAGCGCCAGCGCAACCGCATCTCTGCCCCGATCCGCCCAAGCCAGGCCCGCAGCAAGGGCGACGCCTTCATCACCTTTGGAAATACCCTTCCCGAAGATCCCGTGAACACCGGTTGCCCCAGCCCCTCGGCCCAGGTCTTTACATCGTCGGGCTGGAACGCATGCAACATCGGCTTCAGCCAGTCTTCAGCCTCGCCATAGGCTGCAAGGAACCGCTCAAACGGCTCGTCCTTTGTCAGGTTCAACCCCGATTTGCCTGCCATCAGAAACTTGCGCCCGGCCGAGGGCTTTGCCTCGACAATCACCACGGAGCGCCCGGCATGCGTCATGGCCTCGGCGGCCATCAGACCGGCTGGTCCCGCCCCAATCACAACCGCGTCCAGTTTTTCGGTCTGCATCCGCCCTTGCCTCGTCCCGGGTTTGCGCCATCCTATGGCTCAGGACAGCGCAGGACCACACGCGAAATGGATGAAACGCCGATCTGCCCTCTCTGCGGACGACCGATCCCGCCCCATGCGAAGCAAAGCCTTCATCACCTAATCCCACGCCTGCGTGGCGGCAAGGGCGGACCGACGGTTTTGCTGCACCAGATCTGTCACAACGAGATTCACGCGACCCTGTCGGAAACAGACCTCGCACGCGATTTCAACACGATCGAAGCGCTTCAGGCGCAACCGAGGCTGAGCAAATTCATCGCCTGGGTGCGAAAGCGCCCTGCCGATTTCCACTCGAAGACCCCCGGCGCGCGACGGGGCTGGCAATCACGCTGATCCGCCGGTTCTGCCCGCAGTAACAGCGTTGGTTCAGCGCATTCCCAGAACATCGAGCATATCGAAGCGCCCAGGGCCCTTGCCCTGACCCCAAAGCGCGGCCTTGAGCGCCCCACGCGCGAAGATGGCGCGGTCAGTGGCGACGTGGCGCAAGACGATGCGTTCACCTTGTCCGGCAAAGAGCACGTCATGTTCGCCGACGATATCGCCGCCGCGAATGGCGGAGAAGCCGATATGGCCCCGCTGACGGGCACCGGTGATGCCGTCGCGGCCGGACTCTTTCGCGACGTTCAGGTCAATGCCCCGCCCGTCCGCCGCCGCCTGACCCAGCATCAGCGCGGTGCCGGAGGGGGCGTCGACCTTGTGGTGGTGATGGGCCTCGATCACCTCGATATCGAAATCCTCATCCAGCGCGGCCGCCACCTGCTTGGTGATCTGTACCAGCAGGTTCACGCCAAGGCTCATATTGCCCGCCTGAATGATCGTCGCATGACGGCTGGCATGGGTGAGCGCCTGATCGTGGGTGTCATCCATGCCGGTGGTGCCGATCACATGCACACAGCGGGCCTGCGCGGTCAGTTGGGCATGCGCCACGGTGGCCTCGGGCGAGGTGAAGTCGATCACCGCCTGCGCGTTCACGATGGCGTCAATCGGATCGGCATGGACCATCACGCCGGTCGCCGTCCCGCCCATGCATTCGCCCAGGTCGCGGCCTGCCCAATCGTGGCCCTCGCGTTCCGTCACGGCGACCAGATGCGCGGCGTCGCTTTCGTTCACCAGCTTGATCAGCATCTGCCCCATCCGGCCCGATGCCCCCATGACTGCGATTGCGGTGCTGCCCTGCATGATCCCGATCCTTTGGCAAAATCCTGCCCTTGCTCTAGCGCACCCCGGGCGCGGGTGAAAGCCGTTGCTTGCGGGGGGCGGGGTGATCCCATAAGTGGGGGGCAAAGGATGATGGCCATGGCAAAGAACAAGTTTCATGACGGACCGGGGCCCTCGCAGCGGCAGTTGCGGGTGGGCGAACTGATCCGGCGCACCCTGTCGGATGTGCTGATGCAGGGGGATATCCACGACCCCGAATTGAACGCGATGTCGATCACGGTCAGCGAGGTGCGCACCTCGGCCGATCTGAAGATCGCGACCGTCTATGTGCTGCCGCTTGGTGGCGGTCATCGGCAGGAAGCCATTCAGGCGCTGAAGCGCAACAAGGGCGAATTGCGCCGGATGATCACCAAGAAGATGAACCTCAAATACGCGCCCGACTTCCGGTTCCTTATTGATGAGACCTTCGACAAGATGGACGAGGCGCGTGCGCTGTTCCAGCAAGAGAAGGTGCGGCAGGATCTGGACCGCCCCGAGGACAGCGACGAGGACTAGAATGCGCTGGCTGGCCGTTTCGCTGATGATGCTGGCCGCTTCGGCGGCGCAGGCAACCGAATGCCGGCAGGACCGGTTCGACGGTGCCGATTTCACCATCTGCGAGGTGGATCTGACCCGCGAGGATCTGCGCCTGTTCCTGCGCGATGAGGCAGGCAATATCCTTGGCAATTTCTCTCGTGTCGAACGCAACCTGAGGCCCGGTCAGCGGCTTGGCTTTGCCGTGAATGCGGGCATGTTCCATGACGACCGCAGGCCCGTTGGGCTCTATATCGAGGATGGCCAGCAGGAGATGCGGGTCGTCACCTCTGACGGGCCGGGAAATTTCGGGCTGCTGCCCAATGGGGTGTTCTGCATCCAGTCCGGGCGCGCGCAGGTGATCGAAAGCCGCGCCTATGCCGCGAACCCGCCGGACTGCCGCTATGCCACGCAATCGGGGCCGATGCTGGTGATCGACGGCGCGCTGCATCCGCGCTTTCTGCCCGACAGCACATCTCTCAACATTCGCAACGGGGTGGGGGTCGACGCGACCGGCACCCGCGCGATTTTCGCGATTTCCGACCGGGCGGTGAATTTCGACCATTTCGGGCGGCTGTTCCGCGACCACCTTGGCACGCCCAATGCGCTTTACCTGGATGGGCGCGTCTCGCGGCTTTATGCGCCGGACCTGGGTCGCGACGATTTCGGCTTTCAACTGGGCCCCATTCTGGGGACGGTTGTTGACGAGGCGGGCAAGTCCCGCTAGCAGCATCGCCTTTCTGGGACGGTTTGAACGGAGGCCCAAGGCATGGGGCGCAAGCGCAAGGGACGCGACATTCACGGCTGGCTGGTGGTGGACAAGCCCGCGGGGCTGACCTCAACCGCTGTGGTCAACAAGGTCCGGTGGGCGTTCGATGCCAAGAAGGCTGGCCATGCGGGCACGCTGGACCCGGATGCCACGGGCGTGCTGGCGGTGGCCTTGGGAGAGGCGACCAAGACCGTGCCGTTTATCACCGACGCGATGAAGGCTTACGTGTTTACGGTCACTTTCGGGGCCGCGACCAATACGGATGACGCCGAGGGCGAGGTGGTCGGGGAAAGTGACCTGCGGCCGACGGATACGCAGATCACCGAGGCCCTGAAAGGCTTCGAGGGCGATATCATGCAGGTGCCGCCCAAGTTTTCCGCCGTGAAGATCGACGGGGAACGCGCCTACAAGCTGGCGCGCGAGGACGAGGAGTTCGAGATTGCCGCGCGGCCTTTGTATGTGGAAAGCCTGACGATGCTGTCGCGCCCCGATGCCGATCACGTGGAGCTGGAGATGGTCTGCGGAAAGGGCGGCTATGTCCGCTCAATCGCACGCGATCTTGGCGAAGCGCTTGGCTGCCTTGGCCATGTGCAACAACTGCGCCGCGTCTGGTCCGGCCCTTTCGATGTAGAGGACGCGGTGGCCTTCTCGGTGATCGAGGAAATGGCCAAGGACCCGGCGCTGGACGCGCATCTGCTGCCCTTGCAGGTGGGGCTCGATGATCTGCCGGAACTGCGTGCCAACGATCTGGGCTTTGCCCGGCTGAAGAACGGCAATCCGGGGCAGGTTCTGGGCACCGCCGAGTATGGCGAAGAGGTCTGGGTGTCCTACAAGGGCACGCCGGTCGCCGTTGGCATCTATCGCGGGGGCGAGGTTCATCCCTCCCGCGTGTTCAACCTGTGATCACCCGGACGCATCAAAAGGGCGATGCGGCCAGCGTTGCGGTCTACTCCGATTGCGAACGATATCGCTACGCGCTGACACGGGTCTGGGACGAGGCCGGGCCGCGCGTTCTGTTCATCATGCTGAACCCGTCGAAAGCGACCGAAGTTCAGAACGATCCGACCGTGGAACGGTGCGAACGGCGGGCGCGGGTGTTGGGATTCGGCGGCTTCCGGGTGATGAATATCTTCGCCTGGCGGGAAACCGACCCGCGCCTGTTGCGCACTGCGACTGATCCCGTGGGGGCTGACAACGACGCGCTCCTGCTCGATGGATTGGGGTGGGCCGATACCGTCATCGCCGGTTGGGGCGTGCATGGCGAGCATATGAACCGGGGACCGGAGGTCGAGGCACTGCTGCGCGGGGCGGGTGTCGATCTGCATTGTCTGGGCCTGTCCAAGGCTGGGCATCCGCGCCATCCGCTCTATATCGCCTATGCCACAGAGCCGCAGGTCTGGCCCGCCCGTTGACCTTGTCCGTTCCCAGGCGCAGTCTGAACGTAAGGAGGGCCGCGCCATGTCGGAAATTCCGGGCTTCACACAGAGCTTCATCGAGACGAACGGCATCCGCCTGTCCGTGCATCAGGGGAGCGAAGGGCCGCCGCTGATCTGCCTTCACGGCTTTCCGCAGAACCACATGTGTTGGGCCGGGATCGCGCCCGATCTGGCGCGGGATTTTCACGTGATCATCCCTGACCTGCGCGGGTATGGCGACAGCGACGCGCCTGCCGACGATGCGGATCACCACACCTATTCCAAGCGTGAGATGGCCAAGGATATCGTGGGGATCATGGACTTCATCGGTCTGTCCAAGGCCCATATCCTGGGCCATGACCGGGGCGCACGGGTGGCCTACCGGCTGGCGCTGGACCATCCCGACCGGGTGGACCGGCTGGGGATCATCGAGGTGGTGCCAACGGTGGATTTCTGGGCGGCTTGGGACGCGGAGCTGGCGCTCAAGGCCTACCATTGGACCTTTCTGGCCCAACCCGCCCCTATTCCGGAACGAATGATCGGGGCCGATCCGGTGGCCTATTTCGACTGGACCCTGTCAAGCTGGACCCATTGCCGAAGCCTCGCACCCTTTGAAGGCGCCGCCCTTGACAGTTACCGGCAGCAGGCATCGGACCCGGCGCGTGTGCATGCGATGTGCGCGGATTACCGGGCGGGGGCAACCATAGACCGTGCTCTGGATGAAGCCGACCGTTTGGCCGGGCACAAGATCGCCGCGCCGTTGCTTTTCCTGTGGGCCAGCGCGGGCTTTCCGGCAAAGACGGGCGATCCGCAGGCCTTGTGGCAGGCTTGGTGTGAGCAGCCCGTGACCGGGGAAGAAATCCATGGAACCGGCCATTTCGCGATGGAAGAAGTGCCCGAGGCCATCCTGACGGCGGTCCGACCTTATTTCCTCGCTGGGTAACCCCCCGATCAGGCAGATTCCGCCATATCGTCGAGGCGGATATCGCGGATCAGAATGGCCGAGGGATCAAGCCCCTGCGCGCCGGTCACTTGCAGAACGACGGTGCCATCCACCATGATGCTGGCGCCTGTGCCATCGTCGAAATCAATGACGGACACAGCCGGATCAGGCGAAGCCTCCAGGTCCACGCTGACCTGAATCTGGTCTTCGTCCGGGTTGAAATCCGTCACCACTGCGGCCTCGGATTCGATGTAGCTGCCTGATTCAAACAGATCCGCACCGCTACCACCGATGCCGATATCGCTTTCACCAAGGAAAAGGTGATCGTCGCCGTCGCCCCCGGCCAGCGTGTCGGGGCTGTCCTCATCATACGGGCCAAAGCTGCTGTCACCGCTGGTGAAGGTGCCATCGAGCGTATCATTGCCGTCACCGCCGGACATGTCGTCAGATCCGAACCCGCCAAGCAGGTAGTCATCGCCGGCGCCACCCTGCATATCGTCGTCACCCTCGGCACCGAACAGCAGGTCATCGCCATCATCGCCGTAGAGGCTGTCGTCGTCTTCCCCGCCATGCAGCAGGTCATGGCCACTGCCACCCTGCAAAACATCCGCGCCCTGATCACCGTAAAGCTCATCGTTGCCGTCATCGCCCTGCACGGTGTCATCACCTTCATTGCCGAAGGCGAGATCATTCTCGGCCCCGCCCGAAATCAGATCATCGCCATCGCCACCGGTCAGGGCATCTGCGCCCTGCTGGCCGAACAGTTCATCCATGCCGGTGCGCCCGCGCAGAATATCGTCGCCGGTGCCGCCATTCAGCAGGTCGTCCCCATCGAGGCCGGTGATCGTGTCATCGCCTTCACCGCCATCAATCGTGTCATTGCCGTCACCGCCGGTCAGCGAGTCATCGCCGTCTGACGGTTCCGTCATCTCCTGCTCCAGAACCACATCGTCAAGGCTGACATCGGTGGTGCCATCCAGTTGCAGGATCTGCACGCCATCCGAGAAGACGGCCGTATTGCCGGCCTCTTCATCCGCTTCCAACGTGATTTCCGGCGGCGTGTCGCCATCGTAGCGCACAAGGATCGTATCCACACCGGTCAGGAAATCGGTCAGGATCGGCACGTCATCGGGAATGTCGTCATCGGTCAGGAACGTATCGTCACCCTCGCCGCCAGTGGCAAGGTCGCCATCGCCCAGGATCAGCGTGTCGGCCCCATCACCGCCGTCCAGCGTGTCGGCCCCGTCACCACCATCAAGCGTGTCTTCGCCATCATCACCATAGAGGGAATCGTCGCCATCTTCGCCGAAGATTGCATCGTCGCCGACATCGCCGGACATCGCCTCGCTGGCAGCTGTGCCGAAGATGACCTGTGGGTCCTGCGGGTCATCCTCTGGGTCGGCGAACAGGCCATCCAGCAGATCGCCACCGGACTCGTCGCTTTCGCCGCTGTCCTCTTCGGAGGCGGAGCCGGGATTGCCCATGCCATCGGTACCGAACAGCAGGTCATGCAGATCGGAGGTATAGACGGAGGCGTCATAGCCGCCATCGGCGCGGCCATCGGCAGCCGAGTCCGAGCCATCGCTCGCGCCATCTTGTTCATCGCTGCCAGAAAACAGCCCCTCGAGCGCGAACCCGAGAAGCATCAGCAACATTACTCCACCCGCTGCAATCATTTTCGTTCCTTTGCCTCAACGAATGGCCCCGGGGGTTGAGCCTTTTCATATGCTTGACGATGATCTTGCGCCGGCCATTGGGTCATTTACCGACCACCACAAGGTTTTCCTGTGGAATAAATGTGGCGCTGTTTCCGAAGGGTGAATGAATCACCAGTCGAGGCGTAAATGTTCCGAGTCTTTGATGAAAAGCTCAATAAAATCCTATCCATATGGTTAATGACCGACCGCCCCAATCCCGGCAGAATTGCCTTATTCGACAAGAGAAATGGGGCTTTCCTTTGCCCGGATAATCCCCTATACGCCCGCAATCGCCCCGCTTGGGGTGACACTTCTCCATGGGCCTTGCTGGACGACATCCCGGCCTGCGCCATCCACTTTGAACCTGAAAAGGAGACCCCGATGTCGATCACTGCAGAAGAAAAAGCCCGCCTGATCAAGGAATTCGCAACCAAAGAAGGCGACACCGGTTCGCCCGAGGTGCAGGTCGCGATTCTCACCAGCCGAATCTCCACGCTGACCGAGCACTTCAAGAGCCACAAGAAGGACAACCACTCCCGTCGTGGTCTTCTGATGATGGTTGCTCAGCGTCGTAAGCTGCTGGACTACACCAAGTCGAAGGACGAAGCTCGTTACCAGAGCCTTATCCAGCGTCTCGGCATCCGCCGCTGAACGCAGCCGATATCGAATACGAACGCCCGTCCGGACCAAACCGGGCGGGCGTTTTGCATTGCGGGCCTCAGGCGGGTGTGCGTCGCGCCATCAGGGCGGCGTGGATCGGGCGGTTGGCGGCGATAACACCGGGCAGCAGGGGACGCGGGTTGTTGAACACCAGCGCGCGGTTGTCGCGGTCGGAAATCCGGCCTCCGGCCTCAGACACGATCAGGGCACCGGCGGCGATGTCCCATTCCCAGCTGTCGCGAAACGTGATCATGCCGTCAAACCGGCCCTGCCCGACAAGCGCCAGCCGATAGGCCAGCGACGGGCGGAAGCTGCGGTGGACCGTGGGCACGCCCCCCGGCCAGTGATCCGGCTGGAAATTCGGACGAGAGGCCAGAACCGTGGCGCTTGGTTCATCACAGGTGCCGGAGGCGGCGAGGGGTGCGCCGTTCAGCGCCGCGCCCTTCCCAAGCTCGGCCGTGAACATCCTGTCCAGCATCGGCAGATAAACCACCGCCGCCGTCACCTGTCCCTGCCGGGTGACCGCCAGCGAATGAGCGAAGTTCTTTTGCCCGTCGATAAACGACCGCGTGCCGTCGATGGGGTCGACGATAAAGACGTGATCGCGTGACAGCCGCTCGGACCCGTCCTCAGTCTCCTCGGACAGCCAGCCATAGCCGGGGCGCGCGGCGGTCAGGCTTTCGCGCAACATCGCGTCGATTTCCAAATCGGCTTCGGTCACCGGGCCGTGGCCGCCGGGCTTGTCCCAGATCTGCGGATCGCGGGTCCAGTGGCGTTTGGCAATCCGGCCCGCGTCCAATGCCGCGTCGATGAGAAGCGTCAGATCAGGCCCCGGCAAGCGTCAGCCCCTCGACCAGCAGCGACGGCACAACATGGCTCAGATGGGTGCGGGCATCATTGGCGGGCACGATCGTGCGCAGCATGTCTCGCAGGTTGCCCGCGACGGTGCATTCGTTGACCGGGTAGGCCAGTTCACCGTTTTCCACCCAGAAGCCGGACGCCCCACGAGAATAGTCGCCAGTATTGGGGTTGATGGAACTGCCGATCATCGAGGTGATCAGCAGCCCGGTGCCCATGTCGCGCAACAGATCCTCGCGACTGGCGCTGCCCTGCGTCAGCGCCACGTTGGACACCGAAGGCGAGGGCGGAGAGGAGGTGCCGCGCGCAGCATTCGCTGTTGATTGCAGGCCCAGTTTGCGGGCGGTGGCAAGGTCCAGCGTCCAGCCGGTCAGGGTGCCCTTGTCGATGATGGCACGCTCTGCCGTAGGCAGGCCTTCGGCATCGAACGGGCGCGATCCGCTGGCGCGCGGGCGCAGCGGTTGTTCGATCAGCGACAGCCCCTCCGGCAACACCTTCTCGCCAAGAGCCTCTCGCAGCCAGGACGCACCGCGCGCAATGGTAGAACCATTGGCGGCTTGCAGCAGGTGACCGATCAGCGAGGACGACACCCGTTCATCGAACAGCACAGGAAAGGCTCCGGTCGCGGGCTTCCGCGCGCCTTTGCGAGCGACGGTGCGTTCGGCTGCTATCCGACCGATCTCTGCCGGGGCGATCATGTCAGCGCGATGCATCCGCATGTCGCCATAATAATCGCGTTCCATCCCCAACCCCTCGCCGGTGATGGCAACGCAAGACAGCCCGTGATCGGTTCGGGTGTAGCCACCGGAGAAGCCGTTGGTCGCGGCGATATGGCGGGTGCGACGTCCGTAACCCGCACTGGTGGACTGAACCTGGCTGACGCCATCGACGGCCAGCGCGGCGGCTTCGGCTTCCAGCGCCCGCGCCTCCAGATCGGCAGGGTCGGGTTCGGGTGCCGGGTCGATCATGTCGAGCGCAGCGATATCCCAATCGCGGGCCAGCTGTGACGGGTCGGCAAGGCCGATGCTCGGATCCTCGGGCGCAAGGCGCGCCATGGCAACGGCGCGTTCGGCCATGTCCCGCATGGTTTCAGGGCGGATATCGGAGGCGGATACACAGGCCTGCCGTTGCCCCATCAGGACGCGCAGGCCAATCTCGACCCCGTCTGACCGTTCGGCATGTTCCAGCGTGCCGTTCAACACGTCGATGGACAGCGAGGTGCCCTGCACCGCAATCGCATCTGCCGCGTCGGCCCCGGCCTTGCGGGCAGCGTCAAGAAGGGCGTGAGCGAGGGTTTCGGGCGATTGGGTCATCGGGCGGCCATCCTGTTCAAGAACTGACTTTGAGACCTAGTGCCCTGCAGTCTGGCGCGCAAGGTTGCAAAGAAAAACCCCGGGCCGCGGAAGGCAGCCCGGGGTTGGACGATTTCTTATGGCTGACTTACTGCAGCGGCACACCATTGGCGGTAATGGCACCGCCCGGCAGGAACTCGATGGTCGAGGTGTAGCTGTCGGGACCCGCGCCCGGAATGGCGAACATGCCCAGCATCCCGCGCGCCATGCCCGCCTGTTGCGGCGGCAGCAGACCACCGTCGGACAGCGACTGGATCAGGCTGTTCGCGCCGGTCAGGCTCAGGTCCACGGCACCAACCGGCATCGGAACCATCTGGCCGGGGGCGAAGTCCACATCGCCCGAACCGGTCAACTCGGCCCCGCCGAAGGACACTTGAAGGTTGTTCAGTGTCAGGTCACGCAGCTCGCCCGGAGGCGCCGAGAGGCTATCGGGATCAATCGACATCAGATCGACAAACAGCTGCACGGTGCCCGACAGGTCCAGAATGACCGTTGCGGGCGTGCGCGGAACCGCCTGGCCCGGATCGACCATGGCCCACAGGGATTCGTCGACCGTAACGCCCTGATAGGCGAGCGAGGCCGAGAAGGGCGATGGCGTCGCCGATTGCGCCAGTGGCATGTCGATGGACAGCGCGGTTGAATCAGCCGATGCGGCTACCGGGAACGGCATCTCGTTCGTTGCGAGGTTGATGTTCACGCCCGTTGCGGCCAGCGCGTAGCGGATGCTTTCCTCAGACAGGCCAAAGCCGATCGACCCGCCGGTATTCGAGGCCGAGAAATCGACATTCTCGTAGGTGTCAACGAACATGAAGCTGGCCGAGGCCGATGTGTAGCTGGCATCGCCGCTGATCGATAACCCTTCGGGGAAGCTTTCGACAGTCATCCAGTCGATGCCGCGCGGCATGGTGCCGGTGGCGGTGCTTTCCATGCCGGTCAGCATGATCGACAGATCGAAATGGCCGTCCCCCCGGCCGCCCGTCGGGGCCGGCATCGGGGTGGGTTGCGGTGCGGCCGGGGTCACGACCTTGCCGGGGGCTGGCTGGGTCGGCTGAGGCATCGGCGTCGGAGCAGGTTCTGCGCCGCTTCCAGGCTCGAACGCCTCGACATCGAAGGTCATTCCCGCCAGCGTGCCGCTGGACGTGAAGCCAAGCATCGCGGGGTTGGAGAAATCATAGGTCACGCTGCCGCCATAGCCGTCTAGCGAGATGTCATAGATCATTTCGGGGATTTCCGAAGGATCGCCGCCAACGAACTCCACATCGACCACGGATGCACGCTCGAACCCGCTATTGAGGGTCAGAAGCTCGGGGCTGCCCGTGGCGAAGCCGCCGAACCCTTGCAGACTGATATGGATGTTGATCGCATCTGGGGCATCTGAATCGTCAAACCCGGTGATCGAGTAGATCATCGAGTCGGATGCAGCGATCATGACCGAGCCATCGGCCTGATTGGTCAAGGTGATCTGCGGGATGGTGCCCGCGATCGACACCTCTTCGATCATCATGGTGTTGGTCACGTTCGAGAGTGTGAGCCCACTGTCATTGGGGGTGGCCTGCGCGGTCAGGTTGTACCCGAACTCGCTGGCCTGCTGCTGCCATATCGCCCAAAGCTGATCGGCATTGATCTCGGCCATGGCAGGGCTTGCGGCCACCAATGCGGCGGTAGACAGGCTGAGTGAAAGGGATTTCATCTTTGACATAACGACCTTCCAAATGTGAACTGCTGATAAGAATGTCCGCCTCACAGGGGCGGGCGTCAAGGTCTGGATAAAATGACCTTGGATTGCAACAGATTTTCGGCGGGAGACAGCGCATATGGGCAGCTTGGACGGTAAGGTGGCAATGATAACGGGCGCAAGCCGCGGCATTGGCGAGGCAGCGGCACGGCTATTTGCCTCGGAAGGTGCCAAGGTCTGCCTGCTGGCCCGATCCCGCGACGAGATCGCCCAGATCGCGGGCGAGATCGGCGATTCGGCGCTGGCCATTCCCTGTGATGTCAGCCGCTACTGGGAGGTCGAGGCCGCGGTGAATGCCTGTGTCGAAGCCTTTGGCGGGCTCGATGTCCTGATCAACAACGCAGGCGTGATCGAGCCTGTTGCCTCGCTGATGGGCTCGGACCCCGATGCTTGGGGCCATGTCATAGATATCAACCTGAAAGGCGTCTATTACGGCATGCGCGCGGCCATGCCGGTGATGGTGGAGCGCGGTGGCGGGTCGATACTGACGATCAGTTCCGGCGCAGCGCATAATGCGCTGGAAGGCTGGAGCCATTATTGCACGTCGAAAGCGGGCGTCGCGATGCTGACCAAATGCGCCCACAAGGAAGGCGCAGCGCAGGGCATCCGGGCCATCGGCCTGTCGCCCGGCACCGTCGCCACGCAGATGCAACGCGAGATCAAGGCCAGCGGCGTGAACCCGGTCAGCCAGTTGGCATGGGAGGATCACATCCCAGCAGACTGGCCCGCACAATGTCTGCTGTGGATGTGCGGCGCGGAAGCGGATGAGTTCCTTGGCGAAGAGATTTCCCTGCGCGACGAGAGTATTCGCCGCCGGATCGGGGTGATCGCGTGATTGAACTGACGAAGGAGGGCGGGCTTTGGACCGTCACGCTGAACCGCCCCGACAAGGCCAATTCGCTGACCGCCGGGATGCTGGAGGACCTGGCCGAGATCGCAGAGACCGGGGCCGCGGATGACAGCCTGCGTGCATTCGTTCTGACCGGGGCCGGGGACCGCGTGTTTTCCGCCGGGGCGGATCTGGAGGCGGCAAAGGCGGGGCTTGCGGTGTCGCCGCTATGGGAACGGATGTCCGGTGCGATTGCAGCCTTGCCTTGCCTGACCATCGCTGCCCTGAACGGAACGCTGGCGGGTGGGGCATTCGGCATGGCGCTGGCCTGCGATATCCGTATCGCGGTGCCGGGGGCGAAGTTCTTCTACCCCGTTGCAAAGCTCGGCTACCTGCCGCAGCCATCCGACCCGGGGCGGCTGGCGGCTCTGGTCGGGCCCGCGCGCGCCAGGATGATCCTGTTGGCCAGCCAGAAGATCGGGGCGGACGAAGCACTGCAATGGGGCCTGCTGGATCGGATCGTTGCACCGGATGCACTGCTTGGCGCGGCGCGGGATCTGGCCGCAGCGGCGGTGGAAGGAAACCCGGATGTTCTGCAACAGATCAAGCGGATGTGTCCGTGACCTGGCGGGCTTCACGACTTTGACAGGCTGAATGAAACCGTCAGGATAGGTTGGAGCCGGGTAAAACCACCTCCGCCTGCGCGCCCCGAACCTGTCGGCCCTAACGATCATCGCCAGGGCGCGGCACCGTCGTGGCTATCCCGTGGCAACACGCCCCGCCGAGGGCCCCAAAGGGGTCTGAGACGGGGCGTTCCCCGGTCGACGCCGTCAGGCGGCGAAACTCTCAGAAATCGACCGCGATGCCCTTTTTTTCCCAGTCGCCGAAGCGCACCGGTTCCGGGCCGTCACGCCCCCCCAGTTCGGTCGGTAACTCCAGCGCCTTCGCCGCCTTGCGCCGCTCCTCCGCCTCTGCGAGCGCGCGCTGAGCGGCGGGGGGCAGATCGGTGCGGGGTTTGGAGGCGTCGTCGGACATGGGTCGCAATCCTTGTGCGGTCTGGGGCTTTGATATACCCCGCGCGGGTTGAGTGACAAGAGGACGCCCCATGCAAGACACCGGCCCCGATACCGGCCTCGCCGCCCGCCGCGCGGCGCTGGATCATCTGCGCGGCGTGATGATGGACCACCGGATGATGTCCCATCAGCCCGCGCCGCAGGGTCTGTCTCCCCAGGATGCCGCCCGCGCCCAGCGCCTTGCCCTGACGGTCATGCGCCATATGGGCCGCATCGACGCGGTGCTGCGCCCCTACCTGACCCGCCGCCCGACGCTCGCGGTGCAGAACCTGCTGCGTCTCGGCGCGGCGGAATTGCTGGTGGACGGGTCCGAGCCTCATGGCGTCGTGGCCTCGCTCGTTGAAATCGCCAAGCGCCACCCGCGCTGGTCCCGCGCCTCGGGCATGGTGAATGCCGTTCTGCGCAAGCTGGATGCTGAAGGGCGCGACGCGTGGGCGAACACGCCCCCTCAGGCGCTGCCGATCTGGCTGCGCAAACCCATGCACAAGGCCTATGGGGTGGATGCCGTCGCGGCCATCGAGGCGGCCCATGAACGCCCCGCGCCCTTGGACATCACGCCCAAGCCCGGTGTCACAATCGACGGCGCGGAACTGCTGCCGACCGGGTCGCTCCGACTGGCGCAGGCGCAGGTGACCGCTTTGCCCGGTTACGACACGGGCGACTGGTGGGTGCAGGACGCCGCCGCCGCGCTACCTGCGAAACTGCTTGGCGATGTGACTGGCCAACGGGTGCTCGACCTCTGCGCCGCGCCCGGTGGGAAAACGATGCAGCTCGCCGCCGCCGGGGCCGATGTAACGGCGCTGGACCTTTCCGGCCCGCGCCTGAAACGGGTCGAGGAAAATCTTGCCCGCACCGGGCTCAATGCCACCCTCGTCACCGCCGACGCGCTGACATACGAGGCCGACCCCTTCGACGCGATCCTGCTCGATGCGCCCTGTTCGGCCACCGGCACCATCCGTCGTCATCCCGACCTCCCCTTCGTGAAAACCTCCAAGGAGGTCGAATCGCTGACCCGGTTGCAGATGCAGATGATCGACCACGCCGTAACCCTGCTGAAACCCGGCGGCCTCATGGTCTATTGCACCTGTTCGCTGCTCCCCAATGAGGGGGAGAATCAGGTCAAGGCGGCGCTGAAACGTCATGCAGACCTGACGATTCTGCCTATTGACCCGGTCTCGCTTGGCGGTGACGCCCACTGGGCCAGCGCTGAAGGCGGTCTGCGTCTGCGCCCGGATTTCTGGGCCGACAGCGGCGGGATGGACGGCTTCTACATGGCCCTTTTGAAACGGGGCTGATCCCTGCTATCCTTGCGGCCAGAAAAACAAGAGCAGTCCGCAAGCAGATGTCAGAAGCCCTCTCCCCCGCCCCGGTCGCGCTGCGCGAGCGCCCCGGACGGCTCAACCGGTTCGCCAACCGGTGGGCGGCGTGGCGGGCGGGCTTTGCGCCCAAGCCGAAGGGTTTTACCTCGCAGCCGGAGCCTCGCCTCATTGGATCGGACGCGCGCGGACGGCAGTTGATGGCTGGAAACCTGCTGTTCGCGGGTGTGCTGGTGCAGATGCCCAAGGATGTGCCATGGGCGCTGACACCGCCCTCTGACGCGTTCGAAGATGAACTGCACGGCTTCGAATGGCTGGACCATCTGGCCGCCATACCCGATGGATCCGCCCGACCCATGGCGCAGGACTGGCTGGCCGGCTGGCTGGCCCGATATGGTAGCGGCAAGGGCCCGGGCTGGGTGCCCGACCTTGTTGGCCGTCGCCAGATCCGCTGGATCAGCCATGCCCTGTTCCTGATGAACGGGCAGGAGGCCGCCGAGACCCGCGCCTTTTATGCCGTGCTCGGGCGGCAGGCCGATTTCCTTGCGCGGCGCTGGCGCAGCACCTCGCACGGGCTGCCGCGATTCGAGGCGCTCACGGGCCTGATCTATTCCGCCTGCTCGCTCATCGGTGTGGCTCACCATCTGAAACCGGCCCTGAAGGCTCTGGCACAGGAATGCGCGCGAGAAATCGATTCCTCCGGCGGCATTGTCACCCGCAACCCCGAGGAGCTGTTGCAGGTCTTCACCCTGCTGACATGGACCGCCGCCGTTCTGGCCGAATCCGGCAAAAGCCCCGACCCCGCCGTCAACACCGCGATCATGCGGATGGCCCCCACCCTGCGCAGCTTGCGGCACGCCGATGGCGGCTTGGCGCGGTTCCATGGCGGCGGACGCGGGCAGGTGGGGCGGCTGGACCATGCTCTGTCGCAATCCGGCGTGCGGCCTGCCACCGTTTCCGGCCTTGCCATGGGCTATGCACGTCTGTCGGGCGGGCGCAGCTCTGTCGTGATCGACGCCGCCCCGCCGATGATGGGGCCAGAGGCCTATAATTCCCATGCCTCGACGCTGGCGTTTGAGCTGACCTCCGGCCGCCGCCCGGTGATCGTCAATTGCGGCTCTGGCGCGGGGTTCGGGGCCGACTGGCGGCGTGCAGGCCGGGCCACGCCCTCGCATTCCACCCTGTCGATCGAAGGCTATTCCTCGGCCCGGCTCGGCCCCCGGTCCGCTTATCACGGGGTGGTCAAGCAGGCGCTACTAGAGGGGCCAGAGAAGGTCGAGGTTCAGGAAAGCGACAGCGGTGCCGCTCGCGCCATTGCCTTTTCCCATGACGGCTACCGCCGCACCCATGGGCTGATCCACCTGCGCAGCCTCAGCCTGGAAAATGACGGGCGGCTGCTCCGCGGCGAAGATGGGCTTGCCGCGCTGACCGACAAGGACCGCGACACGCTGGACCGGGTCATGGCCCATCTGCCCATCGACGGCATTCCCTTCACCCTGCGCTTTCACCTGCACCCGGATGTGGAGGCCGAGCTCGATCTTGGCGGCGCGGCCGTGTCCCTGACCCTTCGCGGCGGCGAGGTTTGGGTCTTCCGCCACGGGCGAGAGGCCAACCTGACACTGGAGAAGAGCGTTTATCTCGAATCAGGCCGGTTAAAGCCACGCGCGACAAAACAGATCGTTCTATCTTCCCGCGTAACCGATTATGGCAGCGCCGTAAGCTGGAGCCTCGCCAAACCCACCGACGCCCCGCGCACCCCACGCGCCCCTGCGTCCGATGTGCTCCGGCTGTAAAAAGACACAGGAGACACCATGACCGATCTCGTGCCGCTGCGCCGCGCCCTGCTTTCCGTATCCGACAAGACAGGGCTGATCGAGCTTGCCCAGGCCCTTGCCGCCCGTGGGGTGGTCCTGCTCTCGACCGGCGGCAGCGCCAAGGCCATGCGCGATGCTGGATTGGCGGTGAAGGATGTAGCCGAGGTCACCGGTTTCCCCGAGATGATGGATGGCCGCGTCAAAACCCTGCACCCCAAGGTGCATGGCGGGCTTCTGGCCCTGCGCGACAATGACGCCCATGTGGCGGCCATGAATGAGCACGGCATCGAAGGCATCGACCTGCTGGTGGTAAACCTCTACCCGTTCGAGGAAACCGTCGCCAAAGGTGCCGACTATGACACCTGCATCGAAAACATCGACATCGGCGGCCCCGCGATGATCCGCGCCGCGGCGAAAAACCATGCCTTCGTGAACGTGGTGACCGACCCCGAGGATTACGCCGCCCTTCTGACGCAGCTCGAAGAAAACGAAGGCGCGACATCCTACGCCTTCCGCCAGCAACTGGCCCTCACCGCCTATGCCCGCACCGCCGCCTATGACGCCGCCGTGTCCGGCTGGATGGCGGGCGCGCTTGGGCAAGACACCCCGCGCCGCCGCGCCTTCGCTGGCACGCTGAAACAGACCCTGCGCTATGGCGAGAACAGCCACCAGCGCGCCGCCTTCTACGTGGATGGTTCGGGCCGCGAGGGCGTGGCGACCGCCCAACAGCACCAGGGCAAGGAGCTGAGCTACAACAACATCAACGATACCGACGCGGCGTTCGAGCTTGTGGCGGAGTTCGGCACCGACACGCCTGCCTGCGCCATCATCAAGCACGCCAACCCCTGCGGCGTGGCCGTGGGCGCGACGCTGCTTGACGCCTATAAATCGGCCTTCGACTGCGACCGCACCTCGGCCTTCGGCGGTATCGTCGCCCTGAACCGGCCGCTCGACGCGGCCACCGCCGAGAAAATCACCGGCATCTTCACCGAGGTGGTGATCGCCCCCGGCGCATCGGACGAGGCGAAGGAAATCTTCGCCGCCAAGAAGAACCTGCGCCTTCTGACAACCGGCGGCCTGCCCGATACCCGAGCAGGCGGGCTCTCCTTCCGTCAGGTCGCGGGCGGCCTTCTGGTGCAGGACAAGGATAGCGGCTTCGTGGGTCTCGACGATCTCAAGGTCGTGACGAAGAAGGCCCCGACAGACGACCAGATGCGCGACCTACTCTTCGCCTGGAAAGTGGCCAAGCACGTCAAATCCAACGCCATCGTCTACGTGAAGGACGGTGCCACAGTGGGCGTCGGCGCAGGCCAGATGAGCCGTGTCGACTCGGCCCTCATCGCTGCGAAAAAAGCCGAACGCATGGCCGAGGCGCTTGGCCTGCCGCAACCGCTGACGATCGGCTCCGCCGTGGCCTCCGACGCCTTCTTCCCCTTCCCTGATGGGCTCATGGAAGCGGCTCAGGCAGGGGCCAACTGCGTTATCCAGCCCGGCGGCTCCATGCGCGATGACGATGTGATTGCGGCGGCAAACGAGGCCGGCCTTGCCATGGTCTTCACCGGCATGCGTCATTTCCGCCACTGACAGGGGTTGCAACCCGCCAGTCCCCCTTTCATCTTGGCAAAAATACCTCGGGGGGTCCGGGGGGCAGCGCCCCCCGGCGGGTCGGCGCGCGATGCGCGACGAAACCCGGGCCCACAAGATAGCAAGGACGTTGGCAGATGCGCCTCACCCTCCTCTCCGCGCTTTTCTGGTTTGCGCTCGACCAGATCAGCAAATGGTTCGTGCTCTACCAGATGGATCTGCTGACCATCGGCCATATGGAAATCCTGCCGCCCTATCTGAACTTTCACATGGGCTGGAACACCGGCGTCAATTTCGGCCTTCTGGCCAATGACGCCGACGCCACCCGCTGGCTGCTTGTCGCGCTGGCCTTCGTCATCTCGGCCTGGATCCTGTGGTGGTCGCGCCGAATGCACAAACGCATCTCGATGTTGTCGGCGGGCGCCATCATCGGCGGGGCCATCGCAAATGCCTTCGACAGGGTCATCTATGGCGCGGTTGCGGACTTCCTGAACACCTCCTGCTGTGGCTTTCAGAACCCGTATGCGTTCAACATTGCCGATATCGGTGTCTTTGTCGGTGCCTTTGGCTTGCTGATCTTTGCAGATACGAAGAATATGACCCCGTGACGGCGGCGAAAACATGCGCTAAACCGTCCGAGAGGAGAGACTGAATGAGCAGGCTTCGCACGGCAATCGGCTTGGGACTGGTGCTTTTGGCACTCGCGGCATGCGGTCGGGACGACCCACGCCTGTTGAACCTGCGCGCCGACGGCGAAGGCCCCGATGAATTCGGCATTCTTCCCACGCGGCCTCTGCAAGTGCCGGACGATCTGCAAAGCCTGCCTGCCCCGTCCCCCGGTGGCATCAACCGCGCCGATCCCGACCCCGAGGCCGACGTGGCCGCCGCGCTTGGCGGCAATATCGACCGCGCCGGGGCTGGCAGCCAGGGCATGGTCAGCTATGTGACCCGCTTCGGCGTCGGCCGCGATATCCGCGATACGCTGGCCGCAGAAGACCTGGAATTCCGCCGCCGCAACGACGGACGGATTCTGGAACGCATCGCCGCCGTGAACGTCTATCACCGCGCCTATCGCTCCATGTCGCTCGACCGCTATGCAGAACTCGAGCGCATGCGCGCCGCTGGCATCCGCACGCCCGCTGCGCCGCCGCAAGAAATCGGCAATATCGAAGATTGATACTCCTTCACGGCCACCGGATTCGCGTGTGCCACATCGGAAACGTGGACACCGCGAATAAAGCGCAGATGGTGCCCGAAAATCTGTGTCTGTATGGTTACAGCTCCGTGCTCGGATCCGCTAAGGTATTGAGCTTGAAAATCTTTCCTGAAAACCTACGTGCGGGTCCATGGCAGGCAAGGCGGGGGTAACATGCCGAACTCAGAGCTTTTAACCTATGTCTACCAGGTAACAGGCGGCACGGCGGGCGGGGTCATGAATGTCGGCACCCGGTACGATGCTTCGTCCCCGGGGTCGTCCGGCCCCTATACGCTCAGTGATGGCCGGGACGGTGCGGTCGACGGAACGACCGCACTGGGAGACCTGGTCTACTATATCGATAGTAGCGGAACCTATCAGGCGCAGGTCATAGCGCTGACGGATGGCGACGATCCGATCATCCAGTTCCTCAGCGGCGGCGGCACATGGATCCTCTCGAACAACCCGTCGCTGCCGCAGGGCGGAACCGTGAACACGACCAATACCGGCTCGTATATCTACTGCTTTCTCGGCGGGACCCGGATCATGACACCGCAAGGGGAAATCGAAGTCGAGCGCCTTACGATCGGAGACCCGGTGCTGACCGCAGAAGGCTGCATCGTCCCGGTCAAATGGATCGGACGCCAAACCGTTTCTACCGCCTTCGGTCCCGCCGAGCGTCTGATGCCGGTGCGGATCAGCGCAGACGCGCTTGGCAACGGCCTGCCCCATACGGACCTGACAGTGACCGCCGATCACGGGATGCTGGTGGATGGTGTCATCTGCCATGCGGGGGCGCTTGTGAACGACACCACGATCACCCGTGTGCCGCTCTCCGAGATGGGACAGACCTATACCGTCTACCATATCGAGACCGAGGAACATGAGATCATCCTCGCAAACGGCGCCCCTGCCGAGACCTTCATCGACAACGTGAGCCGCCGGGTGTTCGACAACTTCGCCGAGTTCGAAGCGCTCTATGGTGATGTGCCGGAAATGGAAGAACTTCCCTACCCCCGTGCGATGTCCGCGCGGCAGGTGCCGGGGCGGATTGCTGAAAGTCTCGCCATTCGCAAGGTGGCCTGAACCAAGGGGACTCCGGCAACTGCCGGGGTCTCAGCCNGGGGCGGATTGCTGAAAGTCTCGCCATTCGCAAGGTGGCCTGAACCAAGGGGACTCCGGCAACTGCCGGGGTCTCAGCCCTTGCACCCTGTTTTCCGCTTCAGCCGTGTTCGCCAAAAGCCGTTCAAAACGGCTCGATCCGCTCACATCCGCGTCAGCGCGCTTGATGCCGACGTCAAACCCCGTATCTGTTGACAGGACACGGTTTGACTCGAGAGGTTCCTGAATGCTGAGACACGCGATGGCCGCCTGCCTGGCCCTTCTGCCGCTGATCCCAACAGGGGCCGTGGCCAACGAGGTGACGGAATTCACCCTCGACAACGGGCTGCACGCCGTCGTCATCGAAGACCACCGCGCCCCGGTTGTGGTTCACATGCTGTGGTATCGCGTCGGCGCAGCGGATGAGCCGCCCGGCCGCTCCGGCATCGCGCATTTCCTCGAACACCTGATGTTCAAGGCCACCGAAACGCTGGAAAGCGGCGAGTTTTCCGACACGGTCGAGGCCAATGGCGGGTCCGACAATGCCTTCACCAGCTGGGATTATACCGGCTACTATCAGCGTGTCGCCTCGGACCGGCTCGGCCTGATGATGCAGATGGAAGCCGACCGGATGCGCAACCTGCTGCTGACAGATGACGATATCGCCACCGAGCGCAGCGTCATTCTGGAAGAACGCGCACAGCGGACCGATTCCAGCGCCGGGGCACTCTTCAACGAACAGCTTCGCGCCTCGCTTTATCTCGCACATCCCTATCGCATCCCTATCGGCGGTTGGCGGCACGAGATCGAGGCATTGGACCGCGAGGATGTGTTTTCCTTCTATCACGACTACTATTCCCCCGATAACGCGATCCTGATCGTCGCGGGCGACGTGACGCCCGAGGAGGTCCGCGAACTGGCCGAAGAGCATTATGGCCCGCTGGAACCCTCCGGCATCGAGCCGCGCCAGCGCCCCCATGACCCGCCTCAGATCGCAGACCGCCGTATCTACTACGAAGACCCGCGCGTGTCCGATCCCTACGTGGTCCGCAGCTATATCGCGCCCGAACGCGACCCCGGCGATCAGCGCACCGCTGCCGCCCTGACGCTCTTGTCCAACGTGCTGGCAGGGTCCGGTGCCACTGCCGTGCTGCCCCGCGTGCTGCAAGTGGAGGAGGCCCGGTCGCTCTATGCCTCTGCCAGCTATTCCGGCACCAATCTGGATGACACCGCCTTCTCCATCTTCAACGTGCCGGTGCCGGGCGTTTCGCTGGAAGAGGCCGAGGCCGATCTGGATCGTGTCATCGCCCAGTTCCTTGAAGACGGCATCGACCCCGAACAGTTCGCGCGCATCCAGTTCCAGTGGGAAGCCGAGATGATCTATGCGCAGGACGATGTGGGGGATCTGGCCCGCATGTACGGTGTCGGCCTGACCTCCGGCCTGACAGTTCAGGACATTCAGGACTGGCCCGATGTCATCGCCTCGATCACGCCCGAAGAGGTGATGGAGGCCGCCCGGATGATCTTCACGGAAACCACTTCGGTCACCGGTTATCTGACCGCCCCCGGCCTGTGAGGAGACAGCCCATGTTCCGCATTCTTGCCTTCGTCGCCCTCACGCTTGCCGCCACCCTGCCCGCCCGCGCGCAGGTCGATATTCAGGAAGTCACGTCACCCGGCGGCCTGACGGCCTGGCTGGTCGAGGATCATTCCATCCCCTTTGTGGCAATCGACATCCTGTTCGAGGGCGGCACCTCGCTTGACGCGCCCGGCGCGCGTGGCGCGACCTATCTGATGACTGGTCTGCTAGAGGAAGGTGCCGCCGATATGGACAATGCCGAGTTCGCGGCCCGGTCCGAGGCGCTGGCGGCCTATTTTGGTTTCGATTCCTACCGGGATTCGATCAACATCACCGCTCGGATGCTGACCCAGAACCGGGACGAGGCCGTTGACCTGCTGCGCGCGGCGCTGGTGGACCCCAGTTTCGAACAATCCGCCATCGACCGTGTCCGCACACAGGTTCTGTCGATCATCGACAGCAATCAGAACGACCCGTCGGACCTCGCGTCCTCAGAGCTCTACGCCCAGACGTTCGGGGATCATCCCTATGGCTCGGGGCAGGAGGGAACGACCGAAAGCGTTCAGGCGCTGACCCGTGACGATCTGATTGCCGCCCACCAGGGCGCGCTGGCCCGCGACCGGGTGCATATCGGCGTGTCGGGCGACATCACGCCCGAAGAACTGGGCCTGATGCTGGACCGTCTGCTTGGCGACCTGCCCGAAACCGGGGCCGAGATGCCCGGTGATGCGCCCTACAACCTGACCGGCGGCATCACCGTCATCGACTACCCCACGCCGCAATCCACGGCCTTTTTCGGCCATGCCGGGATCGAACGCCACGACCCGGATTTCTTCGCCGCCTATGTGCTGAACCAGATCCTTGGTGGCGGCAATTTCCGGTCCCGCCTGATGCAGGAGGTGCGGGTGGAACGCGGCCTGACCTATGGCATTTCGACCTTCCTCGTGCTCTTCGATCACGGCCCGATGATGCTGGGTCAGTTCTCCTCCTCCAACGATCTGGTGGCCGAAGCAATCGACGTGCTGCATGATCAATGGGCCGATGTCGCCGAGAATGGTGTCACGGCAGAGGAACTGGAGGCCGCACAAACCTATCTGACCGGTGCCTACCCCCTGCGATTCACCGGCAATGCAACGATTGCGGGCATCCTGTCGGGCATGCAGATCGACGAAATGCCCATTGATTACATCAACACCCGGAACGATCAGGTCATGGCCGTGACGCTGGAGGATATTTCCCGCACCGCCGCCCGCCTGATGGACCCGGAGGGGCTGCATGTGGTGGTGGTTGGCCAGCCGGAGGGGTTGTAAGCGGGCAATTGGGGCCTGCGTCGGTCAGTTCTGTTCCAGGATGCCACTGATATCCAGCCAGCAGGTCTCGGTCGCGATGCGGGCGTTTCTATAGCGGACTGCATCGTCGCTCGATAGCGCCAGTAGTCGATCCATGTGCTGAGCTTGCATGTCGATAAACCACCGGGCATGGGGATCAGCGCATTCGGTGGTTGTGCAAGCGCAGGCAGCATCGCGGTGGACTATCGCCTCTTCTAAAAGAGAGGAATCTTCATTGCACGCGACCAACCCAAGAACTGACGTCAGTGCCAAGGCTGGGACAATACGGGTGAAGCTTGTCTTCATCTATCACTTCTCCAAATGCACACCCAACACGCCCGAGGGTGTCGGGACGTAGGGCAACGGTAGAATCTGAGTCCATTTGTGGCAAACAAAATATTTGTACTAAGCAA
This sequence comes from Nioella ostreopsis, assembly GCF_004000255.1. Classification (GTDB taxonomy): domain Bacteria; phylum Pseudomonadota; class Alphaproteobacteria; order Rhodobacterales; family Rhodobacteraceae; genus Nioella; species Nioella ostreopsis. The sequence goes on from NZ_RCIQ01000031.1 coordinate 37,925, forward strand.
CTATCTCTGTTCGAAAACGAATTCGCGCTGCGTCTATCTGGTGATCTGCCCGTTTCGTCCTGATCGCCCGGCAAGGCGGGTCTGTTGGGGTGGCGGTGTGACGCAAAGCATCTGCCGCGACCACAACACCCCTCGTCAGCCCAAACCGCCACGGCTATAGGCAGGCCATGACCGACAATCTGCCCCCGTGCCCCGCCTGTTCCTCTGCCTATACCTACCAGGTGGATGCGTTGCTCAACTGCCCGGAATGCGGCCATGAATGGGCTCCGGGTGCGGCGGCGGAGGACGTGATCCGCGACAGCGTCGGCAACCCGCTGGCGGATGGAGACACCGTGACCGTCATCAAGGACCTCAAGCTCAAGGGCACGTCCACAGTGGTCAAGGTCGGCACAAAGGTGCGCAACATCCGGCTGGTGCCCGGCGATCACGACATCGATTGCAAGATTCCCGGCGTGGGCCAGATCGGGCTGAAGTCTCAATTCGTCAAGCGGGTTGCGGACTAGACGGTCCCGGCGGCGCAGTGATGGCGGTTTTTCCATGCATCCCGATCGCACCAGCCTTTTCCGCCTGCCCATGTCGACACAGGGCGCAGCTTTGGCGGTTTCCCGACCTCGGCAAGCCCGGGGAACCGACCCGGCCAGAGAATTCATCAGGTTTTGCAGGAACAGCAGAAAAAGGGTCTAAAACGCGTCCAATGGTTGCCATATTTAGGCGTCAACCTGACTGCGAAAGCCATGATCTACCCAATCGAGTGAACCCAAATGTGCACAATCTGCGTTGCTGTCCGCCCGTATGATCCTGACTGCGTCTACACGGCCCTGACCAACGAGATGGCAGAAGTGCCGGAAGTCCCGTCGGCACCGGCCTCCGTTGCGACGACAAATGTCATGTCTGTCGGTGACAGCTTCTCCGGCAACATCGATTCCCTTGGGGATGCCGATTGGGTCGCCATAAGCCTGTCGGCGGGCACATCATACGAGATCCGGATTCTGGCGGACGGGGCGGGCACAGGCACATTGTCCGACTCCTATCTGCGTGTCTATTCGGGAAGCGGATCACAGATCGCAGAGAACGACGATGGCGGGGCAAACCGCGATTCCCGCCTCGTTTTCACCCCGACAAGCGACGGGACCTACTATCTCAGTGCGCGTGCCTGGGACGACAGCACCACCGGCACTTATCAGATCACCGTCGAGCCCTATTCCAACAGCATCACCGAAGGCAGCCTTGATGAACTGGCCGCATTCCTGACTGACGGGTACTGGAGCTCGGTCGGTGGAACACGCCATGTCTTCGACACGTCCAGCAGCAACGAAATCACAGTCAACATCACCGCATTGGACGACCGGGGCCAATTCCTGGCCCGCGCCGCCATGGAAGCGTGGACCGCCGTGGCGGACATCACATTCCGTGAGGTTACAAGCGGTGAACAGATCACCTTCACCGACACGCAGAGCGGCGCCTTTGCCTCCTATTCCTCTCTCGGGCCCTACACGACCTCCGCCACCGTCAACATCTCCAGCACGTGGCTCGACACCTATGGTGCCGGCTATGACGACTACAGCTTTTCCACCTATATTCACGAGCTTGGACATGCGCTCGGACTCGGCCACCAAGGGCCCTATAACGGCTCAGCCAGCTATCCCGTCGACGCAGCTTTCAGCAATGACAGCTATCAGTTGTCGGTCATGTCCTATTTCTCGCAGACCGACAACACGGATGTCGATGCAAGCTATGCCCTTCAGGTGACTGCGATGGCGGCAGATATCGTCGCAATTCAGAACCTCTACGGAGCACCGGATGCCTCTTCACCCACTGCAGGCGATACGACATATGGCGTGGGGCAAACCATAGGCGGCTATCTGGGCGACATCTTCGATATCGTGACCGCGGGGCAAGACACGAACAATCGCTATGACAATGGCCCCATTGCCTTCACGCTCTACGATCACAGCGGCATCGACACGGTCAATCTGAGCAACGACACCTCGAACCAGCTTGTTGACCTGAACAGCCTTGGAATCTGGAATGTCTTCGGGCTGACCGGGAATGTCGTCGTGGCAAGCGGCACGGTCATCGAAAACTACATCGCCGGGTCCGGGAACGACACCATCATTGGCAATGCAGCCCAGAACTACCTGTCCGGCGGGGCCGGTAATGACACGCTGACCGGCGGCGCAAATGTTGACACCTTCGCCTATACCGGCGGCGTTGACGTAATCACAGACTTCTCCGGTGATCTGGTCGATATCGACGCGACTCTGTGGTCAGGCAGCTTCAATGCGCTGATGTCGAATGCCGTGATCCAGAATGGCAACCTCGTTCTGAATTTCAGCACCGGGAACTCCCTGACATTCAACGGTCTTACAAGCACCTCGGCCCTCAACGGACGCATCCTCGGTGTGACCACCAGCGATGCCGCAAGCGACCTGACCGGCGACGGGACCTCCG
>NZ_RCIQ01000032.1 GCF_004000255.1 Nioella ostreopsis
CAGAGTTTTTCAACAGCATCGGCGGGGAGCAGCCATTCGCTGCGCTCGCAAGGCAAGGCGAGATAACCATTAAAGCAGACGTTGAAACAGAATCGAACCACTCTCAAGCTTCGAAAAAGAGGCTTTTTGCTTTCCGATCCTTTACTGGGTGACATGTTTGGTCGGAACAGGCATCTTGCGACGAGGCCTGCAGGAACAATCAATGACCACCTTAAGCGAAAACCTCGTCAATCGCGTTAGAAAACTGACTAAACCGTCGACCGCTGCACAGGCCATGCAGCCGTTTCTTGAGGCTGTCAGTAACGCAATGATGGCAATTGACGATCGGCATGAAGCATTTGGAAAAACTCAGCCTGGACACGTGAAGGTGGACATTGAGGGTATCGGCGGCGACGACGTGAGCATCACTGTACGCGATAATGGGATTGGACTTGAGACCGACCGATTTGACGCATTTTGTGAAATTGACACCGACTTCAAGAGCCAGCGTGGTGGCAAAGGTGTCGGTCGACTGTATTGGCTTGATGCTTTCAAGAATATCGAGGTGAAGTCGCGGTTCCGAAAAGGTGATGGTTACTCACAACGGGCCTTCAGATTTCTCTTGCGGCGCGAAGAACAGATCGAACATTTATCAGCCGAATTCGATGAGTTTGGACCAAACGAAACTGGGACGATTGTCCATCTTTCTGGCTTGAAACAAGGCCCCTACACAAGCGAGTTCCCTAAGCAACCAAAGAAGATCAAGGATTATGTAGCAGCTGAATTCATCGCCGATTTTCTGGCTGGTAGCAGCTCACGTGTGACGTTGTCGGTGACGTCCAAGGCAGGGAACACCATCTCCGCAGAGTTCCCAGTAGATGTCGTTGATCTTGTCGTTGAGGGTCCAGAGGACCTTTCTGCGCCAGCCGACGAAGGCTTGCCTGATCTAAAAATCGAGGGCTATCTTTGTGAAAAGAAGGCAAGCCAAGGCCTCGAAGGCAGACACCAATTACATCTGCTAGGAAACAAACGAACTGTCGAAACGAGAAACATAGACAGTCTCGTTGGGATCGGGGCCCTGAAAGGCGGTGACCAAGATGATCTGGCGATGCACTTGGTTGTTGGCAGTGAATATCTTGACGACCGTGTTGCAGAAAGTAGGACGTCGTTCACGGTTCCAGCCTCTGAGTTAGACGACATCGTCAAGGCTGCGGTTAATCACGCCCGGGAAAAGTTAATAGCTGATCAACTTAGGGACTTCGACAATGAACGTCGGCTCAGTTTTGAGGCTTTTTTAAGCGAACAACCAATTTTTGGATTTGGCGATCGCGAAGAGATATTTGCGTCACTTCCTGTTGGAGCGAAGTCGCACGAAGACTTTGTCGCGAAACTTGCTTTGCCTCGATATCGAAAAGAACGGGATCGGGAACAACGGCTGACAACGATTGTGCAGGGTTTGGTCTCAGGCGATGCTGTACCAGAAGACTTTGAGCGGATTGTACTAGAAGCCGCCAAAGATGTTCAAGAAAGCGAGCGTAGCTCTCTCGCGCATCACGCCGCAAGACGCAGAGTGGTACTTGATCTAATGAACCAACTAATCCGCCGACTTCGCAGCGCCGAAGGTGACGACAAATACCATCTAGAGTCCACGTTGCATTCCTTGATTGTGCCAATGAGGATCAACAGCAACGATCCAAGCAAAGCAGAGCACACAGCTCACGATCTTTGGCTATTGGACGAGCGTTTAGCCTTTGCGTCGGGATTTGCATCAGATGTTCCGTTGAAGCAGGTCATCAAGGATGATGACAGCGAGATCCGACCCGACGTTCTGCTCTGGGATCATCTCTACTGTCTTGCCCCTGTTGGGCAACAAGGAGGTGTTGAGGGCGTAGAAGACTTAGAACCGATTACTCAAGTCTTCATTGTCGAATTCAAGCATCCTGGTCGATCCGGATATGCTGCAGGCGAAAGCGTCACCCGCCAAATCACGCAGTATGTTGACCGGATTAAAGCTGGAAAGATCGAGGGCTTCGGAAGGCGAAACGTATCAGTCTCAGATGATTGCCGGTTCTACTGCATGGTAGTTGCGGATTTCCGCGGCGGCCTGAAAGACGAAGTTTCCTCATGGGACTACATACATAACCGACGAGGCCGGGAACGCCGTCTTGGCGGAGATCATGCAAACGTGATCATTCAGGCTTTCGAATGGGACTTTGTACTTTCGTCCGCAATGACTTCGAACCGGGCACTACTTGATGCTGCAGGACTTGCACAACGAGGGCAGATTAAGTTCGAGAAGCCGGCCGATGGTTAGTGGTGACTGCTACCCATCTGATTGCAGGCTCTGAGCAATCACCATGAATTTTGCCGCTCGTTCGTTCAGATATTCGGCCTCGGCTTGATCAAGCCTTGTGGCAGTTATGAGTGTACCTGGCTGTATGTTGAGAATGCCGACGCCTGCAGAGTCCGGTTGTGCCATTCGAAGAATACTCAGCAAACCGCGTTCTTTTCTTCGGGGCAGTTGTTCTTTCCCGAAGTGCAAGAAAATTATTCTTCTTTGGTTATTAGCCTCTGTACGTAGATACCACGCTGTTGAGACGCGTACCCCTGAAATGTCTGCTTCCACCGGACTTCGTCCTTGCCAAATGAGAGCATGATCCTCCTTCAGGTCCAAATAATTTTGGCAAAGAACCTTATAACCAGCAGATTTGTTGGCAGAAACGCCCGAATAGAGATCCAGAAACTGCTGTTCCGAGATCGCCTTGTCTTCATAAGATTTCATTGCTTCTCGAAACTGCTTGTACCGGTCCTTAGCAGGATCATAAGGCAAATCTAGCTCACTGATGATGCTTTTGACTTTTGCTTTGTCTTTGCGTTTATCCCCGTAGGCAAAGTCGATGAACTGGCTAACTCTGATTTTCATTTTGCCTCACTTGAATCTGATTGCGGATACAGACTAGCGAATAGAACTAAAAATGAACAGCTTGATGTACGAAGCGTCCAAGAAGTCAAGAGTTGTTCTTCTACCAGTGCCCAAGATCCCAGCTGCAGGCGTGATCCAACGCTGTGCCTGAAGTCATGCTCTGAGTGGGCCCCGGCTGTAGCTCATTGGCTAGATCCCTTCGCATATCGGTCAGATGCGCGTTCATCTGCATCGCGTTCAGCAAGCTTTTCTCGGATACGATCGGCCAGAGACCTTCTATGGATACGCTTCTGGAGGTGTGAAGTAGCAATGCTTCGACAGAGCAGATCAGTTCCTAGAGGTTTTCGGGGCTCGACTCTTGGGAGTTACATGCACATACTGCTGGTGTTTATGGTGATTTGACATGATAGATGATCTTTCCGTTCCAACGTCTGCCAATTTTCATGCAATTCGAAAGAAGTTGTCAAACAAAGCCATCGATGACCTGTTTGTAAAGCTTCGCGCGAACCACGGAGTTACTTCGCAAAACGAGTTTAAATTCACACGCGAACAAATCGACGAAGTTCGTTGGTCTGCAATTTGCTTCAAGTACGAGAGCGCGCCTTCATTTCTTGAAAGCACTACTGCGATACGAGAGCATCTTTGTGGATTCATTCTGTTGATTGAACATCAAGGGTATGTGGCAGTACTTTCGTCTCGATTGAGCCTCCCATCCTCCTTCAAAACGACGCACTTCTCGGCGGTTGAAACGGCGCGTGTTGAAGGTGCCATTGCCAAAACAGATGCAGTTTTTCAGCGTATGACGATGCGAAACATGTCCATTTCGCCCCACGCGATGCGCTCCAAAACCGTTGACGCTCCAGATCTTGCGAATGTTGTTGGCCCGGCCGGAAGCAGACGGTACGCGCCACGTACGTACAGCGTTATAGCGAATGGCATGCAGAGCACCGCTACACCGAGCACTGGTCGCATTGGAGTGCGCTCCGCGCGCGCAGACCTTCAAGACGTCATAAACTTTGCTAAGAACGTTATCGAAGAGCTTCGAGTGGACAATGCGGATGTATCGCCATTTATCAGGTCCTTTGCCCGACCGATGTCGTTGGCCGAAGCTCTGGAGTCTTCAGAGCCGATTGCCATGGCGATTGATACAATCAAGCTTTCTGATGCCCTGGAGGATGTTGAAGAGGGCATCAAGCTCGTCCGACTGGACGACGATGTTGCAGTCGAACTTTCTGCCGATGAATTAACAGCTCTCTTGGAAAGACTTGGCCGCCCTCTGAATATCGAAGGGGGTGATCGCTTAAGAACGTCAGTCGATCCAGCCACAGGAGAACAGTGCGCATCGATCCGCCTCAACAAAAGCCGCATCGCTCTGCGCTCCTTATCATCACCTCAGTTTTCGGACGTTTATGTGGAAGCCACCGGTGCGGCACTTGGTGAAGATACCGGCCGGCAAACACTTCGGGAGTATCTCGACAGAGTGAATTCGCTCATCGTTTTGTTCGAGGACGTGCGATTGGCCTACATTGATGGTCAGGTATTCCGCGACGAAACTCTAGTGGACGGTGGCGAGTCTTTTCTTCGTCATTTTAGCACCTGTCCGCCTCTAGTGGCAGTCACAAGCGAGAAAGGTCAATTTACCGCTGCGCACACGGCATTTGATGGCACTTCAAGTTTCGGGGCAATTGTCGATCACATTGCTGCAGCCGATCCGATTCTACTGTGTGACGACCTTGGCGACGAATGGGCTGACTTCATTGGCGTCTCTGACGGCGCGGGGGAAACGCGAATCTCATTCTATCACGCAAAGCATGGCGAGCTCTCCCTCGGTGCCAGCACCTTTCATGTTTCTGTCAGCCAGGCGGTTAAGAACCTCGGAAATATGTTTTTTCCTGAAGAGCGTATCGCAAGCAAGCTGGAGCTGTGGGGTTCGACCTATAACGCGCCCAATCAGGCCACACAAATTGATCGGACGATACGTTCGAATGTCGCTGATCTCGGAGTTGCATTGCGTCGCGCTAGAGCGGCTCCGGATGTGCGCCGACGCGCGGTCATTGTGACTTCTTCACTCAGTCGGCAGACGCTCAAGGAAGAGCTAACTGCGATACAGGGTGGCCAAAGGCCATCTCCGTCCTTCGTGCAACTTTACTGGCTTTTGCAGTCCTTTTTCTCGGCCTGCACAGAAGTTGGCGCTACCGGCGCTGTCGTCTGCCAACCTTAAGGCCAACTCAGCCGGCTTGTCTGCGTATCAGTCCTCGGCCATCAACCGAGCCGAGCAGTTGCGGCGAAAGTCGGCAAAGTGGGCTGCAACTGCAGCATCGAAGCTTGGGGGTGAATGGCAGCAACGGGCCGTCAGCTGCGGCTTGACTGGACTTTGGTTGCGCGACGCGTCTCACAGAATCTCCTCGCAAAGTAGGTCTGAAATCTCGCCTCGTTTACATTGTTGTCACAGCAAATCGGGCTGTATCCGCCCCGTCGTGACCATGCGCTTCGCCCAGCTGTCGATGATCCGGCCCGCTTTCGGTCTTCAAAAAGAGTCGGGCCTTGGGTTGTCTTGACGCCTTCACGCAACCAGTCCGGTGAACGGGACGTGTAAGGCGGGACTACCAAAGCTGGTGACGTCAATCTGAGGCGAGCATTGCATGAGGCAGCAACCGTCAAGATGAACCGAGGCCGATCGACATGGCTTAAAACATGGGGAGCCCAGTTCACAAAGCAGGCCGCGACTACGGCCCCCGGATCAATGACGTGCTCAAAGCCTTCATGCGGGCGCAGCTGATGGGGCTGCTGCACGGGGACGAAACGGTGGACCAGTTCAGAAAGCAGGAGCAGTCATGGCCGGGCTCCACACCGCGTTGGAAGCTGAGGAGGTCTGCTAACACCCCCCGCAAATTGATCAGGCACACTGTTTCGGTTCGGAGCATGTGCACCAAGGATGTGGCGGGCTGGCCGTTCTAAGGTTGAGTTCTCCCTTCAAATCCAATCCCTACACGGTGCCCCGGGACGCCTTTCCTGAGAGCTTATGGCGATTCATCTTCCCAATACCGCGCTGCACCCTCTACCATAAATAACCTCTTCTTGCCCAAAACGAGCTGGCTTCGCGCTGGACTCGCATTTGCTTCAAGCCGTCGAAACCCACCGGGCGGCCAGGAACGAATTCAGTTAAAGCTCGTTGCCGAAACCGCATCGATGACCTGGTCGCAGGCAGACGCCGCTCGATCATACTGTTCCTTAGCTCACGCGGGCACGAACAGGTCCTTGTAGGTATCTCGCAGAATGTTCTTTTGCACCTTACCCATCGTGTTCCGCGGCAACTCGTCGACCACCACCAGCTTGCGGGGATGCTTGAAACGCGCAAGCGAGGTTCCGGCGGCCTTGGCAATAGCGTCCAGGTCAGGGCTTTCGCCCGGGGCCGGAACGATAACGCCAACCACGGTTTCCCCGAAATCGGGATGCGGCACGCCCACCACGGCGCTTTCCAGCACGCCGGGCTGGTCATCCAGCACAAGCTCGATTTCCTTGGGATAGATGTTGTAGCCGCCCGAAATGATCAGGTCCTTGTTGCGGCCGACGATGTGGACATAGCCATCCTCGTCAATCTTGCCGAGATCGCCGGTGATGAAGAACCCGTCGGCGCGCAGCTCAGCGGCGGTTTTCTCGAGCATTTGCCAGTAGCCCTTGAACACATTAGGCCCGCGCACCTCGATCTGGCCAACCTCGCCATCGGGCAGGGTTTCCCCCGTGGAGGGATCGGTGATCTTCAGCTCCACCCCCGGCAGCGGGAAACCCACGGTTCCCGCGCGGCGGTCTCCGTCGTAGGGGTTCGAAGTGTTCATGTTGGTTTCCGTCATGCCATAGCGTTCGAGGATGCGATGACCGGTGCGCTCTTCGAACTGGACATGGGTTTCGGCCAGAAGCGGCGCAGACCCCGACACGAAGAGGCGCATATGCGCGGCCAGATCCTTGGTGAAGCGCGGATCGGACAGAAGCCGCGTGTAGAAGGTCGGTACCCCCATCATCGTAGTCGCCTGCGGCATCAGATCGATGATTGTTTCGAGATCGAATTTCGGCAGGAAGATGATGCTGCTGCCGGCGGCCAAAGCCACGTTGGTGGCAACGAACAGCCCGTGGGTGTGGAAGATCGGCAACGCGTGCAGCAGCACATCATTCGAGGAAAAGCGCCATTCCTTGGCCAGAGTCTGCGCGTTCGACAGAAGGTTGTTCTGCGTCAGCATCGCGCCCTTGGACCGCCCGGTCGTGCCCGAGGTATAGAGGAAGGCCGCCAGATCATCGCCGTCACGATCCGTGGTCGGGAAGCTCGACGGCATCACGGCGGCCTGGTCCATCAAAGTGCCGGTGCCATTGGCATTCAGCGTTTCCAACTGCGCGTTCAGCGATTTGGCGACGGGCAGCAGGTTCCATTCGCTCTTGCTGTCGCACACGATCAGCTTGGCGCCGCTGTTCTCGATGAAATAGGTCAGCTCATCGACCGTATAGGCTGTATTGAGCGGCAGGAAGACCAGACCGGCCTGCGCACAGGCGGCGTAAAGAGCCAGGGCCTCGGGTGATTTCTCCACCTGCACAGCGACCCGGTCGCCGGGGTCCAGCCCGATCTGGGTCATGGCATGTGCCAGCCGTGCGGCCATGGCCAGGAAGTCCTGGAAGGTCAGAACCTCGCCCTCGGCCAGGTGCAGAAATGCGGAGCATTTGCCCGCATGGACGCCAAAGAGACTGTCGTAGAGAGGATTTGCCATTGTCTTGCCTTTCCTAGACCCGGCTTGGTGCACCGGCACCGGCGAGCTGTTTGACCTCGGGGGTTGCAAGAACCTCGCTCGTGGTCGCGTAATGTTCATGGTTCTGGGCAACCGCGCCCAGATCATAGAGGTAGTTCACCATCGTGCCGCCCGATTGCGCGCGGCCCTTGTCCGAGATGTCGGCATCTGCGTGCACGGCGTGGACCATGGCCCCGTTGCCCAGGTGGAACCGGGCCACCGGATCGGATGGCAGACCGCCACGCCCCTTGGCGTTCAGAAGGTAGTAGGCCGTCATCCGGCGCATGACTTCAGGCTGTTGCACGGGCATCTCAAGCCCTTCCTGCTTGGCCCAGGTGGACAGACCGGGAATGGGCGACAGGGTGACGAAAGTCGAAAGCTCCGGCAGTTCCGAAGACAGGTCGGACGCGACCTGCTTGATCAGCGAATTGCCGAAAGAAATGCTGGCCAGCCCTTTCTGGCAGTTGGAGATGGAATAGAACACCGCCGTGTCGGCCTCATGCGCCGCCATCGGGGCGCGGTCCTCAGCCAGCAGGGTCTGGACCGATCCGGGAATGCCTTTGGTCAGTGCCACTTCGACGAAGATCAGCGGCTCATCCGGCATCGACGGATGGAAGAAGGCGAAACAGCGCCGGTCGGTCGGTTCCAGCCTGCGGCGCAAGTCGTCCCATGACGCGATGGCATGCACAGCCTCATAGGCAATGATCTTCTCCAAAATATGGGCCGGGCTTTCCCAGCTGATCGGGCGCAGCACCAGGAACCCCCGGTTGAACCACGACGCGAAGAGGTGGCGGAAGTCGAGGTCAAGCGCCGCAAGCTCCGGCTCCTTCGCGCCGAGGCGCAGCAGTTCCGCCCGAAGCCGCACCAGCTGCCCGGTAGCGCCGGGCACCCGGTTGAGGCGGCGGATCAGCTCCTGCCGGCGCGGCTCGGCGGCAGCTGCGTAGGCGCGGTAACTGTCCTTCGACGGGCTGCGCTCATAGGCATCGAGTGTCGTGCGCACCGCCTCGGGGTCGATATCCATGGCCGATGCGATATGCCGGAAGAAGTCCAGCTTGCCTGCATCGTCCAGATCCTCGATCCGCGACAGGATCTCGCCCGCAAGGGCAAGGCCCGAGGTCTCGCCCGCCGAGCCGACCAGTTCTTCGGCCAGCTCCGCCAGCGGGCGGCTGCCCTGCTCGACCGGCGCCGCCGTGCGGTAGCGCCGTTCGAACACGGTCGACAGAAGGTCGGCCAAAATCGTCATACCGCGGCCCCCATGACGAAGTCGGGCAGCCAGGTTGCCAGCCCCGGGAAGAGGCAGAGCAGGATGATGGCGACGACCATGCAAACCACAAAGGGCAGCGAACCGAGCAGGATGGTCTTGAGCGAGATGTCAGGCGCGATGCCGTTGATCACATAGAGGTTCAGACCGACTGGTGGAGAGATCAGCCCGATTTCCATATTGATGGTCAGCACCACAGCGAACCAGATTGGATCGAACCCGGCAGTGGTGATGATCGGCAACAGGATCGGCGCGGCCATCAGGATCACCGCGACCGGCGGCAGGAAGAAACCCGCGATCAGAAGGAAGACGTTGACCGCCCCCATCAGAACCCACCGGTTCACCTCCAGCGTGCCGATCCACTCGGCGATGGACTGGGTGATGAAGAGCGACGAGAGCATGAAGGAAAAGACACCAGCCGCCGCGATGATGAACAGGATCATCACCGATTCCTTGGTGCTGTCGCGCAGCACGACCCACAGGTCCTTGGGATTCCACAGCTTGTAGATGATCATCGCGATCAGAAGGCACAGAAGGGCACCCACGGCGGCGGTTTCCGATGGCGTCGCGATGCCCCCATACATGGCGTAGAGCACACCGAGGATGATCGCCAGGAAGGGCAGCACGCGGGGCAGGATCTCGAACCGTTCGCCCCAGGTGTAGCTGCCCGAGCCAAGGCTGGCCGCATCGCCCGACCGCCAGGTAGAGTAGAGCGACCAGGCCATAAACAGACCCACCAGCATGAGGCCCGGGATGACCCCCGCCAGGAACAAGCGGCCGATCGAGGTCTCGGTCGCGATGCCATAAACGATCATGGTGACCGAGGGCGGGATCAGGATGCCGAGCGTGCCGCCCGCCGCGATGGAGCCTGCGGCAACGCCGTCGGGATAGCCACGCTTGCGCATCTCGGGGATGCCCATCTTGCCTATGGCCGCGCAGGTTGCGGGCGACGAGCCCGACATGGCGGCAAAGAGCGCGCAGGCCCCGAGGTTCGACACGACCAGGCCGCCGGGGATGCGGGTCAGCCAGCGTTCGAGCGCCTCGTAAAGATCCGCCCCCGCTCGTGTCGAGGCGATGGATGCCCCCATGATGATGAACATCGGGATCGAGAGAAGGGCGAAGTTGTCGAGCTTGCCAAACAGGATTTCAGGCATCAGCTCGACCGACCGCATCCCGTCGAAGACAAAAAGGAACCCGGCAGAGACGATCAGAAGACCGATGGCAACGGAAACGCCCGAGAAGAGGACGACAATAGTGGCAATGGCGACAATAGCGCCGAGCAGGAGCGGGTCCATCAGGCGTCCTCCAGACCGAAAGGTTGATCCACGCCGAGGATCACAGCGACCAGGTCGGCGATGAGTTGCAGAAGAAGCAGGGCAAACCCGATGGGAAGCGACAGGTAGGGCTTCCACAGGCGCACGCCCCACACCGTGTCGGACCGCCAGTTGCGCTCATAGGCCAGGTGCCAGAACTCGTAGGCGTACCACAGCATCAGCGCGACGATGACGATGGAGATCGTGAGAGTGATCAGGCTGAGCCACAGCCGCGCCCTGCGGCCGAGCAACAGGGGAACAAGGTCGACATTCACATGGCCGCGCAAGCGCTGCACGTAAGGCAGGCCAATCAGCGTCGCGCCGATCATCAGGTAGATGACCGCCTCGGTCTGCCAGATGGTCGAGCCATTCAGCACGAAACGCACATAGATCATCTGGACGGTGATCCCGACAGCCGACACGATCATCGCGGCGGATGCCCAGCCCGCCAGGGTCGAGATATTGGCGACAGTCCTGAGGAACAGGTTGTTCCCCGTATGGGCGATGGCGGCAGAACTATGCCCGGCCATGGCAACCTCCGATATTTAAACAGGGAAAGGGGCGACGGGGCAAAGCCGCGCCGACGGAAGAAGAAAGGGGCGGCCAAGGGAGAGTGTGGGGCCGCCCCGGCGCCGTTATTCTACGGCGAGTGCCATATCGAGAAGGGCCTGACCGTCGGGATAATCCTCGACGAAGGCCGCATAGGAGGTCTCCATGGCGATGGCGCGCCAGGCTGCGAAATCTTCATCGGTCATTTCCGCAATCTCGACACCGGCTTCGGCGAACACTTCAGCCGAGGCCGCGTCTTCCCCGATTGCTTCCTCCAGGTAGTAAGCTTGCGCATTGGCCGAAGCGGCGAGCAGGGCAGCCTGCTGATCTTCGTTCAGACCCTCAAAGGTCGAAAGGTTCATCAGCAGCGGCTGGTACATGAACCACAGGGCGGACTCGCCCGCGGGCGTGTAGCAGCTGACCTGCTCGTAAATCCGGTAGGAAACGAAGGAAGACGACGACGTATTCGCGGCCTGAAGAACGCCGGTCTGCATGGCGTTGTAGATCTCGGAGGATGCCATCGAAGCGATCGAGGCACCGGCACCGGCCAGCATCTGTTCAAAGGCACGTCCCGCGGCGCGGGTCTGAAGGCCCTGCACGTCATCGGGGCCAGTGATGCAACCATCGACACCGGCAAAACCGCCGGCCAGGTAGCCATGCACCAGAACCATGACGTCATCTTCGGCCATGATCTCTTCCAGCGCGTCCATGAAGGGCGACTCGACCAGGCGGGCGGCATGGTGATGGTTGCGCACCAGGCCCGGCATCAGGGTCAGGTTATAGGCGGGCTGCTGGCCGCCGGCATAGCTGAGCGGCAGGACAGTCATGTCCAGCTGACCGCGGCTGACAGGAGTGTACTGCTCGCGGGCGCGGAAGAGCGACTGCGAGGGAAAAATGGTGATCTCGAGATCGACATCAGCGGCGGCCACTTCGTCAGCAACCATCTGCGCGACGCGATGACGGATGTCCTGTGTCGACCACTGGTGCGACAGGCGCAGTTCCTCGGCCTGCACGGCCCCGGCCATAAGCGCGGCAGCGGCGGCGGTAGTAATAAGCGTTTTCATAATGGGTTCCTCCCTTGGATTGTGTCCGATTCGGGACCGGATCGAATTCTTGATCGCAGGTCGTGTATCTGTAGTCAATATTTTTGTATACAAGAAAACATACCTTGTACCCGAATAAGGTTCGCATTATATACAAACCATGGAACGCAAACGCGCAGATATCATCGCGGAAGAGCTCGAAGGCCTGATCTTCGACGGCACTTTCGATAATGGGGAGCGCCTCGATGAGGTGCAGCTGGCCGAGAAGTTCTCGGTCTCTCGCACACCCATTCGGGAAGCTTTGCAAAAGCTTGCGCAATCGGGCCTGGTCGAGCAGATCCCGCGTCGGGGCGTCTTCGTGCGTCAGCCCGGCCCGGTCGAACTGATCGAGATGTTCGAGGTCATGGCGGAACTGGAGGCTGTGTGTGCCAGGCTCTCTGCTTCGCGGATCTCGGACGAGGCGCTTGCCGATCTGCATGAAGCAAACCAGCGCTGTAACGAGGCGGTCGATGCCCAGGACGCCGATCTCTATTACCGTGAAAACGAGAGATTCCATGCGATTCTCTACCGCCAATCCGGCAACCGATTCCTAGAACAGGAATGCCTACGCCTGCATCGGCGCCTGCAACCCTTCCGCCGCCTGCAACTGCGCCTTCGTGGCAGAATGCGGCAGTCGATGGGTGAACATGAGGCCATCGTGAAAGCGCTGGAAGCCGGCGACGGGAACCGCGCCTCTGCCGAGATCCGCGGTCACGTGGCGGTTCAGGGCGAAAAGTTCCACCACCTCATTGCCAACCTGAAACCGGCCGCGGAATAGCCTCTGGCAGGCGGTTCAGCCCATCAGGTGTGGACTCAGCGTTGCGGGAAGATCCTGATAGCACACCGGGCGCAACCAGCGGCGGATCGACAGGGTTCCAACCGAGGTGTGGCCAAAATTCGTTGAGGCCGGGTACGGGCCGCCGTGGACCATGCTATCGCAAACCTCGACACCGGTTGGAAACCCATTGAACAGGATCCTCCCGGCCTTGCGTTCCAGTATGGGCAACAGGGCGCGGGCCGTCTCTGTATCGGCGTCATCCATATGCAGGGTGCAGGTCAATTGCCCTTCCAACCCCGCAGCGATCTGTTTCATCTGCCCCGCTCCGTCCACCTCAACGATCAGGCCGAGCGGTCCGAAAACCTCGTGTTGCAGATTGGGATTGTCCAGAAACGCCGCACCGGTCGTGCGGAAGAGACTGGGGGCGGCCTCTCGGCTCTGGCGGGAGGAGACCAGAAGCCCCTGCACATGGTCCCCCTGCCCCATCCGGTCGCACCCGTCGTGGTAGGCCTGTGCGATCCCGTCTGTCAGCATCACTTGCGCCATTGTCGCAGAAAGTGCTTTCGTTGCCGCGTCAGCGAACCCGGTGGCATCGGGCCCCGCTGGCAGGACCGCAACGCCTGGATTGGTGCAGAACTGCCCCGCCCCCATGGTCAGCGACGCGGCCCAACCTTCCGCGAGCGCGGCTGACTTGGCGGAAAGGGCCCCGGGCAAGATGAACATCGGGTTGACGCTGCCCAGTTCTCCGAAAAACGGAATCGGATCGGGGCGTGCGGCACATAGATCGAATAGCGCCCGGCCCCCGGCGAGCGAGCCGGTGAAACCGACCGCGCGGATCAGGGGATGGGTGACCAGCGCTGTCCCTACATCGCGGCGGCCGCCCTGGATCAGGGAGAAGACGCCCGATGGCATGCCACAGGCCAAAGTCGCGGCCTCGATGGCGCGTGCCACGATCTCGCTGGTGCCGGGATGGGCGCTGTGACCCTTCACGACAACGGGGCAGCCCGCCGCCAGCGCGCTGGCGGTGTCGCCACCAGCAACGGAAAAGGCCAGCGGGAAATTCGATGCGCCAAAGACGGCCACGGGGCCGATCGGGCGCTGGATCATCCGCAGGTCTGGTCGGGGAAGCGGCTGGCGGTCAGGCAGGGCCGGATCGTGACGGCGGTCAAGATAGTCGCCCTTCAGGATATGGTCTGCAAACAGGCGCAACTGCCCGGTGGTGCGGCCGCGTTCGCCTTGCAGGCGCGCCTCGGGCAGGCCGGTTTCGCGGCTGCCGGTTTCGGTGATTTCCTCGGCGCGGGCCTCGATCTCATCGGCGATGGCGTTCAGAAATCCGGCGCGCGTTTCGGCGCTGGTGCGCGCGTAGGCGTCAAAGGCCGCCTCCGCCGCGCTGCAAGCGGCTTCAACCAGGTCTGGCGTGCCAACGCAGAACTCCTGCGCCGGTCCCTGCGCCGGGGCGGATAGGAAGGTCTTGTCGCTGCCGGTCCATTGCCCGGCAATGTAATGCTTGCCGATCATGCGCCCTGCCCGTTCGTCTCGCGTGCCCAGTAGCTGTCGGGCGGCGGGCCGAAATCGATCAGCGCACAGGAATAGACCGCCGTTTCGTCAAATGGATAGCGCGCTTCCATCTCGGGCGTCAGCGTCAGGCCCAGACCCGGCGCTGTTGGCCGCCGAAGCTGCCCCTCCACGATCCTGCCCTGATCCCCGATCATCTCGGTTCCGAGCGGGAAATCGAGCATCGGGTATTCGACCAGCTTGCCGCCCGCCGCGAAGGCTGCGTGATAGCTCGCCATGATCGCCGCCGCCCCGCCCCAGGCGTGGACAACGACATCGGTGCCCTTCGCCCCAGCCGCCTCGAACACATCCATCACCGCCGAGATCCCGCCCATGACCGAGGCGTCGGGCTGCACGAAATCGTAGACGTCATTGTTGATCCGTTCGATCATTTCCTTCGGCGTGGTGATGATCTCTCCGCCGCAGACGGGCACGTCGATCCGCCCGCGCAGGGCCTTGAAGCCCTCGGGCGCGTCAGGGCCGATCGCCTCTTCCACGAAGATCATCCGGTAATCGGTCAGCGCGTGGACCGCTTCGACATAGGCCACCACGTCCTCCACCTCCTGCGGAGGATCGGCGAGGTTCTGGCACATATCCACGCCCACCTGGATACCGCGCTTGCCCGCCTCTTCCAGCACCCAAGCCGTGCGCAGGATATCGGTCTTGATCGCGCGCATCTTGTAGCGGGTGATGCCGAGGCTTTCGAGCAGGTCCAACTCTCGCAGGAACTGGTGCTTTGCATCGCAGCACCCGCCCGAGCCATAGATAGGGATCGCGCCCGCCTTTGGCCCGCCAAGCAGGTCGTAGACAGGCACCCCGAGGCTTTTGCCCTTGGCATCCTGCAACGCGATTTCGAAGGCGGCAATCACGTGGCGCGCGGCCCCTTGCAGGGACCAGTAGTCACACAGCGAGCGCAGGTCGCGCACCCGGCCCGCGATATCGAACCCGTCCTTGCCCATCACCTGCGGGCGGCAGAGATCAACGATGGACTCGAACACTTTGGGCGCGAAGACGGCTAGGTAGCCTTCGCCCAATCCGGTCACGCCGTTGTCCAGCGTGACCTCGACCATGCCGATGGTGCGCTTGGGACCGTTAGGAAAGCATTCCTTGATCTCGGGATCGTCCGCATCGGCGTAGGGAGAGCTGAGCAGAACGCAGCGGATATTGGTGATATTGGGCATTAGTAACCTCGGGTCATGTCGACGACGCCCTGCAGGGGCTGACCCGCCCGATAGCGGGCGAGATTGGCCAGGAAGGTGTCGATCTTGCGGTCCAGCTCGTCGGCGGTGCCGCCGCCGCTGTGCTGGGTCAGAAGGATGTTTGGGCAGGTCCAGAACCGGTGATCGGGCGGCAGGGGTTCGTCCCGGGTCACGTCCAGCACGGCCCCGGCCAAGCGGCCCTCGGCCAGTGCGTCGGCAAGTGCGGCCTCGTCCAACAGCGAGCCACGCCCTAAGTTGGCAAGGACCGCATGAGGGGGGAGCAGTGCCAGACGTTCCGCCGACAACAGCCCGCGCGTGGCGGGGGTGTCCGGCACCGTCGCCACCAGAATATCCGTTGTCGGCAACAAGGCGTCGAGATCGGCGGTCGTGGTGGAACTGTCCAGCGCGGTGATCTCACAGCCGAAGGGCACCAGCAGCTCTGCCAGCCGCCGGTTGATCGCGCCATTGCCCAGCATCACCACCCGCGCGCCTTTCAGCAGACGCAGCCGCGTGCGGATCGGGTCGCCCTCCCATGTCCTGCTCGATTGCAGCCGGGCCAGCCGGTCGATGCCGCGTGCGAGCGCCAGAAGCCCCGCAAGCGCGGTTTCCGCGACCGGATCGGCGAAGAAGCCCGCCAGATTGGTCAGGGTCAGGCGCTGGCCAAGCGTGGACCAATCGAGATCGGCGTATTCCCCGAAGCCCACGGACTCCAACTGCACCCATTTTAGCGCCTCGGCTTCGGTCAACCCCTCGGGCGGCGGGTTGCCAAAGGCGATCTCGCAGCCGGTCAGGTCGCCGGTTTCCTCAAGCTCGGCGTCCCCGATGCGGGACCGCAGCCGCGCAATCTGGTCGCCGTTCAGATCGAGACACAGCGCGATGCGCATCATGCAGGTGCCCCCTGGCAAATCCAGATGGTCTTGGTTTGCAGATACTGCTCCATTGCCTCGACGCCATTGTCCCGCGCCAGCGAACCGGACCGTTTGTAGCCGCCGAAGGGCGTCTTGATATCGCCCTCGGAAAAGCCGTTCACGGACACCGTGCCGCAAGGCAGACGCCGCGCCATGTGCAGCGCGCGGTCGATGTCGCGGGTGAAGACGGTGGCGTGCAGGCCATAGTCGCTGTCGGCGGCCAGTTGCAGCGCCGCGTCCATGTTCGCCACCGGCAAGACGCCCAGAACCGGGCCGAAGATCTCTTCCCGCGCGATGGTCATGTTCGGGGTCAGCCCGGCGAAGACGGTGGGCTCCACGAAGAACCCCGCGCCCTTGCGCGCGCCGCCCGTGGTCATGCGCGCGCCCTCTGACAGGCCCTTTTCGATATAGCCGGTGACGCGGGCCATGTGTTCGGCTGTCACCATCGCTCCGATATCGGTGTCGGGGTCCAGCGGGTCACCCACCCTGTAGGCAGCGGCGCGGGCGGTGACCTTGTCCAGATAAGCCTCGGCCACGCGGGCATCGACGATCTGACGCATGTTGGCCGAGCAGTTCTGCCCGCCATTCCAGAAGGCGGAGTTGACCGCGTGCTCGATCAGATCGTCGGTCAGGTCCGCATCATCCAGCACGATAAAGGGGCTTTTACCGCCCATCTCCAGCCCGATGACCTTGAGGTTGCTTTCCCCCGCATAGCGCAGGAAATAACCGCCCACCTCGGTTGAACCGGTGAAGGAGACGATGTCGATATCACCGTGCCGTCCGATGGCCTGCCCCGTCGTTTCCCCCATGCCGGGCAGAACGTTCAGAATCCCGTCAGGCACCCCGGCCTCTTGCGCCAAAGCGGCCAGACGCAGGATGCTGAGCGGGGTCTGTTCGGCCGGTTTCACGAGGCAGGAACAGCCCGCGGCCAGCGCCGGGGCCAGTTTCCACGCCGCCATCAGCAGCGGGAAGTTCCAGGGCAGCACCAGCCCGACGACACCTGCAGGTTCCTTGACAATGAGCGCCAGCGCGTCCTCGCCCGTCGGCGCGACCTTGCCGAAACTCTTGTCGGCCAGTTCGCCATACCACTGGAAGAAATTCGCCACCTCATTGCCGATCTCGTGCAGGCAATCGGTGATGGTCTTGCCACTGTCGAGGCTTTCCAGAACCGCCAGATCCTCGGCATTCTCGCGGATCAGGGCGGAAAGCTTCAGCATCACCTCCTTGCGATCCTCGGGCGCAGCGCGGGACCAGACCCCGTCATTGAACCGTGCGCGGGCAGCGGCAACGGCGCGGTCCACATCCTCGGCCGTGCAATGGGCCACGGCGCACAGGGTTTCACCCGTGGCGGGGTTGACGCAGTCGAACGTGCCGCCGTCCGATGACGCCGTGAAAGACCCATTGATGAAGGCGCGGGTTTCAATGGCTAGTCCGGATGCGCGGCTATGGGCCTGATCTTTTGTCAGTGACATGGGAAAGCTCCGTTACAGATGCGTCAGTTGCGGCGGACAGAGATGTGCCAGGGGATGAGCAGCCGTTCGGCCAGCGTCACCAACCCGAACAGGCAAAGCCCCAGAAGCGTCAGGAAGAAGATCCCGGCGAAGGCCAGGTCGGGCCGCATGTTGCCGGTCACGATCTGGATGTAGAAGCCAAGCCCCTCATCCGATCCGATGAACTCGGCAATCGCCGCGCCAACCGTCGCGTTGATGGCCGCATATTTGAAACCCACGAAACACTGGGGCAGCGCGGCGGGAAGACGGACCTTGAAGAAGGTGCGCCAGATGCCTGCCCCGGTCGAACGCGAGAACAGCGTCAGTTCCTCGGACAGCGAATTGAAGGCCAGGATCGCATTCAGGACAATGGGAAAGAAGCATACCAGAAAGACGATGATCACCTTGGGCAACAGCCCGAAGCCGAGCCACGAGATGAACAGCGGCGCGAAGGCGATTTTCGGCACCATCTCGATGCAGACGATGAACGGGTAGATTGTGCGCTTGAGGATCGTTGAAAACGCGATTGCAAGACCAAGGGGCAGCGCCAGGACAACCGCCAGGACATAGCCGATAATGACCTCGGTCCCCGTAACCAGCGTGTAGTCCAGTAGCCGGGGCAGATCAGCTGCGCCGTTCTCGATGATCAGCGACGGCGGGGTGAGGATATAGAGCGGGATGTCGAACCACAGCACCGAGTATTCCCAAAACAGGAAGAACCCGATGAAGAAGGCGACGAACATCCATGAATTCATCAACCGCAGCTTCAGGCCCGCGAAGGTGGGTTTTTTGTCAAATGACGCCATAGCCTCTGAAGATCTCCTGGGTTTCATGAACATATGCGGAAAACTCGGGCGAGCGTTTCACCTCGTAGTCGCGCGGGTACGGCAGGTCGATGTCGATAACGCGTTCGATCCGGCCCGGGCGCGGCGTGATGACCGCGACCTTGCTGGAAAGCTGGATCGCCTCCTCGATGGAATGGGTGACGAACAGGACCGTTGGCCGCTGCTCCATCCACAGCGATTGCAAATCGCTGCGGATGCGTTCGCGCGTCATCGCGTCGAGCTTTCCAAGCGGTTCATCGAGCAGCATCGTGTTGGGCGCGTGGATCATCGCCTGGCAAAACGCGGCGCGTTGCTGCATTCCACCTGAAAGCTCGTAAGGGTGGCGGTCTGCGAAATCCTCAAGGTGAACCGAGGCCAGAATCGCGTCGATCTCGGCCCGTTTCGAGGCCACGGAGATCCCGCGCATTTCCAGTTGCAGCTCGATGTTCCCGCGCACGGTGCGCCAGGGAACCAGCGTATTATCCTGGAACATGATGCCGATATCGGTCTGCGGGCCTTTCACCGGCGTCCCACCGATGCTGACCGAACCTTCGGTCAAGTCCAACAGCCCCGCGGTCATGAGCATCAGGGTGGACTTGCCGCAACCCGAAGGGCCAAGCAGCGAGACGAATTCCCCGTCTTCCACCACCATGTCCACGGGACCGAAGGCATGGACGGCGTCAGGGCCGCTTCCAAAAACCTTTTTCACGCCCGAGAATTTGATCTGGTTGCTCATGCTTTCTTCCTTTGAAAACCGGGGGCCAACTGCGGCCCCCGGCCGGGTTCGATACTCAGTCGATGAACTGGTTCGTGTAGAAGCTCGTCGCTTCGGCTTCGGGGTCGAGGTCATTGTATTCCTGCATCAGGCTGACCATGCTTTCCCAGTCGGAGGGTACGTTCAGGCCAAGCTGACGTTCGGTGTTGGCGCTGGAATACAGAATGCCGAGCGTCACATCGAGAACCGAGCGCGCCTGCATCATGCCCTGTTCCTCGGCCATGGTGCCACCGACAATGTCGGCAATGGCAGCAACCGCCGTGTCGGGGTCAGCCTCGGTCTGGGTGTAGGCTTCGATCGTGGCATCGACAAAGCGGTCGACCAGATCCGGGTTGCTTTCGACAAGGTCACGCCGCGTCGAGATGCAGTAACCCACCTGATCCACCCCATAGTCGGAATAGGGGAACAGGACCGGGTCGTCGCCGCCATTGGCGCGAATTTCTGCCGGTTTGTCATCGAGACCGCCCAGCATGGCCACCGCGCCCCCCGATCCTTGCAGGTAGCTGGAGACAAGCGCGCCGTCGGGCACATTGGTCAGGGTAACGTCATCCTCGGTCAGACCGGCATTGGACAGCACGATCGGGAAGAAGGTGTTCACACCTGCATTGGCCGTGGTCAGGATGACGTGGCCGCGCAAGTCCTCGATGGACTCGATCCCGGCATCGGGGCGTACAATGACCGCCTCAGAGCCCGTCGCGTCGATCACGGCGACCGACACGATATCGGCCCCCTGGCTGGCCAGCGTGATCAGCGCCCCGCAGGACCCGTAGGCAAAATCACTGTCGCCATTCGCCACCAGTCGATGCGCGGAACTGGAGCCGTTGCCCGAGCGGATGTCGAGATCGATCCCGTAGTCATCATAGATGCCAGCCACATACCCATGCGCGAACCCGGCATGAGAGCCGTAATACATCCAGTTCAGGCGCAGCCGGACGTCATCCTGCGCGGCGGCAACGCTCGTCATCAACAGGCTGGCGCCGAGGGCCAGTCCCGTGGTTTTCACGATTGTCTTCATCATCTTCATACTCCCTTTGGATCTGTTCTTGATGGTGTTCGTGGTGGTCTGCACGTCGCCTCAGGAAAGGCCGATCAGCCTTGGCACGCCTATTTTGCTCATCATGGCGTGGGTTTGTTCTTTGTGGGTCTGGCGAATGTCGCGGGTGGGCGGGCGGCACCGGCTGGAGGGCAGTCCGATCAGTTCCATGCACAGCTTGTCGAGATAACCGTCACCGCTGGTATAGGTCTGTTCGATCTCCACCCAGAGCTTGTAGAAGGGCATGCCTTCCTCGACCAGCATCCGGGCGATCTCGGGGTAGTTCCCTGCCCGCACCTCGTCGATCAGCTTGATGCCCCATTCCGGCCAGAAGTTGCAGTGATGCACCTCGAAGGCCGTTGCGCCTAGGGCGGGCATCGCGCTCATCCCGAACAGCAGGTTGTTGTCGATGATCGTGAAGCGGTCCGAGAAATGGGAACAGACGTCCTCGAATTCCATCGCGTCAGTGCGCGGGGCAGCCCATTTCAGACCAACGAGATTTGGAATCTCCGCCAGCCGATCAATCATCGGAAAGCTCAGGTTCTGACTGGTCCAGAACGTGTTGTAGAGGATGATGCCCACATCTGGCGCGGCCTCTGCTGCGGCACGGACGTATTCCTCAAAGTCGGCCTCGGTATGGGCGAAGTAGAACGGGCAGGATACCTGGATGAAATCGGTTCCGATCTGGCTGGCAGCCTTGGCAAGCCGGACCAGTTCGAGCGTGCTTGTGGTCTGCGCGCCCATGGCGATCGGCACAGCCCCGTTCGCTTCATCGACCACGACCTCGGCCACGAACAGCCGCTCCTCAAACGTCATGGTCGAAAAATCCCCCGCCGCGCCGCCTGCCAGAAGCGTTGCGTAATCGGCATTCAGCCCTGAATCGATCAGGAACCGCACATAACGCCGCAGCGCGCTTTCGTTCACCGCCATGTCCGGCGTGTCGTCAAACGGCGTCGGGATGGTGACGTAGCAGCCCTGCAGTTTTTTCTTCTTGTCGTCCACGTTCGGCAGCTCCAGTTCGGATGGCCGCACAGCTCCGCACGGTGCAAAACGCACCGCTGACGGGGGCCATCAGCCATAAAATTCCAGGGTCTTTTCAGTGTCGGACCAGATGAGACGGGCCCGCTGACATGAAAACAGTAAGGACGAAAATCCCCGTTTGAGTTGATTATTCTTGCCGATTGCTTCACAAATATTGCCAGATTGATGCAGTTTCTTTGTCGAGGAGGATGCAATGCCCGATTCCAAAGCCAGCTTTGCCTTTGTCCTTCAGCCAGAGTTTCCACTGACCGCGCTGATCCTCGCCTGCGACTCGCTGCGGATTGCGAACCAGAACTCGGGTCGCGACCTGTTCGATTGGCGCGTCCTGTCCGAAGACGGCGCGGAAGTGCGTGCCTCGAACGGCATGTGGTTCGCCGCCGACAACGATCTGACGCCCTCGGGGCCGGTCGATGTTTGTCTTCTGTTCCAAGGCAATCTGCCAACACAGAACTTGTCCCGGCGGCTGCTTGGCTACCTGCGGACGCAGGCCCGCTTCGGGGCAATCGTCGGCGGGGTGGACACCGGCGCCTATGCGCTTGCGCAGGCCGGGCTGGTGGCGACGGAAGCTGCGCCAGAGGTTGTCCTGCACTGGGAGGCGGTGCCCACGTTCCGCGAATGGTTTCCCGATGCGCAGCCTCTCAACGGCATCTACATGAGCGCCGGCAAGCGGGTTCATTGCGCAGGCGGGATCGCCACGCTGGACCTGATGCTCGACCTCATCGCGCGGTTCACGGGCGAGGCGATGGCCAGCGAGGTCGCCAATGCAATGGTCCACAGCAGACGGTCCCCGGATACGCAGCAGCGGCTTGACCAGCCGGTCGATAGCGGCGCGGGCAGCCTGGTGTCGCGACTGACCCGAACGATGGAGCAGAACCTCGATTTTCCACTGTCGCTGGACGAATTGGCCGAGAGCCTGGACACCCCCAAACGCACCCTCGCGCGCGCCAGCGAAACCGCGTTCGGCATATCCCCCATGCGGCTGTATCTTCGGATCCGGCTTCAGGCAGCGCGCAACTTCCTGTTCTATGAGGATCTCTCGATAAAGGAGATCGCCACCGCCTGTGGGTTCTCCGCGCCGGGGGCCTTCACGCGCAGCTTCAACGCCCAGTTCGGAACCAGCCCGTCCAGCTTCCGTGCCGCCGTGCGCAAGAGCCAGAGACTTACCGAACACCCCGAGATCCATCGCATCATCCGGCGAAGCGGTCATTCCGCCAACGCCCTGTCTAAAGACAGTGCATAGGCATGGCCCGATGAGACATACTGCTTGCGCGATGGATTGTCCCTGACTCGGATTGCCACCCAATACCGAAAGAGCCGGGTCAGGCCGTCTGCCCGAACCGGGCAGGATGGAAGGCCATGAGAGCATCTGCATCGCCTCCGGTGATGCGGCCGGAAAACAGACGTGCATGCACCGGCGCCAGCGTGATCCCCGAATGACAGGCCGCGGCACTCGCTCTGTCCGAGAACTGATAGATCGGCGCGCCATCCGGCGTCATGACCCGCAGCCCCGCCCAATGACGCACCACGTTGATATCACGCAAGGCAGGCGTGATCCGCAAAGCATTGCGGGCCAACTGCCCCGCCGCGTCAAGCGTGGTGGACCGGTCAAGGCCCACGTCCTCTTTCGTCGCCCCCACCAGGAAGGTGCCATCAGCGGTCTGACGCAGGGTGCTGGCAGGCAAGGTCATGACCCTTGGCAGCCGCTGGCTGACGATGACCTGCCCCCGCTGTGGACGCACCGGGACATCTAGTCCGACGCTTTCGGCAAGCTCTTGCGTCGCAAGGCCGGCAGCCACGACGACATGCCCCACACCGATCCGCCCCGTGGCCGTAGTCAGTTCCCACCCAAGTGACACCGGCCGGATGGTGTCGACCTTGCTGCCGAACAGCACCCGACCCCCAAGCCGGGGGATGGCCCGAAGCAGCGCACTGTGCAGCTTGAGCGGATTGACGCAGCCATCGCGCCAGCAAAAGCTGGCCCCTGTCACCTCTGGTCCCAATTCGAACTCCGGCATCAGTCGCTGAATGGCGGCCCGGTCGATCATCTCGTGGTCGTTTTCGCCGCCGCGCTCATTGTGCAGCCGATGCAGTTGCGATTCGCGCTCGGTGTAGCCGTCTTCACCGAATGTGAATGTCAGCCCACCATTACGCTCATATGACAAAACCGAGCCGGGAACGCCCTCTTCCGGTCCGGCGATCTCGGTCAGTTCCTCAGCGAAGGCAGGCCATAAGTCGGACGAGACGCGGGTCAGACGCTGGTAGTCGGGACTGCCCGGCCCCTTGCCCTGCACCCAGACCAAGCCGAAATTCGCTGCGGATGCGCGCGGGTCGCTGGCACTGCCATCAAGCAAGACCACCGAACACCTGCTGAGAGCCAGGCCATAGGCGATGCTTGCCCCAACGACCCCGCCGCCGATTACTGCGAAATCCGCCGTCTCATCCATGCTGGTTCCTCTCGTCAATGGCTTGACACTAGGAACGGGCTGGCAGAATGTAAAAGCACTATTCGAATGGGTGATATTCCAAATGGTTATGAAATGAGAAAACCCTCGCTTCGCCAGCTGGAGGCGTTCAAGGCCTTCGTGGAAACCGGAAGCGTGTCGCGCGCGGCGGACGTGCTGTTCATTTCCCAGCCCGCCGCCAGCAAACTGCTCAATCACTTCGAAGCCGATATCGGGATGGAACTGATCGACCGCAGCTCCAACCGGCCAGTCGTGACCGAACGCGGTATGAGGGTTTACGAGGAAATCGACCGCATCCTGTCGGGCGTGGATCAGATCGGGCAGGCCATCGCCTCGATCCGGGCGGAGGAACGCAGCCAGATCACCGTTGGCGTGGTGCCGGGCTTTCCCGCCAATCTGCTGTCAAAGGCTGCGCAGATCGTGCGGCGGGAACGGCCCGATATCAGCCTGTCCTTTGTCGTTCGCAGTTCTGAATTCCTGTCGCACGGGGTATTGTCGCGAAAACTCGACCTCGCGCTGATCGCGCGGGAACTGGACCACGCTCAGGTTCGCAGTAGCATTTTTTACGACAGACCCATGGTGCTGATCACCCCACCGGATCACCCGTTTGCGCAACGCAAAATGGTCAGCATGTCCGACCTGCAGGACCAGCCGTTCATCGCCTTCACGCCAGGCAGCGTGACCCGCAGGTTGACCGATGCGGCGATGACAGAGGCCGGGGTGAACGCGGATATCGTGCTGAGCGCCACCACCGCCCCCAACTGCTGCGCGATGACCGCAGCGGGACTTGGGGTCTGCGTGCTGTCACCCCTTTTTGCCAGCGATCATCTGGCCCGCCTTGCCGTGGTATCCTTTACCCCGCAATTGCCATTTCACGTGCGCGCAGTGCGCCCGGTAGAGTCCCGCGACAAACGCGGGCTGGAACTGGTGCTCAGGGCGCTGGAAAAGGCGCGCGACGGTCTGCCAGGCACCGCCTGAGCGGGCGAAGATCGCCTTCGCGCAGGGAATTGAATGCGCTTTCCAACCTGTCGCGGTCTTCCACCGCCACCTGATCGCGCGTCGCTACCCGGAACTTGCGAAGGCGCATGTCCCAGCCCGGTCGGTCGCGCGCTTCGCCGCTTGGGGTTGTGACGGGGCTGTCAATCTCCCGATCGCCGCAGATCACGCGCAGGCGCACCGGGGTTTCGGCGGGGAAATGCTCTTCCAGCTCCGGGTCGATGGCAATGCTGACGTTTTCGGCAAATGCCTCGGCACGCCTGTCATGCAAATCCGCCTCGGACATCGGCAACAGCGCGTCTGCCCCGCGTAGGGCGACAAGCGCCAGGCAATAGGGGATGGAGTATTGCGCATCGACCAGGTTGCGCGGGCGCGGCGCGTTGGGGATGCGCAGGGCACCGCTATAGGCGCTGACATGGATCGCGTCGATCTGCGCGACCTGAAGGCCATGGTCAGCCATCAGCGCGGCCAACGCCTCGACCGGCGCATGGACATGGCGGCAGGCGGCGTGAAACTTGGTGTAGCTTTCGCAGATGGCGGGACCGGGGCGATCGGCAAGGATGGCATCGGCGTCGAAGAACGGCGCATGATCGACCAGATCGCGCGCGCCAGTCATGCCAGCTGCGGCCAAGGGCACCGCTGACAAGCCCGTCGCGACGCCCCAGGGGATGCCCTCTTTCACATGGCTGCCATTGGGTTGCGGCCAGGCGGGCGGGGCCGTGGTCGTTGCCATGTGCGGGCCTGTTTCGCCCGCGATGGCCAGCGCATTGGCCATCTCCATCGGTGCAAGCCCTTGCAGCGCCCCTGCCCCGGCAGCAGCCGCGAAACCGCCCCAGAACCCGGTGCGCGCGTAGAAGCTGCGGGCCGCTGCGATCCGCAGACCGATCTCGTAGCCAATGGCGATGGCCCGCAGGATCGCCTCGCCGCTTGGCGAGGCGCCCAGACTGTCCAACCGGTCGGCCTGGGCCAGTACCGCAGGCACGACCGCCGCGCCCGGATGCCCGCGCGAGGCTCGGTGCCCGTCATCAAGGTCAAGCGCGGCGGAAGCCAGCGCATTGGCAAAGCCCGCCGCCACTGGCGAGCCCTTTTCGCCCGTGAACCACAGGACCGAGGGGCCTGCCCCGTAGGCTTCGCGCAGGGCCGTGCCAAAACCATGGGGCGGCGCGGCAGCGGCGGCGGTGACGGTATCGAGAACCGCCTCGATCGCACCCTGACGGGCGGCGTCGCACATCCGGAAGCCATGGGCGCGCTTTGCCAGGACCTCAAGAACCGGGATCATTATTCCGGGTTGTGGCATGCGACCCTGCGTCCTTCGTCTTGTGTCGCGGCCAGAACCGGGGCCTCCTGACTGCAGATCGCCGTTGCCCTTGGGCAGCGCGGATGGAACGGGCAGCCCGAGGGCGGGTTCGCCGGCGACGGAATCTCGCCCTCCAGCAAGGCCAACGCCTGGCGCTTGGATACATCGGGCACCGGCGCGGCATCGCGCAGCGACCGGGTATAGGGATGGCGCGGGCGTTCCAAAAGGTCGCCCACAGGCCCGCTCTCGACGACCCGGCCCAGATACATCACCAGCACCCGGTCGCAGAAATTGCGCAGCACCCCAAGATCGTGGGTGATGAAGAGATAGCTCAACCCCCGTTCCTGCTGAATGCGCCGCATCAGTAGCAGAACCTGCGCCTGCACGGACACATCCAGCGCCGACACGGCCTCGTCCGCGATAATGAGGTCAGGCTCCAGGATCAGGGCGCGGGCGATGGCGATGCGCTGACGCTGGCCGCCGGAAAACTCATGCGGGTACTTGTCGACGGCACTGGCGGGCATGCCCACTTCACCCAGAACTTCACGCACGCGCGGCAAGGCGTCACGATAGCGGATGCCCTTGTGGACATAGAGAGGCTCGGCCAGCGTGCGTCCAATGCTGCGCTTGGAGTTGAGCGAGGAATAGGGGTCCTGAAACACCATCTGGATACGCCCGCGCATGGCGCGCTTTTCCGCACTCGCCAGCGTGGTCAGGTCGGTCCCGTCAAAGCGCACCGCGCCCGTGGTCGGCGTGATCAGGTCCAGCACGCAGCGCGCCAGCGTGGACTTGCCGCAGCCGGATTCGCCCACAACGCCCACGGTTTCGCCCTTGGCCACGGTGAAGGAGACATCGCGCAGCGCGGTGACCTCGTAATCGCGCCGCAAGGACAGGAACCGGCGCGAGGTGAAAGTCTTGCCGAGGTTCTCGACGGTCAAAAGGTTGCTCATGCCACATCCCTCCTTGCCCAGCATCGCACCGCGTGTGGACCTGATGAGAGGTTCGGCGGGCTGGAACAGGCTGCATGCGCCTCGCCGCAGCGCGGGGCGAAGCGGCAGCCTTCGGGCATGGACTGGATCGATGGCACCTGTCCTTCGATCGGATGCAGGTCAAAGGCCGCATCCGCGCGCGGCACGGTGCGCAGCAGGGCCTGGGTATAGGGGTGCGAGGGCTTATCGAACAGCTCCCCCGCCGGGGCGGTTTCCACAAGGTCGCCCGCATACATGACCGCGACGCGATCCGCGACATTTGCAACGACGCCAAGATCATGGGTGATCAGCACGATGGACAGCCCCTGTTCCCGCCGGATCTCATCCAGCAGCGCCAGCACCTGCGCCTGTATCGTCACGTCAAGCGCCGTGGTGGGTTCGTCCGCGATCAGGATCTCGGGACGACACGCGAGGCCAATGGCGATCATAACCCGCTGGCGCATCCCGCCCGACAACTCGTACGGGTATTGTCGCAGACGCCGGTCCGCATCGGGAATGCGCACGAGGTCGAGCAGGTGGCGCGCCTCGCGCTTGGCTTCGGCCCAGCCCATGCCCTTGTGCAGCACCAGGGGCTCGGCGATCTGCTCGCCCACGGTCAGCACCGGGTTCAGCGAGGTCATCGGTTCCTGAAAGATCATCGCGATGCGCCGGCCGCGGATCGTCTGCAACTCGGCCTCCGGCATGGTCAGAATATCCTTGCCATCGAACCCGATCCGCCCGCCAAGCCGAGCCGATCCGGGGAGAAGCCGCATCAGCGACATGGCGGTGATGCTCTTGCCACAGCCGGATTCCCCGACCAGACACAGGGTTTCATCGGGCATGATGTCGAAGGAGACGCCGTTCACCGCACGGCACCAGCGATCCTCGATCCTGAAGGAAATCGACAGGTCTTCGACCGTCATCAGGGGGGTGGCGGTCATGGCTCAGTCCCTCAGCTTGGGGTCGATGGCATCGCGCAGGCCGTCCCCGATCAGGTTCAGCGACAGCACGACAAGAAGAACGGCGAAGCCGGGATAGATCGAGACGAAGGGGGAATCGAGAATGTGCTCGAAGCCTTCCCGGATCATCGTCCCGAGCGTGGGCGTGGGCGGCGCGATGCCAAGGCCGATGAAGCTCAGATACGCCTCGATCCGGATCGCGTAGGCCGCCCAGAGCGACGCCAGCACGATCACCTCGCCCAGAACATTGGGCGCGATATGCACGGCCATGATCCGAACGTCGGAATAGCCAAGGGCGCGGGCGGCTTCGACGAATTCGCGCTCCTTCAGCGCAATCGTCGGCGCACGGGCCACGCGGGCGAATTTGGGCAGGATCGTCACCGTGATCGCCAGGACGATGTTCCAGAAATTCGCTCCCAGAACCGCCACGATGAAGAGCCCGGTGATCAGCGTAGGAAAGGCCAGCAGCATGTCCATGATCCGCATGATCAGGCTATCGACCCAGCCACCGCGATACCCCGCGAGAATGCCGAGCGCGCTGCCGATGATCATGGCCAGCGCCGTCGAGATCAGACCGATCAGCAGCGAGACGCGCAGCCCGAAAAGGATGCGGGCCCAGGTGTCGCGGCCATAGACATCGGTGCCAAGCAGGTAGTCGGCCGAGCGGTCCTCCAGCCGGTGCAGGATGTTCTGCGCCAAAGGGTCGTGCGAAGACAGCAGCGGCGCAGCAATCGCGGCCAATGCGATCAGCCCGAACAGAATAAGTCCTACGGTGGACAGCTTGTTGCGCCGGGCAAGTCGCAACAGCCTCTGGGCCGGGGTGCGCTGCGGGGGAGTGGTAACGGTCGCGGTCATTTCAGTTTCACTCTCGGGTCGACGAGGCCATAGGCGATGTCGGTCAGCAGATTCACCATCACCACGAGGAAGGCCGAGAAGACCATGAGCCCCTGCAGCGTGGAATAATCCCTCTGGTTCAGGGCCAGCACGATAAGTTTGCCCAGGCCCGGTCGGTTGAAGATGATCTCGGTCAGAACGGCATTGCCGATCATCAGCCCGAAGTAGAGCCCGATCACGGTGACGATGGGGATTAGTGCGTTACGCAGAGCGTGGTGCAGAAACAGCCGCCGCATCGGTGCACCCTTGGCCCGCGCGGTGCGGATATAATCCTCACCCAACACGTCCAGCATGGCAGAACGCGCGGTGCGCATCACATAAGCCACCATGATCAACCCAAGGCTGAGCGCCGGCAGGAAGAGATTGTAAAGCCTGTCCCCGATCCCGCCCGTGGGCGTAGAGATCACCGGGAAGAGGCGCCAGTCGATCGCCAGCCAGAGGATCAGCAGGATCGCGGTCAGAAAGGCCGGAAAACTCAGCCCGACCAGCGACACGACGCGCAGCAGATAATCCAGCCAGCCGTTGCGCTTCAACGCCGCCATGATGCCCAGCGGCGTGCCGATGACCACCCCGAAGAACACCGCGCCAAGCGCCAGTTCCAGCGTGTAGGGCAGCACCTCCAGAATCGAGGTCAGAACCGGCGTGCCCGAGATCATCGACTCGCCCAGCGACCCGCGCGCGATGCCACGCAGGAAATCCAGGTACTGAACCCACATCGGGTCATTCAGCCCCATGCGCTCGCGGAACGCATCCAGAGCCTCCTGCGAGGCATTGTCGCCCAGGATTGCAAGCGCGGGGTCGCCGGGTGCGACCCGGATCATAACAAAGACGATCGTCAGGACGCCCAGAAGCGTCGGGATCGTGCTCAGCAGCCGTCTGAGGATGAAACCGGCCATCATGTCCTCCGGGAGAAGCAGAGGCGGCCGGAGCCGCCTCTGCAAGTTGACCAGCTTAGTCGGCCAGTGTCGATTGCTCGGTGATCACTGGCCCAAGGGAGAGCGAGCCTTCGAGCTCGTAGCCGAGGTCGACGTCGGGGGACCGCGCGAAGACCTGCAACAGCTCGAACAGCGGGATCGAGCAGACCTCGTCCACGATTGCCTGTTGCGCGTCGGCCCAAAGCGCCATCTGCATATCCATATCCGCCTCCGACCGGGCCTGAACGATCTGGTCGTCTGCAACATCGCAATGCGAGAAATTGGTCACGGCCGTTGGCGTGTTGACGATGCTGTCGGAGTGATAGAACTGCGTCAGGTAGGTGTCGGCCACCGGGAAACGGGCCGCGCCATAGAGCACCATGGAACTGACATCGTCGCGGATCGCCGCGTGCCAGGCGGAATGCTCCATCACCTCCAGTTCAACATTGATGCCCGCCGCCGCCAGCTGCGCCTGCAAGACCTGCATCGGTGCAAAGAGTGACGCACGCTCGGTGATTGCCACCGGAACGGTAATGCCATCGGGATAGCCCGCTTCGGCCAGCAATTCGCGGGCGCGTTCAGGGTCATAGGCCAGGAACGTAACGTCTGCGTTGTGGCCCAGATAGCCATCCGGCACCGGCGCCTCGTTGGCACGGGCCACCGAAGCGCCCATGAAGGCAACCAGCTCTTCCCGGTTCACCGCATGGGCCACGGCCTGACGCACGCGGATGTCGTCGAAAGGCGGCATCGCAGCGTTGATATGCAGGGTGCGCAATTCACCGGGTTCGAACACGTCCACCACGGCTTCGCCGGTCTCGGTCATATTGGTGACCCAACGATCTTCACGTGTTCCGGCAATCATGTCCAGTTCACCCGTCTGGAAGGCAAGGTCACGAGCGCTGGCTGAAGAAATATAGCGGATCGTGATCGAATCGATTTCCGGAGCACCACGGAAATAGTCGGGGTTGGCGACAAGGCGGACGAATTGGCCTTCAGCCAGTTCATCGAAGGCAAACGGACCTGTCCCGATCGGGTTGGTGTGGAAGTTTTCGCCCATTTCCTCGGCGGCGCGGGCGGACACGATGTTGCCGCCATGATAGTTGGCGACAACACCAAGCAGGCTGGGGATCCCTTCTGCCAGCGTGATCTGTACGGTGTAGTCATCCAGCGCCTCGACGCTTGCGAACTGAGTGTAGTCGGACGACACCCCGGACCGGTCCGGATCGGCGGCGCGGGTCAGCGAATAGACGACGTCGGCGGCGGTCATTTCACCGTAGCCACCATGGAACTGCACGCCTTGGCGCAGGTGGAAGGTCCAGACCAGGCCATCTTCGGAGGTTTCCCAGCTTTCCGCCAGATCGGGCTCGATATCCTCGCCGGACATGGAGCCGGGGGCAAAGCGCACAAGGCCGTTGAAGACCATGCCGAAGACGATCTTGTCCTCGGTGCGCGTGGAAACATGCGGATCGAGCTGACCCGCGCTCTGGGCTGACACAGCCATGGTCAGTTCCTGCGCGTGCAGGTCCGTGGTCAGGGCGCTTGTGGCAAGTAGGACCGAAAGGGCCGTTGCGTTCAGGAATTTCATCGAGTCACCTCCGCTGTTTCGACGCTACGTTAAACAACCGCCACGATCCCTTAACGTCAAATACCGATTTTCGCATCTCGTATTCCATTTGGATATACAGATCTTGGCATAACCTTTTGGAATGGATCAGCAATAAATGACGTATTCACTCATGACCACCCCGCCGCTAGCCTGACCGGCGAAAGGGTATGATATGTCAGTTTCTCTCATGATCGACGGAAAACCTCACTCAGCGAATGAAGGCGAATGCCTTGCCTCCGTCTTGATGCGGCAGCAGCCGCCGGTTTTCCGGCAACACCCGGTCGATGGCAGCCCCCGCTCCGCCTTTTGCATGATGGGTGTCTGTTTCGAATGCCAGGTCGAGATCGACGGGATCAGAGGACAGCAAGCCTGTCTTGTCGTCGTCCGCGACGGCATGACGGTCAGACGGGGCCACATGTGATGGACTACCTGATTGTCGGCGCAGGTCCTGCCGGACTGTCCGCTGCTCTTGAAAGCGTTCAGCGGGGGTTTCGGCCCGTGGTGATCGACAACCGCCCGGAACCGGGTGGGAACATCTACGCCTGGCTTGGTAGCACCTGTCGCAACCGACGCCGGCACCTTGGGATCTTCGGTCCCGACTATGCCAAAGGCACCGCGTTGCTGGAAGCCTTCGACAAGGCGGTCAGCAAGGGCGCGATCACCTATCATCCCCTGACACGGCTCTGGCAGCTGGATCGGTCCGGCCAGTTCGCGTTTACAGGCCCGCAAGGCACGCGGACCGGACAGGCTACGCGTGTGTTGCTGGCCACCGGCGCGCAGGAACGGCCCATGCCGGTCCCTGGCTGGACACTTCCCGGCGTCATGGGTGTCGGGGCCGCGCAGATCCTTCTCAAATCTGGCGGGGCCTTGCCCGACGGCCCGGTCGTCATCGTCGGTGCAGGCCCTCTGCCCCTATTGCTGGCCGAGCAATTGCGTCGGCTTGGACGGCCCGTTGCCGGGTTCATCGAGCCGCGCGGCGCGTCCAACCTGCTGGGATCCGGCTCCGCCCTGCTGGGCGCGGCAAAGGCGCCGGCAACCGCCCTGAAAGGGATGATGCTTCTGGCGCGCAGGTCTGCCGGAAAAAGCCGGATCTGGCGGCGGGCCACCGAAATCCGTATTTATGGCGACGGTCGGGTTCAGGGGTTGCGATTTGCAACCGGGAACGGTCAGCAGGACATTCAGGCCACCTGTGTCCTGCTGCATGACGGAATCATCCCGAACCTCAACCCGATGCGCGCCGCTTCCCTGCCGATGTCCTACGTAGCCGAACAAGCGACATGGCATTGCAGGCCGCAGAGGGCCATCCAGATCGCCGGCGACGCAAGCGGCATTCTGGGGGCGGACGCGGCGATCATCACCGGCCGAATGGCTGCCGCTGAAGCCGCAGGCGCGGCAGCGGACAGCGCAGACTTGCGCAAGCTGAAGCGGCTCCGGTCCTTCCGCCGCTTTCTTGATGCCGCCTATCCTCCGGTCAGGACCGCGCGAGGCACAGCCGCTGACACGGTGATTTGCCGATGCGAGATGATCCGGGCTGAAACGCTCCGCACAGCCGCAAGATCGGCAGGCACCGATCCCAATGCGCTGAAACGGGCGCTGAGGGTCGGGATGGGGCCTTGTCAGGGAAGGCTTTGCGCCCATTCGATCGCGGACCTGATCGCAGCGGACAGTGGATCCGCGCCAGGTGAAATCGGCATCCAGTCGATCCGGCCACCAATCCTTCCCGTCAGTTTCGCAACTCTTGCCGAGATCGAACTGCGACGGAACCTCTAGGCTCAGGACCCATTGATTTCCGCCGGACATCGTGGTTCAGCGTTCGCAAAACGAGCGGTGACATGTCTGATCTCTTCTGGTTGAGTGACGCGCAGATGGCGCGTCTTGAGCCTTACTTCCCGAAATCCCACGGTAAGCCTCGCGTCGATGACCGACGTGTACTGAGCGGTATAATCTTCATTAATCGCAACGGCTTACGCTGGCGGGATGCACCAAAAGAGTATGGTCCGCACAAGACGCTTTACAACCGTTGGAAGCGGTGGAGCGATAAAGGCATCTTCGCCCAGATGCTGGCCGGGCTGGCTGCAGGGCACGGTGAGAAAACGACGGTGATGATCCCCTCTCGGGACATCACTTCGTGATGCCCTGCCGGGCAGTGGACGCGACCTACCTCAAGGCACATCGTACCGCGTCCAGCCTGGGCGCGAAAAAAGGGGGCGTGGCCGCCTGATCGGTCGTACCAAGGGCGGCATGAATACCTAGCTGCATGCTATCTGTGATAGTCATGGGCGCCCGATCAACTTCTTCGTCTCCGCAGGTCAGGTCAGCGATTATATCGGCGCGCGGGCGCTTTTGAGTACGTTGCCAAAGGTCAAATGGCTGCCCGCAGATCGCGGGTACGACGCAGATTGATTCCGAGAAGCGTTGCAAGACAAGGGGATACGCCCCTGCATCCCAGGGCGGAAGCAGCGCAAGACGGCGGTGAAGTACGACAAGCGTCGCTACAAACGCCGTAACCGCATTGAGATCATGTTCGGGCGTCTCAAGGACTGGAGGCGTGTGGCGACACGGTATGACAGATGCCCAAAGGCCTTCTTCTCAGCTATCGCTCTCGCCGCCCTCGTCATCTACTGGCTATGAGATGCTGTAACGGGGCCTGC
>NZ_RCIQ01000033.1 GCF_004000255.1 Nioella ostreopsis
GCGTTTATGAGTCGGTGGCCTAGCCGAACGGGCCGCGGGCGGACGCGGGTGGGCGGGCGGGGCGTCTGCCCGCGGCCCCGGCGTCACGTCCAGGCGGGCGCGTCAGACCCAAGGGCGCGGGCCGGGCGATCCCATCTCATAGGCACGCCGGTCAGGTCCAAAGGCGGGCGCAGTCGATGCGCCGGGCCCCATGGCGTACGTTCGACCCCCGCCGCGAAATCCCCGGCACCGGCGGGCGCGAACGCCTCCCGTGACTCGCTGCGATGCCCGGCCAGCAGCGCCGCCGTCCGCGCCAGAGACAGGCGGGCATTGCGCAATCCCCGACCCGCCACCGCATCGCGCACCGCCGCCAGCGCTGCCCCCGCCATCAGATAGCCCGTGGCATGGTCGAGCGCCTGCACTGGCAGGGGCCTCGGCGTCTCTGCCCCGGCCCATGCCATGCCCGCCTCGGCGATCCCCGCCGACATCTGCACCAGGCTGTCATAGCCACGACGCAACGCCCAGGGGCCGGTCCACCCGTAGGCGCAAAGCCGGATCTCCATCACATGCGGCGCAGTCTTCGCCCGCCAGTCCGCACCGAGGCCGAGATGCTCCAGCGCATCCGGGCGGTAGCCGGTTACGAAGAGATCCGCCCCGGCCAGAAGCTCCGCGAAGCGCCCCTGCCCCTCGGGGCTGCGTAGGTCGAGCCGCGCGCAACGCTTGCCAAGCGTCACCTCGGGCGCAAGGCTCGGCTCTTCCCAATCCACAGGGTCAATGCGCAGAACATCCGCACCGAACCCCGCCAGCGCGCGGGTTGCCACGGGACCGGCCAGGATGCGCGTGAGGTCCAGCACCCGCAGCCCCTTCAGCGGCCTGTCCGGCGTGCCGCCCCAATCTCGGATCTTCCCTGCACGCGGGGTCTCCCAGGTCACCAGGGGTTCTGAGGCCACGGCGGCACCCTGTGGGTGTTGGCCCCATGCCGCGAGGCTGCGCATCTCGGCGGCCACGCCACCCTCGGCGACAATCGCCGCCTCCAGCTCCACCGCCTGCCAACCGGCAACGGCGCGGGCCACGGCTTCGCGCGTTTCCTCACAGCCCAAGGCGCGGATCGCCGCCGCGCGGTGATGCGGCGCGTTGGTGTGCAGCTTGATCCAGCCATCCGCAGCCCGGTAGTCTCCGGCGAGGTCATCCCAGGCGGGTGGCAATTGCCAGCCCTGCGGGTCTATGGAGAAGGAGAACCAGAGCGAGGCCAGCCGCCGGTTCACCGTGACCGCCGTCACGTCCCCGCCAAGCGCAGACCGCAAAGCTGCCACCCCCTGCCCGACCGACGCGACCGAGGCCAACGCCAGATCGCTGACCGCGAAACAGGACGGCAAGCTGCCCTGCCCGGTTTCCGTCCAGGCCCCGCTCAGGCCGAGCGCGTCGTCGATCTCTTTCATGCAAACAAAGCCTTATACTCTTCCCGCAATGCCGCCTTCTGCACCTTGCCCATGGTGTTGCGCGGCAACTCAGCCAGCACGATCACCCGCTTGGGCTGCTTGAATTTCGCAAGATCCCCGGCAATCGCCGCAATGAGACCCGCTTCGGACAGCGCCGCGTCTGCCTCTGGCACCACGACGGCCACCACCGCTTCGCCGAAATCGGGATGGGGCACGCCGATCACGGCGCTTTCCAGCACGCCGGGCAGGTCGTCGATCTTCTCCTCGATCTCCTTGGGGTAGACGTTAAACCCGCCCGAGATGATCAGATCCTTCGCCCGGCCCACGATGTGAACATAGCCATCCTCGTCGATCCGCCCCAGATCGCCGGTGATGAAGAACCCGTCGTCGCGCAACTCCTCCGCCGTCTTCTCCGGCATCTGCCAATAGCCCGCGAAGACATTGTCACCGCGCACCTCCAGTACGCCGATCTCGCCCTGCGGCAGCGCCTCCCCGGTTTCCGGGTCGCAGATCTTCAGCTCCACCCCCGGCAGCGGAAAGCCCACGGTGCCCGCCCGCCTGTCGCCGTCATAGGGGTTCGAGGTGTTCATGTTGGTTTCCGTCATGCCGTAGCGTTCGAGGATCGCGTGGCCGGTGACGGCGCGCCAGCGATCATGGATTTCCGCCAAGAGCGGCGCCGAGCCCGACACGAACAGCCGCATGCCCTTCGCGGCCTCGGCCAGTCCTTCCTGCTGCAAGAGCCGCGTGTAGAAGGTGGGCACCCCCATCAGCGCCGTGGCCTCGGGCATCGCCGCCATGATCGCACCGGCATTGAAACCCGGCAGGAAGATGCAGGCCCCGCCCGCCATCAGCGTCACGTTGGTGGCCACGAAGAGCCCGTGGGTGTGGAAGATCGGCAGCGCGTGGATCAGCACATCCTGATCGGTGAAGCGCCAGTAGTCGCGCAGGGTTTCCGAGTTCGAGGCCAGCGCCCGATGGGTCAGCATCGCACCCTTTGAACGCCCCGTTGTGCCCGAGGTGTAGAGGATCGCGGCCAGATCCAGCGGCCCGCGCGGCACCGGGTCGAAGCCGGGCGCCTCCGCGTCGCGCGCATCGCGCAGCGTGCCCGATCCATCGGCGGCGATGGTGCGAAGCTGCGCAACGCCACAGTCCCGCGCCACCGGGGTCAGCGCCTCCAGCTTCTCTGGATCGCAGACGAAGAGCGCCGGGGTCGCGTCGCCCAGGAAGTAGCGGAGTTCGGCGGCGGTGTAGGCGGTGTTGAGCGGCAGGAAGACCGCCCCGGCAAGCACGCAGCCGACGTAAAGCTCCAGCATTTCTTGCGTCTTGGGGGCCTGCACGGCCACCCGGTCGCCCGGTTTCACCCCCATGTGGCGCAGGGCCGAGGCCATGCGTTCGGCA
Source organism: Nioella ostreopsis (assembly GCF_004000255.1). Classification (GTDB taxonomy): domain Bacteria; phylum Pseudomonadota; class Alphaproteobacteria; order Rhodobacterales; family Rhodobacteraceae; genus Nioella; species Nioella ostreopsis. Next base: position 2,817 of record NZ_RCIQ01000033.1, read on the forward strand.
TCGTGGAAGAAGGCCCCGTAACTCACCACCCGTCCGTCCGAGGCATGGGTCAGGAACGTCCGGTCCTCCTTGCCGGCAGAAGCGCGGCGCAGCCTGTGGGCGAGGTAATTGCTGTCATACATCGGGCCGGTCCTTTGCTGTCGTCACCCTGTTCTGATGCCGCGAAATCGGCCCTGCCCGCAAGGGGCTCAGCCATGGGATCGCATGGGGTCGATCGGGCCAAGCGGCCCGCCGCAGGCGACCTCCACCGCGCGCGCCACCTGCAAGAGCCGCGCCTCGCCCCGCGGGCGTCCAATCAGCTGGATCCCGACGGGCAGGCCAGTCTCCGACAGGCCCACGGGAACCGAGACAGCGGGCAGGCCCACGGTGGGCGACAGGAAGGAGAACTTGAGCCAGTCAATGTAGTCGGTCAGCGGCTGGCCATCCATCTCGCGCGGGAACTCCTCCTCGACCGGGCCGGGCATCAGACCCACCACCGGGCAGGCCAGCACGTCGAACTGCTTCAGGAAGGCCGCCATCCGGTCGAAGAGATCCGACTTGACCATATGGGCATGGGTCACGTCATCGACCGTCAACTCGCGCCCCTGCTGGATGTTCTGGGCCAGCGTCGGTTTGTAATGGCGCTGGATGTGCTCGGGCTCGCGCCCGGTGCCGCTGATCCACAGCAAGCCACGCAGGGTCCGGTAGGCGCGGTCGAGCCCCGGCAGGTCCGGGCAGTCCTCCTCCACCATGCCGCCCGCACGCTCGACCTGCGCCAGAGCGCGCCGCAGAAGCGCCTCCACCTCTGCCGAACAGGGGGCGAAGCCGCCGAGTGTCGGGGAAAACGCGATGCGGACCTTTTCATCGGCGCGCAGCACGGCCTGCTGGAAGGGCTCCGCCGGCGGCGGGAAGGAAATCGCCCAGTCCGGGTTGAAACCGGCCATCGCATCCAGAAACAGCGCACAGTCGCGGACAGACCGCGCCATCGGGCCCTGCACCGCCTCGGGGTGGAAGCGGTTGCCGGAGGGTCCGGGGCTGACGAGGCCGGGGCTGGGGCGGAACCCCACGACACCGCAGAAAGCGGCGGGGGTGCGCAGGCTGCCCGCAAGGTCGGACCCGTGCGAGAGCCACAGCTCGCCCGTAGCCAGCGACACCGCCGCGCCGCCGGAACTGCCGCCAGCATTGCGCGACGTGTCCCACGGGTTGCGGGTGGCCCCGAAGACGTCGTTGAACGTGTTCGCCCCTGCCCCCATTTCGGGCGTGTTGGTCTTGCCCAGAACCACGCCACCGCGCGCCTCCAGCCGCTGCACCAGCGGATGACTGGCGGCAGGCACGTGATCTGCATATCCGAGCGTCCCCCAGGTGGTGCGCACACCTTCGACCGGGGTCAGGTCCTTGATGCCGATGGGCAGCCCCGCCAGCCAGCCGGGGTGATCGGCTTGGGCCCGGTCCGGCACCGCCGCCCGCGCCCGCGCCTCGCAGGTCGTCACAACGGCGTTCACCGCGGGCTCCACCTCTGAGATCCGGGTCATGGCCGCGTCGATCAGCTCGGTCGGGCTGACCTCGCCCGCCTTCAGCATCGCCACCACCTCATGCGCGGGTTTCGCGCAGATTTCCGGCCCCGTGAACTGCGTCCCAGCCATGTGTGTACCTCCCTGTTTCGCCTCACCATGGGCGATGCGCGCGGCAAAGAAAACCATGATGACGCGGGGTCTGGGCAATCGCTGCGCCGCACCGCATAATTGCCGCCCATGGGACGACGCCTGACCAGAAGCTTCGGCAGCACGCCTGCCCTGCGATCACTGCTGGTGATCGTGGCGTTGGCGGTTGGGATCAGCCTTGCCGCCCTGCCCCGGCTGGAGCGCTACTTCCTTCTGCAAGCAGCGGCGCGGGAGGAGGCGACCCTGCGGCTTGCCACCGAATCCTTGCGCGGCGCCCTCAATCGAACCGATGTGCTGCCCCGGCTGTTGGCCGAACGCCCGATTCTGGCCCGCATCCTGCGCGACCCGGACAATCAGGGTTTGGTGCCCTATGCCAATGAACAGCTGCGCCAGACCGCGCTGACGCTGAACGTCGCCGATATCTGGGTGATGGATGGGGACGGGCTGACCATCGCCGCCAGCAATTACCGGCGGGACACCTCTTTCGTCGGGCGCCGCTTCGACTACCGGCCCTATTTCACCGACGCCATGACCGAAGGGCGCGGCCGGTTTCACGCGCTTGGCACCACCTCTGGCCAGCGCGGCTACTATTTCGCCGCCCCGATTCTGGATGGCACCGAGATCGTGGGGGTCGTGGCGGTCAAGATCCTGATGGATGAGTTCGAGACCACCTGGCGCGACAGCCCCAACACCATCGTCGTGACCGACCCCAGTAACGTGATTTTCCTGTCTGACCGCACCGATTGGCATTTCAACAGCCTCGGGCCGATCCCCGAACCGGCATTGGACACGATCGCCGCCACGCGGCAATACCCGCTGGACCGGCTGCAATTGCTGCAAACCGAACGGCGTGCCCTCACACAAGGCCATGATCTGCTGACCGTCACGGGGGGCGACGGGCGCGAGGAGTTCGTCACCAGCACCGGGCTGATCGCCGCCGTCGGCTGGCGCGTGTCGGTGCTGACGCCAACCGGCCCGGCTCTGCTTCAGGCCCGCCAGACCATGGCGCTGATCGTGCTGGTGTTTCTCTTCGCCGGGCTGGTCGCGGTCCTGTTCCTGCAACGGCGCGCGCGCCTTGTTGAACGACTGGACCAGCAGCGCCAGCACCGCGAACAGCTGGAACGTCGCGTGGCCGAACGCACCGCCGATCTCAACACGGCCAATGCGCAGCTGGTGCAGGAGGTGGAAGAACGCCGCGCCACCGAGCAGCGCCTGCGCCAGACCCAGACCGAACTGGTGCAGGCGGGCAAGCTGGCGGCGCTTGGCCAGATGTCAGCGGCGCTGAGCCACGAATTCAACCAGCCACTGGCTGCCGTCAAAGCCTATGCCGAAAACGCCGCCACCTTCCTCGACCGGGGCAGGCCGGAGGACGCGCGCAAGAATGTCGGGCTGATTTCCCAGATGGCCGACCGGATGGCCTCGATCTCGAAGCATCTGCGCAATTTCGCGCGCAGACCGCAGGAGAAAATCGGGCCAATCCCGCTATTGGCGGTTCTGGGCGATGCGCTCGATCTGATGGCCCCCAAGCTGAAGGCCGCGAAGGCGACGGTCCGCTACAATCCGCCCGCGCAGGAAATCATGGTGATGGGCGGGCGCGTGCGGCTGCAACAGGTGCTGGTCAACCTTCTGTCCAATGCGCTGGACGCGATGGAGATGATGAACAGGCCCGAGATCGAGATCGCCATTCTGGGCGATGGAAGCCGGTGGCGGGTCGAGATGCGCGACCAGGGTCCGGGGCTGACCGAAGACACGCTGACACATATTTTCGATCCGTTCTTCACCACCAAGAGCCCCGGCAAGGGTCTGGGCCTCGGCTTGTCGATTTCCTACAATATCGTGCGCGATTTCGGCGGCACGCTGGCCGCCCGCAACCATCCCGAGGGAGGCGCCGTGTTCATCGTCGATCTGGCCCAGGCCCCGGATCAGCAGGCGGTAGCCGCCCAATGACCCGCGAAACCATTCTCTTTGTCGATGACGAGGACCACCTGCGGCTGGCAGCAGAACAGACGCTGCATCTGGAAGACCTCGATGTGACCTGCTTTTCCGACGCGGCGACCGCGCTGTCGCATGTGGCGCGGGACTTTCCCGGCATTCTGGTGACCGATATCCGCATGCCCGGCATGGATGGGCTGACCCTGATGGCCAAAGCGCTGGAAATCGACCCGGAGTTTCCGGTGATCCTTGTGACCGGCCACGGCGACGTGGATCTTGCGGTTCAGTCGATGCGTGACGGGGCCTATGATTTCCTCGAAAAGCCCTACGCCCCGTCCCGGCTGGTGACGACCGTGCGGCGGGCGCTGGACAAGCGGCGGTTGACACAGGAAAACCGGGCGCTGCGCCGTCAGGTTGGCGCGCGCGACACGATCGAGGCGCGGCTGACCGGGCGATCCGATGCGATGACGAAGCTGCGCGCGCAGGTCCGGGCCATTGCCGCGACCGAGGCCGATGTGCTGATCCAGGGCGCCACCGGCACCGGCAAGGAGGTTGCGGCCCGCGCCCTGCACCGCGCCAGCGCTCGGTCAGACAAGCCCTTCGTTCACATCAACTGTGCCGCCCTGCCCGCCGATCTGATCGAAAGCGAGCTTTTCGGGCATGAGGCAGGCGCCTTCCCCGGCGCCACCCGTGCCCGGTTCGGCAAGTTCGAGCATGCGCGCGGCGGGACGGTGTTTCTCGATGAGATCGACGCGATGAGCCAGCCGGTGCAGGCCAAGCTGCTGACGGCGATCCAGAACCGGACGGTGACGCGGCTTGGCTCCAATGATCCGATTGCGCTGGATGTCCGGTTCATCGCGGCGTCCAAGCAGGATCTGGAAGCAGAGGCCGCCGCGGGCACCTTCCGCCCCGATCTGCTCTATCGCCTGAATGTCGTGACCCTGCGCATCCCCGATCTTGAGGACCGGCGCGAGGATATCCCCCGGCTGTTCACCCATCTGGTGGCCGAGGCCGCCGCCCGCTACAAACTGGCGGTGCCGCAGATCCCCGGTGCGGTCCTGACCGCCGTTTCGGCCCGCAAATGGACCGGCAATGTCCGCGAGCTGCGCAACGCCGCCGACCGCTTCGCATTGGGGCTCGATCTCGATATCGGCGACCCGGCGTCATCCGGCGCTGAGGGCCGCAGCCTGGCCGACAGCATGGCAGAGCATGAAAAATCCCTGATCGCCGCCAGCCTGACGGCCCATGGCGGCAGCCTGAGAGACACCTATGAATCGCTCGGGCTGAGCCGCAAGGCGCTGTATGAGAAGATGCAGAAATACGGGCTGTCACGCGGGTCGTTCACCGACGAGGGCTGACACATCCGCACGATGTGTCACCTTCGGAACACCCGGAGGCCCGTTTTGTCCCCTGCGCGACCCATCTGGCAGGTTTTCTTTGCATGGCCGCCATTTCCCGCTTGCAAGGCAGTTGAACCGGAAGCGGCCTTTCCCGCTACTGCGCCATGCATGGCCCGCCTGAGGGCCCCGGATGGAGAGGAGGCTTCATTCGGACAAAGCCGGAAACGACCGGCATGAACCGGAGGACAACTCACAATGAAATTCACCAAAGTCACGGCGTTCGCGCTGACCACCGCGCTAACCAGCACCGTCGCATTCGCCGACGCCCATATGGACCGCGAAGGCTGGCCGGAAAGCTTTACCGTCGGCACCGCGTCGCAGGGCGGCACCTATTTCGCCTATGGCTCCGGTTGGGCCAACCTTGTGGCGGAAGAGCTGGGGATCACCGGCGGTGGCGAAGTCACTGGCGGCCCGATGCAGAACATGGCGCTGGTCCACACCGGCGAAGCCCAGTTCGGCATGACCACCATGGGTCCGGCGGCGGAATCGCTGCAAGGCACAAACCCGATCGCGCCCGGCCTGCCGATGACCAACGCCTGCGCCATGTTCCCGATGTACCAGACGCCGTTCTCGGTCACCGCGCTGGCCTCGTCGGGCATCACCTCGATCTCTGACATCCCGGCAGGCGCCCGCATCGGCTTCGGCCCTGCAGGGTCCACCTCGGACACCTACTTCCCGCGGATGATGGAAACGCTTGGCGTCGATTTCGAGCGCCGCAACGGCGGCTGGTCCGACCTTGGCGGCCAGCTTCAGGACGGTCTGCTTGACGTGATCGCCTTCGCAGCCGGTGTGCCGGTTCCTGCCGTCAGCCAGCTGGAAGTCCAGACCGACGTGAACATCATCGAGTTCACCGAGGAAGAGCAGGCGACGATCATGGAGGCCTTCCCGGTCAGCCAGTTCGACATCGCAGCCGACACCTACACCACGCTGGAAGCGCCTGCGCGTTCGGTCTCCATGTGGAACTTCGCCATCGCCAATTGCGACCTGCCGGCCAGCTTCGTCTATGCCGTCGTCGATGTGGTGATGTCGGATAACGAGCGCATGGTGAACATTCACCGCGCCGCCCGCTCCACCCTGCCGGAAAACTGGGACCGCAACGGTGTTCTGATGTGGCACCCCGGTGCGGCCCAGTGGTTCGCCGAGAACGCCGGCGCGGACATCCCCGCCGAGATGATCCACGGCGACATGTGATCGCGGCCTGAGGCCTGACAACCTGTGCCGCGCCCGAACCCTGGGCGCGGCATTTTTCAAACCGGGATCCGCCTGACATTTCTCCCGGGGGCGGAGCGGAGGGGACAATGACAAGTCAAACTGCACAAGACGAGGACATCATTCTCGCGGAAGGCGTGGATGAAGAGCCGGTTGAACGGAACAGGCGGCTTTTTGGCGGTGTATCCGCCATCGTGCTGGCCACTCTGGCGACGCTCTATGCCGCCTTTCACATGCTGGCGCTGAATGGTGTGTCCATCAGCGACTGGACCGGGATCGAGATCCCGCTGCTTCCGCAATTCCCGCTGGAAACCTGGAATTTCCGCATCGTCCATATCGCGGGCGCCGTGGTTCTGGGCTTTCTGCTCTTCTCCGCGCGGCTGTTTCAGGACGTGGAACGCCCGGCGACACCCTTGCTGTCCAAGGCAGGCTATCTGCTGCTGCTTCCCGTCGCGGTTGCCGCCTATACGGCCATCGGGTTTGCGATTCTGATCAACTCCGGCACCCTGCAACAGATGGGTGGTCTGACGGTCTGGATTTCCAGCCCGCAGATTCCGGCCGGGGCCGAGGTCTATGCGCAGGAAATCTACTGGTTCGGTCTGCCCCTGCTGATCGCCACAATTGGCGCCATCGTCCTGGGCTGGTTCGAAAACGCCCCGCGCGACCGCTTTGCCACGTCTGACATCGTGCTCGCAGCCTGTGGGCTGGTTGTCGCCATCTACCTCGTGGCGATCTACGGCACCGCCGCGCGCAACTCGGTCGGCACGCCCTTCGTTCCCATCGGGGTGGCCTTCTCCGCCACGGCAGGCACGGCCCTGATCATGGAATTGACGCGCCGCGTGGCGGGTCTGGCGCTGGTGATCATTACCGGCGTGTTCCTGACCTATACCTTCACGGCGCACCTGCTGCCCGGCATCCTGGCGGTGCAGACGCCCTATACCTGGCAACGCTTCTTCGGCCATGTCTATTCGGATGCGGGCATCCTGGGGCCGACCACGGCGGTCAGCTCGACCTACATCATCCTGTTCATCATCTTCGCGGCCTTCCTGCAGGCGTCGAAAGTGGGCGACTACTTCGTGAACTTCGCCTTCGCCGCTGCAGGCCGCGCACGCGGTGGCCCGGCCAAGGTGGCGATCTTCGCCTCCGGCCTGATGGGCATGATCAACGGCACCTCTGCGGGCAACGTGGTGGCCACAGGCTCGCTGACGATCCCGCTTATGAAGAAGGTGGGCTATCACAAGAAGACCGCTGGCGCGATCGAGGCCGCAGCGTCCACGGGCGGGCAGATCATGCCGCCGATCATGGGTGCGGGCGCCTTCATCATGGCCGAGATCACCGGCATCCCCTATCAGGAGATTGCCATCGCGGCGATCATCCCGGCGATCCTCTACTTCGCGTCGATCTACTTCATGGTCGATCTGGAGGCCGCCAAACTGGGTATGCGCGGCATGCGCGAGGATGAACTGCCGAAGCTGAACAAGATGATCCGGCAGGTCTATCTGTTCATCCCGATCATCATCCTGATCGTGGCGCTGTTCTACGGCTACTCGGTGATCCGGGCGGGCACGCTGGCCACGGTGGCGGCGGCTGTCGTCAGCTGGCTGACCCCCAACCGGATGGGCCTGCGGTCGATCCTGCATGCGTTCGAGCTGGCGGGGATCATGTCGATCCAGATCATCGCGGTCTGTGCCTGTGCGGGCATTATCGTGGGCGTGATCAGCCTGACCGGCGTCGGCGCGCGTTTCTCGTCCATGCTGCTGGATATCGCGGCCGCCTCGCAGCTGCTGGCGCTGTTCTTCGCCATGTGCATCGCGATCCTGCTTGGCATGGGCATGCCCACCACGGCGGCCTATGCGGTTGCGGCGTCGGTCGTGGCGCCGGGCCTTGTGAACCTCGGCATCCCGCAGCTGACGGCGCATTTCTTCGTCTTCTACTTCGCGGTCGTCTCGGCCATCACGCCACCGGTGGCGCTGGCCAGTTACGCAGCGGCGGGGATATCGGGGTCGAACCCGATGGAGACCTCGGTGGCGTCGTTCAAGATCGGGATCTCGGCCTTCGTAGTGCCCTTCATGTTCTTCTACAATTCCGCCATCCTGATGGACGGAACGTGGTTCGAAGTGATCCGCGCCGCAACCACCGCGACCGTGGGCGTGTTCCTGCTGTCCTGCGGGATGCAGGGCTGGTTCATGGGCGGGCGCACCGCCTGGTTCCTGCGCGTGGGTCTTGTCGCGGCAGCGCTGTTCATGATCGAAGGCGGGTGGGTGTCTGACATCATCGGCCTTGGGGGCGCTGTGGCAATCTTCTTCGTGCAGAAGGTCTTCCACCCCTCGCCCGATGCAACATTCGATGTGCGGGGCGCAGACTGAGCCTCAGCCCAGGTCAAAGAGATCGAAGGGCCGTCCAGTTCGGGCGGCCCTTTTTCATGTGCTCTGCCGCCGAAAACGAAAAACGCGCCCCGAAGGGCGCGTTTTTCCGGCAGCTTGTCAGATCGGGTCAGGCGGCTTCGGCCTGGTTCCGGCGTTCGCTTTCCTCGCGCGACAGCGCGACAGAGGTGCGCACCCCGTTGGCCACGAAAGCCATCAGGCCATCGACCACACGTTCATTGGGGTCGATACCGGCGCAGGACAGAACCTCGCGCCCATCGCGGGACCGCGCCCACCGGGCGATCTGCTCGGGGCCGTTGCCGTATTTCTTGTCATCAGCGATGGCGTCATCCAAAGCGGCAAGGACCACGGCCGCAAACAGCTTGCGGGACCGCTGGCCCTGTTCGTGGTTGAATGCCGTTCCATCAACGAAATCTCTCATTTCGTCGTCCTTTTTATTGCTCTTGCATTTCCGGCGTGGCGTCCCTTATGCCCATAGTCTGAGCGATTCGGGTGTGTAATTTCAACATACTAGGTATGCACGTACTGCATGACTGGTACACAATCCCCTCAAATTCGGGTGTATTGCCACCCCCGTCAGGCCCAGATATAGGGTTTGCCAAGATTTTCTCAACCTTTCGCCACGGAAAAGACTCATGCCCAAGATCAACGGCAACGAAATTCGCCCGGGAAATGTGCTGGAACATAATGGCGGCCTCTGGGCAGCTGTGAAGGTCGACCACGTAAAGCCCGGCAAGGGCGGCGCCTTCGCCCAGGTCGAAATGCGCAACCTGCGCAACGGCTCGAAACTGAACGAACGCTTCCGCAGCGCCGACAAGGTGGAACGGGTGCGGCTGGAACAGAAGGATCAGCAGTTCCTGTATGAAACCGATGGCATGCTGGTCTTCATGGATACCGAAACCTATGAGCAGATCGAGCTGCCCGCTGAGTTGCTCGGCGACCGCCGCCCGTTCCTGCAGGACGGCATGACCATCGTCGTGGAATTCCACGAGTCCGAGGCGCTCAACGCCACGGTGCCGCAGAAAGTGACCTGCAAGATCGTCGAGACCGAGCCGGTGGTCAAAGGCCAGACCGCCGCCAACAGCTTCAAGCCTGCGATCCTCGACAATGGCGTCAAGGTCATGGTGCCGCCCTTCGTGGGCCAGGACGAGTTGATCGTCGTGAACACCGAGACCATGGAATATTCCGAACGCGCCTGACGGGGTGCGGGGAAGATCCTTCAAGGATCTTTCAAGAATTTTGCAAAATTCTTGCCGCCCGGTTCCCTGTCAGGGGGTCGGGCGGTTTTCAGGTCAGCGCGAGCCGCCCCATGGGGATCGGCGATCCACACGGCGCTGGCCGGCGCGGGGGATGCGCGCGCTGTCCGGCGTCTCGTCCTGCCATTCATCCGCGTGGCGCGTCCTCGGCGCAACCGCCTGCCGGGGCTCGCTGAAGCGCGCTTCGTGGGGCGGCAGCCCGTGGTTGAGCCGCCAGAACCCCGGCCCGCCCCGACGCAGCCACGCGGGCAGGATCAGCACCACGCCGGCAATGAAGCCACCCGCATGGGCCCAATAGGCGACACCGCCACCCGCCGCATCCATCGCCGCGCCATTGACCAGTTGCAGGCCGAACCACAATCCCAGCATCAGCCAGGCCGGCACGGTGATGATCTTGATGAACACGAAGATGATCAGCGCCAGGTCCACGCGCGCCCGGGGGAAGAGCATCAGATACCCCCCCATGACACCGGCAATCGCCCCCGACGCCCCGACCATGGGCACCGTCGAGCCAGGGTCTGCCGCCATCTGCGCGAAGGCCGCCGCGACACCACCGGCGAGGTAGAAGATCAGATAGCCAATATGCCCGAGCTGATCCTCCAGATTGTCCCCGAAGATATAGAGGAACAGCATGTTGCCGATGATATGCATCCAGCCGCCATGCAGGAACATGGAGGTGATGATCGTATGCATCTCCAGCCCCTGAGAGGCCTCGGCCGGGACCAGAGCCCAATCCATGTAGAAGGCCATCAGAAGGCGTTCCTGACCGCCGATGCTGGGAAAATAGCTTAGAAATACCACGACATTGATCGCGATCAACATCCAGGTGATGAAAGGAGTCCGTTCGGACGGGTTGTGATCGCGCAATGGAAACATGAGGTCCAGATTGGACTCTCACGCCCCAAGGTCAAGGGCCATGACCCTATTCGATGTCCTGCGCGGCGAGAGCGAGGCGGATTTCACGCCGCACCAGCTTGCGCACATTGCGTGTGATGCGCACGCCCATTTCCCCCTGCAGCTCTTCGCGAACGACCTCGGCAATGATCTCGCGCAGCGCCTCTTCGTCCACGAAACCGTCCCCGTCATCGGGGAAGGCAAACGGGGTTTCGCCCAGGTCTTCCACGTCGTCGAGCGTGTCCGGAGACGGGGTCATCGCCTCTGAGTCGCGCGCGAGGAAATCGGTCACGACTCCGTCTTCGTCACCCTGTTCCGAGTCGTGGGCGGCTTCGGCTTCGGCTTCGGCTTCGGCTTCGGCTTCGGCTTCGGCTTCGGCAGCCTGTTCCCGGGCCAGATCCGCCGCAACCTGTTCTGCGATCTCGTCCGACCGCTCGGCCCCTTCCCCTGTGGCGGGGTTGTTATCCTCAACCGGATCGGTCTGCGCGCGCAGGATCTCCACCTTCACGCGCGGGGCGCTTTCAGCCGGAGGTGCGTGTGCTGCGCGGGCCTCGGCCAGCTCCAGCGTCGGCGCGGGCAGGTCCCCATCGGGCAGCGCGTCGTTATCCTCGCCCGGCTCGTAGTCGCTGACGCTCGATGTGCTGCGGATGAAGGACAGGGGCACATCGACGAAATCCTCGTCATCCTCTTCTGCGGCGGCGTCCGTCACGTCCTGCAACAAGGCCTCGGTCACATCGACCGGGTCGGTCAGCCCGTCATCCATCGGGCTGTCATCCGCTGCCGGAAGGTCGCCCGCCTCCCACTGATCGGCCTGCAATTGCGGATCTGGCGCGTGGTCAGCCTGCGCATCGGGCACAAGAACGCCGCCGGCAGATTCGTCGGCCCACAATTCCCGCGCCCAATCAGCCCCGTCATCGCGCGCGATGTCCGTGTTTTCGACAGCGGCACTGTCCGCACTCTCTGACTGTTGTTCTTCCCCGGCGCGCGGGACAATCGGGACCCAGGGATCCTCCGGATCGGTGACGCGCAAGGCAGGTGTCAAGAGCAGGCGGTCACCCGCACCTGGGTCACCCGCACTTGGGTCGTTCTCAGGGGACGGCACAACAGCGTCAGAGGTCGGTTCCGGTGCTGCTGCCCTGGCAGGTTCAGATCGCGCCGGGGGCTGGTGTTCGGACACCAGTCGCCTGATAGAGGACAGGACATCCTCGATCTCATCGGATTTCGCCGCGTCTGCCATTTGGACCACTCCGCTCTTGCCGCACCTGCCCCGGGGCACAAGGGTTTGTTTTCCGGGCAGGATAGACTCCGCGAGCCGTTCGGGCAATGGATAGCTAAACTTGTGCCTATCGTAGGCTTAGTCGCGCCCGAGACGGTCGAGCACCGCATCCAGTTGCTGGCCCTGGCGTGAAATCGGCCGGATCGGCGCCCCGCTGACCGCGTTGTAATACGCCGTTGGATCATATTCCGGCACGTCCAGCCCCAGATGCTCGACGGTCAGCAGACCCATGGCCGCCAACAGCCCGTAGCTTGCCGTGTAAAGCGATGTCTGGGCCTCGATCAGGCCGATGCGGGCCTCCAGCAGATCCTGTTCGGCGTCCAGCACATCAAGCGTGGTGCGTGCGCCAAGCGACGCCTCTTCCTGAATACCGCGGAAGGCCAGCTGGCTGGCGCGGATCTGCTGCTGCGAGGCCTGGATAGAGGCCGAGGCGATTCGAATCTGCGCATAGGCGTTGCCGATTCCCTGCAACACTTCGCGCGTGGCATAGTTCAATTCAGCTTGGGTCGCGTGCAGCGTGGCCAATGCAATCCGTTCCGCAGAGGCATGCCGCCCGCCCGCATAGAGCGGCTGCGTCAGTTCAATGGACAATCGCGTAGACCCCTCACCATTCGCAGACGGGGCCGGGTCAAAGCCGGTCGAGGCCGAAACACTGACCTCGGGACCGTAGTCGGTGCGGGCGGCGGCAAGGCTCAGCTCATCGGCGCGGACCTCGTGCTGAAGGGCCAGAATCGCGGGGTGCGACACCCGCGCGATGGCCACGGCTTCGTCCTCGGAGGCAGGCAGCGACGGAAAACCGCCGGGCCCGGACAACCCGTTTGAGCCGCGCCCCACGGCGATCTCGAACAGCTCCCTGTCGATCATCAGCGCGCCCTGCGCGGCCACCAGCGCCCCGCGCGCCTGGGCCAGTTGCGCCTCGGCCTGCGCCACGTCGGTCCGGGTGGCTTCGCCAACCTCGAACCGATCCTCTGCCGCACGCAGCTGTTGGGTGATCACACGCACGTTGCTTTCGCGGACCTGAACGACCTGCATGTCACGCCAGACCTGCATATAGGCCGTCACCGCATCGAGCAGCACCCGCTGTTCGAGGTTCACCAACCCCTGACGGGTGGCAAGCACGGTTTCCTGCGCCGCATCGCGGGCCAGGCGACGGCCGCCACCGTCATAGACCAGCATCGAGGCCACGAGGCTGAGCCGGTCCGTCTGGCGATCGGCCGGGATATCCCATTGCGAGGAGGCCACGAAGGACAGAACCGGCCGCAACCCGGCAACCTGCTGTGCGACGCTTTCATCCTGCAGCCGCAGAAGATAACGGTTCTGTTCCAGAAGATCGGAGTTCCGATAGGCATCGGCCAGCGCATCGGACAGGCTGTCAGCGCTTGCCACCAAGGGGGAGAGCGCGGCACCGACGGCAATCGCCGTGGCGGCCAGATGTCTCAGGATCGTCGCACGCATATGTTCTTTCCCCCGGTCACGCCCCCCGGTGGGAACCCCGGGGATACATATTATAAGACGAAACCCGACTGCTTTGTGAAGCCGGGCAGAACGGGTGCCGTTGCGTTAAACGCCATGCGCCAGTTCATCTTGCCATCCAATTTGTGCCCGATCCGGCATTCGCCAAGGGGGCCATCCATGAAAATCGCCGCGATACGGCCACCTTCCTTGAGCTGATCGGTCAGCGCACCGGGAACGGTCTCGACCCCGCCCTCGATGCAGATCACGTCATAGGGGCCGTGCTTGGCGCTGCCCTCGGCCAGCGCACCCTCGATCACGGCAACATTGTCGACGCCCTGCGCGCTCAGCGTGGACTGTGCATCTTCGGCCATGCCCTCGATCTCTTCCACGGCCACGACAGCCTCGGCCAAATGCGCCAGTACCGCCGCCGAATATCCGAGCCCGCAGCCCAGATCGAGCACCAGTTCATCCCGTCCGACATTCAACGCGTCCAGCATCTTGCCCTGGCTGCGCGGCTCCAGCACGACGCGGCCGCCCTCCAGCGTCACGTTCTCGCCCATATAGGCCACGTTGCGCAGCGCCTCGGGCAGATATGCCTCGCGCGCGACGGTCAGCATGGCTTCGATGATGTTGAACTTCGTGACGTCCTGCGTGCGGACCTGAGTGTCGACCATCACGGTGCGGAGGGTGGCAAAATCTTGCATGTTCGAACCCGGGAAGCTTGTTGTTTCGCCTCTCTTGCCACAGCGGGCCAGCAGGGGCAACGGACAAGCCGCCGCGCGGCAGGCAGCCAATGCCGGGCCGGTGCAGAATTACCGCAAAGAGCCGCTTGCACAAACCCCCTGAATGAGGCAAAACGCGCCAACACCACCGGCGGCGAGTTGGCGGAGTGGTGACGCAGCGGATTGCAAATCCGTCCACACCGGTTCGATTCCGGTACTCGCCTCCATATAACCCATTAAACAATTGATATCGCATGACTTTTTAGGAGTGTCGGCTTTCAGCCCGCACCTTAGCCCGCCATCCATTATGTGATTGGATGCGACGTGATGCGACAGACCGCACCATGAAGACGCCGGACCCGTTCCGGGTCGCTGAATTTGGCGCGCGGTTCGCACGACGCTTTTTTATCCTTTTTCACCGCCCAGCAGCCGCGACCGGACCGGTCAAGGGGCAAGCGCCGCGCTTAACGCGTCGGCTCCGTCGGGGACCGTGTCCTCGCCTACGGCTGCGGGCCGCACCCTCCCCTCCTTCGCCCCCTGGACCGGACCGCTCGCGGCCACGGGTCGGGCTTCGCCCTCCCCCCTCTGCTCCGCCCGAAACATGCGTTTCAGTCAGATCAGATTGGTGAGGCGCAGCCCAGAGGCGGAGGGGGCAAGGGGCCCGGACCGCCGGACCAGAGGAGGCCACAGATGACTAAGGCTAAGTTCGACGTTTATCAGGAAGTTACAGACGCGATCCTCGCAGAGATCGCGGCGGGTACGCCGCCGTGGCGTCAGCCGTGGAGCGGCGGAGCGGTAGCGGCGCTTCCCCAGAAATGGAACGGCGAGGATTATTCGGGAATCAATGTAATTCTTCTTTGGGCGACCGCAGCCACGCGTGGCTTTGCGTCTTCGCGTTGGATGACTTTTCGTCAGGCGAAGGAGCTGGGCGGCATGGTCAGAAAAGGGGAGAAATCGTCGACTTCGATCAAATACGGCACGTTTGAGCGGGAGAACGCGGAAACCGGATTGCCCGAGCAGGTGCCGTTTGCGCGGGCTTACCGGGTCTTCAATGTCGAGCAGATCGATGGGCTGCCGCGCGAATTCTATGCGGAGCCGAAACCGGTCCGGACCTTTGACACAAAAACCGACGCGCGGCTTGACGAGTGGCTCATGTCGCGGGGGGCCGACATCCGGACCAGCGACGAGCCGAGGGCCTACTACCACATGAAGCTCGACCAGATTCACCTTCCCCGGGTCGAACGCTTCTATTCTCCGACCGGATACTACGCGACGGCGTTGCATGAATTAATGCACTGGACCGGGCACCACACACGCCTTGCGCGGCTGGACGAGGCCGGGGAGGTCCGGGGACGGCGTGAATACGCGTTCGAGGAGCTGGTCGCGGAGATCGGGTCCTGCATGGCGGCGGTAAGGCTGGGAATCGTCCCCGACTTCAGCCAGAGCGCGGCGTATGTTGAGAGCTGGGCGAAGGCGCTGCGGGAGGATAAGCGGGCCATATTCCGGGCGGCGGCGCAGGCGCAGGCAGCGGCGGATTTTGTACAGCCCGAGGAAGCGGAAGGTCTGGCCCGAGAATCGGAGGCGGCGTAAAATGGGACCGGGCGCGGCCAGCGGGGTCGCGCCCAGATTTCCGGGAGATCGGTTTGACCTAAGAAGGGCCCGGACCGGACAATCAAGGACCCGGCACGCCGGGCCCGGGAACCGGACCGGGCCGGGACCGGATCGACCGGGGGTAGCCCCGGTCGATCCGGTCATTTCGCCCCCTAGGGGGCCGGGGCTTTACAGCCGTTGTTACACCCATGCGGGCGTAACATCCGTCGTAACCCCCCGACAGCAGGGAGGGGGCGACCAGCGTGCGCCGCTGGACCACTGTCCATTTAAGAGGGGGAATGGGGAGAGGTCGCACCAAGAACCTTCCACCGGGCGCACGGGACGGATAGGGTGTTGAAAAAGAAGATGACAGGTTAAGGGGCGGAATGTGACCGAGCTGAATTTCAAGGGAAAAGAATTCGTATACAATCACCACCTGGCGGTTCCGGTCCGGCCCCTTGAGGTCGATCCGGACAAAGGGATTGGGGAGCCCAGGCTGGACGGAAACCTTATTATCCAGGGCGACAACCTACACGCGCTGAAGGCGCTGCTTCCCTATTACGCCGGGAAGGTGGACTGTATCTTCATCGACCCCCCCTACAATACCGGGAATGAGGGCTGGGCCTATAACGACAACGTTCGGGCCCCGATGATCCAGGAGTGGCTTAACTCGAACCCCATCGGGATCGAGGACGGCCTGCGCCACGATAAGTGGTGTGCGATGATGTGGCCCCGATTGAGGTTGCTTCACGAGTTATTAGCGGAGACCGGTAGTCTTTGGGTGACCATAGACGATAACGAAGTTCAACGAGCACGGGCACTTCTTGATGAGGTTTTTGGGCCGGACAACTTTATCGCCTCATGTATTTGGCAAAAAAGATTCTCGCCTTCTAATGACGAAAAATACATATCAACAACGCATGACTACCTATTGGTTTATGCGAAAGACCCCGATCAATGGGAGCGGGGGCTTATCCCCAGAACTGACGAACAGTTGGCGTTATATTCGAATCCGGATGAGGACCCGCGTGGGAGATGGGCATCTGATAATTACGTTTCTAACAAGTCACGAACGGAGCGCCCTAATAGCTGGTTTCCGATTTACCGGCCTTCCGACGGCAAGGAAATATGGCCGTCTCCCACAGCGGTGTGGCGGTATTCTCAGACGCAGCATCAAAAAAACGTTGATGATGATCGAGTCTGGTGGGGTGAGGCAGGAACGAACGATGTTCCTCGCTTTAAACGTTTCTTGACCGAGGTTCAGGAAGGGGTCGTCCCGCAGACCCTTTGGTGGCACCATGAGGTTGGACACAATCAGGGCGCTAAGCAGTTCTTAAAAAAGATATTCTCTGATCGCGATGACATTTTTCAAACACCGAAACCGATTGAACTACTTATGCGGGTTCTTCAAATCGCGTCGGGGCCGAACGGATTGATCTTAGACTCTTTCGCCGGGTCAGGGACTACCGCCCACGCGGTCCTCGAAGCGAACAAGCGCGACGGCGGAAACCGGCGGTTCATCTTGGTCGAGATGGAGGATTACGCGGACCGGCTCACCGCCGAGCGGGTCCGGCGGGTCATGACCGGGTATGACTTCACCGGGACCCAGAGCACCGAGCTCCTCCGTGAGAAGATCACATGGACGAAGTTCAAGAAGGCGGAGAAACTGACCGAACGGGTCGAGAAGATCGAAAATCTTCACGGTCACGAGTACGACAGCGTCAAGAAATCCGTCAAGGACGGCGAGCTGATCGTGACCGGCGAGAAGAAGGTGAAGGATCGGGCCGAGGGGCTTGGCGGCGAGTTCACCTACTGCACCCTGGGCCCGGCGATTGAACTGGACAAAATACTGACCGGCGAGACGCTTCCGGCCTGGACCGCCCTTGGCGGGGTCCTGTTCCACATGGCAACGAACCGGGTCTTTGACCCGGGCCTCGCCAATCCGGACCGGGGCTATCTGGGCCGGGCCGAAGCCCCTGACGGCCCGGTCCATGTCTGGCTGATCTATCGCCCGGACCTGGACTGGTTGAAGACCCCCGAGGCCGCGTTGACCCTGTCCGGGGCCCGGACGATGGCCGGAACCGCGCCGGGCGAGCGGCATGTCGTCTTCGCCCCGGCCCGGCACGTCAGCCGGAAGATGTTGGACGAGCAGGCCCTGAAGGTGGATTTCGCCCCGCTGCCCTTTGCCCTTTACCGGGTGGAGCGCGATTGACATGAAGGCCCTCGATTATCAGGCGCGCGTGCTGGACACGCTGGACACCTACCTCGACAAGCTGAAGGCCGCGAAGGCGACCCATGACGCGCAGGTCGAGGCATTGAAGACCCTCGGGGACGCGGCGGCAGGGATGAAACCGGTCGATTTCGCGGAACAGGCTTGGTCGCAGATGAAGGCCGAGGGCCGGTTGCCCGCATCACGCGCGGACAAGCCGTTTTCGCCCCGGCTCGACGGGATCGGGCGCGTGGTCCCGAACGCGACCTTCAAGGTCCCCACCGGTGGCGGGAAGACCTATCTGGCCGTGAACGCCCTTAGCCGCATCTTCGGGCGCTACCTGGGCCGGAACGCGGGCTTCGTCCTCTGGATCGTGCCGAACGAAGCGATATACACCCAGACCCTGAAGCACCTGAAGGACCGGGACCACCCCTACCGTCAGGCGCTGGACCGGGTTTCTGCGAACCGGACCCGGATCATGGAAAAGGGCGACCACCTTCACGCGATGGACGTGGAAGGGCACTTGTGCGTCATGATCCTGATGCTTCAGTCCGGGAACCGCCAGAACAAGGAAACCCTCAGGATGTTCCGGGACCGGGGGGACGTGAACGGGTTCTTTCCCGCAGAGGGCGAGCAGCAGGCCCACGAGGCAATGCTGGAGGCCGTTCCGAACCTGGACCATTACGCCGACTTTGGGCGCATGGTGAAGGATAGCCTGGGGAACGCGCTCCGCTTAATCCGCCCCATTGTCGTGATGGACGAGGGACAGAAGGCGACATCCGCGCTCGCTTTTGAGACCTTGCACGGGTTCAATCCGATGTTCGTCCTCGAATTGACCGCCACTCCCAAGGACGTGGCAGGCCGGGACGGCGCGCCGGACCGGCTGGCGAACCTTCTGGTCGAGGTCACGGGCCGCGAGCTGCATCAGGAAGACATGATAAAAATGCCCCTGAACCTAGAAGCGCGTCAGGGGGACGACTGGAAGGCTACGCTGAACGCGGCGGTGGACCGGTTGGGCTTGTTGCAGCGGGCCGCGACCACCCACCGGGGCGACACCGGGCGCTACATCCGCCCGATCCTCCTGGTCCAAGTCGAACGGACCGGGAAGGACCAGCGGGACGGCACCCACATTCACGCCGAAGACGTGCGGGAATGGTTGCGAGCCGCCGGTTTTGATGATCCGGAGATCGCGGTGAAGACGGCGGAACAGAATGATTTGTCCCAGCCGGAGAACCTTGACCTTCTGTCCGAGACGAACCGGGTCCGCGTGATCATCACGAAGGCGGCCCTACAGGAGGGCTGGGACTGTCCCTTCGCCTATGTCCTCTGTTCCCTAGCAGCGAGCTCGAACCTTAGCGCGATGACCCAGCTTGTGGGCCGCATCCTACGCCAGCCCTACGCTACGAAGACGGGCGTTGACCTGTTGGACGAGTGTCACGTCATCACCCACCACACCGACACGGGGCGCGTCATCGCCGCGATCAAGCAGGGGTTGGAGAACGACGGCCTTGCTGATCTTGTGGTCGAGGTGACTGGCGGTGGCGGCGGCGGACAGGACCGTGTCGCGCGCCCCATTCCCAGACGTCAGGGGTTCGAGAAGCTGGACATATACTTGCCCCGGGTCCTTTGGACCGAGGGTGGCGAGGCCCGGGACCTCGACTACGAAACTGACCTGTTGGCCCGACTGGACTGGCGCGGCTTCGATCCGGGTCCGGTCGCGGCTCTGATACCCGATAACGCCCAGGAGGCGGCCGCTCAGATGCAGCGCATCGGGCTTTCGGACGACGGGTCAGAAATCATCGCCGGGAAGACGGCGTCCCCCGTCGCGGAGGACCGGGACTTCGATCCAGCCCACGCGGTCCGGCTCATATCCGACCTGGTCCCCAACCCGTTTGTCGCGCGCGACATTGTAGGGGGCATGGTGGCGGCGCTCCGGAAACGGGGGTTCGATGATACGAAAATGGGGCGATTGTCCGGGCTGATCAACGACACCCTGCGCAAGGGACTTGACGCGGACCGGACGGCCCGGGCCGAGGCACTGTTCAGGGATGACGTAGGAGCTGGTCGAATCCAGTTCCGCCTTCGTCTCGACGGGCGAAACTGGACGATGCCGCAGGCGGCGACAACGATGGAACCCGCCGGGTCCCGCGTCTTAGCGGGAAGCGACGGGTCCCCTGTCGGGGCGAGCCTTTTCGCCCCCTTCTATGAAGCGGACCTGAACGCCGAGGAGCGCGGGGTCGCGGTCATGTTGGACGAAGCGAAGACGATAAAGTGGTGGCACCGGAATGTGGCGAAGGCGCAGTACGGGCTTCAGGGGTGGAAACGCGGGCGCATCTACCCCGACTTCATCTTCGCCGTGTCTCGGGATAAAATGGACCGTAGGATCGTCGCCCTTGAGACGAAGGGCGATCACCTTCAAAACCCCGACACCGACTATAAGCGCGCGGTCCTCGAGCTTCTGTCTGACGAATTCCGATGGGATAGCGCCGTCCCCGCAGGTCAGCTTCAACTTCAGAACACGGGCGAGGTGATGGACTGTAAGCTGATCTTGATGTCTGATATCCGGACGCAATTGCCCAAGCTCTTGTGAGCCTTGGAGGCGTGGCACAGTTGTAACAAGCTGGCACTGGGTCGCGGCGGAAAATCTACGAATAAGCTCTTGAGGGGAACGACTATGCGAACTGATGAGATACGTGACGACGTACAGACCCTATTCCGTGGTTGGGAAATGGCGTCTGGAATATCGGGTTTTTGCGGCGAGCTCCTACGTGGGCTTCATCGCGGGGAAGGTATGGTCGATGTGCGTTCTATTCCGCTGCTTGACGCGGAGTATTTTAATGCCGCCGTAGGCCTGATGATCGCTGCACGTATTGGCCTTCCCATGAGCGGCATCAGAAGTTTCCTTACTGATCAGCAGTTCGCTTCGCTGTTCGACCAGGAACCTGGTTCAGATGCAGGTATCTCTATGTGACAGGGCGGGGTCTCTACAAAGGGCGGCGCGCAGCGGTCCCCACTAAGGGCGAGCAGGAGACCTCAAGATACCCGCCAGGCGGTCCAGCCGCAGACCGGGAGCCAGAAGAGGGTCCGGACGATAGTCAGCGGGGACCAGCCCCAGGGGGTATTCAAGACCCGTCGGGCCCGAAGCAGCGACAGTGTGACCGGGACGGTTTCGCCCGCGTCGATGAGTTGAATGAACCGGACCAGCGCCTCCTCGACCACATCATAGCCGTCCTCCCGATAGGCGCGCAGAAGGACCGAAAGGTCCCGCAGCGCGGGCTCCGCCTGAATGATCTGAAGAGCATCTGACCCGGCGTGCGTCAGCAGCTCATACCGGCGCTTTCCGGTTCCGGACCGCGTCGCCAGGCGAGCAATGGCGATCTTCGCGTGAAGGATTTCGTGACGCAGCAGCCAGTCCGCTTGCACCTCCCAGTCTACCCGTTCGAATACCCCCTCGCCGATCCAGATCACGCCCTCGGCGAACGCGGCGTCGAGAGCGAGCAAACCGCCGCCCCGAAACTCCGGTCCGAACATAATCCCTAACCGGAGCGGCATTCCCGTGGCCGCCCAGATTTTTAAACGGGCCCGGTTCCGGAAATGGATACTGGACCGGGTCCATGGCCGTGGCAGCAGACCGAGAAACGGAAGGTCCCGGAGGGGCTTGAGGCTTGAATGAGGTATCATATTACCCCATATATGAGTTAAGGGATCAGCGAGCAATGTTTTCAGACCCGAAACGGGCCCGAAAACTGTGCTGGCGCGAGGGTCGCCGGGGGCTCCGATAGTCGCCTTCGGCTCCGAAAATTTAACGGTCCGGACCGGGGCGATGAGACAGAATATTCTGAAAATCTATCTGGATGACGACGAGTGGAACCACGTCGTGGGCATGGCGGAAACGGTCGCCATGCCCCTGTCCGGTTTTGCTCGGACGTTCCTTCTCACCCAGAAGCCGCCCCGCCCGCGAGCCACGGGCGTCACCGTGGAGGCTGTCGCGGCGTTGAACCGAACTGGGTCGATCCTGAACCAGATCGCGAAGATCGGGAACTCCTCGAAGACGTTTTCGGCGGCTGAGGTTCGGGCCGTGGCAGCCGCGCGAGAGCGCCTGCTCGCCATCGCCGAACAATTTGAAGGAGGATCGATATGAAACGCACCACCACGGTCCGGAGTATCGCACTGGTCACCACGGCCCTGACAGCCGTGTTTGCGGGTCTGTTCGCCCGCCCAGTCACGAGATACGGCACCCGCCGTCGGACATCGCACACGTCCCGGCGAGGATCGCGGTGATGATCGGGAAGCTACGCAAGGGTGAGTCGTTCACCGGCCTTGCCCGCTACCTGACGAAGGGCGGGCGAGGACATGTCTTGGCCTTTGATAATCTGGCGTCCGACAACGCGGTGGCTGCCGCGCACGAAATGTCCATCGCCGCCGTCACGTCCCGCCGGACAACGCGACCGGTTTTGCATCTGTCGCTCAGCTACGCCTTGGGCGAGGCAGTCACGACTGACCAGATGTGTACCGACGCGCGCCGGGTGCTGATGGCCCTCGGGTTGGAAGGGCATCAAGCCGTGATCGTCGCACATGACGACACCGATCACCGACACGTCCATGTGATGGCGAACCGCGTCGGTCCGAACAGTAAGGCCGCATCAGATAGCCAGAGCTACGCAAAGGTCGAAGCGGCCCTCCGGAAGATCGAGGTTGAGCGCGACTGGGCCCCGGTTGTGGGGCGGAACGCACCGGCTCCTGCTACCGGGCGGCGCATGACTGGGCACCGAACCTCACGCGACCCGCGACAGCATCAGGTTCCGGACCGGGTACGCCGCTCCCTCCTGCACGCCGAAACATGGGCCGACCTACATCAAGGTGTTCGGGGGGCGGGCTGGCGCTTGGAGATCGTTCAAAAGGGTCGCGGGTCTGGAGCCCTTCTGGTAGGCCCCGGTGGCGAACGCGTCGCGGCCGGACGGATTGACCGGGCTGCGACTTTGACGAACCTCCGGCGACGTCTTGGGCGCGATCCTGAGGGACGCAAACGGTCGCTCGCTGCTCTCGCGAACAGCCGCGCTAAGGACTCGCGGCGCGCGCCCCTTAGCGCCGGGCATGTTCTGGCGGCGGCACTACGACCGATTTTGACGCATGGCCTTAAACCAACGCTCCGGCCCCGCCGCGCCGCGCCACGGCTGTCCGGCCTGCCCCGTCTCTAGCAGAGGAGGCCCGAATGGCCCGCATCCGGAAACCCACAGCAGATGAAGCACCTCGCCCGCCAGGCACTAATCCACACGACGGCGATGACCTCAGAAGGTTCATCAACTATGCCGGCGACATGATAGAGGCACAGGAGGCCGTCCGGGCGCGCCTAGCTGAGGCCACCGCCGCGCTAGAGAAGGCCGTTCTCGGCTATGACCGGACCGCACTGGCCATCGCCAAGCGGGAGAAGGAAGGTATCGCGGTTCGGCTGGAAACCGATATCGACGGCGCGATCCGCCGCGTCCGGTCCGCGCTCACCGGCCCGGTGATCCGAGCCGAGACTATTGCGCGCGAGGTCCGGTTCACCGCCGCGCTGGCCGGGCTAGCTGGGGGCTTCATCGGAGCAGGGGGCGTCGTCGCGCTGATGATGTTCCAGATCATATGAGGCAGGACGACCATGAAAAATTCACAAGCTATTGCGAACCTGATTACAGCGGCGGAGGCCACCGAAGACGCGCTGGATGAACTCGCCTGCCGCCGGGCCGCTGTGTGGCTTCGCTGGTGCGACGGTTTCGGCGCGACACTGACCCGCTCCGAAGTGGAGCGGATCGCTGTCCCTGGGGCCCTGGGTGAGGCGGCGCGCGGGCTGATCCGGCGGCTGGTCGAAGAATATCCGGGTCCGGTTGAGGATATTCAACTCGCCTGCCTTCATGAGGATGACGGGGCCCCTTGGTCGGTGGAGGCGATTGTGGACCGCGCCAGGGAAGCCCGGTCCGGCTCCGGAGCTAATGCGCGGATAGCGAGGTCCGGTCAGTCGTCCCGAACAGCGCCTGAATTTCCGCATCGCTGAAGAATTCAGAGAGTCCGGCGTCCGAAAGACGGCTGGGTCGAGAGCAGAGAGCAATCAGGCGCAGCGCGACAGGGCGATTAGCGGGGTCCAGGTGACGCAGCTCGAAAACATCAACCTGACCAGACTTCATGTGGATCGCCTTCAGGAGCTGAACGCAGATCACCGACGCGTGCGACCGGAACTGGGCAACCTCATACATCCGGCGAATATCCGCAGGCAGCTGCTTCGTGAGCTCTTCGAGCTCCATTTCCTCAGTGACGATCCGTTCAAGCATTTCATCCATTTCTTTCTCCTTTTCCTTTTCTAGTTGATCAAAGTTCAGCGGCAGGGCTGGCGCTGGCTTTTCGTGTAGCCAGCCAGTCCCCCCGGATTTTTTCAGCATGGGCGAGAGCGATTTCTGCCTCGATCCATGCGCCACAGCAGCCGCACCACAAGCGGCCATCGGGCCCGTATTTTTCCCAGCTCGACAGCTTGACCCACTCGGCAGGCGAAACGGGACGACCGGTCCAGGTGAGGGGTGACCCGCCCGGGGACCAGCCGTGCCGTCCCATGTCCGTCGGGCCCGAAGCCTCCTCGGCCCTTTTCTGAGGGTCACACATCGACGTCTCCTTTCGGCTGGGCGGTCAGAGCAGCGAAGAACGCGCCGGGGTCAGCTTCGAAGCGCGCGCTCACGATCAAGCTGGCATCGAGCCCCATGACCCGGACCGCCTGAGCTGTCCGAAATTCCCAGAGGGCCTGGCGCATGGCTTCACCGAGCGGAACAGCCCCCAGAAGGTGGATGTGAACGGCACGGTCCAGCGAGCACGGGCGGCTCAGGTCACCGCGCGGCCACGGAGCCCCGAGGAGGTTCTGAGCAGGACCGGTTGCCTCGCTGGGCCCATCAGCGATGAACTCGTGCTCCGCATCGAGCAGGCTTGCGACGGCCTCGGCCAGCGGTTCCGTGACGTTGAGGACCGCTCCAGCGACCCTCAGGACGTCAGCCCGGTCAGGGTAGAGGGACGACAGGGTCCGGCGGAATGAGGCCGCGAGCGCCTCTACGGCGACCTCATGCGTATGCGTGTACCGCCCCAGGTCACGTCCGAGCCGGGCGCACCACGCGGCGTCTTCGGCACCGTCCGACACGGCAGAAAGGACCCGCATGTAGTGGGGGAGCGCCCCACCGGCCAGCAACTCAGTCTCGACCTCAAAAAGATCAACGGGAGAGCAGTGGTCGAGGATGCCGGACCGGACGGCATAGCCTGCCGGGGTGGACGGTTTGCCGTGAAACCAGTCGACCAGGTCGCCCTCCCTCGGCGGCGGGGGAAGCGCATTCGGAAGCCTGATGATCGAAGGGAGTACCGTCCTTGTCGTATCGGGCTCAAAGAGCCGTGCCGCAAGGACCGGATGGCCTTCATGGGAAGCCATTTCGGTCGCGGGTCGCCGTGAGGTGCGGACAACCGCGGAAAGGTTTTTGCGCAGAATACCCATTATTCCCCTCCCTTCTCAGGTGACGACGAAGGTTCAGAGGGGTCGCCACGCAGGGCCGCCATGTCCTCGACGTATTCCAGGAGCTGGGACCGGGCCTCTTCGGTCTCTGCTTGCTGACGGTCGATCCAGAGCTGAAGTCGCTGGCGCAGTCGGGCCGCCTCCTCCTCGATCTCACGAACAGCGTCGAGCCCCTGCGCTGAGATGACATCATGCGCTGCGTCCGCCAGCGCGCCGGTTACGAATTCGACCGCCGAGTCGAGAAGGACTTCAGGCGCGATGGTCGCAGCGCGATAGTCGCCGCCGAACTCTTCATGAACGAGCTGGGCAGCCGCAGCACGGCAGAACGTCCGGGCGTACTGACGGAGCCCATGCTGCGCTTTCTCCCAGATCGTGCGGGGATCAGGTGTCTTAGGGATGCGTGTAATCGACAAAGACGTATCCTCCGCCTGGTCCGTGATCGAGGCCACATGGGCGACCATGTTGCGAACCCACAGGACGGACCCGAGCAAGGCACCGGGCCCTTCGTCACGGAGTACGCGCGCAAATCCGGCCTTGCGTTCGGGTTCAGGCCGGAAAGAAAACTCCACCCTGACCAGGTCCGAGTCTGCCTCCTGAGCATCAAGCTTGCCCTTAGCCACGCGCTCGAGGTCCTTCTGATAGATCTTCACAGAAGCCTCCCCCTTTCCCCAGTAGAAGGTCCGCCCGGTCTCACTCTCGATCAGGCGAGGCGCTGCCATCGAGGTGGCGGCAGAAACTGTACCGGCATAGTCGAGCAGCTCATCGAACAGCCCCGGCTTCGAAAAATCCCAGGAGACGTCGGCCCGAGCCAGCAGGACAGGGCCGAGGTCCTTCAATGCGGCGGCGGCGAGTTCCGCACATGCACCATCAGCGCCCGGGAGGTCGAGGTTCGGCATGTTGGTCTTGTGACCGATCCTGATTGTCGCCATCCGGTCCCCATTCGGATCGATGCCGAGGTGACACGCCCCAGGAAACCCCTCTGCGCCGCGCTTAATGCTCTGCTCCCTGAGGTTGCGCTTGACCGCCCAGGTGAAGAGCGTGGCCTCTGCTGCTGCGACCTCTTCGTCCCCGGTGAGACCTTCGGCCCGACAACCCTTGCCATCCGTCGCGTTAGGGATCGTGATCGAGAGCCAGTCGAAGAAGAACTTCTTCTGGAAGGCGGTCATCTCGGGCGATGTGGCTTTTGCGCGGCTTTGGCGCTGCTTTCGCCGCTTCCTGGGCTGCCGGGGGGCAGTTTGAGGCACCGTTTCGCCCTCAGAACTGGCCGAAACCGACTGGATATCACCAGTATTCGGGTTTACCTTCAGTGACTTAGGTTCATCGTGCCGCGAACCACCACCCGTGTTACTAGACGGGTGGTTAGAGGGGCTCGACGCGACCTCTTTCACAGACGCGGCGGGCGGGATTTCATCGCTGGGTTTAGGGTTAGTATTCGGCATGACAGTCTGTTCCGTTGACTGTCCGAGCGTGTTCCGCCATATTCCGATTAGTTAATCGTGGCGGGTTTTCGGACCGTTTCGCTTAGTCAGGCTGGCACCTGACGGTTCTAGGCCCCGGCGGCACGCCGGGGCCCGTTACGTTCAGGCGGCAGCCGCTTGATCGCGGCCCGGTTCCCAGTCTTCGATGTCGGAGAGCTTCCAGCGCGTGCAGCCAGGAGACAGGCTATACGGACGAGGGAAGTCTTTCGTTTTGACCCAGCGCCAGACGCACTGGCGGGAGATGTTAAAACGCGCGGCGACCTGTTTGTCGGTCAGATACATGTGCTGCACCCCTTTGTGTTACGGATGCAGACAAATATTCACACGATCACTTTCGGATCGTGTCCTTTACCAGTTTACTGGTCACGGACACACCGAGACCTGGGCGTTTTCCAGCGGCGTACTCTTGCTTTACACGGAGGTAGACAGCCTTGACCCCTCGAAATGTATTCGGGGTCAGGTCCCTTTTTGACATGGCCTTCGCCACAGCATCACAGCCGCTTAAGCCGTTGGTTTTGTTTTCATCATTTCTCGTAGCGGTAAGGCCGAAATCACGGAACGCGGCGACAAGATCATAAATGACTAGGTCGCGCTCTTGATTCTCGCCGGGCCAACCGCGCTTGAACCGCGCCGGAATTTTTGGCCGCTCAACCTGATCCGCAAGCCGCCGCCCCGTCCACACAGCCAGTGGAGATGGCAGCACTTGCCCCCTTTCAAGTATCAGGCCAGCTGCCTGAGATAGGGCGTCGTAGGACAGGGCTTGCGTCTCTGCGGCTCGTATTACCGAAAGCAGTGACGTATCATCACGGTTATCGCAAAAGTGGAGCACCATTGCCGCGAGTCTATCGACCTCGTTCGGCAGGCCCTCGATCTCTTCGAGCGCCTCGTAGGCGAAATCGACAGCTTCCTGGAAGCTGATCACGCGCCGGTTTTCAGTACCTTCACCCATCGATTCATCATCTCTTTGCGCTTCTCTAGGCGGTCTGACCGGTCATACGCCTGCGCCACCTTGCTCCCCACTTTATGGAGTAGGGCGACCTCAGCCATGTCTCCATCGAAAGTCGTATGATCAGATACCCAGACCCGAAATGTCGATCTAAAACCATGCGGGACAGCCCTTTTCTTGGTCTCACGGTCAACAAAGCCCGGACCGCCCCGTTTCACATCGGCGACGTGCATCGCGTCCATGAGGGCACCGAGCGCGCCATCCGAAAGTTCTCTCCCGCGAGACCCGGGAAAAATTAAAGAACTGCCTTGGAAACGGGGCACAGACTTGAGAAGCGAAATCATGTCGTCCGTGAGTGGCACCCTGTGAGGGCGTCCACCTCTATTTCGAGGCGGTATTTTCGACGCTCTGCGGCCCGGCTGAACCGTCCACAGGGCCGCCTCAAAGTCGACCTCATCCCAGGTGGCGAAGCGGATCAGCCCGGACCTAGAAACTGTCATCGCCTGAAAGGCGATTGCCAGAGGGCCCATCCCTTCACGAGTTTGAAGGTCACACCACCAGCGCTCCAAATCCTTCAACTGGACGGCTGGATAATGTTCTCTGTCCGCTACTGTGTCCGGGCTCGGCAGAACTTGGGAGAGGTTATCTTTCCATGCAGCCGGGTTTACGCCATCGCGATACCCTTTGACGGTGGCGAAGGATAAAATCTGGTTAAGGCGGCCTCGCAGCTTTGTCGCAGTCGCCGTCTTTTCAGACCAGATCGGAGACAGGACGCGTAATACCTCTTCTAGGCCGATATCCTGCACCGGCATGTTGTTCAGAACCGGGACCGCATACTTCCTGACCGCCCCCAACCACTGGGCCCGGTACCTTTCCTCTTTAAGTTCAGTCAGTTTTTCGGCAGCGTATTCCTCAAGCACTTCTGAAAAGGTCTTGCCACGTCTAGCTGCGCCCGCCAGCGCAGCTTTAACCGCCTTGCGTTCAGCTATCGGATCGCCGCCCGATCGGATCACAGCTCGGGCCCGAGCAGCCTCAGCCCGCGCGTCTGCTAGACCGACTTCCGGATACGGGCCCAGCCCCATTTCGCGGCGGCGACCACCGATTTTCGCGCGTAGCAACCACGACCGCCCACCAGTTTCACGGACCTGGAGATGAAGACCCGGCACACCGCCCACCGCATGAACGCCCGGCGGTAGCCGCTTGACTGCGAGCGGACTAAGCGACTTCGATTCCTTCGGCATTTGACCCGCCTTTCAGCCCGCCATAAAAATTAGATTAGTCGCGACTGTATGTTACTGATCGTTACTTGTGAATACCCTTTTCAGTTTCTTATCAGCCCCTTAGGTGACTGATTGTGTCTACATGTTACACACGAACGGAGAAGGTACTCGCCTCCAAAATACTGCCTGAGCCTCCCCATCTGAATTGGTCCGACGTTATGTTTAGGAAAC
>NZ_RCIQ01000034.1 GCF_004000255.1 Nioella ostreopsis
AGGTGAGCTTCGACTGGGATATCGTCGGCACCGGCGACTACAATGGCGACGGCATGGACGACACCCTGTGGCGCAACGTCAACACTGGATCGGTCGGTATGTACGACATGGCCAGCGGCACCCCCAGCTGGCAGAGCATCGGCCAGGCCGGGCTGGAATGGGACGTCGAGGGCCAGTTCGTCGATGAGTTCGTGTTCTGATCTAAGCTTTCGCCCGGGACCAAGGCAGTTCGGGGAAAAAACCCGCCTATTGCCTGTCCTTACCCTCATCTGGCGGGCATCGGCCCTCGCCCTTGGTCGGACAGATCATCCCGATCATCTGGCACGCTGCCGGCCTGAATGACGACCCAGGGCGACCTCTTCCAGAGCCTGCCAGAGAACATGGTTTTGCAACCGCGGTGACATGAGGCCGCAAGCTGTACGACAACGGCTTTCATGGAATCGGGCCAAGGAGCGAGAGCGCTGCTGCGCAAGAAATGAATTCCAGAGTGCGGACAAACCGGCCTCATGCAGACGCGGCTACTGCTGTTTGGCAGCTCCGCTTCGTGCACGTTTCAGATCAGAGACCGATCCGTCATACGCGAGCCAGCATGCGAATCTGGCTGCCATGTGTGAGTCCCTGCACTTTCTCCGCGATCGAACGGGCGTCAATTCCATGATGTCGGTAGAGATCGCCGATCGTGCCTGTTTGTCCAAAATGCTCAACGCCCAGCGAGATCGTCTGATGACCAGCTACGCCACCCAGCCATGCGAGCGTCGCCGGGTGCCCGTCGATGGCGGTGACGATCTTGCAATGCGGCGGAAGGTCGGAAAGCAACCTCTCGATATGTGACCGGGCGACGGCATTGCCGCGTGACCTTGCGCGCTGCGCAGCCGTCCACCCGGCGTTCAATCTGTCGGCGGAGGTCACTGCGAGGACGCCAATGTCACGCCTCCCTTCACCGATAATGCCGGCCGCCTTGATGGCCTCGGACGCAACGGCGCCTTGATAGGCGATCACCACTTCGCAGTTCGGACCCGGTTTGCGCAGCCAGTAGGCCCCATCTATGGCGCCTTGCCTGAAGGCGTCATCGTGGCGTTTGCCGGGCTGCTCAATGGGGTTGGTCGTAAGGCGTAGATAGACGCTACCACCGGTTTCGTCGCGCAGCCAGGTGCGCTCGTCAGGGTCGCCCTCACCGTCGCGCTGCATGTAGTCGAATGCCCATTCCATGATGACCGCCAGTTCATCGGCAAAGGCCGGTTCGAAACTGGCAAGACCGTCCTGGCTCATGCCCGTCAGCGGCGTGCCAATCGACTGGTGCGCGCCGCCTTCCGGCGCGAGCGTCACACCCGACGGCGTCCCGACGATCATGAACCGGGCATCCTGGTAGCAAGCGTAGTTCAAAGCATCGAGACCGCGGTGCACGAAAGGATCGTAGACCGTCCCGATGGGCAAAAGGCGTTTGCCAAACAAAGAATGCGACAGCCCCGCCGCTCCGAGCAGAAGGAACAGGTTCGTCTCGGCGATGCCCAGCTCAATATGCTGACCTTCGGGGGTGAAGGCCCATTTCGTGGTTGATGGAATGCGGTGTTCGATAAACGCATCCGCCTGCTCCGCGCGCGCAAAAAGCTTGCGACGGTTAACCCAGGAGGCAAGCCCCGTCGTGCCTGTCACATCGGGGGAAGTGGTGACGATCCGGGCTGCAAGGTCGCTGTCACCTTTCGACAGATCATCCAGAATCTTGCCGAATGCGGCCTGTGTCGAGATCTCTCGATCGGTGCTGAAGTCAATCGCGGGAACCTTGATCCTGGCATCAGTGAACCTGCGTGGACCAGTGGCAAAGAAGGGCACATCTGAAAGGAAGGCCTCAAGCGGGGCGGTATCTTCGACCCCCGCAAAGCGATCCCATTCATGGCCCTCCGGCACGCCCATATGCTGCTGCCAGTCCCTGAACTGGCTTTTGTTCATCAGGCCGCCATGGTTGTCCTTGTGACCCGCAATGGGGGTGCCCCAGCCCTTGATCGTGTAAGCCAGAAAACAGGTCGGGCGATCATGATCGATCGAGTCAAACGTATCGGCCATTGTAGTCACGCAGTTTCCGCCCAGGTTTTCCATCAATGCAGCAAGTTCATCATCGCTGCGCCGGTCGATCAGCGCAGAGACATCCCCCTGATCGCCCAGATCGTCCATAAGACGCTTGCGCCAGACCGCACCGCCCATGAAGGTGAGCGCCGAGTATTCCTGATTGGGGCAGGCATCGATCCAATCGCGCAGCTTGTCTCCACCGGGTTCCTCAAATGCCGCGCGTTGCAGCGCGCCATGTTTGATGCGGACAACATCCCAGCCGAAGGCATCAAAGATCTTCTCGATCCGTTCGAACAGACCCTCACGCACGATCCCATCCAGTGATTGCCGGTTATAGTCGATGATCCACCAGGTGTTGCGCAGGTCATTTTTCCAGCCCTCTTGCAGGGCCTCATAGATGTTGCCCTCATCGAGCTCCGCATCTCCGACCAAGGCAACCATTCGGCCCATGGGGGCATCCTTGCCCCATTCCTTGGCAGCAATGTAGTCCTGAATGATCGACGCAAACGAGGTGATCGCGACGCCGAGTCCGACCGACCCAGTCGAGAAATCCACATCATCGACGTCCTTTGTGCGGCTCGGGTAGCTCTGAACACCCCCCCAGCCACGAAAGTTCTCCATCCGCTCGCGGGTCTGATTGCCCATCAGGTACTGCGCCGCATGAAAGACAGGAGAGGCATGTGGCTTGACCGCAACGCGGTCCTCGGGACGCAAGGCCGAGAAATAGAGCGCTGTCATGATCGACACCATCGAAGCGGAGGAGGCCTGATGCCCGCCAATTTTGATCCCATCCACCTTGGGGCGGACGTGGTTCGCGTGGTGGATCATCCAATGTGAATGCCACAGCAGCAATTGCTCGACAGTCTTCAAATGGGTGTGCGAAACGGTCATGGCGAGGCTCCCCGAGGTCCGGTTT
This sequence comes from Nioella ostreopsis, assembly GCF_004000255.1. Classification (GTDB taxonomy): domain Bacteria; phylum Pseudomonadota; class Alphaproteobacteria; order Rhodobacterales; family Rhodobacteraceae; genus Nioella; species Nioella ostreopsis. The sequence goes on from NZ_RCIQ01000034.1 coordinate 2,981, forward strand.
CAGTCTTCGAACTGGCTCACGACGATATCGCCAGAGAGGCAGACGGGGTTGAGGATCGTCTGGGCGTTTGGGCTGTGTTGGACAGCTTTTTTGTGCAGCTCTTCGAACTGCTCAGGAGTGCCGTTGCCGGATACGTGGATCGTATAGCGAATTTCCGGGAAGCCCACCGGCGCGTTGGTGCCAAGGCCCATAAAACCGCGCAGATCAAGCGAGCCATCGAAATCGATCTTGACCGAGTCCAGTTGGATTCCTTCGGCAGTCGCGCCAGCGACGAAGGCCACCATCATGCAGGACCCAAGACCCGACAACAGGAGCTCCTGCGGGTTCGGTCCGTGGTTGTTGCCCATCAACTGGCGCGGCTCGTCCGCCTTCCACACGAAAGAGCGGCTGACCTTGTGCGAACCCACGAGCATGGGCTTCGTCGCGGTGCGGGCGCGGGTCCCGCTTTCCCAGTCAATTTCGATGCCATAGCTCATCAGACCTTCTTCGGGGTCGTTCGCGACTTCATTGACGAACTCGCTCAGCGCGGCGGTTGGGATGGAGTTGCGCATCAAGCGGCCCCTTTCACGGTAGAAATTGCAGTCAGAGCCTGGTCAAAATCCGCGATCAGATCAGCGGCATCTTCGATACCGACTGAAAGACGCACGCAACCAGGGTGAATACCGATATTGGCCCGCTGACGGCGTGTCATCGTGGCCTGCGAGGAGTTGAACGGCAGGCTAACCAGGCTTTCGATCCCACCGAGGCTTGTCGCCTGTTTCGGCAAGCGCAAATGGTCCAACAGCGCAAGCGCCGCCTGATCGCCGCCTTTGACAAAGAAGGTCACGTTGCCTGTGCCCATCTTCATCAGCCTTTTCGCGCGTGCATGGTCCGGGTGGCTGGGCAGCATCGGATAGAGCACGCTTTCCACCGCCGGGTGGGTTTCGAGGAATTCTGCCAAAGCGGTGGCCGATGCCTCATGCGCCTTCATCCGAATGTCGAGCGTCTTCAGGCCGCGTTCCAACAGGAAACAGGCATGCGGATCGAGCGATCCGCCATAGTTCAGAAGGCGAGGCCAGATCATGTCGACCAGTTTGCGCGGTCCGCAAACGACGCCTGCAATCAGGTCCGAATGCCCGTTGAGGTATTTCGAAGCCGAGTGCACGACCAGATCCACGCCAAGTTCCAACGGTTTCATCACCGGGGGTGGGGCAAAGGTGCTGTCGACTATGAGGCGCAGATTGTGCCGCTTGGCGATCTTTACCAGCGCAGGGATATCCACAACCTTCAAGACCGGGTTGGTGATCACTTCGAAATAGAGGATCTGCGTGTTGGGCTGGATCGCGGCCTCGATGGCTTCAAGGTCATAGCTGTCCACCAGGGTGGCCGACATGCCCATCGACGGGAATTCCTGATTGAAGAGGTTATAGGTCCCGCCATAAAGGTCGCTTGCGGCAACAACATGCGCCCCCTTGTCGACCATGGCCATCACGGCGGCCGTTATCGCAGCCATTCCTGAACTGAACACGATCGCGCTTTCCGCACCTTCGAGCGTCGCCAGCTTTTCCTGCACGGCCCACTGGGACGGATTGCCGTAGCGGGTGTAGATAAAACGGTCGCGGCCTAACCCTTCCTCAATCGAGCCGTATGTTTCTTCATGCAGGATAAAGGTCGAGGTTTGATAGATTGGTGTACCGACCGCGCCGGTACGCGGGTCATCATGGGTGCCCGCGTGGACAGCCTTTGTGGACATCCCCATACCGCACATTGGGTGGGCGTCCAGGAACGGACCGGCTTGGCGGCTGCGATCCAACTCATTGATCCAGCGCCCGGGCTTTCGTTTGGCAGCCTGGCTTGTGGCGTCACCGAAGAGCTTTTCGTCAGTCATTTTTTCCTCCACGCGCAGGACTTACTCAGCCGCAAGTGCGTTGTGTTGAGAAAGAGCTGTCATCAGGTCGTCGATCAGGTCGTCTGCCGTCTCCAACCCGACCGAAAGGCGCACCAGTCCCTCAGCGATCCCATGTTCCGCCCGTTCTTCGGGAGTGTAGGTCGAATGCGTCATGCTTGCGGGATGCTGGATCAGGCTTTCCGCATCCCCCAGGCTGACAGCCCGCTGGATCAACTTCAGCCGGTTCATCACCGCGATGCCGCCCGCTTTGCCACCAACAACCTCGAAGGGAATCATGCCGCCGAAATCTGACATCTGTCGCCGCGCCAATTGCCGTTGCGGGAAGCTGTCGAGCCCAGGATAGTGCACGTGCGCGACAGCAGGATGCGCCTCTAGGGCCTCGGCCACACGCATCGCGGTCTGACAATGCCGCTCGACCCGCAGTTCGAGCGTTTTCATGCCGCGCAGGATCAGCATGGCCGTCAACGGGGACATCACAGCGCCTGTCATATCCTTCAGCCCGATCAGACGCACCTGTTGCATGTCGTCCGCCGAGCCCGCGACGAGGCCCGCAACCACATCACCATGACCGCCAAGATATTTGGTGGCGGAGTGCAGAACGATATCCGCGCCATGTTCAAGCGGGCGGGTCAGAACCGGCGTTGCATATGTGTTGTCGACCACCACTTTGGCGCCTTTCGCGCGCGCGATTTGCGAAATGGCTGCGATATCCACCAAACGGTTGTTCGGATTGGCAGGCGTTTCGAAATAAACAACCTTGGTCCGGTCAGAGATCGCGCTTGAAAGGTTTTCAGGGTTGGTCAGATCAATGGGTACGACCGTGACGCCGAATTTTGTCAGCCCATGCGTCAGAAAGGCGAAGGTGCAGCCGTAAAGCGTCTTGTCGATGATCACCTCATCACCCGAGGCAACCAACGTCCAGAACACTGAAGTGATGGCCCCCATACCTGATGCCGTGGCCAGCCCGGCCTCTGCGCCCTCCAGATTGGCGATACGCTGCTCCAGCTGATCCAGGGTTGGGTTCGAAACTCGGCTGTAGAAATGTCCCTGCTGCTCGCCCGCGAACATCGCCCCACCGGCCTCGGCGGTCTCGAACGTGAAGGTTGATGTCAGGTATATCGGCGGGTTCAGCGAGCCTTGATGCGTAGCGGCATCATACCCGTGGTGTATGGCCCGTGTCGAAAATCCTTTGCCCGTCGTATCCATAGTGCACCTCTTGTAGCTGGCGCTATATTGGGATGGATTACGCGGCAGGTGATTGCTAAGTTCGCCCCAAGGATCATCAGGATTAGCATATTATGCCAAAAGCTTCCAAAATAGACGCGACGGATCGCAAGATCATCCGGGCGCTACAGAAGAACGGGCGCATGACGAATCTCGAACTTGCCGAACACGTGAACCTCTCGCCTTCGCCATGTCTCCGCAGGTTGCGAAACCTCGAGCAAAGCGGCGTCATCAAAGGCTACACAGCCGAGGTGGACGCGAAGGCCTACGGCTATCCAATTACGGTTTTCGTTCGCGTCACGTTGAACGCGCATACAGGCGAGATCGTTCAACTGTTCGAACACGAGGTGCGAAACATACCCGAAGTCCTGGAATGCTTTGTGATGACCGGGGCGGCTGATTATTTCTTACGTGTCATTGTCTCGGACCTGGAAGACTACGAACGCTTTGTCCGACAGCGGCTACACGAGATCGGATGCATCAGCTCGATCGACACAAGCTTTGTCTATGGAGTTGTAAAGCAGACCCATGTTTTCCCGGATCTGTGAGGCTTAGCCCATGCCGGCGAGGCCACGCCGCGCGATCCGGTCACCGACAGTTTCACGGCGGGGATACCTCATAAGCGCCGCTGTGATCCCGGTCCGCGTCTCGCTCCTTGCCTCAAAAAGTCTTGCTGCGTGCGCTTAAGGCGAGACATCAGAAGTCACAGGGTGGGCTCCAAGCCGTCATTCGTTGCACTCGGTTCGACGGCGCGCGCGCTGGCGAGGTCAAGCTGTTCAGCCTAACCCATGGCTCAATCGACCCCGGTTTCCACGCAGTGGCGGCGGAAGCTTCGTTTCAGCAGGTCGAGCTCCTCTCGAAGGAATTCGACCTCGGCGCGGATGTCGTCCTCCAGCGGTTCGCCGGCCAGGATGGTTATGCGATCCAGCACTTCGCCATCCTCGGAACTGCGGAGCTGGATGGTCTGCACCCCGTCGCACAGAACCTCGGCCGGGATGTCGAAGCCCAACAGGAAATGCCCCGGATGCCCTTCCATCGGGGTGATCTCTGGCAAGCCGATGACGCGGTCATGATGGACGGCCTCGACCACCGGCGCAGAGGAAGAGGCGTTCAGCAGCCCCTCGTAGCGGCCGGCTTTCAGGCGGGTCTTGACCAGGCTCGATTCGGACATTTGCGGGGTTCCTTCACAAATCGGCGCGCGGGGCGCGGGTCAGCGTCAGGTCGGTCAGCTGAACCTGGTTCATCGCGGGATTGTCGAAGATCAGGTCGATCCAGGCCTTCTCCACCCGCTTTTCATTGATGTTGGAATAGGCCAGATCGAATTCGGCCAGCCCCACATCATCGGACAGGTCCAGCTGCCGCACCATCTGTTCGGTATTGGGGCCGTGCTGGATGTTCAGCCTTGCATAGATCTCGATCGGGTTCTCGCGGATCACGCGGGCGCGCAGACTGAAATAATGGTTGCGCGTGATGCCGGAAATCGCCGCATCGGGCAGGGACAGGACCAGCGACAGGAAGGATCCGTCAAAGCGGTAGACATCCAGCAGCAGCCCGAAGGCCGAGGACACTGAAGGATCGGTGTTGCGGGTCTGGCGCAGGGTGATCTCGGACCGGGCGCAATCATGAAACAGCGTCACGCTGTCGGTCAGCTTGTGCGGGGAGGGCACTTCGACCACGCCAGAGGGCGCGCGGGGGGCGGTCCAGGGATCGGGACGCCAGGCCCAGTCGCATTGATCGGGACGCAGGATTTCGGATTGCCCGTCCGGGATCAGACCCGCTTCGGCGGAGGCCACGAACAGATCGAGCTTGCGGCGCAGTCTGCGCGCGGTGCGCTGCAACTCCTGCACCTCCTGCGCTGGCAGGGACCCTGCGTGATCGGCCAGCGCCGCCCAGCGCTCGACCGATTTTCTCAGCATCCGTTTTTCCAGAAAACCGCTCATGTCAGCTGCCAGACGCTCCCACTCGTTCCACGATGTGCCAAGGGTTTAACCCCTGATCCCTTAACCGCCCATTATTCTCCGAAACAGCCCGACATTCCAGAGCGTTCCGCGCGGCTGCGCGGGACTGGCTGGAACCGCTGCCGGGGCAACCGGGGCAACCGGGGCGGCGCCGGATTCGTTTGCAAGCTGCACCGCCTGGGTGAATTCGCGCAATGTCTGCAATCCGCTGTCAGAGGAAACCGGGCTGTCATCGCGGCCCAGAACCGTCAGCGTCGCAATCCGGTCGCCCACATCCAGATAGGACCGCCAGTAATCGGCCGAGACATTCTGGATCTCGCTGGCACTGCTGTCACGGGCGCGCAGGTAGAACACATCGCCCTGATGGAAACTGTCCAGAACCTCGACCGTATCGGCCTCTCCCGCGCGGCTCAGCAACTGGCGGCCTTCTTCGGATGCGAAAAACGCGCTCAGATCCGGGATCGCGTCGCGCAGGGTCTGGCTTGCATCGGCCTCGGACAGCGACGCGGTCAAGATCGCCTGAACCGCAGGTTGCCCAGCGCTGCGCCGCCCAGAGATCACCGCGCAATTACCCATCAGGACAAACGCCGTATCGCCGCTGTCGCGGGTGGAATCGGGATCGACGCAGAAGCCTTCGGGTCCGGTCACCGTCACCATGTCAGAGGTCACGGACACTGCCCGCACCGGCGGGGACCCGGACGGTCCGCCACCCAGCCGCCCGCAGGCGGCGACCAGCAACACTGTCAGGACAAGCGCCCTAGAGGTCCATATAGACATGCCGTTCCTCTTTTCCGCCCGGGTGAGTCACCGCGCCATATTTGGCCGACCCCACCAGCTGCGCGTATTTCCACAGCGCGCCCGAGGCATAGATGGTTTCGCGCGGTCCGGCCCAGGCGGCCTTGCGCGCGGCCAGTTGTTCATCCGTCAAGGCAACCGACAATTCCCCGGTGACCGCGTTGATGGTGATCATGTCGCCGTCTTCCAGCAGCGCAATCGGCCCGCCATGCGCGGCCTCTGGCCCCACATGCCCCACGCAGAAGCCGCGTGTCGCGCCGGAAAAGCGCCCGTCGGTGATCAGCGCCACGGATTTCCCCATGCCCTGACCGGACAGCGCCGCCGTGGTGGCCAGCATTTCCCGCATCCCCGGCCCGCCCGCGGGGCCTTCGTTGCGGATGACGATCACATCGCCTTCCTTGTAGGTACGAGCCTTGACTGCCTCGAACGCGTCTTCCTCGCATTCGAAGACCCGCGCGGGACCGGTGAACACTTGTTCCTCCGCGCTCATCCCCGCGACCTTCACGATGGCCCCGTCAGGGGCAAGGTTGCCTTGCAGCCCGACCACGCCACCGGTTTCCGTCAGCGGCGTCTCGATCGGGTGGATGACCTTGCCGTCGGCCTCGCGTTCGATCAGGTCCAGTTCCTCACCAATGCTGCGCCCGCTGGCGGTCATGCAATCTTCGTGGATCAGCCCGGCCTTGCGCAGCTCCTTCATCACAACGGGTACGCCACCCACCTCGTAAAGGTCCTTGGCCACATACTCGCCGCCCGGTTTCAGGTTCACGAAATACGGCGTGTCGTGGAAGATCTCGCAGACGTCCTGCAAGTTGAAGTCGATCCCCGCCTCATGCGCAATCGCGGGCAGGTGTAGCCCCGCATTGGTGCTGCCGCCGGTGCAGGCCACGACCCGCGCCGCGTTCTGCAAGGATTTCAGCGTCACGATATCCCGCGCGCGGATATTCTTCTCCAGCAGGTTCATCACCGCATCGCCTGAGGCGGTGCCATAGGCATCGCGGCTTTCGTAAGGCGCGGGCGCACCCGAGGAATTCATCAAAGCCAGCCCGATCGCCTCGGACACGCAAGCCATGGTGTTGGCGGTAAACTGGCCGCCACAGGCCCCGGATGACGGGCAGGCGATCTTTTCCAGCGCCCGCAGCTCCTCGTCCGAATTCGCGCCCGCCTGATGACGGCCAACCGCTTCGAACACATCCTGAATCGTCACGTCCTTGCCCTTGTAGCGGCCCGGCAGGATCGAGCCGCCATAGATGAACACCGACGGCACGTTCAGCCGCACCATCGCCATCATCATTCCCGGCAGGGACTTGTCGCAGCCCGCAAGCCCGACCATTGCGTCATAGCAATGGCCGCGCATGGTCAGTTCCACCGTGTCGGTGATAGCATCGCGACTGGCCAGCGATGCCCGCATCCCCTCATGCCCCATGGCGATGCCATCGGTCACGGTAATGGTGGTGAACTCGCGCGGGGTGCCGCCCGCGTGCTTGACGCCCATCTTCACCGATTGCGCCTGACGCGACAGGGCGATGTTACACGGCGCGGCCTCGTTCCAGCAGGTGGCGACGCCGACGAAGGGCTGGTTCACCTCTTCCTCGCTCAGCCCCATGGCATAGAGAAACGACCGATGCGGCGCGCGCGCGGGACCGATTGTGGTGTGCCGGCTTGGCAGATGAGATTTGTCTTTCGGACCCGTGGTCATGCTGATCTTCTCCTTACCAAAGCGCTTGCTTTCAGGAATAGAACGCGCGACTCCCCCACACAAGCGCGATTGCCGCTGGCAGACGGTCAGGGTATGGTCTCGCAAAATGGCAGGCAGGCCCGAGCGAATGAGTTACAAAGCCCATAACGCCTATGTGGCGCCAGCGCAGGTACGGCCTCAGATCGGCTGGCTGATGCTTGGATTCGTCCTGGCCTGCGTGATCTGCGTGCTATGGGTCATTGCGCTGTTCGGCACAGTCTTCCTGACAGCCGGTGTCGAAGGCGGACAAGCCTGGATCGACCGCATGACGCGGGCCGATACGCCCACCTCTACCCTGTTGGTCATCGCCACGCTGTGGGGCCTTGCCTTCGGCGTCATGGCCGTGGCCCCCCTGATCCACCGCCGCAGCGCCTGGACGCTCTTTGGCCCCTGGCGGCGGATGCGGCGGCATTTCATGATCGCCACGCTAGTCTGCTTGGCGGTGCTCGCAGCCTCGGCCATCATCCCCTTCGGCTATGACCCCTTGCCGGGGCTGGATCTGCCCCTGTGGCTCAACTTCCTGCCCCTGTCGCTGCTGGTCATCCTAGGCCAGACCGGCGCGGAGGAGCTGTTCTTTCGCGGCTACCTGCAACAGCAACTGGCCGCCCGGTTCAACACCCCCCTCGTCTGGATGGGCCTGCCCTCTATCCTCTTCGGTCTCGCGCATCTGGACCCGTCCAATGGCCCCGTCCTTGCCTGGCTGGTGGTAGCCGCGACCGGGCTTTTCGGTCTCTGCGCCGCCGATCTGACGGCCCGCACCGGCAATATCGGCGCGGCCTGGGGGTTTCACTTCGCCAATAATGTGGTGGCGATCCTCGTCGTGTCGCTCAGCGGCACGCTCTCCGGTCTTGCGCTCTACGTCACGCCCTTCGGTCCGGCGGAAACCGATACGCTGGTTCCCCTTCTTCTGCGCGACATGGCGACCACGGTCGCGATCTGGGCCGCCATCCGCTTTGCCCTCGCAAAGACGGGCCGCTAGGCCACGCTGCAATTGCATTTCCCGTCCCCGCGTCATATCTGGGCGTGGACGGTCGCAGAAACGGACAGCTCATGAACTGGATCACCAATTACGTCCGCCCCCGGATCAACTCGCTCTTTTCCCGCCGCGAGGTGCCGGAAAACCTTTGGACCAAGTGCCCCGAATGCGGGACCATGCTGTTCCACCGGGAACTGTCGGACAATCTGAACGTCTGCACCGGCTGCGACCACCACATGCCGATGACCCCGCGCGCCCGGTTCGAGGCGCTGTTTGACGGCGGCGTGTTTTCCGAGGTGCAGGTTCCCGTCCCGGTCCCCGACCCGCTGCAGTTCCGCGATCAGAAGAAATATCCCGACCGGATGAAAACCGCCCAGAAGGGCACCGGAGAATTCGAGGCGATGCTGGTCGCCGAAGGCGAGGTGGGCCGCACCCGCATCGTCGCAGCCGGTCAGGATTTCACCTTCATGGGCGGGTCCATGGGCATGTATGTGGGCAACGCCATCATCGCCGCCGCCGAACGCGCCGTGGAACGGCAACTGCCGCTGGTCCTGTTCTCCGCCGCCGGGGGCGCCCGCATGCAGGAAGGCATCCTGTCGCTGATGCAGATGCCCCGCACAACTGTCGCCGTGCAGATGCTGAAAGAGGCGGGCCTGCCATATATCGTCGTGCTGACCCACCCCACCACGGGTGGCGTCACGGCCTCCTACGCCATGCTTGGCGATGTGCAGATCGCCGAACCCAATGCGCTGATCTGCTTCGCCGGTCCCCGGGTGATCGAACAGACCATCCGCGAAACCCTGCCCGAGGGCTTCCAGCGGTCCGAATACCTGCTGGATCACGGCATGCTGGACCGGGTGACGCACCGCAAGGATCTGAAGGATGAGCTTGTGACCATCCTGCGCATGCTGACCGGCCAGCCGCCCGCCGTGAAGGGTGATCTGCCCGCACCGGAACCGGAGGCCGAAACGCCCACGCCCGAGGCGTCCGAAGAAGAGGCTGCCGACAAGAATGGCTGAGGCCCGTTCCGACATCCTCCTTGACCGGATGATGTCGCTGCACCCGAAAATCATCGACCTGACGCTCGACCGGATGCACCGGCTGCTGGCGGCATTGGGCCACCCGGAGGCGCAGCTGCCCCCGGTCATCCACGTCGCAGGCACCAACGGCAAGGGCTCCACGCTCGCCATGCTGCGTGCGGGGATCGAGGGCACGGGCCAGTCGGCCCATGTCTACACCTCGCCCCACCTCGCGCGCTTCCATGAACGGATCCGTCTGGCGGGCGAGCTGATCGACGAGGACCTGCTCAGCGACATTCTCGACGAATGCCTCGCCGCCAACGGCCCCGATTCGATCACCTATTTCGAGATCACCACCGCCGCAGCGCTTCTGGCCTTCACCCGCGTGTCCGCCGGCTGGACGCTGCTGGAAACCGGGCTCGGCGGGCGGCTCGATGCCACCAATGTCGTGGATCAGCCACGCCTGACCATCATCACGCCGGTCGATCTCGATCATCAGCAATATCTGGGTGAGACCCTCCCGGAAATCGCGGGCGAAAAAGCCGGGATCATCAAGCGTGACGTGCCCTGCGTCGTCGGCCCCCAACAGGATGAGGCGCTGGAAGTGATCGAGGCCCGCGCCGCCCGTCTTGGCGCGCCCTTGCTGGTCCATGGCCAGCACTGGCATGTCTGGGAAGAACGCGGGCGGCTGGTGTTCCAGGACGAAACCGGCCTTCTGGACCTGCCGCTGCCCAATCTCGTCGGCGCGCATCAGGTGATGAACGCAGGCGCCGTCCTTGCCGCGCTGCGCCATCTCCGGTTTGACGAGGCTGCATGCGAGGCCGCCGTCACCCGCGCCGAATGGCCCGCCCGCATGCAGCGCCTGAAATCCGGCCCGCTGGTCGATATGGCCGAGGCCGCAGGCAGCGACCTCTGGCTCGATGGCGGCCACAACCCCGCCGCCGCGCTGGCCATCGTCGAATCGCTCTCGCGCCTGCCCGCAAAACCCACCCACCTGATCTGCGGCATGCTCAACACCAAGGATGTCGGCGGCTTCATGCGCCCGCTGGCCGGTGTGGCGGGCAGCCTTCACGCCGTGTCCATCCCCGGTCAGGCCGCGACCCTCTCGGCAGAAGACACCGTCGCCAAGGCCCGCGCCGCCGGGCTACAGGCTGATACCGCCGAGGACGTGAACTCCGCCCTCGCTGCGATCCTCGCAAAGGCCCCCGGCGCCCGCGTCCTGATCTGCGGGTCACTCTACCTCGCAGGCGTGGTGCTCCAGACACACAGCTAACCCGCCCGGCCCTTTCATCTTGGCACCAAATACCTCCGCCGGAGGCTCCCCAACCCCGAAGCCCGCTCAACGGCGGAATACCCGCGACTCCCGACCGGCGAGTCCGTGGCAACGCGGCCCGACGAGGGCCCCGAAGGGGCTTGAGGAGGGACGCTCCCCGGTCGACGCCGTCAGGCGGCGAAATCCCTTTTTGTCTGTACGCCCGGTGTACGGGGGGTGCACAGGGGGTGTACGCCCGGCACCCCCCCTTTTTCTGCCCATTGACGGCCCCCACCATCCTGCGCAATGTGACCCCGATGGTTCCCCGAGGCTCAATCGCCGAGGGGATGAAAAGGGANTGCCCATTGACGGCCCCCACCATCCTGCGCAATGTGACCCCGATGGTTCCCCGAGGCTCAATCGCCGAGGGGATGAAAAGGGAATGCGGTGCGGGGTTTCCCCAAGGCCGCAACTGCCCCCGCAACTGTAAGCGGAGAGCGCCCCCAATCGCGCCACTGGTTCAGGGACGAACCGGGAAGGCCGGGGACCGCATCGACCCGCGAGTCAGGAGACCTGCCATCAATGTTGAAACCTGAAGGCGGGGTGTCCTTCGAGGGGGTTTTCGCGGCCCTCCCGACCCGTCTGACCCATAGCGCGGAGGGCGCGATGATCATGACCGAAGACGGCTATTCCTATAGCTGCACCACCTGCCCGAAAACCGGCCAGCCCTGTGCCGCTGGCCTCAAGCTCGCCCGTCAGCTCGGGGCGGCTTTGCAAGCCGGCGAAGGCACGATCCAGGATGATTTCGAGATAACTGGACATGGGCAGCTCAGCGGCGACTGCGGGCAAGACTGTGGTGTTGTATATAGTCTCTATAACAGGGGGTTTCGTGTCTTTTGTGGCGTTTCTCAAGACACCGATCCCGAAGCCCTGATCCGGTTCTCTGACGCGTTTCTGGGCGATGGTCCCGTTCCGCGCGGACCGGTTCCCCGGGCCATGGTCGTCGGCTCTCGGATTGCTCGGCACCCTGCTGCGACGGCCCGGGCCTGACCCTCAGCCCTGCGTGCCTCCGCGTGCGGGGCCAAACACCGCCGCAAGCCCAAGGACGATGCCCGATACGGTCGCGATCATTCCCGCAGCACTGACCGAGTCCTCTGCGCCAAGCCAGAGCGGCCCATAGCCCGCAAGCACATAGCCCAGGACCGCCGACAACGTGGCGAAGATCACGCTCCATCCCACCTGCGCGGCCAGCCGGTTGGTCATCAGCCGTGCAGCCGCGGGCGGGCAGATGAACATGGCGATCACGATGATCGACCCGACCGCATCGAACGCCGCCACGGCCGCCAGTGCGGACACCGCGACCAGTGACATGCCGATCAGGTTGGTCCGCATCCCCATGACCTGCGCAAATCCTTCATCGAACGTGGAAATCTTCAGGGGTCGCCAGAACAACCACACGAAGGCGATCACGCCGATCATGGACAATCCCATGCGAAAGAGCTCGGGCGGCAACCCGGCCAGCGCCTCTGGATCAAGCAGCGAACCCCACCCGAACGCGTCCAGCCAGATCAGGCTTTCCAGATTGCCCATCAACGCATGTTCCACATCGAGGTGAACGGTGGAGGTGTCCGACCTTTCCAACAGCAGCACACCGCCCGCGAACATCGTCGTGAAGACCACGCCCATGGCGGCCCCCGGTTCGATCCCGCCAAGTCGCCGAATGGCTTCGATCAGCAGCACGGCCAGCAGGGCGGCGGCAGCGGCGCCGATCATCATCGGCCAGGTCGACACCGTCCCCGTGATCAGGAAAGCCACGACGATGCCGGGCAGAACCACATGGGAAATCGCATCTCCGATCAGGGCCTGACGACGAAGCACCAGGAAATTGCCCGGAAGCGCACAGGCGATCGCCGCGAACACACCGATCAGGATGGGTGTCAGGCTAAGGGGGACAAACTCTGCACCGCTCATGCCAGGACCTCCTGCGGCGCGGCCAAATGAGTGTCTATTTCTGCCAATTGGTCACTTGTCACCACGGTTTCAATCGGGCGCATCCCGTCATAGAGCGCCGCTGCCGCCTCGTGATCGGGCATGGCGCGCAGGATCTCCCACCGTTTTTCATCCAGCAGGGCCTTTGCGGCGCGGGCGCGTCCGGCCTCGGTCGCCACGCCATCGGGGCGCGACAGCCCCGCGCGATGCAGAAGGCGAACAGTGTAGCGTTCGTAGATCGGCTGACCATGCGCCAGCGCCAGCAATCCTTGCCGCACATGAACGCGCCGTTGAAACGCCACGTGCCGAATAATGGCTGCCAGAACGCCCCGGTTGGGCGCAAGGAACAGGGAAGCGGCAAAGACCGAAAACCCTGTCAGCACAATGATTGGCCCTGTGGGCAACGCGGGCGCAGAGGCCGAGATTGCCGCGCCAATGAAACCGGACACGCCGCCGATCACACCAGACAGTAGCCAGACCCTCTCGGTCCTGTCTGTCCAGAACCGGGCCGTCACCGGGGGAATGATCAGAAGTGCCACGATCAGGATCAGGCCCACGACCTTCAACCCCACCACCGTCACCGCCATGACCAGACCCATCGTCACCAGATCGACCTGCCGGATGTTCAACCCCCGCGCGGCAGCGTAGTCCTCGTCAAAGGCCACCATGATCATTGGCCGCCGCAGGATAAGCGTCAGGATCAGGGTCAGCGCCCCTCCGGCGGCAATAAGCAGCGCATCCGCGCGAAGCATCCCGGCAGTGGATCCGAGCAGCAAGCTGTCCAGCCCTGCCTGGCGCCCGGACTCCATCGTCTGGATCACGGTCAGCAGAACGACACCAAGGCCGAAGAACACCGACAGAACCGCGCCAATGGCGCTGTCCTCAGCCAGTCTGGTCCGGCGCGTCAGCCATTGAACGGCCACAAGACCAAGGGCGGCTGTCACCGCTGACCCGGTCAGAAGCCCGGCCAGGCTCCGCCCGTCTCCACCAAGCGCCACCATCACGATGAAGGCCAGCCCCACGCCGGGCAGGGTCGCGTGGCTGATGGCATCGGAGACAAGCGATCGGCGGCGCAGGAACAGGAAGGTGCCCGTCACGCCCGCGGCAAATCCCAGAAGGGTCGCGCCAATGGCGACGAGTGTGGCGTTGTAGCCAAGCTGAAGGGTCAGCGCCTGCCACAACATGGCTTACCCCGCGACCGGAATGCCCGCGACCTGCGCCGTGGCCAGACGTCCGCCATAGGCGGCTTGCAGATTGGCCTCGGTGAAGGCATCCGCAACTGAGCCTTCGGCAATCTTGCTGGTGTTCAGGATCAGGACACGGTCGAAGTAATCGCTTACGGTTGAGAGGTCGTGATGGACGGAGACGACCGTCTTGCCTTCTGCCTTCAACGTCTTCAGCACAGCGATGATCGCCTTCTCGGTTGCGGCGTCGACGCCGGCGAAGGGTTCGTCCAGCAGGTAGAGATCCGCCCCTTGAGCCAAGGCGCGGGCGAGAAACACGCGCTGTTGCTGTCCGCCGGAGAGCTGCCCGATCTGGCGATCCGCGAATTCGGCCATGCCGACACGGGACAGACACTCAATGGCCTTGTCCCGATGGCGTGGGCGCACAAGGCGCAGCAGGCCAAGTTCGCGCGACAGGCCCATCAGGACGACGTCCAGAACCGTCGTCGGAAAATCCCAGTCAACGCTGGCACGCTGCGGGACATAAGCGATGCGGTGGCGCTGGCTGTTCAGAGGCTGACCAAAGACAGTGACCGTACCCGACAAGGGGCGCAGAATGCCTAAAGATGCCTTTAACAGGGTCGATTTTCCAGCTCCGTTCGGCCCGATGATCGCGGTCATGGACCCTTCGGGGAATGTGGCATCGACCGAAAAGACCACCGGTTTCTGACCATAGGACACGGTCATGCCCCGGATCGCAATGGGCGATTGGTCAGGGGCTTCGCCGGTCATGGTCTGGCCATCGGTACTGGCAAGCGCAATCCGTTTCATCACATGCCCGCCGAAAGCTGACCGGTCATCCCGCGTTCCGGGGCAGAGCCGCCGAGCGACCGGGTGATTGTGGTGACGTTGTGGTCGATCATGCCGATATAGGTGCCTTCGTAGCTGCCCGGTTCGCCCATGGCATCGGAATAGAGCTCTCCCCCGATATGCACGTCGTGCCCTCTGGAGGCCGCGCCTTCGATCAACGCCCGGATATTCCGGTCAGAGACAGAGCTTTCGACGAACACGGCACGGATATTGCGGGTTACCAACAGGTCCACAAGGTCTGCGATCCGGGCGAGTCCAGCCTCACTTTCGGTCGAGATGCCCTGGATTCCCAGAACCTCGAACCCGTAGGCATTGCCGAAATAGTTGAAGGCATCATGGGCGGTCAGCAGCACACGCTGGTCCTGCGGCACGGTCTCCAGAACACCGGCGGAATAGACAGAAATAGTCTCTAACTCGGCCAAAAATGTCTCTGCATTGGTGGAATAGGCGTCTGCTTGTTCCGGGTCGGCGGCGATCAGGGCGTCACGGATGGTGTGCGCCACGTTCTGCCACAGGTCAGGCACCATCCATACATGCGGGTCATAGCGGTTGTCGTAATCCTCATGCGCCAGCAGCAGGTCACGCGGCAATCCCTCTGCCACAGCAACCACTGAGCGGCGGCGGGACAGATCCTCGAAAAACTCTTCCATCTGCGCTTCGAGATAGAGCCCGTGCCACAGCACCAGATCGGCGCGGGTCATGGCGACGATGTCACTGCGGGTCTGGCGAAAGGCATGCGGGTCCACACCGGGGCCCATCAGGGCACGCACCTGCACATGGTCGCCGCCGATCTGGCGGGCAGTGTCTGCGATCATGCCGGTCGTGGCGACAACGGTCAGTTGTGCCGCCGCCATTGTGGCAGACGTCAGGAGGATAGAAAGAGCCGCGCCTAGACGGGTCAGCATTACTGCACCTTTTCGATGTGTTCAGAATAATAATGAGAATGATTTGCAAGAAGTCAATGCAGTTGCGAGTCATTTGCATCTTTTCCGGCATGTTTCGACTGGACAGCCCAGATATGCGCGGCAAGCCTAGGCCAGCGAGCGACAGGAGGCGTCATGACCAACACGCGCATCGAATCGGTGGAGAAGGCCATGTCGATCCTGTCGGCCTTTTCCAGCCAGCGGCGGCGGATGAGCCTGGCGGAACTGGCCGAAGAGACCGGCTTGCACAAAAGCACGGTGCTGCGGCAGGCCAATTCCATGCAGCTCTATGGGTTCCTCACCCGTGATGTGGACGGGCGCTATGGTATCGGCGCGTCGGTCTGGCGCTTGGGGCTTCTGTTCCGACAGGATTACCAGAACGGCGCCACGATTCGGCCCGTCCTGCGCGATCTGGTGGAGAAGACCGGGGAAACCGCGTCGTTCTACGTGCGCGCGGGTGAGGAACGGGTCTGCCTTTACCGCGAAAACTCCCCCAACCTGATCCGCTATCATCTGGAGGAGGGTATGCGGCTGCCCATGGATCGGGGGTCCGTCGCTATGGTGCTGCGTCGCTGCGCCGGGGAACCGGTACCCCATGCGTTGGAATTCACCGCGGCCGGATCGGTCAATCTGGCGGGTGGGCGCAATCCCAATATCTCATCTGTTGCGACACCGGTCTTTTCCGCGGATGGGCAGTTGATGGGGGTCTTGGCGGTTTCTGGTCTGAGCACACGGTTCGACGCGCCGAAACGATTGGCAGCCCTGTCGCTGGTAGAGGCGCATGCGAAAGCGCTCCGGACCAAATCCGCGCCGCCGTTATCAGAGGAAAAAAGTCTCTAACAAAGGGGGTTTGACCCTACTCGGAGGCCCATTCGGCGCTTTGCATTTCACGCAACCGGGACGCGGTCCGCTCGAATTCGAAACTGCCAGACCCTTCGAGATAGAGCCTTTCCGGCTCTTCCTCGGCTGAGATGATCACCCGCGTACGCGCCTCATAGAGAGCATCAACAAGCGTCACGAACCGCTTGGCTTCATTAAACTTCGAGCTATCCAGGCGCGGCACGTTTTCCAGCACCAGCAGCTTCACCGCCCCGGCCAGCGCCAGATAGTCAGCGGGTCCAAGCGCCTGTCCGCAAAGATCCCAGAACTCCGCCCGCGCCATGCCGGCCCAGTAACGGGGCAGGTGAACCTCCCGGCCTTTGACCTCCAGCACCAATTCTTCGCTTTTGCCCCCGGTCAGATCGCGCCAGATCTCGTCGATCGCCCGGCGCGAGGCTGCGTTGGCCGGGGCGAAATAGGTGCGTTCCCCGGCGAGGCGATGCTGGCGGTAGTCGGTCAGGCTGGTGATTTCATGCACTTCCAGCTTGTCGTTCAGAATGTCGATGAAGGGTAGGAACAACTGCCGGTTCAGCCCGTTCTTGTAGAGATCCTTGGGCGGACGGTTCGAGGTGGTCACAACGACGACCCCGGCTTCGAACAGCATCTGGAACAGCCGCCCGACGATCATGGCATCGGCGATGTCGGTGATCTGCATTTCGTCGAAACACAGCAGGTCCACATCGCGGATCACCGCCTCTGCCACCGGTTTCAGCGCATCTTCGGCCCCGGATTTGCGCGCGTCATGCAGGCCGGACTGAATTTCCTGCATGAAGGCGTGGAAATGGACCCTGCGTTTGCGGGCAATCCCGGCATGGGCGTGAAACAGGTCCATCAGCATAGACTTGCCACGCCCGACCCCGCCCCAAAGATAGAGCCCACGCGTCCCTTCCGGCACCGCAGGTTTGAAGAACCGGCCAAGAAACCCGGACGGTTTGGCGGGCCGCTCCTCCAGCTTTTCGCGCAGATCTTCCAGAAGCAGAAGAACCTCTCGCTGCGCCGGGTCGGGGCGCAACAGGCCCTCGGCCACGCGGGTGTCGTAGATGGCTTGAAGATGCTGAGACATATCAGGTTGGTAGCGCGAAGCCGCTGCGGTGATCCACACAAAAACTGACGTAACGGATCAAGAATTCTGATTTGACAGGGCAGGAGTGCTGACCCACTGTCACCGGACGCGACTTTGGACCCTTGCCATGCCCCAAAAATCCCCCCTCTTCACGCCCGTCCTGATCGGCGGATGCTTGATCATCCTGCTGTCTTTTGCCGTCAGGGCCAGTTTCGGCGTGTTCCAGATTCCGATTGCCGAGGAATTCGGCTGGCCGCGGGCAGAGTTCAGCCTGGCCATCGCGATTCAGAACCTTGCCTGGGGTATCGGGCAGCCGATCTTCGGGGCCATCGCGGAACGGTTCGGGGATCGCAAGGCGCTGATCATGGGGGCCCTGATGTACGCAATCGGGCTGGTCCTGTCGGCTGGCGCGACCCTGCCCATTCAGCACCAACTGCTTGAGATTTTGGTGGGGTTCGGCATCGCGGGTACCGGTTTCGGCGTCATCCTAGCCATTGTGGGCCGGGCCACTTCGGATGAAAACAGGTCGATTTCCCTTGGAATCGTGACTGCCGCAGGGTCCGCCGGGCAAATCGTGGGGGCGCCGTTCGCAGAATTTCTGCTCGGGCTGATGACCTGGCAGTCGGTGTTCCTGATCTTCGCCGGGATCATCCTTCTGACGGTGCTTGTGCTGCCGCTGCTGAAAGCGCCGCCGATGGCCAGCAAGGCAGAGATCGAAGAAAGCATGGGTCAGATCCTGAAGAAGGCGTTCAAGGATCCGTCCTTCGCCCTGATCTTCGTGGGCTTCTTTTCCTGCGGATATCAGCTGGCCTTCATCACCGCGCATTTCCCCGCATTGGTGACGGAAATGTGCGGGCCGATCGTGCCCGGGTCGATGCTGCACAATATCGGGATCACCTCGACCTCGACCCTTGGGGCGGTTGCCATCTCTCTCATCGGGTTGGCGAATGTCGTTGGCACCATCACGGCAGGCTGGCTCGGCACGAAGTTTCCCAAGAAATACCTGCTGGCCCTGATCTACACGGGCCGCACCATCGCGGCGGCGATGTTCATCCTGTTCCCGATCACGCCGCTGACCGTCGTCGTGTTCTCCGTCGTCATGGGCTCGCTGTGGCTCGCCACCGTGCCGCTGACCAGCGGGCTGATCGCCTATCTCTACGGGCTGCGCTACATGGGCACGCTCTATGGCATCGTCTTCTTCAGCCACCAGTTGGGCGGTTTCCTTGGCGTGGTTCTGGGCGGCTGGATGTATGACCTCTACGGCGATTACAGTGCCGTGTGGTGGATCGGCGTCGGCGTGGGTGCGCTTTCGGCGGTGGTGCACCTGCCGATCAACGAAAAGCCGTTGAGGGAGCGGGCCGTCGCCTAACGGCCCTTCCACGCGTCGAGGATGTAGCGGCTGGTCATCAGATCCAGATGCGCGCCGCCCCCGTTCTTGAACAGGGTGATCTCATCTGCGGTCTGACGGGTCATTTTGCCAGCGTCCAGATCGTAGAAATCCGACAGGATATCGGCCTCGGTGATCAGCCCCCGGTCGATCGGGTCCTGTATCTCTCCGATATGGCCAATGGTGGTATCGCGGCTGTCCACATGGATCGCACTGCGCAGGATCGCCGCGTCATTCACTTCGCGCATATCTGGGCGATAGGCGCCGATGATGTCGATATGCTGGCCCGGCTGGAACCAGTCGCCATTCAGGATGGGGTCGGTGACCATGGTGGCGGAGGTGACGATATCGGCCCCGCGCACAGCAGTTTCCAGATCGGGCGCGACCTCGGTGCCGGGATACTGCGCGGCGAAGGCTTCGGCCTTGGCAGTGGTGCGGTTCCAGATCTGGAAGCGGGCCTCGGGGAAAAGCGCGCCATAGGCCTGCCGCAGGGAATGGCCCACTGCACCCGCGCCGACGATCAAGATGGTTTCACTGTCTTTTCGCGCCAACTGCGCAGCACCAAGCAGGCTGCCGCCTGCCGTTTTCCACTTGGTGACCAGTTCGAAGTCCACCAGCGCCAGCAACCCGCCGTCTTTATCGGAATAGACATTCACCGCACCAAGGATCAGCGGTTTGCCGTTGCCGGGATTGCCGGGGAATATGTTGGCGGTTTTCACCGCTGATCCCACACCGTCGATCCAGGCCGCGCGGGACAGAAGCGTGTCTTCACCACGATAGAGCAGCGTATCGCCAATCTCGGCCTTGGGCAGTTTATGTCCGGCGCGCAGGGCATCCATCAGGCCGTGCCATGTCAGATGCGCCTCTGCCTCGGGTCCGATGATGTCGATGCTCATGGGCGGGTTTCCTCCTCGGTCAGCAAGCCATGAGCGATGAGCGCCCTTGCCCAGCCTTCCGGCCCTTCGAACAGATGCGTGTGCCAGCCGCGTGCATGGGCGGCGTCGATATTCTCTGCACGGTCGTCGGTAAACAGAAGCGACGCGCCGGAAAGACCGGAATCAGTCTCTAACACAGCATAAAACGCAGGGTCCGGTTTGATCAGCCCATGGTGGGCTGAGATAAAGGACCGGTCGAACTCGGTCAGGAATTCATACTCCGCACAGGCGGCATCGAATGTTTCCCGACCGAAATTGGACAGGGCAAAGACGGGAATGCCCTTGGCGCGCAGCTTGCGAAGCAGATGAACGCTGTGGGGGATGGCGGGGCTGGCCATGTCCAGCCAACGATCGTGCCACAGCCTGATTTCGTCTCTGTACAAGGGATTTTCATCCGCCAACGCATAGACGGATTGCCGGAATGGATTGCCCGCGTCGACACCGAGATTCATGCCCTCCAGATCGACAGCGGCGAAAAGCTCTCGCCGCCTTACTTCACCAAAAAGCCTGTCATAGAGCCGTTCTGGCGCCCATTCGATCAGGACATTCCCGATATCGAAAACAACCGCCTCAACGCTCATGCACTGACGCCGTAAAGCGCTTCGGCGTGGAAGCTGATGTGATCTTCGATGAAGGTCGAGACGAAGAAATAGGAATGGTCATAACCCGGCTGCATGCGGATCGTTCCGGGCTGACGGCGGGCGGTCATGGCCTCTGCCAGTGCTTCGGTCTTCAGCAGGTCACCGAACTGATCGGCGGTGCCGGTGTCGATCAGGACCGGGCCGGGAAAGCCATGCGCGCGCATCAGCATGGTGGCGTCATGCGCTTCCCACAGGGCGGTGTTGTCGCCCAGATAGGCACCAAGCTGCTTGCGGCCCCAATCGCTCTCCATCGGGTTGCAGATGGGCGAGAAGGCTGAAACGCTGGCGAAGCGGTCGGGGAAGCGCATGGCGATGGTCAGCGCGCCGTGGCCGCCCATGGAATGACCGGTGATGCCCTGACGGCTTGCATCCAGCGCGAAGCGGTCGAAGACGAGGTTGGGCAGATCCTCGGTCACGTAGTCCCACATCTGGAAATGCTCGGCCCAGGGGTCCTGCGTGGCGTTCACGTAGAACCCGGCGCCCTGTCCCAGATCGTAGGCGTCATCATTCGGCACACCTTCGCCACGGGGCGAGGTATCGGGGAAGATCAGCGCGATGCCCTGCTCAGCGGCCCAAAGCTGTGCGCCCGCCTTCACCATCGCGTTTTCATGGGTGCAGGTCAGACCTGACAGATACCACAGCACCGGAACCGGGCCGTCCTCTGCCTCTGCTGGCAGGAACAGGCCAAAGGTCATGTCCGTTCCGGTGGCGCTGGAGGCGTGGCGATAGACGCCCTGGGTGCCGCCAAAGCACCGGTTTTCAGATATCGTTTCCATGGGTCGTCCTCCGCAAATTCATTTGCCAAGGCGTAGCGCGGGCAGAGCGATGCAGCAAGCGCTAGAGCAACGGTGTGACCCAGGCGATGACGAGAGAGACCGTCACGATGGAAATCGCGGTAGACACGAGGATCGCCGCCGACACCCGCTGCGGTGCAACGCCGTAATGCTGCGCGAGGATATAGACGTTGCCCGCCACGGGCAAAGCCGACGCCGAGATCATGACCGCTGCGTCAAAGGCTGCAACCGGGAAAAGAACCAGCGCCGCGATGGCGACCGCGCCGGGGTGCAGCACCAGCTTGCAGAAGCTGAGCCATGCTGCGACGGACATCCGTTCCGCCGATTTTCCGGCCAGCGAGGCCCCGATTGCAAAAAGCGCACCGGGGGTCGCAGCGGCCCCGAGGATGCCAAGAAACTCATTCGCCACATCGGGGATAGGCAGGCTGGCCGCCGACCAGATCAACCCGAGCGCAATCGACACGATCATCGGGTTGCGCAGCAGGCCCTTGCCGACCGTCCCCAGAATGGCCAGCGACATGCGCCCGTCGCGCGACCCGGTGATCAAGATCGTGATCAGGCTTGAAAACACGATAAGGTCGATGGCCAGAACCATGAGCACCGGCCCTGCGGCGGCCTCACCCAATAGGACCACCAGCATCGGAACGCCCAGAAAACCCGTGTTGCCGATAACCGAGCATTGCGCCTCGACTGCGGCCTCTTGCAGACCGATGCCCCGAATGAAGGCCACGGCCGTTGCCAGAAGGTAAACCACACCGCATCCCCACAGATAGGCGGCGACGAACCACCAGTCGAAGACCTCTGACAGCGACAGGTTGGCGGCAAATCGGAACAGCATGGCCGAGAGGGCGAAGTAAAAGACGAACTTGGTCAGGTAGGCCGTCGCCTCGGCTGTGAAAAAGCCGGTGCGTCCCGATTGGAAGCCAAGCGCGATCAACGCGAAGAAGGGCAGGGTCTTAAGAAAGATCTCGATCATGTGGGCATCGCTAGGGCAACATTCATAGCCTGTCCAGCGCCTGCTTTGCTTGATGAACTAAACTGGTCAGTCTATTGTACCAATGTCAGCAGGAGGTCGCATGAACATCAGCATACCGCTCAAGAAAGGCCGGAAATTCGATCAGGTCATCGCCGGGGCGAGAGAGGTGTTTCTGCGCGAGGGATTCGAGGGCGCCAGCGTTGACCAGATCGCACGCGATGCGGGCGTGTCAAAGGCGACGCTTTACAGCTATTTCCCTGATAAACAGGCCCTGTTCATGGCGGTTCTGACGTCGCAATGTCAGATGCAATCGGAACAGGCCATGGGGATCGAGATTCTGCAGCGCCCGGTGCCTGAGGCGCTTTATTCCATCGCGCAATCTTTTCTGACCTTCCTGATGTCTGACTTTTCCATCCAGGTTTTCAGGGTCTGTGTGGCCGAATCGAACCGCTTCCCGGAACTTGGTCGCGCCTTCTATGACAGTGGCCCCAAACAGGTGCTGGACCAGATCGCCGCTTATCTTGGCAGCGAGAAGGTGGCGCAGGAACTGAAGATCGACGATCCCTACATGGCCGCCGACCAGTTTCTTCAGCTTTGCCGGGCCGACATGCTGCTGCGCCGGATCCTCAATGTCGATACCGATGATTCGCCCGAGAAGATGGATCGAATTGCACGGGAAACCGTGGCGACCTTCCTTGCGCGCTATCGCCGCGCCTGATCAATCCACGCGACGCACGAATAGCTGGTTGTTCTCGGCCCGCCGGGTTTCCAGCGTTTTCACATCCGCCACGATCTCGGACAGCTTCTTCTTGCCATAGCTACGCGTGTCGAAATCGGGATTGGCGGCCTGGATCTGCTGGCCGAGCGTGCCAAGGTTGAACCAGTCACTATCCTGATCAATCGAATCCATTGCACGGTAGATCAGGTCGCGCACTTCGGTCAGCTTGGCGGCAGGCTTGGGTGCGCCATCGGCGGGCTTGGTCGTTTCGCCCTCGATGTTCTCGATGAAGATAAACCGCTTGCAGGCCTGCCGGAACGCATCGGGCGTTTTCTTCTGGCCGATCCCGTAAACTTCCAGCCCCTGCTCTCTAATGCGGCTGGCGAGCCGGGTGAAATCGCTGTCGGAACTGACCAGAACGAAGCCATCGAAGCGGGCAGTGTGCAGCAGGTCCATCGCGTCGATAACAAGCGCGATATCGCTGGCGTTCTTGCCCACGGTATTGGCGGGCTGATGGAAGGGAACCAGCCCGTGCTCCGCCTGCACCCGGTTCCAGCCCGCCATCTGCTGAGACGAGAAATCCCCGTAGATCCGGCGCACGCTGGCCTCTCCGAACCGGGCGATTTCGTCGAAGATCGCCTTGACGTGCTTGGGCGAGGTATTGTCCGCATCGACCAGAACGGCGAGCAGGGGGATTTTGGTTTGGGTCACGGACCTGTCCTTTTCGGCCGGGCCGGTTTGGCCCTGTTGCAAACAGGATGACGCCCCCGGATCGGGAAGTCGAGGGCGACGGCGGCATTCAACGCCTTGAACGGTGGGTCATTTGGTTGCGTCTGAAGAGTCGCAAGGGGTGCTGCCGGCAATCTGACTGGCCAAAAGCGTCGTTTCGTCCGAGGTGAAGTTGCCGGTGATCACGATCTGCCCGCCTGTGATCGGCTCTTGTATCACGGGCGACATCAGCACCTGATCGCAGACCACCAGATCCATCGCCTGTCCGATATGGGCCGCGGTGATTTCCGCAAACAGGGCGGCACCGCTATCGTCGAAACTCAGCTCCAGCTGGGGCATTTGCGTGTTGTCATTCACACCGGCCAACACCGCAAGGATGTGTTCGGGCGGGATGGCAAATTCCTGCCCTGACACGCGCAGTTCAATCACTGCGCCTCCGGGTTGCGGGGCAGGCGGCGGGGCCGTGACAGTGGCCCCCGCCAAACCGCCAAGGGCGGTCACGAGACCAGACAGAAAACCCAGTCCTTCGGGTTCCATGACGGATCCTCCATCTCTGAACGGGACGGGGCGTTGTGCCTATTTGCCCGGTGTCGGCGGTGCGTAGGTGCCCGCCACCTGCTGATCCCAGATTTCGTTCAGCCGGTCGGCCACGGTTTCGCGCGCGTCATTGTCGGAATCAGTGTTGAACACGATGAGGAACGGCGCCGCGATCCCCGCCTCGATCGGGCAGATGATCAGCGCATCCACAACCTCACCCCGCAGGTCATAGCCGCCAATGGTCCATTCGCTGCGCCCGGTGAAACCATCGCCGCCATAGGTCGCGCGGTAGGCGTCGATCGTGGCTTCGGCCAGGCGCATGCATTCGGCGCGTTCATCGACAGACCCGAGGTCGAACACCGTCCAACCTTCGGCCTGCGCCATGCCGGCCGCCATCATGATGCCAAGCCCGGAAACAAGAGCCATGGTCTTCATTTGGAAAACTCCTTCCCTGAAACCAGCCGATCCCCCGAAGGGAACCGGCCCTGACGTTACTATAACACGTTTAGTACACGACGACGGAGCGGATCGACTCGCCTGCGTGCATCA
>NZ_RCIQ01000035.1 GCF_004000255.1 Nioella ostreopsis
CCCGTTACCGAAGTCCAGAGCCTAGCGTACCGAAATCGATGCGCCGGCCCGGCAATCGGGTATCAAGAAACCGAAACGGATCCAACCAACTCGCTTTCTCGAATTCGACCGAATGGGATGTCCAGAAGTGTGGTGCATGAAGTGGCAACCACACACTCAAACAGATCCTGCCGGGTTTCTTCTGCGAAAGTCTCACAGGCCGGGCACAGGTTGGCCTGCCCGGCCTAGCCTACAGCAAGGTTCTCCACAAATGCTCCTCTGGCTTTGATCCTTCGTTGTTGAGGGGCGGTCTGAGCTGTCGTTTCAGGATCAGAAATCGGGCCCGGATATTCCTGAAAACCCTTGAGACAAGGCCTCGGTGAGTGCGGTGATTGGGTGGAATATGTAGCACTTTCATCAAAGACCCTTGTTGCGAAGATCCACCAGAAGAACCGTCCGTTCTTGCCATCACGTTGCCGGATCGCGGAAAGAACGAAGCGATCTCCTTTCAGGCTGAAATCTGACTACGGACTGCCAACCTCGGTGCTTCGGGTAGTTTCCTGAGTGACTTGCACCGGGCTGTATCAATGCAGTTGGCATGACTAGCCTATACCGAATGGAGCAACCGGAGATCCTCAGGCAGCAAGTCGGGCGGCAGAGCCTGATAGCAGACCGGACGCAGCCAACGGCGGATCGAGAGCGTTCCGACCGAGGTCGCTCCGAAATTGGTCGACGCTGGATATGGCCCGCCATGAACCATCGTGTCACTGACCTCGACGCCCGTCGGGAAACCATTCACCAGCAATCGACCGGCCTTGCGTTCGAGGATGGGAACCAGCTTTCCAGCCATGGCCATATCCGCTTCATCGAGATGAAGGGTGCAGGTCAGCTGTCCCTCAAAGCCCCGCGCGATCGCAGGAAAATCGTGTGCAGAGGGCACCCGGATAACAAGTCCAAGCGGGCCGAATACCTCTTCCGAAAGTTCTGGCGTAGATTTCCAGACATCGAGGCTGGTTTCGAACAGGTAGGGATTTGCACTGCGGTCCGCGCAGGCCATGCCGGCGCGCTGTTTGAGACCCGACACGCTGTCAACTCGGGACACACCGCCGCGATAGGCCTCGGCGATCCCGTCCGTCAGCATGGTCTGTGCCCCGGTTTCAGAAAGGGTTGCTTCCGCTCCGGCAAGGAACGCATCGGCATCGGCCCCATCCTCGATGAAGACCACACCGGGATTGGTGCAGAACTGACCTGCCCCCATTGTCAGGGAGGCAGCCCAGCCCTTTCCGATTGCTTCGCCACGCGCTTTGGCCGCCTCGGGCAGGACAAAGACCGGATTGATCGACCCGAGTTCCCCGAAGAACGGAATTGGCTTTGGACGGGCAGCGCAAAGGTTGAACAGGGCGCGCCCCCCGGTCAGCGAGCCCGTGAACCCGACCGCCTGGATCAGCGGGTGTTGAACCAGCGCCTCGCCGACATCCCGCCGACCGCCCTGGATCAACGAAAAAACGCCAGCGGGGACACCGCAGATCTGAATGGCAGCATAAATGGCCTGCGCGACGATTTCCGAAGTGCCGGGGTGGGCGGAATGCCCTTTCACGACAACGGGACAGCCTGCTGCCAGCGCGCTTGCGGTGTCCCCGCCCGCCACAGAAAACGCGAGCGGGAAGTTTGACGCCCCGAAAACGGCAACGGGGCCTATAGGGCGCTGCATCATGAAGAGTTCCGGGCGGGGCAAAGGAGCGCGATCCGGCAAAGCCTCATCGTGACGTCGGTCCAGGTAGGCCCCGTCGCGAATATGGCTGGCAAAAAGCCGCAATTGCCCAACGGTGCGCCCGCGCTCCCCTTCCAGACGCGCGGCAGGCAGACCCGTTTCGGCCGTTCCAACTTTCGTTATGGCATCGCCGCGCACATCGATCTGATCAGCAATGACGTCCAGGAATGCAGCCCGCGCGTCTCGGGAAAGCATACAAAAGCTCTCAAACGCGGTTTCCGCTGCCGTGGCTGCGGCATCGACCAAGTCCGGCGATCCGGCGCAAAACGCCTGCGGCCCGCCAAAGACGGGCTGTGAATCAAACGTCTTGTCACTTTCAATCCACTGGCCCGCGATCAGATGTTTGCCTGTTAGCATGTCACTCTCCTCATAGCAGGCCTCGTCCGGCCAGATTTCTCATCAGTGCGCTCACACCGAAGGTCCATGGCGGGCATTCCCGGCTGAGCCGCACGTCGTTCACCAGAACCCCCAGATCCGAAGCCGCGATGCTGACCCTGTCGCCCACCTTGTGGGTAAACCCCTCGCCCGCGACGTCGCGGTCATCGGTCGGCGCGAACAAGGTTCCGAGATACAGCATGAAACCGTCAGGATACTGGTGGTTCTCGTTGATCGTCTGGGCCACGATATCGGCGGGGTCGCGGCTGATTTCGGACATGCTGGAATGACCGGTCAGCCTGTAGCCGTCCCTGCCCTCGACCGTCATCGTCAATTCGGCCCGTCGTACCTGCTCCATGCCATAGCTGCCATCGAACAGCCGGATGAAGGGGCCGATCGCCGCCGAGGCATTGTTGTCCTTGGCTTTCGACAGTAAAAGGGCCGACCGCCCCTCGAAATCGCGCAGGTTCACGTCATTGCCGATGGTCGCGCCCTTGATCCGGCCCGTGCTGTCCACCGCAAGGACGATCTCGGGTTCCGGATTGTTCCAGACCGATTTCGGATGCAGGCCGACCGGTGCGCCCCAGCCAACAGCCGACAAGGTCTGCGCCTTGGAGAACACTTCGGCATCCGGACCTATTCCAACTTCAAGGTATTGCGACCATAGCCCCTCGTCCTGAAGGGCCTTTTTGACCTGCGCGGCCTTGTCGGACCCCGGTTCGATGTCAGAAAGGCTTGCCCCGATGAGTGCCCCGATCCGATCCCTGATGGCCCGCGCCGCATTGGGGTCGCCTGCAGCCCGCTCTTCTATCACGCGCTCCACCATTGACTTGGCGAAGGTGACGCCCGCGGCCTTGACTGCCTGCAGGTCATTAGGGGCCAGCAGGTGCCGTTTGGATGGGTCACTCTGCGCATCAAGGCTTTCGGTCTCGACGTCCGCAAGCGACCCGACCACCGGGCCGTTAAGCTCCGCAACGGTGGCGGCCGGATCATCCATTTCCAACAGATCACGCATGGTCGGCACCTTGCGACTTGTGATGTCAACCAGATCACCCTCGCGAAGCGTCACCAAAACCGGCCCCGTACCCGGCACCCAGACGCGCCCGACCAAGATGCCGCTTGCGGCGTTCAAACCCGTATCCGTCATCTCACGCCACCCAATGTTCACGGTCGCCGAGGGCAATGTGGATGGACTTGGTTTCCATGTACTCCTCGACCCCCATCATCCCGCATTCGCGCCCCGTGCCAGAGCGTTTGAACCCGCCCATCGGCTGTTCTGGACCGCCGACAATCGTCGTGTTCACCCAGCAACGGCCAGCCCGCATCTTTCGAATGACGCCAAGCGCCGTGTCGATATTCTTGCTCCAAACCGATGCGGCGAGGCCGTACTCGGTATCGAGCGCGATCTCGATAGCCTCTGCGGCGGTCTCGAAGGTCTGGACCGTAACGACGGGGCCGAAAATCTCTTCCCGCGCGATCGCCATGTCCCGGGACACACCCGAGAAGACGGTGGGAACGATGAACTCCCCGCCAGAGGGCGAAACAGCCTCCCCTCCTCTGTCCAGACAGGCGCCCTCTGCCTGGCCCCGTTCGACATAGCTCATGATCTTCTTGAAATGCTGTGGCGTGACAATCGCCCCCATCTGCGTGTCCGGATCCAGCGGATCGCCGATTTTAACGCGCGACAACTTTTCAAGCAGCTTTGCCTTGAAGCTCTCGGCGACTGAGGCCTCTACGATCAGGCGTGAGCCTGACACGCAGCACTGCCCCGCATTGAAGCAAAGACCAAAGGCGACGCCATCCGCCGCATCGTCCAGATTGGCGTCGGCGAAGACGATCTGCGGGTTCTTGCCTCCAAGCTCCAACCCGACCTTCTTGAGGTTGGATTTCGACGCCGTCAGAACCCGTTCGCCCACCGCAGTGGACCCGGTGAAGGAGATCATGTCGATGTCGAGATGGTTCGACATGGCTTCCCCCACCACGGGACCGGTCCCGGTGACCACATTGTAGACACCCCGTGGCAGGCCCGCCCCGGCTAGGATCTCTGCAAAGATCAGGCTGGTGGTCGATGTCATCTCGGAGGGCTTGAGCACCACCGAACAGCCTGCCGCCAGAATAAATGGCAATCTCTCGGCCAGCACGATGAACGGAAAGTTCCATGGCGTGATCAGTCCGACAACACCGATGGGCTGTTTCGTGACGAGGCCCAACATGCCTTCGCCATAGCTGTTGTGGGTCTCGCCGGTGATCATGCGCGCCATTCCCGCGGCTGCTTCGTAGTGATCTGCCGCACCGGTGATCTCTGCCTTCGACTGGCTGATGGGTTTGCCCGTCTCCAGGGTCTCCCAATAGGCCATTTCGTCCAGCCGGGCGCGAATGCCCTCGGCCGCTTTGATCAGGATGCGCCCGCGTTCTGCACCCGGGGTGTCGCCCCAGACATCCTCGAATGCTCTGCGAGCCGCCGCGACCGCCAGATCGACGTCTTGCGCCGTGCAGAGGGCAACAGAGCTTACCGCGACACCGTGGCCGGGGCTGACCCGTTCCAGGCGTTCCCGGCCGCTGCCATCGTGCCACTGACCGTCAATGAAATAGCCATTCTGCCGAACGGACTGGGCGAGCGAAGAGTAGTCTTTCATTGGTCAGGTCCTTGCGTTTGAGCGACGGAAAAGCGGCTCGAACAGGCGCATGATCGCGCCGCCGGAGTAGCTGGCCACGGCGATGGCAAGCACAATGCCGATGATGATGCGCTGCCAGTAGGGATTGACCCCGAGAAGATTGAAGCCGTTCGACATCATGCCGATGATCAGCGCGCCGCAGAGAGTGCCGATTACGGTGCCCTTCCCCCCCATCAGAGACACGCCGCCGATCGCGGCTGCGGCGATGGCGTCGAGTTCCCAGCCGACGCCTGTGCGCACCGCTTCCCCGGACTGCATGCGAGCGACCAGCAGCAGCCCCGCGAATGCGGAAAGGAAGCCGCTGATGGCATAAGCGAGAACCTTGATCCGCGCGACATTCACGCCTGCAAGACGTGCCGCTTCTTCATTGCCCCCGATCTGATACATCTGGCGTCCCGCCGAAGTGTAGCTGAGAAACAGCGCTGCGATGACACAGGCCGCAAGGAACAGCGCGGCAGGGACGGGCAGCCCGAGGATGAAGCCATCTGCCAAAAGAAACAGCTCATCTGGCAAGGTGCCGAAAATGGGACGAGAGTCGGAGTAGTCCATGGCGATCCCGCGCACGATCGCCATGCTGGAAATCGTCACGATGATCGGCTGGAAATTGAAGGCGGTGATGATGACGCCATTGGCGATCCCAACCGCGATCCCCGCCAGCAAGGCGAGGTGAATTCCCACGATCGGAGGCAGGGTTGCCGACAAGCCCGCGATCAGTACCGACGACAACGCCACGACGGATCCGACTGACAGATCGAGGCCACCGACGATCAGGACAAAACACATGCCAAGGGCGACAAGCCCAAGCAAAGAGGCCTGCTTGGCGATGTTCGACAGGTTGCCCGGATCAATGAAGGACGGCGCAACGAACCCGAAGACAACGGCCATGACAACGAGAACGGCGACAAAGGGATATTTCTTGACAAGGTTCACCGTTCTTACTCCTGCACCGTGATTTGCCGGACAATTCCGTATTCGATGACGTCGAAGCTGAGTTCCACATCGAGGTCGAACTCATAGGTTCCGGGCCGTCGCGCTTCGAGCGTTGCGGTTACTGTCGTGGGTTCTGTCAGGGCCGCGAAAGACCACGCCCGCCGCCCCCAGAACTCCGCGACCGAACGGGGGTTCGGTTCGGCTCGGACAAGGTTGAAGCCGCGCCAGAATGGCAATGCGGTCATCAGGGAAAAGGTCGCCGCATGGCCTTCGTTCGGCTCCATCAGGATCGTGATCTCAAACCGATCACCCACCTGCACGCTTTCCGGCATGGAAATGCCATTCGAGCCGATGATGACGGGCGCGTTCTCTGGCAGTTCCGCGTCCTCTCCGGCTGCTGCGGCGGCCTGGAGCTGTTCGAGATGCCGCCGCGCCTCGCGCGTGGCCTCGTCATCTGGGAAATGCTCTTCGAGCTGGCTAAACACGATCTCGAATGCCGCCCCGTCGCCGGATTCCTGAAGCATCAGCGCGTAGTTGCGCAACACCTCGTAGCGATATTCCTCGCCGATCATGCCGTTCTCGATATCTGCCAAAAGCGCAGCATAGGTTTCGCTCGCCAACTCGAAATTGGCGCCCCCCCTGGCCGAATTTGCGATACCGATGCGTGACAGGATTGCGTATCCGCTCTCCGGGAAGCGGTCGATGACCTCTTGGTAGAGAGGGATCGCACGATGATACACACGCGTCAGTTCTAGGTTGTTGGCGCGCGTGTAAGGCGCTTTGGCCAGGTCAATCTGAAAGAGAGAGGGCGTCGTGGACCAGAGCGCCAAGTTGATCGCGACAAGCAAGGCCGCAACCCCACCGATGACCTTGACCATTGGCAGGGTGCCATAATCCCATCTCATCGTCGGCCAGGACAGCGAGCGCAGGCCACCGCGATCGCTGATCGCCTGTAAGATGACCGCCATAAGGATGATCGCGCCTTTCGCAACCTGCTGCCAAGCCGGTCCGACTCCCAGCAGATTAAAGAGGTTTCCGACGATCCCGATGATCAGCGCACCGACGAACGCACCCCAGATCGAGCCGGACCCGCCCCGGATCGACGTTCCACCGATCACGACAGCGGCGATCGCGTCCAGTTCCCAGAAGATTCCGGCCTGACCAGGTTCGCCCGACTCCATCCGGCTGGTCAACACCAGGCCCGATATTCCGGCCAGAAGCGCACAGTAAAGGTAGGTCTTCATCTTGACCCAGGACACCTTCACGCCCGAAAGCCGTGCAGCCGTCTCGTTCGCACCGATTGCCGTGACCTCGCGCCCGAAGACGCGCCATTTCATCAGATACCACGTCACGAAGGCAGCGGTGACGAATACGACGGTCGGGATTGGCACACCCAACAGCGTGCCTCGCGAGAGGAACAGGAAGAAGTCTGGGTAGTCCGCGTAGATGGGCTGGCCCCCTGTGAAAACGAGCCCAGCGCCACGCGCAACACTCATGAGAACAAGCGTCGCGACGAAAGGCTGCAATCCGAGCCAGCTTACCAACGCGCCATTCGCGAAGCCCACGGATGCGGCCACCACCAACGGAATTGCGATGAACAGGAGGAAATGGGCATCGCTGACCCAAAGACTTGCCGCGACAGCCCCCGTAAGGGCGACGACCGAACCGACGGAAAGGTCAATTCCGCCCCCGATGATCACCACGTTCATACCGATCGCGACGATCCCGATAAGCGATGCTGCCCTGACGACGTTGAAGATGTTCTCAGCCGTCCAGAAATGGGGCGACACAATCCCGGCCACGACGACGAGTATCGCCAGGATGACGAAATTGCCCCGGCTGACAAAGGAAATCACGTTCTGCATCATCGTGCGACCCCATGCGCGTCGGCATCAGCCGACTTCCCCATCGCGTTCAGCATGATCTGGTTGAGATCGAACGCCCCGCGGTGATAGCTTTCGGTCACTTTGCCCAGGTGCATACAAACGATCCGATCACAGACACGGATCAGTTCCTCGATCACAGAGGAGATCACGATCACGGACTTCCCCTGGGCCGTCAGGTCCCAGATAAGATCGAAGATCGCCTCCTTGGCACCGATGTCGATGCCGCGTGTGGGTTCATCAAGCAGGAAGATATCCGTTCCCGCCCCCACCAGTTTGGCCAGCACGACCTTTTGCTGGTTACCGCCCGAAAGCGTTCCAACAGGCCGCTCGATCCCTGCATGTTTGACGAAGAGTTTCCGGCACAAGTCTTCTGCCTCTTTGGCTTCCCGGCGCAGGTTCAACCCGAAAGCGCCGCTAAAACTGCCGAGGAATGGCAAGGTGACGTTCGTGCCGATAGGCATGGACAAAACCAGCCCTTGCGTCTTGCGGTCCTCGGGTGCGAGCCCGAGACCAAGGTCAAGCGCCTGCCTCGGGTTGGAAACGAGGGCCAGTTTGCCGTTGATCGACAGATCGCCTTCCGAAATCCGGTCGGCCCCGAACAGCGCACGGACCAGTTCGGTCCGCCCCGCCCCCATCAACCCCGCGATGCCCAGGACTTCGCCCCTGTGCAACGTCAGGCTGACATTCTGCAGATCAGGCGGCCGCGACAGGTTTCTGGCCTCGAGGACGATTTCGTTCTGGTGGACGACGCCCCGATGCTTGCTCTCGTCGACCTCCACCTTGTGGCCCAACATCATCTCGACCAACTTCGCCTCGTCGATGTCTGCTGTCGCCGCCGCCCCGATGTAGTCGCCATCGCGCAAGACGATTAGGCGGTCGCAGATCTCGAAGATTTCGTGCAGGTGATGGGTGATCAGGATCACGGCAATCCCGTCGTTGCGCAGGCTCCGGACCAGGTCAAAGAGCCTGTCGACCTCCTCGCGCGACAAGGACGCAGTCGGTTCATCCATGATCAGAAGTCTGGATTTGCGACGGGACGACTTCGCGATCTCGATCAGTTGCTGCTCGGCCACGCTGAGGTCGCCCGCCTTGGCATCCACGGACGCCTCCATGCCCAGCCGATCCAGAATGTCCCGCGCTTCCCTGCGCATCCCCTTCCAGTCCAAGACCCCGGACCGGCGCTGAAGATTGCCGAGGAATACGTTTTCAACCACTGACAGCTCAGGAATGATCATGAGTTCCTGATAGATCGTGGAAATGCCCTGCGCCTGTGCATCCAGAGGGCCTGAAAACTCGATCGCCCCCCCCTCCCAGAACAGCGTGCCCGTGTTGGGTTTTATCGCTCCGGACAAGATCTTCATTAGCGTTGATTTGCCGGCACCGTTCTCGCCGACCACGGCGACGACTTCGCCCGGTGCGATCTGGAAATCCACGCCTTTGAGAGCTTTGACACCGGGGTAGCTTTTACTGATGTCATTGGCTTCCAGCAGCCATTCCGCAGATCCGGCGGATGGGCCTTGAAGCGATGCGTTCTCGGTCATTTTGGTCCTATGGTCCCCTTGGCAACGAGATCATCGAGATGCTCATTGCAGATCCCGAGTTCTGTCAGCACTTCTTCGGTCTGGGCGCCAAGTTTCTGCGGAACCAGACGTATCGGTGCCACAACCCCATCGTAGCGCACCGGGTTGGCGACCAATGTGATTTTCTCGCCGTTCCAGGACTCGACCTCGACGAAATCGCCGTTGTGAAGCACCTGCGGGTCCTTGGCCAAGGCATCGTAGTCGTTGACCTCGGTATACCAGATATCGCGCGCTTCCAGAATCTGGGCCCATTCATGAAACGGCTTCGTCTTGAGGCGCTCCGCGAACACCGCCGAGATTTCCTCGCGGCGCGCAAAGGCCTCTTCCTGTGTGATGTTGAATGTCTCTGCCAGTCCGATGGCCTCCAGCATCACACCGAGATTTCCGAGCGACAGCCCGATATAGCGGTCGGCGGTCGCGTAGATGCCGTAGGGCGCCTCGTGGTACCAGCTGCCCACGCTTGCGGGCTGTTGGGTGCTTACCGGTCTCTCCCCATTGAAGTAACACACCAGCGACTCAGCTTGCAGGTTCAGCGCGGCCGAGAACAGGTTGACGTCCACGCGCCCCCCCTCCCCGGTTCTGGCCTTCTTGACCAGAGCCCCGAGAATGCCCGCCGCGTAGATCATCGCCCCGTGCTGGTCGATTGCGGAGGTGCCGATCAATCGGGGAACTTCTCCCTGCTTGCCAGTGATCCAGGCCATCCCGGACAGGGATTGCGCGATCATGTCCTGCCCCGGGCGGTTGACGTAGGGACCGTCGGCGCCAAAGCCGCTGGCGGATGCAAAGATCAGACCAGGGTTGATCTTCTTCAGCTCCTCATACCCCAGGCCCAGCTTTTCCATGACGCCGGGCCGGAAATTTTCAGCCACCACATCCGCGGTTTCGATCAGCTTTTTGGCAATCTCGACCGCCTCGGGCGACTTGAGATCGAGACAGATGCTCTTCTTGTTGCGGTTGGCGACCAATTCAAGCGTCGTTTCGCCACCAGCTCGCTTGGAGTTCTGACCGCCCCAATGCCGCTGAAATGCACCCTTGGGCGGTTCGATCGCGATGATCTCCGCCCCGAGATCCCCAAGAAACTGAACACCCAAGGGCCCCATCAGGAAATGGTTGAAACTGACGACCCGGATTCCTTCTAGCTGCATTCTGTTTTCCTTCTCCGATCACTTCGCCTGAGTTTCATTCGTCTGTGAATTCTGCGGGTCGCTTTTCAAAGAACGCCGCCATGCCTTCTTTCTGATCACGTGTCGTGAAGGCCAACGCGATGTTGCGGCGTTCGCGCTCCAACCCGGCTGAGAGCGGCAATTCTTCCGCCGCACGAACGGCATCCTTTGCCAGGCCAAGCGCTTTGGAAGAATGACGGGCGACAAGCTTTGCCAATTCAACCGCCCGGTCATCAGAGCGCCCTTCCTCGGTCACCTCGTTGACGAGCCCCAGACGCTGCGCCTCCTCGGCGTCGATCAGGTCGCCCGTCAGTATCATCTGCATGGCCGCGTATTTTCCGATCCGCCGGGGCAGCCTTTGCGTGGCGCCATCACCGGGGATGTGTCCGAGCTTAACCTCTGGCTGGCCAAATCTGGCGCGGGCTGATGCAACAATCATGTCACAGAGCATTGCCAGCTCGTGACCACCTCCCAGACAGATCCCGTCCACGGATGCGATCAGCGGCAGGCGTGTGGTCTCCAAGACCTGCCAGTCTTCTGCCCGCTTCCTGTTCTGGATCGCGTCGATACCAGCGTCACGCATTTCGGAAACGTCAGCTCCGGCAGAGAACAGCCCATCACCGCCCGACAGGACCACGCACCGGCAACCTTTTTCGGCTTCACAGGCGCGAATATGGTCCGCCAGTTCCGCGATCATCTTGTTGCTCAGGGCGTTGCGCTTCGACGGGCGGTTCAGCCTAAGGCGTACGACACCCTTTGCCGGCGCGTCGCGAAGCACCGCGACATCGTTGAGGGAGGACATGTTGATACCACCTGGATAAAGTGTAGGGCCGCATAGGCCCCGAACGGGTCGGGGCCTATGCTCGACTCCGCGAACTTACCGCACGTACTGCGAGTCCGGATCGTAGAAGTCTTCCACGTTTTCAGGTGTGATCACGGGTGTTTCCGTGATGATCCGACGCGGAACTTCCTGCCCCTGCAGGACGCGAAGCGCCATGTCGAGACCAAGCGCGCCACCGGTGGCGTAGATAGCCGTCGCCTGCAGCCAGCCTTCCTGGATGGCTTCGAAGGCCTCACGCTGCCCATCCACGCCGACGAGGAAGACATCGCCCGGCTCATAGCCGGCTTCGCGCAGGACGTTGATCGCCCCCAGGATCATGGGGTCGTTGTGCGCGTAGATCACCTGGAATTCACCGCGGTAGCGGGTCAGCCAGTCTTCCATGATCGGGATGGCGGGTGCGAGGTCATAGTTCGCCGGTTGCGCGTCCAGGCGCACGATTCCGT
This sequence comes from Nioella ostreopsis, assembly GCF_004000255.1. GTDB lineage: Bacteria > Pseudomonadota > Alphaproteobacteria > Rhodobacterales > Rhodobacteraceae > Nioella > Nioella ostreopsis. Next base: position 11,644 of record NZ_RCIQ01000035.1, read on the forward strand.
CTGCCCCCTCGATCTGAGACGCAAAGCCTTCATGACGCTGAATGGTCGGCGTCGCCCCGGGGATCCCCTCCAGCTCGAGATAGGCGAATTCGTCGCCCATCTGCTCGCGGGTGTAGCGGCCCAGTTCCTCGCCGATTTGCAGATTGTTGCCGCCAATAAAGACATTGTAGCCTTCACCAACGATCTCACGATCGAGAACCACAAGCGGGATTCCGGCCGCATTGATGGCCTCCACCGCCGGCACAAGAGCCTGTGCTTCGCGCGGGCTCATCATGATAAGATCCACGCCACGCGAAATCAGATCTTCGATATCCGCGATCTGGCGCTCGTTCGAGCCGCCCGCATCGGTATAGATGAACTCCTCCACCAGATCCGGATACTGACCAGCCTGCGCTTCGGCAGAGGTCACCATATACGCACGCCAGGGGTGATCCATGGTGTCCTGGCTGAAACCGATGGTCCATGGCGGCGCGCCATAGGGGTATTCTTGCGCTATCGCGCCCGATGCCAGCCCAAGTCCGACCGCTGCGGCCGGGACCAAGGACAGAATGCTCCGTCGATTAATCATGCTTTCCTCCCTTTCAACTCTCCAGTTTTCGCCCTGTCAGTTCGCTCGAAGAACGCGTGTGGTGACACTCCTTCCACCCCGAACGCGACTGACGAAGGCGAATCGACCTGACGCACCAAACGTATCATCCGATATTTTTTAGTCAATATTTTACTAATGTTTTTAGTTCACCCCCACGAACGGCCATCGCAACATGCGCGAAGAGAGCCCGCCCATCCACCCAGCGCAGCGCTTTGATCAATAGAATCACAACAACATCGCGGACCGCCTTCACCCTGCAAATCCAGGCCAAACAACGCTCCAGGCGCTGCGCCAAGGCCCAGGAAAAGCAGGGAATCCGTGCAGAATGGGCAAAGGATTGGTGTTTATTGAACTAATTATTTACTAAATTCTTGCACCGATGAGATCCAAGGGATATAGCTATTTTTAACCCGCATGGAGGAGGCTGGTTTTCAATGTATGACTATATCATCGTCGGCGCCGGATCGGCCGGCTGTGTGCTCGCCAACCGACTGAGCGCCGATCCGAGCAACAAAGTCCTTCTTCTGGAGGCTGGCGGGCCGGACAGGGATCCGATGATCCACATGCCCGGTGGCTTCGCCTTGCTTCAGAAGCCGAGCGTAAACTACTGCTATGCAACCGCGCCACAGAAACACCTGAACAACCGGGAGCTTTGGTTCCCGCTTGGAAAGACGCTCGGCGGGTCGAGCTCCATCAACGGAATGATCTACATCCGAGGCCAAAGAGAAGACTACGACAGTTGGGCCGAGGCCGGAAACTCTGGCTGGTCATATGAGAACGTCCTTCCCTATTTCCGCCGTGCCGAAAACAACGATACGATCGCAGACGAGTATCATGGCACCGACGGGCCCCTGCACGTCTCGAACCAAAGATCGCCACATATCATCTGCAAGGACTACATCCGCGCAGCACAACAGGCCGGTCACAAGCTGAACCCGGATTTCAACGGTGATGATCAGTTGGGAACGGGTCTGTACCAGGTCACGCAGCATAATGGACGCCGTGCCTCGACGGCGGTCTGTTATCTCCGTCCTGCGATGAACCGTCCGAACCTGACGGTCATCACGGGCGCACAAAGCAAACGCGTCATCTTGGAAAACCGCCGCGCCGTCGGGGTGGAATACATCAAGGGCGGCAAGGTCGAGATTGCCCGCTGTGATCGCGAAGTCCTGCTTTCATCCGGCAGCATCGGCACCGCGAAACTGCTGCTGCTGTCCGGGATCGGGCCGACCGATGAGCTCACACAGCACGGCATCGACATGCAGTATCACATGGACGGCGTCGGCAAGAACTACCAGGATCACCTGAACACATACGTTGTCTGTGATCTCGAAAAACCGATCTCTTACGACGGCCAGCACAAGTTTCCGAAGAATATCAAACACGGGATCCAGTACGCGCTCTACCGTACCGGAGCCCCAACCTCTCCCGTGGCCGAAGGCGGGTGCTTCATTGACGTTAATGGAACAGGTCGCGCCGACCTTCAGACGCATATCCTCCCCGCCTATGTCGTGAACGGTGCGCGCACCCATGTCCCCGGCCACGGGTTGACCATCAACACCTGCAACATGCGGCCAACAAGTCGCGGGCAAGTGACCCTGCGATCTGCCGATCCGAACGATATGCCGTCCATCGACCCGAACTATCTCGATACGGAGTACGACCGGCACATGTCCATTCAGGCCGTCCGGCATGTTCGCGAGATTTTGACGCAGCCCGCGATCGCACAACACATCAAGCGGGAACGCTACCCTAGCGCCGAGGCGACCACCGATGAACAGATCCTTGCATACGCCCGCGAATTCGCCTCCGTCGACTACCACCCGGTCGGCACCTGCAAGATGGGAACTGACGACATGGCCGTGGTCGACCCGGAGCTAAGGGTTCACGGGCTGGAGGGTTTGCGCGTTTGCGACAACTCCATCATGCCATTCCTGAACAGCGGCAATACCAATGCCCCTGCGATCATGATCGGCGAGAAGGCCGCGGCGATGATCCTCGGCGAACCACCCCTTTACCAGAAAGTCCCGAAGCGGACTTTCTTCCCAGTCGCTCAGACGGCCTGATCGGGAGACCTTGATGACAGGTTCAAAGAAAGTAACCCTTAAGGACGTCGCGGAAATGGCCGGGGTGTCGCCCGCGACGGTCTCGCTGGTCGTGCAGGGCAAAGGCAACTTGAAGGACGAGACGCGCGAAAGCGTTCTCAGAACCATCGAGGAAACGGGCTACTCCCGAAAGGCACCCTCGACCCGAAAGGTGCAGGGCGCCCAGTTTGCATTGGTCGTCGACGACATCGCAAACCCGTATTTTCACGCGCTCTATGAAGGGCTGGACAAGGTTCTCGCTGATGCCGGTGCCTGCACCTCCATCCTTTCCACGCATGACTCCATTGCGCGCCAGCGCCAGCTTTTGCACGATCTCTGGGAGTCCGGTATTGCGGGCGTTGTTCTGGTGCCTGCAACCGGAACGACGTACCTAGATCTCCAAGAGTTCGAGAACCGCAGACGCCCGCTCCTGATGGCCGTTCGCCGTATAGGTCAGTCTCCCTTCGACTACGTTGGCGCAAACCCGATGGTCGGCATGCAGCTTGCGACGGAGCACCTTGCCGCGCTAGGGCATGAGAAAATTGGCTTTATTGGCGGGTATCAGAAAAACTTCGCATATTCTGAACGCTATGCAGGATTTGCATCGTCACTTATGAGCCACGGCTTGGAACTCGATCCTACGCTCATTCGCAATGGCGGCTCGACCCGCGCGTTCGGCTACTCTGCTGCGCGCGACGTGCTTGCGGCGAAGAACCACCCGACCGCGTTGATTGGATATAACGACCTCGTCGCGATCGGAATCATGGACGCGGTCGTCGCGTCCGGCCTCAGGGTCGGCAAGGATATCGCGGTAATCGGATACGATGACATTCCTGAAGCAGCCTTGCAGCCAGTGCCCCTGACCTCTGTTGCGACGCCTGCAGAGAAGCTCGGCGAAATGGTGGGGCAGGCATTGCAGAGCTGGTCACTGGACCGGAGCAGCGGCAGCCCTCTCGACATCACCTACCCCCCTCGATTGATCGTTCGCGAGAGCTGCGGGGCCTCTATTGAGACGGAGAACAGGAGCTGATGACGATGGCAAGAACTTTGTCAGACGGCACTTGGCTGAATCCCCCTCGTGCCTGGGATATGCGCGATGGCGTATTGACCCTCTCGACCTTGCCCAAAACAGACTTCTGGCGCGAAACACATTACGGGTTCATCCGCGATGACGGGCACTTCTGGCAGGTGCCGGCACCAGAGGCATTCACCGCAACCCTGTCTTTCGAGGGGCAATACGAAACGCTCTACGATCAGGCGGGGCTGATGCTGCGGGTCGATGCGGAAAACTGGATCAAGTGCGGGATCGAGCACTCGGACGGGATGACCAATTTCTCAATCGTCGTGACGCGCGGAAGATCAGACTGGTCCGTCGTGGGTCAACCGCTCATCTCCGGCCTTCAAACGGTTCGCCTGACCGCCCGAAACAACGCGATCATCGCGCATTTCATGTCGGCTGACGGGGCATGGCAGCTTATGCGCGTCGCAGATTTTCCAACGGCTACGGGCGCCATGATTGGCCCGATGGCGTGTTCGCCCGAACGGGGGGGCTTCAAGGCCCGCTTTCACGCTCTGAATATCACATCACCAATAGAAAATCCGTTGCACGGATAAACAGGGAAGACGTCACCATGTCCAACACCGTCCCAACGCATATCGCGGCCGCGCTCGACCTCATCGCCAAGAAGACCCTTGAGGACGAGACCACGATCGGCTCCGCATTCCCCTATGTCACCCATCCCGATGGCTCTTGGGACACGATGTCTGTCAGCATTTCCGCTGGATATACCGGTGAAAACTGGAGCCATGGCAACTGGTTTTGCGGCTTCTGGGTCGGGCTGCTTCTGACCAGCTATCTGCATACCCGCGACGAAAAGTACCTCCAACTTGCCGCTGACCGCATGGTTCTGGTCGAGGAACGCGCAAGCGACGGAAACACCCATGATATCGGGTTCATCTTTCTGAGCTCCGCCATGCCCTTCTACCGGATCACAGGCGACGAACGCCATCGCGCAACCGCCCTGCGGGCCGCCGACAAACTACGCTCGCGTCTCGTCGTCACACAGCGCGGATCCTACGTGTCTTCCTGGGGGCCGATGACCGACCCGCGCGGACGCGCAGCATCGGCGATTGATACCATGGCCAATATCCCGCTGCTCTACTGGGCCGCGAAAGAGGCTGACGATGCCAGTTTTCGCTTGGCCGCTGAAGAACATGCCAAGATGACGATGCTGTCCTTCAACCGCCCAGACAATACTCAGTACCATGCCGTGGAATATGACACCTCAACCGGAGAACGTCTTCGCGGCTACACCTACCAGGGCGCGCATGATGAGAGCTACTGGTCCCGTGGCACCGGTTGGGCCGTCATGGGCCTTGCTGTCACCGCAGCGAATTCCGGCAATGTGGACTATCTCAGCCAGGCCATCGCAATCTCCGAGAAATGGTTCGAAGCTCTCGGAGACAAGCCCGTGCCGCCCTATGACTTCGATGCGACCGGCGAGAATGTCCCGGAGGACTCGGCCGCCAGCGCAATCATGGCTGCGGGGCTGCTGGACCTTGCCGATCTTCACCCCGATGAGGCCGTCGCCGCAGTATGGCGCGCGAAAGCCGAATGGCTGGTCGAGGGCCTGTGCAGAGACTACCTTGCCACCGAAGACAGCCATCGCGGAATTCTGAAACATGGCTGCTATTCGGAACCGCACAAGATAGGCCCGGACGCTGCTGTGATGTTCGGCGACTACTTCTTCGCGGAAGCGCTCGCCAGACTCGCTTTCCCAGGAATGTTTATCGAGAAATACGATCGCTTGAAGTAAGCTGCCCATGCCATCCGGCGCGGTATATCGGTTACGACCCCCCAGGTCCGGATTTCGCTCCGGCTCCCTCCCCCGGATTCGGGGCCGACGCGGGGGGCGGAGAGCGTGAAGTTAGAGAGTTTTTCACACTAACTAGGGGACTCCCGGGGATGGAGATGCGGTTTGCCTCATAAAGTGCGCCAATATGTTGAATTTCGTTCATAATATGGGGGCAAATGCCCCATTTTCCGTGCGCAGAAACGCATTTCAAAGCGTCCCCCCGGTATATGTGTGCATTTCTGCGAGGTGGCCGGGCCTCAGGATCAACCCGCGCGGCTTGATCTGCCGGGTTTCAAGTCAGAAGGCTTGATCGCGTCGCCGGGCTCGCCGAGATCGGTTCGCTCGACCGGCAGCCAGGAAGCCGGGCCGACGGGCTCACCGGGGGAAGCGCCGTGAAATTTTTCCGCGATCCGGGCCGAGGGACTGCCCTTTTCCTCCACATACGGTTGCTGTCCTGCTGTCCCATTGCGGCCCATTGAGCCCCAAGAGCGAAAAATTTTTATGGGACAGCAGATGGGCTATATAAATAAGGGGTTTCGGGCCTACTGTCCCATTGTCCCATTAAATACCCTATATGGGAGATAATAATAGAGATATACTTGTAAAAAAGACCTGCAAAAACGGTGAGCGAGACGGGAAGCGCCCGCGAGGAACACACGCGTAGGTAGTAAAAAAGCAAGTGTGTCTCCTTTTTTATTGAAACATAAGCAAGTCCAACGGGACAATGAGACACCCTCCGGTTTTTTACCGTGAAATCAAGCACTTAGACCTGCCCCATTAGATTGGACGGTACGGGGACACCCCCACCGTTTTCGTCAATCTCCCGTGGAAACCGGCGAAAACCCCGAAATTCCACGCCCGCTAGACACGTTTGACGTGTATCTACCGCCTGTAGAAAACCGGCTATTCCACAAACCGTTGACCCGGTTTCCACGGAAGATTGACTCCCCGGCGTCCGCGATCCCGCCCGGTAAGCACGACGGGACGTCGCAATTTCCATCTCCGGTGGTCGTGGGCAAAAGAAAACCCGGCCAAAAGACCGGGTTCTCCAACTCTGGTTGTTCGTTCGAGATTCGGATTCAGCCGAGCATGTCGTCTTCATCCCGACCCCAGATCGTGTTCGCCGGAACCCACACCGGCCCGTCGTCCCCCCGGACGTACCAGCGCGTCCTCTGGTTGTGGCGTCGCACCTGCCCTATGAAGGTCCACCCGTCCAGGAGGGCGAGCGCCTTCCCGAAGGTCCGCACGTCGGCATTCCGGTAGGGCTGGAGGACTGCTTCGTTTCGCAGCGCCTCGAACAGGTCCTTCGCCGTGACCATGTTGCGGACCATGGGCGTGTCGTCGTCTGCGTATTCGTCCAACACCAGCCCGTCGCCGTCCACCATGACCTCGGAGGCCGGTCTGGGGGTGTCCAGCCACTCTTGGGCCACCTCGGCGATCTCCTCGACTGCCGTGCGCTTGCGGCTGCCCTGCGCGATCTCTTGCTGCTCCAGGATAGCCTCCCGGGAATGCAGGTCGAGCCGCAGTTCGCCGTAGGGCTGCGCTGCCCGCATGTCGAGGTAGTTCTGATACGCCTCGCCCCAGATCGCCCACAGACGGCTTCTCAGGCGTTCGATGTCGATCATGTCCCACATGGACTTGGTAGTGCGCCAAACCCAGAACCGGCGCACAGATGTCGGGTCGGTCAGGTAGTCGTCGTCGTTAGAGGTGCCCGTGAACACGCTTTGCCTTTTGAAAACCGCCTCCCGCCGGGCGTATGCCAAGCGGTGCTGGTCAGCAGCCGACGACAACTGCATCTTCAAGGTGTTGGCGTCCGCGCGCTTCGCGGCATACATCTCGGCCATCTCCAAGGCCCACCAACCCCGCATTTGCTCGACCAGTCGCCCCGTGTCGTCCAACTCGCACTTGAGTTCGGTGCAGAAACCGCCGAACAAGACCTGCCAGAACGTCGATTTCCCGGAGCCGGTCAGACCCTCGATAACGGTCATGACGTCCACCTTGCAGCCGGGCTCGTAGACGCGGGCCACCGCCGCCGTGGGGAACATGACCGACGATTCCCGGTGGAAAACCGTGTCTGGGCAGCCGAGGTAGTCCGAAGCCAGCCTCTCAAGTTCCCCGGTCGGTCGGCCTTCCTTGACCCAACGGGCGTGGCACTCCTCCAAGAAGTCCTTCACGGGATGCACCGGGTTCTGCTTCCCAGCCGCCAGAACGGCGACCTGGATGTTGTCTTTCGAGAAGTCGGTCTCAAGCCCGCCGCGCGCCTCGTTGGCCGAGAGCAGCAGCTTGATCGAGGCGTCGTCGTCGTCGGTCCACTTGCGCCCGTGCTTGCGGTCCCGCAACGGCACGTCAGGCGACGGCAAATGAATCCGCTTCGAGCGGATGGGTTCCATGCACACCGGGTCCTGCGTGAACTCGTTGTAGCCGATGCGGCCCCGCAGCAACGGGTGGTTCTCGCAGAGCAATGTGGGGTTGGAGACCGAGTTTGCCTCCAGGTCCCCGTTCGCCTTTCTCAGGAGGTTCGCCGTCCACGACATGTCGGGCTTCTCGCCCTTCTTCCGCTTCTTCTTGTCAGCGCCCCCGGTCGGCGGCTCGTCTTCGCCGTCGTCGTCCTCATCGGGCAAATCGCCGAGCAGATCACCGAGGTCGTCGTCCTCATCGGGCAAATCGCCGAGGAGGTCGTCGTCCTCGTCGTCATCGTCATCGTCCAGATCGTCCAGCATGTCGCACATGTGGGCGTATTCCTCCTCGGCCACGCGCGGATCGGACTGCGCCAGCTTCACCATCGCCTTGTAGGAGGGGTATTGCGAGATCGAGGTGTTGGCGTGGACGTCGCCGTCCAGATGCCCGAACTTGTGGACGCGCAGGAGGTCCCACGCGTTCGCCGAGCCTTCGATTGGATCGGTGCCGTGGTTCGAGTGCAGGAACAGACCGTCCTCGTAGACCACCGCCCCGTTCGAGGCGGAGCCTTCGACATAGGTGTATCGGGCTTCGGTCTCGCTGTCGCCCGGGATGTAGATTTCGTCCAGCCATTTCTCGATCACGTCCTCGACCGAGTAGGCCCGGCAGAACGCGCCGATGGGGTTCGGCTTCTCGCGGGGGTCCTCCATCCGTTTGTTGGGGTCCAGCTTGCCGCGCTTCTTTTCGCCCTCCTGGTAGGGCAGGTTTTCGTAGTTCTCCCAACCGGGGTGCTGGGACAGGAACTCGTCCACGTCGAGGACCGACGCGACGTTCTCATCCGTCCAGAACTCCTGCCCGTCCGAGATCGACGGCCAGAACATCGTCTGGTTGGTGCGGAAGCTGACCACATCGGGAATCTCAATCGCCTCGTCCGGGTCCTCGGCCAGATACAGGGAGAGAAGCCGGTGGATCGCGTGAGACTCGTCGGGAGTCATGAGCCGGTTGACCCACACGATCAGGCGGACCTTCGGTTTCTCGGGGCAATGCGACCGGCTCGTGTGCATGAACCACGCGAACTCGCTGATTTCAGCGGCCCCCATCTGGATCATCTCAAGCTGGTCGTGGCTCACGTTGTCGATGTCGAGAACGACCGCCGACTTTCCCACGACGTCGGCCACTTTGCGGGTGGTCCCGGAATACCGAGCCGCCGTCCAGTTGCCCGCGACGCGCTTCTTCTCCAGCAGGAGGTCGTTGGCCGCTTTGTCGCCGCCCTTCGCCTTCTTCTGGAGCGCCTGATACTGGCTGAACGTGATCGAGGTGTCCTGCAACGGCTTGGACAGCTTGCGGATCAGCTTCTTGACCGACCAGCGGACGTTCTCAATCTTGCCGAGGCCCTTGCCCCGGCCCACGGCGATTTTGAGCTTGGTGGTATCGATCAGTGACTTCTGTGGGACAGGATCCCGAATGTAACCGGAGCATACACCGGCTGAGCTGACACTAGTCATCATTGGACGTCCCGTGATTTCTGGAGATGAACCTGTAAAAAAGCGCATACTGGTGTTCTCAGGAATACCATCAAGAACAAGCCTGCAAGCGTAACCCCCCTGGTAGATCCAGGATCCATTCCAGACGGGCCATGAGTGCCTCGTCAGCCCCCACTCTTCGATCTAGCATCTCGCGTTTCTTACGCTCAAGCAGAGAAAAGTACCTCGCCAGTTTACGGTTGATGCCCCTATTCACGAGTTGCCCCTCTCGCGAAAAGTGAGCGCCTCGATTGTGTCATTGGCAATCGTGTGGTCCCTGAGAAGCTCTTTTTGTTCAGACACTTTTTGTCTCCGTTGCTATTTCTGATAAGTGATTAGCGCCGCTGGGAACTGGAATTCCCAGCGTTTGTTTAGGCCTGCACCGAAGATGCTGATCGCGAATGGCATGGCCAACTGACCTGCCCCCATTGAGACGTTGAGCAGACATTATTCACCACATATCAGAATAATCGAAATTGCGGTCAACAAGGTGAATGCCAATAGCTCAGACTGTAAAATGGGCCTCTTCGCGAACAGGGATGCCAAGTCCTTGCAAGGAATGATCAATGAATCGATCATTCATTTACAGCATGACGATCGATCCAGTCGTCTAGGTCGCTACGTTTGTAAATCACGCAACCCGAAATCTTAACAAACCGTGGGCCATCCTCACGGTTTTCCATCATCCGAAGCTTTGCCAGCTTGGAGGTGGAAATTCCGGTATACCAGGCCGCCTCGACCGGGCGCATGTTTTCGCGAGGGATCCAGTCTGAGGGGGGCGTTCGGTCAGCATCACTAAGTTTCATCAGTCATCTCCGTCTGGCTAGATGAACACAGAGATACGCTGAGGGGCTTATATGATCATGGGAAACAAATACCTTCAGATAAGATCGTCTTCGTCGAGAGTATCAAGTAGCGAGGTGTATGCCGCGAAATAGGTCTCATCTCTCAGGACCCCCTTATGCGCATGGGATGGTTTCGGTTCGTCAAGCTGCTCTTGATCGATGCCAAAGGCGACCTTTCTGATCGCGTCCAGAGTTACATAGATTCCATGCTCCTGAAGTGCTTTCTGCAGGATGGATGAGCCGCTTGGTGGTGCGTCGCTGTCTCGTGCCTCATTTTCCGTCCGAAACAGGCCGTATCGTTCCTCAATGCCACATAACACTTGCACAATCATAACATCGCGAGGCGCGTTGGCCTTCGCTGGACGGCCGCGACCGCGCTTCGATTTCAAGTTTCCCGACTGAACGGCTTTCCAAAATTCATCAAGTGGTCCTGGCAACGACTTCCCAGCTGCAATTCTCGCCTCACATACAAAACATGCCAAATCATAAACATCCGGATCTCGCTTTCCCTGAGCAACCAGTTCATCAGCGGATCTCTCAGGTAGCATGACGCAATCTTTTTTCAGCTCGAGGCGCAGGCTATTCCAGGCTTTCACGCCAGCGGGTCCGAAACGCGCAAATTGAAAAGGCCATTCTAAGTTTTGCCACGCCGCAATCATCTCGCGAGCGTAGTTCAGCGCGCCCTCAATATCCGGTTCTTCTCTTAACTTCTTGGGCATGTCCTGATCATTCCAATTGATTACAATGTTTTGCCCTGTTTGATTCTTTCGTGAAGATCCATCAGAGACGCGGGCGCAGCTATTCACCAAGAAGCCGGGTGGCTTTAGCCGGCAGTCACCTATGAACGAGGTTTCGCAGGCAATTCGCATCGTTTGGAGATTTCCACGCACACCGCCTCCATGGCCGGCTTCAACGCCTCCAGAGACGGCCTGACATACCTCTGGCCAGTTATTGAGGGGGGCGTGTGGTTCAGCAGCCTCCCAACGACCTCTTCGAGTACACCAGCCTCCATCGCAACTGTGGCAAATGTTCGGCGATGCGCGTGCGGACTCCAGCAAATCCTTTGAGGCGCGGAAATAGGCCGGTCCCGCAGCTTTTGCGACGGGAACACCCATTGTTTGTGCCGCCCCCGTACCGGGGCAAGGATCTCATGATGGATCTGCAATATGGGCAGGTCAAAGCTGCGGCCGTTCTTCGTCATCGGTAAGTGTATCCGATCTTCATACACATTCTTCCATTGAAGGTTCAGGGCCTCAGACTTACGAAACCCGGTAAAGAGCAGAAGCTCGTAGAACACCGTGTGGATCGGGTTGGGCAGATCAGCGACTGTTCTTTTCCAAGTCGACAGATCATCGATGATTGTGCCGTTAGGGAGCTCATCATACCACTCGATTGCCATGGTCGGGCACTCCGGCAAATCATAAACCCGTCGCGCGTGGTTCCAGACTGTCCGGAAATACTTGAGGGTGTGGTTCGCTGCAGAAGGCGAGCCAGACATCGACTGGTGCTTTCTCACCGCCATTTGCTTTGAAATCTCATCAAGTGGCAGATGAAGCCAGTCCTTCAGGTGGCGGTCGAATTGCTGACGCAGACCCTCTTTGTGGGCCTCGGAGCGCAGCTTTGGTCGCGCGAGATACGTTTCCATCGCCGCCGTCAAAGTTGGCACACCGATCTGCACGTGCTTCCCGGCCCCTCTCCCCATTTCAAGGGACGGTGCTGCCAGACGGATTCGAACTCGNACTTTCTCTTCGTCGGAACGGCAGGTGCGAATTCGGTGCTGCCAGACTGTCCGTCGTCAGATAATTTGGGACAGTTGAGCGTCCTTTCGTTTGGAGGCTCTGGCTCATCCTTGATTGAGGTTATGGGTGCTGCCAGACGGATTCGAACTCGTCTCAGTTAGGACAGTCAGGCTGTCGCTTATGCCGCGCAAAGACCGCGCCACTCAGCGAGAGCGGCGGCGCGGTTGGCCTTGAAGAGGGGTCTGCTGGAGAGACTGCGTTCCTTGTTGAAATGGTTTGAGACGGAGGCGTGGACGGCGGCGAACTTCTGAAGACTTCGCATCCGCCGAAAACGGAGCATCGCCCGCTCCCGTCGTCGGAATGGTAGGTGCGAGTTCTCTGCCCTGTTGTTCATCCAGCGACCCGTCTCCTGCCGGTCGCCAGCGCCAATCTCCTTCAACGCAGCACCGTAGGATCGGAGTTTGTCGGTCACGATGACCTCGGGCTGACCATGTTTCCGCATTGCTTTCTTGAGGAACTTCAAAGCGGCCCGCTTGTCACGCGTCTTCGTGACGAAGCTCTCAAGAACCTCCCCTTCGTGATCGACGGCCCGCCAGAGGTAATGCCGCTCGCCATTGATCTTCACGAAGGGTGCTGCCAGACGAATGCGAACCAGTCTCTCCAAGGGCAGTATGGCTGTCCCTTATGCCGCGCAAAGACCGCGCCACTCGGCGAGAGCGGCGGCGCGGTTGGCTTTGAAATGTGGTCTGCTGGAGAGGCTTCGTACCTGGTTGAAGTGGTTTGAGACGGAGGCGTGGACGGCGGCGAATTTCTGTAAACTTCGCATCCTACGGAAACGGAGCATCGCCCGCTCTCGTCGTCGGAAAGNTTTCTGTAAACTTCGCATCCTACGGAAACGGAGCATCGCCCGCTCTCGTCGTCGGAAAGGTAGGTGTGAATTTTCCGCCCGGTTGTTCAGCCAGCGGCCGGTTTCTTGGCGATCAGCCGCTCCAATTTCCTTCAGGGCGGCGCCGTAAGACCGAAGCCGATCCGTGACGATAACCTTGGGTTGTCCGTGCTTGCGCATTGCTTTTCTTAAGAATTTCAGCGCGGCTTTCTTGTCTCGTGTCTTCGCGACATAACTTTCCAGCACCTCACCCTCGTGATCTACGGCCCGCCAGAGGTAATGCCGTTGGCCGTTGATCTTGACGAGAACCTCATCCAGATGCCAGCGCCACTGGCTGGATTTCATGCCTTCGATCCTGCGTTTTCGGATCTCGTTCGCGAACATCGGCCCGAACCGGTGCCACCAGAATCGGACGGTTTCGTGGCTTACGTCCACGCCACGCTCGTGAAGCAAATCCTCGACATTCCGCAGCGAAAGCGGGAACCGCACATAGAGCACTACGGCCAAGCGGATGATTTCGGGGCTCGTTTTGAACCACTTGAAAGGACTGAGTTTCGTCATGAACGAACGCTACCGGCCGGCCGCTGCGGGCTCAAGGCAAGTTATTCTGACAGAGCCCGCGAAGAAGTTCCTTGAATGTGTCCAGACCGGGGGGCGCGGTTTTGGGAACGTCGAGGCTAGGGCCGGCCGTGTAGACCGCCGAAGCCGTACAATATGGCAGGGTAACCTCCTGACTGTCTGATAGCGTCAAACGGTCTCCACAGTTCAAGACAGCAGTTTCATCTGCTCCTCGCCACATGCCAATGGACCTGACATCCTGCGCGTCAGCATGGTAAATCCCCCGCCGATTGCATTGCTCGATGATCCAAAGCCCGGCTTCTTTTGGCGACCACTTCTCGCGACTGTCGGGGAAGTTCTTACGGCACCAATCTAATGCACTCTCATTTCCAAGGAAAAGAGCCCGAACACCTCTGCCGGCTTCTAGTGCGTCAGCATTCATATTCCGGACCTGACCACTCGGCGATAAGAAAGAGTAAGTGCTACCGCTGTGCCCCAAAGCGATCACAGGCGAGCTGTCGTCATCACCTTCTTCAGGCCTCGAGATGCAGTCCATACTTTTCCGGGAGTCTTGTGCATCAATCATGCTCAACACCCCTCCCCAAGAACTGAAAGGCCGTGCTTCTTGACAAATCGCCGCTGGCTTTCTTTCGAAAGCGAAACCCATATACGCAATAGGGCCAGCTTTCGTTCAAATTCGAGCTCCACCTGGAAGCGCTCGTCGATCTCCACGAGATCAAGCGGCTCATCATCCGCAGCTGACTTGAAAGTAAATCCGGTTAACCCAAAGGTTTCGGAGAACCTGCACCACAAATGGTGAGCCATGTCGTCCGGTTCTTCGATCGGAGCGAAGTCCATCAGCTCACCTATAAAGTTGTCCATTTCGTATTCATCAAGATCACGAATAGCGGCCAACAACTTAGCTCTCACGAGCGCAGATCGCGCTTCGGGGTCATCCAAATTTTCAATCGCTTTTTCTGCGGTCAGAACATCGCGACTGCCGCAACAAAGGCAGAGTTGACCGTCCTCAAGCTGATACTCCCTAAATGGATTCATTTCGGGGCCTCCACCTGCTGTTCGATCCATGCCAAAATATCTGCAATCCGATATCGGACCGACCGACCAAGTCGGACAATCGGCGGGCCGTCTCCACGCACTGCAGCAATCTCCAGGTATCTCTTTGAGATCCCAAATTGTTCTTCAACGTCACTTCTACAGAGCAACCGAGACCCCCCCAAGTTTGGCTGGGTCTCTGTTGGTTCTTCGCTCGCTCGCCCACGCATCGTTCCCACACTTCACCTCGCTCAATGGTATTCCGATCAAAGCTGTTCGCGGAAAGGCAAGATTTGCCTTCCAACAGGAACAATAATGTTGGAGTTCACCCCTTCAAAAAAAGCCGATGAGTTTTTTGTTTATTTACAAATGCATAACTCAAATCTTTAGCGATCCCGGGGCGCTAGTGTAGCGGCCGAGACTCCTTCCAAGATGCTTGTATCGCGACAAAGCGAATCGGGAATAAAGTGGACTACCGGGGTTGCTGAGAGGTGCGCAGAAGCAACTCTTGGGTCACCTGGGCCATGCTTGGCCGCAAAGCGTCAAGAGACGGCTTCACATAGCGTTACCCGGTGATTGATAGCGGTGTGTGATTGAGCAGGCGCCCAACGACTTCCTCCAATACGCCAGCTTCCATGGCGACGGTCGCAAATGTTCGGCGGTGGGCATGAGGTGACCACTTCATCCGTGCTGGAGCGCTGATATGGCCTGAAGGAGACTTCGGCGAGGGAAACACCCATCGCCGGCTCAATCCGCGTAGAGGAGCCAGGATCTCGTGGTGGAGTTGCAGTATCGGCAAATCGAAGCTGCGGCCATTCTTTGTCACCGACAGATGGATGCGATCCTCGAAGACATTCTTCCACTCGAGGGTCAGCGCCTCACTCTTCCGAAACCCGGTAAAGAGCAGAAACTCATAGAACACCTGGTGGATAGGGTTCGGAAGTCCCTCAATGGTTTTTCGCCACTCCAAAAGGTTTTCTATTACTTGCCCGCTCGGATGTTCTTCGTACCACTCGATTGCCATTGTCGGGGACTCAGGTAGATCGTGCACACGGCGCGCGTGGTTCCAGACGGTGCGGAAATACTTGAGCGCGTGATTTGCCGTTGATGGGCGGTCCGCGAGAGACCGATGCTTGTCGACAACCATCTTTCTGGTGATCTCATCAAGGGGCAGCCGCAGCCAGTCTTTTAGATGCAGGTCGAACTGTTGACGTAGAGATATCTTATGCGCCTCTGATCTCAGCTTGGGCCGCGCCAAATACCCCTCCATGGCAACCTCAAGCGTTGGGGCTCCGGCCTGTATCACCTTCCCTGCCCCGCGCCCCATTTCCAGGGCCAGTCCGAGTGCCGTCTGACGCGCGGCCTGTGCCGAAATCGTTGGAAACCGGCCGATCAATACCCTTTTGGTCTGCCCACCAACATCCTTCTGGAAATACCAGGTCTTAGACCGCTTCCCTACGAAGAGAACGAGCCCCTTGATCTCGTTGTCCCAGTGCTTGTCCGTGCCGGATTTTGTCTGCGGCACCTTGCGAGCGAAGGTCTCTGTAAGCTTAGGCATTTTGTCTGCTTTTTGTAGGTAACGGTATGCAAGAGAGCGATATCCAGTGATACGCCATGAAAGATATATTCAAATAAAATGAAGCTATTAGCAACCCGGTGATGCGCCATGAAACCCATCACATTTGCTTGGAAGGCTGAGGTCTTACCATTACACAACGCCCGC
>NZ_RCIQ01000036.1 GCF_004000255.1 Nioella ostreopsis
CAATCCTCAAGCGCCGCTAGCCATTAATGAGTGCGTGACCTAGACTGCCGCACGGTATTTGAGACAGGAGATTTCCCATGCGCCTTCGAGGAGTGAACCGCAGCCGCAATGTGATCGACAGGCGCGGCAGGGGTGGCCGGGCCGCGGGTGGCATCGGTGGCGTGGGGCTGTTGGTGGTGCTGGCCATCGGTTACTTTACCGGAGTGGATGTGACGGGCCTGCTGGATCAGGCGGCCCCGTCGCAGCAATCGACTGAATCGCGCGATCTGAGCGAGGCAGAGGAGCAGGCAGGTGATTTCGTTGCGCGGGTGCTGACCACGACGGAAACCGTCTGGACCGATGTCTTCCCCGACCAGCTTGGCCGCAGCTACCGCGCCCCTCAGCTGGTGCTGTTCAGTGAGGTCACGCAAAGCGGCTGCGGCGGGGCGTCCGGCTCATCCGGGCCGTTCTACTGCCCGGCCGATCAGCGCGCCTATCTGGATACCGCGTTTTTCGGCTTCATGGCGCAGCGGCTTGGGGCAGGGGGCGATTTTGCCGCCGCCTATGTGATTGCCCATGAGGTCGCCCATCACATCCAGAACGAGCTTGGCATTCTGGGGCAAGTCCACCAGCTGCGCGCCACGATGAGCGAGCGCGAGTCGAATGCCTTGCAGGTGCGGGTGGAGCTTCAGGCCGACTGCCTGTCCGGGGTCTGGGCCTATCACGTGTCGGATCTGCTGGAGACCGGCGATGTGGAAGAGGCGCTGAACGCCGCCGAACGGATCGGGGATGATTACCTGCAGGCCCGTGCCGGTCGGCAGCCCAACCCGCACACGTTTACCCACGGCACCTCTGCACAGCGGATGCGGTGGTTCCATAACGGTCGTGCGTCTGGCGCAGTGGCGGATTGCGATACGTTCAGCGCCGCGCAGTTATAGGCGCGTCAGAGCGTCATTCCAAAACGGTAGAACCCGTTCGGGGCGGGCCCGAGCGGGCGCAGGCCCAAAGCCGCCGCGCGGTCGGAATGCGTCAATGCGCCGGGTCCGGTGTCGTAGGTGACGTCCGTCCGGCCCAAGGGCGCGAAACGCCATGTCAGTTCTGCGCGCGGATGGATCGGAGAGGTGTCGCCGATATGGTCTGCCAGCAATTTGCGCACCGCAAGCGGGCTTTGCAGCACAGTCTCGCCCCGCGCCGCTGCCGGATGGTGCCCACCCCCCGCCGCGCGATAGCTGTTGGTGACGACCAGGAACTCATCCGTGCCTGTCACGTTGCGGCCCTTGTAGCGCAAGTCCCGGATGCGGCCCGGGCCGGGGAAGACCTGCTCCCCATCTGCCGAGAAGCGCGCGGGTTGTGAAACGTCGATGGCATAGCTTAGCCCGAACAGCACATCGAAATTGTAGCTGGAAAAGCCGGGGTCGAGCAGCGCCTGTCCCGGCGCGCCGGGGGTGATCTGCAGAAAGGCGCTGGCGCTGCGTTCCAGCCAGTCGGTCAGGTCGGCGCCGGTCACGCGCAGCACCTGTAACGTATTGGGAAAGGCGTAGAGATCGGCTGCGTTCCTGATGGTCAGGGGGCCTTCGGGAATATCAGTGTAGTATCCCGGCCCGCCACGCCCACCGCCCTTGAACGGGGCCACCGCGGACAAAAGGGGAAGACCGGCCAGCGGGTGCCCTTCCAGCGCGCGGCTGGCATGGGTCAGGGTTGCCTCTGCCATGAAGGCGAGCGTCGGGCTGTCCCCGGCCAGCGCGAAATAGGTTTCCAGCGGTGCACGGGTTTCCCCGATTGGCCGTCTTGTGTGGACGAGTGTCTGTTCGTGGCTGTCTTCCGACAGGGACAGGATGGCAGGGGAAGCCGGAACCGGCCCCGCCTTTGGCAAAACCGGATGAAGGCAGGAGGAGGCATCGTTGATCTGCCAGCCGTCCCGGTGGATCAGGTCGAGCGTGATCTGCCCCAAATGCGATCCGAAAAAGCCCGGCTGCACGACGGGCACGCCATGGATCAGCCCGTTGTTCGAGCCGTCGGGCCAGACCCGATGCGTGTGCCCCGCGACGATGACATCCACCGCGCCCGAGGCGGCCAGGGGCAGCAGGGCGTTTTCCAGATCGGGCGCATCCTGCTCTGGTCCCTGCCCGGAATGGCACAGCGCGACGACCAGATCGGCCCCGGCTTTGCGCAGGGCCTTAGCCTCGGCTGTTGCGGTCTCGACAATCGGGTATGTCCTGACCTTCCCGGTCAAAAGCGTGCTGTCCCATTTCGTGATCTGCGGCGGTGTCAGACCGATGACGCCAATGCGAAGACTTTCGGTGCCGCCATCGGTGCTGTGCAGAACCCGGTCCAGGATGACAGAGCGGGGCATCAGGGATGTGCCATCGGCCCGGTCGACATTGGCGAGCACAACGGGGAAATCCGCACTTTCAACGGCCGCCTCCAGAAACGGCAGCCCGTAGTTGAAATCATGGTTGCCCACAGTCGCGGCGTCATAGCCCATCTGGTTCATTGCGGCGATCATCGGGTGCGGGGCGGTCAGGCCCCGTTCCTGCGCCACATCCCCCAGGGGGGTGCCCTGAAGCGTATCGCCATTGTCGAAGAGCACACAGTTCGGCTCCGCCGCCCGCAGCCTGTCGACCAGCGTTTCGATACGGGCCAGGCAGGGGTCATCCGCCTCGTTGTCGAGATAGTAGTTGTACGGGCGCAGGTTCGCGTGCAGGTCGGTTGTCGCCAGCAGCACGAGCCGCAACTGCCGTCCCTCTGCCGGAATGGCTGGCCGGTCTGTCTCAGTCCGCATGAGAATTCTTTTCTGGTCGTCCTGTCCTCGGACCAATTAGACCAACTGGCCCGGAAATTACCAGCGACCCGCGGATACGGATTTCCGGTTTGCGCCTGTTTCCCGCATCTGCGACATTCCTGCCATAGCGGCCTTAAAAAAGATTAACGGATTCAGTCGGAAAGCAGGGACATGAAGCTAGCGGAAACAGTCACCTTCGGAGGCTCGGGCCTGGATCGTTCAGCCCTGATGCGCGCGGATGAGGCCGGGCTTGCTGCGGCGCTGGAGGACGGGCGCGGCAGCGTGCTGCCCATCTGGCGCGGCAAGCCGCTGATGGAAGAACACGACTGCGGCATGCGGCTCGTCTGGGTGCATGGCAACCATCCCATGCTGGCCGATGCACCCGCAGAACGGTTGTTTCTGGGCGATGATGACGGGGCGTTGCGCTTTGCCGCCGATATCTCGCGATGGCAACCGGATGATCTGGATGCGGACCAGCTGAATTCTTTCGCGGATCAGAGCTTGCAGGCTCATCCCACGGCATCAGACGGCCAGCTGTTCCGGGAACTGCGCCTTGCCATGACCCTGCTGACCGCGCGTGACGCGGAACTCGCGGCAACCGCCAAGGCCATGCTCAGCTGGCACCGGTCGCACCGGTTCTGTGCCCGCTGCGGCACCGAAAGCCGGATGTCCCAGGCGGGGTGGCAACGGACCTGTCCAGAATGCAGCGCACATCACTTCCCGCGCACCGACCCGGTGGTGATCATGCTGATCACCCATGGCAACGACCTGCTGCTTGGCCGCTCGCCGGGCTGGCCCGAGGGGATGTATTCGCTTCTGGCGGGCTTCATCGAGCCGGGCGAGACGATGGAGGCCGCCGTACGCCGCGAGGTGGCGGAGGAAACGGCGGTGCGGGTGGGCCATGTGGATTACCTCGCCAGCCAGCCCTGGCCCTATCCGTCTTCGCTGATGTTCGGCTGCCGGGGCGAGGCGCTGAGCCGCGAGATCACCATCGACCCGGCAGAGCTGGAAGACGCCCTGTGGATCAGCCGGGAAGAGCTGGCCGAGGCCCTTGCAGGCCGTCATCCCACCCTGCTTCCGGCCCGAAAAGGAGCGATTGCACAGTTTCTTATGGAAAACTGGCTTGCGGACAGGCTGGACTGACGGGCAAACATATACGGACTGACGATTGTAACGGGGACGGACCAGTATGATTTTCGAGACCAGAGAGGACGTTGACGTCCCCCGCGATTTCGCGTTCAGCCGCTTTGCCGATTTCACCCGCTACGAGGCGTCCGCCCGCCAGTATGGGGCCGATATCCGCCGGGTGAACGGGTTTACCGAGATCGCAGAGGGCTGTTCCTGGCGCGGATCGGCGGTTGTGCGCGGCAAGGCGCGCGGGGTGGAGGCTGTCATCACCCGGCTGAACCGCCCGGAACACGCACAGATGAAAACCACCGTTGGTGGCATGACCGTCGACGTGGATCTCTATTTCGAAGAACTGGGGCCGGAAAAGACCGAAGTGCGGGTGACCGCTCACCTGAAGGCAACCACGCTGGCCGCGCGCCTGATCCTTCAGACGGTCAAGCTGGCGCGCCGCCAGGTGCAGGGCAAAATCGATTCGCGGATCGTGGCCCTGGCCAACGAGTATGAGGATGAATACCGCCGCCAGCAGGGGCGCGGATAGGCCTCAGTCGCGCAGCCGGTCCGCCGGGTAGGTGCCCAGAATGTGCAGATGCGAGGTGAAGTATTTCAGCTCGTCCATCGCCAGTTGCACATTGTGGTCATCCGGGTGGCCCTCGATATCGGCATAGAACTGCGTCGCGGTGAAGCTGCCGCCGACCATGTAGCTTTCCAGCTTGGTCATGTTCACGCCATTCGTGGCGAAGCCGCCCATGGCCTTGTAAAGCGCCGCTGGAATGTTGCGGACCTGGAAGACGAAGGTGGTCATCATGTGATCGGCGCGGCGGGTCATGTCCGGCTGCTGCGACATGATCAGGAATCGCGTGGTGTTCTGGTCATGATCCTCGATATGACGTGCCAGAACGTCGAGCCCGTAGATTTCGCCCGCCAGCTCCGAGGCCAGTGCCGCATGGGCCGGATTGCCCTTTTCCGCGATGTCACGCGCGGCGCGGGCATTGTCGGGGCTGACGCGGCCCTTGATCTGGTGCTTGCGCAGGAACCCCGCGCATTGCGGCAACAGCACCAAATGGCTCCATGCATCGGTGATATCGGCAATGGAACTGCCGCGCACGCCAAGCAGGTTGATATGCACCCGCACGAAAGCCTCGTCGACGATATGAAGCCCGCTATCGGGCAACAGGCGGTGGATATCGGCCACCCGGCCATAGGTGGAGTTTTCCACCGGCAGCATCGCCTCCACGGCTTTCCCGTTGCGAACAGCCTCCATCACATCCTCGAAGGTGGCGCATGGCAGGGCCTCCAGATGCGGGCGAGCCTGGTGGCAGGCCTGATGCGAGTAGGCTCCGGGTTCTCCCTGAAAGGCGATACGAGCGGTCATTTGACTGACTTTCTTCAACAAGGGCGTTCTGTCGCGCTGACTACACCTTGCAAGCCGGGCATGAAAGCCGGTAGATACCCGCCAACGCGAAATGTGGATGGGATAACCATGTTTGACACGATGACCCTCACCAAGGCCGTTGGCGGCGTCTGCGCAGCCTGGCTTGTTCTGCTTCTTGGCGGTTGGGCTGCTGACGGCCTGTATAGCGTCGGTGGCGGACACGATGCTCATGGCGAACATCTCGCCGGATATGTGATCGACACCGGCGACGGCGATCACGCAGAAGAGGAAGAGGTGGAGGCAGTGCCCTTCTCCGAATACCTCGCCGCCGCTGATCCTGCCGATGGCGAGGGCGCTTTCCGCGCCTGCCGCAGCTGCCATTCGGTCGAACCGGGTGTCGATGGCACCGGGCCCTCGCTTTATGGCGTCGTTGGCCGCGATATCGGGTCTGAACCCAACCACAGCTACAGCGACACGCTGACCTCCCTGGAGGGCAACTGGACGCCTGAGGCGCTGAACGGCTTCCTCGAAAACCCGCGCGCCTATGCGCCGGGCACCGCCATGTCCTATGCGGGCATGCGTGACGTGGAAGACCGCGCCGCAATGGTCGCCTACCTGGATTCTCTGGACGACTGATTCGTCCCAGATGCGCAGAATTTGGCCGCCTTCGGGGCGGCCTTTTTCTTTTCCGGGTCACGAAAATGTAATTCGCCTTGAACGAAGACAGGGCTGGTCCTTAGGGTAGTTGCACCCATAACTATACCAAGCAGGATATCCACAGTGGAGCGCAGCATGACCCGAACCCGCCAAGCGACCCGACCCACCGTTTCCTGGTGGATGGCCTTGCCCCTGCTGGCCGCATCGGTTCTGGCCACCCCCGGTTTCTCGCAGGACGGTGACCTGATCGTCACCCACGGTGTCTCGACCTTCGGCGATCTGCGCTATGGCCCCGATTTCGAGCATCTGGACTATGTGAATCCCGACGCACCCCAAGGCGGAGAGTTTTCATTCGCATGGTCCGGATCGTTCGATTCGTTGCACCCCTATACCCGGCAGGGGCGCCCGGCGCTTCTGGCCTCGATCTTCTTCGAGTCGATGCTGGAGGGCACGTCGGACGAGATCGGCAGTTCCTACTGCCTTCTTTGCGAAAGCATCGCCTACCCCGAGGACCGGTCCTACGTGATTTTCACCCTGCGCGAGGAAGCGCGGTTTTCCGACGGCACACCCGTTACCGCCGATGACGTTGTGTTCAGCTATGAAATCCTGCGCGACGAGGGGCTGCCGTCCTTCCGCGCCTCGATCGGGCTGACCATTGCCGGGGCGGAAGCTCTGGATGATCGCCGCGTGCGTTTCGATTTCAACCCCGAGGCCCCTCTGCGCGGCCGCATTGACAATGCCGGTGGACTGCCGGTTTTCAGCCGCGCCAGCCATGAAGCATCCGGGCTGGATTTCGATGAAAGCCGGTTGGAGCCGTTGGTGGGCTCGGGCCCTTACGTCGTTGGACGTATCGAGGTGGGCGAGCGGACCGTCTTCCGCCGCAATCCCGATTACTGGGGCAATGATTTGCCAATCAATCAGGGCCGTCACAACTACGATGCGATCCGAATCGAGTATTACGGCGACGCGATTGCCGCATTCGAAGGCTTCACGGCGGGCCAATATACCTTCCGTCAGGAAAGTAGTTCCGCGCAATGGGCCACGGCCTATGACTTCCCCAAGCTGCAACAGGGGCTGGTCGTACGAGAAGAAATCCCGGACGGAACCATTTCTTCTGGCCAGAGCTTCGTGATGAACCTGCGCCGCCCGCAGTTTCAGGACGTGCGCGTGCGCGAGGCCATTTCGCTGATGTTCAACTTCGAATGGACGAACCAGACTCTTTTCTACGGTCTCTACACGCCGAACGTGTCGTTCTGGGAAAACACCGAACTGTCCGCGACCGGCATGCCCTCTGACGGGGAGCTTGCCCTGCTGGAACCGCTGGCCGACATGCTGCGCCCCGAGGTGTTGAGCGAGCCGGTCTATACAATTGAGCCCGCGAACCCGGACCGGTCCTTCGACCGCCGCCGCGCACGGCAGGCGCTGGCGCTGCTGGAAGAGGCCGGGTGGGTGCCCGGTGATGATGGCATGCTGCGCAACGCGGCAGGCGAAACATTGGAAATCGAGTTTCTCAATGCCAGCCCGCTCTTTGACCGGATCATCAACCCCTATGTAGAAAACCTTCAGGCCATCGGCATTGATGCGCGCCTGAACCGGGTCGACAATGCCCAGTTCAGCCAGCGCGAACGGGACTATGATTTCGACATCATCACCGACCATTTCCCGATGAGCTATGAGCCCGGGTCTGGCCTGCGCCAGTATTTCGGGTCTGCCATGGCGAATGATTCCGTCTTCAACCCCGCAGGCGTGGCCGATCCGGCTGTGGATGCGCTGGTCGAGGCCGTTGTCGATGCGGAAACGCAAGAGGAGCTGAATGTCGCGGTCAGCGCGCTGGACCGCGTCCTTCGGTGGGAACGGTTCCGCGTCCCGCAGTGGTACAACCCCAACCACTGGGTGTCCTATTACGACATGTACCGCTATCCCGAGAACCTGCCGCCCTATTCGCTCGGCTTCCTCGATTTCTGGTGGATCGACCCGGATGCCGAGGCCGCCTTGCGCGACGCAGGAGCGTTCTAAGCCAACATGGGCGCCTATATTTTCAGACGGCTGTTGCTGATGATTCCGACGCTGATCGGGATCATGGTGATCAACTTCGCGCTGGTGCAATTCGTGCCCGGTGGCCCGATTGACCAGATCATGGCCGAGTTGGAGGGCGAAGGCGATGTCTTTGCCGGTATCTCTGGCGGCGGGGCAGAGGCCGGAGGCGCAGAGCTTGGGGGCGAGGACAATTACCTTGGTGCCCGGGGTCTGCCACCCGATTTCATCGCCGAGCTTGAGGTGGAATTCCACTTCGCCCGGATTGTCTGCGAAGACGGCTATGGCGGTGAACCCGATATCGAGGCCGAAGAATGCACGACCGAGGATATCCCGGCGCTGGAACGCTTCTTCCTGATGATGTGGGATTACCTGCGCTTCGATTTCGGAGAAAGCTATTTCCGCTCTATCTCGGTCGTTGATCTGGTGCTGGAAAAGATGCCCGTCTCGATCACGCTTGGCCTGTGGTCCACGGTCATCGCCTATATCGTCTCGATCCCGCTTGGCATCCGCAAGGCGGTGAAGGACGGCAGCCGCTTCGACACCATAACCAGCGGCGTCATCATCGTGGCCTATGCGATCCCCGGCTTCCTGTTCGCGATCCTTCTGCTGGTCCTGTTCGCAGGCGGATCATACTGGCAATGGTTCCCGCTAAGGGGCCTCACGTCCGACAATTGGGAGGAGCTGAGCCTGATCGGCAGGGTGCTGGACTATTTCTGGCACATCACATTGCCGGTGCTGGCCTCGACCATTTCCGCCTTTGCGACGCTGACACTTTTAACCAAGAACAGCTTCTTGGACGAAATCAAGAAGCAATATGTCATGACCGCCAAGGCCAAGGGGCTGAGCGAGTCGCGCGTCCTCTACGGTCATATCTTCCGAAACGCCATGCTGATCGTGATCGCGGGCTTTCCGGCGGTGTTCGTGTCGGTCTTCTTCGGCGGGTCGCTGATTATTGAAACGATCTTTTCGCTCGACGGGTTGGGGCGGCTTGGCTTCGAGGCAGCGGTCAGCCGGGATTACCCGGTGATCTTCGGGACCCTCTTCGTCTTCGGGCTGATCGGGCTGGTCGTGGGGCTCTTCTCCGACCTCATGTATATCTGGATCGACCCCCGGATCGACTTTGAATCGAGGGAGACCTGAGCCATGGCGCTGATCCGTCTCTCTCCGCTCAACAAGCGCCGCTGGCGTAACTTCAAGGCCAATCGCCGGGCACTGTTCTCTTTGTGGGTGTTCGGCATCCTGTTTGTCCTGTCGCTCTTTGCCGAGCTTCTGGCCAATGACCGCCCGCTTCTGGTCAGCTATCGCGGTGACCTTTACACGCCGATCTTCACTTTCTACCCCGAGACGGAGTTCGGCGGGGATTTCCGAACCGAGGCTGTCTATCGGGATATCGAGGTGCAATGTCTGATCATATCCGGCGGCATCGACGATTGCTGGGATGACCCCGAAACGGTGATTGAGGCTGCCCGGAACGGGGCGCTGGAGGAAAGCGTTGAGGATTTCCATCGCGGCTGGCTGATCTGGCCGCCGGTGCCCTATAGCTACAACACCGTCAACGATATCGGCGGCGCGGCCCCGTCGGCGCCCGATGCCGACCACTGGCTTGGCACCGATGACACCGCGCGTGACGTGCTGGCGCGCGTCATCTATGGCTTCCGGCTGAGCGTGGCCTTTGCCCTGATCGTCACTTTCCTGACCTCGGTCATCGGCATCGCGGCAGGCGCCGTTCAGGGCTATTTCGGCGGGCTCATTGACCTGCTGTTCCAGCGGGTGATCGAGTTGTGGGGGGCGACCCCGAGCCTTTACATCATCATCATCGTGGCGGCGATCTTCCGGATGGATTTCTGGCTTCTGGTGTTCCTCATGACGCTCTTCGGCTGGACGGCGCTTGTGGGCGTGGTCAGGGCAGAATTCCTGCGGGCGCGGAATTTCGAATATGTCCGGGCAGCGCGCGCGCTTGGCGTGGGTAACGGCACGATCATGTTCCGCCATGTGCTGCCCAATGCAATGGTGGCGACGCTGACGATGCTGCCCTTCATCGTGACGGGCACCATCGGCTCTCTCGCCGCGCTCGACTTCCTCGGCTTCGGCCTGCCGTCCTCTGCCCCGTCGCTCGGGGAACTGACGTTGCAAGCCAAGAACAACCTTCAGGCCCCGTGGCTTGGCTTCACCGCCTTCACGGCCTTCGCCTTCATGCTGTCGCTGCTGGTCTTCATCTTTGAAGGCGTGCGCGATGCGTTTGACCCCAGAAAGACCTTCGAATGACGTTGCTTCAGGTCAGAAACCTGTCGGTGAGCTTCACCCAGGACGGCGCCACGACGGACGCCGTGAAGAATGTCAGCTTCGAGGTCGGCAAGGGTGAAACCGTGGCGCTGGTGGGAGAGTCAGGGTCAGGAAAATCGGTCACGGCCCTGTCCACGGTTTCGCTGCTGCCCGAAAGCGCCGAGGTGTCGGGTTCGGTTCGCTATGCGGGCGCCGAGATGATCAACGCACCGGAAGCAGAGCTGCGCCGGGTGAGGGGCAACGACATCAGTTTCATCTTTCAGGAGCCGATGACGTCACTGAACCCGTTGCACACGATCGAAAAGCAATTGGGAGAAAGCCTTGCCCTGCACCAGAACCTGACCGGTGCCGCCGCTGAAGCCCGCATTCTGGACCTGCTGCGCAAGGTGGGTATCCGAGACCCGGAAACACGCCTGCGCGCTTATCCGCACCAGTTGTCAGGCGGGCAGCGCCAGCGGGTGATGATCGCCATGGCACTGGCGAACGGGCCTGATCTGCTGGTGGCGGATGAACCCACCACAGCGCTCGACGTAACCATTCAGGCGCAGATCCTCGACCTGCTGGCCGATCTGAAGCGGTCCGAACGCATGAGCCTGCTGTTCATCACCCACGACCTCGGTATCGTCAGGCGCATCGCCGACAAGGTTTGCGTGATGCAGGGCGGCGAGATCGTGGAGGCTGGCCCGACGGAGGAGATCTTCGCCAACCCGCGGCACCCCTACACCCAGACCCTGCTTGCGGCTGAGCCATCGGGCGAACCCGACCCGGTGCCCGAGGGCGCAACCGAGATCGTTTCGACCGACAAGCTGCGTGTCTGGTTCCCGATCCAGCGCGGGTTGCTGCGCAAGACGGTGGGCCATGTGAAGGCGGTGAATGAGGCCACGATTTCCGTGCGTCAGGGCGAGACGCTCGGCGTTGTCGGAGAATCCGGCTCCGGCAAGACCACACTGGCGCTGGCAATCCTGCGGCTTTTGTCCTCGGAGGGCAGGATTTCCTTTCTAGGCAATGAGATACAAGGTTGGAACTCCACCCGCATCCGGCCTCTGCGCAAGGACATGCAGGTGGTGTTTCAAGACCCATACGGCTCGTTGTCCCCCCGCATGACGATCGAACAGATCGTGGCCGAAGGTCTGGGAGTCCACGAGATTTCGGGAAACCCCAACCGCTATGAACTGGTGGCCGATATCCTGACCGAGGTCGGGCTGGACCCCGCCATGATGCACCGCTACCCGCATGAGTTTTCCGGCGGCCAGCGGCAGCGCATCGCCATTGCCCGCGCGATGATCCTGAACCCGAAACTGGTGGTGCTGGACGAGCCGACCAGCGCGCTGGACATGACCGTGCAGGTGCAGATCGTCGACCTGCTGCGACGGCTGCAGAAACGGCACAACCTGGCCTATCTGTTCATCAGTCATGACCTGAAAGTTGTGCGCGCCCTCAGCCACAAGGTGATCGTCATGAAGCAGGGCGATATTGTCGAGTCCGGCACGAATGCCGAAATCTTCCGCAACCCGCGAACGGCCTACACGCGGGAGCTGATGGCAGCAGCCTTCGGGCAGACCCGCGTCTGAGGCGGGCCACCCGGTTCAGATGGCCGAGCTGTGGCCCTCTTCGCGCATCTCGTATTCATCGAAGGCGCGCGCGATCAGCCGGGTCAGCGCACGGCCTTCCTGCCGGACGTGAAAGCCTTTGGCATCCCATGTCACCATGGCGGGAAATGCCTGCTCTGCCGTGCGATACAGTGCCTCCAGCTGCTGATCTCCAATCCCGAAATCGCGGCGGATTTCGGCGCTGTTGATATGGAAATCGCACATCAGTGCCTCGATCAGCCTTGCGCGCAGGCGGTCCTCACCCTTGAAGCAATGGCCCCGTCCGGTTGCGAGTTCACCGGCGCGCACGGCCTTCTGATAGTCGGCGGTGCCAGAGGCATTCTGCGCGAAGCCCTGCGGGAACCTTGAAATCGCCGATGCGCCGAGGCCGATCAGCACGTCACAGGTGTCGTCGGTATAGCCCTGGAAATTGCGTCTCAGATGCCCGGTGCGCGCGGCCTTGGCCAGCCCGTCATCGGGTTTGGCGAAATGGTCGATGCCGATGTCCTGATAATTGTCCCACTTGAACAGGCGGCGGGCGGTTTCGAACAGTTCCAGCCGTTCTTCGGGTCGAGGCAGCGAATCCGTCGGGATCATGGCTTGCCGCCGCGCCATCCACGGCACATGCGCATAGCCGTAAAGCGCGACCCGGTCAGGCGAGAGCGACAGAAGCATCTGGACTGAATCCGAGATCCGCTTCTGGTTTTGATCAGGCAGGCCAAAGAGAATGTCGGCATTGAGCGATGCAATGCCACGCGCGCGCAGCTGTTCCACTGCATCGCGAGTGACCTCGTAGCTTTGGATGCGGCCGATGATCTTCTGAATGCCAGGGTCGAAATCCTGCACCCCGATCGAGGCGCGGTTCAGCCCGGCACCGGCCAGCGCGTCCAGCCGCGCGGCGTCGATCTCGTTGGGGTCGATCTCGACGGAAAATTCCATGCCGTCGGAATAGGGGAATGCCCGCGCCAGTTCTTCGGCCAGATCGGTGATCATGGCGTCAGACAGCAGCGTCGGGGTGCCCCCACCCCAATGCAGACGCGCGACCTCTACCCCTTCGGGCAGCATTGCGCCGATCTTGCGAATTTCCTGCTTCAACGTCTCCAGATAGGCGCGGACAGGTTCGTCGCTGCGCACACCCTGGGTGCGGCAGGCACAGAACCAGCACAGCCTGCGACAGAAGGGCACGTGCAAATACAATGAAACCCGCGTTCCGGCGGGTATTGTATTGATCCAGTCCGCGTACACGCCTGAATCCACGTCGTTCGAGAACTTCGTGGCAGGCGGATAGCTCGTATAACGCGGGACTTTAGCCTCGAAGAGTCCGAGGCGACGAAGTTGCGCAAGGTTTTCCATTGCGATAGCTTTAGGGGGCGCAGGACAGACTGTATTTGATCGAGATCAAATGTCGAAATTTCGAGCGGAGCTCAAGGAAACGCAAATGCCCAATCGATCGCTGGCCCTCTCGGAAATGACATGTGCGGATTGCCCGATCAGGCACCGCGCCGTTTGTGCCCGTTGCGAAAGCGATGAGCTCGAAAAACTTGACGCGATCAAGTATTACAGGCGTTTCGAGGCCGGGCAGACCATTGCCTGGGCCGGTGACAAGATGGATTTCGTGGCCTCTGTGGTCGAGGGGGTCGCCTCGCTTACCCAGACCATGGAAGACGGGCGTCGCCAGATGGTTGGCCTGCTTTTGCCAAGCGATTTCCTTGGCCGACCGAACCGCGAATCAGTGTCCTATGATGTGACCGCTGCGACTGATGTCATGTTGTGCTGTTTCCGTCGCGTCCCGTTTCAGGGATTGATCGAGGAAACACCTCATCTCAGCCAGCGGCTTCTGGAAATGACTCTAGATGAATTGGACGCGGCGCGGGAATGGATGCTGCTTTTGGGGCGCAAGACTGCCCGGGAAAAGATTGCGAGCTTCCTGTCGATTATCGCGCGGCGCGATGCGAGTTTGAAGAACTCGAAAAATGCGACCGAATTGGCGTTCGATTTGCCGCTGACTCGTGAGGCAATGGCCGACTATCTTGGCCTGACGCTGGAAACCGTGAGCCGCCAGATGTCCGCGCTGAAGCGCGATGGCGTGATCGAACTGAAGGGTAAGCGCCATATCATCGTGCCGGATGTCGAGGCGCTGATGGATGAAACCGGCGATGACGCGGATGGCGGCGTCTATATCTGACCGGATCCGGAAAATTCAGATGCTGGCGAAATCGGTGAAGATCTGACCGGGCGCGCGGGGCTTGTCGGCTGCAACGCGAACGCGGCGGTCGGAGGTGCGGGCGATGTCGGCAGTGGCGGGGCGCGGGCGGGGCTGGTGATGGGCGGTGCAGAACATGGGTTCGGGTCCTATGGGTTTGTGTTCGGGCTATACGACTCACTATAGTGTAGATTAGACACTTACACAACAGGAAATTCACACCGGCTTAATTTTGTTTTGATTTCAGGCTGTTGCCCAAAGGAAAAGGGGCACCCTGCGGATGCCCCTTCCACCGATGCAGCTGGATCGACGCAGCCTAGTGAGCCATCAGCACCGGAACTTCGGCCTGTTCCAGAAGATTGCGGGTTGCCCCACCCAGAATGGCCTCGCGGAAGCGGGAATGCCCGTATGCTCCCATAACCAGAAGTTCCGCGTTCTGGTCCGACAGGTGGCGCAGGATCATGTCAGACACGCGCGGCAGGGTCTTGGCGACAATCGAAACCTCGACCTTCACCCCATGGCGGTTCAGCATCTCGGACAGCTCACTGCCGGGGTCGGCGCTGTCGGTACTGTGGGTCTGCGGGTCGATGATCAGGATGTTGACCTCGCCGGCCGCAATCAACAGGGGCAGGGCCCGGCGCACCGCCGACATCGCCTCGGCGCTTTCGTTCCAGGCAATGACGACCTTGGAGGGCGTAGTGCCGGGCGCTGCGTCACCGGGCAGGACCATGACCGGGGCCTGGCCCTGGAACATGGCGGATTCCACGATCACCGGCGCATCCATCGTGCGGTTCGGCCCATAAGGTTTGGGAAGCATCACCAGATCGGCAAAGCGCGCCCGCCGTGCCACAAGCCCCGCGACCGTGGCGGTCTGGGCAATGACGGCATCGACACCCCAGCTGACCTCGGTCCGACCGAGCCGTTCGCGCACGGCGTCCTCGATCTCTTTCGCTTCGGATTGTGCATGCAAAAGGGTCTCTTCATGCATCATCGCGGTGGCGCCCGCAAAGTAATAGCCGGTCTGGGTCCGGTCGATGCCAAGGCAAAGCACATTCAGATGCGCCCCCTCGGCCCGAACGAAGGGCAGGGCGGCTTCCAGCACCGGCCCCACATCGGAAAGATCGGTGATGACGGTGAAAACGCTTTTATAGGCCATGATTGGTCCTCCGTGGCTGCTAATTTATCAATATCGTGCACAGCGCGGACACACATTGACCTGCATCAACAGGAACCTTCGTCAAACTTGACATGGATCAAGGCCCCAATGCTGCGGCTGCGCGATTTGGGGAGCAGATGGAACAGTCCCGGATGGCTTGAGTCGAGTCGGTACCGGGGCACGACGAAGGGACGATCGATGCTTGATTACGTAAAGCTACTGATCCTTGGCTTGGTTGCGGTGCTGGCCGCAATCGCGGCCAGTTATGCCCGGGACATGATCTATATGATCCATATGATCCTGGTCATGGTGACAGCAGCAGGGCTTTTCCTGTGGCAGCTGCGCCGCACAGATGAACCGGTTCCGGCTGCGGTACTGGAAGCAGAGTACATGGACGGCCCCGTGCGCGTCGGTGTGGCTCTGACCGCCTTCTGGGGCGTTGTGGGCTTCCTTGTGGGGGTCTTCATCGCATTTCAGCTGGCTTTCCCCGAGCTCAACTTCGAATGGGCGCAAGGGTATCTCAATTTCGGTCGCCTGCGCCCGCTGCATACGTCAGCGGTGATTTTCGCATTCGGCGGCACCGGCCTGCTGGCCTCGTCCTTCTACGTCGTGCAGCGGACCTCTGCCGCGCGCCTGTGGGGCGGCGGTCTGGCTTGGTTCGTGCTCTGGGGCTACCAGTTCTTCATCCTGCTGGCCGCAACGGCCTATGTTCTGGGTGGTTCGACCGGCCGTGAATATGCAGAACCGGAATGGTATATCGACCTGTGGCTGACCGTGGTCTGGGTGGCTTACCTGCTGCTCTTCGTCGGCACGCTGCTGAAGCGGAAGGAACCCCACATCTACGTGGCGAACTGGTTCTACCTCAGCTTCATCGTCACCGTTGCCATGCTGCATGTCGTGAACAACCTGGCCGTGCCGGTGTCGATCTGGGGATCGCGCTCCGTCTCGCTGATGTCGGGTGTTCAGGATGCCATGACCCAGTGGTGGTACGGCCACAACGCTGTGGGCTTCTTCCTGACTGCGGGCTTCCTGGGCATGATGTACTACTTCATTCCGAAGCAGGCTGAGCGTCCGGTTTACTCCTACAAGCTGTCGATCATCCACTTCTGGGCACTGATCTTCCTGTATATCTGGGCCGGTCCGCACCACCTGCACTACACCGCGCTGCCTGACTGGGCCTCGACCCTTGGCATGGTGTTCTCGGTCGTGCTGTGGATGCCCTCCTGGGGTGGCATGATCAACGGTCTGATGACGCTGTCTGGCGCATGGGACAAGCTGCGCACGGACCCGATCCTGCGGATGATGGTGACCTCGGTGGCTTTCTACGGGATGTCGACCTTCGAAGGCCCGATGATGTCGATCCGCGCGGTGAACTCGCTGTCGCACTACACCGACTGGACCATTGGTCACGTGCATTCCGGTGCGCTCGGCTGGAACGGGATGATCACCTTCGGGATGCTCTACTACCTGGTTCCCAAGCTCTGGGGCAAAGAACGCCTCTACAGCCTGCGGATGGTCAGCTGGCACTACTGGCTCGCCACCATCGGCATCGTGCTCTACGCGGCGTCCATGTGGGTGACCGGTATCATGGAAGGTCTGATGTGGCGTGAAGTCGACGCGCAAGGGTTCCTCGTGAACAGCTTCGCCGACACCGTGGCCGCCAAGTTCCCGATGTATGTGGTCCGTGGCCTGGGTGGGACGATGTTCCTCGGCGGTGCGCTGATCATGTCCTACAACCTCTGGATGACCGTGCGGAAGGGTACTGCCAAGGCAGACTCCACCGTTGCGGCACCCGCAGAATAAGGAGGGAACCAAGATGGCTTTTCTCGACGGACACAAGAAGATCGAGACCAACGCGACCCTCCTGCTGGTGCTGAGCCTTGGGGTGGTCACCGTCGGCGGTATCGTGGAAATCGCCCCCTTGTTCTACCTGGACAACACGATCGAGGAAGTGGAGGGCATGCGCCCCTACTCCCCGCTCGAACTGACCGGGCGCGAGATCTACATTCGCGAAGGGTGCTATGTCTGCCACAGCCAGATGATCCGTCCGATGCGGGACGAGGTGGAACGGTATGGGCACTATAGCCTCGCGGCAGAGTCCATGTATGACCACCCGTTCCAGTGGGGATCGAAGCGGACCGGGCCTGACCTTGCCCGCGTCGGTGGCCGCTACTCGGACGAATGGCATGTGGATCACTTCTCCGATCCGCAGTCGGTGGTGCCGGAATCGGTGATGCCGTCCTACGGCTACCTCGCCGAGACCGAGATCGAACCGGGCTATATCGCCGATCTCATGGCGACGCACCGGATCGTGGGTGTGCCTTACACTGACGACATGATCGAACAGGCGGCCTACGACTTTGTCGAACAGGCCACCGATTTCGGTGATGACGCGGTGGCGGAACGCTATCCCGGGGCGCAGGTGCGCGACTTTGACGGAAATCCGGCTGTGACCGAGATGGATGCACTGATCGCCTACATGCAGATGTTGGGTACGCTGGTCGATTTCTCGACCTTCACGCCCGACGAAAGCCGGTAATGGGGGCCTGACAGATGGAAGATACCTACACCATCATGCGGGTCTTCGCGGGAAGCTGGGGACTGGTTTTCATGTTCCTGGTCTTCGTCGTAGTGATCCTGTTCACCTTGCGGCCCGGTAGCCGCAAGGTGCACCAGGACACCGCGAACATCCCCTTCCGCCACGACGACAAGCCGGCCCGGGCGCCTTTGCCCGGCGCCCAGGACGCCCATCTTACGGAGGCGCGGCAATGACCGAACAGAACCATCCCGAAGAACAGATCCTGCAGGACGGCGATCCGGATACCACGGGCCACTCCTGGGACGGGATCAAGGAGTTCAACAACCCGCTGCCACGCTGGTGGCTGTGGACCTTCTACGCCTGTATCATCTGGGGCGTTGTCTATACCGTGCTCTACCCGGCCTGGCCATTGGTCAGTTCTGCGACATCCGGTGTTCTGGGGTACTCGACCCGCGGCGAAGTGGCTGCCGATATCGCGACCTTCGAAGAGATGAACGCCCCGATCCGTGCGCAGATCGAAGAGGTGGAGCTTGCGGCAATCACTGCCGATGAGAATCCCGACCTCTACAACTACGCAATCCAGGGCGGCGGCGCGATCTTCCGCACCTGGTGTGCGCAGTGCCACGGCTCTGGTGCGGCTGGTGCGATTGGCTATCCCAACCTGCTGGACGATGACTGGCTGTGGGGCGGCTCGATCGACGAGATCCACTACACCATCAGCCACGGCATCCGGAACGAGGACGATTTCGACGCGCGCTACTCCGAGATGACCGCCTTCGACGAGATCCTGTCGGATGAGGAAATCACAAGCGTGGTGCAGTATGTCCGCAACCTGTCGAACCAGGAGCATGATGCGACGCTGGCCGCCGCAGGCGAAGAGGTGTTCCTCAACAACTGCGCCGCATGCCACATGGATGACGGCACCGGCGACCGGTTCCTCGGCGCCCCCAACCTGACCGATGCCATCTGGCTCTATGGCGGGGACGAGGCATCGCTGGAGCACACCGTGCGCTTCGCCCGGTTCGGCGTCATGCCACCGTGGTCGGCGGAAGCCTCCGAGGCTGGCCGTCTGAGCGAAGCCGAAGTGCGCTCGGTCGCGGTCTACGTCCACTCTCTGGGCGGCGGGGAATAATCCCCGATCAAGAGATCCGAAGGCCCCTCCCGGCCTTCGGTTAACGGTGCCGGCCTTGGTCCTGTTCGCGCGTTTCCTACAGGGCCGGCACCGAAAAAGACAAGAGATCCCAAAGGCCCCTCCCGGCTGGCGGGACTGGTGTCGGCCCTGGTCCTGTTCGCGCGTTTCCTTCAGGGCCGACACCACAAGAGACAAGAGATCCGGAGGCCCCTCCCGGCCGATGGAAAGGGTGTCGGTTCTGGTCCTGTTCGCGCGTTTCCTGCAGAACCGACACCTCCCTTGTCCCGCGCGGCACCTATCATGACACCTTCTCTCTTGTGCAGGACGCAGCAATCCCGCGTGGGTTGATCCACCCGCAGGTCCGACCCCGTTGCGCTTGTCAAATGCCAACCTTTCCCTGAGGCCGGGTGTTGCGTTTCTACGGGTGAATTGTCGCAACAGACTGCAAAACCTATTCCGGCAACTCATCTTTTTTGCAGTGCAGCGGCGATTCTTGATCCACGTCAAAGTTTACAACCGCCCCCGCGCCTAAACACCTAGCAAGCCAAGGCAATTCGCACGCAAAGGGACGATCCCGTCATGAGTTCCACAGAACAACCGCAAAAGCTCTACGCCGCCCGTGAACCGGTCTTTCCCAAGCGCGTGAGTGGCAATTTCCGGAACCTCAAGTGGATCATCATGATCGTCACCCTGGGCATCTATTACCTGACGCCCTGGATTCGGTGGGACCGTGGTCCCTCGCTCCCTGATCAGGCGGTGCTGCTGGACCTCGCCAACCGCCGCTTCTTCTTCTTCTGGATCGAGATCTGGCCGCACGAATTCTACTTCGTCGCGGGCCTTTTGATCATGGCGGGCCTTGGCCTCTTCCTGTTCACCTCGGCACTTGGCCGGGTCTGGTGCGGCTATGCCTGCCCGCAAACCGTCTGGACCGACCTCTTCTACACTGTCGAACGCTGGATCGAGGGCGACCGCAACGCGCGCCTGCGCCTGTGGAAAGCCAAATGGGACGCCAAGAAGATTCGCCTCAGGGTCATCAAATACATCAGCTGGTTCCTGATCGCGGTCGCAACCGGCGGGGCCTGGGTGTTCTATTTCACTGATGCGCCGACGCTTCTGGGGGATCTGGTCACCTTCCAGGCGCCTTATGTGGTCTACGCCACCATTGGCATCCTGACCTTCACCACCTTCGTCTTCGGTGGCTTCATGCGCGAACAGGTCTGCATCTACATGTGCCCCTGGCCGCGCATTCAGGCCGCGATGATGGATGAGGACTCGATCACCGTTGCCTATCGCGAATGGCGTGGGGAACCGCGCGGCAAGCACCGCAAGGGCGCGGATGCCGACCAGCTTGGCGATTGCATCGACTGCATGGCCTGCGTCAATGTCTGCCCGGTGGGCATCGACATCCGCGATGGCCAGCAGCTGGAATGCATCACCTGCGCGCTCTGTATCGACGCCTGCGACGACATCATGGCCAAGATCGGCAAGCCGCGCGGCCTGATCGACTACATGGCACTGACCGACGAGGCCAACGAGCGCGCGGGCAACCCAAAAAAACCGGTGTGGCAGCACATCTTCCGCCTGCGCACCATCATCTACACCGTGCTCTGGTCGGCGATCGGCATCGGCCTGACCGTGATGCTGTTCATCCGGTCCGACATCGACATCACCGTATCGCCGGTGCGCAATCCGACCTACGTGACCCTCTCGGACGGCACAATCCGCAACACCTATGACGTGCGGATCCGCAACATGCAGCACGATGCAACGGACTTCCACATCTCGCTGACCTCGGACGAGATCCTGCGGGTGGAACTGGAGGGCACGGAAGAGTTGACCGTGACCGTGCCCGCCGACAGCACGCAGTTGCAGCGGGTCTATGTTCTGGCGCGGCCGGGTGATCCGGCAGCAAGCCTGGACCGCACCGATTTCCGCCTTTGGGTGGAAGACCAGAGTAGCGGCACACGGACCTTTGAGGACACCGTGTTCAACGGACGGGAGAACTGACATGAGCGATGCAGACCAACAACCGGGGGGCA
The DNA here is from genome assembly GCF_004000255.1 of Nioella ostreopsis. GTDB lineage: Bacteria > Pseudomonadota > Alphaproteobacteria > Rhodobacterales > Rhodobacteraceae > Nioella > Nioella ostreopsis. The sequence goes on from NZ_RCIQ01000036.1 coordinate 20,897, forward strand.
GGGAACTGACCGGCCGCAAGGTCCTGATGATCTTCATTGCCGGATTCGGCATCATCATCGGTGTGAACCTGTACATGGCATTCAATGCAGTCAGCACATTTCCGGGGCTGGAGGTGTCGTCTTCCTACGCGGACAGTCAGGATTTCAATCTGCGGCGCGATGCACAGGAGGCGCTTGGCTGGAATGCTTCGGTCGAGGTTGATGCCGAGTCCGGTGTGCTGACCCTGCTTCTGGTCGATGACAGTGGCCAGCCCGTCGCGCCTGCGGAATTCGAGGCGCTTCTGACCCGTCCCACCAACCGCCAGGAAGATCAACTGCTGGAGCTGACCCGGAACGCCGGAGCCTTTACCGCACCAGTTGAGGTGTCCGAGGGACGCTGGCGTCTGCGCCTGACCGGCACCGCCCGCGACGGCACCGACTACCGCCACAACATCACCTTCACCGTGCGGGGATAGGCCTGCCATGTCTGCCACGTTCGAGCATCCAAGCCCTGCCGTTTGCCCCGCCTGTTCCGTCACCCCTGCGGCTGAGGCGCTGGCGGCGGTGCCCCAGGACGCGCGGCTGATGCTGTCGCTGCCGGGCATCCATTGCGCGGCCTGCATCTCGACCGTGGAAAAGGAGTTGGCCAAGGCACCTGGTGTCCATTCCGCACGGGTCAACCTGACGCTCAAACGCGCGATGGTCGAGGCCGATGCAGACGTGACGGCAGAGGATCTCGTGCAGGTGCTGGACCGCGTGGGATATGAGGCGCACGAGCTTGACCCCGGCGTGTTGGCCACGACCGAGGCCGACCGGGCCAGCAAGGACCTGCTGATGCGGCTGGCCGTGGCAGGCTTTGCGATGATGAACGTGATGCTTCTGTCGGTCGCCGTCTGGTCCGGTGCCGAAGGCGTCACGCGCGACATGATGCACTGGATCTCGGCCTTCATCGTGCTGCCTGCGATCGTGTTCACCGGCAAACCCTTCTACGTGAATGCGTGGTCGGCGCTGAAGAACGGGCGGCTCAACATGGATGTGCCGATCACGCTGGCGATTCTGCTGGCCGTGGGCACGTCGCTCTATGAAACCATCCATTCCGGCGAACATGCCTATTTTGATGCCGCGATCTCGCTGACCTTCTTTCTGCTCGCTGGCCGGTATCTCGATTATCGCACCCGCGCCTCGGCTCGCTCCGCTGCGCAGGAACTGGCGGCAATGGAAGTACCCCGTGCGTTGCGCCTGTCTGCGGAAGGGGAAACCGAAACCGTGGGCGTCGCGGAGCTCGTCGTGGGCGACGTCGTTCTGGTCAAGCCCGGTGGCCGCGTGCCCGTGGATGGCGTGGTGCGCGAAGGCACCTCCGAGATCGACCGCGCGCTGATGACCGGCGAAAGCCTGCCCGCCTTTGCCGGGCCGGGCACGGCTGTGTCGGCGGGCGAGGTCAACCTGACCGGGCCGCTCACAGTGGAGGTGACGGCAGCAGGCGAAGACACCGCGCTGCACCGGATTGCAGACCTCGTCGCCATCGCGGAATCGGGGCGCAACAACTACACCTCGCTCGCCGATCAGGCGGCGAAGCTTTATGCGCCCGGCGTCCATATCCTCTCGGCGCTCGCGGCTGTGGGCTGGTATCTCTACACATTCGATCTGCGCGTGTCGCTGAACATCGCCGCTGCGGTTCTGATCATCACCTGCCCCTGCGCCCTTGGCCTTGCCGTGCCTGCGGTGACCACCGCCGCCTCTGGCCGACTGTTCCGCAAGGGGATGCTGATCAAGGACGGCACCGCGATGGAACGGCTGGCCGAGGTCGATACGGTGGTCTTCGACAAGACCGGCACCTTGACCATGGGCGCGCCGCATCCCGTGGGGCTGTCCGATCTGCCCGAAGAGGCGCAGGGCGTGGCTCTGTCGCTGGCCACAGTGTCCGGTCACCCGCTGGCCGAAGCGCTGGCCCGCGGCCTGCGTGACCTGGGCCGTTTGCCAGTGACACTGAGCGACGTGCGTGAAGTGCCGGGCTATGGCGTCGAGGGTCGCTGGAAAGGCAAGACCGTCCGCCTTGGCCGCGCCACATGGGTGGGGGCCGAAGCGCCCGACATGACGGCAACATTCCTTCAGATCGCAGACGAGCCTCCTGTGCCCATCACCTTCACGGACTCCATGCGACCCGGTGCGAAAGAGGCTGTTGAAGGGCTGCGGGCGAACGGTCTGCGCGTGATCCTGATTTCTGGCGACACCAAGGGCGCGGTGGATCGCTTCGCCGCGGAGATCGGCATCGACGAGGTCATGGCCGAGGCGCTGCCCGACCAGAAGGCCGCCCGTGTGGCGGATCTTTCTGCCGAGGGTGCCAAGGTGCTGATGGTGGGTGACGGGCTCAACGACACCGCCGCGCTGACGGCCGCCCATGTGTCGATCTCGCCGGCTTCGGCGCTGGATGCGGCGCGCGTGGCCTCGGACATGGTTCTGCTTGGCAAGGATCTGGCACCGATTGCCGATGCGTTCGCGACCTCGGTCAAGGCCCGCGCGCGCATCCGCGAAAACTTCTCGATTGCCACGGTCTACAATATCGTGGCTGTGCCCTTTGCGATTGCCGGATTCGCGACACCTCTGATGGCGGCCTTGGCGATGTCGGCAAGCTCGATTACCGTGTCGCTCAATGCGCTGCGCCTGCGCTGACCGGAAAGAAGGCCCCCGATGGATGTTCTCGTCATACTGATCCCCGTGTCCCTGTTCCTGGGCGCGCTTGGGCTGGTCGGGTTTTTCTGGCTTCTGAAGCGGGGGCAGTTCGACGACCCCGAAGGCGATGCCAACCGCATTCTGTCCGGCGACTACGACGACAAACCGAAAGGCTAGGCGCGGGGAAGGTTTTTGCAAAAACCTTCAAAGGATCTTGCAAGATCCTTCCCGCGCCACATGGCAAAGGAATCTCAGGGCCCGTAGGTCGTGCAGGTGATGTTCCGCGACATCAGCCGCGCGCAGGCCCGTTCCGCCTGTTCCTGCCCCATGCCCGCAAATTGCGCCTCGAAGCCGCCGGTGCGTTGCACGACGTTGCGCAAAGCATCATCGAACGTGCCCAGTTCCGCCAGGGCCGTGCGCAGCAGCAGCTGTTCGGCGGCGAAACGGGACGGGTAGCGCCCGAGCGACACACCGTAAAGCCGGCTGCCGGTCGATGAGGCCCGCGTGACGATCTCCTGCACGGGCGGTTCCGGGTCGGGGTCTATCACCGCAAGTTCGATTTCGGTCGAGTCATAAGCCACGATTTCCGGTCGCGGGACCGGCGCGATGCTTGCCAGCAGCGAGTCATCGCTGCCTTCTTCGATTTCCGTCTCCACTGCTTCGGCCTCCGCCAGGGCCTCTGTGCCCTCGTCATCGGTCTCTTCCAGGGGTGGCTCTGGCGCGATGGCCTCGCTCAGGTCTTGTTGCGGGGGATCGGCCAGGGCGTCTTCGACCGCTTCCTCGACAGCGGCGATCAGGTCCGGCGAAACCTCGGGAATCTCTTCGGGCTCGGCCACCGGCAGCGGTCGGGGAAGTGGTCTCAGGCTGCTCGTCACAAGGCCATTTGGCCGGATGGTGCGCCCGGCCCGGCCATCTCCCGGGCCATAGGAGGGTAATTCGGGTCGTCGGATCGTGGCATTGGCAGGGGCGCGGGCAAATCCCATGTCCAGAAGTTCCATGATCCGTTCATTCCGGCTGGCAGTGGACCGTCCGCCGAAGACGGTCGCGATGATGCGGACATTGCCCCGCTCGGCCGAGGCCACAAGGTTATAGCCCGCCGCGCGCGTGTAACCCGTCTTGATTCCGTCCGCCCCGCGATAGGCATCCAGAAAGCGGCGGTTCGTGTTGCGCACCGTGGCGATGCCCGCATCCGCAGTGCGACGGGAAAAGAGGTTATAGTATTGCGGATAATCATAGAAAATCCGACGTCCCATCGTGGTCATGTCGCGCGCGGTCGAAAGATGCCCCTCTTCGGTCAGCCCGTTGGCGTTCCGAAAGGTCGTGCGCGTCATGCCAAGCGCTTCGGCGGTCCGGTTCATCCGCCGGGCAAAGGCGGCTTCCGAACCCGAGATGGCCTCACCGATCGCGGTGGCCGCATCATTGGCGGATCGCACGGCGGCGGCCCGGATCAGATAGCGCAGGCGGATCGTGCTGCCTGCCTGAAGCCCGAGGCGAGATGGCGGCTCCGCCGCGGCATTTCGGGAAATGCGCACCTGCGTATCAAGGGTAATTTCGCCAAGCCGGATCGCCTCGAACGCGATGTAAAGCGTCATCATCTTGGTCAGCGAGGCCGGGTGCAGCCGTGTGTCGGCGTTCCTCGAATGAAGGACTTCACCGGTGCGTGCGTCGATGACCATGGCGGCATAGGGGGCGGCCTGCGCCGGGGAAACCACGGCCAGGATCGTGCTTAGTAGCACAACAAGACCCGTCAGGGTCGAAAGGAGCGTTCTTCGGATCACGAAACTGCTCTGTCTGCCTCTGATGCCGTCTGTCGCGGCAAATTGCGCCGTCTGATGCGGCTTTGAGGTGAGAGTAGGGGATAATTTCATAAGAATCCATCATTAACCGTGATTCAATTTGAGGTCATTTTGGGGCAACCGACATGTCGGGCCACGCGACGATCTGGCCGCAATATCTGCCCCCGGGCCTCTGGACCTGCCGGGGCCGATTGGGCACAGTCCCGCCGACCGCGAAAGGAGACCCCGATGAGCGACCCGTTTGATGCCAGAAAAGCCCGCGCCTCCGCCTGGTTCCGAGAACTGCGCGACCAGATCGTTGCCGCCTTCGAAGCGCTGGAGGACAGCCAGATCGAGGGTCCCTTAGCAGGCCTTCCAGCGGGCCGGTTCGAGGTGACGGAAACGAAACGCGCCTCCGACGACGGGTCCGATGCGGGCGGCGGGCTGATGAGCGTGATGCGCGGCGGGCGCGTGTTCGAGAAGGTGGGCGTGAACGTGTCCACGGTCTACGGCCAGCTTGGTGCGCAGGCGCAGAAGGCCATGGCCGCGCGGGGCGTGCCGGGGATGGAGGACGATCCGCGCTTCTGGGCCTCTGGCATTTCGCTGGTGGCCCATATGCAGAACCCGCACACCCCCGCAGTGCACATGAACACCCGCATGTTCTGGACGCCCCATGCCTGGTGGTTCGGGGGTGGATCGGACCTCAATCCCTGCATCGAGTATGACGAGGATACCGCCCATTTCCATGCCGTGCAGAAAGCACATCTCGACCCCCATGGGCCGGGGCTCTACCCCGAGCTAAAGGCTTGGGCGGACGAGTATTTCTTCATCCCGCACCGGGGCCGGGCACGCGGTGTCGGAGGGATCTTCATGGACGACCGCAACAGCGGCGACTGGGACGCGGATTTCGCCCTGACGCAGGATATCGGCCGCGCCTTCCTGCCCGCTTTCCTGCCAGTCACCGAAAAGCGCCGCAATACGCCCTGGACGGAGGAAGACAAGGATGCGCAGCTGATCCACCGGGGGCTCTATGCCGAATACAACCTCGTCTATGACCGGGGCACCAAGTTCGGGCTGGCCACGGGGCATGACGCGAACGCGGTGCTGATGAGCCTGCCGCCGCTGGCCAAATGGGTGTGATGATGCAGAAAACCGCGATAGTGACCGGGGCGGCGCGCGGAATCGGCCTCGCTACCACGAAACTCTTCCTCGAAGAAGGTCGCCGCGTCGCGATGATCGACCGCGACGTGCCCGCGCTGATGGAAGCCGCGTCTGGGCTGGAGAACGTCCTGCCCGTGGTCTGCGACGTCTCGCAGCCCGATCAGGTGACGGCCATGGCCGCTGAGGTTGAGGCGCAGTTCGGCCGGATCGACGCGCTGGTGAACAACGCGGGCGTGGCCGATTTCGGCCCCATCGACGAGACCGATTTCGAACGCTGGCGGCGGGTGATGGAAACCAATCTCGACGGGGTCTTCCTGTGTTCGCAGGCCTGCGCGACCGCGCTGAAAGCGGCGAAAGGCAGCATCGTCAATATCGCCTCGATCTCGGGGCTCAGGGCCTCGACCCTGCGTGTGGCCTATGGCACGTCGAAAGCGGGCGTCATGCACCTGACGCAGCAGCAGGCGGCGGAGTGGGGCGAATGGGGCGTGCGTGCCAACTGCATCTGCCCCGGGCCGGTGGCGACGAAACTGGCCATGGCCGTGCACACGCAGGACATCATCGACGCCTATCACGACGCGATCCCGCTCAACCGCTATGGCAGCGAAGAGGAGATCGGCAATGTCATCGTTTTCCTGTGCTCGGACAAGGCGAGTTATGTGACCGGCCAGGTGATCGCCGTTGATGGCGGGTTCCAGTCGACCGGGATCGGGCTGCCGTCGCTCAGGCTGTGATACGCGAAAAAACTGCCGGGCCAATGATGCCGCCGGTGTCTGCAAGGGGGGTGATTGATAAAAGAACGTGACGAATGGTGATTTTATGTGTTTTCTTGTCAGTTATCGGAGATGATTATTCTCATGAATTGACGGGAGAGCATTCATGCTTTTTCATCGCAACGGAAGTTTACAGAATTCGTCCTCGCGTATGTGGTCCTCATA
>NZ_RCIQ01000037.1 GCF_004000255.1 Nioella ostreopsis
GGAAGACGAGGTTGCCGGTGTCATCGGCCTTCCACGCCTTGACGATGGCCAGATCCGCGAAGATGCCTTCCTCAAGGATATAGTCCTGGCCGTTCCACGACTTCACTTCCTTGCCCTCGGCAATCACCGTGCCGACGCCGGTCTTGGTGTAGAAGCCGGGAATGCCCGCGCCACCGGCGCGCATCCGTTCGGCCAGCGTGCCTTGCGGGTTGAACTCCAGTTCCAGCTCTCCGCTCAGATACTGACGCATGAATTCCGCGTTCTCGCCCACATAGGACGACATCATTTTCCTGATCTGGCGCGTTTCCAGCAGCTTGCCCAGGCCGAAGCCGTCAACGCCCGCATTGTTGGAGGCGACCGTCAGATCCTTGGTGCCCGCTTTCACGATCCCGTCGATCAGCAGCTCGGGGATGCCACAGAGGCCAAATCCCCCCGCCGCAATCAGCATGCCGTCGAAGAGAACGCCGTCGAGCGCCTCATCGGCGGAGCCATATACTTTCTTCATGCCGCTTGGCCTTTCTCGGTATTCTCAGGCAGACGTAGGCCGAGTATCCGGCGCGTCTCTTGCCAGCTCGCCACGGGGCGGTTGTTCCTGTCACAGATATCCACCGCCCGCCGCACCAGTTCAGCGTTGCTGGAGGCTAGCGTGTCACGGTCGAGGCGTACGTTGTCCTCAAGCCCCGTACGGGCATGGCCGCCCGCTGCGATGGCCCATTCGTTCAGTCTAAGCTGATTGGCACCGATGCCGGCGGCGCACCATGGCGCGTCTTCGCCGAACAGACGGTGCACGGTGTGGATGTAATAGTCGAACACATCGCGGTCGACCGGCATGGCGTTCTTCACGCCCATCACGAACTGGACATAGGGGGTTCCGGCAAGATGGCCCTTGTCAGCCATGTCCTTGGCCTTCAGAATATGGCTCAGGTCAAAGGCCTCGATTTCCGGTTTGACGTCGTATTGCAGCATCTCGGCCGCCAGCCAATCGACCAGTTCGGGCGGATTTTCATAGACGCGGGTTGGAAAGTTGTTCGACCCGACCGACAGCGAGGCCATGTCGGGCGCAAGCGGCAGCATCCCGCCGCGCGTCTGGCCGGCGCCCGACCGTCCACCGGTCGAGAACTGTATGATCATGCCGGGGCAGTGTTTTTCGATTCCTTCCTTCAGCGCCGCGAACTTGTCGGGATCAGAGGACGGCGTTTCATCGTCATTGCGCACATGGGCGTGCACGATAGAGGCGCCTGCTTCGAACGCCTCATGAGTCGAGTCCACTTGTTCCGATACAGTGATCGGAACGGCCGGGTTGTTGGCTTTCCTGGGCAGGCTGCCCGTGATCGCAACGCAGATGATGCAAGGTTTGGTCATGATCCAAGTCCGAGTTTTGCACTCCGGGCAGACTGCCAAGGTGCCTATTTTCTTCAGTGTTCAGGAATGCGCGTTCGCAAGGGGCGGCTGCTTGCTCGATGCCTCGAGGGCCTGGCGTTCTTCATCGGTGAAGAACATCCAAACAGTATCGTCCCTGTTGTGCTTCTTACATCCTGGGCATGGGTTATTGGCGTTCTTGCACATGGCTCCTCCTCCCGTGCGGCGGTTTATCTGTCAGGCGGCCTTCGCGGCAGTTCTCGGCATCTTTTCCAGAGCCTCGACAAAGAAGGGTCGGAAGCCCTCCGGATGTTCACTCATCGGGAAGTGGCCAAGCTCGTCCATGACAGCAAGGGTGGCGCCAGGGATGGCCCTGGCCGTACGCTCCGCATCTTCCGGCGTGCAGGTCAGGTCATAGGCACCGACGATGATGTGAACCGGGGTCGCCCCCGTATCAATGGTCGGCAAGCGCGGGATGAGGCTGTCATCCCTGGTGTAGAAGCTCAGATCGCCCCGGAAGACGCCCGGGCCGCTTTGCATGAACATCCAAAGCGTGTTCCAACGTTCGGCAACGGGCGCATAGGGAGAGATATTGGCGGATACGAGTGCCGCACCCATCTCGCCGCCGTGCGCGTCGGGCCGGTGGAACCAGTCGATGTCATACCAGGCGGGCTGGAAATCCGAGGCCTCGATGGCGATGAACCCGCTGAACCTGTGCGGATGCAACGCCGCCAGTTGCAGCGCAATGCGCCCACCCATCGAACACCCTGCCAGAACGGGACGGTCAAGGGCCAACCCGTCGATGACGGCCAGAACGGTTTCGATATAGGCTTCGGTCGTCAGCAGGTATTCCTGCGTCTCGAACCCTTCGGGCGGCAGCGATTTGCCGTGCCAGGGCATGTCGAACGCGATCAGGCGGTTCGACGCCGTGATCTCTTCGTCGTTCATGAGGTGACGCCACTGACGGGTATCGGCCCCTGCGGTATGCAGGCAGATGACAGGACGTCCCTGCCCGGCCTCTTCGAAATAGATGCGGCGGGGTGCGCCCTCGATGGTGACGGTCAGGTAACGACCGGTGATGGGCTCGATGCTCATGCTGCCAACTCCTCTTTCCCGCGGGCCAGGCCCAGAACGTCCTTGAAGAAACGAAGGTTTTTCACGAGGCTCAGGATATCGCCGTCGATCCGGCCGCGGCCGATCTTCACAAGTCCGAAGATATCGTGGAATCCGGGTTCAGGACGCAGTTGCCAGAACTTCTGAAGCGCTTCCGCATCCGTCCGCAGCGCAAAGCGCCAAGGTGTCTTGCGACTTGGGCCTTCGACAACAGAGACGATGCGGCCTTTTTCGAATGACAGGTAATACTCGTTCCCGTCGATCTCGATCAGCACCGTTTCGGAAAACAGTCGGCCGAGTCGCTGCAGATGCGGCGTTGCCTCAAGGCGCGTTTGAATTTGCTTGAAGGTATCGATCACCCTGGCCTCCCTTGCGTTCGTAAGCTGGACCATAGCTGCCATGATCAGCCGCACCGGGGCCATGCCAGCAGGGGTATGGGTCAATACTCTGACCTGCCGATCGCAGGGACTTCACAGCTCTGCCACGGGAAGCTCACCGCTGGTATCATCCGATACCGCCACGGGCATTGGGTAAACACGTGGATTCGGCGAAGTCTGTTTTATCGCGAGCGGCATTGAAGCAACTCGCATTCAGATATTCAGACTGCCAGGAGGAGGAAATACCCATGGGCATCGTCAACCAAGACAACATCACCGACGTCGTGATCGAGAGCCTCGGCAAGCATGGCGACATCACCGACCGCCAGCGCGTGCTCGCGACCGGCTTGGTCAAGCATCTGCATGCCTTCATCAAGGACGTGAAACTGCAGCATGACGAATTCCTGTTTGTTTGCGACTACCTCGCCCGCGCCGGCAAGCTGTGCAACGACAACCGCCAGGAATTCATTCTTCTTGGCGACATCCTCGGCGTTGAAGTGCTGGTCGACATGATGACCAACCCCGTCGAAGGCAATGAGAGCGAATCCACCGTTCTGGGGCCGTTCTATCGCGAGAACCCGCCGGTTCTGCCCAAGGGGGCGTCGACCATCCAGAAGCATTACGACAATGAAGAGACAGCCTATTTCGAAGGCTACATCAAAGATGAGAACGGCAACGGCATCGCCGGTGTGACGCTCGATGTCTGGGAAGACGCGCCGAACGGCATCTACGAAAACCTCGACCCCGATCAGCCGGAATACAACCTGCGTGGCCGCTTCGAGACCGACGAAAACGGCCATTACGCCTTTGTTGCAGTACGCCCCGTCCCCTACCCGATCCCGGACGATGAAACCGCCGGTGAGCTGCTGCGCTTCATGGGTCATCACCCGAACCGCCCCGGCCACATGCACTTCATCATCTCGCGCGAAGGCTACCGCCCGCTGATCAGCCAGATCTACGACGCCGATAGTGCCTGGCTTGAGGATGACAGCGTGTTCGCGGTGAAGGAGAGCCTCATCGGCAAGTTCAAACCCGCCGCGAAAGATCTCGGCACGGATCTGCACTTCGAGTTCGACTTCGTGCTGAAGGCCGAAGCCGACGAAAAGGCCGTCGCCGCCGAATAATCCGAGATTCCTCCCTGAAAACTGGCCCCCGTTTGTTCGGGGGCCTTTTTTCATTTTGCGGGATCGCTTAACGTAAAACTCTGGGAGGGCGGCAAAAAATGAATTTCAAACAGCTGGCCTATTTCATCGCAGTTGCCGAGGAACTGCACTTCGGGCGTGCGGCCGAAAGGCTGGACATGGCGCAACCACCGTTAAGCCGGTCTATTAAGCAGCTGGAAGAAGAGCTTCAGGCTGTCTTGTTCAATCGAGGACGCAGTGCAATCACCCTGACGCAGGCAGGCGAACGGTTGCTGAAGCGCGGCAGGTCAATCATCGCACAACTTGATGACACAAAGCTGGAAGTCCGCCGTCTTGGCCAGGGCTCCGAAGGTCGCCTCAGAATCGGCTTTGTTGGATCGGCCACCTTCGGCATCCTGCCCAACATCATACGATCCTACCGCGCGAATTACCCCGAGGTGAACCTCAGCCTCAATCCCATGAACAACGCCGAGCTTCACAGGGCACTTGTGTCACGCGAGCTCGACGTGGTGTTCGCAAGACCGACGCTCAAGGATCCGGAATTCCTGTCCAAACACCTTGTCGAGGAGAAGCTGATCCTCGCCCTGCCCGATATCGTCGACACGCAGTCACGGACAGTCGCGAAACTTGAACGGCTGATGACCCATAATCTGATCCTCTACCCGGAACGACCACGCCCCAGCTATGCCGACATGGTCCTGAATGCTATTCAAGAGGCCGGGTTTGAGGCCCCGTTGCGGATCTGGTGCATGGATCTTCAGACTGCTCTCAGCCTTGTTGCCGTCGGCGAAGGTGTCTGTGTCGTCCCGGAATCGGTGGCAAACGCGCCGCGTAAAGGGATGAAGTTCCTGAAAATCGAACCCGAGATCGCGCGGACGGAACTGTCGGTGAACTATCGCCTCGATGAACAGGGCGTGCATGTTAAGAACTTCGTTGGCATCGCTCAGAAGGTTGCGCGCAAGATGTTCTAGGCGCTCCGCACGAAACCGTGCGAAGCACTTGTTCATGAGGAATCACACACCAAGCCAGGTGTGCTGGGTTTCTTCATCAGCCCGGATTTCCTCGGCGCTGCCGGTCCAGACGATCTGCCCTTTCCCGACGATGACGACGTCATCAGCCAGGGACGTTGCAAAACCGAAATTCTGCTCAACGATGATCATCGACAGCCCGGCTGCTTTTAGCTCCTGCAGCTTGTCGTGGATGAGCTTCACGATGATCGGCGCCAGCCCCTCGGTCGGTTCATCGAGGATCAGGAGGCGCGGGTTCATCAGAAGCCCCCGCGCGATGGCCAGCATCTGCTGTTCCCCGCCCGAAAGCTCCATCCCGCCATTGTCCATCCGTTCCCCAAGCCGGGGGAAGAGATCGACCACGCGCTCCAGCGTCCATTCCGCATCCGCCCCGCCGAAGCGCTTGGCCGCGATTTCCAGGTTCTCGCGCACGGTGAGCGAGGGGAAGATGTCGCGCGTTTCGGGCACATAGGCGATGCCGGATTTCGCCACGTCGAAGGCGCGGGTGGGGATGGGCTTTCCGTCGAAGGTGATGCTGCCCGATCGCGCGGGCAAAAGGCCCATGATGGTTTTCAGCGTCGTGGACTTGCCCGCGCCGTTGCGGCCCAGGATCGCCATGACCCGGCCCGCCTTGGCCGTTAGGCTCAGGCCGTAGAGGACTTGTGTTTCCCCATAGCCGGAGTCGATTGCACTCAGCTCAAGCATTTTCCCAGCTCCCAAGGTAGATCTCTTTCAACAGGGACGAGCCGCGCGCCTCTTCGGGCAGACCGTCGAAGACCACTTCGCCGTAGTTCAGCACGGTGATCGTGTCGGCCACGTCGAAGGCCAAGTCCATGTCATGCTCGATGATCAACATGGTCAGGTCACGCGGCAGGTTGTTCAGAAGGTCATGGAACCCCTTGGACATCTCGGGGCCGACACCGCTGGTGGGTTCGTCCATCAGCAGGACCAGCGGGCGGGTGGCCAGCGCAACGCCGACCTCCAGCTGACGGCGCACGCCATAGCTGATTTCCGACACGGTCGCATGCAGGTAGGGCATCAGGTTGACCTGCTCGGCCACCTCTTGGACGATCTCGCGCACCTCGGGCTTCGACAGGCAGTCGGACCAGAGCCGACTTGCATGGCCAGTGTGAATCGACGCGGCAAGGCCGAGATTTTCCTCAACCGTCAGCCCGTCGAAAAGCGTGTTCTTCTGATAACTGCGCGACAGGCCCTGGCGGGCACGCCGAGCCACCGACAGCGCGGTCACGTCCTCGCCCGCCAGGTGAACCGATCCGCTGTCGGGGGTCAGTTCGCCCACCAGCTGGTTGAAGAGCGTGGTCTTGCCCGCCCCGTTGGGGCCAAGGATCACACGGCGTTCGCCACGTTCCAGCTTCAGCGACACGTCGCGAGTGACGTGAACGGCGCCGAAGCTCTTGTCGAGGTTGCGTGTCTCAAGCATCGGTCAGAATCTCCTCGGGGGTTTCGGTGCGGGTGGAATCCGTCAAGCGCCGGTCGATCCACGCGCCGTAGCGAGCCTCGATCCAGCCAAAGATCCCGTTCGCCCGACTCATCACCACGGCGATCAGCACCACGCCGACGACAAGGTGCCAATGGCTGGTAACCTCGCTGACCTGATGCTTGAGCACCACGAAGAACGCCGCCCCGATCAGCGGACCCACCAAAGTGCCGAGCCCGCCGAGGATAACGACGACAAGAGCCTCGCCCGATACGGTCCAGGCCAGCATTCCGGGCGAGATGAACAGGATATGCTGTGCGGCCAGAACACCGGCGATTCCTGCAATGATACCCGACAAACCGAAGACATCGGCCTTCACCCGCCAGGTGTTCTGCCCAAGCGCCTTCATCCGCTTTTCGTTGTGCATGACGCCGATCAGCGACCGGCCAAGACCGGATTTCAGGATCGCCGCGGCGAAAAGGTAGACCGCAATCAGTACTGCAAGGCAGAAGAGCGCGAAGGTCTTGCTGTCATTCAGATCAAGACCGATGGAAGTCAGGTCGAACCGGTCGATCCCTCCCATCCCGTCATCTCCACCGAACAGTGGCGACTCGAATATGTAGGAATATCCCATCTGCCCGAACGCCAGCGTGGCCATTATGAAATAGATGCCATGGCTGCGGGCGCAGATCGCACCGATAACCCAAGCGATGCCAGCAGTCACAGCGACAGCAGCCAGCGTAGACAGCCATGGATCAAGGCCTACGAGCACATTCAGGGTCACGAAGGCATAGGCCCCCACTCCCATCAGTGCCCCATGGCACAGCGACACCATCCCACCAAAGCCGGCCACAAGGTCGAGGGCAAGAACCAGCATTCCAAGGATCAGAATCTCGATCAGGATCTCCAGCCCGAAGTAGCCGGCGGTAAAGGTCTGTGTCAGCGCGGCTCCGATAAGAAGCACCAAAGCAGCGTAGCGAAGCGGTGTGTGACGAAACATCGGATTATCCTTTCGCTGGAAAGAGGCCCACAGGCTTGATCACCAGCACTGCGGCGAGCAGCGCGTAGATCAGGACCGAGGCAAGTTGCGGGGCCAGGACGGCACCGAAGGTTTGCACGAAGCCATAGATGAGCGAGCCTGCGATGGCCCCCTTCAGCGACCCGAGACCGCCGATCACGATGACGATGAGCGTGGGGATCAGGATTTGCAGCCCCATGCCGGGCGTCACGCTCAAAAGCGGCGCGGCAACGGCACCCGCCAGCCCCGCCAGCGCGCAGCCGACGCAAAACACCACAAAAAACAGGCGTTCCACGTTGATGCCAAGGCAGGCGGCCATGGAATCATTGTCGACTCCCGCTCGGATCATCGCGCCGATTTGGGTGCGGGCGAGTGTCAGTGCGAGGGCCGTGAAGATCACGCCGCCAAGCAGGATGATGAACAGCCGGTACGTGGGGTATGTGACGCCGAGCAGGTTCACCTGTCCGCTCAGCAGCGCGGGAGTGTCCATGGCAAGTGCCAGGTCGCCCCACAGGATGCGGGTCAAATCGAGCAGCGCGAAGATCAGCCCGAACGTGACCAGAACCTGCGCCATAGGCCCGGATTTGCGCATCCGCTGGATCAGTCCGCCATAGAGCAGCACACCGGTCAGTGCGACGCCAAGCGGTGCAATTATGATCGCCGCCCAAAAGCCCGCAACACTGGCAACCGAGGCCGCAATGTAGGCCCCCAGCGCATAAAGCGCGCCGTGGGCTAGGTTCACGAAATGCATCAGGCCGAAGATGACAGTGAGGCCGATGGACAGAAGAAAAAGTAGCATGGACAGCTGCAAGGCATTCAGCGTTTGCAGGGTCCAGAAGCCGAGATCGGTGGTCATGGGAAACGCCTCGTCTGGCAGAAGGGGATAGGCCGCCCGCGTCGTGGGACCGGGCGGCCAGTAGGGATCAGTTCGAGACGACCGAAGGCATCGCGCAGCCATTGGCCGGATCGGCCTCGGCTGGCAGTTCGGCCAGCACCGTCTGGGTCATGCCATCGGTGCCGGTCACGGTCTCGTAGACATAGATCGGCTGGATCAGGTTGTTGGTGACCGGATCGATCGACAGCAACCCGCGCGGCCCGGTGAAGCTGACCTGACGCAGGGCGGTGGCGATGGACTCACGGTCATTCGCGCCGGTGGACAGTGCCTCGATCAGCGCGCGTGCGGCGTCATAGCCCTGCACGGCGAACTCGGACGGCAGGCGGTCGTTCGCGGCCTGGAAGGCCTCGACGAAAGCCGCGTTTTCCGGGCTGTCGATGGTCGGCACATAATGCAGCGCAGTCACAATGCCATCGGCGGATTCGCCTTCGGCGTTCACGTAAAGCTGTGAGGTCAGGAAGCCCGAGCCATATAGCGGCAGGCCCTCGGCGGCGCCGAAGCTGTCATACTGGTTGACGAAGGAAATCGCCTCGCCACCGGCGTAGAAGACATAGAGCGCTTCCGCGCCCGAGGCCTGTGCCTGTGCAATATAGGGGCCGAAATCCTGCGTCTGCTGGAACGGGGTGAAGTCGCTGCCCACCACGGTACCACCTGCGGCCGTATAGGCCGCGGTGAAGGCGTCGATCATCTGACGGCCTGCGGCATAGTCGGGGGCCAGCGTATAGACGGTGCCAATGCCCTGATCGGCCATCCAGGTGCCCATGGGACGGTTCACCTGGCTGTTCGAGAAGGACACGCGGGTGATGTAGGGGCTGCAATCGGCGCCGGTTGCTTCATCATTGCCCGCGTTGGCCACGATCAGCGGCACTTCCGCGCCATGAACGATATCGCGGATCGCACCCAAAACACCGGAGGACACGATACCGACCATTACGTCAACGTCGTCCTGAAGGATCAGGCGGCGCGCGCGGGTCAGGCCCGTGGCCGGGGTCACTTCGGTATCTTCGCGATGCAGCACGATCTCAACGTCGAGATCGCTGCCGAAGGTTTCGAGTCCAAGGGTGAACCCCGCCTCGATCTCGTTGCCGAGGGCGGCATAAACACCCGAAAAGGGCAGCAGGACGCCGACGTCGATGTCGTCAGCCGCTGCCATTTGGGTGCAGAAAAGGGATGCGAGCCCGGTCAGGGCCGCAGTGCAAGTGAATTTCATGTGGTCTCTCCTCCAGATTAAGGGCCGCCTGTTCGCGTCAGCCCAGGTCTCCGCCTCCGACGGGCAGGGTCACGCCCGTGATGTAGGACGCGTCATCCGACGCCAGGAACAGGATCGGTCCTGCCTGCTCGTCGAGTGTTCCGTAACGTTTCATGAACGAGGACTGGATCGTCTGGTCGACGATGGTCCGGTACCAGTCTTCGCGCTGTTCCTCCTCAGCGTTCGGGTTGCGCGGCACGATGCGCGGAGGGGCCTCGGTGCCCCCAGGCGCGGTCGCGACCACGCGAATGCCGCGCTCGGCCACTTCCCATGCGAGACTTGCCGTGATCGCGTTCACCCCGCCCTTGGCTGCCGCGTAGGGCACGCGGTTCAGCCCGCGCGTGGCGATGGACGAGACGTTGACGATCACACCACTTTCGCGAGGCAACATGTGCTCGATGGCCGCGCGGCAGGAGTAGAGCGTGGGGAAGAGCGACCGGCGCACCTCGGCGTCGATCTGCCTGGGCTCGTAATGTTCAAAGGGCTTGGCCCAGATGGTGCCGCCCACGTTGTTCACAAGGATGTCGATGCGGCCCCAGAGGTCCACCGCCTTCTGCATGGCCTTTTCGCAGCCCGCCCAGGTTTCGAGATTGACCGAGATCGCCTCGGCCACCCCCCTCGCCCCGCGGATCGCGGCGACCACGTCCTTGCGGGCGGGCGACCGGTCGACGATCAGCACTCGCGCGCCTTCGGCGGCGGCGCGCTCTGCCACCAAGCGGCCGATCCCCTGCGCCGCACCGGTGACGACCATCACCTTGTCGTCGAACCGCCGGGTCATGCTGCAGCCGCCTCCGCCTCGGTCGGGTTGAACTTCTCGAAGTAGAAATTCGCGGGCTCGACGCCCAGTTTTGCGAAATGCGCGCGCACGGCATCGACCATCGGCGGCGGGCCGCAAAGGTAGACATCGGCATCGCCCGCGTTCAGATCGTCGGCGGTCACGTGATCGGTGACGAAGCCCTTGCGGTCATGCTCCTCGTCCTCGGCGGCGAGGATGGTGATGACGGTGACATTCCCGATCTGTTCAGCAAGCGCGTTCACGCGGTCGAGTTCGACAAGGTCGGCGGCACGAGTCACGGCGTAGTAAAGCGTTATCGGCTGATCCGTGCCTTGTTCCACCACCTGTTCCAGCATCGACAGGAACGGCGCAAGGCCGGTGCCGCCTGCCAGCCACAGCTGAGGGCGCTCAATGGGGCGCAGGTAGAAAGCCCCCATCGGACCCGTAGCGGTCAGGGCTTCGCCCGGCTTGGCCTGTTCACCAAGATAGGAGCTCATGACACCGCCCGGCAGATTGCGGATCAGAAAGGTAGCTTCCTGCGCACCCGGCGCAGATGAGAACGAATAGGATCGATGTGTGTCGGTGCCGGGAACCGTCAGATTCACATACTGACCCGGCAAGAAATTGATCGGCTTCGCCAGCTTTACCCGCAGGCCGAAGGACGTCTCGGACAGCTTGTCGACGCCCTGCACCTCTGCCTCAACGGCCTCAGGCGCGGTCTTGCAGATGGTAGAGGACGCAGGAACTCTGACGACGCAGTCGCTTTCCGGCGTCATCTGACAGGTGAGAGCGAAGCCTTGTTCAGCCTCTTCGTCGCTCATCGACTCGTCCATGTAGAATTCAAGCTCGTACTCGCCCTTCTCGACAAAGCACTTGCAGGTGCCGCAGACGCCGTCGCGGCAATCCATTGGCAGGTTGATCTTCTGACGGAAGGCCGCATCGGTCACCTTCTCATCGTCATCGCACTGGATGACGCGCGTGACGCCATCTTCGAAATTCAGGGCAACGTTGTAGGTCGTCATGGCATGCTCCTCCCTTGGCCGCGCACCCTGACCTGGATGCGCGGAGGTTTTCAGTCTCCCGGGAAACGGGGGTCAAACGTGGTAGACGTCGATCACATGGTGGATGTGATCGTTCTTCAGGACCACCTTCTTGTCGGTGATCAGCGGCCTCACGCCGCTGGTGTCGATCGTGTAGAACGAGGTGCCCCAGTGGGTATCGGTCTGGGCATAGCGATAGCTGAGTGTCTGCCAGTTGAAGCGCAGCTTGATTTCGCTGCCCTCACGGCACAGCACTTCGATGCCAGACAGATAGTGATTGGTGCGCGGCTCCGGCAGCGAGGTCGCCGATGACCGGTCGGTCTTGATCCGGAAGACACGGTCCTCGATCCCCTGCTTGTTGGGGTAATACATGAGCGACATCTCGTTTGCCGGGTCTTCTGTCAGCGTGTCGAAGTCATCCCATGTCGGCATCCAAAACGGGCAATCCTTGTGATAGAAGGTCAGCCAGGTGTCCCAGTCGCGGTCGTCCAGAGCGCGGGCCTCAGCAAATAGGAAGGCCTGGATGTCCTCGAAGCTCATCGCATAGGTTGCGGGGCGTTCAAGCGTTGCGGTTGTCATGATCTTTCCTCCTCACTCGGCTGCGACCGACGCCTTAGGCGCGGTTTCGCGTTCCTTGGCGATGGCTTCACCCATGCGCTCCGACCAGTTGCTGTGTTGGATAACGAACAGACCTTCGTCCTCAGTGCGGGCACCCGACAGAACCGGGTTGATATCCAATGCCTTGGCGTCTTCATCAGGGCCTTCGATCCATTGGGTCGCACCGCGGGTCAGGTCGTTCCACTGGGCATGGGCCGCCCCGGCATAGCCGCGCTGCGTCGCCCGGAATTCCTCGGTGTCGTCCGGCGTCGCCATGCCGGAGGCATTGAAGAAGTCTTCATATTGACGGATGCGACGCGTACGGGCTTCCTGGCTCTCGCCCTTGGGCGCTATGCAGTAGATCGTAACTTCGGTCTGATCGACACTGATCGGGCGGAACACGCGGATCTGGCTGCTGAATTGGTCCATGAGGAAGACATTCGGATAGAGGCAGAGGTTGCGCAGAACGCCCACCATCCATTCGGCCTTGGTCTTGCCATACTTCTCCGTCCATTCTTCCAGACGCGGATAGCCGGGGCGGTTGGTGGGATCAGCCCACTCGGTCCACAGCAGAATGTGCCCATTTTCGTAGGCATGGAAGCCACCGCGCTGCTTGGCCCATTTGGACGCGTCGGTCGCCTTGATGTTGTCCTCTTTGCCGTCATCGGTGCGGTGCGCCGTGGTGGCGACATAGTTCCAGTGCACGGCGGACACGTGATAGCCATCGGCCCCGTTTTCGGCCTGCAGCTTCCAGTTGCCATCATAGGTGTATGTCGAGGACCCGCGCAGAACCTCCAGCCCCTCGTCGGCCTGGTCAACGATCATGTCGATCATCTTGCGCGCTTCGCCGAGGTATTCCTCCAGCGGCTGCACATCGGCATTGAGCGAACCGAACAGGAAGCCGCGATAGTTCTCGAACCGGGCCACCTTGGTCAGGTCGTGGCTGCCGTCGGTGTTGAACTGCTCGGGGTAGCCCGCGCCTTTAGGGTCTTTCACCTTCAGCAGCTTGCCGGTGTTCGAGAAGGTCCAGCCGTGGAACGGGCAGGTAAAGGTCTTCTGATTGCGACGCTTGAAGCGGCAAAGCTGAGCGCCGCGATGCGAACAGGCATTGACCAGCGCGTGCAGTTCGCCGTCCTTGTCGCGGGTGATGACGACGGGCGTTCGACCCATGGTCAGCGTGAAGTAATCGCCCGGCTCCGGGATCTGGCTTTCATGTGCCATGTAGATCCAGTTGCCTTCGAAGATGTGCTTGATTTCGAGCTCGTACAATTCTTCGTCGGTGAAGATATCCCGGCGGCAGCGGAAGACGCCGTTTTCCGGGTCATCCTGAATGGCACCGTCGAGCCGCGCTTCGAATTCATCGAGATTGGATTGGGTGAACATGTCTGGTCCTCCTCCTGACTGCCTTGGCAACTTGTCGCGCGCCTAAGCTGGGTTTGATATCGTGTCGCGGGCCTATTCGCCGGCGACGGCTTTTTTGGTCCGCCCGCGATCGCGTCGGAAGAATTCGATCTTGTCGGGATCAAGCCTCGCGCCGATGCCGACGCCTTTGGGGATCTCGACACAGAAATCGCGGTAGATGATCGGTTCGGCGAGGATGTCTTCGGTCAAAAGCAGCGGGCCGAACAATTCGGTGCCCCAGGCCAGATCTTCGACGGTCGAAAACAATTGCAACGCCGCGGCTGTGCTCAGCCCGGTTTCCAGCATCGTTCCGCCGTAAAGGCCAAGGCCTGCTGCCTGCCCGATCGCAATCACTTCGGAGGCGCGCTTGAGCCCGCCCGATTGTCCGATCTTCACGGCAAACACATCCGCGGAACGCATTGATGCGACGTCCAGGGCGTCCTCGGGGCCGTTCAACGCCTCATCCGCCATCACCGCAATCTCATAGGCTTTCGCAAGCTCCGCCATTGCGCGGCGATACCGAGCTGGAACCGGTTGCTCGACCAGTTCACAGCCTGCGTCCTGAAGACCTTTGAGACCCCAGCGCGCGTCCTGCAAAGACCAGGCGGTGTTCACGTCGACACGCACGCTGGCGGCATCGCCGACAGCTTCCTTGATCCGAGCCACATGAGCCACGTCCTCGCGCACAGACCGCTTGCCGATCTTTAGTTTGAAGATGTTGTGACGGCGGGTTTCGATCATTTCGTGGGCTTCGGCGATATCGGTTTCCGAGTTGCCCGAGGCCAGGGTCCAGGCGACCGACAGACGCTCGTGCACCGCCCCACCGAACAGTTGTGAGACCGGCACGCCCAGCCGCTTGCCCAGCCCGTCCCAGAGGGCAATTTCGACCGCTGTCTTGGCGATGCGGTTGCCCTTCACAAGCTTGTCGATCAGCTGAATCGCCCCGTTCACCTCGTCCCCGCTCCGACCCAGAAGCGCGGGAGCGATATAGGTGTCGATGGCCGACTGGATGCTTTCGGGGCTTTCCGCACCGTAGCTGAGACCACCGATTGTCGTGCCTTCGCCGATGCCCTCCGAGCCGTCCGAGAACCTGATTTTGACCAGTACAGCGGTTTGCGTCCGCATCGTGGCCATGGACAGCACGTGACCGCGAATGGTCGGGATGTCGAGGATCATGGTCTCGATCTGGTCAATCTTGGTCACTGGGGCTCACCACATCTGCAAGTTTCGATAGGATGCAGATTGCCCGCCCGAGCCGGATTCTGTCGATGATTGGGGGGGTCTTGGGTGATACCCTGGGAAGACGCATGCTGGTTGCGACACCACGAATACGAAAACAGGCGCCACGAATTGTGACGCCTGTTTTGAACAAATTATTTGGATGGCTGCCGTTGTCAGAAATCGACCTCGATAGCGACGCCCTGCGCAATCGCCAGATTGACGACCGAGGCCGCGACGGCAAGATCCTGGAGGCCCACGCCGGTGCCGTCGAACAGCGTGGTCTGATCAGCCGAGCCGCGGCCCGGATGGGTGCCGTTGATGACCGCACCAAGCTGCGCAACATCGCTTTCCGCGATCAGGCCCTCACCGAAGGCATGCTGTGCCTCGCCTATTGAAATCGACTGTGCGACCTCGTCGGTGAAGACTGCTGCCTTCACCAGCAATGCAGCGTCAACCTCCTGCTTGCCTTTGGTATCGGTGCCCATGCAGGCCACGTGGGTGCCTGGACTGACATGATCGGCCATCAGCGACGGCGAGAAAGCCGAGGTGATGGTGATGATGACATCGGCTTCGGCCATGCCGGGCAGATCGACAACTTCGAAGGGCACCCCGGCTTCAGCGGCGACCTTTTCGATATTGGGCAGCATTTCGGGGTGGTAGTTCCAACCGATCACCTTGTCGAAGCTGCGCTGTTCAAGGGCCGCGCTCAACTGGTACTTGGCCTGGTGGCCTGCCCCGGCGATGCCGAGAACCTTGGCATCTTCCCTCGCCAGATGCTTGATCGACACTGAAGACGCTGCCGCCGTGCGCAATGCAGTCAACAGGTTGCCGCCGACCATGGCCCTGACCATGCCGGTATCCGGGTCGAACAGAAAAACGGTGGACTGGTGATTGATCAGTCCGCGCCTTGCGAGGTTGTTGGGCCAGTAACCGCCCGCCTTGAGGCCAAGCGTCAGGCCAGCGCGGTCGAATCCGCCCTTGAACCCATAAAGCGCATCCTCGTGCCCGATGGCTTCACGGATCACAGGGAAATTATAGGCCTCCCCCGACGCCATCGCGGCAAAGACCGTTTCGACCGCGTCAAAGGCCACGTCGCGCGTCATGAGGTTTGCAATTTCGCGTTCAGGTACGATCCACATTGCGTTCTCCTTGCGGCGGAATCTTCCCGATCCGCCCTTTTTCTTTGTGAAAATGCTCCGGGGAGTACGAGGGGCAGCGCCCCTCGCACGGGTCGACGCCGGAGGCGAACTCAATAGGCGCGACCTCGGGCCGATACCGGCCAGACGCATTCGACCTTGCCGTTTCGCACACCGACATACCAATCGTGCACATTGGCGGTCGGATCGCAGTGACCGGGAACCAACCGCAGCTTATCGTTGACCTTCAGGACGCCGTTCGGGTCGGCAATCACACCATGCTCATCCGAGCATTTGATGTATTCCACGTCGTCGCGCCCGTAGATGACCGGCAGGCCGCTGTCGACCGATTGCGCCTTGAGGCCCGCATCGCAGATTGCTTTGTCAGCTTTTGCATGGCTCATCACACTGGTCAGAATGAAGAAAGCGTTTTCCCATTCTCCCGCGTCGATGCGTTTGCCGTTTTGATCGAGGATACGGCCGTAATCCGCGTCCATGAACGCGTAGGACCCGCATTGCAACTCGTTGTATAGGCCGGAATTGCTCTCGAAATGATACGAGCCCGTGCCACCGCCCGACACCAGCTCCGTCTCGATACCTTCAGCGTTCAACGCATTCACGGCATCCTGAACCTGCGCGATCGCGGTGTCGATCTTGACCTTTCGGTCGTCAAAGCTGTCCATATGCTGCATCGCGCCCTGATAGGCCTGAATGCCGCGATAGGTGAGGTTGTCCGCCGCTACGACAGCCTTGGCTATCTCCACAACCGCAGGAGTGGTGGAAACGCCGCAGCGCCCTGCCCCGCAGTCGATCTCGATGAAGACGCCAAGGTTTGTTCCTGCTTTGCCGGCGGCTGCCGACAGGTCGGCCACATTAGCCACGTCGTCGACGCAGACAATCACCTCGCCGCCGCTCAGCAGCGGCAACTGGACCAGACGCGCAATCTTGCCCGGATCGCGGACCTGGTTGGACACGAGGATCTCCTTGATTCCAGCGCGCGCAAAGACCTCGGCCTCGGACACTTTCTGGCAACAGACGCCAACCGCACCCCCCAGTTCCATCTGCAGTTTCAGAACGTCGACGGATTTGTGCATCTTGCCGTGGGCGCGGTGCCGCATCCCGTGCGCCTTTGCATAGTCACCCATCTTCTTGATGTTGCGTTCCAGCGCATCGAGATCTAGCACAAGCGCGGGCGTCTGAATCTCGCACTCGTCCATTCCAGGTTTGGCCGGAATGTCGAAGCCAACCTCGTAGGCGTCAAAATCAATCATGTCTTTCATGGGTATGGTCCTTTTCAGCCCTGCATCCAGGGCAGTTTGTCCAGATCGACGTTGCCGCCGGTGATGATCACGCCGACGCGCTTGCCTATGAAGGCATCGGGGTTCTTGAGGATCGTGGCCAGCGGAACGGCGCTTGAAGGCTCCATGACCACGCGCAAGTGCTTCCAGATCAGCTTCATCGCGTCGATGATCTCCTGCTCAGAGGCCGTGTAGATCTCGGTCACGTGCTTCGACACGAAATGCCATGTCAGATCCTTGAGAGGCACCAAAAGCCCATCCGCGATGGTCTTGGGCGCGTCATCGGCGATGATGTGCCCGGCCTTGAAACTGCGATAGGCGTCGTCGGCCTGTTCGGGCTCGGCTGCGATGACGTGGGTTTCCGGTGCCAGGGTCGATAGCGTCAGGCAGGTGCCAGAGATCATGCCGCCCCCTCCGATCGGGGCCACCACCATGTCGAGCCCGTCGGTCTGTTCCATGAACTCCTTCGAACAGGTGCCTTGCCCAGCGATCACCCGCGGGTCGTTGTAGGGATGCACGAAATCGCCGCCCGTTGCAGCCTGCACCTCGGCGAATGTCGCCTCGCGGCTGGTCGTCGACGGCTCACATTCGGTGATCACACCGCCATAGCGGCGAACTGTGTCTTTCTTGGCTTGCGGCGCGGTGCTCGGCATCACCACATTGCAGGGAATGCCGCGCAGCATGGCAGCGTAGCTCAGGCAAGAGGCGTGGTTGCCGCTGGAATGCGTGGCGACCCCTTTTGCAGCTTGGGCCTCATCAAGGCCAAAGACCGCGTTCGTGGCCCCACGCACTTTGAACGCGCCGGGTTCCTGAAAGTTTTCGCATTTGAAGAACAGCTGGCACCCGGCCAGTTCGTTCAGGTAATCCGATGTCCGAACCGGTGTCCGGCGGATATGCGGGGCGATCCGGTCATGTGCGGCAAGCATGTCGTCGTATGTAGGAAGATGCATCACACGGCCCCCTGTGTTCTCAGAGTGGCAGGGGCACTTACAGATGCGCCGCGCGACCCGTTCACGGTTCGGGATTTCGCAACGATCTCCGCCACCATCTCGGCCGTCACGGCAGACAAGGTCCATCCCAGATGACCATGCCCGGTATTGTAGAATACGCGGTCCCGAACTCCCCGGCCTACCTTGGGCATCATGTTCGGCATCATCGGTCGCAGTCCTGCCCAGGGAATCGCGTGCTCAGTGCTGACGCCCGGGAAGAAACGCTCGCACCACTTGATCAGCGGGCGGATGCGATCATCCCGAATATCGAGGTTGTATCCGTTGAACTCTGCCGTACCGGCAATCCGAAACCGGTTCTTGCCAAGGCGGCTGGTCACAACCTTGGCCTCGTCATCAAGCAAGCTGATCCAGGGTGCTGCACGCTGGCTTTCCTCGTCGTCGAGACGAACAGTGATGGAATATCCCTTGACCGGATAGACATTCACCCGATCACCAAGCTGCGCTGCGATGGTCCGGCTGCCAACACCGGCACAGACAACAATGCCATCGAAGGACTCGGTCTGGCTTTCGTTGTTCCGGCTCCAGGTCAGGCGCACCTCGTTCTTGTCTGCACTTAACATGTCGACATCTGTTCCGAACCGCAGCGCCGCGCCGCCAGCTTCAATAGATTTGGCGAGACCGGTCGTGTAGCGGTGAATGTCACCGGTGAAATCGCTTTCGGTGTAGTATCCACCGTAGAACTCCCCGTTTAGCGCCGGTTCGATCTGGTGCACCTCCTCGGGCGCCACCGCGCGCCGTTCCAGGCCACCCTCAGCGAGAAGCTTGTTGACCTCCGTGGCATGATCGAACTCCGACTTGTTCGTATAGATGTGCAGGATGCCTCGGTTTTCGCAGTCGAAGTCAAACCCGTGGCGCTCGGCTTTCTCACGAAGAAGCCCGCGCGCAGCGATAGCCATTCGAGTCGTCTCGACGGTGCTGGCACGGTATTGCGGGATCGAGCCCACAAACTCGGCCATCCAACTGTACTTGTGCCAGCTGGGTTTCGGGTTAACCAAGAGCGGCGCGCCCCGGGTCATCATCCACTTCATACCTTTGAATACGGTGGACCAGCGGTTCCAGATTTCAGCATTCGATGCCGATAGCTGACCGCCATTGGCGAAGGACGTTTGCATCGCGGCATAGCGGTTGCGATCGAACAAGGTGACGTCATAGCCCCTGTCCATCAAGCTCGAGGCGGTGGTCACGCCGGTGATTCCGGCGCCGATTACGGCAATTCTGGTCATGATATCCTCCCGCGACCAAAGGTTCGTCCTGCCGGATGACAGGTCCAATCCCCTCTGTCGCGGGATGCGGGTCTTGGCCACGCCTCACGCTTCAGATTGCCTGTCCGAACACAGTCCTTTTGCCTGAGAGGTTCCGGGGGGTTGCTCCTTCGGCGCCGGTGGGTGACCGGCCTCTCCTGTTTCGGCTTCGTTGGCAGAGCTGTGATAGTCGATATTTATTCTCACATCAAGACTATCTTTGTTTGATACCTATTTTGCACAGGCGTCTTGCAAGGATTCCTTGTATTCTGGAGAGGTGACCCAACGCCCTAGCCGCAGTAGCAGCCCGTTCAATTGCGCCATTTCATCCGCACTCAGAGGCTCGGTTAGAATCACTTCCAGCCGGTCAGACAGGTCCCTCGCGATCCGGCGCACCTGCTTTCCCTTTTCAGTGGTCTGGAGGAAGAACACGCGCGCATCCTCGGGGGAGTTTTCTCGATAAATCAGATCTGCACCGAGGAGGCTTTGGATGATCCTTGAGGTCAGGCTGCGTTCGAGTCCGGTTGACTTCAATATCTCCGCAAAAGTCGTTCCCGGGGAATCGTCAACCAAACGCAGAACCCTCAACTCCCGGATGCGGCAGCCGGTCTCTCGCAAGAAGATGGCATCGTTTGCCCGGATCGCTTCCTGCGCGACAATATCGAGACGATAGGTCAACCGCTCGTTTTGAAACGTTTTTTTCTCTAGCATTGTGCCCCGGCTCTTCCCTTCATACCCAAAAGGTATCGCATCATACCTGAAGGGTGGTCAATTTATTCTCAGCTTGCAACCTTTTTGGGATACTAGTCTCAATATGCAACCATCTCATGATGAGAATCAAGGGGAAGCTGACATGTTCGACACCTGGTACGACACGCAGCGCGATATGTCGCTGGCCTGGCTGCAGGATCTGCATGCCCACCCCGAAACCGGATTCGAAGAAGTCCGCACCGCCGCCTTTGTCGCAGCGCGCCTCACCGATTTTGGCTACGAGGTCGCCACCGGGATCGGCGGAACGGGTGTTGTCGGCACGTTGCATGGCCCCGGTGCCAGCGCGTCCGCCCCGGGCCGGTGCATCGCCTTCCGGGCGGAGCTTGACGCGCTTCCCATGGAGGAAAAGGCAAATCTTCCCTATCGCTCGCAGGATGCGGCGCGGTTTCACGGCTGTGGCCATGACGGGCATACGGTGACCGCACTGACCGCCGCCGCCTACCTGGCACAGCACCGCGATTTCGACGGGACGATCCGCTTCATCTTCCAGCCTGCCGAAGAGCTTCTGACGGGGGCACGCGCAATGCTGGCCGACGGCCTGTTCGAACGCTTCCCCTGTGACGAGGTCTACGCGCTGCACAACCTGCCGGGCCTGCCCAAGGGGGCTGTCGCAATCCCATCCACCTCTGCCCTCGCCTCGGCCGACAATATCGACGTGACGATCCGTGCAAACGGTGCCCATGGCGCGATGCCGCATACCGGCGAAGACGCGATGCTGGCCGCTGCCAGTTTCCTGACCTCGGTCCAGCAGGCCGCGACACGCGTCTTCGATGCGCGCGACACGGGTGTGATTTCATTCGGCACGCTGACCGGCGGCACCGCCCGCAACATCCTGCCCGAGGAAATCCGGCTCGAAGGCACCATGCGCACGACCGCGACGACGGTGCGCGACCGTCTGGTTGGTCTGCTGTCCGACACCGCCCGCGCGACCGAGACGATCTTCGGCGTCACCGTCACCGTTTCCGTGGAAAAGGTCGCGCCGGTGACCATGAACCATCCAGCCGTGGTTGCCGCCGTCGTGACCTCTGCCACACGCATCGTCGGGGCGGAGAAGGTCATCGAGAACGCGCGCAGCCTGATGGCCTCCGAGGATTTCTCGGAATTCAGCGCGCGCGTGCCCGGCGCCTACTTCTTCGTGGGCCAGCAGGGCCGCGCGCCCCACCACCCCGAATATGTCTTCGACCCCGAGATCATCCCCGTCGGCGCGGCGATCATCGCTGATCTCGCCCGAACGCGGACGAGCCGTTCGCTGAACGCACGCGCGAACACCTGAACCACAACATCGTCATCAAAGGGAGGTTCCAGATGACCTACTTCACCACCAAGTTCCTCAAGGCTTCGGCCGCAACCATCGCCCTTGTCGCCAGCATACAGGCTGCAAGCGCCGAAGTGCTGACCATGTCTTCCTGGGTTCCGCCCACGCATTTCGTGCACACCGACATTCTCGTGCCTTTCACCGAGCGTGTGGCCGAGGCCACAGAGGGCCGCGTCACCATCATGATCCTGCCCGCGCCGCTGGCCAGCCCGCCGCAGCATTGGGAACTGGCGCGAAACGGTGTGGCCGACATCACCTGGGGCAACTTCACCTACGAACCCGAGCGCTTCGTTTCGATGTGGTTCTCGGAATTCCCGAACTCCGGCACCAATGCCGAGGCGCAGAGCGTTGCGCTCTGGCGCACCTTTGACACCTATCTTGCCGACAACGCGGCGTTCGACGGCGTTGAAGTCCTGGGCGTCGGCCTCTTCGGTGGCGGTCAGCTGCACCACGGCTCCACCACCATTTCCGCGCCCGAGGACATGGAAGGCCAGAAATTCCGCATGGGCGGCCCTATCCAGGAACAGTTGCTGACCGCGCTTGGTTCCGTTCCGGTGGCCTCGCCTGCGACGCGCGCCTACGAGATGCTGGAAAGTGGCGTCATCGACGGGTCGCTGCACACGATGGAATCGGTGATCAACTTCCGCCTCGACGAAAGCCTGACCCATCACACCGTGTTCCCGGGCGGCTTCTACGACGCGAGCTTCTTCATCGCCATGAACGGCGCCCGTTGGGATGGCCTGAGCGAGGCAGACCGCGCGGCAATCGAGGAAATCTCGGGCGAGGCCCTGTCTGCGGCCTGGGGGGCGACCTTCGACATCCAGAACGCAGCGGCATTTGAGACGCTGTCTGCCGAGGGTCACGAGATCGTGGAAGCCTCGCCCGAACTGGTCGCCGCCGTCGACGGGATCACGGAGGAAATGATCGCCGAGTGGGTGACCGCAGCGGCAGCCGCTGGTGTCGAAGATCCCGAGGCCGTGCTGTCCTTTTATGCCGGCACCTACGCGGAACTCGTCCAGGCACAGGCATCCGGCAGCTGATCAGGCACATCCGGGGGCGGTCTGACTGCCCCCGGCCACAATGGGGAGGAGAAAACATGCGAAACCTGACCTGGAAGATTCGTCACACGATTGAAACGGTGATGGCCCTTTTTCTGCTGTCCATGGTCGCCCTGACCTTTGCAGACGTCATCGGCAGGCGCATCTTCGGCGCGCCGATCTATGGCTCGAACGACATCACCGAGCACCTCATGGCCTTGGTCGTCTTTTCCGGCCTGCCGCTGGTAACTGCTGCGGGCGCCCACCTGACCATTGACCTCTTTGACAAGCTGATCTCCAGCCACTGGATGGGATGGTGGCGGGTGCTGATCTCGGTCCTGGTGACCGCCGTTCTTGCGATGATGGGCTGGCTTTTCGTCAAGCACGGGCTCAATGCCTCCCAGATTTCCGAGGTCAGTCAGGCCCTGCGGGTGCCGCGTGCGCCGCTCTATTTCTTCATGGCGCTGAGCCTCTGCCTCTCGGCCCTCGCCGCGCTGATCATCGCCCTGACGGGGCCGATGGTCGATCCCGAAGACACCCACCAGGAGGAAGCCCTATGATTGTCGGTTCCATCGCGATGGCCACGGCCATCATCCTCGCCTTCCTGCGCGTCCCACTGGCCTTCGCCCTTCTGGCAGTGTCCGTGGCCGGGATCGGTTTCGCCATCAACTGGAACATCGCGTTCCAGCTGATCCCGCTCACCATCGCCGACGCGGTGCTGTCTTACGATCTTGCCGTCGTGCCGATGTTCATCCTGATGGGCAACGTGATTTCCAAGACCGGAATCGCCCATGACCTGTTCCGCGCCGCCTATGCCTTTGTCGGCAACGTGCGCGGGGGGCTGGCGCTGTCGACCATGGTGGCCTGTTCCGGCTTCTCCGCAGTCTGTGGATCGAGCTACGCCACCGCCGCGACCATGGCCAAGGTCGCCTACCCCAGCATGAAGAATTATCGGTACTCGGACGAGCTAGCGGCCGGCACAATCGCTGCGGGCGGCACGCTTGGCATCCTCATCCCGCCTTCGATCATCATGGTGATCTTTGGCATCCTGACCCAGACCAATATCGGTGATCTGTTCATTGCCGGCATTGTTCCGGGAATTCTTGGTTTGGCATTCTACATGATCGCCATCCGCGTGGTGGCGGCCCTCAATCCGAGCCATGCGCCGCAAGGCGAGCGAACCCCCTGGCCAGAGAAGCTGCGTGCCTTGTCCGGCGTCTGGCCGTTCC
This sequence comes from Nioella ostreopsis, assembly GCF_004000255.1. Lineage (GTDB taxonomy): Bacteria > Pseudomonadota > Alphaproteobacteria > Rhodobacterales > Rhodobacteraceae > Nioella > Nioella ostreopsis. The sequence goes on from NZ_RCIQ01000037.1 coordinate 23,670, forward strand.
TGCTACTGTTCGGGCTCATCATCGGCGGCCTTTACGCGCGCCTTTTCACGCCGACGGAAGCGGCCGGTATGGGCGCGGGCCTCGCCATCCTGATAGCCACCCTGCACGGACGGCTATCCTGGGCCACACTGCGCACGATCATTGTCGATACCGCCTATACCTCGGTGTCGCTCTATACGGTTCTTTTCGGCGCGCTGATGCTGTCGAAACTGCTGACCCTGTCGGGCCTTGCGGCGGGCGTTCTGGGCCTTGTGCAATCGACCGGGCTGGAAGGCACAATGCTGATCCTCGCCATTATGCTGGTCTTCCTCGTGCTCGGCTGCGTGATGGACTCGATGGCGATCATCCTGATCTTCGTGCCCCTTTTCGCGCCCATCGTCGTCGCACAGGGATTCGATCTGATTTGGTTCGGTATCATTGTCATCGTCGTGACCGAGATCGCACTGATCACACCACCGGTTGGCATGAACGTCTTCGTCCTGAAGGCGGTTCTACCGGAAGTGCCGGTGCTACGGATATTCAAAGGGCTGGTTCCCTTCATCGCAGTCGATGTCCTCCGTCTTGCTCTCCTGATCGCATTTCCTGCGATTACGCTCTGGCTGGGAAGCACCATCGGCTAGCGACACCCTACAGCAAGAATAAATATTTGCGGGTGAGGAGACATCCTCGCCCGCCGATTTGACCAAGGCCGATCTCGATACTTTCGAGGACAAATGGGCTGGGAAATACGCGTTCCCCGGCCTGGCGGCGGGCGTGGCAGGAGGTGATCCCGTTCTTTGCCTTCGATCCAGCATTTCGGAAAATCATATACGCCATGAACGCCATCGAGAGCTTGAATCGGGTGATCCGCAAATCGATCAAGACATGCGGCTCGTTCCCGACCGATGATCTGATCACCCATGCCGTCGCTCCGGGTCTGGCCCTTCTTCACCAACTCCCGCTCGAAACTGCCGTCCCGGTCACGCCTAACGGCGATTGGCATCTCGCCGTCCTGACCCTTCAGCCGCCTACTGGCTGTGCCGTAGCGCCAGCTAGGCAGGCCCGGCGGTGCATCCTTACCTTGTTCATAACCAAGATTTGCAGTCAGCTAGGCTCCCAGCACGCGTTCCATCAGCTTGATCCTGAACTCTATAGTCAGCCCGGTATCGCCAAGCAGGTCTTCAGGTCGCTCGCAGCCCTTCCGCAGCTCGTCCAGTAATTCCTTGGAAATCCTCATTGCCCTTGCTCCTCTCAGGTAGCATGAATCAAAGCCCAGTTTCACAGATGATCGGACACTCGCATGGTCACCTCGCTCTCGTGCTGAGAGCGGCGAGCTGGGCCATTAGATCGGCCAGTATGTCGCCTTCTTCGTGCTCGGCTTCTGCTCGCAACCGTTCGTAGGTGCTCTCATGCATCCACTTCGGCTTTGGTGGAAACCGAACCGTCAGGCCACCTCTGGATTGACCCAGCCGTTTTCGCCGCTTCAGGGTTTTATGCAGGAGCCGCGCTTTTGGGGACAGGCTTTCACTGCGATATCTTCCATTTGCGCAAAGTCGGCAGCCCTTCTTGTAGATGACTGCGCAACGTCTCTCGCAGAACGGACAGAGGAACCAAAAACGAACTCCGCCGAAGTGACAGGGTGTGGATTCGACAGCCACTCGATGGCCAAGCACGTACACCGATAGCTCGCCCGACAGGTCGATATCGCTAACACGCATCGCTTGCGCAAAGTCACAAATCATTTGGGAAGTTTGGCTACTCATGGGCATCGCCTCGACTGCGATTCGGCCGTGGTTCTCCTTCCCGTTCACGTGCATCTTTGAAATGGCGTCGTGCGTATTCGACACGATCTGTGTATTGGTCGCGCGGCGCGTAGCGAGAGGGGAGCATGAAGCCTTGCTGCCCGTCTTGTTCGGCATTGAGATCAAGCTCACTCAGCGGTTCGAAGCCATTTGCAATCAGCCATTTGTTCCAGTCGGCGATCGCATGATCATCATCTTCGGCAACGAAAAGCGTAGGGTATGGACAGATCGGTTTCCGCG
>NZ_RCIQ01000038.1 GCF_004000255.1 Nioella ostreopsis
CTGTGAGAGTTCTGCAACAACGCCGCGGAACTGGGCGAAAATGTCAGCGCGACCATACTTGGTAAGCCCGACCCAAACCTTGTTGCATTCCGTTCGACCTCGGGGGCGGTCTCTTTCACAAGCTCGAAGAGCCGGTCCATCAGGGCAACGGTCTTGGGCGTTCCCTTTTCCTTTTCCCAATATGCGCGTTCAGTTGGGGCGCTCATGGCGTCATCGTCTTCATCAACAACGCCGCGCTGCATCTCGTCGTGCACCTTGGTGAACACCAGAGTGATAAGGTCACCCACCTCGAATGCCTGCAGCTGAATGGCGATCAAGGGAACGGCACCATTGAAAAGCGACACCACATTCAGAAATCGGCTGGTGATGTCTTCGGCCACTAGAACGGCGCAATGCTCATACTGGGGGTCGTGTCAAAACACCCCGATGCAATACGGAGGCGAGTTCGCAGCATTGCCCGCAAAAGATATTTTTGCATGCCTCGTACTGTCGGAGTACGAGTGTCGTCTTTAACGGGCTGCAGCGCAGTATTGTCAAGCGATCGTTAACAGCGGTTCCGCGCCAGCTTGCAGCCTCAACTTCGTCGCACCGCCTCCACTTTGCGAATGCTCTGCCAGCCTTCCCGTACCAAATTCGCAACAGACAGGATTCGACGGAGATTGCTTCCAAACAACTGGCGAACAAACCAATCCTCGAGACGATAAAAACGTAAACTATTGAATTTAAATGATAAAAATGGCGATCCCGCGAGGACTCGAACCCCGAACCTGCTGATTAGAAGTCAGCTGCTCTATCCAGTTGAGCTACGGGACCGCTGTGCCTTAATTGCGCGAGGCGGGGCAGGAAGGCAAGGGACAAGCCGCATCATAGCGCGCGGGTCATGAAGACCGAAAGCGGATCGTCCGCATAGCCCGCATAGGGGCCGCAATTGGTGAACCCGGCACGGGCATAAAGCATCCGCGCGGCGTCGTGGTCCTGGCCGGATCCGGTCTCCAGGCTGATCCGGACCACCTTGCGCCCGCGCGCATCCGCCAGCATGCCCTCCAGCAGCGCCTGACCCGCACCGCGCCCGCGCGCCTTGGCAAGGACATGCATTGATTTCAGTTCCTCATGGCCTCGCTCGATCGGTGCCAGCGCGCCAACAGCCATAAGCTGGCCAGCGTCACGCAGCGAAAAGATCCGCGCACCCGAGGTGGACAGGTCATCGGCGGATTTGACGTGACAACTGTCCTGCGGGGTCTGTGCCCGCATTAGCGCTTCGTGAACGCGGAGCAGTTCCGCCACATCCGGTCGCGTGGGCGTGTCCAGATCGACGGTCCAGCCTTCGGGGGCCATGCTGTCAGTGGGTCCAGACTTGGCGACGGTTGGTGGCGAAATTCTCGCCGTAGCCGCCCTTGCGGATATTGGCCTTGCGTTTCTGCGGCTGCAGAATGACGGCCTCGATCCCGTGATCCCTGGCGTAGTCTTTCGCCGCTTCAAGGCTGTCGAAGCGCAGCTTGACCTGGCTGTTCATGTCGCCCGATCCGGTCCAGCCCATCAGCGGATCGACCTCGCGCCGTTCAGCGGGGGCAAATTCCAGCACCCAAGTCCTGGTCTTTCCAAGGCCGGATTGCATGGCGTTCCGGGCCGGCTGATAGATTCGTGCGCGCATCGGGCCACTCCTTGGCAGGTCACGGGGCTGTCTTATCATGAAACCCGGTGCGGTATGCAACGGTCAATCTGGTCGCGGGAATGGGGGAAAGCAGGTTACCGGCCGGGCTCGTGGAGCGAGTGTGGGGTGGGTGGTGCGAGGCCGACCGGCAACCGTTTGCTGCTTGCCATGCGACCTTAGGGTGGGGAGGCATCGGGCAGCAAGGGAATACTCCCGCAGATTTCTTACGAAATCGTTTAAAATTCAGTGCAATGCGTGCATGAAGCAGGTTTTTTCCGACGCCGGCAGGCACCTGACAGAATGCTGTCAGCAGCTGTCAGCTATGACGTCCCCGCCGGGGATGCCCGGCGAAATTCCCCGCCGCCCCCTTGCAGGCGAACAAAAAGAGATCATTCTAGGGGGCAACCCAAGGATACAAGCATGCCCTATTCCACCACCGACCGCCGCGACATTGCCGAGGCCACAAATGCCCGCACCAAGCTGGAAGGCGGCAAGCGCTTCGTCATGCACACCACGTTTCAGCCTGCGGGCGACCAGCCCACGGCCATCGCGGAGCTTGCGCAAGGGGTGATGGATGGTGAACGCGATCAGGTGCTGCTTGGCGTCACCGGCAGCGGCAAGACCTTCACCATGGCCAAGATCATCGAGGAAACGCAGCGCCCCGCCATCATCCTAGCCCCCAACAAGACGCTGGCCGCGCAGCTTTATGGCGAGTTCAAGGGCTTCTTCCCGGAAAACGCCGTCGAATATTTCGTCAGCTATTACGACTACTACCAGCCCGAGGCCTATGTGCCGCGGTCGGACACCTACATCGAAAAAGAATCGCAGATCAACGAACAGATCGACCGGATGCGCCATTCGGCCACCCGGTCCTTGCTGGAACGCGATGACGTGATCATCGTGGCGTCCGTGTCCTGCATCTATGGCATCGGCTCGCCAGAGACCTATACGGCGATGACGCAGGATATCGAGGTCGGCAAGGAATACAATCAACGCGCCGTCATGGCGGACCTGATCGCGCAGCAGTACAAACGCAACGATCAGGCGTTTCACCGGGGCACCTTCCGGGTGCGGGGCGACAGTCTGGAAATCTGGCCGTCTCACCTTGAGGATCGCGGCTGGCGACTGTCCTTCTTCGGCGAGGAACTGGAATCGATCACTGAATTCGACACGCTGACCGGCGCCAAGACCGATACGCTGGAGAAGGTCCGCGTCTACGCCAACAGCCACTACGTGACGCCGACGCCGACGATGAAACAGGCCATCAAGGGCATCAAGGCAGAGCTGACCCTGCGGCTCAAGCAGCTGGAAGACGAGGGCAAATTGCTGGAAGCGCAGCGACTGGAGCAACGCTGCCGCTTCGATCTGGAGATGCTGGAGGCCACCGGCGTCTGCAACGGGATCGAGAACTATTCCCGCTACCTGACGGGCCGCGCGCCGGGCGAACCGCCCCCCACGCTTTTCGAATACATCCCCGACAACGCCATTGTCTTCGCCGATGAATCCCACGTCTCCGTTCCTCAGATCGGCGGCATGTACCGGGGCGACTACCGGCGCAAATTCACGCTGGCAGAACACGGGTTTCGCCTGCCCAGTTGCATGGACAACCGGCCGCTCAAGTTCGAGGAATGGGACGCGATGCGGCCCCAGTCGGTCTTCGTCTCCGCCACCCCCGCGGCGTGGGAGCTGGAACAGACCGGCGGCGTCTTCACCGAGCAGGTGATCCGGCCCACCGGCCTTCTGGACCCGGAGGTCGAGATCCGCCCCGTCACCACGCAGGTCGATGACGTGATGGACGAGATCCGCAAGGTGACGGCGGCGGGCTTCCGCACTCTGGTCACCACGCTGACCAAACGCATGGCCGAGGACCTGACCGAATACCTGCACGAACAGGGCATCAAGGTGCGCTACATGCATTCCGATATCGACACGATCGAACGGATCGAGATCCTGCGCGACCTGCGGCTTGGGGCGTTTGACGTGCTGGTGGGGATCAACCTGCTGCGCGAGGGGCTCGACATCCCCGAATGCGGGCTGGTGGCCATTCTGGACGCGGACAAGGAGGGGTTCCTCAGGTCCGAGACCTCGCTGGTGCAGACCATCGGGCGCGCCGCCCGCAACGTGGAAGGCCGCGTCATCATGTATGCCGACCGGATCACCGGCAGCATGGAACGCGCCATCGGCGAAACCAACCGCCGCCGCGAAAAGCAGATGGCCTATAACGAGGAACACGGGATCACGCCCGCGACGGTCAAGAAGAACGTCGAGGATATTCTGGCGGGCCTCTACGAGGGCGACGTCGACATGTCCCGCGTCACCGCCAAGGTGGACAAGCCCCTGCATGGTGCCAATCTGGAGGCCCATCTGGAGGGCCTGCGGGAGCAGATGCGCAAGGCCGCCGAGAACCTCGAATTCGAAGAAGCCGCCCGGCTGCGGGACGAGGTCAAACGGCTGGAAGTGGTCGATCTGGTGGTCTCGGACGACCCGCTGGCCCGCCAATCCGCCGTGGACGCAGCGGTTGACGGGGCCGCGAAGGCAAGCGGCCGGTCAACGGCGGGGAGGCCCGGTCAGAGGGGTGGAAAGAGGCGGAGGGGCTAGCAATCGTAGGGTGGGCAGTTCTGCCCACCAAACCCCCTATCCCGTATCATCAACGGTGGGCAGACTGCCCACCCTACGGACATCGTTCTCCGAAATCGCCCTCCATCTCCAGAGCCACCCATTCCGGATCGACCCGCCCGGCTCTGATGTCCCGGTGGATTGAAGAAAACGGCCAATCCGCTGGCCGCTCGACCAATCCGTGTTTTACCGGGTTGCCCCAGCAATAAGCCACATGCGCCCGGAAATCGGCTTCGTCCCGGATCGTATGTTCCCAGAAGCGGCGCTGCCAGATTCCCTGCTCCCGCTTGGCCCGCTTGCTTTGGGAAAGTGTAGGGTGGGCAGGTCTGCCCACCTCTGCCGCCACCATTCGTGTGAACCGGTGCTTGATCTTGCGCCAACGCTCTGAATAGGCGCTGTCCCCCTCCGGCAGGGTCCAGACCGCGTGCAGATGATCGGGCAGCACGACCATCGCATCACAGCGAATCGGTGCTGGGCGGACGGTTGCCCGGTACGCACGGCGCAGGCCTTCGATATGGTCGGTCAGCAGGGAGGAGGATCGCTCGGCAAGATTGACGGTAAAGAAAAAGCTGCCACCGGGGGCTCTGGATCGGATGTAGTTGGGCATGGGAGCAGAAAGCATGAGCGCCGTTACCGGGACGTTAACGTGAAAGGTGGGCAAACTGCCCACCCTACGCAGGCCGCTTTTCAAACGCGCCAGTCATCTCCACACCCACTTATCGCTTCGGCTTGAATTTCGGACGGTTCACCGATGAAGACGCGGCGGAACGAGGGCTGCAGGTTCCGGAATTCTGAGCCTCAAACCTCCAGCTCCGTCACCGGGATGATCGGGAAGAACTGGCCGGAGGACCAGACGCCGAACATGTCCACGCCCTCGACCTCGTGCGATTCGCCGAGCTCGATCATCCGGTAGAAGGTCTTGCGGTCAATCAGCGCCTCCAGCCCGGCGCGGATATGGATGTAGGGTGAGGGTTCGCCGGTCTCGTCGCGCTCCACGCGGATGGGGTGATCCGCATCCGCGACCACCACATCCTCCACATTGGTGGTGAAGGTCATGACCTGATCGCGGCCATCGCCCGCCGCGTCCATGTCCACCGCCACGAAGGGGGCGTCCACCACGCGGATGCCGACCTTTTCGACCGGCGTCACGAGGAAATACTTGCCATCTTCCAGCTTCAGGATCGAGGCAAAGAGCTTGACCAGGGGAAAGCGGCCAATCGGGGTGCCGAGGTAGAACCAGGTGCCGTCGCGTCGGATTTCCATGTCCAGATCGCCGCAGAAATCGGGATTCCACAGGTGAACCGGCGGGTGTTTGCCGTCTTTCTGGGCAGCTTTTGCCGCTGCAATCAGGCTGTCGGGGGTGGCTTTCACGATCATTTGTCCGGTCTTTGCTTTTGCCGTTTGAGCTTGTTGCAATAGTTGTCTTTACTAGGAGAACATAACCATTCACCGGAGCATTGCCATGTCTGACCCCGAAAAGCTGGTCACAGAGATCGAAAATCTGGGGGGAAAGCTGGCCGAGGCCAAGGCCGCCATCGCCACCCGGATCATCGGGCAGGAGGAGGTGGTGAACCTCTCGCTGGCCGCGATGCTGTCGGGCGGGCATGCGCTGCTGATGGGCCTGCCGGGGATGGGCAAGACCTTGCTGGTCGATACGCTGTCCACCGTCATGGGGCTGACGGGATCGCGCATCCAGTTCACGCCGGATCTGATGCCCGCCGATATTCTGGGGTCGGAAGTGCTGGAAACCGGCGGCGATGGCGCGCGGTCCTTCCGGTTCATCAAGGGGCCGATTTTCTGTCAGCTGCTGATGGCCGACGAGATCAACCGCGCCAGTCCGCGGACGCAATCGGCGCTGTTGCAGGCGATGCAGGAAATGGAAGTGACCGTCGCGGGTGTGCATCACCCGTTGCCGCGCCCCTTCCATGTGCTGGCCACGCAGAACCCGATCGAGCAGGAAGGCACCTATCCGCTGCCCGAAGCGCAGCTGGACCGGTTCCTTGTGAAGATCGACGTGGACTACCCGGACCGGGCGACCGAGAAGGGCATCTTGCTGGCCACCACGGGCGTGGACGAGGCCACTGCGCATCAGGTGTTCGACACAGACATGCTGATGGCCGCGCAACAGGTGGTGCGGCGGATGCCGGTGGGGGATGCGGTGGTCGAGATGATCCTCGATCTTGTGCGCGCCTGCCGGCCCGAGGATGCGGGCGCGCCCGGCCTCGTGCGCGATCACGTGGCCTGGGGGCCGGGGCCGCGCGCGGCGCAGGCGCTGATGCTGACCGTGCGGGCGCGGGCGCTGCTGGATGGGCGGCTTGCGCCCTCGCCCGAGGATGTGGCGGCCATGGCGCGGCCCGTCCTGTCGCATCGTATGGCGCTGAGTTTCGCGGCGCGGGCTGAAGGGATCGAGCTGGATGCAGTGATTGATGCGGTTACGGCGCAGGCGACCCGCACCGAGGCCGCCGCTTGACCCAAGCCGCGCTTCATACAGCCGAAACGCTCCGGTCCCGGTCCGAGGCCGTCGCGGGCAGCCTGCCGGCGCTGCTGGCCGATGCGCAGCATCTGGCGGCGACGATCCTGCTTGGCGAGCATGGGCGGAAGCGGCATGGGATGGGCGATGAGTTTTGGCAGTATCGCAGCGCCGAGGCGGGCGACAGCCTGCGCGCCATCGACTGGCGGCGGTCGGCCCGGGCCGACGGGCTCTACGTGCGCCAGAGCGAATGGAAAGCGGCGCAATCGGTGATGATCGGCGTCGATGACGGGCAGAGCATGGGGTATTCCGGGGCCAGGACGCGGCCCTCGAAGCTGCGCCGGGCGCAGACGCTGGCGATGGCGCTCGCGATCCTTGCGGTGCGGGGGGGGGAACGGGTGGGGCTGACCCATCTGGCGGAACCGCCGCGCAGCGGCGAGGCACAGCTGATGCGCATGGCGGCGGCTCTGATGGAGGAGCGAGAGACGGCGGATTACGGCGTGCCGTCGCCGCAGATATTGCCTGCCGGGTCGCGGGCGGTGTTCCTGTCGGATTTCCTGGGCGATCTTGGGCCACTGGAACGAGCGCTCGGGCAGGCCGCCGACCGGGGCGTCAAGGGCGCGCTGGTGCAGGTATTGGACCCGGACGAGGAAAGCTTCCCCTTCGACGGGCGCACGGTGTTTGAAAGCATGGGCGGTGGATTGCGGTTCGAAACGCTGAAGGCGGGCGGGCTGCGGGCGGTCTATCTGCGGCGGCTTGCAGCGCGGAAGGACCAGTTGCGCCAGATCGCGGCGCGGACCGGCTGGCGCTATCATTGCCACCATACGAGCGATGCGGCAGAGCCGAGCCTGCTCTGGCTTTACCGGGCGCTCGAAAAGGGGGCGTCATGATGGTGGTTGGCGGTGGCGAATGCCCTTCGAAGGGCATTGAAACGCTCTTCGAAGAGCGTTCTGGCGCACCATTCAGACGGGAGAGAGCCGTTCGACGGTGCGCGGATCAAATTCCTTCGAAGGAATTTGCAAGCCTCTTCGAAGAGGCTTCCCCGCGCAACGCCGAAAGGACTGCACCATGATCGGTCCCGTTGCCTTCACCACGCCGCTTCTGCTGCTGACGCTCTTTTTCCTGCCGATCCTGTGGTGGCTGCTGCGCGCCGTGCCGCCTGCGCCGATCCTGCGGCGCTTTCCCGGTGTGGCGCTGCTGATGGGCCTGAAGGACGAAGACAGCCAGTCCGACAAAACCCCGTGGTGGCTCTTGCTGCTGCGTATTCTGGCGGTCGCAGCGGCGATCATCGGCTTTGCCGGGCCGGTTTTGAACCCGCAGGAGGCGAGCGATCGGGATGGGCCATTGCTGGTTCTGATGGATGGCTCCTGGGCCTCGGCCCGTGACTGGCCGGCGCGGATCGACCGGGCGCGGGCGCTGATGGAAGACGCGGGCCGCGAGGGCCGCCCGGTGGCGCTGGTCCAGCTGACCGACCTGCCACCCGTGGGTGACATGCCCTTCCAGTCGGCCAATGCCTGGGCAGCGCGGCTCGACAATCTCGACCCGGCTCCTTTCGCCCCGGACATGGCGCAGGCACTGGCCTGGGCGGATGGGCTGGAACCCGGCATCCAGACCTTCTGGTTCTCGGACGGGCTGGACCATGCGGGCCGCGACGCGCTGCTTGACCGTTTGCAACAGGCCGGGCCGGTCACGGCCTTTGAGGGCAGCCGCACCCTGTTGGCGCTCGGCCCGCCCCGGTTCGAGGATGGCGTGATCCGTCTGACCGGGCAGCGGCTGGACGGCGCGGGGGAGCGGGAGGTCACGGTTCAGGGCTTTGGCCTCGACCCCGCCGGGATCGAGCGGGAACTGGCGCGCGGCGTGATGGTGTTCGACGCCGGTGAGACCAGCGCCGAGATGCAGCTCGATCTGCCGCCGGAGCTGCGCAACCGGATGAACCGGTTCGAGATCGCGGGCGAACGCAGTGCTGGCGCAGTGACGCTGACCGATGACGCGTTGCAACGCCGGCAGGTGGGTCTTGTCGCGGGCAGCCCGGATCAGGAGGGGCAGGAGCTGCTCTCGCCGCTGCACTATCTGCGGCAGGCGCTGGCGCCCACGGCGGACCTGCTGGAGGTGGCACTGCCCGATATGCTGCTGGCCAGCCCCGATGTGATTATCCTGGCCGATGTGGCCACGCTCTCGCCCGAGGAGGACAGCGAGCTGCAGGCCTGGGTCGAGCGGGGCGGCATGCTGGTGCGTTTTGCCGGGCCGCGTCTGGCGGGGTCGGACCTTGCCCGCGACAGTACCCATCCGCTGATGCCCGTGCGCCTGCGCGAAGGGGGCCGCACCGTGGGCGGCGCGATGAGTTGGGGGGAGCCCAAGGCGCTGCGCGTCTTTGACGAGGCCTCGCCCTTCTATGGCCTGCCGATCCCCGAGGATGTTCTGGTCACCGCGCAGGTGCTGGCACAGCCCGACCCGGAGCTGTCGGAACGCACCATCGCGGCGCTGGCTGATGGCACGCCGCTGGTCACGCGCAGCCGGTTGGGACAGGGGCAGGTGGTGCTGTTCCATGTCACGGCCAATGCGGAATGGTCGAGCCTGCCTCTGTCGGGTCTCTTCGTGCAGATGCTGGAACGGCTGGCGATTTCCACCCGCCCCGTGGACCCTGACGCCGCCGATCTGGAGGGGGTCACCTGGGTGCCCGACATGGTGCTCGACGCATACGGCCAGCGCCGGGATGCCGGGGCCCTGCCGGGGGTGGCCGGGGCCGATCTGGCCAATGCGCCTCTGTCGGCAACGCTGCTGCCGGGGCTTTATGCGGGATCTGATCGGCGGGTGGCGCGCAACGTGATGGCGGTGGAGGCCGTGCTGACCCCGGCCGACTGGCCCGGAGATGTGCCCGTCGAAGGGCTGCGCGTGGTCGAAACCGAAGACCTCACGCCCTATTTCCTCACAACCGCGCTTGTCCTGCTGCTGCTTGATTCGCTGGCGGCGCTATGGCTTTCGGGGCGATTGACCGGCAGGGTGCGGGGGGCGGCCATCGTGCTGGCCGCGCTGCTGGTGCAGCCGGTTGAGGCGCAGGAGCTGAGCGATGACGACATCCTCGCGCTGCTCGCCACATCCGAGATCACGCTAGGTTATGTGCTGACCGGGGACGCGCAGCTTGACGAGATCTCTCGCGCGGGGCTGTGGGGGCTGGGGCTGACGCTGACCAGCCGCACCTCGGTCGAGCCCGCTGCGCCGATTGGCGTCGATCTGGAAACCGACGAGCTGGTGTTCTTCCCGCTGCTCTACTGGCCGATCAGTGTCGATCAGCCGACGCCGTCCGACGCCGCCTATGCGCGTCTGAACGCCTATCTGCGCGGGGGTGGTATGATCGTCTTCGACACGCGCGACGCCGATATCGGGGCCTTCGGGGCAGGCACGCCCAATGGCCGCCGCCTGCGGGAACTGGCCGAGCCGCTGGATATCCCGCCGCTGGAACCGATCCCCGATGACCACGTGCTGACCCGCGCCTTTTACCTGCTGCAGGATTTCCCGGGTCGCCATCTGGGCCGCGATGTCTGGGTCGAGGCCGCGCCGCCTGATGCAGAACAGGTCGAGGGCATGCCCTTCCGCAACCTCAATGACGGGGTGACGCCGGTGATTATCGGCGGCAATGACTGGGCGGCAGCCTGGGCCACCTCACCCTCTGGCCAGCCGATGTTCCCGGTGGGGCGCGGCTTTACCGGCGAGCGACAGCGCGAGATTGCCCTGCGCTTCGGCGTAAACCTCGTGATGCATGTGCTGAGCGGCAATTATAAATCCGATCAGGTCCATGTCCCGGCCCTGCTGGAACGGTTGGGGCAATGACATGACCGGATCCATCCTCTTCGACCCGCTGCTGTCCTGGCCCCTCATCTGGGGGCTGGCGGGGGCTGTTCTGGCGCTTCTGGCCTTGCAGGTCTGGCGGGGCTTGCCTGGCTGGTGGCTGCGCGGGCTGGCGGGGCTGGCTTTGCTGCTGGCGCTGGCCAACCCGGCGCTGCAAAGCGAAGAGCGGGAGCCGCTGAGCGATATCGTGCTTCTGGTGATCGACGAAAGCGCCTCGCAGCGCATTTCCGACCGACCGGGGCAGAGCGAAGCGGCGATTGCCGAGATCCGGCGAGAGGTGGCCGATCTGGGGATGGAGCTGCGCGAGGCGCGGGTTTCGGATGCCGCCGACAATCAGGGCACGCTGGTGATGGCGGCCCTGACCGAGCTGCTTGCCGAGGAGCCGCGCGCGCGGATCGCCGGGGCCATTCTGGTCACCGACGGGCGTATCCATGACCTCGACCATGCCCCCGACCTGCCCGCGCCGCTGCATGCGCTGATCACCGGAGAAGCGACGGATTGGGACCGGCGGCTGATCATCCGCAACGCACCGTCCTTTGCGATTCTGGGCGAAGAGGTCGTCATGACCCTGCGCGTCGAGGATGAGGGCGCGGTGCCGGGTGACCTGCCCGCGCGGGCCGAGCTGCGCATCTCCATCGACGGCGATGCGCCGCGCAGCTTCATGGTGCCCATTGGCCAGGATATGGAGCTGCCGCTGGTGCTGCCCCATGCGGGCATGAACGTGATCCAGTTCGAGCTGCCGGAGGCACCGGGCGAGCTGACCGACCGCAACAATGCCGCCGTGGTGCAGATCAACGGCGTACGCGACCGGCTGCGGGTGCTGCTTGTCTCGGGTCAGCCGCATCCGGGCCAGCGGACCTGGCGCAACCTGCTGAAATCCGATCCGGCGGTGGACCTAGTGCATTTCACCATCCTGCGCCCGCCCGACCGCAACGATGGCGTGCCGGTGACCGAGCTGAGCCTCATCGCCTTCCCCACGCGGGAGCTGTTCCTGGAAACCATCGACGAATTCGACCTGGTGATCTTCGACCGCTATCAGCGGCGCGGTATCCTTCCGATGGTCTATCTCGACAATGTCCGCCAATACGTGGAACGGGGCGGCGCGCTTCTGATGGCGACGGGACCGGAATTCGCCACGGCCGCCTCGCTCTATCGCACGCCTTTGGCCGAGATCATGCCGGGCCGTCCCACGGCGCAGGTGATGGAACAGGCCTATCTGCCCACGATCTCTGCCCTTGGCGAACGACATCCGGTGACTCGGGGTCTGAGCGACGAGCACACGGCCCTGCCCGGCAGCGATGCGCCCTGGGGCCGCTGGCTGCGCCAGATCGAGCTGATCGAGGACAGTGGCCAGACGGTCATGACCGGGGCTGAGGACCGGCCTTTGCTGATGCTTGACCGGGTGGGGGAGGGGCGCGTGGCGCTGCTCGCGTCCGACCATGCCTGGCTGTGGGACCGGGGCTATGAGGGCGGCGGGCCGCAGCTGGAACTGCTGAGGCGGCTCGCGCATTGGATGATGGGCGAGCCGGAGCTGGAAGAAGAGGCGCTTCGGGCCGAGGCCGACGGTCAGGTGATCTTCGTCACCCGCCAGACCCTGGGCGATGCGGTCGGGTCGGTGACGGTGACCTACCCGGACGGGTCGGAGCATGAGTTGGCTCTGGAGGAAACCGCGCCGGGCCGGTTCACGGGAGAGGTGACGGGGCCGGAAACCGGGCTCTACCGGTTGCGTGAAGGCGAGGAAGAGGCGGTCATCGCGCTTGGCCCCGCCGCGCCGCGCGAGTTCGAGGAAACGCTGGCCAGCGGCACGGCGGTAGAGCCGTTAGCGGGTGCGATGCGCGGCGGTGTGCTGCGGCTGGAAGCCGGCGTGCCGGATGTGCGTTTGGTGTCCGAAGGGCGCAACGCGGCGGGGCGCGGCTGGATCGGCCTGACCCCGCGCGGGGCGTATCTGACCACCGATATCACGGTGACGCCGCTGATTGCCGGCTGGCTGTTCCTGATGATTGCCGCGGGGCTGATGCTGGCGGCGTGGCTGCGCGAGGGGCGGCGGTGATTTCGCCGCGCCTTCGGCCCGTCGACCGGGGGCGATTTTTGGAAAAATCGCGGGGGGCTCTGCCCCCGTCGCTCCGCTCCTCCCCCGAGGTATTTTTGCCAAGATGAAAGCGATGCCGGTCGTCGGGCAGGGGCGACAGAGCTATGACGAAACGGCTGGTTGGGGCAGGCGTCGTTTGGGCGCGGCCCATGCTTTGGCACTTTGGCATTTGACTTGTGAACCGGTAAGGCACAGGCTGTTCCGGATGGTTCCTTTATTGGGCACCACAATATTTGAAAGATATCTCCAATGAATATGAACAGTTTCCGCGCGTCGGCATTTGCCGGCGCCCTCGCGCTTCTTGCCTCGCCGGCGGTTGCAGACCGGGTGTCTATTGCCGTGACCAACAATACAGGATTTGCGATCACCCAGATGTATCTCGACGGTGCCCAACTCGCGAACTACACAGTGGAGCGTCTGGATGGCGGCACCATCGAGAGCGGTAGTCGACGGGAGTTCGGCATCGAGTCGGACTCCACATGCCAATATGATATCTACACCATGACCAGTGGTGGCACGGCGAGCAACTTTCGGTTCACGATCGAAGGGTGCGGATCGGGTGGTGTTACCGTCAACTGACAGGACGGTCGGGGTCGCGCTGATGTATAGGTCGCGACCCTGTCTGCTACAGGCGGTTTCCGCGACGGGGATTGCCGCGCTGAAGGGGCAGTCAGTCGAGTGAAACGGGGGTTGTCTCCGCTGCCCACCCGGTCTGGCTGGTGCGGGCGCGGATATGGACCAATGTTGTTCCGTCCGGCAGCAGAACGCCGAACAGGGACCGGGTGAAGGGCTGCTCGGTCACGTGGGGATGGGTCAGGACGCGGGTGCCCAGTATCGTGCCGTCTGCGAGTTCCACCCGCCAGCCATCGGCGTAGTCGTCCCAGCCCGTATCGCCATGCTCCAGCGTCACCTCGAAACGCCAGCCGCCGCTGGCCTGTGTGGCCTCGGCCCCGACAATGCGGGCGGGATCGGCGAGCGCCGGGCTGGCGAGCAGCAGCAGGGTGGCGGCAGGACGGAGCATGGCCGGAGGCTGCCACCGGAGCGGCGGCCTGTCACATGACATCTGCGCGAGGGCTCAGCGCTCTGCCTGCGCGGGTGGCAACAGGATCCGCCGGGAATGGGAGGCGAAGTCTCGCGACCAGATCATGTAGCTGACCGCCACTGTGCCGAAAATCAGTGCCAGCGGGCCAAGCAGCCAGGCCAGTGACCCGAGCGAGAAATAGAGCGCGCGCAGGCCCCGGTTGAAGTTGAAGGCGGCGCGGATATTGACCTCGGCCGCCTTCATGGCGCGGGGCAGGGTGCGTGGATCGTCGGGTTCGTTCGGCACAGCCGCCATCAAGACGGCGCAATACCCGAAGAGCCGGTTCGACCAGACGAATTTCAGGAAGGCATAGAGCAGGAAGATACCGGTCGCCATCAGCTTGACCTCGACGACCAATGTGGGCGACCCGCCGAGCGTCAGGTCCTCGGCCACACCAAGCAGCCGTTCGGCATTGCCGATAAGCGCCAGCAGCCCGCCAAGCGCGATCATCGAGGCGGAGGCGAGGAAATTCGTGCCTTGCCTGAGGCTTGACAGGATCGCCGCGTCGAAGATGCGGGGCTGGCGGGTGATCATCTCTCGCATCCAGTCGCGGCGATAGTCGATCATCAGGATCGTCACCGAAGGGCGTTTGAGCCGCTCGGATTCGATCAGCCCGCCGAGCACGGCCCAAGCAGAGAAGGTCAGCGCAACGGCAAGCGCATCGAGCGGGGCGAAAAGGGCAAGCTGGTCAATAAAGCGCATGCTGAAAGCCTATATCTGAGCACTATCTATTGCCACAGGGGTAAATTGGTTATATTTGTTTACCAAAGCAAGGGAGGGTCACTATGGAAATGCCAATTCCCAATGCGTCGGTTCTGTCGGCCAAGGCCCGGATCGTGGCGCGTCTGAAGGCGGCCCTGCCGGGGGACGCGGTGATCGACGCGCCCGAGGAGGTGCGCGCCTATGAATGCGACGCGCTGACCGCTTATCGCTGCCCGCCGCTGGCTGCGGTGCTGCCGTCTTCGACGCAGGAGGTCGCGGCGGTGCTGAAGATCTGCCATGACGAGGGCGTACCGGTCGTGCCGCGTGGGGCGGGCACGTCTCTGGCCGGGGGCGCCCTGCCGACCGCCGATAGCGTTATCCTCGGCGTGGCGCGGATGAACGAGGTGCTGGAAACCGACTATGACAACCGCTTCATCCGGGTGCAGTCGGGGCGCACCAACCTGAGCGTGACCGGCGCGGTGGAGGAGGAAGCCTTTTTCTACGCCCCCGATCCCTCCAGCCAGCTGGCCTGTGCCATCGCGGGCAATATCGCGATGAATTCGGGCGGGGCGCATTGCCTGAAATACGGGGTGACGACGAACAACCTTCTGGGCGTGACCATGGTGCTGATGGATGGCACGGTGGTGGAGATCGGCGGCGCGCATCTGGATGCGGGCGGGCTCGACCTGCTTGGTGTGATCTGCGGCTCCGAAGGGCAGTTGGGCGTGGTGACCGAGGCCACCCTGCGCATCCTGCCCAAGCCCGAGGGCGCGCGGCCCGTGCTCATCGGCTATGACAGCAACGAGGTGGCGGGCGAATGCGTGTCCGACATCATCAAGGCGGGCGTTCTGCCGGTGGCGATCGAGTTCATGGACCGGCCCTGCATCCGCGCGACCGAAGCCTTTGCCAAGGCGGGCTATCCCGATTGCGAGGCGCTCTTGATCGTCGAGGTCGAGGGATCTGAGGCCGAGATCGACGCGCAGCTCGGGGTGATCAGCCAGATCGCCCGCAAGCATAACCCGGTGGAGCTGCGCGAAAGCAAATCCGCAGAGGAAAGCGCGCGGATCTGGCTGGGGCGAAAGTCGGCCTTCGGCGCCATGGGGCAGATCAACGACTACATGTGCCTCGACGGCACGATCCCGGTGTCCGCCCTGCCGCTGGTGCTGCGCCGGATTGGCGAGATGTCGAAGGAGTACGGGCTGGACGTGGGCAACGTCTTCCACGCGGGCGACGGCAACATGCACCCGCTCATTTTGTTTGACGCCAACAAGCCGGGTGACCTGGAGAAATGCGAGGCCTTCGGGGCGGATATCCTGAAGCTCTGTGTCGAGGTGGGCGGGTGCCTGACGGGCGAGCATGGCGTGGGGATCGAGAAGCGCGACCTGATGGGGTCCCAGTTCACCGGGCCTGACATGGCGGCGCAGATGCGGGTGAAGGATGTCTTCGACCCGAAGTGGCTGCTCAATCCGGCCAAGGTGTTTCCGCTGTCGGTCTCCGAGGCGCACAGGAGTTTCGCCGCCTGACGGCGTCGACCCGGCGGGGGGCCAGCCCCCCGCACCCCCCGAGGTATTTTTGCCAAGATGAAGGAAGGGCGCCTGCCATGTTGAGCCCCGTCGATGAACAAGACCTGAGCGAGGCGGTGGCCGGGGCCGGAGGGCCTTTGCGTATCGTGGGCGGGGGCACGCGGCCCGTGGGACGGCCGGTGGCGGGAGAGGTGCTGTCGGTCGCCGGGCTGTCCGGCATCGAGCTTTACGAGCCCGGCGCGCTGACCATCGTGGCGAAGGCGGGCACGCCGCTTGCGGAGGTCGAGGCGGCGCTGGCGGCGGAAAACCAGCGGTTGCCCTTCGAGCCGATGGATCTGCGCGGGCTGCTTGGCACGTCGGGCGAGCCGACGATTGGTGGTGTTGTGGCGGCGAACGTGTCGGGGCCGCGGCGCATCCAGGCGGGGGCGTGCCGGGATTCGTTGATTGGCGTGCGCTTCGTCGACGGGCGCGGGACGGCGGTGAAGAACGGCGGGCGGGTGATGAAGAATGTCACCGGCTATGACCTGGTGAAGCTGATGGCGGGCAGCTACGGCACGCTCGGTGTGCTGAGCGAGGTGGCGTTCAAGGTGCTGCCGGGTGTGGAGACGCGGGCCTGCGTTCTGCTGAACGGGCTGTCGAATGCGGATGCGGTGGCGGCGATGTCGAAGGCGCTTGGCTCTCCCTTCGAGGTCTCGGGCGCGGCCCATTCGCCTGCCGGGATGGACGGGCATCCAGTGACGATGCTGCGGCTGGAAGGCTTTGCTGACAGCGTGACCTATCGGGCGGGCAAGCTGCGGGAGCTTTTGGCGGATTATGGGGATATCTCGGTAGAAACGGACCCGGACAAGGTGCTGGCGGGCTGGAACTGGGTGCGCGATGTGGAGCCGTTCCACGGGCGCGCGGGCGATGTCTGGCGGGTGTCGGTGAAGCCATCGGACGGGCCGGAGATCGCGGCGCGGGCCGGGGGGGATGTGCTGATGGACTGGGGCGGCGGGCTTGTTTGGGCCTTGGTGCCCGAGGGCACGGACCTGCGGGCGGACCTCGGCACGTTCTCGGGCCATGCCACGCTGATCCGGGCGAGCGAGGAGACACGGGCGCGCCTGCCGGTGTTCCAGCCAGAGCCTGCACCGGTGGCGGCTTTGACCGAAGGGTTACGGCGGCAGTTCGACCCGAGGGATATCCTGAACCCAAGCCTCATGGGGGGCGCATCCCTATGATCGGGCTGCTGGTCCTGCCAAGCGTGATCGGGCTGGTCACCTGTTTCCTGGGGGAAAGGCTCGGGGCCGCACGCCCGCGCGGCTTGCGCATCGCTGTGGCCGTGGCGCTTTCGGCCCTGTTTTTCGTGATCTATGCCGTGGTGCGGACCCCGTCCGTCAACCTGATGCGCGATGGCGGGGTGATCATGGTCCTTGTTGGGTTCATTGGGCTGGCGGGCGGTAGCCTTGGCGCAGCGGTGGCGGCACTCGGGCCGCGCTGGTTGAGCTACGGTGTGTCGGCGCTGGTGCCGACGATATTCTGGTTCTGAGGGGGCGGGGATGCAGACGTTTTTTACAGATGAGCAATTGCAGGATCCGGGGCTTGCCCGGTCAAACGAGATCCTGCGCGCCTGCGTGCATTGCGGCTTCTGCACGGCGACCTGTCCGACCTACCAGGTTCTGGGCGATGAGCTCGATAGCCCGCGAGGACGGATCTATCTTATAAAAGATATGCTCGAAAGCGGGCGGCCTGCGGATGAGAAGACCGTCAAGCATATCGACCGCTGCCTGTCCTGCCTGGCCTGCATGACCACCTGCCCCTCGGGCGTGCATTACATGCATCTGGTCGACCATGCGCGGGCACATATCGAGAAGACCTACAAGCGGCCGCTGATGGACCGGCTGCTGCGCTGGACGCTGTCGAAGATCATCCCCTATCCCGGCCGCTTCCGGCTGGCCCTGCTTGGCGCCAAGATCGGGCGGCCCTTTGCGTTCCTGATGCCGGACGCGCGGCTGAAGGCGATGCTGGCGATGGCGCCGAAGCAGATCCCGCCCGTCAGCCGCAATGACGACCCGCAAGTGTTTCCCGCGATTGGGGAGCGGAAGAAGCGGGTGGCGCTGATGACGGGCTGCGCGCAGAAGGCGCTGAATACCGATATCAACGATGCGACGATCCGGTTGCTTAGGCGGCTTGGCTGCGAGGTGGTGATTCCGCAGGGGCAGGGCTGCTGCGGGGCGCTGACGCATCATATGGGCAAGGAGAGCGAAAGCCATGCCTCGGCGGCGAAGAACATCCGCGCGTGGAAGGCGGAGATGGATGGGGACGGGCTCGACGCCATTGTGATCAACACGAGCGGTTGCGGCACCACGGTCAAGGATTACGGGCACATGTTCCGCAATGATCCGCTGGCCGGGGACGCGGCGGCGGTCTCGGGTATTGCCATGGACGTGTCGGAACTGCTGATGCAGCTCGACCTTCCGGAAGGGGCCGAGAAGGGCCTGACCGTGGCCTATCACGCGGCCTGTTCGCTGCAGCATGGCCAGCAGATCAAGACCTTCCCCAAGGACCTGCTGAAACGCGCCGGGTTCAGGGTGGTGGAGCCTGCGGACCCGCATCTGTGCTGTGGTTCGGCGGGGACCTACAACCTGTTGCAGCCCGAGATCTCGGGCAAGCTGAAGGACCGTAAGATCCGCACGCTGGAGGCGAAATCCCCCGATATCATCGCGGCGGGCAATATCGGCTGCATGATGCAGATCGGATCGGGCACCGAAGTGCCGATTGTCCATACGGTCGAGCTGCTCGATTGGGTCACGGGCGGGCCGCGCCCGCCGGCTCTGGATGCGGAAGGCAAGCGCGAAGTACCGGTGCCGATCCTGCGCTGAGGGGTCAAACTTCTGCCCCAGTCGGGTGGCATCCTTCGCCGGAATGACACCCGGAGACTGCTGATGCGCGCCCTGCTGGCCCTGCTTCTGATGACCTGTGCGGCCACCGCGCAGAGCTTGCCGACCATCGCGCCGGACGGGCCGCCCTTGCAGGAGGTGACAGGCGACGGGCTGGACCGGCAATGGCTGGCCGTGGGCCGGTTCGATACCGGAACGGGGTTCTGCACCGGCACGCTGATTGCCGCCGATCTGGTACTGACGGCGGCGCATTGCCTGTTTGATGCCTCCACAGGCCGACAACTGCCCCAGGCCGGGTTCCGCTTTGGCGCCGGGTTGCGCAATGGGCAGCCTGTGGCGTTGCGCGGGGTGCGGCGGGTGGTGATGCATCCCGGCTATGCCTTCGACCTGCCAGACGATCTGGACCGGGTGCGGACCGATATCGCGCTGCTGGAACTGGACCGGGCGATCCCCTCCAACCAGGTGGTGCCGATCCCGGCGCGGGGGCGGGCGGCGGAAGGCGACCTTGTGCAGGTCGTGTCCTATGGCCGGGATCGCGAGGACCATGCCTCGCTGGAAAACGGCTGTGCGGTCGAGGCGGGGGATGGCGAAATGCAGGTGCTGAGCTGCCATGTGGTGCCCGGTTCGTCCGGGTCGCCGGTGTTCGTGTCGAGCGGCGGGCATCCCGGTGTCGTGTCGGTGGTCTCGGCCATGGCCCATTGGCGTGATGACCCTGTTGCGCTGGCGGCGGATCTGCAGGGCGGGCTGGCCCCGCTGCTCGATCTGCTGGACCGTACCGACGATGTGTTCGCGCGCGAGGCGCCGCGCCTGCGCACCCTGACCCTGGGCAATAATGGTCAGGACGAACTTGGCGCGCGTTTCATCCGCGTCACCCCTTGAAGCGCGGCGGATCGCATCCCAAATCTTGAACTATCCGGTGCCCGCAACAGGGGCCGGATGTGTCACCCGGGCGGGTCGTATCAGACCGTCCACCAAAACCAAGGTATCGCTCAAGAGAAGAGGATGACCCACATGAGAACCCAGGATTTTTCGCCGCTTTTCCGTGCTTCCGTCGGCTTTGACCGCGTTGCGGACATGCTCGACCGCGTGATGACGCAGGATGTCGGCCCCAATACCTATCCGCCCTACAATATCGAGAAAATCGACCAGAATGCCTATCGCATCTCGGTTGCCGTCGCAGGCTTTACCGGCGATGAACTGAATGTCGAACAGCGCGAGAATGCGCTGGTGATTTCGGCCCGCAAGGAAAAGGACGAGACCGCGCGCACCTATCTGCATCGCGGCATCGCCACCCGCGCGTTTGAAAAGCGCTTTACGATTGCCGACCACGTGCGCGTGACGGCGGCAACCCATGAAAACGGCATGCTGCATATCGACCTTGTGCGCGAAGTGCCCGAGGCGCTGAAACCGCGCCGCATCGAGATCACCTCTGACGCCGGCGTTCCGGCGCTGGAGGCTGAGACCGCCTGACTTGTTTGTCAGGCAATCCCTTCGTTGAACTTTGCGCGGTCCCTCGGGGCCGCGCTTTTTTGTGGCTGGATCGCAAGAACGGGCCGCGGCGCTGTTGGAAGCGGGCGGGGAGGGGCGTTTCGGCGCTGTCTCCTGGATGCTGCGTTTGCCGCCGAGCAGGGTGGAAACGAAGTGAGCGGCGCCGCCCGTTGCAGGGGGCGTGAGGGAAGTGGTCTGGCGAGCCTTGGGCCGTCCGTGCCTGCACCTTCGTCAGGTGGTCTTCGGGTTGGGCGGCTGACCGGATCACGCAAAGGAATCGGTTAACCGGCGGCCAGAGTGGCACGGAAGGGGTTAAGATCGGGTTAGTCCGGCCGCAAATTACACGGGGCGGGTCAGAACCACTGTCCCGGCTCCATCAGCCCCAGTTCCATCAGCTGTCGCGAGGACCAGTAGAAGCGGGTCGATTTGTGCCAGCGGAAACTGTCCACGTCATGGCGTGATCCGGGGTTGGTGCGCAGGGCCTTGGCCACCCGGAAGGAACAGATCGCGGCGGACATGGAATGGTGCCAGGGGCAGGAATATGTGTTCATTTCCTCGATCGACAGCGTGTTGTCCTCGCGCAGGGTCAACCCCTCGACCGCCTGAAACAGCGCTGGCCGGTCGATGCGGCGCTTGGCTTCGGGCACATGTTCCTCGAAGCGCCAGCGCAGGCCCCCGTAGAAATTGAGCTGCCGTTCCAGCACATCGTCATCGGCGTTGCGGCGGGTTTCAGCGTAGTAGCCGGAACTGTCCAGATGCGCGCTTTCCAGTGACACCGCATTGGGACAGTGGGTCAGATCCTCTGCATAGAGGTCGACAACATAGCCCAGAACCGAATTGCGTCGTTCTTCCATTACGAAGGCCAAAGCCTCGCCCACCCGGCGCTGTTCGCAGAAGGGGAAGAACAGGTATTCAGCGTTGAAGCAGTAGTGAATCCATTCCCCCGGCACGAGCCTGATCAGAGTGTTGACGGCGGCCTGCACGGTGCCCGGCTGGCGTGTGGGGTGGCGGATCGTGTCGATGATGTCGGGATCGGCGAGGGATTCGGGCAGGTCCACATCCTCTGGCAGCAGCAGGAAGATGCGGCGAAACCCCAGATGCGTCAGGTGATCGAGCGTCGAGGCAAGCTCGGTCGCATCCTCGGCAATGACCATGGCGAAAGGCCCCTTGCCAAGAGAGGTCCGCGTCGCTTGGCTTCTGAAGTGGTCGAGGGACGGATGGTTCATCTGCCGGTTTCCGGTTCTTGCTGCCCGCGCATACTCTGCCCTCGGGGTTGCGATTTTGCAAACGCCTCTCGCCACCCGCATTGAAGCAGCGCGGCGCTTGCGCTACACGCGGCCTGAAACCCGACAGGAGCCCGCCCCATGTCCGCGCCCAAGAAGCTGTTCGTCAAGACCTATGGCTGCCAGATGAATGTCTACGATTCCGAACGGATGGCAGAGGCGCTCGGCTCGGAAGGCTATGTACAGGTGGGCACGGCGGAAGAGGCGGACATGATCCTGCTCAACACCTGCCATATCCGCGAGAAGGCGGCGGAAAAGGTCTATTCCGAGCTTGGGCGGATGAAGCCCCTGCGTGAGGCCAATCCCGACCTGAAGATCGGCGTGGCGGGCTGCGTGGCACAGGCCGAGGGCGAAGAGATCATGCGCCGCCAGCCGATGGTGGATCTTGTCGTCGGCCCGCAGACCTATCACCGGCTGCCCGCCATGGCGCGGGCGGTGGAGGCCGGGGGAAAGGCGCTCGACACCGATTTTCCCGAAGAGGACAAGTTCCTGCACCTGCCCAAGGCGCGCAAACCCAAGCGCGGGCCGACGGCGTTTCTGACCGTGCAGGAAGGCTGCGACAAGTTCTGCGCCTTCTGCGTGGTGCCCTATACGCGCGGGGCCGAGGTCAGCCGCCCGGCAGATCGCCTGCTGCGCGAGGCGGGTGAGTTGGTGGAACGCGGCGTGCGCGAGATCACCCTTCTGGGCCAGAACGTAAACGCTTATCACGGGGCCGGTCCCGACGGCGAATGGGGGCTGGCGCGGCTCATTCGTGAAATGGCCAAGATCGACGGGCTCGACCGCATCCGCTTCACCACGTCCCACCCCAATGACATGGAAGACGACCTGATCGCTGCCCATGGCGATTGCGACAAGCTGATGCCCTATCTGCATCTGCCGGTGCAGTCGGGGTCTGACCGGATCCTGAAGGCGATGAACCGCAAGCATACGGCGGCGGAGTATGTGGCGCTGATTGAACGCATTCGGGCGGCGCGGCCCGACCTGCTGCTGTCGGGCGATTTCATCGTCGGCTTCCCCGGTGAGACCGAGGAAGACTTCGAGGCCACCATGGATCTGGTGCGCACCGTGGGCTATGGGCAGGCCTATTCCTTCAAGTATTCCGCCCGTCCCGGCACCCCGGCGGCGGAGAAACCCCCGGTTGAAGCGGCGGTCGCGGATGAGCGCCTGCAGCGGCTGCAGGCCCTGTTGACCGAACAGCAACGCGCCGCGCAGGACAGCATGGTCGGGCGCGAGGTCTCGGTTCTTTTTGAGAAGGCAGGGCGGCTGGAGGGCCAGTTGGTCGGCAAGTCCGAATATCTGCATGCCGTTCACGTGCAGGCGCCCGAGCATCTGATGGGTCAGATCGCCCGCGTCAAGATCGTGGAAAGCGGTCCGAATTCGCTGAAGGGTGAACTGATCGCCGAGTAAGGCGGCAGGGCGCTGTGCCCCGCCACCTGTTGTCCGGTCAGTTCTGCATATGCCGGTGCGAGCTGTGCGGCGGCGTATCGCGGAAGATCTGCGCCAGAACCGCCCGGCTGTGGCCGGGGTCGTCCACCCCGTCGATATCCCGGCAGACCCGTTCCGAGATCGCATGCGCCTCGGGGAAGGTATAGCCAGCGGCAACAAGGCTATCGACAAAGACCGGTTCGGGCCGGTCCCAGATCACGTCCTGCCACGGGCCGCGGAAGCAGCTGATGGTGACCGTGACCCGCTGCACCTGTAGGTTTGAATGCGCATGGCCATCAGAGCCGTGCCAATGGCCGTGGCCATGTTCGTGATAGCCATCGGCCGACAAAGGTGCCGATGACAGCAGCAAAGCGGCAACAGCCGCAAGGGATTTGCGTGAAGCTTTCATTTCCCCCAATCCTTTTTACTAGGTCACCCACTCATAAATGG
>NZ_RCIQ01000039.1 GCF_004000255.1 Nioella ostreopsis
GCCTTCGTGTGCCAGATCGGCGCCAAGGTGTTCTTGATGTCCTGCTGGTCGAGTTCCTCTACCGGCACGCGACCCAGCTTCGGCAGGACATGCAGTTCCAGCGGAGAGAACCAGCGCCCGGCCTTGCCATCCCCCTTGAGCTGCGCCTTGCGGGCCTCAAAGGCCTCCTCAGCAACCGCAGCCAGCGTGTGGTTCGCCTTCGCCGCCTCACGTCGTCGTCGCTCCCGCTCCTTGATCGGGTCCTTGCCCTGCCGTGTAACCGCTCGCCATTGAGCCGCTGTCTCCCGCGCTTCCTTTAGGCTGACATCCCTCAAGGCCCCAAGGCCCATTTCGCGACGACGGCCGTGCACCGTCACGCGCAGGAACCACTGGGCCCCGCCGTCCTCACGCCTGTGCAGCCAGAGAACACCCCCATCCGAGTACTTGCCAGGCCCGAGGCTCTTCACCTGGGATGCTGAAAGCTTGTTCAATGCACGGGTCATCATAACCACCCCTCAATCCACCCCAACACATGGTAAATGATGGTACAGACTGGAACAATGTGAACAAACGAATTCAATCTAAGTATCTGAATAATATTAACTATTATTACTTCATGAAACACCATGGGACAAGCCTTCAAAGCCCTCCACCCGCACCACGATATCTGATGACAGATCATCTTCGCGGTATCCTGACGCTTCGGCGCAGATACCGGCCGGTCACCGGGTCAGCCCTCGATCGCCACGGGGATGCCCTTTAGGGTCCGGGTTCACATCACCCGCGCCCTGTGCGCGGACGGGCCCTGACCGAGCTTTGGGCGTGGGTGCAAGGGGGCAGGCGGGGTCCGTTGTCCGGCAAACGGGCCTTCGCGGCAGGCAGCTTTCAGGTTTTCTTTCCCTTTTCCGTGATTGGCCCCTTGTAACGGGGCCGACGGATCCCCACCTCTGTCTAGCAAAGCACATTCCTACGATCTTCTGTTTCCTAACGGCCCCAGTTGTTCATACGAAGACACTGGGCCGGGTCATCGCGTTGTGCGGATGGCAATCAAATCAGGAGACATCACGATGGCCAATGGCACCGTGAAATGGTTCAACTCTCAAAAAGGTTTTGGCTTCATCGCCCCGGAGCAGGGATCGAAGGACATCTTCGTTCACGTATCCGCTCTGGAACGCGCGGGGCTCAATCAGCTCGACGATGGTCAGGCTGTGACCTTTGACGTCGAAAGCGGGCGCGATGGTCGCGAATCTGCGACCAATCTTGCGCTGGCATAAGCTGCGTCGGTCCAAACCAAAGGGCGGGAGCAGCCATCGCGTTGCTCTCGTCTCCTCTTTTCAGAGGACACGCCCCTGACAGGGCGGTTCATTCCCGAATTTCAACGAAACGATATCATGATAGAAACCCACTGGGGAGATCCCATCAGACTTGTCCTGTCACCTGAGGGCGGCACGCAAAGAGTCACAACCATCGAGCAGGCCTCCTACTGGCTGCGCAAGAAATGGCCGGTTGCCAATCAGGACAGGGATTTCGCTCTCGCCCAGATTGACGCCGCAATGCATTGCCTGGTTCCGGCTGGGGCAGCCCGCAGGGCGTTCATCTCGGCCGCGCGGACGGCCGGGTTCAAAGCCCACGGCACCGATCTGGCTGCTGCCTGCTGAGGTCGGACGGCATGCCGTTGCGCGAGCGGCAGAGCGGAAACCGCAAACCGGGTGCGCGATGCGTCGGCGGCCCCTCTGTGCCCCTCGGGGCGACCGTTCCGGGCATGTCTGCCAAGGAGGCATCAAGATGACCAGATCCACCAAGACCAGCTTGTTCAAGTCCTCAACGCCCGTCAGGGAAACGCTGATGGACAAGACCACGCGCGTGGTGAAGCAGATCATTGACGAGGAAACCGAACAGCGCAAAGTCAAGACCTCGCGCCTTCGCAAGGCCCGTCTCGAAAAAGAGGAGGGGGCAGCGGTCGAGGCGACCGCGCCCAAGCCTGCCAAAGCGCCGAAAAAGCCCCGGGCCACGGCCGCCAAATAGGCCCGGCCTGCTCAGGTCAACGGATTGCCGGTTGCGTCGCGGTCGGGATTACCAGCGCGGGTCGTCGATTCCACCTGAGAAGCGGCGCGGCATCAGGCCTGCCTGAAACCAGCTGACGAAACTGTAGATCGACCAGACCGGCAGGCCGGTGGCTGCGCGGATATCGGCGGCATAGGGCACCATGTTGGTGCATTCCAGAACGATTCCGCCCACCTCGGGGTGCTGCTGCACCAGCGCGCGCGCGGCGTCGAGCAGGTCGAGCCGACAGGCGTCGAAATCGATCTCTGGCAGGTCGCCCAGGATATCGCGGGTGAAAACGCGCCCGTTTTCGGTGCCCATCACAGGCGTATCCAGCGCCACACCCGCCGCTTTGAGGTGGTCGGGGGTTAGAGTGCCCGCTGAAACGGTCAGGATGCCCACCCGCTTGCCCGGTGGCAGCAGCCGTTCCACCAGTGGCACCTGCATCAGCGAAGACGTGGCCACCGGCACGCCAAGGGCTGCCGCCATGTCACCCTGCAAAAGCGACAGGAACCCGCAATTCGTTGTGATCCCGTCGCAGCCCATGTCGACAAGGTCCTGAGCGGCGTCGATGAAATCCTGCACCCGGTCCAGCGGCGCACCGCGCACGATATTGTCGGGGGTCGCCCCGCGCACCACCCGGAAATGCACCGGAAAGGGCCATGTCAGCGCGTTGCCGATATCGCCGGGGATGCGGGGGAATTGCGTTTCCAGCATCAATATGCCGACGGTTGCCCCGAAAACCGTCTTGCCGCCGCGTGTGGTCATGTCAGCCTGCCTGTACGTAGATATGTGAAAAGGCCTCGCGCACGGCGCGGGTCGCGTCCTCTTTGCGCAAGGAAATATGGGCGCGGAGCGTGGCCAGCGCGCGTCGTTCATCACGCTCGGCCAGCGCATCGAGGAGGGCGCGGTGTGCGGACATGCGGCTCGCTTCGCCGCGTTCCATGTTCAGCCCGATCATCCGCACATAGCGGATGCGCCCATTGATATTGGCCAGCATATTGGCCAGTTCGGCGTTCCGCGACAGTCGCGTCAGGGCCATGTGAAACGCCTCGTCCATCTCCAGCAGGGCGATGCGGTCGGTTGCGGTTTCATAAAGCGGTTCGGTGCGGTCCAGTTCATCCTTGAGGTCGCGGATATCGGCGTCTGATGCGCGGCTGAGCGCCAGACGCATCGCCTCGCATTCGACTGCGGCACGCGCCTCGTAGAGATCGAGGATCCGATCGGGCGTCAGCGAGCGGCAGAAGAAGCCTTGCCCGCCGGTGAAGGTCAGGAAGCCCTCCGACACCAGCCGGTTGAGCGCCTCGCGCAGCGGCGTTCGGCTGACCGACAGGCGCTTTGCCATCTCGCCTTCCTTGATGCGCTCATCGGGCTTGATCTCGAATTCCGCGGCCATGCGTCGGAGCTGGTCGGTCAGGCGGTCGACATTGCTCTCGGATCTGGGGGTGGGGTCTGTCATTTCAGCGGCTCTTTCCGGCGATCTGTCGGCACAGTGATATTTCGGGTTGAGTTTGGCAAGATATTTTGGGCTGTATACAGCATGAAATACGAATCCGGGAGGGTGTGACGGATGACCAACCAGATGAACGGGGCCGAGGCGCTGGTGAAGATGCTGGAGGCGCAGGGGGTGCGGCATGTCTTCGGGCTCTGCGGCGATACGAGCCTGCCGTTTTATGACGCCATGAGGGGCATGGATCACGGCATCACCCATGTGCTGACCCGCGATGAACGGTCGGCGACCTACATGGCCGATGCCTATGCCCGCGTGACGGGGCGCCCCGGTGTCTGCGAGGGGCCGTCTGGCGGCGGTGCGACCTATATCCTGCCGGGTCTGATCGAGGCTTCGGAAAGCAGCTATGCGGTGCTGGCGATCACCTCGGACATTTCGGTGGGGACCTATGGGAAATACCCGCTGACCGAGGTCGATCAGGACGCGCTGATGCGTCCGCTGACCAAGTGGAACACGGTCATCAAGCAGGCGGCCCATATCCCGCGCATGGTGAGGGGTGCCTTCCGGGCGATGACCACGGGCCGCCCCGGCGCGGCGCATCTGGGGCTGCCCTATGACATCCAGTACGACCCGGTGGATCCTGCCGATATCTGGGCCGATCCCGCGACGCATGTCTTCCCCGCCTACCGGCAGGGGCCGGAACCCGGCGCGGCGGAGGCGGCGGTGGAGGCGATCCTTTCGGCGAAACAGCCTTTGATCGTCTGCGGCGGCGGCGTGGTCATCTCCGGCGCGTGGGAGGAGCTGGCGCGGCTGGCGGAGCGGCTCGATATCCCGGTGGCGACGTCGATTTCGGGGCAGGGGAGCCTGGCGGACAGCCATCCGAATATGCTCGGCGTTGTCGGGTCCAATGGCGGCACCGATGAGACATGGGAGGCGATGGAGGCCGCCGATCTTGTGGTGTTCATGGGCATCCGGGCGGGGTCTACGACCACCGCAAGGTGGGAAGCCCCCAAGCCCGGCACGCGCATCGTGCATTTCGACAGCGACCCGATGGTGATCGGCGCGAATTACCCGACCGAGGTGGGGGTCGTGGGCGACCTGCGCCTGTCCCTGGCCGAGGTGAACGCGGTGCTGGACAGGCGCGGTGCGGGTGAGCTGTTTGGCGGGGCGGCGGCGGTAGCTGAGCGCAAGGCGCGCAAGTTCGAGCGCTTCCTGGAGTTGGCCGAAAGCGACGCGGCCCCGATCCGGCCCGAGCGGGTGATCGCGACTTTGAACCGGCTTTTGCCGCCGGATGCCACCATCGTCTCGGACCCGGGCACAAGCTGCCCCTATATGTCTGCCTACTACCAGCAGGATCTGCCGGGGCGTTTCTTCATCACCAACCGGGCGCATGGGGCGCTTGGCTATTCTTTGTCCGCGTCTTTGGGGGCGTGGTACGGGCGGCCCGCGTCCAAGATTGTGGCGCTGATGGGGGACGGGTCTTTCGGCTTCACGGCGGGCGAGCTGGAAACCGTGACGCGCCACCGGGCGCCGATCACCTTCGTGGTCTTCTCGAACGCCAATTTCGGATGGATCAAGGCCAGCCAGATGGCCGACAAGGGCGCGCGCTATTACAATGTCGATTTCGACCGGGTGGACCATGCGGCAGTGGCAGCGGCCTATGGAGTGAAATCCTGGCGGGTGGAAGACCCTGCCGAGCTTGACAAGGTGATGGCCGAGGCGATTGCCCATGACGGACCGACGCTTGTCGACGTGGTGGTGCAACCCCTGGAGGAGGCCGCCGCGCCTGTCAGAAGGTGGATGGGTTGAACCGGGCGGGGGGAAGCGGCTTGCAAGCCGCTTGAAAGGGCCTTGCAAGGCCCTTCCCCCGCGCTTGGGTCAGCGGTTTGGGACAGGGCTGCAATCGTAGGGTTTCAGCTCTTCCAGTAGGAGGGCCAGAAACTCCTGACCGACGGCGGACATGGGCCGGGTGCGCGAGGTGATCACCGCCATATCCATCAGGATCCGGGGCCGGAAGGGCCGTGTGATAAAGCCGCCTTCGAAATCGAAATGCAGCGCGAACGGGTCCAGCACCGCCACGCCCATCCCTTCCTTGACGAAGCTCAACAGGTTCTTGAACAGGTGTGAATGGACCCGTGTGCGCAGCGGGATGCCTGCATTGTGAAACGCTTCCCTCGTGCGCCTGTGGGTCATGTGTTCGGGCCCCATGACGATGAAGGGCGTGCCGTCGAGCAATTCCGGCGTCAGCACCTCGTGTCGGGCCAGCGGGCTGTCTTCGGGCAGGGCCAGCAGGGTTTCGATCTGCAGGGGATGCACATTCAGCGCGTCATGCAGCAGCGGCAATTCGCAGATCCCGATCTCGAACAGGCCCGATTGCACCCATTCCTGGATCTTCACGGAATATTGCGACTGGAAGGAAATCGACATGTCGGGCCGGTCCTTGGCGAAGCGGGCAATGAGCCGGGGCATGAAGCCGAAAGACATGGAATGCTGCGAGGCGACCTGAAGCTGCCCGGCCTGCTTGTTCTGCAGATCCACAACCGCCTGGCTGACATGGTCGAGCCCGCGCACCACGGTGTCGACCTCCTGATAGAGCACTTCCGCTTCGGGCGTCGGCACCAGACGGCCGCGGACCCGTTCGAACAGCTTGAACCGGGTCTGGCGTTCCAGCTGCGACAGCAGGTTCGAAATGCCCGGCTGCGAGATGCCAAGCTGATCGGCGGCGGCGGTGACGGTGCCGGTCTCGACAATGGCGTGAAAGGCCTGAAGCTGGCGGAAGCGGAGGGACATGGCGCACTACATCACTTTTTATGATGAACAACTGATAAATGAGTATTTGAAATGATGGAAGAGGGGCGGCAGGGTGATCCGAGGGAAAATGGGGACAGCATGTCAGCCTGGGACCAGACGATCACGGGGATGGATCTGTGGCATCTTGCGCTGCCGGTGAACGCGCGGCGCGATCATGGCATCGGCTCGGTTGAGCATGCGGTCGACATCGTCGTTTTGCGCCTGAGCACCGAGGCCGGGCTGGAAGGCTGGGGCGAGGCGAGCCCCTGGGTTGTCTTTACCGGGTCTGCCGAGGCGACCTATGCGGCGCTGGACCGCTATTTCCGGCCCCTTGTCGTGGGACGCAAACTGTCGGACCGGGCGCGGATCATGGCCGATGCGCAATACGCCGTGGCCCATTGCACAGAGGCCAAGGCGGCGCTGGAAACGGCGCTGCTCGACCTTTTGGGCAAGGCGGCGGGCCTGCCGGTGTCGGAGCTGCTTGGCGGCACCTATCGCGCGCGCATTCCGCTGTCCTGTTCCATCGCCGACCCCGATTTCGACCGCGATCTTGTGCTGATGGACCGGCTGCGCGCCGATGGGGTGCGGATCATCAAGCTGAAGACCGGCTTCAAGGATCATGCCTTCGACATGATGCGGCTGGAGCGGTTGCGCGCCGATTACCCGGAATTCGATATCCGCGTGGATTACAATCAGGGGCTGCACCACGACATCGCCATGGCCTGTGTGCGGGACGTGGCGACGTTCCGGCCCACTTTCATTGAACAGCCCGTCAAGGCGCATCTGCGGGATCTGATGGCGCGGATCAGTGGCGAGATCGACGTGCCCCTGCTGGCCGATGAGAGCATCTTCGGGCCGGAGGACATGGCGCTCGGCCTGTCCATGGGGATCGCCGATGGCGTCTCGATCAAGATCATGAAATCGGGCGGGTTGACGCGCGCGCAGACCGTGGCGCGGATGGCGGCGGCCTCTGGCCTGTCGGCCTATGGCGGCGACATGTTTGAAGCCGGGATCGCGCATCTGGCGGGGTCTCACATGATCGCGGCCACGCCGGAAATCACCCTTGGCTGCGAGTTCTATCAAGCGAGCTATTTCCTCGTGGAGGACGTGCTGACGAGCCCCTTCCCGGTCGAAAATGGTGAGGTGGTGCTGCCGACCGGACCGGGCCTCGGCATCGATCCTAACCCGGATGTGTTGGAGAAATACCGGCGGAGGGCAGGGGGATGAGCCTAGTAGGTCGTCGCGGCGCGGGCCGCTTGGTCATATTGCCCGGACATGAGGCGCAGAAGCGTACTCAGCCGCGAAATCTGCTCGGGCTCGAACCCAAGCTCATGCACCGCGCGCAACAGCAGCGCCTCGCGGATATCCCGGTAGCGGTCGCAGGCCGCCGCGCCGGCCTCGGTTGCCGTCACGGTCTTTTCCTTGCCCTGCCGGCCCTCGCGCACCAGCCCCGCCTTGGCGAGCTTCTTGATCGCGTAGTTGACCGTGTGGGTGTCTTCGATGCCAAGGCCAAGGCAGAGATCGGCCAGCGTCTTGGCGCGGCCCCGATGGTAGACGGAATGCATCACCTGCACCTCCAGCGCCGACATGTCCGGGTGCCCGGACGCCGCCATCGCGCGCATCATCCAGCGTTGAAAGGCGTTGTTGGCGAGCGTCAGCCCATATTCGAATTCCGAGATTTGCGGGAAGCTGCCATCGGCGAGATGGGCAGAGGAGACAACGGGGCCAGGATCGGTGCGTGACATGACTTCAGACTGCCTCATTCCGATAAAATGTCAACAAAATGTTGACGTATTGTCGATTAGTGGCAAAGCTTACCTTAGGGAATCGCCTGAATTCGGCGAACTCGCCCGCAACTGGATCGGAGGATGTCGCTCATGAGCGGCCGCATAGTCGTCATTGGCGCAGGAATTGTCGGGGTGTCCGCCGCGATCTGGCTGCGCCGCGCCGGGCGCGAGGTGATGCTGGTGGATCGGGGCGATCCGGGGCAGGGGACCTCTTACGGCAATGCCGGGGTTCTGGCCTCCTGCGCCATCGTGCCGGTGACCACGCCGGGGCTGATCCGCAAGGGGCCGGGCTATGTAATGGACCCGAACTTCCCGCTGTTCCTGCGCTGGTCCTACGTGCCGCGGATGATCCCCTGGCTGGTGAAATATCTGGGCCATGCCAATGACCGCGACACGCGGCGCATTGCCGAAGGGATCAACGGCGTCATCGGCGACAGCGTCGATCAGCATATGGCGTTGTCGCGTGGAACGCAGGCCGAGGAATGGGTGGTAGAGAGCGATTACACCTTTGCCTATGCCGACCGCGCGGCGTTCGAGAAGGACAGCTATGTCTGGACCCTGCGCCGGGATGGCGGCTTCGTGCCCGAGTTGATCGAAGGCGCGGCGGTGCATGAGTATCAGGACTGCTTATCCGACAAGGTCGGTTGCCTCGCAGTCATGAAGAACCACGGCTTCATCCGCGATCCGGGCGGCTATGTGGCGGCGCTGGCCGAGGAGTTCAAGGCGCTTGGAGGCACCTTCCGCAAGGCCGATGTCAAGGATTTCACCCTGACGGATGGCAAGGTCAGCGCGGTGCAGACCACAGAAGGTGAGATTGCCTGCGATCAGGTGGTGCTGACCACGGGTGTCTGGTCGAAACCCCTGATGAAGAAGCTCGGCATCACCGTGCCGATTGAAACCGAACGCGGCTATCACATCGTGTTCGAAAACGCGACGGGCGGGCCGACGGTGCCGGTGATGGTCGCCAGCGGAAAATTTGTCGCCACGCCGATGGCTCAGGGCGTAAGATGCGCAGGCGTGGTGGAGTTCGGCGGGCTGGAGGCGGGGCCATCGAAAGCACCGTTCGAGCTGCTGAGACGGCAGGTGGCAGAGACCTTCCCACGGCTCAAGGCCACGGACGAGATCGAGTGGCAGGGCCACCGCCCGGCTCCGACGGACAGCCTGCCGCTGATCGGCGAGGTCCGGGGGACCGGCGTGTTCGCGGGCTTCGGCCACCACCATATCGGCCTGACGGGCGGGCCGAAAACCGGGCGTTGGCTGGCGCAGATGATGACCGGCCAGCGGCCCAACACCGATATGACGCCTTACGACCCACAACGGTTCGCAGGGTGACCCGAGATAACAAGACCAAGAATGCAGCAACCAACAAGGAGACTGACATGAAGACCTTCAAACTGACCCTCGCCGCTGCGGCGACCGTGCTGGCAGGACCGGCGCTGGCCGATACCTGGGATATGCCGATGGCCTATTCCGGGTCGAACTTCCATTCCGTGACCGGCGCGGAGTTTGCCCAGTGCGTGACCACCGGCACCGGCGGCGAGATCGAGATCGTGACCCATCCGGGCGGCTCTCTGTTCGCTGGGGCTGACATCAAGCGCGCCGTTCAGACCGGGCAGGTGCCGATCGGTGAGCGTCTGCTCTCGGGCCACCAGAACGAAAACGCGCTCTTTGGCGTCGACTCGATCCCCTTCCTCGTGTCGTCCTTCGAAGAGCATGACGTGCTGTGGGAAATCGCAGAGCCCTATATCACCGACCTTCTGGCGGAACAGAACCTCGTGCTGCTCTATTCCGTGCCGTGGCCGCCGCAGGGGCTCTACTTCAACCAGGAAGTGAACTCGGTCGCCGACATGGAAGGCATCCGCTTCCGGTCCTATTCCAACGCCACGAACCGTCTGGCGGAACTGACCGGCATGCTGCCGGTGACCATCGAAGCGGCTGAAATCAGCCAGGCCTTTGCCACCGGCGTGGCCTCGTCGATGGTGTCCTCGGGCGCCACCGGCTATGACCGCCGCGTTTGGGAAAGCCTGAGCCACTTCTACGAAGTCGACGCATGGCTGCCGCGCAACTACGTCTTCGTGAATGCCGATGTCTGGTCCGATACGTCGGAAGCCAACCAGAACATCGTGCGGGCCTGTGCGGGTATGGCGGAATACGCCGGCACCTGGCGTGCTCGGGAATACACCGGCTTCACCATGGCAGGGCTTGCCGCTGGCGGCATGACCGTTCAGCGTGCGGGCGATCAGCTGGTGGCAGACCTGCGTGAAATCGGTGCCGTGATGACCGAGGAATGGCTGGCAGATGCCGGTGAAGAGGGTCAGGCGATCGTTGATGCCTATCGCGCGGCGATGGCTGCGCAGCAGTAACGCGATCTCTCCTGCCCCGGGGCGCACCGGTCTTGTCCCGTGCCCCGGGGCCCCTTTCCCTTCCGCAAAGAGGCTGATCCATGACCGGAACTCTCGGAATGTTGCGTTGGCTGCTGGACGGGCTTTACAGGATTGCCGGTGTTCTGGCCGCCCTGTGCCTTGTCACCATCCTTCTGCTGATCGTCGCCCAGATGGTGGCCCGCTGGACGGGCGAGCTGTTTCCCGGCGCGCCCAATTACGCGGGCTATGTCATGGCCGCCGCAAGCTTCCTGGCCTTTGCCAGCGCCCTCAATGGCGGCGCGCATATTCGCGTGTCAATCCTGTTGAACGCCGTGCCGGAACGCATCAAGTGGCTGCTGGAAATCTGGTGTTTCGGGGTGGCCACGGCCATATCCGCCTATTTCGTCTTCTATGCTTACTGGTTCGTCTACTGGTCGTGGAAATTCAACGAGGTCAGTCAGGCGCAGGACGCTACGCCCCTGTGGATCCCGCAATCCGTCATGGTGATCGGCGGGGGCATTCTGACCATCGCCTTCCTCGACAACCTGATTTCGGTCCTCTTCAAGGGGCAGAGCCGGTTGGGTAGCAACATCGTCGATCAAAGCTTCGGGGAGTGATGACATGACCGAACTTCTTGCCATCATCATCTTCCTCGCGGTTCTCTTCTTCCTGCTTGGCACCGGTGTCTGGGTCGGGATCGCCCTGATGGGCGTGGCCTGGGTGGGGATGGAGCTGTTCACATCGCGCCCCGTGGGTGACACGATGATCACCACGATCTGGGCCTCGTCGTCCAGCTGGACCATCACCGCCTTGCCGCTCTTCATCTGGATGGGCGAAATCCTCTACCGAACGCGGCTGTCAGAGGACATGTTCCGCGGGCTGTCGCCCTGGCTGGCGCGGCTGCCGGGAGGACTGGTGCATACCAATATCGTGGGCTGCACGGTCTTCGCAGCGGTCTCTGGCTCGTCTGCCGCGACCCTGACCACCGTCGGCAAGATGTCGATCCCGGAACTGCGGGCGCGCAAATATCCCGAACATATCGTCATCGGCACGCTTGCGGGCGCAGCGACGCTCGGCCTGATGATCCCGCCCTCGCTGGCGCTGATCGTCTATGGCGTCGCGGTGAACCAGTCGATCACCGAGCTCTTTTTCGCCGGTGTCTTCCCCGGCCTCGTGCTGGCGCTAATGTTCATGGGCTACGTGGCCGTCTATTCCTTCATGTCGAAGGGCTGGCAGCCGACGATGGAAACGGCCATGAGCTTTGCGGAAAAGGTCCGCAACTCCCGCTTCCTGATCCCGGTCATGCTGCTGATCTTCGTCGTGATCGGGTCGATGTATACCGGCACCGCCACCGCGACAGAGGCCGCCGCCATCGGCGTGATCGGGTCACTGGCGCTGGCGGCCAGCCAGCGGTCCCTGACCTGGGACAGCTTCCGCGAAAGCCTGATGGGGGCCACGCGCACCTCTGCGATGATCATGCTGATCCTTGCTGGGGCGGCGTTCCTGAAGCTCTCCATGGGCTTTACCGGGCTGCCGCGTGCGCTGGCCGATGGTATCGCGGCGATGGAGCTGAGCCGGTTCGAACTGCTGATGATGTTGCTGGTCTTCTACATCATCCTTGGCATGTTCCTTGACGGGATCTCATCCGTGGTGCTGACCATGGCGGTTGTGGAACCCATGGTGCTGGAGGCCGGGATCGACCTGATCTGGTTCGGCATCTTCGTCATCGTTGTTGTCGAGATGGCCCAGATCACGCCGCCCATTGGTTTCAACCTCTTCGTGCTGCAAGGCATGACGGGCCATGAGATGAGCTATATCGCCAAGGCCGCGCTGCCGATGTTCGCGATCATGGTCGTGATGTGCTTCGTGCTGATCTGGTTCCCGGAGCTGGCGCTGTGGCTGCCGGAATCGATGCGATCGGTTCCACAGTGATGAGTACAATCTGGCGGGCGCTGGAGATTTGCGCCCGCCACGGCCGCCTCGTCCTTGTGGCGGGGCT
Source organism: Nioella ostreopsis (assembly GCF_004000255.1). Taxonomy (GTDB): domain Bacteria; phylum Pseudomonadota; class Alphaproteobacteria; order Rhodobacterales; family Rhodobacteraceae; genus Nioella; species Nioella ostreopsis. The sequence continues at coordinate 12,412 of NZ_RCIQ01000039.1, forward strand.
GATTGCCGGGATTTCCCTTCCCGATCTGGCGCAGGCCATGCGGCCCCATCTTCCGTGGATGGTGGCCGTTTTGCTGTTCTTCTCGGCCTTCCGCATCGGCCCGTCAGAGACGCTTGGCCAGTTGACACGACTTTGGCGGCCCCTGCGCGACGTGGTGGCGCTGCAACTGCTGATGCCGGTTCTGGGTTTTGCGGTGTTCACGCTGGCGGGGGTCATCGACACGGTGCCCGCGCTGGCGGTGATGCTGATGCTGTCGGCCCCCTCCATCACCGGGGCGCCCAATTTCGTGGTGCTGGCGGGCAAAGACCCGGCTCCGGCGATGCAGATCCTGATCTTCGGCACGGCGCTTTTCCCGCTGACCGTGTTGCCGGTCCTGTGGCTGATGCAGGGCGCGATGCCCGGCGCAGCGGACGTTCTGGCCGCTGCCGGGCGGCTGGTGCTGGTGGTGGCGCTGGCGGTCGCCCTTGGCTTTGGCGCGCGGGTATTGCTCCTGCCGCGCCCCGATGCGACGCAGACCCGTCAGCTGGACGGGGTGGGCGTGATCCTGCTGGCCATCATCGTCATCGGGCTGATGGCAGGGGTCGCGCCGCTGATCGCCACCGGCTGGCAGGCGGTCGGCTTCTGGCTGGCCGTGGTCTTCGCCGCCAATTTCGGGCTGCAACTGGCTGTATTCCTTGCCCTGCGCGCCCGCACGTCGCAGGAGGTGGCGCTGTCGATCATCGCGGGCAACCGCAACGTGGCGCTGTTCCTCGTGGCACTGCCAGCGGCGACGGTTGACGCGCTTCTGCCCTTTATCGCCTGCTATCAGTTCCCGATGTACCTGACACCGCTTTTGCTCGGATGGCTGCACAAGCGGTCATGAGCCGAGCGCAACACGCGGCGTGACCTTGCGCGCGTTCTCTGCCAAGCTTGCGTATCATTGGAAAGGGACAGTGGATGACGCGCATGGAACGGACAGTTGCGGGGCTCTTGTGTCTGGCCATGGCTGGCTGCGCTGCTGCGCCCATGCCGCCCGATGCGACGCGGGCCGACCCGTCACGGATCGTTGCCGGATGCTGTCAGGGAGCGGGGCCATACCCGGACTGGATGATCGCGCTGGCCGATGCCAATGTCGGGACGCTGCGCCAGCTTGGACTGATCCAGTTCCGGCCCGGCCGCATGACCGCGCAGCCAGAGGCCACGGCGTTGCTGCAAGACGCTCTGCGTCCGATGGATCTGGTGTTCTTCCATTCCGACAACCGGGTTTCGGGCCTGCTGATTCCCGGTCAGTTCACCCATGGTGCGACCTATATCGGAACCGAGCCGCAACTGCGCGCGGCCGGTCTGTGGCATCTGCCGGGGCTGGTGCCGTTTCACGATCAGATCAGGGCAGGGAACCTCTATCTGGAGGCGGTGGACGGAGGCGTTCGGTTGGCCCCCGCCGAGGTGGTGCTGGATACCGATGCGGTGGTGGCCCTGCGCCCGCGCGCAGGCGACCGGGCCCGGGCCTTGGCGCGCGGCATGGCACAGATGGGCACGCCGTTTGACATGCGCTTCGACGCGGGCGACCCGTCAGAGCTGTTCTGCGCCGAGTTGATCGCGCTGATGTTTGCCGAGGCTGATCTGCCCCGCACCCCGGTTCCGGGGCGCGAGACGATCCTGATCGACGCGATTGTGGCGGGCGCACTGACAGGCGATCTGCCCTTCGATCTGGTGGGCTATGTCGAGGCAACGCCGGGTGGCGGATCTCGCGTCGCGTCGGTTCAGGATCTGGCCTGGGATCTGCGGCAGAACTGGCCACAGTGACGCGCGCTTACAGATCGACCTCGATGGCAACACCCTTTTCGACCGCCAGATCGACCAGAGCGGCGGACACCGCCAGATCCTGAAGCCCGACACCGGTGCCGTCAAACAGCGTGATTTCCTCCGCCGAGCGGCGTCCCGGATGGCTGCCATTGATCACCGCGCCGATCTGGGAAACATCGGCTTCCGTGATCAGCCCCGCGGCAATCGCGTGCTGGCATTCCCCGATGGAGATCGACTGCGCCACTTCATCCGTGAACAGCGTGGCGCGCGCGACCAGGTCGGCGCTGGCTTCCTGTTTGCCCTTCGTATCGGTGCCCATGCATGCAATATGCGTGCCGGGACTGACATGGTGGTCCAGCAGGATCGGGGCGAAGCTGGAGGTGATCGTGATGATCACGTCGGCCTCAACCAGCCCGTCAAGCTCGACCGACTCGAAGGGCAGACCCGCCTCGGCGGCAACCGCTTCCAGATTGGACAGCATCTCGGGGTGATAGTTCCAGCCGATCACCTTCTCGAACGGACGCTGCTCCAGCGCGGCGCGCAGCTGGAAGCTGGCCTGATGGCCAGCGCCGACCATGCCCATCACGCGGGCATCCTTGCGGGCCAGATGGTTGATCGACACCGAGGACGCGGCAGCGGTGCGCAACGCGGTGGAGTAGTTGCCGCCCACCATGGCGCGCACCATGCCGGTATCGGGATCGAACAGAAAAACGGTGGACTGATGGTTGATGATGCCGTGCGTGTCGAGATTGTGGGGCCAGTAGCCCCCGGCCTTGAGGCCAAGCGATCCACCAACGCGGTCAAAGCCGCCCTTGAAGCCGTAAAGCGCGTCTTCATGGCCGATGGCTTCGCGGATGACGGGGAAGTTGTAGGCATCGCCCGACGCCATGGCGGCAAAGACGTTTTCGACCGCCCTGTAAGAGGCGTCGCGCGTCAGCAGGGCGGGGATTGCGCGTTCTGGAACGATGATCATGGCGGGCGCTTTCTCGGGAATGGGGGGGGCGGGGCCGGTCGGGCCGGTCCCGTTTATGTCAGAGTGGGCAGAGCTCAGAACGCCTTGCCACGGGCGGAGACGGGCCAGAGCGCCTCGACCTTGCCGTTCCGAACGCCCACATACCAATCATGGACATTGCAGGTCGGGTCGCAATGGCCCGGCACCAGCCGCAGCTTGTCGTTGACCTTCAGCACGCCATGGGGGTCGCTGACAACGCCATGTTCATCGGAGCATTTGATGTATTCCACGTCGTCACGTCCGAAGACGACCGGCAGCCCGCTATCGACCGATTGCGCCTTGAGGCCCGCGTCCACAATCGCCTTGTCGGCCTTTGCGTGGCTCATGACAGAGGTCAGGATGAACAGCGCGTTTTCCCATTCGCCCCGGTCGATGCGCTGGCCGTTTTCATCGAGGATACGGCCATAATCGGCATCCATGAAGGCGTAAGACCCGCATTGCAGCTCATTATACACCCCTGAATTGCTTTCGAAATAATAAGATCCGGTGCCGCCACCAGAGACCAGCTCCGGCGCCAGCCCATTGGCCTTCAACCCCTGCACGGCGTCCTCGACCATGGCGATGGCGGCATCCAGCTTCGCCTTGCGGTCTTCAAACTTGTCCATGTGCTGCATCGCACCCTGATAGGCCTGAATGCCGGTGAATTTCAGCCCCGGCGCGGCGTCAACGGCCTTGGCGATGGCCACCACATCGGTGGTGGTCGTCACGCCGCAGCGCCCGGCGCCGCAGTCGATCTCGACGAAGACCTCCAACTCGGTGCCGTGCTTTTCCGCAGCCGCCGACAGCTCCGCCACATTGTCCAGATCGTCCACGCAAACGATGATCCGGCTGCCCAGTTTCGGCAGCCGCGCCAGACGGTCGATCTTGGCCGGGTGGCGCACCTGATTGGACACCAGCACATCCTTGATGCCACCGCGCACGAACACCTCGGCCTCGCTGACCTTCTGACAGCAAACGCCAACCGCGCCGCCCAGGCTTTCCTGCAGCTTCTGCACATCCACGGATTTGTGCATCTTGCCATGGCTGCGATGGCGCATGCCGTGGGCCTTGGCGTAGTCGCCCATCTTCTTCACGTTGCGTTCCAGCGCGTCGAGATCGAGGATCAGGCACGGCGTCTGGATATCGGCCTCGCTCATGCCGATGGCGGCGGGGATGTCGTAGCCGACCTCATACTGGTCGAGGGAAACGGGTTTGTTCATGGTGCTCACTCCTTAGCCCCTGATCCAGGGCAGCTTGTCCAGATCGACGTTGCCGCCGGTGATGATGACACCGACGCGCTTGCTGGCATAGATGTCTCGGTTTTTCAGAATCGTGGCCAGCGGCACGGCGCTGGAGGGTTCCATCACCACGCGCAGCGCCTTCCAGGTCAGTTTCATCGCGTCGATGATTTCCTGCTCGGATGCAGTCTGCACATCGGTCACGAAGCGGGACACGAAATGCCAGGTGTTTTCCTTCAGCGGCACTTTCAGCCCGTCGGCGATGGTCTCGGGTGCGTCATCGGCGATGATATGACCAGCGCGGAAACTGCGGGCGGCGTCGTCGGCCTGCTCGGGTTCCGCCGCAAAGATCGCCGTTTCGGGCGCGAGGTTTGACAGCGTCAAGCAGGTACCCGAGATCATGCCGCCACCGCCAATCGGGGCTACAACAGCGTCAAGCCCGCCGGTCTGCTCCAACAGTTCCGCCGAACAGGTCGCCTGACCCGCAATCACGCGCGGGTCGTTATAGGGATGGACGAACTCGCCCCCGGTCCGCGCCTGAACCTCGGCGAAGACCGCCTCTCGGCTGCTGGTCGAGGGCTCGCATTCTGTGATGATGCCGCCATAACGGCGTACGGCGTCTTTCTTGGCCTGCGGCGCGGTGCGTGGCATCACCACGTTGCAGGGAATGCCCCGACGCCCGGCCGCATAAGACAGCGACAAAGCGTGGTTGCCGGAACTGTGGGTGCAGACCCCGGCCTCGGCCATGTCCTCAGACAGGCCAAAGACCGCGTTGCAGGCCCCGCGCACCTTGAAGGCCCCGGCCTCCTGCAGGTTCTCGCATTTGAAGAACAGCTCTGCCCCTGTCAGCTCGTTCAGATACTCCGACTGCAAGACGGGTGTGCGGCGGATATGCGGCCTGATCCGCTCATGTGCGGCGCGCATGTCGTCGATGGTCAGGGTGTCAACGGCTGTGGTTGCGTCCAGCATCTCGGGCCTCCTCATGCTGCCGATTTCAGGGCGTCGGCGCGGCTGGCGCGGAAATACTCCTGCGCTGCCGCAACGCCTGACCCGAGCGTGATCGGATAGTCCAGATCCGCCATGGCCATCTCGATCGTCGCCAGCCCCGACAGCACCATGACATCGGTCAGGCTGCCCAAATGGCCGATGCGGAAGGCCTTGCCGTTCATCTGCCCCAGCCCGATGCCGAAGCTGACACCATAGGCGTTGAAGGCATGGTCGGTCAGGGCGTTGCTGTCGAACCCGTCGGGCACATAGATCGCACTGACCGTGTCGGAATAGAGGTCGGGCGACTGCGCGACCAGCTTCAACCCCCAGGCATCGACGGCCCGGCGCACGCCCTCTGCCAGCCGGTGGTGGCGGGCATAGACATTGTCCAACCCTTCCTCGAACAACATCTTCAGGCTTTCGCGCAGCCCGTAGATCAGTTGCAGCGGCGGGGTGTAGGGGAAGCCGCCAGAGGCATTGGCCTTCATCATGTCGCGGAAGTCGAAGAAGGTGCGGGGCAGGGTGGCCGTGTCCATCGCTGCCAGCGCCTTGGGGCTGACGCAGAGGATCGCCATGCCGGTGGCCAGCATGAAGCCCTTCTGAGACCCGGAGACCGCGATATCCACGCCCCAGGCGTCGAATTCGAAGGGCATGGAGGCCAGAGAACTGACGCAATCGACGAAGAGCATTGCGGGATGGCCCGCCGCATCCATCGCCCGGCGCAGGGCGGCAATGTCGGAGACGACGCCGGTTGCAGTCTCGTTATGGGTGACCAGAACGGCCTTGATCTTGTGGGCGCTGTCGGCACTCAACGCCGCCTCGAACGCATCGGCGGGCGCCCCTGCGCCCCAATCGCACTCGATCACCTGCACCTCCAGCCCGTGGCGTTGACACAGGTCGATCCAGCGATGGCTGAACATGCCGTAGCGCGCCACCAGAACCCGGTCGCCGGGCGACAGCGTGTTGGTGACGGACGCTTCCCATCCACCGGTGCCACTGGCGGGGAAGGTGATGATTGTGCCCTCCGTGCTGCCAAAGACGCGCTTCGTGTCCTCCAGCACCGGGGCGAAGGTCTCCACGAAGTCGGGCGCGCGGTGGTCTTGCGTCTGCACATGCATCGCAAGGCGCAGCCGGTCGGGCATGTTGGTGGGGCCGGGAATGAAGATCGGGTTCTGGGTCGACATGGGGGTATCCTCCGCTATGGCCACAGGATCGGGCAGGGCGTGCGGTTTTGCAATTTTCTCAGAAAAGGTTTTTGAACGGGACAGGTGTTCATCAAACCATTTGTATTACATGGAAAAATATTTAGTATAAGAAATGGAAAATAATTCCATAATGAGGAAGGGCGGTGCGCCAGACGTGCGTATCACCCGGATTCGCACCCCAGAAAGGCCCTCCTATGGCAGATCAGAAACGCGCCCGCGGGCGGCCCAAATCGCAGTTCAAGGAAAGTTCCGCCAGTACGCTCAATTCGCTCGATCGGGCGCTTGGCCTGCTCACCACGCTGGCGCAGGCGGAACGGGCGACGCTGACCGATCTGGCGCTGTCGGCGGGCGTGCCCACGGCCACGACGCACCGCATCCTTACCACCCTGCAAAAGCGCGGCTTCGTCAGTTTCGACGAGGACCGTCAGGACTGGATGATTGGGCTGGAGGCCTATCGCACCGGCGTCTCCTACCTGTCCCGCAACGGCATCGTGGAGGCGGGGCAGGTGATCCTGCCGCAGCTCATGCGCGAAACGGCAGAGACCGCGAACCTTGCCGTGCCGGACGGGGCCGAGGTGGTCTTTGTTGGACAGGTGGAAACCAAGAACCCGGTGCGCGCCTTCTTCCCGCCCGGCGCGCGCACGCCGATGCATGCCTCGGGCACCGGCAAGGCGATTCTGGCGGCGATGGCGGAGGATCAGGCGCAGAAGCTGTTGCAGGGAGCGGGGTTGCAGCGGTTCACCGACAATACGCTGGCGACCCCCGCCGCCCTGTTCGAAGACCTTGCCCTGACCCGCGCGCGTGGCTTTTCCTTCGACCGGGAGGAACGGTTCGAGGGCATGTCCTGCGTGGGCGCTGCGATCTACGATGAAAATGGGCTGCCCTGCGCGGGCGTGTCCGTCTCTGGCCCCGATGCGCGGTTCGATGCGGGCAGCGTGGCAGGGTTCGGCACCGCCGTCGCCCGCGCGGCGCGCGAGATCACCCGGATCAGTGGCGGGCGCATGCCCGGCTGATCACTTGGTGAGCAGCAGCTTGCCCGCCCGCGTCAGGCGCAGGGTATAGACCTGATCCTCCAACGCGATATAGGCGACCCGGCTGTCGCCAAGCAGGTCCCCGGCGCTGTGGACCGGGGCGGATTGGGTCAGGCTTTGGGGCAGGGGGATCTGGGCGGTCATCTTGGGGCACTCCTGTTTCCGGGCAGCTCGTCTGCTGCGTCTGTCGCGGGTCTTGTTGGCGTCAGTGGCTGCGGGAGGCTGGCTGGTGACGGGCTTAATCTGATTAAAAGAGTTGGGTATGTCAAGCCCGAGGCGGCACCCGGAAAAACAGGAATGCGCGGGATTCCCGGCCATTCGGGCCATCCGCCCCGGCTTTGGGCTTGCATGCCCGCCCCCGCCACCCTAGAAGGCCACAGATTTTCTTATCCCGTCGCGTCCCCATGGATGCCACGGGCCCGGCGAACGAGGAAAAACATGCAGGTCAACGAGACCCTGAACGAAGGGCTGAAGCGCGGTTACGAGATCACGATCACCGGGGCCGAGCTGGAAGCCAAAGTAACCGAAAAGCTGGAAGAGGCCCGCCCCGAAGTGGCGATGAAGGGCTTCCGCAAGGGCAAGGTGCCGATGGCGCTGCTGAAAAAGCAGTTTGGCCCCCGCATCATGGGCGAAGCCATGCAGGAATCCGTTGATGGCGCCATGCAGGCCCATCTGGAAGAATCCGGCGACCGCCCGGCGATGCAGCCCGAGGTGAAGATGGTCAATGAGGACTGGAAAGAGGGCGACGATGTTGTCGTCTCCATGTCCTATGAAAAGCTGCCCGAGATCCCGGAAGTCGACTACAAGGCGCTGAGCCTTGAGAAACTGGTCGTCGCGCCCGCCGAAGAGGACGTGCAGGACGCACTGAAGAACCTGGCCGAATCCGCGCAGAACTTCGCCACCAAGAAGGGCAAGGCCGCGGATGGCGATCAGGTCGTGATCGACTTCGTCGGCAAGGTCGACGGCGAAGCTTTTGAAGGCGGCTCCGCCGAGGATTACCCGCTGGTTCTGGGCTCCAACAGCTTCATCCCCGGTTTCGAGGAACAGCTGGTTGGCGTGAAGGCCGGTGAAGAGAAGGCCGTCGAGGTGTCCTTCCCCGAGGAATACGGCGCCGAGCATCTGGCCGGCAAGGCCGCTGTCTTCGACTGCACCGTCAAGGAAGTGAAAAAGCCCGTCGCCGCCGAGATCGACGATGAACTGGCGCAGAAATACGGTGCCGAAGACCTCGCCGCGCTGAAGGGCCAGATCGAGGAACGTCTGAAGGCTGAATATGCCGGGGCTGCCCGCGCCGTCATGAAGCGCAAGCTTCTCGATCAGCTGGATCAGGCCGTGAAGTTCGACCTGCCGCCCTCTCTGGTCGAGGCCGAAGCCAAGCAGATCGCGCATCAGCTGTGGCACGAGGAAAACCCGGACGTTCAGGGCCATGATCACCCCGAGATCGAGCCGACTGACGAACATAACGGTCTGGCCGAGCGCCGTGTGCGCCTTGGCCTGCTGCTGGCCGAGCTGGGTCAGAAGAACGAAGTTCAGGTTTCTGACGCCGAGATGACCCAGGCGATCATGAATCAGGCGCGTCAATATCCGGGCCAGGAACGTCAGTTCTTCGAGTTCATCCAGCAAAACCAGGCCGCTCAGCAGCAGCTGCGCGCTCCGCTCTTCGAAGACAAGGTCGTCGATTTCGTCTTCGAAATGTCCTCCGTGACCGAAAAAGAAGTCACCAAGGACGAGCTTCAGGCGGCTGTCGAGGCGCTGGACGAAGAATAAGCCCGATCCGCATCGGAACGGAACAGGGGCCGCGCATCTGCGCGGCCCCTTTTTTCGTTGTCGATTCTGTCGTCTGGATGCCAAACCAGGAAACAATGTTTTTGCCATTTGGTCCGAGTTTTCATTAGCTAAGTCGTGCGAAACGGGGTTATGCTTTGAACGAACGACAGCGTTGTGCCATGATGGTGACGATTTTATTGAACCTTTAGCGCTGCTTGCAGCACCTACACGCAGATGGGCACTGGTCCCGTCATGTGTTGGATCGCGGATCTGGCCCGCCATAGGCTGATCCGGTTTCCTTGCGGAAGTGGCTGCTTTGGCGCCAGGTTGCTGTAGGGAAAACAATGGGAGGGAATGGACATGCGATCGGATGATCCGATGAACATGATCCTGAGAACACGATGCTCTGCCCTTGCTGCAGGATTGTCCTCCCTTGCCCATACACTCGCAGCGTTCGCCCTTCTCGCCATGCGGCCAGAAGGCGAACCTGTTCCGATTCCCGTGGCTCGGGCCGTTCCTCCCGCAAGGAGACAGGGATGACCCGCCGCGCGCATATCGACTTCACGAATGACAGGGGGCGCAATCTGCACACCTCCTGTTTGACGGCCCCGCCGCATCAGGCAGGGTCGAGCCGGTCGGAAACGATCATGAGCGACCGGCGCTTTGGGACATATTCCATTCATGATCACCCCCTCGTATCTTTGGAGGATTACCCGTGAGATACCTAGCAACGGCCGCATTCGGCCTCATCGCCATGACGACGGCGGCGGCAGCCTGTCCGACATATAGTCAGACCGGCGCCAGCTATACCTATACCGGAGATCAGCTCTACACGCCGCAAAGCTTCGGCGTTGTGGCCGGTGGACAGAACAACATCGCCAACTGTGGCTTGCCGGGCGTGAGCCGCACCGGTTGGGTCACCAGCGCCCCCGATTTCAGCTTCTACCTGTCGGGCATGGATCAGTATTACCTTGTGGCCGATGTGGTCAGCCAGTGTGATGCCGTCCTGCTGGTGAACACCGCGAACACCACCTGGATGTTCGACGACGATTCCAACGGCAACCTGGACCCGCGCCTGGAAATCCGCGGCGCCAACAACCTCAATGGTCGTCTTGACGTCTGGGTGGGTACCTATAACGGCACCTATTGCGACGCGACGCTGAACATGGAAACTTGGTACGCGCAGGCTCCGGCGCCTGCTCCGGCCCCCGGTGGTGGTGGCTTCCAGCCCGCACCGACCCCGGCCCCGGCACCGGCCCCCGCGCCAGCCCCGACGCCCGCACCGGCCCCGCAGCCCGCTGGCGGATGCCCGACCTGGGCGCAGCCCGGCCAGATGGTCTACGTCACCGGTCAGCAGCTCTACAGCCCGACCAGCTACAACGTGCAGGCCGGTGGCAACACGAACATCTCGTCCTGTGGCGTCGGTGGTCGTGGCTATGCCTATCCGACCCCGCATTATTCCTACATGCTGTCGGGAATGGAGGGCTATGGCCGTCTGGAAATCGAAGTGACCAGCGCATCCTGTGACACCACGCTTCTGGTGAACACGCCGGATACCACCTGGTATTTCGACGATGACAGCCGGGGCAACCTGCAGCCGCTGCTGAACATCCCGTCTTCGGCCTCGCTGAACGGTCGTCTGGACCTGTGGGTGGGCACCTATAACGGCACGT
>NZ_RCIQ01000004.1 GCF_004000255.1 Nioella ostreopsis
CCCGTTACCGAAGTCCAGAGCCTAGAGGCCTCGCCGCGGATCCGGCAGTGGTATCCGCTTCATCCATTGCTCGGTAGACGCATCCGCAGGATGCTGCTGAGAAGGGTCGCCGCAAGGCGCGAACCAGGTGTCGCGATGCATTGACTGCTTCGTTTCTGGCGATGGCCCTGGCGCTCGTCGGCTTCCATGGCTTTACATTTTTTTCGGAATGGGATGACGGCATGAGCGCCACAGGCGGCAAACGCGTCATGGCATTTGCGCGTGTCATAGGCGCCATCGGCTGTGACCAAACCGATGTTCTGATCAGGCGGAACTTGGTTCAGCAACTCGAGTAGCATGGGAGCATCGCCTACAGTGCTGGTCGTGACTCCAAATGCCCGCATCTCCAACGTTTCCTCTTCGATCCATATGTGAATCTTGCGCCAAATGCGCCGCATGGAGCCGCCGTTGCTCGGCACCACATGCCTTGCATGTGTGAGGGGACTTGCGGGCGTTCCATTCGCCTTCACCCTCAGATTTGATGCCGGTGCTATCAATCAAGAGGTTCAGCGGGCCGGTTCCGCCACGATACGGCAGGCTCACGTTCAGCGTTCTCTGGCGGCGGCATCGGGTGCTGAAATCCGGCACTGTCCAGTTCAAACCGACCAACCGCAGCAAGCTCTCGACGAAACCCGTGGTCTGCCGGAGCGGCATACCAAACAGAAGCTTCATCCCCTCTCGGGACATTGCGTTGCAATGCCCTGCCGGGCAGCCGTCAGGCAGGCCTGGATCGCCGCATCGCTGAACTCCTGCTGTCGCCCACGCTTGCCCGTTGGCGGCGGCGTCCAGGTCATCTCCAGATCAAACCAAATCGAAAGCGATCCGCGTTGCTTCAGCGCTGTGTTGTACGAAGGCCAGTTCCCGGTCTTGTCCTTCGTAGGGGCCCAACTGCTTAAGCCTTCCAGCTATCATGCTGGATTCATGACGTGAATCCCGAGAGGGATGTGTGCAAAAAGCCATGTCAACCAGAAATCAGTTGGATACCGCCTGCTCAGTTCAGGTGATCACGTCTGGTGTGGTTCTACCGGTCCTGTTCGCTATCTCCGCGACGGTATCGGCCGCAGCGATGATCGAGGCCAGCGCCACTTGTGGGTCCTGTGCAAGCGCAACCGGATCGGTTTCCAGCCGTTCGAGGTAGACGCGTAGGGTTGCCCCCTCTGTTCCGGTTCCAGACAGGCGGAATACGGCACGGCCGCCGCCTTCGAAATAGATACGGATCCCCTGCCCTGTCGATATCGAGCCATCCACGGGATCGTCATAGGAGAACTCGTCTGCACCCGAGATCGTCACGCCGGCAAAAACCTGACCCGGCAGCCGTTTCAGGCGGGTTCGCAGATTGTCGATCAGAGCGTTGGCCACGGTGATGTCCACGGATTCGTAGTCATGGCGCGAATAGTAGTTCCGCCCGTATCGCTCCCAATGCTCTGCCATTAGCTGTGCCACGGACTTTCCGGTTGCGGCCAGGATGTTGAGCCATAAAAGAACCGCCCATAGCCCATCCTTTTCCCGCACATGGTCGGATCCGGTGCCAGCGCTTTCCTCGCCGCAGATCGTGACCTTGCCTGCATCGAGCAGGTTGCCGAAGAACTTCCAGCCGGTCGGCGTTTCGAAATGCGCGATGCCCTTGGCCTCGGCCACCCGATCCGCTGCGGAGGAGGTGGGCATGGACCGGGCGACACCAGCCAGACCTCCGGAATAGCCCGGTGCCAGATGCGCGAGATCGGTCAATAGAGCAAGACTGTCGGAGGGGCTGACATAGCAATGCGCCCCGACGATCATGTTCCGGTCACCGTCACCATCCGAGGCAGCGCCGAAATCGGGCGCGTTCGGACCATGCATGATGTCCATCAGTGTCTTGGCCCAGACCGGGTTCGGGTCCGGGTGACCACCGCCGAAATCAGGGCTTGGGATGCCGTTGATGACGGTTCCGGCTGGGGCCCCGAGCCTGTGCTCCAGGATCTCGCGCGCATAGGGGCCAGTGACCGCATGCATGGCATCGAAGCACATACGGAAGCCGCCGTTGAACAGGCCGGAAATTGCGTCGAAGTCGAACAGCTCCTCCATCAGCATCGCGTAATCTGCCACCGGATCGACAATCTCGACGGCCATTTCGCCAAGACGGCTCTCTCCGAGGTCAGCGAGAGAACCGGGCTCGGCACCAAGGATGCGATAGGAGGCTATGTCTAGGGTTCGGGCAAAGATCTGCGCGGTTACAGCTTCCGTCGCGGGGCCACCATTGGGGCCGTTGTATTTCAGACCGAAATCCGCATCCACGCCGCCGGGATTGTGGCTGGCCGACAGGATCAGCCCGCCATCGGCGCAACGTTTGCGGATCAGGTGCGAGGCAGCCGGCGTCGACAGCAGACCATGCTGTCCCACGATGCATCTTGCCACCCCGTTGGCTGCCGCCATGCGCAGGATGATCCCGATGGCACTATCGTTATAGTAGCGCCCGTCCCCCCCGATCACGAGAGTCTTGCCGGCGACACCGCCGATCCCATCGAAAATCGCCTGAACGTAGTTCTGCAGGTACGCTGGCTGCATGAAGACGCGCGTCTTCTTGCGCAGGCCGCTGGTGCCTGGTTTCTGATCAGCGATCGGTGTCGTCGCAATCGTCTGAACGGTCATATCATGGCCTTTCTTGCTTGCTTGGCTTCGCCCACGATTGGCCTGCCCGAAACCGGACGCAGTTCAAACGCCACGACGCTGTTCTCGGCGACATCCACCTTGCCATGGCGTGGTGCCGCTGCGCTTTGCCCGGACGTGTCGATCACGCGTTGCCAGCGATGTCCCGGCAGGGTTTCAGGCAGAAACGCCGTTGTTTTTCCACCTGCGTTGAACATCAGGAAGATCGCACCAAGACGAGGCTCATAAGCCGGTGTGCCGCGCGCCATGCGCATTTCGACCCCGAGAAACTTTAGGTCAGGCTGGCACCAGTCGTCTTCTGTCACGGCCGCACCGTCTGCACGGCGCCAGAAGACATCCGGTTTACCATCCACGGCGCGCTTGCGCGCATGCAGGAACCGTTTCTGGCGCAGGATCGGGCTCGCCTTGCGAAAGGCGATCAGCAGGCGGCAGAAGGCGAGGAAATCCGGGTCGGCTTCGTCCCAGTTGACCCAGCCGACTTCATTGTCCTGGCAATAGGCGTTGTTGTTGCCCATCTGGGAATTGCCGAGCTCATCGCCTGCCAGGATCATCGGGGTGCCTTGGCTCAGCATCAGCGTGGCGAACATATTGCGCCGCCTCTGAGCCCTCAGGGCGAGAATGGCTGGATCGTCTGTCGGCCCTTCATGACCGCAATTGTCAGAAAAGTTGTGATCGTGCCCGTCCCCGCCGTCCTCGCCATTGGGCTCGTTGTGCTTGTGATTGTAGCTGACCGTATCCATCAGCGTGAAACCGTCATGGGACGTGATGAAGTTGATCGACGATGTAGCCGGGCGTCCATCATGATCGAAGCGCAGGGCCGAACCTGTGATGTTTCCGGCCAGTTTTCGGGTTATGCTGGCATCCCCGCGCCAGTACTTCCGCACATTGTCGCGGTACTTGTCGTTCCACTCGGTAAAGGGCGACGGGAAAGCGCCCAGTTGGTAACCGCCGGGGCCGACATCCCAGGGCTCGGCAATCATCTTGACCTTGTTCAACACCGGGTCCTGTCGGATGGCTCGGCAGAACGGCCCGTCCCGGTCAAACCCGCCAGAGGTGCGTGCAAGCGTCGATGCAAGGTCGAAGCGGAAGCCGTCGACATGCATCACCTCGACCCAATACCGAAGGCTGTCCATCACCATGCGCAGCACGAAGGGATGATCGAGATCCAGCGCGTTCCCGCATCCGGTGTCATTGACGTAGAACCGCATGTTGTCGGTCAGCCGGTAATAGCTCGCGTTGTCCAAGCCGCGAAAGCTGAGGGTGGGACCACGTTGGTCGCCCTCGGCCGTGTGATTGTAGACAACATCGAGGATCACCTCGATTCCGGCTGAGTGAAATCGTGCGACCATCTGCTGAAATTCCGAGATGTCCTGATTGCTCAGATAGCGCGGCTCCGGTGCGAAGAACCCGTAGGTCATATAGCCCCAGTAGTTTCGCAGCCCCTTATCCACGAGAAACCGGTCGTCAACCGATGCCTGCACCGGCAGCAGCTCGATTGCGGTCACGCCCAGGTCGGTGAGATGATCCAGCATCTGTCCCGATGCCATGCCAAGGAACCGCCCGGCGTGCTCGATGTCCACGCGCTGAGCTGTCAGGCCCTTGACATGCGCTTCGTAGAGGATCGTTTCGTTCCACGGTGTATCGAGCCGAAGGCGTTCGCCACGACCCCAGGTAAAGGACGGGTCCACGACGACCGAGCGCGGCATGTAAGGGGCACTGTCTCGGGTGTCAAAGCTCATATCCTCGTCGACATGGCCGATCTCGTAGCCATAGAGCGCATCGTTCCAGACCGGGTGGCCCGCAATCCGCTTTGCATAGGGATCAAGCAGGAACTTGTGCGGGTTGAAGCGATGCCCCTCGTCCGGCGCATACGGGCCATGAGCGCGGTAGCCATATTGCTGCCCGGGCCGCAGGCCTGAAATGTAGCCGTGCCAGATATGGCCTTCACGCTCAGCCAGATCGATGAGGTAGGTTTCACGCCCTTTTTCGTCACACAGGCACAGTGTCACGCGGGTTGCGTGTTGAGAAAAGACAGCGAAGTTGACCCCCTCGCCATCGAAAGTCGCCCCGAGCGGGTTTGGTCGCCCCGCACTCAGTTGAAAATGGGTCATTCGGCGGCCTCAAGAAGCTCAGTGTAAAGCGCGGCATAAGCGGACGCCGACGGGTCCCAGCCAACGGGATGCGCCATCGCGTTCCGCTGAACCTTCGACCACAGCTTGGGGGTCTCGTACAGATCGCAGAGCTGCGTCAACGCATGCGAGAGTGCGTCGGCGTTCACCGGATGGAACTGCACGCCGGTCGCCACCTGCCGTGCCATCGTCGCGGGCGATACGGGAATGACCGTGTCCGCGAGACCTCCGGTCAACGCCACCACCGGAATCGTGCCATAGCGCAGCCCGTAAAGCTGGGTCAGCCCGCAGGGTTCAAACCGTGAGGGGACCAGGATCGCGTCACCCCCCGCGATCATGCGATGTGACAGCGCCTCGTCATAGCCGATGCGCACAGCGACATTGGGATCATCGATCTGTTGAAACGCGGCTTCCAGTGCCGGGTCGCCTGACCCCAGCAAGGCAAGTTGCCCGCCACGGGCCAATAGGACCGGCAGTGCTTCAAGCAGAACGTCCAGCCCCTTCTGCTCGGTCAGCCGTGACACGACAACGCAAAGCGGACCCTTGGCCTGTGGCAGCCCCAGCTCCGATTGCAGGGCAGCGCGGTTTGCACCTTTGCCACGCGGCGTCTTGTAGGTCTGGATCAGGTCGTCATTTTCGGGAGACCAGACCTCGAGGTCGATGCCGTTCAGGATTCCGCTCAGGTCATCGCGCCGGGCCCGTAGCACACCGTCCAGGCCCATGCCGAACTCTGGCGTCATCAGTTCCTGGGCATAGGTGGGTGACACCGTGGTCAGCTTGTCGGCACAGACCAGCCCCAGTTTCAGGGTCGAGATCTGTCCCCAATATTCCGCCCGTTCGGAGGTCAGATCGCCCGCCGCGATCCCCAGCTTTCCCGCCTGCGTCATTGGCGTGAGACCCTGGAACGCAACGTTGTGGATCGTCAGAACGCTTGGAACCGGCACCCCGTCGCGCTTGAGGTAGTACGGCAAAAGCCCCGCCTGCCAGTCATGGCAATGCACAAGGTCAGGCTGCCAATCACCCAGGCGACCGGCCGCGACATCGGCACCGACCATACACAGGGCCGCGAAGCGTTCGGCGTTGTCCGGCCAGTCACGGCCATCGGGCTCGAGGTAGATGCTGCCGGCCCGATCGTAGAGATGCGGCGCATCCAGAACCAGAAGATCGAGACCCGCAGTCGTCCCTGACAACAGGCGAGCATCCCCACCGAAGCAGTTTTCCACCTCTGCCACGGTCTGCGCATTCTCAAGCGCGGCCATCACCGCCGGGTAACCGGGCAGCAAACTGCGCATCTCGACCCCGTGCCCGCCCAGAGCGCCAGGTAGCGCCCCTGCCACGTCGGCGAGCCCCCCTGTTTTGACAAGGGGCGCGCATTCCGAAGCGACAGAGAGAACCTTGATCATTGCGCGTCCAGCCACCTTTCAACCATCGGCTTCGTGATAAGCGTCGTGCCCTTTTCCGACACCCGAAAGAACTTGGCATCTTCCACCGGATCCTCGCCAACGACCAGCCCTTTCGGAATTTCCACGCCACGGTCGATCACGCATTTCCGCAATCGTGCAGAGCGGTTGATGATCACGTCGGGCAGCACCACGGAATGGTCGAGCACCGCGTAGGAATTCGTGTGAACCCCGGTGAACAGGAGCGAATTGCGCACTTCGGTTCCGGAAATGATGCAGCCCCCCGAAACCATCGACGAAATCGCCACCCCGCGCCGATCCTTCTCGTCATGGATGAACTTGGCTGGCGGAACGCTTTCTGAATAGGTCCATATCGGCCATGTTTGATCCCACAGATCCAACTCGGGGACGAAATCGGTAAGGTCGATATTCGCCTCCCAGAAGGCGTCGATCGTTCCGACGTCGCGCCAGTAGCTCGGCGCGCCATCCGCGCGGACGCAGCTGTCGTCAAAGCGGTGCGCGATAGCCTTGCCGTTCTTTACGATCTCCGGGATCAGGTCATTTCCGAAATCGTGGGAAGAATTGGGATCCGCCGCGTCCTTCAGCAGCAATTCGCGCAGGAAGGCCCAGTTGAAGACGTAGATGCCCATCGAGGCCAGCGCCTTGGTCGGGTCCTCGGGTGTGCCCGGCGGATCGGCGGGTTTTTCCAGAAACGACGTGATACGGCTTTCGGTATCGACGGCCATCACGCCGAAGGCACTCGCATCTTCGCGCAGGACTGTCAGACAGCCGACAGTTACGTCAGCCCCGGCCTCGACATGCTGGCGCAGCATGATTTCGTAATCCATCTTGTAGATGTGGTCACCCGCAAGGATCACGATGTATTCGATGCCGTAACTGTCCACGATATCAATGTTCTGCGTGACCGCGTCTGCCGTTCCGCGATACCACATGTCTTCTGACACACGCTGCGACGCGGGCAAGATATCAATGAACTCGTTGCGTTCAGCGCGAAAAAAGTTCCAGCCGCGCTGACAGTGGCGGATCAGTGAGTGGGCCTTGTACTGCGTCGCAACCGCCATGCGCCGGATGCCCGAATTGACCGCGTTGGACAGCGCGAAATCAATGATCCGGGTTTTGCCGCCGAAATAGACCGCCGGTTTGACCCTCCGGTCCGTAAGCTCCTTGAGACGCGACCCGCGACCCCCGGCCAGCACGAACGCCATGGATCTTTGCGATAGTCTCGTAACGTCCACCATGTCCTACCCTCCCTATTTCTGATGCCGAAGAATGAGCGCCGCCAGCGGCGGAACCCTGATTTCGACGCTTTGCGGCAGCCCGTCCCAATCGCCCTCCCGGCTGTGGATCGTGCCGCCATTGGTTCTGTCACCTCCGCCATAGGCCGCGGAATCCGTGTTCAGGACCTCTTCCCAAGCTCCCGGCGCGGGCACCCCGATACGCCAGTGACGCTCGACCGGGGTGTAATTGCACACCACGACGCAAGGCGCATCGCCGTCATCGCCGAACCGGGCGAACGCAGTCAGCGACAGGTCCGGGTCATTGGCGATCCAGCGAAACCCGCTCGGGTCGCAATCGCGTCGGTGCAAAGCGGGGGTATCGCGGTAGAGATGGTTAAGATCGCGTACCAGCGCCTGAATGCCCTGTTGAAGAGGCCCGTGCAGCGCGTCCCAGTCCAGGGACTCGTCATGGTTCCACTCCGACCACTGCGCAAATTCGCAGCCCATGAACAGCAGCTTCTTGCCGGGATGCCCCCACATGAAGCCGTAATAGGCGCGCAGGTTGGCGAATTTCTCCCACTCGTTGCCGGGCATCTTCGCGATCATCGAGCCCTTGCCATGCACGACCTCGTCATGGCTGATCGGCAGCACAAAGTTTTCCGAGAACGAATAATCGATCGGGAATGTTATCAGGTGGTGATCATATTTGCGGTGGATCGGGTCCTTTTCGATGTAGCGCAAGGTGTCGTTCATCCACCCCATGTTCCACTTGAACCCAAAGCCAAGCCCGCCCGCATCGACCGGTGTCGATACGCCGGGAAAGGCGGTGGATTCCTCGGCAACCGTCATGATCCCATCGACCTGCCCGTAGCAGACGGTGTTCATCTCTTTCAGAAAATCAATCGCTTCGTAGTTTTCGCGCCCCCCATCCCGGTTCGGAATCCAGGCATCATGGGCACGTGAATAGTCACGGTAAAGCATCGAGGCCACCGCATCCACGCGCAGCCCGTCCACGTGATATTCCTCGAACCAGAAGAGCGCATTGGCGGTCAGGTAGTTTTTTACCTCGTTGCGCCCGTAATTGTAGATCAGCGTGTTCCAGTCCTGATGAAAGCCCTCACGCGGGTCCGCATGCTCATAAAGATGCGTGCCGTCGAACGTCGCTAATCCGTGGGTGTCAGACGGAAAATGCCCCGGCACCCAATCGAGGATTACGCCGAGACCAGCCTTGTGCGCCGCCTCGACCAGTGCGCGGAAGTCGTCGGGCGGTCCAAAGCGGATGGTGGGGGCATACATGCCGATCGGCTGGTAGCCCCAGGACCCATCGAACGGGAACTCGCTGATCGGCAGGAATTCGAGATGCGTGAACCCCATCCACTTGGCATAGTCAACAAGCTCCTTGGCGAGTTCCCGGTAGCTGAGCTTGCGGTTGCCTTCTGCCCGTCGCCACGATCCAAGATGCACCTCGTAGACCGAAATCGGCTTGTCGCGCTGCTGTGCCTGTTGGCGGTTCGCCATCCAGGCGTCATCCTCCCAGGCGTAGCTGGAAATATCGCGCACGACGGACGATGTCTCGGGCGGATGCTGTGCCCCGAAGCCAACCGGATCAGACTTCAGGAACGGAGCCCCCACGCTTGGAGCGATTTCATACTTGTAGAGATCACCATCGCCGAGCCCGGGCAGGAAGATCTCCCACACTCCCGTGACACCGACCCGGCGCATCGGGTGACGCCGCCCATCCCAGACGTTGAAATCCCCCACGACGGATACGCGCACCGCATTCGGAGCCCAGACCGCAAAATGCGTACCCGCCACGCCATCAAGCTCGGTCACATGCGCACCAAGCGCGTGCCAAAGCTGCCGGTGCGTGCCTTCGCCGATGAGGTATTGATCCATGTCCCGCAGGACCTCCCCGAACCTGTAGGGATCTTCAAAGCTCCAGATATTGCCGTCGGCATAGGTGGCTGTCAGGCGATGCGCGAATTTGGAATTCGGCACCTGCGCCGCAAAAATCGGCCCCTGCAACCGCAAGAGCGGCACTGTCTTGCGCCCGACCGTCGCCGTCACTTCCGTTGCATCCGGAAGCAGCGCGACGCACCAGGCTTTGCGCCCGGTCTTGTGAACCCCCAATACATCGAAGGGGCGGTCATGGCGCGCGCACAGCAACGCCTCCACATCCGCCCGAATCATATGGGGCGGCATCGCAGGTGACCGGGAGCTGTCCATCTTGCCCACCATCAAGACACCCGACCAATGACAAACCCGTTGGCGCCCAGGTGCAAAGCCCTGCCCTCGATTGCGGCTGCCTGATCCAGGACGGAACGAATGTCGATCGGCAATTCCACCGAAATCGGCGTGGCAGAGAGATTGTAGATACAGACCATGTCGTCCCCTCTGCGAAACCCTAGCACCGGTTCGGGGAAATCGAGAAACACTGTTTTGCCGTCCCGCAGGTCCGCTTCGGCCCGGCGCAGGGCCAGCATCTCCTTGTAGAAAGCCAGCACGCTGTTTTCGCCTTGGGTCGAGACCGCGCGCGCTTGTTGCGGCGGCTTTATCGGCAACCATGTGCGATTTGCCTTGGAAAACCCGCCATTCGGCGCATCCCTGTCCCACACCATCGGGGTTCGACAGCCGTCTCGCCCGGTTTTCTCAGGCCAGAAGTTGATGCCCTCGGGGTCGGTCAGTTCCTCGAAGGTCAGCACCGTATCGACCTGCCCAAGCTCTTCGCCCTGATAAATGCAGATCGAGCCCTCGAAGCTCAGCAGCAGCGCTGCCGCCTGCTTGGCCAGTTCGTCCTGATCTTCCGAGTGGTCGAGCCAGCGCCCAACATGGCGCGGAACGTCATGGTTGGAAAAGGCCCAACACGGCCAACCATCGGGCGCGCCCTTGAAAAAGGCTTCGATCCGGCTGCGAAAATGCCCGGGTGAGAAATCGGGCCCAAGCAACTCGAAACTATAGGCCATGTGCAGGCGCTTGGAACCAGAGGTGTATTCCCCCATCAGGTCGATCGAATGGTGGCTGTCGCCCACCTCGCCCACCATTGTGCGCTCGTCATATTCATCCAGAAGCGCGCGCAGCCTTTCCAGGAACGCGATGTTCTCGGGCTGGTTCTTGGAAAACAGCGTGTACTGCATCTCGAACGGTCGCACGGCCTGCTGCGCCCAGGGAAGCGGATTGGCGGCATTGTCGCGCAGCATCTTGTCATGCACGTAGAAATTCACGGTATCGAGCCGGAAGCCGTCCACCCCCCGATCGAGCCAGAAGCGGACGCAGTCCAGCAGGTAATCCTGCACTTCAGGATTGTGAAAGTTCCAGTCAGGCTGTTCCCGCAGGAAGTTGTGAAAATAGTACTGCCGCCGCCGCGCGTCCCATTCCCAGGACGCCCCCCCGAAGATCGCCAGCCAGTTGTTGGGCGGCGTCCCGTCAGGCTTGGGATCCGCCCAAACGAACCAGTCGGCCTTCGGGTTGTCGCGGCTCTGCCGGCTCTCAACGAAAAAGGGGTGCTGATCTGATGCGTGGCTCAGGACCTGGTCGATGATCACCTTGAGACCGAGCGCATGGGCCCTGTCCAGCATCGCGTCGAAATCGTCCATCGTACCGAAGGTCGGATCGATGCCGCAATAATCCGAGACATCATATCCCATATCCGCCATCGGAGAGGGAAAGACGGGGCTGAGCCAGATTGCATCGACGCCGAGCGCAGCAATATGATCAAGGCGTTCCGTGATGCCCTTGAGATCGCCGATCCCATCGCCGTCGGAGTCCATGAAGGACCTTGGATAAATCTGATAGGTCACCGACCCGCGCCACCAGTCCTGCTTGCTCGTCATTCACAAAGCCCTTCCAAACAAAGAATGTTAGCCCTAACATTTCCACCCGTTCTAGGTCCCGAGCCGCATCACTTCAACCGATTCAACCCATGAAACGTGTAGGAAGGGCAAGCTGTGCCCGGCCTGCATCAATTGTCGAAATGATGATGGATAACCAAGCCGACCCACCCTAGGACCAACGGCCAGGTTGAAAGCATGAACCGCACGATCAAGGACGCCACCGGCAAACGCTTCCACTACGACAGCCACGATCAACTTCGGACGCACCTCGAGGACTTCATGGCAGCCTACAATTTCGCCCGCAGGCTGAAGACCCTCAGCGGCCTCACGCCATACGACTATGTCTGCAAGGTCTGGACTCCAGAGTCGGACAGATTCATCGTCAATCCGATCCACCAGATGCCGGGACTGAACACCTAACCGAGGATACTGGGCCCATGTCGGATACCCTGCTGCCATCGAGACCCATGTATCAGGTGCGGAATACAAGCCTGAATAAGCTATGCGGTGGCGCCTTTCTGCGCTTATAGTTTGAGGATGCCCCGTCAGAGCAAGTATCGCCCCTTCACACCCGATCCCGCCCAAGTCGCAAGGATGCCGGCGATCAGTGGAAACGAGATCAACGGATTGAATGATCCGACCCCTCGGCGTCCGCGAATGGTGTATTGGGCGCCTGATCCGAGCGAGATTCCGCACGGCGAAATGCAGGGCTATTTCTACCAGCAATCCGCGAAGGTGCCTGAGTTCGGCGAAAAACGGGCGCAACGGATGGAAATTGCCGAGGCGCCTTTGCCGCCGCTGGCCGAACAGAAGCGACAGGCGACCCCGGTGGAGTGGACCGGCGAACTCGATCAGTTCGTCGCGTCACATGTCTGCGACATGACTGGTGTCGCGGAGATGAAGCCCGAATGGGTATTTGAAGGATATCACATCGCCCAATCCCGCGTGATCATGCTTGGCGTACACCACAACTATGATGCAATCGCAAAGGCTCCCGAGGTCGAAGCTGGACTGCAGGTCGTTGATCAATACATCCGTGCGGCCAGAGCGGCGAAGATCGTGGCCGGTTGGATCAGAACCCAAGGCTGGGAAGCGGAGGCGGTCACCGGACCCATGACCGGATCCTTGACGATGATCCCGCCCGCGCTTGCCTGCGGCTTCGGGGAACTTGGCAAGCACGGCTCGATCATCAACCCGGAGTTCGGAGCCTCATTCAGGCTCTCGGCGGTGCTTACGGATGCTCCGTTTGCAGTAACACCTACCCGGTCGCATGGTGTGGACGACTTTTGCCAAAACTGTCGAATTTGCGAAGATGCCTGCCCACCAGAAGCGCTGTCTGCCGAGAAACAAGTCGTGCGCGGCGTCCGAAAATGGTACGTCGATTTCGACAGGTGCCTGCCGTTCTTCAACCAGACCCACGGCTGCGCGATCTGTATCGCCGTTTGCCCCTGGTCAAGACCGGGTGTTGGCGTCAACCTTGCGGCAAAGCTGGCACGCCGGGCAGAACGCTCGGCCGCTGATTGATCGGTCGTCACTGGAGTCGCGTCCTGAAAGCGGGCTTTTGCGCCCCCCCAAAGCGAACACTCACCTCGTCCCGCATCTTACCAGGTCATGTACCGTGCAGCGAATGTCGCCACATCTCAGACCCGTCACCCCTACAAACGCCGCGAAGGTGATGGACGAGCCCAGATTGCCTGATGCCGCGGTTCGAACGAACGAGCACTCCGAATCCACAAGTGACACCCAGATCCGCATAGGGACATGATATCTCGAACCTGATTGCAGTGGATCGCATCCCACCCAAAAACATCAAAGCGCTGACCATTTTTGCATAACTCAGCTTCGCAGGTGGACTACTCTGTCCCGACTTTGGGAGGCACCACATGACACGTTCTGATTCGATCTCTCTGGGCTATGACCCCAACCCTTCGCGTTCCAGTTCGCTACGAGCGGAGGCCTACACGGAAGAGAAGTGGTTTGACGCTGACCTGAAATCCATCATTTCGAGAACGTGGCAATGGGTGTGCCATGTGGAAAAAACACGCGAGCCGGGGTCCTACGTGACCGTCGAAATCGCCGGACAGCCCATAGCCGTTGTGCGCGACAAAGAGGGCGTGCTTCGTGCCTTTTACAATGTCTGCAAACACCGTGCGCATGAGTTGCTGACGGGTGAAGGCTCCACCAGCCGGATAATGTGCCCTTATCATGCTTGGGTCTACAAGCTTGACGGGCAATTGGTCCGCGCCCCCCACACGGAGAACCTTGAAGATTTTCGCACGGATGAGATCTGCCTCGACGCGGTGCAGGTCGAAGAGTTCTGCGGGTTTGTCTTCGTCAATCTGGACCCGAAGGCCCCCGCTTTGGCTCAGCAGTCTGGCAACCTGGAAACGGAAGTGCGCCATTGGGCACCGGATGTTGATCAACTCACCTTCGGGCACCGATTGACCTATGACATCAAATCAAACTGGAAGAACGTCGTTGATAACTTTCTAGAGTGTTATCACTGCCCGACGGCCCATAAGGATTTCTGCGATCTTGTGGATATGGAGACGTACAAGGTCACGACCTATGGCATCTATTCCAGTCACATGGCCGATGCGGGAAACAGCCCCAATGCCGCATATGACGTGTCGAACGCCACGGTCAGAACCCATGCGGTTTGGTGGCTTTATCCGACGACCTGCTTGATGCGTTATCCGGGTCGGTCCAGCATGATCGTGCTCAATATCATCCCCGTCGGGCCGGACCGGACGTTGGAGACCTATGACTTTTTCCTCGAAACGTCAGAGCCCGACGCGATGGAGCTGGATGCCATACGCTATCTGGATGAGGTGCTGCAGGTTGAAGACATCAGTCTCGTCGAATCCGTGCAGCGCGGGATGAGCACACCGGCCTTCACCCAAGGCCGGATCGTCAACGACCCGGATGGCTCGGGCAAATCCGAACATGCAGTGCATCACTTTCATGGGCTGGTGCTGGATGCCTATGCCAAGGGTGCAGCGTGATGCGGCCAAAAATCCGTGTGATCATGTGCGACCGATTGGCCCCGCACGACAAGGGCGCCTGTCCGGTCATCATGAGTATGGCTTGGCCGCTAGAGGCCAAAAGCTTCCGATATTCCTCATTGAAGGACCAAGGCCATGATGCTTAACGGAAAAGTCGCCCTTGTCACAGGGGCACGCGGTGGGATCGGACGTGCGATTGTCGCGCGTTTCCTCAAAGAAGGCGCGACGGTTTACGCCGCCGACCTGACGCCCGAAGGGTCACTGGACAGGCATGACGATGACGGCAGCCTTTTCGTGAAACTCGACGTCACGCAGGAAGCAGACGCGATCGCAGTGATGGATCAGGTCCGCAACGCGCATGGCAAGCTTGATATCTTGGTGAACGCTGCCGGGATCGAGATTGAAAAGACGGTCGAAGACACCACGCTGGAGGAATGGAACCAAAGCTTTGCGGTGAATTGCACGGGTACGTTTCTGACCTCGAAATACGCCATTCCCTTGATGCGCGAGGCCGCGAAATCCGGCAGCAGCGCAAGCCTGATCAACTTTGGGTCCTACGACGGGTTCATCGCAGATCCCGGCCTTGCTGCCTATTGTGCAACCAAGGGGGCCGTGCATGCGCTGACCCGTGCAATGGCCTGTGATCACGGCCCCGAGGGCATCCGCGTCAATGCGGTCTGTCCCGGCTATATCGATACGCCGATGCTGCAAAGCTTCTTCAACGGTGACGGGTCTGGCGGCGGCGGTGGCAACATCGAAACGCTTCAACAAGCTGTCCGGGATGTGCACCCGATGCGCACCTACGGGACGCCAACGGACATTGCCAATCTGGTCAACTGGCTGGCCAGCGACGAGGCGCGCTATGCCTCTGGTCAGCTTTGGGTTTTGGACGGGGGGCTGTCTGCGCAAGTGCAACAGATGAAACTGTGATGCCCAAGTCAGTCATCATCACCTGCGCGCCAACGGGCGGAATTCACACGCCGTCAATGTCGCCCCACCTGCCGATCACACCTGTCGAAATCGCAGCAGCCAGCATTGAAGCGGCAGAGGCTGGCGCGTCGATCATCCATCTGCATGCGCGACATCCCGAGACCGGCAAGCCGGATCCCAGGCCCGCATTGTTTCAGCAATTTCTGCCCGTGATCAAACAGTCCACTGATGCCGTGATAAATGTCTCAACCGGCGGCGGATTGGGCATGTCGATGGATGAACGCCTTCTGGCCGCGACGTCGACGAGCCCGGAGATGGCTTCGCTCAACATGGGCAGCATGAACTTTGGCATCTTCCCGATGCTTCAGAAATACACCGAATTTCAGCATGACTGGGAACGTCCATTCCTTGAAATGACGGAAGACTTCATTTTTCCCAACACGTTCAAGACCATTCGATATGCAATTGAGAAACTGGGCGGCGATCATGGCACCAAGTTTGAGTTTGAATGCTATGACCTGGGCCATCTCTACAACGTCAAATGGTTTGTGGATCAGGGGCTTATCAAGCCGCCATTCTTCATCCAGATGGTCTTTGGCATCCTGGGGGGCGTTGGTGCCGACCCTGATCACCTGACCCATATGCACAATACGGCGGACAAGCTTTTTGGCGCCGAAAACTATGAATGGTCCGTACTGGCAGCAGGACGACATCAGATGCCTTTTGCAACACAAAGCGTGATGCGCGGTGGCAATCTGCGTGTCGGGCTCGAAGACAGTCTCTTCATCGGCAAGGGCGAACTGGCCAAATCGAATGCCGAACAAGTGACCCGCATTCGCACAATCATAGAGAATCTTGGCCTGACAGTTGCAACACCGGCCGAGGCGCGCGAACGCCTCCAGCTGAAAGGTGGCGATCAGGTTGGGTTTTAGGGAGGAGCACATGCAGACAAGCATGTCGATCAATGGAGAAATGCTGAAAGGGGGCGGCGCGCCGATCTCTGTCGTGAACCCAGCCATTCGCGCGATGCGGATGTCTTTGAAGTTGCGTAATGGCATTCCCTGGGTGAACACGCATGGCGTTGCCGCAGCTGAAATGCCTGGGGCCGCGATGAAGAGCGCTGGCATTGGGTGTGATATGTCGATCTACGCCTCGGACGCTCATACCGTCACGCGCCATGTGATGGGCACGCACTGATGCGGTTGGCTGGCAAACGTGCGTTCGTCACAGGCGGCAGGCAGGGCATTGGCCGCGCTATTGTTGAGACCTTCGAGACCGAGGGTGCGGAAGTCGTGACCTGTGGTCGGGGGCCAAAACCGGATGGCCTGGGATCAAATTGGATTTCCTTGGATGTGTCTGATGCCGCCGCCGTTCTTGAAGTCGCGCAAGAGCTGGGCGTTTTGGACATCGTCGTAAACAATGCTGGCGTTCAGGTTGAAAAAACCGTTGTGGACAGCACTGACGCGGATTGGGATTTGGTCATGGGCGTGAATGCAAAGGGCGTTTTCAACGTCTGCCGTGCACTCATTCCGCAAATGCAGGAGGGTGGTTCCATCATCAACATCGGCTCGATCTCGGGCAATGTCGCGGACCCGTCAATGGCTCTCTACAATGCGTCAAAGGCTTTTGTGCACGGGCTCACCAGGTCCATCGCTGTGGATCACGGACCGGCAATTCGCTGCAATGCGATCTGTCCGGGCTGGATTGAAACCAGCATGCTGGATGCAGGGTTCGAGCTTGCCCAGGACCCTCAGAAAGCGAAGGCCGACGCATTGGCGCGGCACGCGGTCAAACGCTTTGGCAAACCTGCTGACATTGCGGCGATCGCTTTGTGGTTGGCCTCTGACGAAGCCTCGTTTGCGACGGGCCAATTGTTCACTGTTGACGGCGGCATGACAGCGGCCTCTCCTCTTAATCCGGGGTTGTTCTGATGTTGCGGATTGAAAGAACTGCCGTTCTTGGGGCCGGCGTGATCGGGGCAAGCTGGGCCGCATTGTTCCTCGCCTCGGGCCGGGCCGTAACTGTCTTTGATCCTGACGAAACTGCCGAAAACGCCGTTCGGTCCTGCATTGAAAACGCGTGGCCAGCCTTGGAAGAACTGGGGCTGACCGACCACGCGACACCTGACGCCATCACCTTTGTGTCGACTGCTGCCGAGGCCGTCAGGGACGCGCAATTCATTCAGGAAAACGTGCCCGAAAGGTTGCCCATCAAGCATGCACTCTATGCGGAGATTGAGCCCGCGCTGGCTGCTGACGCAATCGTCTCCAGCTCGACATCGGGTCTGACGCTCGAAGCGCTCCAGGACGGGTGGCGCGATCCCGCACCGCTGATTCTGGGTCACCCGTTCAACCCGCCGCATCTGATCCCGCTGGTGGAACTGACCGCGAACAAGGCCACCGGACCAGACATTCTGGACCGCGCAGAAGCGTTCTACGATGAGATCGGGAAAGTCACGATCCGCATAAAGAAAGGCATGCCGGGGCATGTAGCCAACCGGTTGCAGGCCGCCGTTTGGCGTGAGGCCGTTCATATGGCCGTTGAAGGTGTGGCCAGCGTCGAAGACATAGACAAGGCGATGTGGGCCGGGCCGGGATTGCGCTGGGCCGCAATGGGGCCGACCACGCTTTTTCACCTGGGCGCGGGCGCAGGCGGTCTGCAGGCTTTCTGTGATCACTTCAAGGACACGTTCAACGGCTGGTGGGACGATCTGGGTGATCCGCGCCTGGACGATGATGTGATCAAGAAACTGGTCGATGGCATAACAGCGCATGCGCAAGGGCAAAGCACCGAGGAACTGTCAGCGCGGCGCGATCAGATGCTCACAGCTTTGCAGAAGGCTACGAGACACCTACGGACTTGAAGTCGGGCTTGAACATCGGCCAGGCGCGAAACTCGAACGGCACGCGCCCTTCAATGCGATCAGCAGTGGGCGTCAGGCCGAACCGGTTGCGATAAGCGCGGCTGAAATGCGCCTGGCCGTTGAACCCCGACGCCTCTGCAATCTCGCTGAATTTCAGCTCTGTCTGTGTCACCAGACCACGCGCACGATCAAGCCGGATGTCTCGGTAGTATTCGACTGGTGATTTTTGGACATACTGCCGGAACAATCGGCCCAGTTGCCGCTGCGAAACGCCTAAGCGTTGCGAAATCGCGGGAATCGACAACGTGGCCTCCAGATGCGCCTCCATGAGGTCGATCGCATCCCGGACAACGCCAGATGTGACATACCCAAGCGGCTCCACATCCTTGGGGTTTTGTGACTGCCCTTCCCCACGCACATCATGGTGAAACAGGTATCGCGCAGAGGCGTTCGCGATGTTTTCGCCAGCGACGGAATGGACAAATCTGAGGCCGAGATCGGTTGCCGCAGATCCTCCACAACAGGTGAAGATCCTGCCATCGGTTACAAACATGTTTTCAGATACCGTCGTGTCTGGGGCAATCTCGGCGAAGGCATCGATGTGCTCATAATGGACCGTCGCAGTTTTTCCCCTTAGCAACCCAGCCCGCGCGAGCACAATTGCGCCCGTGTCCAACCCGCCAACAAGTGCACCGCCTGCATCCCAGTTGTGAAGAGCCGCCTTGAACTGGCGCGTTCCGTGGCGTTCAGGCGTCCAGCTTGTACTTACGAGAACGAGCCAAGGCTTGACCCTGACCACCTCTGCCAATGGAACCGTATCCACGACCAGGCCACTGCTGGATTCGATGTGACCACCGGCCTCCGAAACATAGGTCCAGAAAAACCGCACAGATCCCGACAGGTAGTTCGCAACTCTAAAGGGGTCGATGAAAGATGTCGTTGCCGAAACGTTGAAATGCGGACTCACCAGAACAAGGATGCCCAACGTTTGATTAACTGCTCCC
The DNA here is from genome assembly GCF_004000255.1 of Nioella ostreopsis. Lineage (GTDB taxonomy): Bacteria > Pseudomonadota > Alphaproteobacteria > Rhodobacterales > Rhodobacteraceae > Nioella > Nioella ostreopsis. Next base: position 19,085 of record NZ_RCIQ01000004.1, read on the forward strand.
ACCATGGCCAATTTTGTAAAGTTTGGTCCAAGATTGTCAAACCGATTGCGTCGCATTCGCTTGTTTGGCACGTTCTGGAGGCTCAAAACCGATGGCTTGCCAGCGACAACAAGCAGCCTTGTGGTGCTTTGGACGCATTACAAGCGGATAGGAGGGATGGCTGCCACCGGAGTTCGGCATCACCATCGCCTTGGGCGTCGCGCGGGTGCGGCGCCCGGCAGGAAGGCGGAGCAGTCGCGGACCATCGGCCTACCAGAGCGCGGGGTCGTCGAAGGCGGCGACGCAGCGCGCGGGGCCGCTGAGCGGCGTCAGCGGCGCCTTGGTCAGGGATTGCGCGATCCAGCCCTGCGGCTGGCCCAGTGGTTGCGGCGCGGGCAAGTCGGCCTCGGTAACGGGTTCGAACCCGACGCGGCCATAGAAGGCCGGATCGCCATAGGTCACGGCGATGTCCACGCCCTCCTGCCGGAGCGTGTCGAGGCCGTGGGCGATCAGCCGCTGCCCGACGCCCTTGCCCTGATGCGCCGTCGCCACCGCCACGGGGGACATCATGAAGACCATGCGCGGATCGTTCTCGTAGGTGAGGCGCGTGAAGATAATGCCGCCGAGGAATGTGCCATCCTCCCAGGCGGTGAACACACGCAGGTCCTCGGCGGGCGTCTCCGTGATCAGGCGGCGCGTGAGGGCGCCGATCAGTGCGCCTTCCTCTGCGCCTTCGGAGTCGCCGAACGTCGCCGCGAAGAGGTCCGCAATCGCCTCGGCGTGGGTGGTGTAATCGGTTGAGTAGTCCATGTCTCTATCCTTTCTGGCGTCACGCAGGGTCAGGCCCGCTCCAGCACAAACATCTCGTAGCTGAACTGCCCGCGCCCGGCCTCATGCACGGCAATCTCGCGGCGCAGGTCATCTAGGACACGGCTCCCCGCGAGGGCAAATTCCAAGGCCTCGAGCCGCGCGGAGAGCGGGCGGTAGTAGGTGTCCATCGCCTCGCGCCCCATGTCGAAGTGGCCGATGACGCGGTAGCCTGCGCGCTTCGCCTGCGCGACGCGGGTCGCGGGCGTCGTCATCGCGGGGTATTCCGCGGCCCAAAATTCGCGGACCTCGTCGTCGGGTGTGTCGGTCCGCCAGACCATGTCGGAGAACACGAGAACGCCACCGGGGCGCAGCAGCGTCCGCCAGTCCACAAGCGCCTTTTCCACGCCGAGGATATAGGCGCTGCCCTCGGACCAGATCACATCCCAGGGACGCTTTGGGGCCGGGATTGCGGCCATATCGACGTTCTGCACCTCGATCCGGTCAGCGACCCCGCGCGCCGCGATCCGCGCCCTGAGCTTGTCGAGCGCGACCTTGGCTGTGTCGGTGGCCGTGATCCGAGCTTTGGTCGCCTCAGTCAGCGCCATCGTCGCCATGCCGGGTCCGCAGCCGATTTCGAGGATCGTCTCGGGCTCGAAGGGCACCATTGTCAGCGCCCGGCGTGTCGCCTCGGCTGCGCCCGGGCCCCACCAGTCGAGCTCGGCGAAGACCTCCATGAACCCGGCCATGTATGCGTCATGGGCGTTCATGTCCTTGGACACCAGCGCGACCAGCCCCGCCTCCGTGCTGGAAAAGCCCTGTGACATCAGCCAGGCGCGGTGCAGATCGGGCGCGACGCGCTCGACCTCTTCGTGCCAGTCCTTGAGACTGCCGTGCCCCAGAAGCGCCGCCAGCAGGTCGCGCGACCGTGTCTTCTCGGCGATTTCCGCGTCCAGCACGGCCAGTCTCTTGCCCAGCATCTCGCGGTCGAGCTTTCCATCGAGGCAGGCCTGACATTCCTGCAAGCTCAGCCCGCCCGCCTGAAGCTGCTGCATCAGGCGCAGCCGCTGTCGGTCGGCGTCGGTGTAGACGCGATAGCCGTTGGCCTGGCGCTTGCCCTTCACCAGCCCGAGCTTCTCGTAATATAGCAGCGTCGTGCGCGAGAGCCCTACGCTCTCCGCCAATTCCGATATCTGATACATCCGCCGCCTTGTCCGCTCACATCGATTCTCGACTGTCGAGACTGCCCTAAACTGTGAAGCTATAGACAGGTCAAGCTTGGGTGGTGACAAAAGTCGCCTTCTTCCAGCAGACGGCGGAGTTGCAGAACCCTCACCGTGAAGGAGTCACGTCTCGAACCCACGCGATTACACGGGCGGCTTGAGCAAGCCGAACTGGTCAGCCGAGAACTCTGCGTGCCACATCAGGGGTGCCCGCCGGTCTTCCCCATTGCAGCAATCCAGCTCCGCCTGTCGATCACGGTGCTGATCACGCTGCCGCTCAGGCGGACCATCGACCCTCAAGGTGCAGATCCATCGTCGCGCCGACGGGCCACTGACTGCGCTGGTGGTCAGCTCCGGGATCAGGTTTCGCGGCACCGGCGAACGGCATCGCGCACGCCGTGCCCGCATACGAAAATTGCCGACCAGGGGACCCAGTCGGCAACTGTCATTGGCGATGCTCTTCCGGGCTCAGAAGAACCCAAGCTTGTTGGGGTTGTAGCTGACCAGCATGTTCTTGGTCTGCTGGTAGTGATCGAGCATCATCTTGTGGGTCTCGCGCCCGATGCCTGACTGCTTGTAGCCGCCGAAGGCCGCATGCGCCGGGTAAGCGTGGTAGTTGTTGACCCAGACACGGCCCGCCTCGATATCGCGGCCGAAGCGATAGGCGCGGGTGCCGTCACGGGTCCAGACCCCGGCGCCGAGGCCGTACATGGTGTCATTGGCGATGGCGAGCGCCTCTTCCTCGGTCTTGAAGGTGGTCACCGACACGACGGGGCCGAAGATTTCCTCCTGGAAAACGCGCATCTTGTTATGGCCTTTGAGGATCGTCGGCTGGATGTAGAAGCCTTCTGCCAGATCACCGTTGAACCGCGCCGCGTCGCCGCCTGTCAGCACCTCGGCACCTTCCTCGACGCCGATGGTCAGGTAGGACAGGATCTTGTCCTGCTGTTCGCGGCTCGCCTGCGCGCCGACCATGGTTTCCATCTCTCGCGGGTCGCCCTGCTTGATGGCTTTTACACGTGCGATGCAGCGGGCGATGAACTCCTCGTAGATGTCTTCCTGGATCAGCGCGCGGCTTGGGCAGGTGCAGACCTCGCCCTGGTTGAAGGCGAAAAGGACGAAGCCCTCGACCGCCTTGTCGAGAAACGCGTCATCCTCGGCCATCACGTCGGAAAAGAAGATGTTGGGCGACTTGCCGCCCAGTTCCAGCGTGACCGGGATCAGGTTTTCGGTTGCGGCCTGCATGATCTTGCGGCCGGTCTCGGTGGAGCCGGTGAAGGCGATCTTGGCGATGCGCGGGCTGCGGGCCAGCGCCGCGCCGACCTCTGCGCCATAGCCATTCACGATGTTCAGGACACCGGCGGGCAGCAGGTCGGCGATGACTTCCACCAGCACCATGATTGCGGCGGGGGTCTGTTCGGCCGGTTTCAGGACGATGCAATTGCCAGCAGCGAGCGCAGGCGCCAGTTTCCACGCGGCCATCAGGACCGAGAAGTTCCACGGGATGATCTGCCCCACGACGCCGAGCGGTTCGTGGAAGTGATAGGCCACGGTATCGTGGTCGATCTCGCTCATATTGCCTTCCTGGCTGCGCAGGACCCCGGCGAAATAGCGGAAGTGATCGACGGTCAGCGGTATGTCGGCGGCCGTGGTTTCGCGGATCGGCTTGCCATTGTCCCAGGTTTCGGCGGTCGCGATCAGGTCGAGGTTTTCCTCGATCCGGTCGGCGATCTTCAGCAGCAGGTTGGAGCGTTCGGCGGCCGAGGTCTTGCCCCAGGCATCTTTCGCGGCATGGGCGGCGTCGAGCGCAAGCTCCACATCCTCGGCGCTCGACCGGGCCACTTCGCAGACCTTGGCGCCGGTAATCGGCGTGATGTTGTCGAAATACTGGCCCTTCACGGGGGCAACGAAGCGGCCACCGATGAAGTTGTCGTAGCGGGTTTTGAAGGGCGAGGTGTAGCCGCCCGAGACTTGGGTCATTTCATTCATTGGGTGTCCTCCATTCGTCCCGGTCCTCCGCCGGGAATGGAAGCAACCTGCGGTCTGCACCGCGCCCTGTCAGCCGGGGGGCAGCGAAGGGTGTCTTGCACCTGTCTCAGTCCTGAGACAGGTCAGCCGGGGTTTTCCCCGATCCCGAGCCGTTTCATCCGCCGATAAAGCGTCGCGCGGCCCACGCCGAGCGCGCGGGCGGCCTGAGAGACATTGCCACCGGCCCGCGACAGGGCCCGAATCACGGCGGCGCGTTCGGCCTTTTCGAACCCCGTCGGCCCCTCGTCCCGGCCAAACAGATCGGATGCAGGTACCGATCGGATCGGACCCGATGCGCCAAGCCCAAACGCCTTGCGGGCCCCGCGCGTGGCCCCAAGTACGATGTCGTCGCGGTCCACCGCCAGCAGCATCGCCGCCTCGCTGTCGTCATTGTCGGCCACGATGATGCGCGCCTTGGGAAAGGCGGCACGAAAACTGTCCACCTCGATCTGTCGCGCGGTCTGGGCCACCTGCGCGGCGATGAGGCGGTTGAACGCCTCGGTCTGATCGGCCCGCGCGGAGGACACATCGAGCGCCCCGATCAGCTCGCCTTCCGGCCCGAAGATGGGCGCGTCGATGCAGCTCATGCCCGTGTTGCGGGCGTGAAAATGGTCGTCGCGGTGGATGATGACGCGCCGGGTTTCGGCGATGCAGGTGCCGATTCCATTGGTGCCTTCCGACGCCTCGGACCAGTCGGATCCCGGCGTCAGCCCCCAGGTGTCGAACACCGACTGGTCGCCATCGGCGGCGCGAAGGTCCAGCACCACCCCTTCCGCGTCGGTCAGCAGCACACCGCAGCCGGAACTGCCCACAAGTTGGTAGAGCGTATCGAGCTTCGGCGTCGCGATGCGCCGCATCGCCTCGGCCTTTTCACGCCGCTGCGACAGCTCCGTATCGGTGATCCGCTGCACCCCGTCCCGTTGGCCCGGATCGAGCCCGTGATAATCGAGCGACCGTCGCCACGAGGCCGCAAGCCGCGACCGCGCTGCAGCGCCCGGATCGCTTGCCGTTTCAACAACGCGGATGATGTGGTGATCGGCCTTGGCCATGATGCTCCTCCCTAGGCCATCCTAGGGCAAAGCGCTGCGCGTGGGAACAGGATCGCTCAGAGCCTGCCGGTCAACGACACCCGCAAAAGGCGTGCGCGGCGGGCAAATTCGCTTCCAGCCAAGGCGCCGTCCGCGACGCGGGTAGGATTGGCAAGGGCGGCTTTCAGGATCGGCTCTGCCTGCCAGAAGGCATAAAGCGCGGGTCTCGCAGCAGCCGGGATGGCGGATTGGGCAGCCTTGCCTTGCCGGAAACGGGTCAGCGCCCGGTCTGCCAAGGCTTTCACGCCCTCCGGCCTGCCATCGAGCAGAGGCACCCTGCCCCGCGCTTCCAGCTCCGGCACGGCCCGCAGAAACCCCGCGACGCCGCCGCCCCAGGCGATATCACGCACAGCCCGTTCTGAACTGTCTGGCGCACCAAACACCCGTGCCGCCAGCCATGCGAGATTGCCCGAGGTCGCGTCGATATAGTCGTCAAAATGCGCCTCGTCTTCGAAGGCATCCTTGTAAATGTCCCACCGGCGCGCGGCGACAAGCGTATCAAGGAGCTCCGCATCCGCGGCCCGGATGGCCTGGGAAAGCGGTTCCGCCACCTCATGGGCACGGGGCGGAGTACCCTGCCCGATCTCCTCCGCCACATCGCGCCAGAATTGCAGGCGCATCTCGGCAATCATCGGCTCTGACGCGACCCAGGGCGCGCGGGCGACCTCCAGGTTGAAGGCGTAGAGCGGAAAGAGCACGGAGCGTGCGTCTGGCGGCGCGGCCATGGTGGCCAGGAACCGGTCGGGATCACCACGCTCCACCAGTGCCGCGCAGGCCTGAAGGCTCATGCTGCCGGTGCCCCGTCGCGCACCAGTTTCCAGGTCACCGCGTCAAGCAGCGCCTCGAAGCTCGCGTCGACGATATTGGGCGATACGCCGACCGTGGACCACCGCCGCCCGGTGCTGTCCTGGCTGTCGATGATCACGCGCGTCACGGCCTCAGTGCCGCCCTGGGTGATGCGCACCTTGAAGTCCACCAGCTTGATATCGTCGATATATGACTGGTAGGGGCCGAGATCCTTGGCCAGCGCCTTGGAAAGTGCATTCACCGGCCCTCGATCGGCGCCGGTTTCATCCATGCTTTCGCTGACCGACAGCATTTTGCTGTCCCCGATCTTCACCACAACCACGGCCTCCGACAGGCTGACCATGCGGTTATACTTGTTCTTGCGCCGCTCAACGGTGACCTTGTAGCGCTTCACTTCGAAGAAACTCGGCAACTGCCCGAGCGCCCGGCGCGCCAGCAGCTCGAAACTGGCCTGCGCAGTGTCGTAGGAGTAGCCCTCCGCCTCGCGCGCCTTGATCTCCTCAAGGATGGTGCCAAGCGCCGGGTGGCCCTTTTCGACAGTCAGCCCCGCTTCGGCAAGGCGGCGGATCAGGTTCGACTGCCCGGCCTGGTTCGACATCGGGATGATGCGCGCATTACCCACGGTCGCGGGGTCGATGTGTTCGTAGGTCGTGGGATCCTTCAGGATGGCGCTGGCATGTAGCCCCGCCTTGTGGGCAAAGGCGGAACTGCCCACATAGGGCGCCTGCCGCATGGGCACGCGATTGAGGATATCGTCGAGCGTGCGGCTGATCTTGGTCAGCCCGGTCAGCGCGTCCAGCGGGATCCCGGTCTCGTAGCGGCTGGCATAGGGGTCCTTCAGCAGCAGCGTCGGGATAAGCGTGGTGAGGTTCGCGTTGCCGCAGCGCTCGCCAAGCCCGTTCAATGTGCCCTGAATCTGCCGCGCGCCCGCCTCGACCGCCGCCAAGCTGCCCGCGACGGCGGTTTCGGTGTCGTTATGGGTGTGGATGCCGAGCCGCTCGCCCGGAATGCCCGCCGCGATGACCTCGCCCGTGATGCGCCCGATTTCCGCAGGCAGCGTGCCGCCATTGGTGTCGCAGAGCACGATCCAGCGCGCGCCAGTGTCGAGTGCAGCCCGCAGGCAGTCTAGCGCATAGGGCGGGTTTGCCTTGTAGCCGTCGAAGAAATGCTCCGCATCGAACAGCGCCTCGCGCCCTTGCGCCACCAGATGCGCCACCGATTTCGCGATGTTGTCCACGTTTTCCGGCAAGGTGATGCCAAGCGCGGTCTCCACGTGGAAATCATGTGTCTTGCCGACGAGGCAGACGGCCTCCGTGCCCGCGTTCAGGACGCCCGCCAGAACCTCGTCATTCTCGGCCGACCGGCCCGCGCGCTTGGTCATGCCGAAGGCGGTCATGGTGGCGCGGGTCTTGGGGGCTGCGTCGAAGAAGGCGCTGTCAGTGGGGTTCGCGCCGGGCCAGCCGCCCTCGATATAGTCCACGCCGAGCTTGTCGAGCAGGTTCGCGATGGTCTGCTTCTCGGCGGTGGAGAACTGCACGCCCTGCGTCTGCTGCCCGTCACGCAGCGTGGTGTCGTAGATGTAGAGGCGGGATGTGGTCATCTGGCGCCTCCACAAGAAAAATCTTCTGGAAGATTTTTCGGATCGGAAGAATTTTCAGGAAAATTCTTCATGCGAGCCCCTCCAGCTTAGAGGCATCGAAGTCGGCTCCCGCAAAAACTTCCACACCGTCCTTGCTCATACGCACTTCGGCCCCAGCATCTAACAAAGCGGCTTTAAGCCGGTCCACCTCTGAAAAATCCTTTGTCTTCAACGCTATTTGGCGCTCAATTTGAAGTTTTTCTTGGACCTTCATCAATGCATCTCCGTTCAAGGAAGTTGCATCGCCTTTTGCATCAACTCCCACACTTAAACGGGCGTCACTGGATTTAGACCTCATTTGAAGTGAAGCGAATTTCTCCACAAGCAAAGTTGGCTCAAAGCCCAATAGCCGCAATGATGCAGCAAGTTTGGGTTCTTCACCGTTCTTCAGATAGGTCCGAACGTGTGTAAGCGCGAGCGATGTGTTTAGATCGTTGGCCAGCGCATCCACGACCTCTTGAGGTGGGTCGATGGTCGAATTGCCACTCCACGGCTTCGAAAGGATCGGGGCAGCAAAAAGCTGAGCGATCTTCCGCAACGTCTTCTCCGCCTCTTCGGCCTTCTTCGCGGTCCAGTCCATCGGCTTGCCGTAATGGGTCTGCAGGAACACGAACCGGATCACCTCGCCCGGAATGCCCTGCTCCAGCAGGTCATGGACGGTGAAGAAGTTGCCCAAAGACTTGGACATCTTCTTGCCCTCGACCTGCAGCATCTCGTTGTGCAGCCAGTAGCGCGCGAAGCCGCCCTCGGGATGGGCGCAGCAGCTTTGGGCGATCTCGTTTTCATGATGCGGGAACATCAGATCGTTGCCGCCGCCATGGATGTCGAAGGTTTCGCCAAGCAATTCATAGGCCATGGCCGAGCATTCGATATGCCAGCCGGGCCGCCCCCGGCCCCAGGGCGAGTCCCAGCCCGGCAGATCGTCGGACGAGGGCTTCCACAGCACGAAATCCATCGGGTCGCGCTTGTAGGGGGCCACCTCCACCCGCGCGCCGGCAATCATGTCATCGACCGACCGGCCCGAGAGCTTGCCATAGTCCGGGTAGCTCTTCACCGAAAACAGAACATGCCCCTCGGCGGCATAGGCATGGCCCTTGGCAATCAGTTCCTCGATCATTGCCACCATCTGACCGATATATTGCGTGGCGCGCGGCATCTCGTTCGGCTCCAGCACGCCCAAAGCGGCCATGTCGTCGAGATACCATTGCGTGGTTTCCGCCGTGATGTCGCTGATGGGCCGCCCGGTTTCCGCGGCCTTCGCGTTGATCTTGTCATCCACGTCGGTGAAATTGCGCACATAGGTGACGTGATCGGCCCCATAGACATGGCGCAGCAGCCGGTAGGCCATGTCGAAAGACACCGCCGCCCGCGCGTTGCCCATATGGGCGCGGTCATAGACGGTAGGGCCACAGACATACATGCGCACGTTGCTGGCATCGATAGGCTCGAAAACCTCTTTCCTGCGGGTGCGGGTGTTGTGAAACCTGATCGTAGTCATGCCTGTTCCTCACGAGGGGCGCTCGCGGGCGGGCCTATCAACTTCTGTATTGTTTTGGAAGCAACGAACGGTCCGCCCTGACGATGTCAGCCGGTATTAATGCAGCAGATGATGCAGATGCGGTCGTTCATGAGCGCGACCCTAGCCCGCTTCCGCCGCGCTGCCAAGCCCTTCCGACAAACTGCCGGGGGCAGCGTTGACAAACTGGAATTGGCGTGCGCCTCTCGGGGCCTTGGAATCACGATCAGACGGACAGGTGCGGCGATGCGGCAATCACGGCGTATTTCGACATTGAACGGGGATGGCGACGATGGCTGGGGCCTGTTCATAGAGGCACGCCGGATGATCGACGCGGGTGTTGACGTGACCGAGTTAACCATCGGCGAGCATGACATCCGCACCGATGCCCAGATCCTTGAGGCGATGCATGCCTCCGCCAAGGGGGGCAACACCGGCTATGCCATGATCCCCGGCATCGACGCACTGCGCGACAAGGTGGCGGAGCGGGTGACGGACCGATCCGGCCTGAAGACGACGCGCGACAACGTGATGATCACGCCGGGCGGTCAGGCGGCGCTGTTCATGGCCCATCACGCGGCCTGTGACGAGGGCGACCGGGCGCTTTTCATCGACCCCTATTATGCCACCTACCCCGGCACGATCCGGTCCGTGGGCGCGGTGCCGGTGGCGGTGAAGGCGCGCTCGGCCCATGGCTTCCAGCCCGACCCGGGCGAAATCGCCAAGGCAGCACCCGGCGCAAGGTCGCTCCTGATCAACTCGCCCAACAACCCCACCGGCGCGGTCTATGGCACGGAAACCATGACCGGGATCGCTCGCGTGGTGCAGGATCATGACCTGTGGCTCATCTCGGACGAGGTCTATGACACGCAGGTCTGGGAAGGGCCGCATATCAGCCCGCGCACTCTGCCCGGCATGGCGGATCGGACGATGCAGATCGGGTCGCTGTCGAAAAGCCACGCGATGACCGGATCGCGCTGCGGCTGGATCGTGGCGCCTGAAGAGGTGACGGAAAACCTGATCCAACTGGCCACCAACACGAACTACGGCGTCGCGGGGTTCGTGCAGTCGGCGGGGCTTTTCGCGCTGGAACTGGGCGAGGATTTCGAGGCCCGGATCGCCGAGCCCTTCCGCCGCCGTCGCGGGCTGGTGCTCGATCTGCTTTCGGGTCAGCAGGTGGTCCGCGCGATCCCGGCGCAGGGGGCGATGTATGCGATGCTCGATATCCGCGCCACGGGGCTCAGCGGCGAGGATTTCGCCTTTGCCCTGCTGAAACAGCACCACATCGCGGTGATGCCGGGCGAAAGCTTCGGTCAGGCGGCTGCGGGGCATATCCGCGTGGCCCTGACGGTGGAGGACGATCGGCTGCGCGCGGCGGTGGCGACCTTGCTGGACTTCGCCCGGGAACGGGCCGGGGCGCTGCAGGATTGACGCCCGAAAACCGGCGTCACGGGTGGGGGGAATCGGATAGGGTCGCGTCATGACCCTTTTCGACCTGCCCGACCCCGACACGCTCTATGCCGCGCTTTGCGCGAAGGACCCGGCCTATGACGGGCGCGCCTATGTGGCGGTGCGCTCCACGGGCATTTTCTGCCGCTTCACATGCCCCGCGCGGAAACCCTTGCGCAAAAACTGTGCCTTCCATGCCACGGCAGGCGCCTGCCTGGAGGCTGGATTTCGCCCCTGCAAGCGCTGCCACCCCCTGAACCAGAGCGGCGATCCGCTGGTCGAAACCCTGCTGGCGGCGCTCGACCGCGATCCGGCCCGACGCTGGCGCGAGGCCGATCTGCTGGCCATGGGCCATGACCCATCCACCGTGCGCCGCGCCTTCAAGCGGCATTTCGGGATGAGCTTTCTGGACATGGCCCGTCAGCGGCGCTTGCGCGAAGGCTTCACCGCGCTTGGCAACACCGGCAGCGTCACCGAGGCGCAGCTCGATGCCGGGTTCGAAAGCCCCTCCGCCTTTCGCGCCAGTTTCGCCCGGCTTCTGGGGGTTGCGCCGGGCAGCCTGAAGGCGGGCGCGCGGTTGCAAGCGGACTGGATCGACACGGCGCTTGGGCCCATGGTGGCGGTGAGCGATGAAAAGGCGCTTTACCTACTGGAATTTGCCGACCGCAAGGCCCTGCCGACCGAGTTGAAGGCCCTTTGGCGGGACGCGAAAGGCGATCTGGGGCTTGGCCGCCCTGCCCCGACCGAGCGTGCCGCGCAGGAACTGACGGCCTTCATGGACGGCAGTTGCGCCCGCTTCACCGTGCCGCTTGCCCCCGGTGGCACGCCCTTCCAGCGACAGGTCTGGGATGCGCTGCAGCGTATTCCGGCGGGCGAAACCCGCAGCTATTCCGACCTCGCCACCCGGATCGGCCGCCCCGAGGCCACCCGTGCCGTTGCTCGCGCCAATGGCGCCAATCGCATCGCGATCCTGATCCCCTGCCACCGGGTGATCGGCGCCGATGGCAGCCTGACGGGCTATGGCGGCGGGCTCTGGCGCAAACGGCGTTTGATCGATATCGAACGTCACTACACCGGGCTTGCGGAAACCGCTTAACATGATAAGCATTTCCGGTGAAGGGAGATGCCGACATGAACCACGATGATCTGCCGAAATGGTCCGCCAAGGCCGCTGCATGGGCGCGGGACTATCACGCCACCCTGCGAGATCGCTCGGTCCGCCCCGCCGTGACACCGGGGTCGATACGCGAGGCCCTACCTGAAGCGGCACCCGAACATGCTGAACCGATGGACGATATCTTCGCCGATTTCGAACGCATCGTGCCCGGCGCCATGACCCATTGGCAGCACCCCCGCTTCTTTGCCTATTTCCCCGCGAACGCCTCGCCCGCCTCGATGCTGGCCGAGCAGCTGGCCAACGCGATCAGCGCGCAATGCATGCTGTGGCAGACCTCGCCCGCCGCGACCGAGATCGAGGAACGCATGGTGCAATGGCTGCGCGCAGGCCTCGGCCTGCCGGACGGCTTCACCGGCACGATCCATGACAGCGCGACAACGGCGACGCTATCGGCGGTGCTGACCATGCGCGAACGGGCGCTGGATTGGCAGGGGCTGTCGCAGGGGCTGTCAGGGCTGCCGCGCCTGCGCATCTACGCTTCGGCCCAGACCCACAGTTCCGTTGACAAGGCGGTGCGGCTTGCGGGGATCGGGCAGGAGAACCTGGTGAAGATCCCCACGCGGGACGACCTGTCGATGGACCCCGAGGCGCTTTCCAAGGCCATCGCCGAGGACCGGGCGGCAGGAATGGTGCCTGCCGGTGTCGTCTTCTGTGCGGGGGGAACCTCCGTCGGGGCCTTCGACGATATCGCCGTCTGCCTGCCCGTGGCGCAGGCCGAAGGGCTCTATACCCATGTGGACGCAGCCTGGGCCGGGTCGGCGATGATCTGCGAGGAATTCCGGCCGCTCTGGTCTGGGGCCGAGGCCTGCGACTCGATCGTTTTCAACCCCCATAAATGGCTCGGCGTGCAGTTCGATTGTTCCATCCAGTTCCTGCGCGATCCCGCCCCACAAATCCGCACGCTCGGGCTGCGCCCTGACTACCTGGAGACGCTGGAAAGCAGCGATATCACCGATTTCAACGAATGGACCGTGCCGCTTGGCCGCCGCTTCCGGGCACTGAAACTGTGGTTCGTGCTGCGCGCCTACGGGCTGGAGGGGCTGCGCGAGAGGCTGCGCAACCACGTCGCCTGGGTGGCGGAACTGGCGGAGCGTGTGGCCGCGATCCCGGGGCTGGAGATCGTGACCGCGCCCCGGCTGGCGCTTTTCTCTTTCGCCCACAAGGACGGGGATGCGGCAACCGAGGCGCTGATCCAGAAGGTCAACGCCGATGGCCGCGTCTACCTGACCCAGACCCGCCACGAGGGCCGCTTCGTCATCCGAATGACGGCGGGCAGTTTCGACTGCACACGGGAGGACGTGATGATGGTGGAAACGGTCCTGCGAGAGATGCTTGGATAGACGGGCTCATCGTGGCAGAGCGGCGGCCTCGCGTGCGAGGGTTTCGATGCGCGCCCAATCCCCAGACTCGACCGCGTCTTTCGGCGCAACCCAGGATCCGCCCGCACAAAGAACGTTCGGCAAGCTCAGGTAATCATTTGCATTTTTCATGCTGACCCCACCCGTGGGACAGAAGGAAATCTGCGGGATAGGGGCGCCGATGGATTTGAGCGCGGGGGCCCCGCCGGAGGCTTCCGCCGGGAAGAACTTCAGCATCGTGTAGCCGCGTTCCAGAAGGCGCATGGCCTCGGTCGCGGTGGCGGCACCGGGCAGAAGCGGCAGGTCCGCCTCCTCGCAGGCATCCAGAAGCCGGTCGGTCGCGCCGGGCGAGACACCGAACGTCGCGCCCGCCTCCTTCGCGGCCTGCACATCTTCGGGCGTCAGCAGCGTGCCTGCCCCCACGACCCCGCCGGGCACTTTGGCCATCTCGCGGATCACGTCGAGCGCGGCGGGGGTGCGCAGGGTCACCTCCAGCGCCGGCAGCCCGCCCGCGACGAGAGCCTCGGCAAGCGGCCGGGCGTGGGCTACGTCATCGACGACCAGTACGGGGATGATCGGTGCAAGCGCCGCGATCTCGCGGGCATGAAGAGAGGCTTGTTGCGGGGTCATCGCTTATGTCCTTCGGATCGGTGCCGGTGGCGGGGTCAGGACGCCTTCGGCGGGAGTATTTGGGCCAAGAAGAAGATCAGACGACCACGCCCGCCCCCGAGGTCGCGGGGCCTGCGGTGCGGCGGAAGACCTCGAACAATTCGCGGCCGATGCCATGGCTGTTGGCCGACAGATCAGGGGTGACAGGGGTGCGGTCTGCGACGCCTTCGGTCAGGACGTCGAGCGTTCCCTTGACGGCATCGACCCGGATCAGATCGCCATCCTGAATCCGCGCCATCAGCCCGCCATCCAGTGCCTCGGGGGAGACATGAATGGCCGAGGGCACCTTACCGGATGCGCCGGACATGCGGCCATCGGTGACCAGCGCCACCTTGTGGCCGCGATCCTGCAACACCGACAGGACCGGGGTCAGGCTGTGCAGTTCCGGCATCCCGTTGGCGCGCGGTCCCTGAAACCGGACGACAACGATAACGTTGCGGTTCAACTGACCGGCCTGAAAGGCTTTTTTCACATCGCCCTGCTCGTGAAAGATTGCCGCAGGAGCCTCGATCACATGGCGCTCGGGCGCCACGGCAGAGACTTTCATGATTCCCTGCCCGAGATTGCCTGTCAGTTCCGCCAGACCGCCAGTGCCCTGGAAGGGATCGGATGCGGGGCGCAGGATCTTCTCGTTCAGGCTGGTTCCGGCACCGTCGGTCCAGATCACCTTGTCTTCTTGCAGTTTCGGCTCCTGCCGGTAGCGTGACAGGCCATCGCCCGCAACGGTTACCGCATCTTCGTGCAACAGTCCCGCATCCAGCAATTCACCGATCATGTAGCCAAGCCCGCCCGCCGCGTGGAAATGGTTCACATCCGCCAGCCCATTGGGGTAGACGCGCGCCATCAACGGGGTGACGGCAGAGATATCGGCGAAATCGGCGGGTTCCAGCACGATGCCCGCCGCCCGCGCCATGGCGGGCAGGTGCAGAACAAGGTTGGTGGAGCCGCCCGTCGCCATCAGCCCGACCATGCCATTCACGAAGGCCTTCTCGTCCAGCACCTCGCCCGCCGGACGGTAGTCGTTGCCAAGCGCGGTGATGCCGATCGCCCGTTCGGTCGCCGCAATGGTCAGCGCATCGCGAAGCGGCGTGTTGGGGTTGACGAAGGACGATCCCGGCAGGTGCAGGCCCATGAATTCCATCAGCATCTGATTGCTGTTGGCGGTGCCGTAGAAGGTGCAGGTGCCCGGCCCGTGATAGGAGGCCATCTCGGCTTCCATCAGCTTGTCGCGGCCCACTTCACCGGTGGCAAACTGCTGGCGCACCCGGGATTTTTCGTCGTTGGGAAGGCCGCTGGTCATCGGACCCGCCGGCACGAAAACCGCCGGGATATGGCCGAATGTGGCGGCGGCAATGATCAGGCCGGGCACGATCTTGTCGCAGACCCCCAGATACATGGCCGCATCAAAACAGTTATGCGACAGCGCCACACCGGCAGCGAGCGCAATGACGTCGCGCGAGAAGAGGCTCAACTCCATCCCCGGCTGGCCTTGAGTCACACCGTCACACATGGCGGGAACGCCGCCCGCGACTTGTGCCGTTGCGCCACGGGCGCGGGCGGCGTGCTTGATCAGCGCCGGAAACCGTTCAAACGGCTGATGGGCCGAGAGCATGTCGTTATAGGCGGTCACGATTCCGATATTGGGCGCACGCCCTTCGGCAAGCGCCCCCTGATCTTGCCCCATGGCCGCATAGGCATGGGCCTGATTTCCACAAGTCAGGTGTGCGCGCGCCGGGCCCTGATCGGCGGCGCGGCGCATCCGGTCAAGATAGGTTCTGCGGCTGTCCGCCGACCGGGCGATGATCCGGTCCGTGACCTCTGCAATCCGGGCATTGAGCGACATCGGAGACTCCTTGGCTGCGTGTTACGGCATTCTATAATCCGTTAGCGCTAACATTACCAGTCCCGAATTTGGAACCGGACCCGCTAGAGCGTTGTCCCCACGAGCGCCCCGATGGCCGAGGTGGCGGCCATGGCCAGAACGCCCCAGATGACGACGCGCATGGCAGCCCGTGTCCTGGGTGCCCCGCCCGCCTGCGCCCCCAGGGCCCCGAGGGCGGCCAAAGCCACAATCGTGGCAAGGCCCACGGACCAGACCAGACCCGTCAGCGGCGCGAACATGGCCACCAACAACGGCGCGGCGGCTCCGACGGCGAAGGTCAGGGCCGATACGACAGCGGCCTGAACCGGGGCGGGCGGCGACAGGTCGGTGATGCCGATCTCGTCGCGCAAATGGGCGGCGAGCGCATCCTTCTCGGTCAGTTCCACCGCGACCTTGCGGGCCAGATCGGGCGACAGGCCACGGAATTCATAGATCGCGACCAGCTCTTCCAGCTCGGAGTCCGGGTTGTGCTCCAGTTCGTATTTTTCGCGCTCCGTGTCGGCGGCCTCGGTATCGGCCTGGCTGGAGACCGAGACATATTCCCCTGCCGCCATGCTCATCGCGCCCGCCATCAGCCCTGCTGTTCCGGCCAGCACAATCGCCACCCGGTCGCCGCCACCGGCGGCAACACCGGCAATCAACGAGGCGGTGGACAGGATCCCGTCATTGGCCCCCATCACGGCGGCACGCAGCCAGCCGGTGCGGAAGGACAGATGCGGTTCTTCGTGGGCGGAGGGTTGGTCAGTGAGATCAGACATCGGACAAAAGGATCTTTCCGGGGTTGAAGATGTTGAACGGGTCGACGCCGCGCTTTACTGCCGCCATCATGGTCAGGGCGCCTTCGCCCAGTTCCCCCATCAGGTATTTCGCCTTGCCCTGCCCGATCCCGTGTTCGCCGGTACAGGTGCCATCCATGGAAATCGCCAAATCGTTCAGCCAACTGACGAAGGCGCGCGCGCGGGCGACCTCTTCGGCGTCATCCATCATGATCAGCGGCAGGGTGTGGAAATTGCCGTCGCCCACATGGCCCACGACCGGGGCGATCAGGCCCAATTCGTCGGCCTTGGCCTGTGCGGCGGTCACGCATTCTGCAAGGCGGGACACGGGCACACAGCAATCGGTGGAAATGCCCTTGGCCCCCGGACGCAGCGCCAGCGACGCCCAATAGGCATCGTGGCGCGCCTGCCAGAGCCGATTGCGATCCTCCGGTTTCGTGGTGAAGGCAAAGCCCTGGCTGCCGAAATCTTCTGCAATGTCGCCAAAGGTTTGCGCCTGTTCCTTCACGGAGTTTTCAGATCCGTGGAACTCCAGCAACAGCAGCGGCTGTTCCGGCAGATCGAGCTTGGAATAGGCGTTCACCCCCTTGACGGACAGCGCGTCCAGAAGCTCGATCCGGGCAACCGGCAGGCCCATCTGGATCGTCATGATCACCGCATTGCAGGCGTCCTCGACGGTCGCGAAGGAACAGGTGGCCGCCGAGATCGCCTCGGGGATGCCCTGCAGTTTCAGCGTCAATTCGGTGATCAGCCCAAGCGTGCCTTCCGAGCCCACGATCAGCCGCGTCAGGTCATATCCGGCGCTGCTTTTGCGGGCGCGGTTGCCGGTCTTGACAATCTCTCCCGAGGGCAGCACCGCCTTCAGGGCCAGCACGTTGTCCTTCATCGTGCCGTAGCGCACCGCGTTGGTGCCGGAGGCGCGTGTCGCGGCCATGCCACCGAGCGAGGCATTGGCGCCCGGATCGACCGGGAAGAACAGCCCCGTGTCGCGCAAATAGGTGTTCAGCGCCTCGCGGGTCACGCCGGGCTGAATGACGACGTCCATATCTTCGGGATGCACGGCAAGGATCTTGTCCATGCGGCTGAAATCCACGCTGATGCCACCGGCAGGGGCGTTCACATGACCCTCCAGAGACGTGCCGGTGCCAAAGGGGATGATCGGCACGCGGTGATCGGCGCAGATGCGCACCACCTCTTGCACCTCCTCCGTGCTTTCCACGAAAACGACCGCATCGGGGGGCTGGGTCTCGATCCATGTCGTGGTGTGGCCATGCTGGTCCCGGATGGATTGGCCAGTTTCCAACCGCTCTGCGAAGCGTTGCTTCAAAAGCGCCACAGCCGTTCCGATTCCCTCGTCATTGCGCGGCATTTCCATCAGTTCGGCCATGGCGACCACCTTCCCATCAGCACCCAACGGGCAGACCCTAGGCCCCTCGTCACGTCGGTGCAATTGCCGCCATGGTCGCTGCGGGCGGTAATTCCGCCTGTTACCCGTGTTTTTCCGGGTTGTTGTCATCCGGGCGATACAGATCGGGCCTAGTTTTGCTGAAAACCTTGGCTTGAGCGGTCTTCACAATGTCTCTCTACCTGCCGCCCCTGCGCCTGACCGGCGCCCGGATCTTGCGTAGTGGCCAGCTTCAGCGCCGGTCGCTCGGGCTTGCGCGCGGACGGATCACCAAGGGCCCCCTGCCCGAGGTCGACCTGAGCGGATACCTGGTGCTGCCCGGCATCGTCGACTTGCATCTGGCCCTGCCCGGACCGTTGCGGATCGGTGCATTGCCCGCAATCAAGTCTCGTCTGGCCGCACATGGCATCACAACGGCCTGGCTGACCGTTTCGTCCGACCCCGAACCGCTGATCGGGCAGGTTCTGGACAGGCTGGCCGCCATTCGCGGTGGAATCGACCTGAGGGCCAAGCTGATCCTGACGCCGGATGCGCGTCTCAGCCCGGACCGGCTGCGGCAGCTGGAAGAGCAACGTCTGGACCTTGCCTCGTTCACGTCCCGCGCCCGGATCACGACGGCAGACTCCGGCGCCCCCAGCTTTCCCCGCGATCTCTGTAAGATGGCGGAATGTCTCGACTCGCTAGGCATTCCCTATGGCAGCCTTGGCGATACCGATGCCGAAACACGGGAATACTACCGGATGCTCGGGGCACGGATTGCCGAACTGCCACGCAACCGGGCCGCGGCGGCCACTGCGCATGCCATGGGCGATTGCGTGCTTGCCTCCGCCGCGGACCTTTGCCCCGCCGCCGGCATTGGTGACGCAGCCGGAACAGCCCGGCTGGTGGCGCAGGGGCTTTGCGATGCGCTTGTGTCAAATGGCGCGCCCCATGCAATGGCAGAAGCAGCCTGGGTTCTGGCCAATGGCGCGCTGAAAGACCTTCCAGCCGCATGGGCGCTGATCTCGTCCAAACCGGCTGAGATCATCGGTCTGGCCGACCGCGGCACGCTCGAACATGGTAAACGGGCCGATCTGGTGATCGTCGATGAAACCACCCGCGCGGTTGTGGCCACAATCGCAAAGGGGCGCTTGTGTTTTGCGACGCGGGGTCTGGCGGCGCGTTTCGGACAACCGGGCAACCCCATACCAATGGCTGCGGAGTGATCTCTCGCTGCGCGCCAATAGCACGCAGGCACCGTTAACCCTTTCGCAAGAATTCTTACCGTACTCTTCTTCACGTGCCCAAGCGATCCGACTGCCGAAGGCACTGAAGGAAAGCCCCTGTCGCACCGCACCCAAACATCGCGGCAGGGGCTGACCGGAGTCCGGCACAGCCTGACAGGAAGAGACGAAGAAAAGGTTAAGCGCAGGTCATTCCGCCGCGTCGGCGCGGGCGGCTTCAATCTGGGCGGCCTTGCGTTCCACCTGTTCGACGATGTGATCGACCATGCCGTCATTGGCGAGCTTATGGGCCTGCTTGCCATCGAGATAGACCATGCCCGACCCGGCCCCGCCGCCGGTGAACCCCACATCGGTCAGCAGCGCCTCACCGGGCCCGTTCACCACGCAGCCAATCACAGAGAGGCTCATCGGCGTCTTGATATGCGCGAGCCGGTCCTCCAGCAGTTCCACCGTCTTGATCACATCAAAACCCTGCCGCGCGCAGGACGGGCAGGAGATGATGTTGACCCCCCGGTGCCGAAGCCCGAGCGCCTTGAGGATCTCGTAGCCCACCTTCACCTCTTCGACCGGATCGGCCGAAAGGCTCACGCGCAGCGTGTCGCCGATGCCCATCCACAGAAGGTTGCCAAGGCCGATCGCGGATTTCACGGTGCCCGTCGTCAGACCGCCCGCCTCGGTGATGCCAAGGTGAATGGGCGCGTCCGTGGCCTCGGCCAAACCCTGGTAGGCGGCGGCGGCCATGAAGACATCCGACGCCTTCACGCTGATCTTGAACTCGTGGAAATCGTGATCCTGCAGGATACGGATGTGATCAAGCCCGCTTTCGATCATCGCGTCGGGGCACGGCTCTCCGTACTTGTCGAGCAGGTGCTTTTCCAGCGACCCGGCATTCACGCCGATGCGGATGGAACAGCCATGGTCGCGGGCGGCGTTCACGACCTCGGCCACGCGACTGGCATCGCCAATATTGCCGGGGTTGATCCGCAGACAGGCCGCGCCCGCCTCTGCCGCCTCGATCCCGCGTTTGTAGTGGAAATGGATATCGGCCACGATCGGCACCGGGCTTTCCGCCACGATCTCTTTCAATGCTTTGGACGACGCCTGATCGGGCACCGACACGCGCACGATATCGGCCCCCGCCTCGGCGCAGGCCTGCACCTGTGCGATGGTGCCCGCCACATCGGTGGTCAGTGTGTTGGTCATCGTCTGAACGGATATCGGGGCACCGCCCCCCACAGGCACATTGCCCACCATGATGCGGCGGCTGTGGCGGCGGTCGATATTGCGCCAGGGGCGAATGGGATTGTGGGACATGTCAGTCTGCCTATGGCCTGATCAAACGCTTCTGCCTGTCAGATAGCCCCTGTGCCCGGGCACGGCAACGGGGGTGCGTCAGTTGTCGTCAGACAGAACCAGGGCCGCCACGCGCGGCAGGTCGGGATCGGCGGCCGCATCGGCCATCACATAGTTATCTGACAGCGCATCGGCGGTCAGCACAACGTCCCGCGCGATGGAGGTGCCGGGACCGGCAGGGCCGAGCGTGACGCCATTCACCGCGAAATAGAGCGAGCCGGAATTACCCGCCCGCAGGGTCGGCAGATCGGCCCCTTCGGGCAGGGTATAGCTGTCACCCGCATCGAGCGTGCCCTCGAACAGGACGGTGCCGGAGGCAGAGCTGACTCGAATCCAGGACGGACGCACGGCAAAGAGCACGACCTCATCGGCCGTCGGCGCTTCGGTCACCTGAACGGCACCAGCCAGTTCAAAGCTGTCTTCGGGCGCATTTGGCCGGGCAAGGCCGGGGACTTGAGCGAATTCGCCAACCGTATCGGGGTCCAGCGTGGCAATCGCCTCGTCCCGTGGGGTCAGGACGGGGGTGTCCAGCGCCTGCGGGCGATATAGCCGGTCAATGGGGTCGACCGTGGGCAGGCGCGGCGTGGTGGCATCGGGCAGTTCCGTTTGCGCCATCGACATGACGCCCGCTGCTTCGACCGGGTCAAGCGCCGCGACGGTCTGCGGGGCCTCGTCCACGGGAACGAACTGCACCCGCTGGATTTCCGTCAGCACCGACCATGCGCCGTAGCCGATGACGCCGACAAGCGCGATCAGAACAGCGGCAGAGCCAAGCGCGCCCGGTTCGAGGCGGCTGAACATGCTTTCGCGTTCGGGGGCGAAAGACACGCGGGCGGTGGACATCACATCATTGGGATTCAGGCGCTTGGGGGCATCGCCGAAGGCGCGCTTTGCCCCACGGGCCTGTGCCGCGGAATCACCGTGAACGCCGTGGAACCCGGCCTCGGCACTGAAGCGGCGGAAGGTCCATTCCGGGTCCATGCCCAGATAGCGCGCGTAGGATCGCACGTAACCGGCCACGAAGCCCTTGGTCGCGAAGACGGAGAGATCGGCATTTTCGATGGCGGCGATGTGAGAGGCCTTGATCTTCAGCTCTCGTTCCACATCCAGAAGGGATTTGCCGAGCGTCGCGCGTTCCCCGCGCATCAGGTCACCCAGAGGCACGTCAAGCGTATCAAGCTCGTCAAATGGCAAGCTGCCATCCTTCGACGTGTCTGTGTTCATGCCCATGCGGCCCTGTGCCCCGCGTTTCGACTACGGTCTTTGACGGTTTTCCGATCTACCGACCGAAGACATCCCCATTCCATCCCGGTGATTCCCCAAAATCGCCGGTCTTAGGAGCGTGTTAACACAACATGAGGTTATTTTGCACCTGCGGAACTTGCGTCAGGCACTCATTTCGGCACGATTCAGCGCACAGTGGTTCCACAGCGCGTCCATTGCCCAAACCAGGCCATCCAGCATCTTGGGATCATGCACCGGCGACGGGGTGAAGCGCAGACGTTCCGTCCCGCGCGGAACGGTCGGGAAGTTGATCGGCTGCACGTAGATTCCGTAATCCGACAGCAGCATGTCCGAGATCTTCTTGGTGTGGACCGGATCACCCACCATGACCGGCACGATATGGGTGCCATGGTCGATGATCGGCAGGCCCATGCCCTTCAGACGCAGTTTCAGCACCTTGGCGCGTTCCTGATGCAGATCGCGCAGTGCCTGATCTGTTTTCAGATGCCGGACCGAAGCCGCAGCCCCCGCTGCCACGACCGGCGGCAAAGAGGTGGTGAAAATGAATCCCGGCGCGTAAGATCTTACGGCGTCACACATTTTTTCGCTGGCCGCGATATAGCCGCCATGCACGCCAAAGGCCTTGCCAAGGGTGCCGTTGATGATGTCGATGCGGTGCATCAGGTTGTCACGCTCTGCCACGCCGGCCCCACGGGGGCCGTACATGCCGACCGCGTGAACCTCATCGAGATAGGTCAGCGCGCCGAATTCGGCTGCCAGATCGCAGATTTCCCCGATAGGGCCGAAATCGCCATCCATGGAATAGATCGACTCGAAGGCAATCAGCTTCGGTGCCTCGGGGTCATCGGCTTCCAGCAACTCGCGCAGATGGGCCACGTCATTGTGGCGGAAGATGCGCTTTGCCCCGCCATTGCGGCGCACGCCCTCGATCATCGAGGCATGGTTCAGTGCATCGGAATAGATGATCAGGCCCGGAAACAGCTTCGGCAGCGTGCTGAGCGTTGCGTCATTGGCGATATAGGCCGAGGTGAAGAGCAGCGCCGCTTCCTTCTGGTGAAGGTCGGACAGCTCCGCCTCCAGCTCCTTGTGATAGACCGTGGTGCCCGAAATGTTCCGGGTGCCGCCGGAGCCCGCGCCGGTGTCTTCCAGCGCCTTGTGCATTGCCTCCAGCACGACCGGATGCTGGCCCATGCCAAGGTAATCATTGCCGCACCAGACGGTGATGTCCTGCTCGGTTCCGTCGGGCTTTTTCCAGACTGCATGGGGGAACTGACCGCGGCGACGCTCGATATCGATGAAGGTGCGGTAACGCCCTTCTTCGTGCAGACGGTTCAGGGCGGCATCAAGCGCGGCATCGTAGTTCACTGGCGGTCTCCTTTTTCCGGACCCGTTCGCGGGGGCCCGAAAGACACGGCTGGCAAGGCTTCGGACGGATGCGTTTCCTTGAATGCCCGAAGATTTGGGTGATCTAGGCCCTGAGGCCCTCCCCTCGCAAGTTACAAATTGACGCGCAGGTTACTTTGACATGGATCAACGGACCAGCCGTAAGATCAGTTCAAAACCACGACGCGACAGTCGTCCTGTCCACAATTGGCGACGGCTGTTTCCTCGTCTGCACCGATTCCCCATTGGCCGGTTGCCTCGGAAATGGCCATGGCGCGGGATCGGCCAAGCCGGCGATAGTCCCCGCGCAGGGCGGCGGTGGCCTCGGTATTCAGTTGCAGGCTGCGGCCCGGTTCCCAGCCTTCCGGGCGCACGACCAGCACGACGATGCAGGCGGGGCCGGAGCTGCGCTGCGCTTCGCAGCCGTCCAGTGCGACACGGCGCGCATTCTCTTCGTCATGGAAATTGGCAGCGGCAACCGTCGCCTCGGAAGCAAGCCCCATGCCTGGCGCAATGGCGATCGCCCCGTAATAGCTGACCGCGCCGGACAGTTGCGGCGATTGCAGGATGGCCCGGTCGGTGTCCGACAAGCTGTCATGGTCGATCACCTCCACCTCGACCGCGCCGCGTTCGGCAAAGACCAGACGACGCGCTTCGCGCAGGTTGGGCAGCTCCTGTGCAAGCGCAGGCAGACCGATGGCCGCCAGGGCCAGGGCCAGGCCCGAGGATCGAAGAAAGGATGTCGCGCGCATGAAAAAACTCCGCTCTCTTTGGGCCGGATGTCTGAAACCTTAACAGGGAATACCGTGTCCCCTGCCCTTCGGCAACATCTGGACAGGGACGTGCTGGCTGATAGGCTCCGCCTCAACACGCGAATGTGAAAGGACCCCCCATGTCGCTCGACGCCGTTCTTGCCCGTATTGACGAAAATCTTGAGGAAGCCACCGACCGATTGATGGAGCTTCTGCGAATCCCCTCCATCTCGACCGATCCCGCCTACAATGATGAATGCGACCGGGCCGCCGACTGGCTGGTCGAGGACCTGAAAGGTCTGGGCTTTGACGCCACCAAGCGGGCGACACCGGGCCGCCCCATGGTTGTGGCGCATGTCAATGCCGACGCGGATGGCCCGCATCTGCTGTTCTACGGCCACTACGACGTGCAGCCGGTCGATCCGCTAAACCTGTGGAACACGCCGCCCTTTGAGCCCTCGATCGAGGACACCCCCAAAGGCAAGGTGATCCGAGGGCGCGGGGCGTCTGACGACAAGGGGCAGCTGATGACCTTTGTCGAGGCCTGCCGCGCGTGGAAAGCGGTGCATGGCAGCCTGCCGGGCAAGATCACGCTCTTCTTCGAGGGGGAGGAGGAATCGGGCTCGCCCTCGCTGGTGCCCTTCATGCAGGAAAACGCGGCCGAGCTGACCGCCGATATCGCGCTGATCTGCGACACGTCTATGGTCGCCCCCGGCGTGCCGTCGATCCCCACGCAGCTGCGCGGGATGGTGAAGGATGAGTTCACCCTGACCGGCCCGCGCATCGACCTGCATTCGGGCCATTACGGCGGACCCGGCCTCAACCCGCTGCGGGAAATGGCCCGGATCGTAGACAGTTTCTATGATCCCGAGACCGGGGCCGTCGCGGTCGAGGGATTCTATGAGGGCGTCCATGAGGTGCCCGAGGATATCCTGCGCCAGTGGAACATGTCGGGCTTCGACGAGGCGGACTATCTGTCCGAGGCAGGCTATACCGTGTCCCATTACGAACAGGGCTATTCCTGCCTCGAAAAGCAATGGGCGCGCCCGACGTTGGAGGTGAACGGCATGTGGGGCGGCTATCAGGGGGCCGGGACCAAGACCGTGATACCCTCCAAGGCGCATTGCAAGATCACCTGCCGTCTGGTGGGCGACATGGACCCCGATGCGTTGCGCGTGAAGATCCGCAAACATGTGGCCGACCGGCTTGGCCCCGATCTGAGCGTGGAGTGGAACCAGGATCTCGAAGGCTCCCCCGCGCCGGTCATGAATGTGAACCGGCCCGAGTTCGAAAAGGCCCGGCAGGCGCTGTCCGATGAATGGGGGCGCGAGGCGGTTTTCATCGGCATGGGCGGCTCGATCCCGATTGCCGGGTTCTTCAAGGACGTGCTCGGCATGGATGCGCTCCTGACCGGGTTCGCCAATGACGATGACGCGATCCATTCCCCGAACGAAAAATATGACCTCGACAGCTTTCACAAGGGCATCCGGTCTTGGGCGCGTATCCTGCATGCGCTGACGCGCTGACCCCCTGCCCCTGCCCGGTGCTCAGGCGTCGGGCGGGGGCGTGTCCGGCACGAAGGCAAGGGCAGACCGCGCAGGCCCCGTCCAGAACCGGGTCATCATCAGAACCGCCGCCACCGACAGCCCAAGGGCCAGGCCAAGCCAGATGCCAACCCCCTCCAATCCAAGCGGAAAGCCGAGCACGTAGCTCGACGGTACGCCGATGCCCCAATAGCTGACCACCGCGTAGATCATGGGACGCTTCGTGTCCTGCACCCCGCGCAGAAAGCCAAGCGCCATGACCTGCACCGCATCGGCCAGCTGAAACAGCGCCGCCGTGGCCAGCAGCACCGTGCCGGTGGCGATCAGGGCTGCCCGGTTCGGTTCTGCCGGATCGAGGAACAGGCCGATCAGCAGCTCCGGAATGCCGAGGAAGGCCGCAATGGTGATCGCCACCATGCCAAGCGACAGCACCAGCGCGGCCAGTGCCCCCATGCGCAGATTGGGCAGGTCCTTGCGGCCCCAGGCATAGCCCGCGCGCACCGTGGCGGCAGAACTCAGGCCCAGATGCACCATGAAGGTCGCTGCCGCGATGGACACGGCGATGCCATGGGCGGCCAGCGCCTCTTCCCCGATCCAGCCCATCATGATGGCGCTTGCCGTAAACAGACCGCTTTCGGCCAGCATCGTCAGCCCGATCGGCATCCCGAGGCGAAACACCTCGCCAAACGCGCCCCAGTCCGGCCTCCAGAGCCGGGCCAGGATGGTATAGTCACGCAAGTCCCGCGCCAGCGCCGCATAGGCGCCGAGCAACACCAGAATCAACGCATTCGTGCCAAGCGACGCGATGGCCGCGCCCTGAATTCCCAGTTCCGGCGCGCCGAGATTGCCGAAGATGAGCAGCCAGTTGAACCCGATATTCACCACGGTTCCGGCCAATGTCGCCCACAGCACGATCTGGGTGTGACCAAGCGCTGACAGGTGGCTTTTGAACACCACAGCGACCAGGAACAGCGGCATCGACCAGCCCGCGATGCGCAGATAATCCTGCATCAGCTGCGACAGGTCCGGGTCCTGCCCGAGGGCCACGAAGATCGGGCCGCTGAACCAGAACAGTGGCATCGAGGCACATCCGATGAGACAGGACAGCCACAGCCCCATGCGCGTGACCCGGCGCACCTGTGTCCTGTCTTCATTGGCGATCGCGGCGGCCACCATCGGCATGACCGCGATGCCGAACCCGGACCCGAGAAGGAAGATCACGAAGAAATACGAGGACGCCAGGGACTGCGCGGCCAGTTCGCTGACCCCGTACCAGCCCAACATGACCGTGTCGGTAATTCCGATGGATAATTGGGCAAGATGGCTGCCTGCCAGGGGAAGACCAAGCAAAAAAACAGCCCCGAGGTGATGGCGGAAAGGTGTCATTGCTGGTACTCTTCTGCGACAAGGCCCCTTGACAAGCGGCTTTGTAATTGTTTGAAAATACCCAAGAAAATGGGTGCGCGTTTCCAGATTGGAACCGCATTGTTGCTCAGCTCACCCCCCTCTGTGCCACATTCACGCCACATTTTTTGACGAGATAAGCATCTGCGTAAACAGCGAGCAGAAATGACAAGAATGCAACACGAAAGTTGGCATAATTTCCTGACGTCCGAAAGTGGGGCCGTTTCGGTGGACTGGACGGTTCTGACCGCTGCGGTTGCCGGTATGGCGCTGGCTGCGACGGCGATGATCGAGGACGGGATTTCCTCTCTCGCCTCGGATCTGGAAGCTCAACTTCGGACGCAGCAGGTCAGCGATGCGTTCGTCGTGTTCCATGCCGCACATTTCAACGCGCTCTACGATGCCGGCGTGATCGACGAAGACGGCGCGGAAAGCATGTTCGACATTGCGAACGCCATGACCAATGCCACGATCCTCACCGGAATCGAGGAAGGCATTCTGGCTTATAACGATGGCGATCTGTCAGATGAGGATATTGCCCTGCTCGTCGCCATGGCCAGCGTCGGCGTGCAGCGCAATATCATCAGCGCGGACGACGTCAATCTGGTTTCGACCTACTAGGCCACGCTCCATCTGTCTGCCCCGGATCGGTCTGGTCTGAAAGAAACGGCGCCCCCAACGGGCGCCGTTTTTTCGGTCAGCGATTGCGCCGCTGGTCGGGGTGCAGGGACGCCCCAAGGATATGGTCCGAGGCATGTATCACATGGCTGGCATGGCCCACGATCAGCGGATCGGGCGCCTTCGCGATGTCATGATCCTTGCCCGGATAATCCAGCGTCGACAGGAAGTGGCGCATTGTATTCAGGCGCGCGCGCTTCTTGTCGTTCGACTTGATGATCGTCCAGGGCGCATCGGCGGTGTCGGTGTAGAAGAACATCGCCTCCTTCGCCTCGGTATAGGCATCCCATTTTCCAAGGCTCGCCTTGTCGATCGGGCTCAGCTTCCACTGTTTCAACGGGTCGGTTTCGCGGCTGGCAAACCGGGCGCGCTGTTCTTCCTGAGTGACCGAGAACCAGTATTTGTAAAGCCGGATGCCCGAGCGCACCAGCATCCGTTCCAGATCCGGGGTCTGGCGCATGAATTCAAGATATTCATGCGGCTCGCAGAAGCCCATGACCCGTTCCACGCCCGCGCGGTTATACCAGCTGCGATCATAGAACACCATTTCACCGGCCGTTGGCAGATGGTCGATATAGCGCTGGAAGAACCACTGGCCGCGTTCCTCATCCGTGGGCTTGTTCAACGCCACGACACGCGCGAAACGCGGGTTGAGATGTTCGGTGAACCGCTTGATCGTGCCGCCCTTGCCCGCTGCGTCCCGACCCTCGAACAGGATCACGAATTTCTGCCCCGTGTCCTGCGCCCAAAGCTGAACTTTCAGAAGCTCCGCCTGAATGCGCGCTTTCTCGGTCTCGTAGGCCTTGCGCGGCAGCTTGTCGGAATACGGGTATTCGCCGGTTTCAAACGCATGGCGGATGTCATCCGTGGTCACCGTGGGAAAGCCCTTGTCGGCACCGTTCGGCTGGCTTGTCTCAACAGTTTCGGCCTGGGCATCGGTGGCGGCGGGTGCGGTCATTGCGGTCTCCTTCTGATTGTCCTGCGCACCGTCTGCCACAGATCGCGGCAAGTTGCCTTGATCGGTGTCAAGAATCTGACACAAAACATCGGAAAACCCGTGGATAGTGGCCCGCGCCAGCGGCCCCACAAAATCCTGCGTTGCCCCTTGTCGGCTGCCCTGCCCCTGCGATACCCTGCCAGCCAATCAAAAGCACAAAGCAAAGAGCAGATGGGCATGGCCGACGATCTTCTTTCCCCTGCGGTGGACAATGGGGGCTATGACGCCTCTTCGATCGAGATTCTGGAGGGTTTGGAGCCTGTCCGCAAACGCCCCGGCATGTATATCGGCGGCACCGATGAGCGAGCCTTGCATCACCTTGTGGCCGAAATCCTCGACAACTCGATGGACGAGGCCGTGGCCGGTCATGCCAGCCGCATCGAGGTGGAGCTGCATAGCGACTACTCCATCACCATCCGCGACAACGGTCGCGGCATGCCGGTGGACCCGCACCCCAAATTCCCCGACAAGTCCGCCCTCGAGGTAATCCTCTGCACCCTTCACGCGGGCGGCAAATTCTCGGGCGACAGCTATGAAACTTCGGGCGGGTTGCACGGGGTCGGCGCATCGGTCGTGAACGCCCTCTCTGATCATCTGCGGGTCGAGGTCGCGCGCAACCGCGAATTGTTCGCGCAGGAGTTTTCGCGCGGCATCCCGCAAGGCCCCGTGCAGGCCATCGGCGCCGCCCCCAACCGGCGCGGCACCACGGTGACCTTCCACCCCGACGCCCAGATCTTCGGCAGCCACCGGTTCAAACCCGCGCGGCTGCTGAAAATGGTCCGCTCCAAGGCCTATCTCTTCTCTGGCGTCGAAATCCGCTGGAAATCCGCCATCGAGGACGGGGATACGCCGCTGGAGGCCACTTTCCACTTCCCCGGCGGTCTGGCCGACTACCTCAAGGAAACGCTCGGGGCCGCCTCCACCTATGCCGATCAGCCCTTCGCGGGCATGGTCGATTTCAAGGAACGGTTCAACACGCCGGGCAAGGTGGAATGGGCGATCAACTGGACGCCGTCGCGCGACGGGTTCATCCAGTCCTACTGTAACACCGTCCCCACGCCCGAGGGCGGCACGCATGAGGCCGGGTTCTGGGCCGCCGTGCTGAAAGGCATCCGCGCCTATGGGGAACTGGTCGGCAACAAGAAGGCCGCGCAGATCACCCGCGATGACCTGATCACCGGGGGCTGCGCGCTGGTCTCCTGCTTCATCCGGGAGCCGGAATTCGTGGGCCAGACCAAGGACCGGCTGGCAACAAGCGAGGCGCAAAGGCTCGTTGAAAACGCCGTGCGCGACCATTTCGACAACTGGCTGGCCGCCGACACCAAAGCCGCCGGTGCGATCCTCGATTTCCTTGTGCTGCGCGCGGAGGAACGTCTGCGCCGCCGTCAGGAAAAGGAAACGCAACGGAAATCCGCCACCAAACGCCTGCGCCTGCCCGGCAAGCTGGTGGATTGTTCCGCCACCAACCGCGCAGGGACGGAGCTTTTCATCGTCGAGGGCGACTCGGCCGGTGGCTCCGCCAAGATGGCGCGCAACCGCAAGACACAGGCGCTGCTGCCCCTGCGTGGGAAAATCCTCAACGTTCTGGGGGCGGCAGGCTCCAAGATCACCACCAATGCGGAGATCAACGATCTCTGTCAGGCCATGGGCGTGGGGATCGGGACCAAGTTCAACATCGACGACCTGCGCTATGACAAGATCATCATCATGACCGACGCGGATGTGGACGGTGCCCATATCGCCTCGCTCTTGATGACCTTCTTCTTCACCCAGATGCGGCCAATGATCGACCAGGGGCATCTCTATCTGGCCTGCCCGCCGCTCTATCGCCTGACGCAAGGCTCCCGCCGCGTCTATTGTCTGGATGAGGCGGAACGGGACGAATGGCAGGCCAAGGGGCTCGGCGGCAAGGGCAAGATCGACGTGTCCCGCTTCAAAGGCCTGGGTGAGATGGACGCCAAGGACCTGAAGGAAACCACGATGGACCCCGAGCAGCGCAAACTGATCCGCGTGTCCATCGATGACGAGTTCCCCGGCGAAACCGGAGACCTGGTGGAACGCCTGATGGGCAAGAAACCGGAACTGCGCTTCCAGTTTATCCAGGAGAATGCGCAGTTTGTGGAGGAGTTGGATGTTTGAACCAAGGGGCGATCCGAAATGGCTGCTCTGGAACTTTATTGAACCGATATCAAATAGCAACCTCAGCAAATTAATCGCTGCGATTCCGGTGATTGGCTACCTAATACTTTTTAACGATACTATTATCGCGAACATAGAGTTCAGCTTCTTGTCTGGCTCAAGGAATGTAGAAGTTTCAGATTTTGTACTGCCCGCCAAAACCAAGCTTCAACTAGTATTCCTGGGAAGCGTGCTGATTCTTGTGTCGAATTCTTTATTTCGAGTATTTCAACCTTCCGCTTTGCGAAACGCCAAAGACGAGTTCAGTTTCGCCAATCACGTCATTTCGAGCTACACTATTGCCGAGCTTTTTTCGATGGAACAAAGCGTATTCGACCGTGATTGGACTCCAAGAACTCTATTCCTTAGCGCCCAAAGAAAAAACATCGAGCGAGGCTATCCGCACACGCTTCGATCAGGTTACTACAGCACCAAGGAAGAGCTCTTTCGGAAAGAAGATGAAGACTTGTTTCGCGAAATAGCTTACGAATGGTTTCTGAACGAAATGAACACCTATCAGAAAACGAGAGTTGTCACCCTCGTGTTTTCGGTACTTGGTTTCCTATTAATCTTCATTCCTTCACTCGATGTTTTTCAAGCTGTGGTGCGAGATATTTTTGAAGATTTTATTGAACTGCTTTGAGCAAGCGTTAGGTGAGCAATTCTGCCCGCCCTTCGCCTCCCCAAGCGCCATCGACGACGCGCGCGGGGGCGATCCGGGGCTTTGTGACTCGCGCTTTAAGGCTGCCAAGTCCGTGCTCCCTCTCCGTCTCTCCCAGACCCAACAAAATCGCCTCCGCCGGGGGCGCGTCGGCGATGGCGCGGCGGCTTCGCCTTGATTCCGCGCCGGGGTACTCCGGTTGAGCGGTGCGCTTGTCATCCCCGCGCAGGCGGGGACCTCTCGCAACTCGCGCGTGCGTCCTGAGATACCCGCTTTCGCGGGGATGACAGGGATCAGCACTTCATGACCGCCCATCACATCCCTTGACCCATCCCCCGCAACCCGCAACAGTTGACTCACACAAGCGGGGGGACAGCCGATGTGTTGGAGCGAGGGGGCCAGTCTGGCCATGGTGGGCGTCGGCGCCGTTGCCACGGTCGTCACCTGGAAACGCGGCGATCCGCCCGCGATTCCGATCACGCTGGCCTTTTTTGCCTCGATGGAGGCGCTGCAATTCTGGGGCTACCAGACCATCGACCAATGCGAATTGCCGGGCAATCAGGCCTCGGCGCTGCTGTCCTACGTCCATATCGCGCTGCAACCCCTGTTCATCAACGCCTTCGGCATGGCATTGGTCGGCGGTGTGTCGGCCCGCATGTGGCGGACCATCATGGGGCTGACGGCGGTGGTCTCTCTCCTCTTGCTGATGCGGATGGTGCCGATGGCGTGGGTGGGCGCATGCGTTCCGGGCACGACGCTGTGCGGGCCGCAATGGTGCACCCTGTCGGGCGCGTGGCATCTGGCCTGGGACATGCCCCTGTCGGATTTCGCAGGACGGTTCGGGGGCGATGTGTTCCGACACTGGATCCCCTTCCCGGACTACATGATCGCGGTGTTCGTCTTCCCGCTGATTTACGGCGCGTGGCGGTTCGCTCTGGTCCACGCGCTTCTCGGCCCGATCCTGGCCGCAACGCTGGCGCAGTCGCCAAATGAGATGCCCGCGATCTGGTGCCTGTTCTCGGTCGGGTTGGTGCTGATCTCGATGACCCCATGGGTGCGCCGGACGGTGACGGGATGACCCGCATCTGCTAGCGTGGCGACAGGGAGGATGCCATGGCCCCGTGGTTGCAGGTTCTGTTTACCCTTGCCTTCGCCGGTCTGGCGGCGGCGCTTGTCTGGCGGCTTGCCTCCATCGACAAGGCGCTGTGGCAGAACCGGCCCATCCTGGCCAAACGGCTGGAGATCTATGACCGCATCGCGCCCGATATGAACCGGATCTACTGTTTCCGGCGGCTGGTGGGCTATTGGAAGGACATCTCTCCCCCCGACATGATCGCCACCAAGCGGCGGCTGGATCGGGAGGTGAATATCTACCGCCACCTGCTGTCCGAGGATTTCTACCAGCGGCATTTCGAGTTCATGCAGCTCTGTTTCCATACCTTCACGGGCCAGGGCGAAGACGCCAAGATCCGCGCGGTGGTGGCCCATGAGTTGGGGGACCGGCGGGTGCATGCGGGCTATGAGTGGGACGAAGCCTGGGAGGCGATGTTCGCCCCCGACGAGTTGCCCACGGACTACCAGATCGACGAGGCCTATATGCAGGCGATGAACGCGCTCAGGCGGTCCATCGGGCTCAGGGATATCGACTGAAATACCCCCGGGGCGCGCGTGGCAGCCCCGGGGTGTTGCATGACAAAGTCAGGACTGTCCGATCAGCGCAGGATCACCATGCGCGAGATCGGGGTGTAATCCAGCGGCATGGGCGGGCAGCTCAGGCAGGTGTCCGGCAGCGGGAACGGGCGCGGCATCGGCAGCACCACCGGGAAGGGGAAGGGCAGCGGGCGCGGCTCGGGCAGCGGCGTCAGCTTTGCGTCATCCTCGATCACATGGAGCGGCGAGCCGAGCACGATGATGTCAGCCGAAGCGGCGGGGGCAATGGCGGCGAGTGACAGGGCCGCGGCGAGGAGGGTCATAACAGGTTTCTTCATGGGTCAAATTCCTTGGGTCAAGTTGGGTTGGGTGGATCAGGTTTTGCCGGGATGGGAGGGGCCGACAGGACAACCCTGACAGACCCGGCCCCGTCATCCAAAATCGCCACACCGTCAGCCAAGAACAGCTTTGCGCTATCGGATAACCGATCTAGGATTGCCCCTGCATTTCCTTGGGCTTAGCCTTGTAATGCACGACACAAGAAAGGCCCTGCGCCATGACCGCCCCTGCCCTGACCGCCGACGATCTGAACCGCTTTCTGACCGAACATTTCGCCGATTGGGTGCGCGATCTGGCACTGGACGTGACCGAGGTGACCGAATCGCACACGATTTCGCGCATGCCCAATAGCGACCGGCTGGCGCGGGTTGGCGGGATCATCTCGGGCCAGGCCCTGATGACGATGGCGGATACGACAATGGTCCTGGCCACGGCGGGGTTCTTCGGGTCTTTCCGCCCGGTCGCCACTACGAATTTCACCTGCCAGTTCCTGCGTCCGGGCGTGGGCGACTGGATCGTCTGCCGAGCCGATATCGTGCGGGCGGGCAAGAGCATGGCCTTTGTCGAGGCGGAAATGGTGGCCGAACCCTCCGGCAAAGCCGTGGCGCGCGCGCAAGCCACCTTTTACGTGGTGTGACCGCGCGTTTAACCCCGTGCTGACGACGGCCCGCAGATCGGCTAGGCTGGGATCATGCTGCGCTGGACCATCGCCCTTCTCCTTCTGCTGACCGCCTGTGGTCGCCCGCTGACCGAGGCGGAACGCGCCTTCATGGCAGAGCTTCAGCCAGGGCTTGATCCGGCGCCGATCCGCATCGTTGAAATGCCCCTCGTGGGCCTGCGCAGCCATACCCGCCCCGTGCGCCCGCGCGTCACCTGCCGGGAACGGATTTTTCCGCCGCCAGAAGGACTTACCGTCCAAAGCCGCGCGGCCGGAATCGCCACATTCAGGCGCATCTGGGTCACGCCGGACTATTATCTGGACGACTATCTGGCGGGCTACCCGGACGAGCTGCGGCTGGTGGCGGCAATGTTCTTTGCCCATGAGATGACCCATATCTGGCAATGGCAGCAGCGCGCAGTGACCGGCTACCACCCGCTGCGCGGCGCGTCGGAACATTGGGTCAGCGATGATCCCTATCTCTTTGATGTGCCATCGGAAACGCCCGATTTCCTCAGCTATGGATATGAACAGCAAGCCAGCCTGGTCGAGGAATATGTCTGTTGCCGGGCGCTGGATCCGGGCGGCGCGCGGACCCAAAGACTGGAAGAGATTCTTCAGCCTTATCTGAACCTTACACCCATCAATGACCGCATCAGCCGCCCCGACATCCGGCTGCCATGGGAAGACGCGGAACTGCCCGGCATCTGCTCATAGCCCCTTGCACATCCTCCCGATCCGCCGCAGCCTGCGCGCCGGATGAAGGAGAGCAGAAACATGACCCAACACGCGCTGATCATGCTTGCCGCAGGCATCGGCATTCCGGTTCTGGCCGCGCTCAACGCCCGGCTCGGGGCCAATATCGGATCCCCCGCCGCAGCCGCCTTCATCCTGTTTATCGTTGCGGTTTCAGCCACTTGCGTGGTCATGCTGGTGACCGGGCCACAGGCACTGACCCGATTGTCAGGCCAGCCCTGGCACCTGTTTCTTGCGGGGCTTCTGGTGGCCTTCTACGTGCTGTCCATCACCTATGTGGCCCCCCATTTCGGCATTGGCAACGCGGTCTTCTTCGTGCTTCTGGGCCAGCTTGTCTCGGCCGCGATGATCGA
The DNA here is from genome assembly GCF_004000255.1 of Nioella ostreopsis. GTDB lineage: Bacteria > Pseudomonadota > Alphaproteobacteria > Rhodobacterales > Rhodobacteraceae > Nioella > Nioella ostreopsis. The sequence continues at coordinate 54,062 of NZ_RCIQ01000004.1, forward strand.
CCATTTCGGCCTGTTCGGAGCGGCGCAATCGCCGCTCACCCTTATTCGCGCGGGCGGGATTCTGGTGATGGCGGCAGGCGTCGCCCTAACCCAGATGGCGGCGCGATAAGAGGGGGGTGCCCCCCGTACACCCCCTGTGCACCCCCCGTACACCGGGCGTGCAGACGAAACGCTGCTTTCATCTTGGCAAAAATACCTCGGGGGAGGAGCGAAGCGACGGGGGCAGCGCCCCCAATTTTCTTCCAAGAAAATTCCTGCGCCGATGGCCCGGACCGGTGGCTCGGACGCGCCTAGCCGTCGGCCTTGTCCTCCAGCATCAGCCATTCCTCTTCCGCGTCTGACAGCTTGGCCTGCCGTTCGCTCAGGGCCTCACTGGCCTTGCGGAACTTCACCGGCTCTCGGGTGAACAGCTCGGGATCCGACATCAGCTCTTCCAGCTTGGCAATCTCCGCTTCCAGCCGCTCGATCAGGCCGGGCAGTTCCTTCAGGCGGTGCGATTCCGTGTAGGACAATCCGCCCCTGGTCTTGCCAGCAGGCTTTTCCCTGGGCGCGCTTGCGGGTGCTTTCGGTCTCCCCGGTTTATCCGGCTCCTGCGCGGGCGTGGTCTCGGCTCGCTGCGCGCGGTAGTCGGACCAGCCGCCCGCATAGACCGTGGCCAGCCCGTCGCCTTCCATCGCGATGGTGGTCGAGGCCACCCGGTCGATGAAGTCCCGGTCGTGGCTGACCAACAGCACCGTGCCGGGGTAATCGCCCAGAAGATCCTGCAACAGGTCGAGCGTCTCTACGTCCAGATCGTTGGTGGGTTCGTCCAGCACCAGAAGGTTCGATTCCCGCGCCATCAGCCGCGCCAGCAGAAGTCGCGCCTTTTCGCCGCCCGACAGCGACCGGACCGGCGCCCGGGCTTGCCGTTCGTCGAAGAGGAAATCCTTGAGATAGCCCACCACATGGCGCGGGCTGCCGCGCACCATCACCTGATCGGACGCACCCGAGACGGCCATCGAGGGATCGAGCGCCAGCGCATCCCACAGGGTCGCATTCGGATCGAGCGCCGCGCGGGTCTGGTCGAAGACCGCCATGTCCAGATTGGTGCCATGGGTGACGCTGCCGGTATCGGGCGCGAGCCGTCCGGTCAGGACATTCAGCAGCGTCGTCTTGCCCACCCCATTGGGGCCGACAAAGGCCACCCTGTCGCCGCGCAGGATGCGCAGGTCGAAGGGTTTGAAGATGGTCTTGCCGTCGAAGGATTTGGAGATGCTCTGCGCCTCGACCACCCGCTTGCCGGATTTGGTGCCTTCCTCCAGCGCCATGGCGGCGGTGCCCTGACGGCGGATCATGCCGGCGCGTTCGGCGCGCAGGTCGCCAAGCGCCCTGACCCGGCCCATATTGCGCTTGCGCCGGGCGCTGATGCCTTCCACGGCCCAACGGGCCTCGGATTTGATCTTGCGGTTGAGCTTGTGGCGGTATTGGTCTTCTTCTTCCCAGACCTTGTCGCGCCAATCCTCGAAACTGGCAAAGCCCTGTTCATTGCGCCGCACCTGCCCCCGGTCGATCCAGAGCGTCGCGCGCGACAGGGCATTGAGGAATGCCCGGTCATGCGAGATCAGGACGAAGCCCGCGCGGGTGTCCTTCAATTGGGTTTCCAGCCAGCCAATCGCCTCGATATCGAGATGGTTGGTGGGCTCGTCCAGCAGCATCAGTTCCGGGGCTTCCGCCAGCAGCTTGGCCAGGGCGGCGCGGCGGCGTTCACCGCCGGAGGCCGCATCGGGGGCGGCATCGAGGCGCAGTTTCAGCCCCTCGGCAGCGGCCTCCACCTTCCACGAGTCGGCGGGGTCCAGCCCGCTGGTGGCATAGTCGCCAAGCGTCGCGAAGCCCGCGAAATCGGGGTCCTGTTCCATGTAACCCACGGATATTCCGGGGGGCAGGATGCGGCTGCCGGTATCGGCCTCGACCAGTCCCGCCATGACCTTCATCAGCGTCGATTTGCCCGATCCGTTGCGGCCCACCAGGGCCACCCGGTCGCCTTCATGGACGACAAGCGACAGGTCGTCGAACACAGGGTCGCCCCCGAAGGTCAGCGAGATGTCATTGAGCTGGAGAAGGGGTGCGCGTGCCATGGCCTCCGCTAGCGCTGCCGGGACGGGAGGTCAAGCAGGGAGTGAGGCCGGGGGGAAGCGGCTTCGAAGCCGCTTGTCAAAAGGCGCTTCGAAGCGCCTTGTCCCGCCCCGCCTCACTCGCCCAGCATCCAGTCTCCCTCGGGCCAGAAGGCGTGAAAGGCGAAGGCGAACATCAGGTCGTGCGCCACATCCCTGCCCTGCCCGTCGCGCACCCGGATATTGCCCACGTCACGACCGTCGCCGATATCGCGCGAGTCGAGCGCCGAGGACTGGCCGGATGTCCAGCTGATGGTGACACCTGCCTCGGTGATCTCACCCTCAGCGGCCAGGCGCGTCATCGGCCAGGCCCGGTCTCCGACACGGACGACGCGCATGAGCGGCGGGATGTCATGAGGCGGCATCTCACCATTATAGAGAAACGGCTGGACCGAGCTGTCGTAGCGGACATAGGGGTTCTGCCCATAGGGGCGCGGGGCGTCCGGTTCGTCCATCACCAGGCCCTCGGGGTTGCGGGCCTGGAAATCCTCCCAGCTTTCCATCCATGTGGGCAGGGTCGTCAGTTCGGAGCCCATATGATCGCCAACAATCCCCACGCCGATGGCTTGCTGCCACCAGCTTTCGGTTTCCCGGTCGAACATGATCATGTCCGAGTGTCGCAACTTGCCAGAGACACCGAAGGTGAGCACATCCCCGCCCACGCGACGATCGAAAGTGATGGCGGAATTGCAGAGCGGGCAGAAGGTGACGGCGATGGGAATATCGCCCACCACGTCGTTCACGATCTCATGCCAGGTCAGGTAGCGGATCGGGTAGGCGCGCGGGGGGACGCCATCAAATTCGACAGCAATCACCGGCTCCGTCGGGCGTAGGCGGGTTTCCTCGCTGACGGGGATGAAATCGGGATCGTCAATCGCCGGGATCCCGTCGCGGGGCGGGCCGCCGGATAGGATTTCCTCGAAGGACACGGATGTCCGGGTGAAATCGGTATTGGGCCATTCACCACGCCAGAGGTCGGGATTGGCGGCGGCGGGCAAGGCGAAGCAGAGGGCGAGCAGTACGGTGATCAGGCGCATGGGGGATCCTCCTGCCGGGCAGGCTGGCAGAGATGGACGACGCTGGACAGCCCCGCTCACGCAATGGTTATGGCGGGTGAGCACTCAATTGCGGACAGATCGCGGGTCCGATCCGCCGAAAGGACCGGCATCCCTTTCGGCGTGGCTTTGCGGCCGTGTTCCGGCCCCGACCCGAATGTGGTCATCCAGATCCGCGTCAGCCGAGGGCCGCACAGGCTCCTTGCTCTCATCCTGCCAGCGCGGGCCCTGTCAAAAAGAAACGGGCCTCCACCGGGATGGCAGAGGCCCGCAACGCGCAGTCATGTGCTGCGATCAGTCGGTCACGCGCATTGCGGTGATGTAATCCGGCTGGCCGATCACCGCGCCATTGCGACCCGTGCCGCGCTTGATGGCGTCCACGATCTCCATCCCTTCGATCACCTGTCCGACAATGGTGTATTGCCCGTCGAGCTGCGGCACGTGGTCGAACATGATGAAGAACTGCGAATTGGCCGAGTCCGGATCCTGCGCGCGGGCCATGCCGACGATGCCGCGCTCGAAGCTGAGCTCGGGATCGAATTCCGCCGGAAGATCGGGATAGTCCGAGCCACCCCGCCCCGCATAGCGCATGTCCTGACCCAGGCGGCCAAATTCCACGTCGCCGGTCTGCGCCATGAAGCCGTCGATCACCCGGTGAAAGACGACCTCGTCATAGGCGCCTTCTTCGGCCAGCGTCACGATGCGTTCCACATGCAGTGGCGCGACCTGTTCGAAGAGGTCGATGACGATGGTGCCTTCGGCCTCTCCGGTCACGTCGATCTCCAGCGTGGTGGCCGCCGCGGGGGCGGCCATCAACAGGCATGCGAAGGCCAGCTTACGCATCGGCGGCGACCTTCATCGAGATCATCTTGTCGGGGTTCGCGGGCGGCTCGCCGCGGGTGATCTTGTCCACATGCTCCATGCCTGACACCACGCGGCCATAGACGGTGTACTGGCCGTTCAGGAAGTGGTTGTCCTTGAAGTTGATGAAGAATTGCGAGTTGGCGGAATTGGGGTTCTGCGACCGGGCCGCACCAATGGTGCCGCGATCATGGGGCAGCTTGGAGAACTCGGCCGGAACATTGGGCTTGTCCGATCCGCCGGTGCCGGCGGCGCGGATATTCAGGCCCTTGTCGGCATTGCCATGGGCCACGTCGCCGGTCTGGGCCATGAAGCCCTCGATCACCCGGTGAAAGACGACACCGTCATAGGCACCTTCGCGGGCCAGTTCCTTGATGCGGGCGCAATGTTGCGGTGCCACATCGGGCAGCAGCTCGATGGTGACGGGGCCATCCTTCAGTTCGATGATGATGGTGTTTTCGGGGTCTTTGATCTCGGCCATGGGGCTCTCCTGAATGCTGTGTCGGGAAGGAACCTAGTGGTGCGGGCGGAAAAGGAAAAGGGGGTGCGTCGCAACTGGGCCGGGCGGCAGCGACGGAACCCGCCGCCTTGTGCGTGGAAGGATCACAGCGCCCGCAGGGCGGCCAGATGAAGGAAACGCACGATGGCCCGGAATTCCCGACCCCAACTGAGTCCCGCCCCGCTTTGGCTGCCAGCGACATTCGCAGTGGCACTCGCGCTTCTGGCCGCCTGCGCGGCGCTTACGTCAGAGAGATTGTGGACGGCAGGGAACGCCGAGGCGCCCGCCGTCCAGATGGTCGCGCGCTGAGGCCCGTTCAGGCCGCTGCGACGATCCCGATCCGGTGACGAACCGATGCCGGTAGCTGCCTGGCACTCATCGCGCGCGGATAGGGCAGTTCTTCCATTTCGGGCACGTCGCCATAGAGCATCTCGAATTCCGGGTAATTGTCGAACACCCGGCGGGAGACATTGTCGATGAATGTCTCAGCCGGGGCGCCGTTTGCGAGGATGATCTCGTGCGCCTCGGTCTCCACGTGAAAGACGGTGTAGCTTTCGCCCATCTCCTGCAAAGGCACGCGGGTGATGGTCGTCCCGTTCACCAGCGCGCCCGCGTGACAGATGACATCCGAAATCAGCATCCCGTGATCGGCGGTGACGGTCAGCTTCGCATGCGGCAGCCCCTGCCCGAGCGCCCCCGCCGCGATGCAAACGGGTCGCAGCCGTTCCGCCGGGCCGAAGCGGGTCGAGACCGTCTGGCGCCCGATCCATTTGACCGGAACGCTGTTGCCTTGGGCGGTCAGGACATCATCGCCGATCCGCAGCGCCTCGACAGCGATTTCGCCTGCGGGCGTGGCGATGCGCGTACCCTTTGCGAAACAGGTGACGAAAGGCGTGGTGGTCAGGATGCTGAGATCGATCGTGGCCGGAAGAGTGACCAGCCCCGGGTCGAGCCCATTGGGCAGGATCAGAATCCGTTGGTTGCTTGCAATGGTATTGAATTCACAGACCATCGCCTCGACCGGATCCCCTCCAGTGACAGGAACCAAAATGGTGCCCAGAAAGGTCGTGACTACGGTATTGGCATTGATGTCGTCACCGACCTCGAACGTATTGTCGAGCTCCTGGTCGTCATAGACAAACGGCGGTGCCCCGTTCTGTGTGCCGTAGGCATAGACCGTTCCCGAAACCAGATTGTACTCAAAATAGGTGCCCGCGTGATACGTCGCCATGATCGTTCCCCCAAGCGGTCACGCGCCTGCAAGGCCATGCCCTGCACGGGGGGTGCTGTGCGACGAAACCGTGAATACTCCGCCAAGACCGGATTTTTGAAATGCTGCACCCCACCCCGCGAGCAAAAGCCGACGCACCGCGCGCTGTCAAGAACGTTCCGCTTCTGGTTGCATGAAACCCGCGCGGTTACCCCCGCTTGAACTTTTCCTGCACCGCCGCGCGCACCGGGGGGGTCACGAAATGCGAGATGTCGCCGCCGAGCCGGGCGATTTCCTTGACCAGTTTCGACGCAATGGCCTGATGCTGCGCGTCAGCCATGAGGAAGACGGTCTCGACACTCGGGTCGAGCTTGCGGTTCATGCCGACCATCTGGAATTCGTACTCGAAATCGGCCACGGCGCGCAGGCCGCGCACGATGACCTGGGCGCCGACATCGCGGGCGCAGTCGATCAGCAGGTTCTCGAACGGATGGGCGACAATCTCGGTCCCCGTCCTTTCGGTAAGGTAGGCGCATTCCGCCTCGACCATGGCCAGCCGCTCCTCCAGCGAGAACAGAGGCCCCTTGTCGCGGTTGATGGCGATCCCGATCACCAGCCGGTCGACCAGCGAACAGGCCCGCCGGATAATGTCGATATGGCCGAGCGTGATCGGATCGAAGGTTCCCGGATAGAGGCCGATGCGCATGGGTGGTCCCTTTCCATCCCGCAATGTCTGGGCCGCACGCAACAATATTGCGCCGTGCATTGCAACCCCCGCCGGGTTGTTGCCTTCGCACCTGCGGCAATTGGGGTCAGAACCCCTTGATCATGCCTTCCAGCGCTTCCTTCTCCATGGCCAGAACGGCCAGTTGCGCCTTGACCACGTCACCGATGGAAATCAGCCCGATCATGGCGTCGCCGTCCATCACCGGCATATGACGGAACCGGCCTTCGGTCATCTTGCCCAGTACCGCGTCGGAGCTGTCGGACGCGGTGCAGGTGATGATCTCGGAGGTCATGACGTCATCGACGCTGTCGGTCATGCAGGCCACGCCGCGCTTGCCAAGCTCGCGCACGATGTCGCGTTCCGACAGGATGCCCGCCAGCGATTTGCCATCGGGCGAGACCACCACGGTCCCGATCCGCTTGCCTGACAGAAGTTCAGCCGCATCTCCGATGGTCGATCCCGGTTTGATCGTGACAACCCCCTGATCCGGTTTGGACTTGAGAATTTGCTGCACCAGCATCGCGGCCTCCATTTTTCGTGGCTTGTGGTTTTTTCCAGCGTCCCCTCTTACGCTAGGCCATGTCAAGCGTCGTGACGGGCAAGATCTTCCAAACGCGTGATTTCAGCCCGCATGCCGGTCACCAGCGCCTGCGCAAAGCGGTTGAGCCGTTCGGACCCCCGGTCAGAGGCGTGGCGCACGAGGTAGAAGGTGCGGGTCAGCGAGACCTGATCGCGCAGCACCAGCCTGAGTTCCGGTGCGAAGGGCATGGCGAAATCATGGGCAATGCCGATGCCGCGCCGGGTGCGCATCAGCATGAGCTGAACGGAAAAGGAGTTCGAGGCAAGGTCGACCTTCTTGGCCCCGATCGCAGAGAGGTAATCCAGTTCCTGATCGAAAATCATGTCCTGAATGTAGCCGATCACCGGACGGTCCCGGATGTCGGACAGGCTGTGGATCTCGCCCGCGATTTCTTTCGGCGCGGCCAGATGCAGGTGATAATCCGCCACTTTCTGCACCGTAAGCCGTCCGGTCTGGGGCGGGCTGACGGTGATGGCCATGTCGGCCTCTCGCTTGGACAGGTTCACGACGCGGGGCAGCGCCAGGATTTGCAGCTCCAGATCGGGATTCTGTTCGCGGATCTGCGCGCAGACCTGCGGCAGAAGGAAATTGGCCGACCCGTCCGGCGCGCCGATGCGGATGGTGCCCGACAGCCCTTCATCGGCCCCGGTCACGGCCCCCTGCCCCGCGTTCAGCGCCGCTTCTGCCGCCTCCAGCGGCTCCAGCATCCGCTCACCGGCCTCGGTCAGCGCGTAGCCTTGTGGGGATTTTGCGAACAGGATGGCGCCCAGAGACTCCTCCAGCCGTGCGATGCGACGCCCGACCGTGGCCGGGTCCATGCGCAGTTCCTGGCCCGCGCGGCTGAGGCTTTCGGCCCGCGCCACCGCAAGAAACACCCGCAGATCATCCCAGTTCTGTGCCATGGCAAGGGTTTACCTTCATTTTGCAGAAACGCAAAACGATTTTGAAAACCTGCCCCTTTGTGGCGCAGGAATGCAAGACTATGCTCCGCGCAGGATTTTTTGGAGATGAGGAGAGGTTCCATGGAAGAACTCGGTCACTGGATCAACGGCAAGCGCGTGGCAGGCACATCCGGCCGCTTTGCCGATGTCTACAACCCGGCCACTGGCGAGGTTCAGGCCAAGGTGGCTCTGGCCTCCAAGGAAGAGCTGGACAGCGCCATCGCAGACGCCGCCGAAGCGCAGAAAGCATGGGGGGCCACCAACCCGCAGCGCCGCGCGCGGGTGATGATGAAGCTTGTCAGCCTGCTGAACCGCGACATGGACAAACTGGCCGAAGCGCTGAGCCGTGAACATGGCAAGACCTTCCCCGACGCCAAGGGCGACGTGCAGCGCGGTCTGGAAGTGATCGAATTCTGCATCGGCGCGCCGCAGATGCTGAAGGGCGAGTTCACCGACAGCGCCGGCCCCGGCATCGACATGTATTCCATGCGTCAGCCGCTTGGCGTGGTTGCGGGCATCACCCCCTTCAACTTCCCCGCGATGATCCCGCTGTGGAAGATGGGCCCTGCCCTGTCCTCGGGTAACGCGATGATCCTGAAACCGTCCGAGCGGGATCCGTCCGTGCCGCTGATGCTGGCGGAGCTGTGCCAGGAAGCGGGCCTGCCCGATGGTGTGCTGCAGGTTGTGAACGGCGACAAGGAGGCCGTGGATGGCATTCTGGATTCCGAAGTGATCCAGGCCGTTGGCTTCGTGGGCTCCACCCCGATTGCACAGTATATCTACGAACGTGCTGCCGCGACCGGCAAGCGGGCACAGTGCTTCGGCGGTGCCAAGAACCACATGATCATCATGCCCGACGCCGATCTCGATCAGGCTGCCGACGCGCTTGTTGGGGCCGGTTACGGCGCGGCGGGCGAACGCTGCATGGCAATTTCCGTGGCCGTGCCCGTTGGTGAGGAAACCGCCGACCGGCTGATCGAAAAGCTGGTGCCGCGCATCGAGAAGCTCAAGGTCGGTCCCTATACCGCAGGCGATGACGTGGATTACGGCCCCGTCGTGACCGCCGCCGCAAAGGCCAATATCGAACGTCTGGTGCAATCCGGCGTCGATCAGGGCGCGGAGCTGGTCGTCGATGGCCGTGGTTTCAGCCTTCAGGGCTATGAGGACGGCTTTTTCGTTGGCCCGCACCTTTTCGACCGCGTGACGCCGGATATGGACATCTACAAGACCGAGATCTTCGGGCCGGTCCTGTCCACTGTGCGGGCAGGCAGCTATGAGGAGGCCATCGGCCTGGCGCTGAGCCACGAATACGGCAACGGCACCGCGATCTTTACCCGCGACGGCGACACCGCGCGCGATTTCGCCAACCGGATCAACATCGGCATGGTCGGCATCAACGTGCCGATCCCAGTGCCGCTGGCCTACCACACCTTTGGCGGCTGGAAGAAATCGGGCTTCGGTGACCTGAACCAGCACGGGCCGGACGGGTTCCGCTTCTACACGCGGACCAAGACCATCACCTCGCGCTGGCCCTCGGGCATCAAGGAAGGCGGCGAGTTCAACTTCAAGGCGATGGACTGAGAGATCATGGAAGGGGCCCGCTGCGGCCCCTTCCTTTTTTGGGGTCAGCCCGAGACTTCGAGCAGGAAACCGGTTGTCGTTTCACCGATGCCGATCTGCCCGCGCCCGCCAGACCCGAGGGCATCCGCCCCAAAGGCTGCGGCGGCGCTTGCGATGATCATCAGGATGCCGTTAGCGGGGGAGCGTCCGCTGATTTCCAGTGCGAGGGTGCCGCGGGTCGCCCCGCTTACGTAGCGTCCGGACATGAAATCCTGAATCTCGAAATTTCCAAGATTGCTGCCAATCCGCACCGTGATGTCGCGCGCCATCAGGTCCTGAATCTCGAAATTCCCCAATTGCAACGTCGGCGGCATTCCGATGTTGAACTGGCTTGAGGGGGGCATTCCGATGTTGAACCCCGAGACTTCCAACAGGAATCCACTGCCCCGTCGGGGTCTTACGGTGGCTCGGGCACCGGGGTCAGCGGTTGCCTGCACGATGGCGCCGGATTGGGCAAGGGCCGCGGTGGTATTCAACAGGGGAAGGCTGGCGAGGGAAGCGAGGAACAGTCTGCGATCCATAATAATACTCCGATATCAATTGAGGGTCTGGCGGGCTGAAATGCGCCCGCATCACAGAATAGCACTATCGCGCATCCCGACCAAGCATGTGATGTCACAGCTTCGGGACCGCGTATAGTGAAAGCTGAACTTCCCACTGGATCGAAAGGGAATTTCCCGGCTATTCTCTGACCACACGATGCAGCAGCACAGAGGCCCGATGCCGGTCAGTTTCAAGATATTCCGCGATCGAGGGCTCGTCTATGTCAAGTATGAAGGCTTTGCCCTGCTGGATGAAAGCGCCAGGACCTTCGCAGCCTATGCCGCCCATCCCGAGTTCAGACCGGGGCAGAAGCAGCTCGTGGATCTGGCGGGCGTGACCGGGATCGAAAAGGACTATGTCAAGCTCTTCGCGCTTCAGGCCAGAAAGGCGGATGTCTTTCTGGGTACAGGGGTGCAAACCCTACTGGTCTACTACGCACCGACCGAAATATCGCTGAACATGGCCGAGGCGGTGATCAAGTCATGGGAACCCTCGGGCGCCGTGATTCCCTTGGTGCAGGAGGACGAAGCGGAAACCCTGCAACTGCTTGGCCAGCCAGAACGCAGCTTCGACGCGCTTTTGCAGGCCGCGCGCTGACGCTTCGGGATATGTCCGTCCCGGATCCGGGGGCGCGTGCGAAACAGGCCCCCGGACCTTCCGAGTATATCAAACCTAGCAGGGTAGCGGTGGCAGCCCCTCGCAGGATTCATCGGCGATGAAGTTGTCGTTGTCGTCGTCCATTGGATTGCCGACCTGAATTTCGCCTTCACAGCCCGGCTCAAACCCGGAATCGCAGCGGAAGCGAAGTTTCAGCGACGCGCCCTCGTGGATGGCATAGGCAGCAAGCGCGAAGGCCATAGCGAAAACCGCCAGCATGAACCCCCAGAAGCCAAGCGCCTGGGTGCCGCCACCGCCGCCGCCACCATCGTCGTCATCATCATCGCCGGCGGCCTGACCCGATCCGCTGATGTTTCCGACGCGGTAATCGAACGAGATATTGGGGGCCTGTCCGGACAGCCTGAAATCGAGATCGACACTGTCTTCGTTCACGTCCACCACGCGCAGCGGCATCGTGCCTTCCTGCAGGAAGCGGCGCGAAAGCCGGACAATTCCCTGCGGCAGGGTCATGCGGCGAAACTCGTCGCCTTCCGCGGTCCGCAGCATGATCACGACCTCTCGACGCCGGTTGCCGGGATAGACGCGCGTCACGATCCGTCCGCGCGGACTGTTGGCGACCGCGATACCAATGGGCGAGACGCCGTCGGTCTCCTGCGCGAAGACCCGCGCCGAGAGCGGCACGCCGAGCGCACCCATTGATGTCAGTGCGAGAGAAAGAAAGCTTCGTCTTTTCATGAGGATGCTCCTGGCTTTGGCTTGAAATCGAACCGTTTGAATGGATTTCAGGATTGCTTGCCGAACGCGCCCTGTCAACGAAAAGACCCGCCTGAAACCAGGCGGGCCGAAACGTGCTGAAATGAGGGGGGGTGGTTCAGCGGGTCGTGGTTCCACGACCACCGTCACCGCCGCCGCGGGTGGTGCCGAGGCCACCTTCCGAGGCAAATCCGTCGATCTGGGCCATCAGGCCGGTGCTGCGGCCGGTGACCTGATCGGCCTGAACGGCGCCAGCAAGAAGGGCAGTGAGGCTGAGGGCGATGGCAAGGGCTTTGATCATGGGTCCGTCCTGACTGGTCTTTCCAAGGAGTATGCCTGTCTGTCGTCCCACCCCCGCCCCCGGTTCAAAACTTTTTTCTAAGCCCCGTCTTTCCTTCAACCAAAGGTTGCTTTGGCCGTCGCGGCCTGCGACGCTGCCTGCATTCGCAACAGGAGATTACCGATGACCACCCTCACCCGCCGCACGACGCTCGCCGCGCTTCTCGCCACCCCTTTCGCGCTGATCGCGGGCCGGTCGCAGGCCGCCGCCCACGCGGTCACGATCGAAGGCTTTGCCTTTTCGCCCGCCGAACTGACGGCCGCCGTCGGAGATACGATCACCGTCACCAATAATGACGGCGCCCCCCACACGCTGACTGCCGACGATGGCAGCTTTGACACCGGTCGCCTGAACCGGGGGCAAACAGGGGAAATCACGCTGACCGCCGCCGGCACCTTCCCGTTCAAATGCGCGTTCCACCCCAGCATGACCGGAACGATCACCGTCGCCTGACCCCGGTTCTTCTGCCGCGACCGAAAGCCCCGACCCCGCGCCGGGGCTTTTTTCTTGGCAAATGGCCGGTCTCGGGTTTTGCTGATGCAAACGGTGGAGGACATCATGGCACGCAAAGAGCCCCCCTTCTCTCTCGGGATCGAGGAAGAATACCTTTTGGTCGATCAGACCAGTTGCGATCTGGTTGAGGCCCCGAAAGAGCTGATGGAGGCCTGCGTCAGCGAACTGGAAGGACAGGTCAGCCCGGAATTCCTGCAATGCCAGATCGAGATCGGCACCCGTGTCTGTGCCGATATCTCCGAGGCGCGGGAGGATCTGAAGCGGCTGCGGTCCACCGTGTCCCGCGTTGCGGATGCCTATGGGCTCGCCCCGATTGCGGTGTCCTGCCACCCCTTCGCCGATTGGAAGAACCAGCACCACACCGACAAGGACCGTTACAATGCGCTGGCCCGCGATCTGGGGGGCGTGGTGAACCGGATGCTGATCTGCGGGATGCATGTGCATGTGGGGCTTGGCACCGACGATCTGCGCAATGACCTGATGGGGCAGCTGTCCTATTTCCTGCCGCATCTCTTGGCGCTGTCGGCCTCCTCGCCCTTCTGGCAGGGGCGCGACACCAAGCTGGCCTCCTACCGGCTGACCGTCTTCGACAACCTGCCGCGCACCGGGCTGCCGCCCTCCTTCCCGTCCTTTGCCGATTACGAACGCACCGTCGATGTGCTGGTCGATCTTGGGATCATCGAGGACAGTTCCAAGATCTGGTGGGATCTGCGCCCCTCTGCGCGCTTTCCGACGCTTGAAACCCGCATCTGCGACGTGAACCCGCGACTGGAAGACACGCTGACCCTGGCCGCGATGATCCAGAGCCTGTCCCGCATGCTCTTCCGCCTGCGCGGCCTGAACCAACGCTGGCGGCTCTATGATGCTTTCCTGATCGAGGAAAACCGCTGGCGCGCGCAGCGTTATGGCACCTCCGAGGGGCTGATTGATTTCGGCAAGCGGGAGATTCTGCCGATGGCGCAGCTGGTCGAGGACATCATCGAGCTGACGGCAGAGGATGCCGCCTATCTTGGCTGCACCGCCGAGTTGGACCGCGCCCGCGACATGGTCGCGCGCGGCACCTCCTCTGACCGGCAGCGCGCGGTTCTGGCGGCGTCACTGGAGGCCGGAAAGCCCCAGGACGAGGCCATGCGCGACGTGGTGCGCCACCTGATCGAGGAATTTCACGCGGATTTGTGACGCCGCGCACCTCCTTGCAAAACTCTTGCAAGATTTGGTAATTAAACAAGTGTTCAATTCTGGGAGGATTGCCGCCACTTGCCCTTGGGTCTCTTCGTTGTCATCTCCACCTTCGTGGTCGGTATAGGCACCGCCTATATCACCGTGCGGCGCAACCCCGGCTACCGGCAGGCGCTGCGGGACTGGAAGACACTGAAAGACCCCTTCGGTCTGAGAGCCTGGCGACAGTATTTCTGGTTGCGACTGCTGCCCATCGGGGCGGCACTGGCCTGGATGATCCTCTGGGTCCTGATTATCGAAGTCCTGAGGTGGATGAACGCATGAATTTCGAACTGACCGACGAACAGGTGATGATCTTCGACATGGCGAAAGCCTTTGGCGAGGAACATATCGCCCCCTTCGCGATGGAATGGGAAGCGGCGGGCACCATCCCGAAAGACCTCTGGCCCAAGATTGCTGAGCTTGGCTTTGGCGGGCTTTACGTGTCCGAGGAATACGGCGGTTCGGGCCTGTCGCGGCTGGATGCGACTTTGGTCTTCGAGGCGCTCGCCATGTCCTGCCCCGCCGTCGGCAGTTTCCTGTCGATCCACAACATGTGCGGCGGCATGATCGACAAGTTCGGCTCGGACGAGACCAAGGCGAAATGGCTGCCCGACCTCTGCACGATGGAGAAGGTGTTTTCCTACTGCCTGACGGAACCGGGATCGGGATCGGACGCCGCCGCCCTGCGCACGCGGGCGGAACGGACCAATGAGGGCTATGTGCTCAATGGCACCAAGGCCTTCATCTCCGGCGGCTCGTATTCCGATGCCTACGTGACCATGGTCCGCACCGGCGAGGACGGGCCCAAGGGCATCTCCACCGTAGTGGTCGAGGACGGGGCCGAGGGGCTCTCCTTCGGGGCGCTGGAACGCAAGATGGGCTGGCTCGCCCAACCCACGGCGCAGGTGCAGTTCGACGATTGCAAGGTGCCGGCGGGCAACCTCATTGGCGAGGAAGGCAAGGGGTTTGTCTATGCCATGGCCGGGCTTGATGGCGGGCGATTGAACATTGCCGCAAGCGCCCTTGGCGGTGCGCAGAAGGCGCTCGACCTGACGCTGGCCTATATGGGCGAGCGCAAGGCCTTCGGGCGGACCATCGACAGTTTCCAGGCGCTGCAATTCAAGCTGGCCGAAATGGAGGTCAAACTGCAATCCGCCCGCACCTTCCTGCGCCAGGCGGCGTGGAAGCTGGACCACAAGTCCCATGACGCCACCAAGTTCTGCGCCATGGCCAAGATGTATGTGACCGATGCCAGCTTCGACGTGGCCAATACCTGCCTGCAACTTCATGGCGGCTATGGCTACCTCGCCGATTACGGGATCGAGAAGATCGTCCGCGACCTGCGGGTACACCAGATCCTGGAAGGCACGAACGAGATCATGAGGCTTATCGTTTCCCGTCAAATGCTTGCGGAGCGCGGTTAATGTCAGACATCACCTGCCGCATCGAGGGCCGCGCGGGCCGGATCACGCTGAATCGCCCCAAGGCGCTGAACGCACTGACCTGGGACATGTGCCTGGAGATCGAGAAGGCGCTGATTGCGTGGGCAGATGACCCGGTCGTGAAACTCCTGATCATCGACGGGCTGCCCTGCGAGAAAGCCTTCTGTGCGGGCGGCGACTTGGCCGAGATGTATGCGACCGGCAGCGCCGGTGATTACAGCTATGGCCGCCGTTTCTGGCAGGACGAATACCGCATGAACGCGGCGCTGTTCAATTTCCCCAAGCCCGTCGTCACCTTCCTGCATGGCTTCGTCATGGGCGGTGGCGTCGGCGTTGGCTGCCATGGCTCACACCGCATCGTCTGCGACGACAGCCGCATTGCCATGCCCGAAACCAGGGTGGGGCTGGTCCCCGATGTGGGCGGCTCGCTGATCCTCGCCCGCGCGCCGGGGCGCTTGGGCGAATATCTCGGCGTCACCTCCGCCCGGATGGGGCCGGGCGACGCGATCCATGCGGGCTTTGCCGATTACTACATGCCGCGCGACCACTGGGCCGCGCTGATCGACACGCTGGTCGAAACCGGAGACTGGGACGCCGTGGATCGCAGCGCCCTGCCCGCCCCTGACTCGAAGATCGCATCGCAACAAGCTGATATTGATCGGCTTTTTGGTGGCGAAACCCTGCGCGACATCGTCAACCTCCTGCAGGTGACCGACAGCGACTTCGCCCGGGGCGCCCTGAAGGCTATGGATGGAAATTCCCCCATTTCAATGGCTTGTGCGGTGGAGCTCATCCATCGCAGCCGCATGAAGGACACGATCGAAGGCGCGCTCGACTTGGAATACCGCTTTACCGCGCGGTCCATGGAAAAAGGCGATTTCCTCGAAGGCATCCGCGCCCTCATCATCGACAAGGACAACGCGCCTAGGTGGCGCCATGCCGGGCCGGGCGCGGTTCCGCCCGCCGAGGTTTCGGCCATGTTCCGGCCCCTTGGGGCGGATGCTCTGACCCTCTGAAGGAGAGACATAATGAAGATCGGTTTCATCGGCCTTGGCAATATGGGCACCCCCATGGCCTCCAACCTTTTGGCGGCGGGCCATGAGGTGACGGGCTTCGACCTCGCCGCCCCCGCGCCAGAGGGCGTCACCATGGCAGCAAGCGCGGCCGAGGCCGCCGCAGGCCAGGACGTGGTCATCACCATGCTGCCCAATGGCGCAATCCTGAAATCCGTGGCCGCCGAGGTGATCCCTTCCATGGCCAAGGGCGCGGTGCTGCTTGACTGCTCCACCGTCGAGGTGGACGCCGCCCGCGACGTGGCAGACCAGTGCGAAGCGGCGGGTCTGGGCTTTCTCGACGCGCCTGTGTCAGGCGGCGTCGGCGGGGCTGCGGCAGGCACGCTGACCTTCATGGTGGGCGGCAGCGACGCGGCCTTCGCAACGGCCAAGCCGCTCTTCGACATCATGGGCCAGAAGGCCGTGCATTGCGGGCCTGCGGGCAACGGTCAGGCGGCTAAGATCTGCAACAACATGATCCTGGGCGTGACCATGATCGCCACCTGCGAGGCCTTCGCGCTGGCCGACAAGCTGGGGCTGGCGCGCGACAAGATGTTCGACGTGGTCAGCACCTCCTCGGGTTACAGCTGGACCATGAACGCCTATTGCCCGGCGCCCGGCGTCGGCCCGCAAAGCCCCGCCGACAACGACTACAAGCCCGGATTCGCGGCGGAACTGATGCTGAAGGACCTGCGCCTGTCCCAAGCCGCAGCCGAGGCCGCCGATGCCGACACGCCCATGGGGCAGGCCGCAGCCGCGCTTTATGAACAGTTCGTGGAACGCGAGGACGGCAAGGGCATGGATTTCTCCGCCATGCTGCCGCGGTTCGAAAAGCGTCATCGCGAGAGTTGATCGCACGCATATCGGCAAAGGGGTGACCCCGGTCCAAACGATCGGATCAGGCGTTGCCCCACTACGCTCTCCGCCCGCGCAACCGTCCGCTTCAGCGGACAGCGGGCCGACGAAGGCCCCCGCGCAAGCGGGGGTTTGAGGAGGCACGCAGCCACCGCCCGTCAGGGCAACAATATCCAACTGTAAGGAAAGTGGCGCGGTTGACGGGGCTCGAACCCGCGACCCCCGGCGTGACAGGCCGGTACTCTAACCAACTGAGCTACAACCGCGCAGAGTGGGCGTTTTGCCCGAATGTGGCAGCGGTGGCGCGGTTGACGGGGCTCGAACCCGCGACCCCCGGCGTGACAGGCCGGTACTCTAACCAACTGAGCTACAACCGCCCGCTGCTGCCGCCTTGGGGCGTTGATCCCCGTGGCGTGAAGCGGGTTCTATGTGCCCCGCGCCCCCCCGTCAAGCGCGGTTTTGCGCATAAATCCCTGTCGGGCGACTTTTTTCGCAGCCACCCCGCGCGGGCTTATCCACGCCTCAGCGGACGGCGCGGGGCGACCGGACTGCGGCGCTGTCTTTCGCGCATGAAAACATGGATCCCGGCCCCCGCGATCAACACGGTGCCCGCCAGAACCCAAAGGTCCGGCACCTCGCCGAACACCAGCCAGCCCGAGGCGATGGCCAGCGGCAGTGCCGTATATTCAAACGAGGAAATCGTCGCGGCGTTGCCCATCTTGTAGGCCGCCGACAGCAGGTAACCGATCGCACCGGACATGCAGCCAAGCAGGATGAAGAGCGGCCAGTCGCCCGGCGTGGGCCAGACCCAGGCCCGGAACAGGAAGACAAGGCTTTCCGCCTCCACCCCTTCTGCAAACCGACCATCGCCTGCCACCAGGTAGAAGCCGATGCTGACCACAAGGAACACGCCCTGGATATAGACGGCCAGCGCCGAGGCCTTGGAATAGACCCCCAGTTTTCGCGTCATGACCTGCATCGCCGCATAGGCCGTGGCCGCAAGCACCGGCAGCAGAAGCGTCCAGCGCTCCGGGGCGTCTTCGCCTGCCATGCCGGGGCGGGTCATGACCAGCACGCCCGCAAAGCCCACGATGATCGCCGTGATCCTGTGCACGCCGACCTTTTCCCCCAGAACCACGACCGACAGCAGCGTGATGATCAGCGGTGCCACGAAAAAGGTCGCCACCGCATCCGCCAGCGGCATCACCGCCAGCGCCGCGAAATAGAGCATGTTCGAGATCACCACGAAGAGCCCGCGCAAGAGGTGCAGCCCCGGCGTCGCGGTGCGCAATTCGCGGAAACCGCCCTCGAATTGCAGGATCACCAGCGAAAAGACGATCCCGATGGCCGAGCGCACGAAAACCATCTGGTGCAGCGGGTAATCCCCGCCAAGCGCCTTGATCAGGGAATCGTTCACGGTGATGAAGACCATGCCAGCCAGGATCAGGAGGATCGCAAGCGGCGGAGTCTCCTCGGTCGGGCGCGGAGGGCCGGGCATCTCGTCTGCTTTCATTGGGTCGGGCGCGGGCGGCGAAGAATTCCGTCACGCTCGCACCAGCCCTAACGCGAAACCCCTGCCATGAGAACCCTTTGCGGCCTTAGTCGTTTTTCCCCCAAAGCGGCCCCCGATCCGGCGCGGGGATGAACTCCGCATCATCGCCGGGGGGCAGGTGGAACGGCCCCGATTGCCAATCGGCCGCGCGCCAGGCTTCCTTGGCCTCCAGGATCCGCTCCTTGCTGGAAGACACAAAATTCCACCAGATATGACGCGGACCATTGAGCGTGGCGCCGCCAAGCAGTACCAGCCGCGCGCCCGCAGGGCCCGCCGTCAGCGCCAGACGGTCACCGGGGCGGAAGACCATCATCTCGCCCGCGCCATGGCTTTCGCCCGCAAGCGTGACCGAGCCCTCGGCGACGTAAACGCCCCTGTCCTCATGATCATCGGGCAAGGGCAGAACCGCCCCGGCCTGCAACACCGCATCGGCATAGAACATCTCGGAAGGGACCGGCACCGGCGCGGTTTCGCCATAGGCGGAGCCCAGGATCAGGCGCAGTTCCTTGCCCTCCGCCTCCAGCAGCGGCAGATCGGCCTTGCCCGCGTGATGGAACTCCGGCGCACGCTCTTCCTGATCCTCGGGCAGAGCGATCCATGTCTGGATGCCGAAGAAGGGCATGGGCAGGGTCTGGGTCTCGTCATCGGTGCGTTCGGAATGGGTAATCCCCTGCCCCGCCACCATCAGGTTGACGTCGCCCGGTTCGATCCAGCCATCGGTGCCCAGGCTGTCGCGGTGGTGCATCCGGCCCCGGTAGAGGTAGGAAATCGTCGCAAGTCCGATATGCGGATGCGGGCGCACGTCGAGCCCCTGCGTGGGCAGCATCTCGGCCGGGCCCATCTGGTCGAAGAAGATGAAGGGGCCGACCATCTGCCGTTTGGGGGCTGGCAGTGCCCGCCGCACTTCAAATCCGCCGAGGTCGCGGGCGCGGGGAATGATCAATGTCTCGATGGCATCGACCCCGTCACCCAACGGGCAATGCGGGTCAAGGGCGGGGTTCCAGCTCATGTCCTTCGTCTCCTGGATAGGGGGTCATTGAGCTGAATGTAGGACTTGTGGGATATCAGGAAACACCGAGCGCCGAACAGCGTCTGTGCCCTAGCGCAGGTTACCAAGATGCCAAAGATGACACGGCGACCATGCGGATCTTCCTGCTGGTTATCATGAGGGGGATGGTGGGTCGTGAGAGGCTCGAATTCTACTTGATATCAATATTATCAATGCTTTACTCGGCGATTTGTAACCATGTAACCGCCTCCATTCTGGACCGAGTGACGTTGCGTCAATTGGATCGGACTTGATAGTATCTGGTGGATAGTGCACCCGGCATCCTGACGTAAGAACCCGCCGCCACCACAACAGGAAATCAGAGCACATGACCCGACAACAGCGCAGAAGAGCCGAAAGGGTGGCGGCCAAGAAACCCCGCTACGACAAGACTGAGGTTTTCACGTTTACCGGCGATGATGGCCAAGAAGAATGGTTGGCCGTTGAGCCATTGAGGAAATGGGCGGAAAGTGCCTTAGAGCTTGTGAGTGTCGATATAGAACTGAGCAAGGTTGAGGATATTCTAAAATCCGGACGTGTCGATCAAGCTCATATCCGCAACTTCACATTTAAGAATGACCCCAAACCGATTTTGGTTTGTGAGGATTACCATGAAGGCTTGTCGGAAATCGTTGATGGCAATCATACCTATGTTGCTATGGCCGCTGCCAGCGCGATGGCAGAACGGAGCGGTATGCAACTATCCATGCCGCTCCGTGCCCCAGCTTATGTAATCCCACGATCCGAATGGACGCGATTTCTGGTCCCCCTAGAAGATCGTATCACCAAGTAATGAGTGGCGGTGTCAGCCGTGCTTTTCCTCTGCCATGGCCTTCGAGGTCTCGACTAAGAAAAGTGCCATTGATCCAGCCAAGTTGACTGCTAACGCGGCATGACGAGCTTGCGGTCTCACACGACGCCTCCCACCAGCATGGGCATCCGAGAGCTTGTTGCGCAATGTGCCGAGACTCTGCACCACGCTCTGACAGTTTCCGAGGATGGTTTTGAAAACCACCTCATTGTGTTGAGAGGGGGCAAGGTTGAGGGTTTGTGCCGCTTCCATATATAGCTTCGGCAAATCCCACTTTTCATCCCAATCTTTTTTTGAATCCTCAATCACGTGCTTGCAGACCTCTTCCAGCAAGGTCCGCGCTGCGGTTATCGCCGCTTCTGGATCGGTGTGCCGTCGCTCAAGGGCCTTACTCCATGCCGCCTGAACGGCTGGCCCGTCATACTCTTCAAGAGCATCGGTAATTGCGAGGTCGGCCGCACCTCCCCCGGTCTCCAAGAATGACAAAACCGGTTTGAAAGTCTCTTGGACATACCCACGCCGCCTTGCCCAAGATCCTGCCCCGCTGGCAATTGCCGACAGGGCCGTCCGTAGGGAATCGGCATCATTTGAATAGCGAATGTAGTCAGGCAGAAGGGACCGGATTGTAGGATCTTCCATCAAGCGCGCCCTGCACTCATTGTAGATGTAGGGTGAACCGCCCTCTGTAGTAAGCTGCACAATCGTGTTGCGAAGCTGAATCGCTACCTCAAGAGGATCATCTGGTATTTCGGGGTCCGTCAGGAATCCGTTCATGAGCCACACTAGTTGCCTGTTATTACGGGGACTCGGCCAAATGATTAAAGCGCCGAATCCCTTAGATGATTGTCTAAAAATTGAAAACCATGATGGGTGTTAGCGCACCCGGTCTCCTGACGCAACAACCGCCGGAATTACCCGGCGGTTGATCAGACTAGTGTATTTATTGCGTTAGGCAGCAATCTCACCTCGTTCATCATCATCCACACTGAAAACGTCAACATGATCCTGCCTGGGGCCATGGTGGACGGCAATCATCGTGCCGCCATCCGGGGCGTTCAAGAATACTTCCACGTAGAAATCA
This sequence comes from Nioella ostreopsis, assembly GCF_004000255.1. Lineage (GTDB taxonomy): Bacteria > Pseudomonadota > Alphaproteobacteria > Rhodobacterales > Rhodobacteraceae > Nioella > Nioella ostreopsis. Next base: position 75,534 of record NZ_RCIQ01000004.1, read on the forward strand.
TCTTCTTCATCGCCACCGAAGACATAGTGTGGGGTAACGTCATTGTTACCGGGGCATCCGTAGAGCTTGTGAAGGTATCCGTCGAATTGCTTACGGCTCAGGCGGCGGCTTCTGGTTGGTGCCTTGGCTTCATCTGGCGTCGGTGTATACTTGGTCATGTCATTTCCTTTGGTTAGGTGTGATGTTCGGGTCTGGTCACCGTCGCCAAACACTGACCAGACCCACCTTCCTTATAGCAATTCCGAAATAGGATTTACGTAGGATTCCATAGGATTTTTGCTCGTCACAGGTAGAGAGGAACCACATGGCTGAAACGAAGGACTGTTGGGACAAGGCTGCTATTGTCTTCGAAGGTCTAGGCAAGGTGCTCGTTCCCGTGTTGGTTGCCTATGCAATTTGGAGCTGGAACACGTCAGCAAGCGAGCGGGCTGCCGCTGCAAACATCGCGGCGAGCGAGAGAGCGACAGCCGCTACAATGACTCAGATCGCAATTGGAGTGCTTGCTGAACCCGTCGTTCTCGGTGAAACAAGTGCTGAGCTGCGACACTGGGCAACCCGCGTCCTTCAAAACCCGACCTCTCCACCCGCGCTGTCAGACGAGGAAGCCGCTACGCTTGTATCTGAGGCGCTGCCATGGGGGGCGGGCGTGTCGATAAGTTTTTCCGGGGGATACGGGGGTTATGGTGCCTCCTCTGAGGTAGGATATCCATCGTTTACTCGCGAGATCGAAGAAAACCTTCCATCCGAGGGCAGCGATGGGCTTTCCAATGAGGAAGAACAGCTAGAATTAGGTGACGACTGAGGCATTTTCAGCGAACCAACCGCGCCCTGTATGCAGCCTCATCGGCCTCGATAGCCTCGCGACACGACTCGGGCCAGATCTCACCGAATTCGCCAAGCACCTCCACGATCTGGCCGCGCGGGTCCAAGGTAGGTTTCAAGTGCAACAGCTCGTCAACGAGGCGGTCGTATGCTTCATTCGGGATGTAGTGATCGGGCATGTTTGCTCTCCGTTAGATCTGAATTCCCAATGCATGAATCAAAAATAATCACTGCGCAATAGTTATCTTCGATAAGTAATTGCTTACTCAGACTGGGAAATTGAAGCACCCTCTGCGCGATCAGCAATGACTTACTATTCTGGTGGCGCAGAGGGTGGACGCGAAATACCCATTCGCAGGGAGCTATTACCACGAATCCCAAAGAGATGGAATCGGTTAATTGACTTACGCGAACGAGTATTAAGATGAACCTCATTGCCGCGACAATAGCCGCTTACTCTTGCGTTCAGCCAATTGTTCTTCGATCTCCATTTCCGGAACACCCTTCTTACGTTGGCGAGATCGCCACCGCTTGTCGCTCTCATAATCACGCCTTGCTTGAGCGTCAGTGGTAGCAGGTCCGGAGCTTGGCTGAAGGCCAAAGAAAACCAAATCTTCGACACTGATCTCAGGTTCAGCACAAGGCTCTATTTCGAGATCAGCTAGCAATTGCTCGACTTCGGCCCGATCCTTGGCCCGTGCGGCCTTCTGCCGTTCATAGCGTTCCTTGTTGGTCTGAGCCTTGCGACGCTTCCGCTCTTCTTCAGTGCGATCCTTTCGATACACTCGGACCTTGCGGCCTTCGGCTTCTGCTTTCTTCCGGTAGCGCATGCGCTCATCTGCATTCCGCTGTTCTCGCCCTGGTCCTGACCGGTGTGCATCAATTGCGTCATAAGCCTGCGCGGTGAATCCTGCGCGCGCATTCTCAGCCCTAGCGGGTTTCAACTCTTCAATGGCCTTGGCAACGAGGTGGCGCATGCGGCGCATGCACTCGCTTTTTTCATCCTGCGACGAAAATTCCGTTTCACTAATGCTAAGAAGCTCTATATTATCAGTCATGTAAGTAAGTCTGTTTTGCTCACAGATGGTCAGGCCCGGTGTTGCAGCACCGGGCCGTTCTTTTGCCTACTCGGAACTTTCAACCGACCGTTCCAGAAGCTCGGCAAATTCAAGCGCAATATCCGGCGACCATGTTTTCACGGATTCCTCTGCATCACCGTGGAGGATTACGCGGAAACCGGAACCACGCCGCTTCGCTGTAAAGTTGTGATCGAGGTTCACGAGTGCGCCGATCTCAGCCCCGGAAAGGATGTCCTTGATCGACGAAGCCAACGCCATTGCGGCCTGAAAACTCATGCCGTGGGTGGGGCCGCCATCGAAACGAATGGCCACCCCATCCGAGAGACGATTGATCTCCACGCCGGGAAGACCATGACCAATGAGGCCCTGTTCCCGTGCGCTAGCCAGCAATGTCCCGATGGTAGCGGACATTGTCGCACCGCCAAGGGCCTCGCGGAGTTCGTCGAGCTTGATCACGCGCTCTTTGGGAAGGCGAAAGGATTGATGATTGTCCAAAGTGTTCTCCATATCTACTCGTCATATAGTAGCATTCGAATTGGGTGAATTCAATAAGGCTGCCCAAATAATTTTCAACGTTAAATCAATATTCACGTTCACAGATTAAATGCAAATATGGAAATAACGTTCACGACCAACATGGGAATACATTTTTTATTTCACGGGCAAATCACTCTGGAGTGTCCCTTCTGCCATTTTCTGCCGTATAGAACTGTATGTCTATTACTAACAATTCTATAAAAAGACGAAAAATTCCAGAAAATGGCAGAAGGGACACTCCTCGGCGAAACGACGATACCTCGGGGCTTCGCCCCTCGCTTGCGCGGCCCCTGCGGGGCCTTGCTGAGCGCGCTGGCGCGCGCTCAACGATTGTTATCATCTCTACCGGGGAAGGTTCCGGCTCAGAAGTCAGGCATACCCGAAACCTCTTCCGGTTGAGAGCGAGGCATACACGAAACCTGAAAATGATCCTCCGGCCCAGAGAAGGGCCGCTTCGCGGCCGCATTCGAAGGCCGACAGATCAGGTTCCGCCCCGGATAGCCGCTGCGTCATCTGAGAGGCGCTGAGAGAGTCCCTGAGCGGCCTTGTGCCGGTTTCCGGACACATGGTGCCGAAAGAGCCTTCCGGCGCTCAGGGGGACGCTCAGTGAGTCCGGAATCGGACCTAGACCTAGACTACCCCCTACCGGGGTTGAGCATGTTGCCAGGGCGCATCTGCCGAAACAACTCCTGAGCCACGGTGCTGCGCATCGACTCTTCCATCTGGCGCGATATCTGTTTCGCTAGATCGGCGTTCTGCTCTGGCGTTCCAGCTGATCCGTTCACGGTCACGGGCGCATTGATGCTGATCGAATTGCCACCGGATGAAGTCACGGGTTTCAACTGCCTCAAGGCCGGTGTGTGACCAACAAGGCCACCGTCCGCGTAACCGCGCAAGGCCAAGTGGTGCAGTGCCTCTAGGTTGCCTACGCCGATGCTACGCACCGCTTGCGCAGGCATGACATATTCACCCTTGTGGACGATGCCAGCCGGTTCGAATTTACGGCCATATCCGGTGAAACCACCTTCTGAGAAACCGAATAACCCGCTCAGAAAGCCGCCACCACCGCCAAATAGCCCGCCCGTGAACAGGTTCTGAAACAGTCGGCTTGCTGCAATCCGCGCCATTTCACTCAACAGCTGACCAAGTGCCTCGCGAAAACTCATCGCGCCGGTAATCAAGCCGGTGAATGCACTTTCGCCAGCATTCGCGATCTGGTCACGGGCTTCCTGAATCCTATTCATCCGATCTTCGGCCTGCGACATGGCACCTGCGGCACCAACATAGGACCGTGCCAGGGCGTCGATCTCAGCGCGTAGGGCCGGGGTATCAGCGCGACCAGACTGCAAGGCGGCATGCAGTAACTCGGCTTTGGTCCGGGCCAGCTCAAGAGCCTGTTGGAAGTCGCCACCTGCCGCCGATGCTGCGATGAATGCCAGCCGTTCCGCTTCCAGTTCGCGCACCTGTTCGCGGATAGAGTTTGCAAGTTCGGCGTAGTCGTCATCGGATCCCCTGCCGCCACCGCCTGTTTCGAGAGGCTCAGCCGGGGCATTTCGTGCATCTGCCGCCGCGATAGCCTCAACGGCTGCATCGCGTGCCTGTCTTTCGGTCAGGGTGGCACCGGTCTCAGCTGCACGTTCGCGCACGGCCAAGATCTCTCGCTGAATGCGCAACTCTTCGTTGCTCATGGCGTTGCGCGCGGCTTCGCCTTCATTGAATTCCCGCTGCGCGTCCTGTGCGGCCTCCCAGTTGCGCATAGATTCCGCATCTGCATCACGGAATACCTGAATAGGTGTCGGACCAGCCGGGACAGACTCAGCTGCCGCATTTGCGATTGCAGTGCGTAAGCTATCAGCCAATCCAATAGCGCTGATCAACGCGGTGCCAAGCCGTCCAACCTCCGAGATCACATTCGAGAAATCCACGCGATCAGATTCATCCATCGCGGCGAATGCATCATTTGCGGCGGTCTGTGCTTCGCCAAGTTGCGATGTGAAACTGTCCGCGTCGATCTCCCCTGCCCGGAACTCACCTGCCAAACGGCGCAAGTTACCAGCGGCGGTAGAAAGCGCTGCACCAGCTTCGTCATACCCATACGACCGGGCGAGATTTGATGCGAATTCCAATGAAGCGGCTGTCCGCTCGGCATCTTCGGCAAGCCCGAGATACTGGCCCCTCAACTGAGCAACCTCTTCGGCCTGATCCTCAATCAGATCTCGATTACCTGCCAACCCGTCGTAAAGGTCATCGCCAAGAACAGCGCGGCCCTGTTCCTCGTTCGGGAACAACTCGTCTAGTCTGGCGCGAAAATCGACCAGCTCTACGCCCGCGTCCACAAGGCCCACCACGAATCCCTGCAACCAAGTGCGCGTAGTAGCTCTGATTTCATTGAAGCGTCGTTCGATCTCAGCAGCCCGGTCGATGATGGATTCATCCAATACCAATCCAAGCTCATGCGCGCGGCCAATTGTGGCACGAATGCCTGCCTCGCCTTCATCCAACATCTGCACAAACTGTTCACCGCCGGTGCCGCCAAACAACTCATCTGCAATCCGAATTTGTCCAGCACGATCAAATCCTTCCAGCCTGTCGATAATCTCAAGCATCAACTCGCTAGGATCGTCCAGGCGCGCGGCTAGATCATCGGCACTGAACCCAAGCCGGGTGAACGCCTCTGCGGCGCTACCACGGCCCGTATGGACGAATTCATCACCCCTGAGCTGCAATTCCTTGAACGAGTCTACCAGCGCGTCGATGCTGATCCGGTTCTGTTCCGCGACAAAGCTCCATTCCTGAAACGTCTCGACACTCAGGCCTGCACGCTCAGCTTCGGTGCCGATCTCTGCGATAGAGCTGGCAATCTGGTCGATCTGTCGAACGGCACCGGATACCCCTGCCGCCGCCAGTCCAGCGACAAGGCCAGCCCCTGCGGTTCGGCCCCACCGGGTGAGGCTCGCGGCCATCCCCTGTCCAGCACGGTCATAGGTTCGCCCCATGCGGCGTGCAGACTGACTTGCGCGCCTTTCCATCTGGTCCGCACCACGCCGTTGCGCACGGTTGGCTTTGGCAAGCGCCTTTTCAAGCTTGTCAACGCGGCCTTCGATATCGACCACAAGGCCGGGAAGATTGGACATGTCTCTACCTCAAAAAATGAACAGCCCTTCGGCTTCTGGATCGTTGTATTTGCTCAGGTTGGTCTTGGCTGCGCAGGCGCGGTTCACGGCCATTGCAGCGGCAATTGCAGCGTCGATCCGGTCTGTCCTTTTGCCTTTGTGCATCCTGATCAGGCCGGACGTGTCATTGCGGGACGCAACAACGCTGTCGAAATGTTGACGCAAGGCTGCATGACCGGAATGCCTGATAAGTTCGCCGTTCACGGTGCGCTCCAAATCACCGGCGGCAACGCCCATATTGAGCGGCGTCTGCCGAAATTCCACGGTAGGCAGGCCGTCATCAAAAAGGCGCTGCATCGTCGCCCGTGCCAAATGCGGATCGAAAGCGATTTCCTGCACCTGATACGTCGCACACAGTTCCCTGATCTGGTCTTCCACCGTGCCGTGGTCGATGATCGGGCCGGGACAGATCGTGATCAAACCTTCATCGGCCCATCGCTGATAAGGAACGCCGTCACGCTCTGAGCGGCCCTTCAGGTCTTCGCCCGGAACAAAAACCCATGGATGAATCGTGATCTGATCATCATCATGTCTCCACGCCGCCACAACGGCAGTAAGGTCTCCGCTGATCGACATATCCACGCCCAGGTAACAGGACAGATCCTCAAGATCGGCAAAGTCTATGTCGAATGCTCGCCGGTCATAGGTGGCCATTTCAAAGAGCGGATCACGGCTGTTGGCCTGCCAGACATTCAGATTGAATTGCAAGAATGCGGACTTATCGGCTGGCCTGTGTTCGGCCTCATTCGCAAGTGTGCGCAGCCCTTTCAGTGACGGGAAGCCATGCGCAAGGCCGGGGTTGGCCTTGTGCCAGATTTTCTCATCTTGCCAGTCGTCATCGGGATTCGCCTGAAACAAGATCGGCAGATAGGCCGGGTTCACAATCTTTCCGGATGCAACATCACGCGCATAGGCAAATTGCTCTGCCGCCACCGTTTCAGAACCACGTCCGGCGGTGGTAGCGATGACGGTCAGGCTATCGTCGATCTTGGCCGCGCCGGATTTCAACGCTTCCCAAAGATCACGGCCTTTCCAGACATGAATTTCATCAATCAGGGTAAAGGCCGGGGTGAGGCCATGTGCTGCACCACCGTCTGACGATATCGCGCGTAGCGTCGTCTTGCCGTCCAGCATGACAATTTGCTTAGCACTGTTGAAGGCGTCATAGATGCGTGTTGCCGCCACCAACCGCTTGTCTTCGCGGATGATGTTCGCCGCTTCCCGAAAACCGATTCCGGCCTGTTCCCGATCAGCAGCGGCGAACAGCACCTGTCCAGCAGCCTCACGCTCGGGGCCGATGGTGTGCAAGAGGGCAAGCGCAGCGGCCAAGCTGGTCTTGCGGTTGCCGCGTGGCACCAAGAGGAACACCGTCTGCACAATCCTGCGACCATCGGCATGGCGCGGCCCATAGATGGCGCGCACGATACGTTCTTGCCATGGCGCAAGCTGGAATGCATGGCCGGGGGCAGAACTGTTCGGGTGGCGCAATCGTTTCAGGAAGGTAACGGCCCGTTGCCCATAGCCTAGCGGGTCCGGAATGTCGGACTCGTCGAAGACCCAATCCGGATATTGGGTTTGCTCGCTTCGATTCGATGGGGGCTGGTCAAGCAAAGATCAAACCAGACATTTACTTGCGGCGTTGGTTGCGCGAATGTCAGTAGGAATGTCAACTTGTTGATAGGTTGGATCCTTATGCGTTTTCTTCGCGTGGTAGCCACGGTTCTTCTGATTGCCCACCCGGCCAACTCCCAAGTTATTACAGAGACCCCAAACTCGGCGGATACGCTGCAAGAACTGTTCGAACGTCAGGTTTTGTTGTGTAGCAATTTGGCTGACTTCAGCCGGACTTTGGTAGATGCACCGGTTATGTTTCCAGAAACCTACCGATACACATTTGATGAACTTCTCGCCGGGCGGGACGCGAATTCCATCACTGGGAGAACTCTCGTTTATTCGATCGCGCTGCTTGAAACTCAGACTCCGATCACCAACGGAACTAACCTCCAAGCGCTTGAGGATAGCATTTCCCGAATGTCCTTCGAGTTCTGCATTGACATCACTTTTGAGTAGAAAAAAGGGAACGTTTTCCATCATCTCACTGCCAACGGATTGTCGTCGTCATCATCGGTTGCATTCGATCCGATACGCGCACGACTTGTTGGGGAAAGGCCGTATTCAGCCGCAAGCTGCCGTGCAGTCTGTGCCGCGCGGTTCTGCACTCCGAACAGCTTGGGATCTATGTCCCTGCTATTCAGCGTCCGGTTGGTCTCGATTTCCTTCACGGTGCCGATCATGACGCAGTAATTTTCCAGCCCTGCCAGATCGGCCTTGGTGATGATCCGGTCCTTGATCAGCCGGGGCATAATCCGCTTCCATTCCTCCTTGGCATAGGGGCTGAAATAGTCAGGCACCGGCGGCGCTTTTGTCAGGGCGTCGGTGGATTTTGCAGGCTTCGGCTTGATGCCGCGATTGTGGATGCTCACACCGCCACCTCATCCATGCTGTTCACGCAATGCAGCTCAAGGCCAAGTCGGTCCAGCCGCACGATCCGGGCAATCCTATAGGTGCTGCCGGCATGGATCAGCCGCATGTCGGTCGTAATCCAATCCACGGCCCAGATGCGGAACACCTTGCGGTCATCGGTGCGATCCACAGTGCCAAGGAAGGCGTCTGCGGTTTCTTGCACCAGCTCAGCGCGCAAGTTCCCTTGGACTATCCAAAGCACCTCTACCGCGCCAGACGCTTGCACCAGCTCTTCGCGCCGTTCGAATGTAAGATGTTCGGTCAACTTGCCTGCCCTGATCATGGTCATATCCTCCACCTCACAACGGCTTCCAGATCCATGATGCCGTGCGTGTAAGCCAGTTCGGGTTGCGGGTCGCGGAGCCAGATCGTGCGCGGCATATCGAATGTGTCGATCTCGATTCCGGCTGCATCGTCCAAGTTGATCAGTGCCAGTGCAGCAGCATGGCCGATGGCCTTGGCGGTGTCTGGCCCGTCTTCCAGCGCCCAGATATGCAAATCAAAGAATACCCGAGCGCAGAGCTGCGAACCGGATGCGCGGCCCAGGTATTGCGTTTGACCACCGACAAGGATCACACAGGGCGTCCTATCGGGCCGGGTGCTACCGGCGCGGATATGATCAGGGGCCACAAGGGCAGTAACAGCCGGATCAGCGATCAGCTTGGCGCGGATTGCGGTTTGCAGGGCTACGCTAGGTTCAATCATTGTGTTCCTGCATTCTTGATGGCTTTGCTGATTGCCCTCTGGATACGCCTGAAGACACGCGGCTTTGCGATACGGAAACCGGGCCGCATGAAGGGTTGCGCGTCATGGTGGACGGTGCCGAACTCCTGCAAATGACCGGTGCGCACGTCTTCATTGCCAACCGTCACCAGCGCCTGATTGGGCTTGGCCGTTACACTGCCACCACCGGCGGCATAGGGTGGTGTCGTTTCGCCGGGGCCGGTGACTTCGATGGAATCGTGCAGTTTGCCTTCCTTCACCGGAACCAAGGCGCGCATGTTGTCGGCAACCTCATTGGCACCCTTCACCAAGGCGGGGCGCAGCTCGGCTAAAACCTCAGCCGGGATAGCGCTCAGGCGCAGGTCCAGCTTTTCGGAGCCGTGAACATACTTACGCGTCATGGCCGGTCACACTCTCACGGTAAGGGCGCAACAGGTCGATCACGCCATAAGGGATCGGCAACATGCGCACGTCACTCACGGCTTCGCGCTGGCCATACCAATATGCCGCAAGCTGCAGCGCGGCTTCAGTCAGGGATACCGGAACAGGATCATGATCAGCGAAAGCGGTGCCGACAAAATTGCCAACCCACTCTTCAGCGACGGCCAACTTGTGCGACAATAGGGCGTCATCCAGATCGTGATCTAGGTTGAGCTGAGATTTCAGAAGGGTAAGGGGTGTCATCATTTCGAACATCCTAGAAATGTTATTTTCGAGCTATCTTGTGCGGTTGTCCCCCCGCCGGTCCGCATGGTGGACGCAAAGTTCGAGACCACTCCCATTCCACTTGCGCGTTGATGTCCGCAGAAGGTAGCAATGGCTTCGAGTTGTTCCCTTTGGAGATAGACTGAATGGATATTACCCAATTGACAGAAGTGCTTGGGCTGGCATCTAGTGCTGCAGGAGTTACAAATAAGGCGGCATCGACCATTGCCACCATCAAAGGGCTCTTTGACGATGGAAAAGCGCCGGATAGCGAGCAAGCAACGGCTCTTCTTAATTCTCTCGCAATTGAGCTTACAACTGCGAACATGATGAACGTTCAACTTAGCGATGCGCTCAAGGAGTTGAGCCGCGAATTGCAACGCCAGGACGAATTTGAGAAAGAGATCGCGAGATACGAGCTCTTTGAAACTCCATTGGGGGACGTTCTTTATAAACTTAGGGACGACATGAGAAATGGACAGCCGCCTCACTTCATTTGCCCCGTTTGCAAAAACCGTGATCGGTTGATTAGCTTTGTTACTGGAAACCCATATAATAAGGCGTGCCAGACAAACAGCACTCATCACTTCATCTTTCAAAAATCTCCTCCAATCCGTCTCTAATATAGATATACTGTGATAAAGCGCTAAATGCATTCGCCGGAACGCTCTTGACGTTGCTTCACACTGTTGTGGCAATGGGTGCAAAGGGGTTGCCAGTTGCTTCTGTCCCAAAACAGATCTTTGTCGCCTTTGTGGGGGATGATGTGATCGACAAGATCGGCGATGGCACCACAACGCGGCGTTGCGCAGACCGGGTTGTAAGCAAGGAAGAGTTTGCTTTCACGTTCCCATTCACGCGTGTAGCCGCGTTGCCGCGCATTGGGTCGGTTGCGATCATGGCGCTGGTTGCGGTCACGGGTTGCCTTGATCTGGCATGCGCAGCGCTGGTCATGTGCGACGGTATTCCCGCACTGGCAGACATGAGGGGGACGCGGCATTACCTTCCCCCTGCAAGTTGTGCTTTGAGTTTGTGAAGGCCGTCCCTGTCAAAATCAGGATCAAGGCCAGCCGCTTCATTTGCGGCGCGCTGTTCCTCATCCGGGCCGGTGTTGGCCTCGTCTTCATCTGCACTGCCGTGGATGGCCCTAAGCTTTTCTGTCAGGCCGTCGAATGCATGGGCGATTTCATCTGGCGTTGCGGCCCATGCAGTGTTGGGTGTCCAGCCAAGCCAACCCGTCGCAATCTTGTAGAGCCGCGCATACACTTCGGCCCAAGGCATGGGCTTGCCTTCCGGTTTGCTCTGTTCCTGATCTGGTGCTGTAGGGATCAGGCTGGTGCAAAGCGTGATGATCTGGTTTCGGGTTGCATGCAGGGTGCGTAGTGGCGCGTTGGTTACCGCGCTCAGATAGGCGTCTGCATCTTCCCGGTCAGTTGCTGATACCCAAATGATCTCGCGAATGGTCGAGGTGTCAAAAGCATCAACCCTGTTGAACAGGGCTTCGAATCCATCATGAAGGCGCTCAAGATGGGTCGCGGCCCGCAAAGACGGGCGCAAGCGCACGGTGTTGCCACCGTGGGTCAGCGTGATCACGTCATTTGCGAGCCGCGTTGTCATCGGATTATGCGGATACCTTGAGCTTGATGAAGCGATCCGGATGGGTCAGGTCGGCCCCTACCCGCTTCCGGGCATGGAAGCGCACCTGACCATTGGCAGCGAGGCTGTAAGGGTCACGCAACGTGGTCAGGCCGATGCGATCCACGATCCGGTAACCGGACATATCGCCGAACAGGATGGGGAACAGACCAGCGCCGATGTCATCCATATCCGGCATTTCGACCACCGGACGGCCCAGAAGGGTCGAAGGTGCGCCTTCGCTGATCGGGTCCAGAACCAGATAGCGGCCATTGCCGTCTTTCCACTGCCGAATGACAGCAAGAGTGTTCCGGTTCATCATCCACACACCGGCCTGCGCATGGGTGGTGGGGATCTTGTGATACATGGCAATGATCACGTCCGCAGGATTCGAAGCCGGGAAGTTGGCCGCAACGCCGGTCTTGATCTCGGCAATGTCTGCGGCGGTCATAACCCCGGTGGGCTGGTTGGTGCCGGTGCCTTTGACGAATGCCAGCCCTTCAGTCTTGGAGAACGATTCAGCAAAATCGGACAGCAGCTCGCCTTCGAGATTGTAGGCGTTGTCTTCCAAGAGGGCGTTCGACACGTCTGTGAACGTGGCCAGCTCATGCGGGGTCACTTTCACCTGTTCGAAAGTCATGCCGGATGCAGTGCGGTTTCCGGTTTCCGTCACCCACGTTGCAGCGGTGCCGGTGACGCGCCGGGGGTAGGTGATCTCGGGGGCTGAGATGTTCACCACCTTGGCGTATTTGCGGATGGGCGAGAATTCGTTCAACAGCTTGATCAGCTCGGAGCCGAATTCTTCCGGTGCCAGATAGCCGCCGTTCGCATCGGTTGCCACGGTCAGGGCCTTGATCTCTTCCGGGCTGATACGCTCTGCACCGCGCCGCAGGAAGTTTTCATAGGCCTTCCGTTCGGTTTCAGCGCCGGTGGCGATATGGACTCCTTGGGGCCGGTTGGCCTTGGCTTCCATTTTGTCCAGGCGCGCTTTGATCTCTTCGAACGCTTTGGTGTCAGCTTCTGGCGCATCATTGGCCGGAATGCCTGCGATTGCGGCTGCAATCATTGCTTCGACTTCTTCGGGATTCATGCTTTGTTCCTTACGGGGGTTGGGTGTGTCATCAGATTTGAGCGAAGTAATCTGCGCGCCCGGATGACACGGGACGGCAACAACTGAGATTTCGTGAAGATCCAAGGCCGTGATCGTGCGGCCCTTGGCGCGGGGTGTGGAGGATTTCGTGACAAAGCCGATGCTCAGACCGGTGACAGCCTGTGCCCTGATCATGGCGCGGACCTCACGGGCACGCGGCACGTCATCGACCAAGAGCTTGCCCTTGACGGTGATACCGGCGTCTGTTTCCGCGATTTCATTCCAGACGCCGATTACCTCTGCCTGATTGTGAGACCAGAGCATCGGCAGGGTCTTAGGGCAGGAAATCGCCCCTTTCTCGATTACGTCGCCAACCCGGTCGGGGATACCGAACGGCCACGCTGTGCCGGTGATTTCGCCAGTTTCGGACACGTCCAGCGCAGCTTTGAATTCCAGAACCTGAGTCATGCGGTTTCCTCCGAGAGTGCCGCAGACAGGTCGCCAGATTGAGCCGCATCGGTGACGGGGGTGCCCTTGCCGGTCCAGCGCGCATCAAGGATATCCAAGGCAAGCGGCACGATTTCTTCAAAGGGGCGGTTCTTGGCGTAAGTCTCAGTCAGGTGCAGCGCCTGTTCCGGGGCCATCCCGCCGCCGATCAGACCTAGCCTGATGATCTCGACAAGGTGCGCATTGTGGAACTGCATAGCTACCGTGCGTTGATAGAGGGCACCGATACCCATGCCAGTAACGCGTTCAAGCTCTGCGATCATAGGATCTGTCAGGGCAAAGGCGTGGGTGCCGTCGCCAAAGAATGAATCGTGTTGAATCATGCGGCTTCATCCTCAGGGGCCGAATTGTCCGGCGTGGTGATATGAGGGTTGTCCAGTCTGTCGCCGTCCGGATGGGGTGGCAGGTTGAGGCCTGCGCGCACCTCGTTCCCTGTCATGGCGTTCATCGCTCGATACTGCCCATAGGCAGTTGCACGGGTCGCGTGGTCGATGGTCAGCAGGTCGTCGGTGACAAATTCGATATACAAGCTCTTCCGCTCTTCCGGTGTCAGAAGGCACCGGGAATAGGCCCATGCCCAGTTCTTGAGCCAAGGCGAGAGGGTTAACGTCAGAAACTGGCGCATCATCTGTTCGGTGTTGCTCCACGTTCCACGGCTCAGCTCAAACAAGAGCGTAGGCGGGACGCGGAACACGCGTGCGATTTCATGAATTTGCTCAAGCCGGTTTTCGGCGAACTGTGCATCCACAAGGGTCAGGCTGAGCGGGTCATAGCCCATACCCTCGTCAAGAATGGCCGTGCCACCAGAATTGGAGCCGCCGTGGGTCTTGAACCAAGAGGCCGCGATCTTTTGCTTGGCCGGAACGTCCAGAGATTTTTCGGATTTGATGATGCCGGATGGCCTTCCGCCATTCTTGAACAGGTTGGCAACGTGCTGTTCGAAAGCAACGGCCAGGGCAATCGCTTCGCGGCCAAGGGTGATCGGGGATGTTTCGCCAAACGGGCTGATATGTAGAATGTCCTGATAGACAAAGCGGCGGGTGCCGCCGGACATTTCGACCATGTAAAAGGGTTCGCCATCATCCTTCTGGTCTGCGCGCACCTTGGCAGGGTCCAGGCGGTGCAGTTCGAAGGGGGTGCCATCATTCAGGCGCACCACATGTGCATAGCCGTTTCCAGTCAGAAGGGCGTCTAGGGTGAGCTGGGTGCGCAGCTCTTCGCCGCTTGTCCACTCGTTTGCCTCTTCATGGATCAGCTTGTGGGCCGGGTGATCGGTCTTGGTTTCCTTGGTGGCGCGCAAGAACAGCTTGGCGGGCAGGTTGCCGGTTGTTTCGCTGATCAGACCTACGGCACAGGCCACGGCAGGAACGCGCAATGCGGTTCGTGCCGAGACAGCGATACCGGACGCTGTTGGCAGAACGCCGAACAGGTCTTCGATACCGGGATCGGTCAGACTGAGCGCTTTGGTTTCGGGCTTACCAAACAGGCGGTCGAAAAATGACATTGACGGTCCACACAGGTGAAAACTGCACAGACATTATCATAATTCTAGAAATGTAGTAACATTAAAATTACCATTATGGGAGGGTTTGTGTAATTTTCTTTCGCAATTCCTCCCATGTCGCTCGCTTAGCTCAGGTCATATCGAGGCAGTTTCGCAATCGCGTCAATCTTCGCCTTGAGCGTCACATCACCATAACTGTCACCGGCTGTCCTGCCAGCATGGCCCTGAATGGCGTCCATGACACGATCAGAAATCGCGAGTTCGAGGCATAGCGTCTTGAACCTGTGCCGCCATGCGTGGTTCGGTTGCAACCCATCCGGTCGAAGGTTCTTCAAGCGCAGCCAATCGCCGATCTGATTTGAAATCTGCTTTGACTTTCGAATGTAGCTTTCGGGTCCGACGCCATTGTGAAAGAGCGGTCCTGCATTCGCATCGCGAAGAAAGTCTCCGAACCCCTCGTCGAGAATTTGCGAATGCAACGGAACATCCCTGTAGCCACCTGCCTTAACCGCCCCTGCATCGGGTGTAATACGAACGATCCAACGCCCATCCTCTTGCCGAAAATCCTCTTTCCGTAGCTGCGTGATCTCTGTCACACGCGCCCCGGTGAAGGCGCAAATGATCGGAACCCATCGCTTTGCCGCAACCAGTTGCGGCTTTTCACGAATGTAGCCGTGTTCATCTTCGTGCGGTTCATAGACGCGCGATGCCCGCAACACTTTCACCGCTTCCGCGTGGGTGTAGCCGCGCTCACGGTTATGCACCTTTCTAGGCTTGGGCTGTTTCACGGTTGCCGCTGGATTTTCTGGCAGGTGGTCTTGTTCTACCGCCCAACCAAGCAATGTCCGGATCGTGGAAAGGTAGACGTCGCTTACGGTTTTCGCAGACAGGGTTTTCATCAGGTTGTCACGCCAAGCCAGCAAGTCTTTTCTGGTGATCTTGCGCGCGTCATCATGCTTGAGAAACTTGCGCAGGCTTGTGATGGCAACGGCTTGACGCCTTCCACCATCACGCATGAATCCCGCCTGTTTCCGCATGGCGGTGTAATCAGCCCAAAGGCGCGTTAAGCTCACGCGCTTCTGCGGCTCTTCCGGGGGCTGAGCGTTCACAATGATCGGGTCTGTAGGTGTGCCAGTGAAATCACCTTCGTCGCGCTCTGCCGCCCTTGCCAGCGCCTCTAACTCGGCGTGGCAGAGGGCACGCGCGATCTCACGCCATTTGATGCTGCCCTTTTCAGCGTCGATGTTACCGGCGGCGCGAAATCGCGCGATCTCGAAGCCAACAAGCGCTTCAAGTTCCCCATCGGTAGCCCGCCCGGCAATGGCTTCCCTGAGCCGAATTACGAGTGAAGCATCTATGGAAATCGCTGAATAACGGGGATCATTGCGCAGCTCATCGTCAAAGGCGAGGCGCTGCATGTAGTGACTTAGGGCGATTTGATCTGGCGCAAGCGGATAGCGAGCTTGTCCGGACTGTGGACGCCCCTGCCCTGCCTTACGCTCCGCCAAGGCAATCTTGTGCTGCAACTGCGCGACAGCGCCGGGTAGCAGCTTGAGCGCTTCCCTGTAATCGCCGCCCAACGGGGTGCGTAGTTCAGTTTTGCCTACAATGTCGCGAAGATCTTTCGGCACCACCAGCCGTGCATGATATCGCCCGGAACGATTCACCAAGTTCCTTACTTTACCTGCCATCTTCCAATCTCCGATTGTAACCAAAACTGTAACCGTTGAACGGGCTACGGCCCTTATTTGCAAGGGTTTTCTTTGATATCAATGAGATAGGATGGTGGGTCGTGAGAGGCTCGAACTCCCGACATCTTCGGTGTAAACGAAGCGCTCTACCAACTGAGCTAACGACCCGTCGGCGGTTCTGATAGCGCGGGACCAAAAGGGGCGCAAGCCCTAAGCGGTCAGGATCTGCGCCTTGCCGTCGCGGATGTGGTGAACCACCCCCTGCCCGCCCGGAACCGAGGCCAGATCGGTGATTGGCAGCCCAAGAACGATACAGCGCAGCAGGCGCGACGTGACGCCGTGGGTGACCAAAACCGTGGGGCCGGTCAGCCCCTCCAGCACCGCCTGAACCCGCGCCGCCATCTGGCCGAGCGTCTCGCCGCCGGGGGCGGTGAATTTCCACAGATGCGGGTCGGTCGCACGGGCGATATCGGGATGGTCCGCGCGCAGATCCTGCACCGTGCGTCCTTGCCATCTGCCGAGGTCGATCTCAGCCAGGCGCGGATCGGTTTCTATTGTCAAACCCAAGCCCGCAACGGCGATCTCTGCCGTGCGCAGGGCGCGGGGGGCGTCGCTGGAAATGACCCGCACCGGACCGGGCAGGTGAGCTGTCAAAATCTGCCCTTGCCTGCGCGCCTGATGCAATCCCGCAGCGGTCAGGGGGGAATCAAGCCGGCCTTGCAGGCGTTCCTCGGTGTTCCACTCGGTCTCGCCATGGCGCAGCACCCAAAGCTCTGGAAACTCTTGCATGATCATCGCCGTGTTCCGGTGCACTCAGATCTACAGAAAACGAAAAGGCGCCGCGATACCGGGCGCCTTTCGGAGGAAAAATGGTGGGTGATAAGAGATTTGAACTCCTGACATCTTCGATGTGAACGAAGCGCTCTACCACTGAGCTAATCACCCGCCGTGGGGCCGTCTTTTAGCGGCGCTTTCGCACCTGCGCAAGAGGCCAGATCACGGTTTTTCCGGATCGTCCTCTGGCTCTGTCGGGGTCAGTTTGTCCCCCTTGTTCATAAGCTTGATTCGCGCGGTCAGCAGATCTCCGGAGGGTTTGCTGTCGCGCTTGCGCGGCATGATCTTACCAAGCCCGGGCAGCGAAATCACATGCCCGTCGTCGAGCGCCCGACCGATCGCTTCGCACACCAGACCAGCGGCCTCCCGCAGTTCCGATCGCTTCAGGTCGGACTGATCGGCGATCGCCTGCATCAGGTTCTGCATCTTGTAGGCTTTGGGCTTTTCCGAGCCCGTGGTTTCGGCAGTCTCGCTGTTCGCATCCACGGAAGAGGAGAGACTCACGATTTCTCCGGCTGACATATGGCCCCCTTGTCGGCAGTTTGTTGCTTCTGTGGAAACAGCCTAGCAACCGATGTGCCGATGCGCCAGAGCCGCGTTCAGGCCTTTTTCAGCCCGCGCTGCTGGAGGCGAGCCGAATATTGCGGGTGTCCCACCGGGGCCAGCCCATCAGTTCGGACACGGTCGTGAAGCGATAGCCCCGAGCGATCAGCCCGTCCAGCGCTGCAGGCATGGCGCGGACCGTGGCCCCGATGATGTCATGGGCCAGAATCACCGCACCCGAATGCGACCGGCTGACAATGCGGTTGGCCACGACCGAGCTGCCGGGACGGCGCCAATCCTCGGGGTCGACCGACCACAGGATGGTGGGCAGTTGCCGTGCCTCGTAGATCAGGTTGCGCTGACGCATGGACAGCAGGCCGTAGGGCGGGCGCATGGTGACCGGCGGGCGGCCAACGGTTTCGTTGATCGCGACGGTGGTGCGATCCAGTTCCCGCAGCAGCCCCTCATTGCCAAGCGAGGTCAGGCGCGGATGATTCCAGGTATGGTTGCCGATCTCGTGCCCCTCGGCCGCGATGCGCCGCGTCAGTTCCGGGTAGAGCGCCACGCGGCGACCGATCAGGTAGAAGGTCGCGCGGATGTTCCGCGCAGCCAGCATGTCCAGCAGTTGCGGAGTCAGCGTTTGGTGCGGGCCGTCATCAAAGGTCATGGCGACCAATGGCTGATCCGTCGGAATCCGGGTGATCGTTGTCGGACCGCCCTGTGTGATCCCTTCGGGAATGGTCAGATCCATCCGGGCCTGCGCATTTGCGCGGCCAATCAGGGCGGGGCTGGCCAATATGGCAGTCAGGCAGCCGGCAAATCTGCGACGTGTCAGGTTGGTTTTCATTATGTCACCAGGCAAGGCGGTTTAAGGCAATTCGGCTAGGCAACCCGCGAATCGGCTGCGAATCAAGTTGTGTCACAGCAATGGGGCACCGATCCGTTGCAAAAGGGTGTCACCTGCCCCACTTGTGTCGCCTTTGCGACACAGGGGGTTCTTGCCTTGCGAACCTGCATTGTGATTGATTACGGTTAACAACAACCTTGGGGTAAGAAAGAGCCGATGGCTCTGAAGGGGAAGACTATGAAAAAACTGATGGCTGCAACAACAGCGCTCACCTTGCTGAGTGCGACCGCGACCTATGCCGACGAGACCACACCGACCATGCCGGTTGAGATCGTGTCTCAGGACGCGATGAACACCGGCGTCGACGGCGGCATTCTGGTTCCGATCCTTGCGATGATCCTGATGCTGATGGCCGCGTCCGGTGGCGGTGGCTACCATATGCCGAACTGATCGCTCTCGCTAAAGCGAACCCGGCTGACGGCCCAGATGGGCAACGGACGGGCTTGCAGACGGCGGGTTTGAAAGGCCGATATCTGAAGCGACGCCGTAGTCGAGGCTTATGGCCATCGCGGTTGTTCAGATAGGGCGGCACACAGACCCGTCGTGAGCGATAATTCAGAACGCACGGAACACCAGCGGTGACGCTGGTGTTTTCATTTGTTTCGCGGCGTCCTCGTTGATGGCGCTCTTTATCACCGGCTCCGCCACGGAACAGAAAACCCCGCCGACAGCGTATCGGCGGGGTTCTGAAATGTTGACAGGATATATCAGCCGTCAGTGGGCGGTTGCCCCTGCCCCACCACCCGCAGCGGCCTGCGCGGCGGCGGCGGCGGCTTCTTCGGCCTCCTCGTCCCAGTCAATCGCTTCGGGCGTGCGTACAAGCGCATGGGCCAGCACATCGCGCACATGCGCGACCGGGATGATCTCCAAACCTTCCTTCACGTTATCGGGGATCTCGGGCAGATCCTTTTCGTTGTCCACCGGGATCAGCACCGTCTTGATGCCGCCCCGCAACGCCGCAAGCAGTTTCTCCTTCAGCCCGCCAATCGGCAGCACATTGCCACGCAGGGTCACCTCGCCGGTCATGGCGATATCCTTGCGCACGGGGATCTGCGTCAGCACCGACACGATGGAGGTCACCATGGCGATACCGGCAGAGGGGCCATCCTTGGGCGTTGCGCCTTCCGGCACATGCACATGGATGTCGATCTTGTCGAATTTCGGCGGTTTCACCCCAATGGCCGGGCTGATGGACCGCACGAAGGAGCTCGCTGCGTCGATGGATTCCTTCATCACATCGCCCAGTTTGCCCGTGGTCTTCATCCGGCCCTTGCCCGGCAGGCGCAGCGCCTCAATGGACAGAAGATCGCCGCCGACAGAGGTCCAGGCCAGGCCGGTCACCACGCCGATCTGATCGTCTTTCTCCGCCAGCCCGAACTTGAACCGCTTCACGCCCAGGAAGTCTTCCAGATTGTCCGGCGTCACGCGGACCGTTTCCACCTCGCGCTTGAGGATCTTGGTCAGCGCCTTGCGGCAGATCTTGGCGATCTCGCGTTCCAGGTTCCGCACCCCCGCCTCGCGGGTGTAGTAGCGGATTATGTCGGTCAGACCGTCCTCGGTCAGCTCGAACTCCTTGGCCTTCAGACCGTGGTTCTTGGTCTGCTTGGGCAGTAGGTGGCGCAGCGCGATCTCGCGCTTTTCGTCCTCGGTATAGCCCGCCAGCGGGATGATCTCCATCCGGTCCAGAAGCGGCCCCGGCATGTTGTAGCTGTTCGACGTGGTCAGGAACATGACGTTCGACAGGTCATATTCCACCTCAAGATAATGGTCCACGAAGGTCGAATTCTGTTCCGGGTCCAGCACCTCCAGCATGGCCGACGCGGGATCGCCCCGGAAATCCTGCCCCATCTTGTCGATCTCATCGAGCAGAATCAGCGGGTTGGTGGTCTTTGCCTTCTTCAGCGCCTGGATGATCTTGCCGGGCATGGAGCCTATATAGGTCCGCCTGTGGCCGCGGATCTCAGATTCATCGCGCACGCCGCCAAGCGAGATGCGGATGAATTCGCGCCCCGTGGCCTTGGCGACCGATTTGCCAAGCGAGGTCTTGCCGACGCCCGGAGGGCCGACAAGGCACATGATCGGGCCTTTCAACGTCTTCGATCGTTGCTGCACGGCCAGATATTCGACGATGCGTTCCTTGACCTTTTCCAGCCCGTAGTGATCGGCATCCAACACGCCCTGCGCGCGGCCCAGATCCTTTTTCACACGCGACTTCACGCCCCACGGAATGGCCAGCATCCAGTCGAGATAGTTGCGCACGACGGTCGCCTCGGCGCTCATCGGGCTCATGTTCTTGAGCTTCTTGATCTCGGCATCGGCCTTTTCGCGGGCTTCCTTGGACAGCTTGGTATTGGCCACCCGCTCTTCCAGTTCCGCAACCTCGTTGGCGCCTTCTTCGCCGTCGCCAAGCTCGCGCTGAATGGCCTTCATCTGCTCATTCAGGTAATACTCGCGCTGCGTGCGCTCCATCTGGGATTTCACGCGCGTCTTGATCTTCTTTTCGACCTTCAGGACGCTCATTTCGCCCTGCATCAGCCCGTAGACCTTTTCCAGCCGGTCCGAGACGGACAGCGTTTCCAGAAGATCCTGTTTCTGGTCCACCTCGATCCCCAGATGACCGGACACAAGGTCCGCCAGCTTGGCCGGATCGGTGGTTTCCGAGACGGAGGTCAGCGCCTCTTCGGGGATGTTCTTCTTGATCTTGGCGTAGCGTTCGAATTCTTCCGCGACCGGGGTCAGCATCGCCTGGATGGCCTCTGCATCGCCCTCATCCTCGGCCAGGGCCTCGGCGCTGGCCTCGAAAAATTCGGGATTGTCGAGAAAGCCGGTGATTGTCACGCGATTGCGGCCCTCGACCAGCACCTTGACCGTGCCATCGGGCAGTTTCAGCAATTGCAGCACATTGGCCAGAACGCCGGTACGGTAGATGCCGTCGGTGTCAGGGTCATCCACGGCCGGGTCGATCTGGCTGGACAGCAGGATCTGCCGGTCATCCTGCATCACCTCCTCCAGCGCGCGCACCGATTTTTCGCGCCCGACAAACAGCGGCACGATCATATGCGGGAACACGACAACGTCGCGCAGCGGCAGGACAGGATAGGTTGTATGTTGCTCGGGCATGGTGCCTTCCTTGTTCTTGGCAAGAGGACGCTGGCCCCGTCATGCGGCAGCCCTCGGCCCTCTCCGGGTGGGACACTTGAAAGTGGGGGCAGAGCCGCCCGATTTCAACAGGTCATCCCGGCTTTGGGTCGCAAGCAGTCTGCACCCCGGCGCAGGCAGGGGCAAGGCGCGAACTGAAGCAAGATGAAGGAAATGTGACGCATACCGGCCCGTCAGCGTGGCAGTTCCGAAAGGGACAGGGCCTCCGATGAGAAGACAGGCTGCAGCAGCGCCCTTTGACTGGCCCAACTGTCGCCCGGCTCCGCATCCAGTGCCGCAATGGCACGGGAGGTCAGAAGGATGCGACCCGGCCCGGTGTCAGCCGCCCGGTCCAGCGCATCGGCGGGCAGCAGCTCTGCGGGAGAGAACAGCAGCAGGTAGCCCGTGCAGATATAGCCGCAGTCATCGACGACGACATCGCCGGGACGCACCTCTTGCAGCAGCGCCGCATGGGTGACACGCCAGTAATCGCTGTCTGCCCGTGCAAAGCCCATCATCGCGCCCGCGCCATTGGCAACCCACAAGGCCAGGATGCCCGCCAGCAGCACCCGCTGGACGCCTCGGACAGGTGGCAACCGAAGCACAACAAGCAGGGCCAGAAACGGCAGCACGACGATCCAGAACTCCTTGTTAGTGGGCTCCCAGATCGTGGCGACCAGCGCATAGGTGCCCGCATGCAAAACCAGAAGCGGCCCAAAGCCGGGCGTCAGCGCCCTGCCCTTGCGCAGCAAGGCCCTGACCGACAATGCGCCGATGGCGAGAACGCTCACGATTGTCAGCAGCAGCAAGGGCCAGAACCCGAGCGCCAGGCCGGTGGCCGCGAAATGGGTTTCCTCGACCAATTGACGGCCCGCGAACACCCGCTCCAGCAAGCCTGCGGCATCTGGAGAGGCAAAGAGAAACAGGCTCGACCAGATCGCGGTGCTAAGCCCGATCAACGCCTTGACCGGAGCCAGGACCGAGAGCGGCGTCCAAAGCCCGTCAGCGGCATAGCCCTTGGCCCAGAGGATCAGCTCTGCGATCGTCCGATGCCCCAGCAGGACCCACCCAGCCCAGAGATAGAACGCCCCGACCACCGCGCCAAACACCGCCAGCCACAAGACCGCCGCCCCGATCCGGCGCGTATAGATCAGTACGATCAGCGCAGGCACCGCCAGAAACACATGGCTCTGGTGGATAAGCGTGGCGATGCCCGCCAGGAACGCCGCCAGGATCACAGCACGGGGGCCGGACTTTTCCCATCCGACCTGCCAAAGGGCCAGAAACGAGGCCAGGACAAAGGGCAAGGGCAGCGTGTAGGTGTCGGGATACATGCCGTAAAGCCAGAAGGCGAAGCAGCCCCCCATCAGCCACACAGCCCCTGACGCGCCCGACAATCCACCGCCCGCGAGACGAGCAATTTTCCACACCAAGGCTAGCGCCCACAACGCCGCCACGAGGCTGGCAACCTGCATCACCGCCAGCGCTGTTGCCCCCGGCCAAACCGCCTGCGCCACGCCGGTCAGGCCCTGCATCAGGGGCTCATAGATCAGGTGGTTCGGATGCCACTGGGCCACCCCACCCGATACGCGATCAACGTAATAGACCGCGTCCTCCCCTTCGGTGAAATTCTGCGGGAAGGTCAGCAGGTAGAGCAGACCGATCAGGGCAAGGGTCAGCCCCGGCAACAGCTTGTCGCTGCGCGTTTCAAGGATGCTTTCATCCCGATCTGTTGCCATTCCCGTCCCTCAGGCTGTACGGTTCACTGATCGTTAGCATGGTGGAATAGCCCGGCCAACACTCCCTAGCTGCGATGGTGTTAGCTCGGTCAAAGCGGCTCAATGTCGCCTTCGGCCCGCCCGGCATGGAACCGGGCCTCAAACCCTGCAAAGTCATCGCCCTCGATTGCATCGCGCATGTCCTGCATAAGCTCTTGGAAGTAATGCAGGTTGTGCCAGGTCAGCAGCATGGAGCTGATGATCTCCTTGGCGCGGAAGACATGGTGCAGATAGGCGCGGGAATAGCCGGTGCAGGCGGGGCATGTGCAGTGTTCGTCCAGCGGGCGCGGGTCGTCCTGGTGGCGGGCGTTCTTGATGTTGACCACGCCGCGCCGGGTGAAGGCCTGCCCGGTCCGGCCCGAGCGTGAGGGCAGCACGCAATCCATCATGTCGATCCCGCGCTTGACGGCGCCGACGATATCATCGGGCTTGCCCACGCCCATCAGGTAGCGCGGCTTGTCCGCGGGCAGGAAATCTGGCGCGTAGTCGAGACAGGTGAACATCGCCTCCTGCCCCTCGCCCACGGCCAGACCGCCCACGGCATAGCCCTCAAACCCGATGGCTTTCAGCGCCTCGGCGCTTTCCTCCCGCAGGTCGCGTTCCAGCCCGCCTTGCATGATGCCAAAGAGCGCGTGACCCGGACGGTCACCGAACGCCTCGCGGCTGCGGGCGGCCCATCTCATCGACAGGCGCATGGACTCCGCGATCCGGTCCCGGTCGGCGGGCAGCGCAGGGCATTCGTCGAAACACATGACAATATCCGAGCCCAGAAGCCGCTGGATCTCCATCGAACGTTCCGGAGTCAGCATGTGGCGCGAGCCGTCCACATGGCTGCGGAAGGTCACACCCTCTTCGGTCAGCTTGCGCAGATCCGCGAGGCTCATGACCTGGAAACCGCCACTGTCGGTCAGGATCGGCTTGTCCCAGTTCATGAAGCGATGAAGCCCGCCAAGCCGGTCGATCCGTTCTGCCGTGGGGCGCAGCATCAGGTGATAGGTGTTGCCAAGCAGGATGTCGGCCCCCGTCGCGGCCACGCTGTCTGGCATCATCGCTTTCACCGTCGCCGCCGTGCCCACGGGCATGAAGGCGGGCGTCCGGATCTGCCCGCGCGGGGTCGAAATCACCCCCCGACGGGCCTTGCTGCTGGTCGCTGTCACCGAAAAGTCAAACCGGCCTGTCATGTCGTCACCCATTGCTTTGGACAGGCGACTGTCATAGGCGAAATATTCGCGATGCCAAGAGAGGACCCATGAAATGACTGCAGAAGAGTCTCTTCGTCTTGGGTGGGAAGAGTGGCTGAGCCTTCCCGGCCTCGGTCTGCCCGCGCTGAAAGCCAAGGTCGACACCGGGGCCAAGACCTCGGCGCTGCACGCCTTCGACATCGAAACCTTCGGCTCGGCCAGCAAACCGAAGGTGCGCTTTGCCGTGCATCCGGTGCCCGGGCGCACCGATATCACCATCGCCTGTTCCGCCCCGCTGCGGGACCGGCGCGAGGTGACCTCGTCCAATGGCGAGACCGAACAACGCTATGTGATCGAGACCGAGCTGGATATCGGCGGGAAAAGCGTCCCGATCGAGGTGACCCTGACAGACCGCACCAACATGGCCTATCGCATGCTGTTGGGGCGGCAGGCGCTTCAGCCCGACTGGATCGTCAGCCCGACGGAAAGCTGTTGTCAGCCGCTGCTGAGCTACGACGTCTATCACTCCGCCAAGGTCAAGACCTCGGCGCCGAAACGCGCGCTGCGCATCGCCGTGCTGAGCCGGGAGAACAATTATTCCACCCGCCGGTTGGTGGATGAGGGCGAGGAGCGTGGACACACAATCGAGGTCATCGACACGACGCGCTGCTACATGGCGATCAATTCACTGGCCCCGGAAGTCCATTATGACGGCGCCCGCCTGCCCCGCTATGACGCGGTGATCCCGCGCATCGGGGCCTCGGTGACCGCCTATGGCACCGCCGTGCTGCGCCAGTTCGAAACGCTCGGCACCTTCTGCGTGAACGGCAGCGCGGGGATCACGGCGAGCCGAGACAAGCTCCATGCGCATCAATTGCTGGCCCGCCACCGGATTGGGATGCCGCGCACCGCCTTCGCGGCATCGCCCAAGGATACCGGCAACCTGATTGGCCTCGTGGGCACCGCGCCGCTGATCGTGAAACTTCTGGAAAGCACGCAAGGCAAAGGCGTGGTGCTGGCGGAAACCCGCAAGGCCGCGCAATCGGTGATCGACGCGTTCCGCGGTCTGAAGGCCAATTTTCTCGTGCAGGATTTCGTCAAGGAAGCCGCGGGCGAGGACATTCGCTGCCTCGTCATCGACGGCAAGGTGGTTGCCGCAATGAAACGCAGCGCGGCGGGGGATGATTTCCGGTCCAACCTGCACCAGGGCGGGACTGCAAAGGCGGTGCGGATCACCAAGGAGGAACGGGAGGCGGCGCTGCGATCTGCCAGGGTGTTCGGCCTCGGGATGGCCGGGGTGGACCTGTTGCGCGCCTCGGACGGTCCCAAGGTGCTGGAAGTCAACAGCTCTCCCGGCTTCGAAGGCGTGGAAAAGGCGACCGGCAAGAACATCGCCGCGCATCTGTTCGATGCCATAGAGAAGAAGGTGCGCCCGACACCTGCGCGCAAGCGCAAGGAAAAATAGGGGTGTTTCGCCGCCTTTGGCGTCGACCCATGGGCGGCCCTCCTCAACCCCCGGCTGACGCCGGAGGCCTCGTCATGCCGCGTTGCCACGGAACATCTGCGAGACCTGCGGTCCAAACCGGTCGGATGTGATGGTGGTGAGGGCAGGATGCCTCCGGCGGAGGTATTTTTACCAAGATGAATGGGCGGGATTGGCCGGCGGCTCTGGACCTTGGGGGGCGCTTTCCTTATATCTTTGCTCAACAATTGGTTTTCCAAGCCGGATGGCACGCAAATGCAAGAGCAGCTGGAGGGCGCGCCCCTCATCAAACCTTCTTCGACCGATCATCCTCTCTACGATGCGATCGTCGAGGCCTGCCGCACGGTCTATGACCCTGAAATCCCGGTCAATATCTATGACCTGGGCCTTGTCTACACGGTCGAGATCAGCGCCGAGAACGAGGTCGAAGTGACCATGACCCTGACCGCGCCGGGCTGTCCCGTGGCGGGCGAAATGCCGGGTTGGCTGGCCGATGCAATCCTGCCGGTGGCCGGGGTCAAGACGGTGAATGTCGAGATCACCTGGGACCCGCCCTGGGGAATGGAGATGATGTCGGACGAGGCCCGGCTGGAACTGGGCTTCATGTAAGATCAAGTCTTTTGGCTTGATTTTTCGAATATCAAGTCTTATGGCTTGATGCATGGCAACTGATCCTCACCGCGTGGCTGTGCTGACCGGCGATCTGGTGGACTCGACCTCTGCGGGTTCGAGCCAAACCGATCTGGGGATTGCGCGCATTCAGAGCTTTGCCGCCACGACCAGCACCTGGCCGGACAATGGTGCGCACCGCTTCACCCGATTTCGCGGCGACGGATGGCAATTCCTGCTTCCCTGTGCGTCCCTCGCCTTGCGGGCACTGATCGGCGTGCATGCCGCGCTGAGACGGGTCGAGGGCTCTCCGCTTAGCAGGGTGTCCATTGGAATTGGATCAATCGAACCGGTAGCGGGCAGCGGTCTGTCCGCCGCGTCGGGCACCGCGCTGATTGCGTCCGGGCAGGCACTGGACGAGATCGAGAAATCGCGGCTATTCACCATCGCAGGTGACGGGGTGACGCCGCTGCACCGCGCTGTCATTGACCTGGTCGAAGAGCATGTTCAACGCTGGACTGCGGAACAGGCCGAGGCAACGCTGTGGTTCCTGTCTCCGGACAACCCGACGCAGAAATCCATTGCAGAGACGCTCCAGATTTCCACGCAGGCCGTGCATGCACGACTGAAAGGGGCTGGCGCCCATGCGCTACGCCGCGCCGTTGAGGCCTGGGAAGCAGAGGAAAGCCGCCATGATTGAAACCGTCACCGCGCTGATCTTTGCCCATTTTCTGGCCGATTTTGCCTTTCAGACCAAGGCGATGGCCACAGGCAAGGACAGGCTTGGTCCGCTTCTGGCGCATACGGGCGTGGTCTTCCTGCTCAGCTATGCGGCGCTTGGCGGGGCGCATTGGCCGGCGCTGTTCATCGCGGCGCTGCATATGCAGATCGACTATGCCAAGGCGCGGCTTGGATCCGACGACCGTCTTGCACATTTCCTGATTGATCAGGGCGCGCATCTGATGGCGATTCTGGCAGGTGGGCTGCTGTGGACCGATGCCTATGCCACCGGGTTGTGGGGACAGATGCCCGGTCTGACGGCACAAGCGCCCGAGGCGATGGCGCTGATTGCCGGGGTCCTGCTGGCGACGCGGGCGGGGCAATTTGCTGTTGGCAAGCTGATGGCCCCTTACGCGGCGGCTCTGCCCGACACCGAGGGGCTGGCGAATGGCGGCGCGGTGATTGGCGTTCTGGAACGGGGGCTGACCTTCATTCTTGTCCTGAGTGGCCAGATGGCGGGCGTGGGTTTCCTGATCGCGGCGAAATCCTTCCTGCGGGTGGGCAGCATCGAGAAGGACCGGACGCTGGCCGAATATGTGATTATCGGCACGCTTGCGTCGATCGGGTGGGCCCTGTTGGCCGGAATTGGCACCGCAGCCCTCATTTCCCGACTAGGGGGCGCTTGAGAACCGGGGCCACCTGCCCTAGATTTGGGGTAACAGGAAAAGGACCAATCCCATGTTCGGCATTCCCGGCAAGCAGGCCGTGACCGTGACCCAGGCCGCCGCAAGGCAGATCGCCAGACTGATGGCTTCCGGCGGCTCTCAGGGGTTGCGCATCGGTGTCAAGAAGGGCGGCTGCGCGGGTATGGAATACACGATGGAATACGTGTCCGAGATCGACCCGCTCGATGAGGTCGTGGAACAGGACGGCGCCCGCGTGATGATCGCGCCGATGGCGCAGATGTTCCTCTTTGGCACGGAAATCGACTACGAGGTCTCCTTGCTGGAATCGGGCTTCAAGTTCCGCAACCCGAACGTGGCCGATGCCTGCGGATGCGGGGAATCGATCAAGTTCAAGGATATTGACGAGCTCCAGGCAGACCAGGCCGGGAAATGAGCCTGTCAGCGGAGGAGATTGCCTTCGCGAAAGAGCTGTTTTCGAACCTTGGCGAGTTGAGCACCCGGCGGATGATGGGCGGGCTGTGCCTTTATCACGAGGGCACGATCTTCGCGATTGTCCATGGTGACGGCTCGATTTGGCTGAAGGGTGCGGGCGATTTCATTGCCGAGCTGGAGGCGGAGGGCTGCACCCGATGGACCTACACCCGCGAGGGCGGCAAGCCCACGTCGATGCCCTATTGGTCGCTGCCCGATGCGGCGCTCGACGATCCGGATGTGGCCTGTGACTGGGCACGCCGGGCGCTGCGCCACCTATAACCCTTCCCGCCCCGCCTGTTTCGCGCTATCCCCTGCGAAAGCGTGATGAAGAAGGGTGTCGATATGGTCCGCAAGCTTGCCGCCGGGAACTGGAAGATGAACGGAACGGGCGCGAGCCTTGCCGAGGCGGAGGCACTGAAAGCCGCCCTGCCCGCGCCCACAGTCGACGTGCTGATCTGCCCGCCTGCGACGCTGCTCTCGCGCCTTTCTGATACACTGTCGGGCAGCGCCATCACCACGGGTGGGCAGGATTGCCATGCGGTCGAGAACGGCGCCCATACCGGCGATATCTCGGCCGCGATGCTGGCGGATGCGGGCGCAAGCCACGTGATCCTCGGCCATTCCGAACGGCGCACCGATCATGGCGAAACCAATGCGGAGGTGCGCGCCAAGGCCAAAGCGGCGATTGCGGCAGGACTGACGGCGGTTGTCTGTGTGGGTGAAACGCTGGCGGAACGTGAGGCCGCCAATACACTCGCCATCATCGGCGGGCAACTCGCGGGGTCAGCCCCCGATCTGGTCAGTGCCGACCGTCTGGTCATCGCCTACGAGCCTGTGTGGGCCATCGGCACCGGCAAGGTGCCCACGCTGCACCAGATCGGCGAGGTGCATGATTTCATCCGGGCCGAGCTGGAAAAGCGCTTCGGCGTCGGTGTGGGCCGTGCGGTACCGATCCTCTATGGCGGATCGGTCAAGGGCGCGAATGCTGCAGAGATTTTCGCGGTCAGCAACGTGAACGGCGCACTTGTGGGCGGGGCCTCCCTGAAAGCCGCCGATTTCCTGCCAATTGTCGAGGCGCTTCAGGCCTCCTGACGGGGGATGACGCGCAGGGGGATGCCATCCTTCGCGCGCACGGTCAGGAAGGCGACCGGCACCGGGTCTTTCCCTTCGATCCGCTCGAACCGGTAGCGTTTGAGCAGCATCGACAGAAGAAGCGGCCCCTCGACCATGGCAAACCCTGCCCCGGTGCAGACGCGCGGACCGGTGGAAAACGGCATATAGGCCTCGCGCATGCAGCGCTTGCCGTTCTCCGTCTGCCATCGCGCGGGGTCGAAGCCGTCCGGGTTGTCCCAAAGACGTTCGTGCCGGTGCAAGTGCCAGGGGGAAAGCACGATCTGCGCGCCCTTTGGCACGTCGCGGTTGCGGAAGCGTTCCGGGCAGGCCGCCTCGCGTACCATCATCGGCACCGGCGGGTAAAGCCGCAGCGCCTCGCGGAACACATCGCGGCTGAGCTTCAGCCTGGACATGACGGAAAACTCTGGATTTTCCAGCGCCACTGCTTCCTCGGCCACCCTGTCCTGCCACTCGGGGTACAGCGCCATCAGGTAGAGCGTCCACGCCAGGGCCGAGGCGCTGGTTTCGTGACCGGCAAGGAAGAAGATCGCCACCTGATCGACCATTTCGGACGTCGTGAAGGTCTGCCCCGTCAGCGGGTCCGCCGTGGTCATGATTTTGGTGGCAAGGTCATCCGGCGCGGTCCCCGCCTCGATTTCCGCCATCCGCTCCGCCGTCAGCCGCGTGATCAGCCCCCGGATCGCCTTCGCCGTTTCCCGTGTTCGGCGTCGGTGCCCGCGCGGCAGAAATCGCGGCAGGGGCAGGAAGGCGGCGAGGTTCAGGATGGGCTGCGTACGCTGGTAGTCGCGAAACTGGGTGAAGACCTCGCTCGCTACCTCATGCTCGATGGGAATCGAGAACAGCGTGCGGAAAATCACATCCGCCGCGGCGTGGCTCATCTGCTCTTCGACCTCCACCTCGCCCCGGCCCATGCGATCGCAAGCGGCCTCAGCTGCCGCCCACATGGCCGGGAAGGTGTCGCGCAGCCGCCCGCCCTCGAAGGCCGGGTCGATAATCCGCCGCTGGCGCTTCCAGGTCTCGCCATTGGTCAGGAACACCGAGACCCCAAGCAGCGGGCGCAAGCCTTCGCCGATCCGGTCGGATTTGGGGAAATCGTCAGGGCGTTCCTTCAGGACCACATCCAGAAGCGCAGGTTCGTTCACCATGAAACTGCGAAAAAACGGCGTCTTGAACTCCGCCATCCACGCCCGGTAGAGCCGCGCGGGCTGTGCCGACAGGATGTCCTGCCGGAACAGCCGGAGATAGCGCCAAAGCGAGACTCGGTCTGCGCGCGGTTTGGGCTTGGGTGGGATCATGCAAGCCCCCGGTGCCGGTTCACGGGCCGCGTGATCTTCCCCGGCGAGGGTGCGCGGCCCGCATATCGGGTGGCCAGCGTCAGAGGCCCGGCGGTGATCTGGAAATAGTCGTAGTCGCCGGGCTGGTCGAAGGCATTGAGATACTGGAAATGCAACTCGAACAGGTGCCATTTCAGGGCTTTCTGCCGCTCAGAGCTCAGCGTCTTGGTAAACGCCGCCGAGATCACCAGCGGCCAGCGCTGCCCCTCCGGCGCGACCCCCGTCACCGCCACCGGATCACAGAGCGCGAAGGAACAGCCATCGCCCGGCGCGGTCACGTCGAGCCAGGTGATCTCCTCTCGCGTGCTCAGAAACGCCAGATCGGCGCGCAACCGCCCCGCCTTGGGCAGGAACGACACCATCGGCACCACATGGCCAAGCGTCAGCAGCGCCAGTTTCGGGCCGTTTTCAGGCACTCTGCCCGCCCGGATCACGTCGGCCAGCAAGGACACGGCCATATAAGCGCCCGAGGAATGGCCGACGACCAGAACCTCCTCCACATCCTCGGTCAGCGCCTCGGCGATCCGATCCGCGAACGCGCGCATCCGCTCTTCCTGCGCGGGAGGATAGGCCCCGCCGTGGCTCGCCGAAAAGGCATAATCATGCATCAGATACCAGCCAAGCCAGGGGTCGCGTCGCTTGAACCAGCGCAGCACCAGCCAGGCCAGGCAGGGCCACAGCACCAGCGCCAGGGCCGCGCGTAGGGCAAAGAGGCTCTGCCCACCGGATCGTTCCCCTTCGATCCCCCGCAGCAGCGCCTCGGACCCCGCAAGCGCGCTATATGCCAGCGCAAAGCCAAGCCCAAGGGCCAGACCCAGTTGCGCCAGCAGCAGCAACACCGGGTAAAGCGCCGCGATCACCGGCCCCTTCCTGAGCCGCATCAGCCGAAAGAGCGCGCCCGACCCGATATAAGCCCATGCCGTGCGCAGAAGCTGCCAATAGGTGGCGGCAATCCCGTGCCCCATGCTGTCCTTGACGATATCGGCCCAGACCAGCACCTCGACATCGGCCTGCGTGCGGTTCCCGTCTATCTCGGTCCCCACCGACCAGCCGTAATAGCCCTTGGTGCGCTGCGGCCCCATCGTCAGGGCATATCCGGAAATCGCCGCCTGTTCACCGCCCCCGCGCCGATACCTCTCGCGATATTTGCGCGCCGGGACCGGGTCGAAGCCGGGAATATAGAGAACCCGCCGGGTCCTGACCTCTTGGCTCTGTGCCTCACTCATCACTCTACTCTGCACCGGCTTTCCGGCGCAGCATACAGGGAAATTCAAACAAGGCTAAGGCCCGATCAACCCAATTCGCCGAGCATCGGGAAGGTTTCGAGGATCCAGAACGAGAGCGTGGTGAAGGCGCCGGTCA
Source organism: Nioella ostreopsis (assembly GCF_004000255.1). Taxonomy (GTDB): domain Bacteria; phylum Pseudomonadota; class Alphaproteobacteria; order Rhodobacterales; family Rhodobacteraceae; genus Nioella; species Nioella ostreopsis. Next base: position 107,706 of record NZ_RCIQ01000004.1, read on the forward strand.
ACAGCATCAGTCCGACGGCGATCAGCAAGAGGCCCATGATCCGCTCGATGAGCCGCATATGGCGCTTGAGCCGCGTCATCAGCCCCATGGCGCGTTCGATGAACATGGCCGCCAGCAGGAAAGGCACCCCGAGCCCGAGCGCATAGACCGCCAGCAGCGTCGTGCCGCGCGCGACGGACGATTCCACCGCCGCAAGGCCCAGGATCGCGCCCAGTTGCGGCCCGATGCACGGTGTCCAGCCAAAGGCGAAGGCAAGACCGAGCACATAGGCCCCAAGCGCCGAGCCCCCCCGGTCGCCCGCATCCATCCGCGCATCGCGGTCGAGGATCGAAATGCGGAACACGCCCAGGAAATGCAGCCCGAAGACGATCACCACAGCCCCGGCGATCTTGGCCAGAAGATCCTGATTTTGAAGAAAGAACTGACCGAATATTGACGCGGTGAAGCCCAGGAAGATGAAAACCGTCGACAGCCCCAGGACGAAGAACGCCGCCGCCAGAACCGCGCGCCGCCGCCCGGTTCCCTCCTGCATTTCGTTCATGCTGATCCCGCCCATATAGGCGAGATAAGGCGGCACGATGGGCAACACGCAGGGGCTGAGAAAACTAAGCACCCCGGCCGTCAGCGCCACCAGCATGGCGGGCAGCAGACCCGCATCAAAAAGATCAATTCCGAACATATGCCCTTCCTGCCGCGCCGCGCGGCAAAAGACCAGCCCAAGCGATCTCACATTCCCGTGGACAAGTGCCGCAGCCGCGCGTTAGCAGGCCCCATGACACCCGACCACGATATCGACGCGCTTGGCCTGCTCTGTCCGCTCCCGGTGCTGCGCCTGCGCAAAGTGATGCTCGCGGCCCGTCCCGGCACTGTGATCCGCATCCTGGCCGACGATCCGGTCGCCCGCATCGACATCCCGCATTTCTGCGCCGAACAGGGCGCGGAACTGTTGCAAACCGAGGACATGGATCAGGGCACCGCCTTCACGATCCGCGCAGCCTGACCCCCTTCTTCTTGGTCCAAATACTCAAATCCTGACCGTGCAACCCGGCCCGGCACCCACGTTCGGCGTCGCCTTCCCACAGGCGGGAATAGAGCGGCGCGGCAGCGCCACCGCTGGATTACCCTACTCAGCCGCTGTCGCCATCGGGCTGCCCCCGGCGCGGAAGGCGGCCAGCAGCTCCTCCCGGCGTCGGGTTGCAGCCTCCACATGGGCCTCCTTCACCGGGCCATAGCCCCGGATCTGTCGAGGGAGTGATGCGATTTCAACTGCGATATCAGATGTTTCCGGGGCGACCTTCATAAGGACTTCGGCCATATCCGCCTCGTATTGACGGATCAGACCGCGCTCCATCTTGCGCTCTGCTGTGTAGCCGAAGACATCCAAATGCGTCCCGCGCAGCTTGCGCAGTTTCGCCAGCAGCTTGAAACCGCGCCCCATCCAGGCGCCGAATTGCCGTTTGCGCGGGCGGCCCGATGCGTCTTTGCCCGACAGCATGGGCGGCGCAAGATGGTAGCTGAGCTTCAGATCGCCTTCGAACATCTCCCGCGCCTTGGCCTCGGTGTCCAGATGCAGCCGCGCAACTTCGTATTCATCCTTGTAGGCCAGCAGCTTGTGATACCCGATGGCGACGGCCTCTTTCAGGGTGGCATCGTCCACGCTGTCCACAAGCTTGCGATAGCGCTTGGCCAGCCGCTTGCCCTGATAGGCCACGAGATGTGCCTCGCGGAAAGCGATGCGATCTTCCAGCGGCTTGGGCATCTGCACCACGTCGCCGCCGATCTTCGCGGCCTCCTCGGGGTTCAGCACGGCCCACCGGCCCAGGTCGAAGGCTTGCTTGTTGCGGTCCACCGCCGCGCCATTGAGCTCGATCGCGCCAAGGATCGCCTCGTGGCTCAGCGGCACCAGCCCGTTCTGCCAGGCCGCCCCCAGCACCATCATATTGCTGAAGATGGAATCGCCCATCAGCTTGCGGGCGAGGTCCGAAGCATCGAAGAGCGCCAGTCCTTCCCCCAAACGCGCTTGAAGAGCGATCTCCAAGTCATTCACAGGAATACGGAATTCCGTATCTCGAGTGAAGGCGCCGGTAATGATTTCATGGCTGTTGACCACGGCCTTCGTGCGGCCTGTCGTCATCAGGCCAAGCGTCTTGGCCCCGGCGCTGACCACCAGATCGCCGCCAATGACAGCATCGGCCTCGCCCACAGCGACGCGGATCGCGCTGATATCCTCGGGCCGGTCCGCCAGCCGCAGGTGGATATGCACGGCGCCGCCCTTTTGCGCGAGCCCCGCCATCTCGATCATGCCCGCGCCCTTGCCGTCGAGCTGCGCCGCCTGCGCCAGAACCGCGCCGATGGTCACCACGCCGGTGCCGCCGACGCCGGTGATCACCACGTTATGGGTGCCGTTGATCGCGGGCAGGTCGGGCGCGGGCAAATGGCCCACATCGACGCTGGCCGAGGCTTCCTTGCGGATCTTGCCACCCTCGACGGTCACGAAACTGGGGCAGAAGCCCTTGAGGCAGGAGAAATCCTTGTTGCAGCTCGACTGGTCGATCGCGCGCTTGCGGCCAAGTTCGGTTTCCACCGGCACGATGGACACGCAGTTCGACTGCACCCCGCAGTCGCCGCAGCCCTCGCAGACATCGGTATTGATGAAGACGCGCTTATCGGGATCGGGAAAGGTGCCGCGCTTGCGGCGACGGCGTTTTTCGGCGGCGCAGGTCTGCACGTAGATGATGGCGGACACGCCCTCGATGTCCTGAAACCGTTCCTGCACGGTCATCAGATCGTCGCGTTCATGCCGTTCGACGTCGCGCGGAAAGGCAGAAAAATCAATCTCTTCCTTGGGGTCGTAAATGAGCGCGATATGCTTAACCCCCATGGCACGGATTTCATGGGCGATGCGCGCGGGGTCAAGATCGCCCTCGTTGTGCTGCCCGCCGGTCATGGCGACAGCATCGTTGAAGAGGATCTTGTAGGTGATGTTGGTGCCCGCCGCGATGGCCGCGCGGATGGCCAGAATGCCCGAGTGGTTATAGGTCCCCTCGCCCAGGTTCTGGAAGATGTGCTTGCGGGTGGAAAACGGCGCCTCGCCCGCCCAGTTCGCCCCTTCCGCACCCATGTGGGTGAAGGCCTCGGTGTTGCGATCCATCCATTTGGCCATGAAGTGACAGCCGATGCCCGCGCCACCCCGCGCGCCTTCGGGCACCTTGGTGGAGGTATTGTGCGGGCAGCCAGAACAGAACCAGGGCAGCCGCGTCGCCAGATCCTGCGCGTTGTCGGCGCGCATGGCGTCGGTCACCTGCTGGATGCCCGCGCGGATTCGGTCGGTGGCGCGGCCTTCGTCGATCAGGATGTTGCCGAGTTTCACCGCGATATCATTGGGGTCGAGCGCGTAATGGGTCGGGAACAGCACCTCGCCCTTGCCGCCCTTGTAACCATAGACGCGGCGGCCGCGCCGGTTGTCGAAGATGGCTTCCTTGATCTGCACCTCAATGAGCTTGCGCTTTTCCTCGACGACGACGATCAGCTCCAGCCCTTCGGCCCATTCCTCAAGGCTTTTCATGTCCAAGGGCCAGGTCTGCCCCACCTTGTAGGTGGTGATGCCGAGCCGCTCGGCCTCGTCCTCATGGATGCCGAGGAGTTCCATCGCATGAACCAGGTCGAGCCAGTTCTTGCCCGCCGCGACGAAGCCGATCTTGGCGCCGGGTTTGCCCAGAACCCGCTTGTCGATGCCGTTGGCGCGGGCAAAGGCCTCGGCCGCGAAGCGTTTATGGCCGAGCAGCCGTTCCTCCTGCGGAATCCAGTGATCGCCAAGGCGGATGTTAAGCCCGCCGGGCGGCATCGTGTAATCCGGCAGCTGGAAGGACATACGGTCAGGGCGGCCATCGACCACGGATGTGGCTTCGACCGTGTCCTTCATCACCTTGAGGCCCACCCAGACCCCGGCGAAGCGGCTGAGTTCATAGGCGTAGTGGCCATAGTCGAGGATTTCTTGCACGCCCGCGGGCGAGAGCACCGGCATATGCACATCGACCATCGCCCAATCGGACTGATGACAGACGGTGGAGCTTTCGCCGGTATGGTCATCGCCCATGGCCATGATCACCCCGCCATGGGGCGAGGTTCCGGCCATATTGGCATGGCGCATCACGTCGCCAGAGCGGTCCACGCCCGGCCCCTTGCCATACCAGAGCCCGAAGACACCGTCGAACTTGCCCTCGCCGCGCAGTTCCGCCTGTTGCGCGCCCCACAGGGAGGTTGCGGCAAGGTCCTCGTTCAGGCCGGGACGAAACAGCACGTCGGCTTCTGTCAGCACCTGCTTGGCCTTGGCCATCTGCAGATCCACCGCGCCAAGCGGCGAGCCGCGATAGCCGGTCACGAAACCCGCCGTGTTCAGCCCGGCCTGCCGGTCGCGCCACTTCTGCGCCAGCATCAGCCGCACCAGCGCCTGCGTGCCGTTCAGAAGAACGGGGGATTTTTCCAGATCGAAACGGTCTTTAAGTGAAACTTGTGCCAGTCCCATGGTCCCCTCCCGGTAGCATGCCGCAATTTCCATCAGTATAGGTCAGCATGTGTGACCTTTCAAGCGATGTTTGACCAATCCTCAGAGTTCTTCATTGAACTGTAGGGTAAAGTGACTAGGTTGCCATGGGTATCGGGGCATCGGATCAGGAAAAGAAAGTCTCTCCTATGGATTGGGACAAGCTGCGCATATTTCATGCGGTTGCCGATGCGGGCAGCCTGACCCACGCGGGGGATATCCTGCATCTGAGCCAATCTGCTGTCAGCCGGCAGATCCGGTCCCTGGAAGAAAGCCTTGATACGACGCTGTTCCACCGCCATGCGCGCGGGCTGATCCTGACCGAACAGGGCGAATTGCTGTTTGATGCCACGAGATCCATGTCGAAACGGCTGGAGGCCGCCGCCGCGCGCATTCGCGACAGCGAAGAGGAAGTCTTTGGCGAGTTGCGCGTCACCACCACCGTGGGATTCGGCACGCTCTGGCTCGCACCGCGATTGCCGCAGCTTTACAACAAGTATCCCGAGCTGAAGATCGACCTGATCCTTGAAGAACGGGTGATGGACCTGCCCATGCGCGAGGCCGATGTCGCCATCCGCATGAAGGAACCCAGCCAGGCCGACCTGATCCGCAAGAAGCTGATGAGCGTGCGGATGCAGCTTTACGCGTCGCAAACCTATCTGGAGGCCAACGGCACCCCCGCTTCGCTTGACGATCTGGGCAGTCACCGGCTGATCAGCCAGAACGCCCATTCCGCGCAAGTCAGCGCCGGGGCCCTGCTGGTGCGCGAGATCATGTCCTACGATGTGGGCAGCTTCCTGACGGTCAACAACTATTTCGGCGTCCTTCAGGGCGTTATCCACGATCTGGGCATTGGTCTGCTGCCGGATTATCTGGCCGAGGATTTCCCGCAGTTGGTCCGCGTCCTGCCGGAGGTCGAAAGCAACGAAGTGCCTGTTTTCCTCGCATATCCGGAAGAGCTGCGCCATTCCAAGCGGATCGAGGCGTTCCGCGATTTCGTGACCGAGGAAATCATCGCGCATCGCCGCAAACGCCGCGAGCAAGAGGGATAACCTACAGCTGCCATCCGCAAAAAGTGTGAGCCATGTGCAACGCGCATAGCAGCATTGCGGCGATGCGGCGAAAAAACCCTTGATCGTTAACATGCTGCTGACTATTTCAGCATCAGTGACGGGCGATAGACATCGCGCGCTCACTACCTCCCTGTTGGACTTTGGCCGAGATTCGTCTCGGCCTTTTTTTTGGTCGAACGCCCTGATATTGCGGCGTTATGTGTGACCCCGTCTTGCTCAACCCCGATGATTTCGATGACTGGCCCGGCCTGCTGGACCTGCTTCAACAGGCGTTTGCCTTCATGCAGGGCCGGATTGATCCGCCCTCCTCTCTGGCGGACATGACATCAGCCAGCCTGAAGCAAAAGGCCAAGGATGAAGACCTGTTCCTGATCCTGCGCAAGACCCGGCCGGTGGCCTGCCTTTTCGGCCGTCCCGACGGGCAGGATTACTACATCGGCAAGCTCGCCGTCGCCAACGATGCCCGTGGACAGGGACTTGCCAGGCTTCTGATTGATGCCGCAGCGCGGCAAGCCCGGCATGAGGGGTGCAGCGGGCTCCGGCTGCAAACCCGGGTGGAGCTGCGCGAAAACCACCGGACATTCCGGGCCATGGGGTTCCATCTGATCGGAGCCAGCGCCCATCCGGGCTATGCGCGGGCCACATCGTTGACATTCCGCCGCCCCCTGTGACCTCTCCCCCCTTTTCCCCGCCGGGGCCTTGCCCTAAAGAGTGCGGCAAGCGACCTGAGCCCCGAGGGACATCGAAGACCATGCAGGAACCGGCCATCACGTCCGACATCATCGCCGCGCACGGGCTGAGCCCCGATGAGTATGAGCGCATTCTGGAGATCATCGGTCGGGAACCGACGTTCACCGAACTGGGTATCTTCTCGGCCATGTGGAACGAACATTGTTCCTACAAGTCGTCGAAGAAATGGCTGCGCACCCTGCCCACGGAAGGCCCCCAGGTCATCTGCGGCCCGGGCGAGAACGCCGGCGTGATCGACATCGGCGACGGGCAGGCCGTGGTCTTCAAGATGGAGAGCCACAATCATCCCTCCTATATCGAGCCCTACCAGGGCGCGGCCACCGGCGTGGGCGGCATCCTGCGCGACGTCTTCACCATGGGCGCGCGGCCGATTGCGGCGATGAATGCGCTCAGCTTCGGCGCGGTTGATCATCCCAAGACCCGGCAGCTGGTGCATGGCGTTGTGGAAGGCATCGGCGGCTATGGCAATTGCTTCGGCGTGCCCACTGTAGGTGGAGAGGTCCGCTTCCACCCCGCCTATAACGGCAACTGCCTTGTGAACGCCTTTGCCGCCGGTTTGGCGGATGCCGACAAGATCTTCTACTCCGCCGCCTCGGGCGTTGGCATGCCGGTGGTCTATCTCGGCGCCAAGACGGGCCGCGACGGGGTTGGCGGCGCCACCATGGCCAGTGCCGAGTTCGACGACACGATCGAGGAAAAGCGCCCCACGGTCCAGGTTGGCGACCCCTTCACTGAAAAGCGCCTGATGGAAGCCTGCATGGAGCTAATGCAGACCGGTGCGGTGATCTCGATCCAGGACATGGGCGCGGCGGGTCTGACCTGCTCTGCCGTGGAAATGGGCGACAAGGGCGGGCTTGGCATTCAGCTGAACCTCGACCACGTGCCGCAGCGCGAAACCCATATGACCGCCTATGAGATGATGCTGTCGGAAAGCCAGGAGCGGATGCTCATGGTGCTGAACCCCGAGCTAGAGTCAGAGGCCCGCGCAGTGTTCGAGAAATGGGATCTGGATTTCGCCATCGTGGGCGAAACCATTCCCGAAGACCGCTTCCTGATCCTTCATGGCAACGAGGTCATGGCCGACCTGCCGCTGTCGAAACTGTCCTCGACCGCGCCGGAATATGACCGCCCCTGGATAGAAACCCCCGCCGCCGCCGAGATGGAGCCGGTGCCGGGCGTCGACCCGATCGACGGTTTGATCGCGCTGATCTCCTCGCCGAATTATGCGGCCAAGCAGTGGGTCTACGAACAATATGACCACATGGTCATGGCCGATACGGTGCGCGCACCGGGGCTAGGTGCGGGCGTGACCCGCGTGCACGGCACCGACAAGGCGCTGGCCTTCACCTCTGACGTGACCCCGCGCTATGTCAAGGCGAACCCGTTTGAAGGCGGCAAGCAGGCGGTGGCCGAGGCTTATCGCAACATCACCGCCACCGGCGCGCTGCCGCTGGCCACAACCGACAACCTCAATTTCGGCAATCCCGAAAAGCCCGAGATCATGGGCCAGTTTGTCGGCGCGATCAAAGGGATCGGGGCAGCCGTGGCGGCGCTGGATGTGCCGATCGTGTCGGGCAATGTCTCGCTTTACAACGAAACCGATGGACAGGGCATCCTGCCCACCCCCACCATCGGGGCCGTGGGTCTTCTGGACAATCTGGACGATCTCATCAACGGCACCGCCCGCGACGGCCATGTGGCGGTTCTGGTGGGCGAGACGCAGGGTCATCTGGGCCAGTCGGCCTTGCTCTATGAGGTCTTCAACCGTGAAGACGGCGACGCGCCTCATGTGGACCTCGACGCCGAGAAGCGAAACGGCGCGTTCATTCGCAACAATCGGGCGCTGATCGACATGTGTTCCGACCTGTCGGACGGCGGGTTGGCGATGGCGGCTTTCGAGATGGCAGAGGCCTCCGGTGTCGGCGTCACCCTCGATGCGGACGACACGCCGACGCTGTTTGGCGAGGATCAGGCGCGCTACCTGATTGCCTGCTCCTTCGATAAGGCCGAGGCGCTGATGGTCGCGGCAGGTCAGGCCGGCGTGCCGATTGCCACCGTGGGCCGGTTCGGCGGGGATACTGTGCGCATGGGCAGCTCCGCGGCGCCTTTGGCAGACCTTGCCGCCATCTATCGCAGCAGTTTCGCAGAAAAGATCGGCTAGTTCCGGGCGCGGGGAAAAATCTTCGAAGATTTTTGCCAAGGATCTTCGAAGATCCTTTCACGTCGCGCCCTTGCGGGAAGCTTGGGTGCGGATTACATCTGGGAAGACAGACAGGAGTTGCCCATCATGCCCATTACGGCCCAGGAGATTGAAGACCTGATCCGGGAAAGTCTCCCGAATGCGAAGATCATCGTCGAAGGCGATGACGGCGTTCATTTCGCGGCACAGGTCGAGGACGAAAGCTTCAAGGGCATGAACCGGGTGCAGCAACAGCGCGCGGTCTATGCGGCGCTGAAGGGCAAGATGGACGGCGCACAGGGCGAAGTTCATGCACTGGCGCTGACGACGAAAGCGCCGGAGTGAGCCCGGACCGGGGCTCCGAAGGAAACATCAGGATATCAAGGAACGCTGAGATGAGCGCAGAGACCCAGATCAAGGACACCATCGAGGCCAATGACGTGGTGCTTTTCATGAAAGGCACCAAGACGATGCCGCAATGCGGGTTTTCCAGCCGCGTGGCGGGGGTGCTCAATTTCATGGGCGTCGAGTTTGCCGATGTGAACGTGCTGGCCGACGACGAAATCCGCCAGGAGATCAAGGCGTTCTCAGATTGGCCGACCATTCCGCAGCTTTATGTGAAGGGCGAGTTTGTGGGCGGCTGCGACATCATCACCGAGATGACCCTGTCGGGAGAGCTGGACACGCTGTTCGATGACAAGGGCGTGGGCTATTCGAAAGAGGCCGCCGACAAGATCCGGGCTGCAAACGCCTGAGACACAAGGGATTTCGCCGCCTTCGGCGTCGACCCGCGCGGCCCGTTCCGGGCCGCGTTTTCTTTTGGGGGGGGGCGCTGCCCCCGTCGCCTTTCAGGCGACTCCCCCGAGGTATTTTTACCAAGCTGAAAGGGCTGTCGGTGACACCGGTCAGCCCTTTTTAGTGGCCCCTTTGCGCACATGTTTGGCCAGCCGCGACGGGATCGATTTCTTGCGATCCTTATAGGGATTGGCGTCGGACTGACTGCGCATATGCAGACGAATGGGTGTTCCGGGCATGTCAAAGTCATCCCGCAACCCATTGACGAGATAGCGGGAATAGCTTTCCGGCAGCTTCTCTGGCAGGGAGCACATGACCACGAAGCCCGGCGGTCGGGTCTTGGCCTGGGTCATGTAGCGCAGCTTGATACGTCGGCCCGACGGCGCGGGTGGCGGATGCGCCTCGACCATGCCCGCCAGCCAGCGGTTCAGGGTCGCGGTCGGCACCCGGCGGTTCCAGACGTCATAGGCCCGCACGATGGCCTGTTGCAGCCGGTCGAGGCCCCGGCCCGTTTTGGCCGAAACCGTCACCAGCGGTGCCCCGCGCAGCTGCGGCAGCAGACGTTCGAAGGCCTCGCGCATGTCGCGCAGCTTTTCCTGCTTGTGCTCTTCCAGGTCCCATTTGTTGACCGCCACGACAACGGCCCGGCCCTCTCGTTCGGCGAGGTCCGCAATGCGCAGATCCTGCTGTTCAAACGGCACAGCCGCGTCGAGCAGCACCACCACGACCTCGGCGAATTTCACCGCGCGCAGGCCATCGGAAACGGAGAGCTTTTCCAGCTTTTCCTGCACCTTGGCCTTTTTGCGCATGCCGGCGGTATCGAAGATGCGCATCCGCGTGCCATCCCAGTCGACAGACACGGCGATGGAATCGCGGGTGATCCCCGCCTCTGGCCCGGTCAGCAAACGGTCTTCACCGATGATCTTGTTGATCAGGGTGGACTTGCCCGCATTCGGGCGGCCGATCACGGCGATTTGCAGGGGCTTGGTGCGTTCGGGCGCTTCGCCGCTTTCATCGTCTTCGATGTCGATATCGGTGAGCGCCTCCTCGGCCCTCGCCTCCGCCGCTTCGATCATCGGGCTCAGCACCACGGCCAGCTCGGCCATGCCCTCGCCATGCTCGGCCGACAGCGCCAGCGGATCGCCAAGCCCCAGCCCAAAGGCCTCGAACACGCCTGCCTCGGCGGCGCGGCCCTCGGCCTTGTTGGCGGCAAGGATGACCGGCGTGCCGGAGCGGCGCAGGATATCGGCGAAGACCTCATCGGTCGGGGTGATTCCGGTGCGCGCGTCGACAATGAACAGGCAGGCATCGGCCATCCCGACGGCACGTTCCGTCAGGCGGCGCATCCGACCCGGCAGGCTGTCATCGGTTGCTTCTTCCAGACCGGCTGTATCCACCACGGTAAAGCGCAGATCGCCAAGCCGCGCCGCGCCTTCGCGCAAATCCCGTGTGACGCCGGGCTGGTCATCGACCAGAGCCAGTTTCTTGCCCACGAGGCGGTTGAACAGCGTCGACTTGCCCACGTTGGGACGTCCGACAATGGCCAGAACGAAGCTCATTGGCCCGTTATCCTTACTTTATCCAGATCGCGCGGCATACCGCGGCTGACAGGCAATGAAAAGCCGTCGTGACGTCAAAACCCCGAAAAAACCTGTGCGGTGCGATCAGCGGAAGGCGTGCAGCCGCCCGGCACCGGACACGACATAGAGCGTCCCGCCCACCACGATCGGATGCGCTGCCGCGCCACCGCGGATTTCGACGCGCGACAGTTCTGCCCCGCTTTCCGGGTCGAAGAAGCGGATATTGCCGTCACCCGAAGCCACCACAAGGCGGCCACCGGCCAGGATCGGGCCGTAATGGGTGAACACGGCCTGGCGACGGCGTTCGCGTTCATTGACGTAAAGCGGCAGCTCGGTGCCCCAGATGCGGGTGCCGGTTTCGGCGTCCAGACGGATCAGCTCGTTGCGATCGGACACGAAGAAGATGGAATCACCCGCCGGCAGCACCGGGGAATAAGCGCCGTCCTGCGCGGTCCAGAGCCGTTCCCCCGAGGAGGCCTCCATCGCGACAACGCGGCCCGACTGGTTGCCGGCATAAAGCGTATTGCCCACGATCACCGGGTCGCCGGTGATATCGTTGAGATCATTATAGGCCACACCCCGACGCGCGCCTGCAACGGTCGTGCCCCAGACCCGGACACCAGAGAGGCGCAGGGTGGCCACAAGCTCACCCGAGCCGAAGGGGAAGATCACGAGACGATCGGTCAGCGCGGGCGACGCGCCACCGGACAGAACCGCCGTGGCCGGACCGGCGGGCAGTTGCCAGCGAATGCGGCCATTTTCGGGGTTGAGCGACCAGGCCTGACTGTCGCGGCTGACCACATAGACGGAATTGTCGGTCACAGTCGGCGCGGTGATCCCCGCGCCGAGGCGCTGACGCCAGATAACCTCGCCATTGGCAGGTTGCAGGGCGATCAGCTCGCCATAGCCGGTCGTCGCGTAGACGACGCCGCCCACAACCGCGAGGCCGCCACCGGATACACCGCCGCCGCGCTCATAACCCGCTGTCAGATCGGCGGTCCAGAGGGTGCTGCCATCGGTGCCGGTCGCGGTCAGCTGCGCATCCGAATCGAGGGTGAAGATTCGGCCATCGGCCATGACGGGATCGGCGGTGATGCGGGCACGGCGCGTATTGCCCTGCCCGATATCACTGGCCCAAAGCTCCACCGGAGCAGCAGACAGGGACAGATGCGGAACCACGTTGCGCGTGGTCAGGGACCGCATCGGCCAGCTGTCGAGAGTGACCGGCTCTGCCAAGGAAATCGGGGGGGCGGTATCTTCCGCCACATCGGGCGCTTCGATCCCGGGAAAGGCCTGATCCAGCGGCGTGCGGGTTCCGAAGCGATCCCCTTCGAGAATGACCTCGCGTTCTGCACATGCAGCCAGCATGGCGAGCAATCCGAGCCCAAGGAACCCAATGCTGATCTTGTTCATCTGACTGCCGCCCCTTCAAACCGTTTCACCACCGGCATCCTGCCCCCTTATTGCTCGGGGGCGCTTTCTGCTGCCGGGGATTCTTCCCCCTCGTCTGCCGGAGCCTCGGCACCGGCTTCGTCTTCGGTCGCTGTCTCTGACCCGTCGGTCGCGGTGTCTTCCACCGGGGCCGGATCCTGCAGGGCAGCGCCGGATTCCAATGCCACAATCAACTGAGACGCGCGCTGTTGCAAGCCCGGCGTGGCTTCGCTGTCTTCCTCCAACAGGCGCAACAGCGCGATTGCGGCCTCAGGATCGCCATTGCTGACATGCAGCAGCGCCTGCTGTTCCATCGCCAGCGGGCGATAGGGGCGGCCCGGTCGGGCCAGCTGGTCAAGTTCGGCCATCGCGGTGGCAAAGTCCTGCGGGGCCAGCATATGGGCCTTGAGCAAGGCGAGGTCGCGATAACGCTCCGGCAGGCCGGTATCCACGGCGATGCTGCGCAAGCTGGCGGCAGCCTCTTCGGCGCTTTCGCCATTGGCCTGTTCCCCGGCCAGAAGCATTGCCAGAAGCACCTGGGCGTTCTCGCTAGTGGGGGTGATCTCGGACAGGGCCACCTGACGCGCGTCTGCGTCGTCATTATCCAAGGCGGCAATCAGCGCGTCCCCGAACGCCTCGGAGGCCGCACGCTCCTGCGCAAGCGAGTATTCCCGCCAGGCGGCGGCCGCGACAATCGCAATCACTACAAGAATCGGGATCCAGCCCCATTTCCGGAACAGACGGAACAGCCGGTCACGGCGAAGCTCTTCGTTGACCTCTTCGATGAAACTGTCGGTATTGGCCATGTTCGCCCCAATATCTGGGCCGTTCCCGGCCCGCGTGTCACTTGTTACCGCCTCTTAACGCGAGAAGCGCCCCGGGAACAAGTCTCACCAGCCGTCTGGGGCGGTCCAAGCCCCGGAAATCCGGAGGGGAACGCAAAAAAGTGAACTGGTCAGTTCAGTCTTGCAGCCAGATTCCACAAAAAGTAAACTAAACGGACTGGTTCAGCGTAATAGCGGGTTGAAACAGGGACCAAAGGCTCAGATGTAGGGCCGACGGAAACGGGCCCGCTTAAAGAGGCGAATGATGCGCATATTTTCGATTATAACGGCAGTCCTCGTATGCGCGGTGATTTACGGCGTGGTGATGGAACGCGAGCGTTTGGTGGAATTTGCCAACGGGTTTCGTGCCTCAACTGAGGAACCAGTGGCCGAAGATGCCGCTCCGGTCGCCGAGATTGCGCAAGAGGAGACCGCCGAGGCCCTGCCAGAAGGCACCGTATCCGTTGTTGTGCGCCGCTCGGTCGCGGAAGAGGTCGACTCGGCGGTTCTGCTTCGGGGCCGCACGGAAGCCGCCCGTCAGGTCGAAGTGCGGGCCGAAACGTCTGGCCGCATCATCTCTGACCCGATCCGCGCCGGGGCCTTCGTGGAGGAAGGCCAGCTTCTGTGCCAGATAGATCCCGGCACCCGCGAAGCCGCTCTGGCCGAGGCCGAGGCACGCTTGTTGGAGGCGCAGGCCCGCCTGCCCGAGGCCGAGGCGCAATTGCCCGCCGCACGGGCCCGCGTGGCAGAAGCACAAGCCAGCCTGATCGCCGCCGAAATCGACTCGAACGCCGCCAGCCGGCTTAGTGAAAGCGGCTTTGCCTCGGAAACCCGCGCCGCATCGGCCAGTGCCACGGTCAGCGCCGCCGAGGCCGGAATCGAATCCGCCTCCGCCGGAGTTCAAGCGGCTCAGGCCGCCATTCAGGCCGCCCAAAGCGGCATCAGCGCTGCCGAGGCCGCCGTGCTGCGTGCCGAGCAGGAGATCGACAACCTTCGGATCTACGCCCCGTTCGAGGGCCTTCTGGAAAGCGACACCGCTGAACTTGGGTCGCTCATGCAGCCGGGATCGCTCTGTGCCACGGTCATCCAGCTCGATCCGATCAAGCTGGTCGGGTTCGTGCCAGAGGCCGAGGTCAGCCGGGTTACCGTGGGCGCAAGCGCAGGCGCACGCCTTGCTGCCGGTCAGCAAGTCGCCGGCACGGTCACCTTTCTCAGCCGCTCCGCCGATCCACAGACGCGGACCTTCCGGGTCGAAATCACGGTGGACAACACCGATCTCTCCATCAGCGACGGGCAGACCGCAGATATCCTGATCGCGTCTTCCGGACAGATGGCGCATCTGCTGCCCTCCTCCGCCTTGACCCTGAATGACGAAGGTCTGCTCGGGTTGCGCATCGTGGATGAGACCAACACAGCCCGCTTCGCACCGGTCACCTATCTGCGCGACACGATGAACGGCGTGCTTGTGGCCGGGTTGCCGGAGACGGCGGATGTGATCGTGGTGGGCCAGGAATTCGTGACCGATGGCGTGCCGGTGCAGCCCCACTACCAGGAGCTCTCGCAATGATGGGAATGGTGGACTGGGCCGCCTCCCGCGCCCGGATGGTCGTGGCCTTCGTGGTCCTGTCCGTGGTCGTGGGCACCGCAGCCTATATCGGCCTGCCGAAAGAGGGCGAGCCCGATATCGACATTCCGGGCCTGTTCGTCTCGGTCCCCTTCCCCGGCATCTCGGCGGAAGACAGCGAACGCCTGCTCGTCCGCCCGATGGAGGCCGAGTTTCAGGATCTCGACGGGTTGCAGACCATCTCGGCCACGGCGGCCGAGGGCTATGCCGGGATCTTCCTGGAGTTCGAGTTCGGCTGGGACAAGGACGCCACCATTGCCGAAGTCCGTGAAGCGATGGATGCTGCCGAGGCGCAGTTCCCGGACGGGGCTGAAAGCTATTCCATCAACGAAATCAACTTCTCCGAATTCCCGATCATCATCGTGGCCCTGTCTGGCGAGGCCCCGGAACGCACATTGCTGCGACTGGCGCAGGAGCTTCAGGATCGGCTCGAGGCCCTGCCGCCCATCCTTGAGGCCGGGCTTGCCGGGGGTCGGGACGAGATGGTCGAGGTCGTCATCGACCCGCTGGCGCTGGAGGCCTACAACGTCACCGCGCGCGAATTGATCGACGCGGTCGTGAACAACAACCAGCTGATTGCAGCGGGCGAAGTCTCGACGGCCAGCGGGGCGATTTCCGTTTCGATCCCCTCCAGCTTCGACACGACCGAGGACATCTACAACCTGCCCATCAAGGTGAACGGGGACCGGGTGGTGACCCTCGGCGACCTGGCCGAGATCCGCCTGACCTATGAAGACCGCGAAGGCACTGCCCGATTCAACGGCGAAAACGCCATCGCATTGCAGGTCGTGAAGCGGCTCGGCTTCAACATCATGGACACCGCCGCGCTGGTCCGGGCAGAGATCGAGGCCGCGCAGGCCGAATGGCCCGAAGAGCTGCGCCAGTCAGTGAGCGTGACCGCGACGCTGGACCAATCCGTGACCGTTCAGGGCATGGTCAGCCAGTTGGAAGGATCGGTCCTTACGGCCATCGCGCTGGTGATGATCGTGGTTCTGGCTGCGCTTGGCACGCGCTCGGCGCTGCTGGTCGGTTTCGCGATCCCCACCTCCTTCCTGCTGTGCTTCATCTTCCTCGGCATCATGGGCGTGACAATCTCCAACATCGTCATGTTCGGCCTGATCCTCGCCGTTGGGATGCTGGTCGATGGGGCCATCGTGGTCGTGGAATATGCCGACAAACGCCTGGCAGAGGGCGCGCGCCCCATGCAGGCCTATACGGATGCGGCCAAGCGGATGTTCTGGCCGATCGTCAGTTCGACCGCCACCACGCTTTGTGCCTTCCTGCCGATGCTGTTCTGGCCCGGTGTGCCCGGGGAATTCATGGGCATGCTGCCCGTGACGCTGATCTTCGTGCTGTCCGCCTCGCTGATCGTGGCGCTGATCTACCTGCCGGTTCTGGGCGGTGTCGCCGCCCGCTATTCGCGGCTGATCGACAACGGCACCAAGGTGGTCAAGGCGCTGATCCCGTGGTGGCCGGTTCGGGCGCTGCTGACTGCGGGCGCTGGCTACCTGATGTTCCTTGCGGCGCTGGAAACCATCAGCCCCGGCGGGCTGGTCCCGGCCGATCCCACGGCCTCGGCCTTCCGCCAGATGCTGCCGGGCATTGTGATGTTCGTGGCGGCGGCCTCGCTCATGTCGGTCATGATCGGCTCTGTCGCCATCCACAGGCAGGAAAAGCGCATCCGCGCAGGCTATCGGCGCAGCCCGTTCGGCTGGGTCATCCATGCCATCGTCGGCAACCCGGTGATGCCGCTGGTCACCATCGGTGCGGTCGTGGTCTTCGTGGTCAGCGTCTTCATCTATTTTCAGGCTAACAATAACGGCGTCGAGTTCTTCGTGGAATCAGAGCCCGAGAACGGCATCGTCTATGTCCGGGCGCGCGGCAACCTCTCGGTCGAGGAAATGGACCTGCTGGTGCGTCAGGTCGAGGCGAGGGTGATCGCCACAGAAGGCGTCCGCGATGTCTTTGCCTTTGCCGGTCAGGGCGGGCTGAACAACAACACCGGCGGCGCAGAACAGCCCCGCGACACGATCGGACAGGTCCAGTTCGACCTGCTGCCCTGGGATGAACGCCCCGTCCTCGATGCACCGGTGTCCCTGCTTGGCGGGCTGATCCAGCTGCCGCGCACCGTGATCGACCCGGCCTTTGACGGCGACATGATCCTCGCGGGCATGCAGGAGGACCTGGACCAGATCCCCGGCATCCGGACCGAGATCTTCAGCCAGTCCCGTGGCCCCTCCTCGGGCAAGCCGGTGAACCTGCGCCTTGCCGGGGACAATTGGGAAGAGCTGCAGGAAGCCACCCGCATCGTCCGGGAACGGTTCGAATCCACGCCTGCCCTGACGCTGGTGGAAGATACCCTGCCCCTGCCCGGCGTCGATTGGGAACTCACTGTCGATGTGGAAGCCGCAGGCCGCTACGGTGCCAATGTGGCCACCGTGGGCGCCATGGTGCAGCTGGTGACGCGGGGCATTCTGCTCGACACAATGCGAGTGCCAAGCTCGGACGAAGAGATCGAGATCCGCGTCCGCTTCCCCGAAGAGGCGCGCGTCCTGTCCACGCTCGACACCCTGCGCGTGCGGACCGCCGACGGGCTGATACCGCTGTCCAATTTCGTCACCCGCACCCCCGCGCCACAACTGGCCGAGATCGACCGCCGCGACCAGAGCCGCATTTTCAACGTGCGCGCCGATGTTCTGGACGGTCTTGTGATGCTGACCGACACGGAAACCGGTGAAAGCTGGCTGGAAGATGCATCTGCGGCGGAAGACAGCTTTGCCGTTCAGGAAGGCGTTCGGACCGGAGCACTGACCCTGACCCCGGTGAATGCCAATGAACGCATTGCCACAATCACCGAATGGCTGGAAACCGAAAACCCGCTCCCCGCTTCTGTCAGCTGGGAATGGGGCGGTGACCAGGAAGAGGAACAGGAAAGCCAGGCCTTCCTCGGGCAGGCCTTCGGGGCCGCGCTTGGCCTGATGTTCATCATCCTGCTGGCGCAGTTCAACTCGGTCTACAACTCGGTCCTTGTGCTTCTGGCCGTGGTGCTCTCCACCGTCGGCGTTCTGATCGGCATGCTGGTGATGGACCAGACCTTCTCGATCATCATGACCGGCACCGGGATTGTCGCGCTTGCGGGGATTGTGGTGAACAACAACATTGTTCTGATCGACACCTATCAGGAATACAGCCGCTACATGCCACAGCTGGAGGCGATCACCCGCACAGCAGAGGCGCGCATTCGTCCCGTCCTGCTGACCACCATCACCACAATGGCGGGCCTCATGCCGATGATGTATGGCATCAGTCTCGACTTCGCGGCGGGCGGTTATTCCGTCGACAGCCCCACGGCGCTCTGGTGGAAGCAACTGGCTACGGCTGTGGTTTTCGGCCTGGGTGTGGCCACAGTGCTGACGCTGGTCCTGACCCCGTCGCTTCTGGCGCTCAGGATCTGGTTCTGGACGATCCTTGGCGGGATCGCCCGCGGCCTCGGGCGCCTCGGCGCGCGCGACGTCAGCCAGCGGGCGCAGGACTGGACGCTGGCCCGCGCCGCCCGCCGCACCCGCCACCCCGAGATCCTCTGGGAAGAGCCGCCGCAGCCCGTCTTCATCATCGAAGCCCCGGAAGAGGCCCCCATAGCCGAAGACGCACCGCAAGAGGAAGAAGACGCCCCCACCGACGCACCGCTGCGCGCGGCGGAGTAACCCGACTTTCCAACGCACAAGCACAAGGGGCAGACGGATCGCACCGCCTGCCCCTTCTTCTTGGCCCAAATACTCCCGCCGGAGGCGTCCCTCGCGTGCCGCCTGCACAGCGGTCAGGACAGATCAGCGCCCGTCTCGCATTTCCGTGGCAACGCGCTGCAACGAGGGCCCCGAAGGGGCTTGAGGCGCAGCGCTCTCCGGTCGACGCGCAATGCGCGGCGAAACTGCCCTCAGGCCGCGCCCTGCTCTTCCATGTCTTCGCGCTCGGCCGCCTGCCGCGCCCACATGGAGGCATAGCGGCCATTCAGGGCCAGCAGTTCCTCATGCGTCCCGCGCTCGGCGATCTCGCCCCTTTCCAGAACGATGATCTGGTCGCTGTCGACCACGGTGGACAGCCGGTGCGCGATGGTGATCACCGTGCGCCCTTGCCCCATCATCTTCAGCTCTTCCTGGATCTCGCGTTCGGTTTCCGTGTCCAATGCCGAGGTCGCCTCATCGAGCAACAGAATGGGCGGGTCTTTCAGTAGCGTCCGGGCAATCCCCACCCGCTGCTTTTCGCCGCCCGACAGTTTCAGCCCGCGTTCGCCCACGGGGGTTTCATACCCTTCCGGCAGGCTCTCGATGAAATCGTGGATCTTCGCCGCCCGCGCCGCCGCCTCGATCTCTTTAAAGCTGGCCTCAGGACGGCCATAGGCGATGTTGTAGCGGATCGTGTCGTTGAACAGCACCGTATCCTGCGGCACCACGCCGATATGGTCATGGAGGCTCGCCTGCGTCACCGACCGCAGATCCTGCCCGTCGATGCGGATCGCGCCGCTGCCCACGTCGTAGAAGCGGAACAGAAGCCGCCCGATGGTGGATTTTCCTGACCCGGACGGCCCGACCAGAGCCACCGTGTGGCCCGGCGGCACGGCGAAAGACAGGCCCTTCAGGATCGGGCGCGCCGCCTCGTAGCCGAAGCGTACATCTTCGAAGATCAGCTCGCCCTTATCGCAGCTCAGCGCGCCCGCATCAGGCGCATCCACCACGTCGGCGGGCTGTTCCAACAGGTCGAACATCTCGCCCATATCGACCAGAGCCTGGCGGATTTCGCGGTAGACGGTGCCGAGGAAATTGAGCGGCATGGTGATCTGGATCATGTAGGCATTGACCATCACAAAATCGCCCACGGTCAGCACGCCGTTGTTCACACCGATGGCAGCCATGACCATGACGATGACCAGCCCGATGGTGATGATCACCGATTGCCCGAAATTCAGGAACCCGAGCGAATAGGCGGTTTTCAGCGCCGCGCTCTCATAGCCTGCCATGGCGCTGTCATAGCGTTCCGCCTCGCGCTTCTCGGCGCCGAAATACTTGACGGTCTCGAAGTTCAGCAGGCTGTCGATCGCCTTCTGGTTGGCGTCGGTGTCCTGATCGTTCATTTCCTTGCGGATCTTCACCCGCCACTCGGTCACCGCGAAGGTGAACCAGATGTAAATCGCCAGCGTCACCAGAACGACGACGAAATACCAGATGTCGAACAGCACGGCGAGCACGACGCCAATCAGCAGAAGCTCGATCACCAGCGGCCCGATGGAAAACAGCAGGAAGCGCAGCAGGAATTCCACGCCCTTCACACCGCGTTCGATGATCCGGGACAGGCCGCCGGTCTTGCGGGTGATGTGATAGCGCAGGGACAGCGCGTGGATATGTTCGAAGGTTTCCAGCGCCAGTTGCCGCAGCGCCCGCTGACCGACCTTTGCGAAGACCACATCGCGCAATTGCTGGAAGCCCACAGCCATGGCGCGCGCCACGCCATAGGCCACGGTCAGCCCCACGGCCCCCATCATCAGCATGCCAGAGGGCGTCGCATCCCCCGACAGCACATCCACCGCCTCGGCATAGAAAAACGGCGTATAGACCGCGATCAACCGCCCCAGGATCAGCATCGCCAGCGCCGCCAGGACCCGGTGTTTCACCCATGGGTGGGCGTCGGGCCAGAGATAGGGCGCGACCTTGCGAATGGTGCGCCAACCGCTGCGGCGGGCCTCGGAGCCCTTGGGATGGTCGGTCATGGTGGTGGGCGGCATGAAGCGGGCTTTCTGTCACAGATGGCGGAGCGTTGCGCGCAACCTAAGCCCGCCCCGCCGGAATGACCAGATCACCGGGGCGCGACCGATATGTGCGGATGTGCCGAGGCGAGATTTAGTCGGTCCGCTCTGGCAGGGTGAAGATCTGGCCCGGATAGATCAGGTCCGGGTTGCGGATCTGATCTCGGTTGGCTTCGTAAATCTGAACATAAGCCACGCCCTCGCCAAAATGCTGCTGCGCGATTCCCCACAGAGTGTGACCCCATTGCACGGTGATCACGTTCTCGCCCGAGGCCGAAGTAATCGCGGCAACGGCCTCCGGCTCTTCGCGCAGGAAGGGCGTTTCGATCCGGCTTTGCACCGCGCCATCGGCGCTGACCTCGTCCAGGCGCAGCGTGTAGGTGCCGGGATCGACCTGCGGCAATGCCGTGCGCCAGCCGCCTTGCAGGTTGATCTGGGCCAAGTGGATGGGCTGGTTATTGAGGTAGAAGCGCACATCCGATTCCGCCGGGCCACGCCCCGCAAGAACCACGTCGCCAACCGTATCATAGGCGATGGTGTCCAGCGTCACCTGTGATTGCACCTGCGGGGCCTCGTCACCCGACTGGATCACGCGGATGCCCTGACTGTCGGCCAGCAAAACGGTGGGGGTCTGAGGCTCCATTACCGGCCTGCCCTGCGGGGCCTCTGACGAGCTGTCCGCCGCCGCCACTTGCGTGGAGTCGGAGGAAGAATCGCCGGAGCCATCCTCGGTCACGCCGACATCGGGCTGCGAAGCGGGTTGTGTCTCTGCCTCGCCAGAGGAAACCGCCGCGCCGTTTTGCGCAGCAGGAGCATCTGCCGCGTCCTGTGCGGCTGCCAGTTCCGTGTTCCCATCCGTTGCGCCTTGTGGGTCAGCGGAGGAGTCCGCAACGTCCATGTCCATAACGGGCGAGTCACCCGACTCCTGCGCGGCTGCCAGTTCCGTGTTCCCATCCGTTACGCCGGGTGAGTCAGCGGAGGAGTCCGCAACGTCCATGTCCATAACAGGCGAATCGCCCGACTCCTGCGCTGCGGCCTGCGCTGTGTTCTCCTCCGCAGTACCAGAGGCGTCACCGGAAGCCGCCATATCCACGTCCGCAGATGAGCCGCCCGTGCCCTGCGTCGTGGCCAGGTCCGTGTCATCTTCAACCGTGTCCGAGACCGCAACGCTCACACCCTCTGGCGTGGCCAGTCCCGTCGTGCCCTCGGATGAAGCAGAGGGGCCGCTGTCCTCCGGGACGGGGACGGGATTTTCCTCCAGGCTGGCGGTCGCGACCTCCTGGCTGCTGTCCTCGGCAACCGGGGCCCCTGTCCCATCGGCCAGGGCTGCCGGGTCGTCCGCACCCGAAGCGCCTGCGATCTCTGGGCTGTCACGATCCGCCGCGGGTGCCTCCGTTGCCACCTGAACCGGTCCCACCCCGTCGCCCGTATCCGGTTGAGGCACATTGGCGGTGTCCAGGATCACCTGCGGTGCATCGCCCGCAGCCGCCTGTGTCGGCTCATCCGCGCCTGCCTCGCTGGACTGGGCATCGGCGTCACCAGCATTTTCCGTATCCGTCGCCGCATTTCCCGGCTGCAAGCCGCGACTCAGGCCACCGCCCGAGCTTTCTGCAATCTCCAGGGACGCGATTTCCAGATCCGGCTCGCCTGCGTCACCGGTGTCCTCCGCAAGCGCCGCAGGTTCCTGGGACCCGCCGCTTGGCATCTCATCCGCTACTGATACCGCGACCTCCGTGCCGTTTTCGCGAACCGGTGCGGTGCCGACTTCGCCACCAGCCGCAACGCCGGTCTGTTCAGGAAGATCGGGCGTGGCAGGGGCAAGAGGCGTGGTGCCACTGGCCGGGGGCGTGTCTGGCTCTGACGCCATGGAAAGCTCTGTCATGCCACTGTCGTCGGGCACGTCCGGTCCGGTTGCGTCGGCTTCAGCAACCTCAACACCGGTGGCCGCCCCCACGGGGCGCAGGGTCGGCGAGATGATGACGCTTTGCTCCGACACCAGAACCGAGCCATCCTCCATCAGCATCTCAAGGCTCAGGATGCGTGGCAGTTCGGACGGTGGAATATCGAACATCGCCACGAAATCCCCGCCCGCATCGCTGCTGGCAAGGTGAATTTCCTGCCCGTCGAGAAGCAGGCGCAGTTCCGCATTGCTTTCGGCCTGACCGGCAATCAGCGCCCCCCCGGCGGCATCCACGCGAACCAGGTCGAAGCGCGGGGCGATGAGGTCGGGCAGGATGTCAGGCTCTGCCGGGGTCGCCGCTGTGGGGGTCTCGACTGCGACCTCCACATCCGGGTCGCTCACATCGGGATCGGGCACCGCCACCGGGTCGCCTGCAATACCTTGGGGCACGCCTTCCGCCACCGGGTCTGGCCCGGGTGCAAAGATGACCTGATAGCCGACCACGCCGACAACGGCGGCGACAGCCACCCCCGCCGCAAGCGTGCCTAGTCCAAGTCCGGACCCTGCCGAAGCTGCCATATCTGCTCTCCCCTCAGGCCCCGGCACGTCCCCACATGCCGGTGCAGTTGTATGACCTTAGCAACAGGTCTATCACGGGTCAAAACACCATCAAGTCAGGTTAACCCATGTCCTATTCCGTTTGTGTCTACTGTGGCTCTCGTGCCGGTTCGTCGCCGCGCTATTCCGAGGATGCCGAGGCGCTTGGCACGGCATTGGCGGAAGGCGGCATGCGGCTCGTATACGGCGCGGGCGATGTGGGGCTGATGGGCATCGTCGCGCGGGCGGCCATGGCAGCGGGTGGCGGCACATTCGGGGTGATTCCCGAGCACCTGCTGAACATGGAGGTCGGCAAACGCGATCTGGATACGTTCATCGTCACCGAAACCATGCATGAGCGCAAAAAGGTCATGGTAATGAATGCCGATGCCATCGTGGTGCTGCCGGGCGGTGCCGGATCGCTGGATGAATTCTTCGAGGTGTTGACCTGGCGCCAGCTCGGCCTGCATTCAAAGCCGATTTTCCTTCTGAATTCCGCAGGGTACTGGGACAAGCTAAGCGACCTTCTGGCCCATATCGTCGGCCAGGGCTTTGCCGATTCCAGCCTGATGGACTTCTACAAAATCGTGGATGACGTGCCCGCGCTCATGTCCGGGCTCTACCGCGCGCAGAAGGGCTGAGCACCGACCAGCTGTAAAGCGCAAGCGCCAGCCAGATCATCGGCAGGGCAATAGCGTGCCAGTGAGAGACCGGCTCCAGCAGGACCAGCCAGGCCACGAGGAATTGCAGCGTCGGGTTCAGGTATTGGATGAGACCCATGGAGGACATGGGCACGCGCTTGGCCGCGTAGGAAAACAGAATGAGCGGCACCGCCGTGACGGGGCCGCAGAGGACCAGCAGCAGCGCCTCCCACCAGCCCCAGAAAAACGCGCCCTGCCCCCAGATCGCCAGAAACGCCAGGGCAAAGGGCGTCAGCAGCAAGGTTTCGACGGCGACGGACACCACCGGGCCTGCGTCGATCCAGCGTTTGAGCAGCCCGTAGGTGGCAAAGCTGACCGCCAGAACGAGGCTGATCCAAGGCGCGACACCAAGCCCGACCGTCAGCACCAGCACCGCCAGTGAAGCAAGCCCGACCGCCCCCCATTGGGCACGACTCAGGCTCTCGCGCAGCACCACAAGCCCGATCACCACCGCGACCAGCGGGTAGATGTAGTAGCCGATCGACGCCTCCAGCGCCCGGCCCGCGCCAATGGCGAAAATGAAGATGAACCAGTTGAGCGAGATGGTCAGCGATGAAAAACAGGCAATGACCAACTGTCGCCTGTCGCCAAACCCGGTCCGAATTTCTCGGAAACGGCCTTGCAGCGCCAGGACCAGGCCAAAGCTGACAAAGGACCAGAGGGTACGGTGGACCAACACCTCTGACGGGGCGACATGTGAGAGCTCCCTGTAGAAGATCGGTGCCAGGCCCCAGATGACGCAGGCCAGGATCAGGGCCAGAACACCCTTTTGCATCTCGGTCATGGCCATTCTGTCCCCGTCGATCTTATGCTACCCCTTTCATGAGGGCCGAATGTGGTCAAGCAGCACCGGTATTCCTGCACGCACGGAAAAACCCGCCGGTGAAGATCACCGACGGGTTCAAAAGTGTCTAATTGTCCCGAAAACCGCTTAGCCGGCGAGGCGTGCAGCGACGTTTTCCCAGTTCACCAGCTTGTTGAGGAAGTTGTCCAGGTAAGCCGGGCGCTTGTTGCGGAAGTCGATATAGTAGGAATGTTCCCACACGTCGCAGCCCAGAAGCGCGGTCTGCCCGAAGCAGAGCGGGTTGACGCCGTTCTCAGACTTGGTGACGGCGAGCGAGCCATCGGCATTCTTCACCAGCCAGCACCAGCCGGAGCCGAACTGACCCGCACCTGCGGCGGCGAATTGCGACTTGAACTCATCGACCGAGCCGAAGCTCTCGGTCAGGGCCGCTTCCAGCTCGCCGGGCATGGCGCTTTCGCCGGGGCCCATCATTTCCCAGAACTGGTTATGGTTCCAGAGCTGGCTGATGTTGTTGAAAATACCGTTCTGCGCAACGGAAGTGGCGTTGTAGGTGCCGGTGATGATCTCTTCCATCGACTTGTTTTCCCACTCGGTCCCGGCAATCAGCTTGTTGCCGTTGTCGACATAGGCCTTGTGGTGCAGGTCGTGGTGATATTCCAGCGTCTCAGCGGACATACCGAGATCGGCCAGTGCGTCATGGGCGTAGGGAAGGTCGGGAAGTTCAAAAGCCATTGTGAGGGCCCCTCTTGTTCGTGTGGGAAGTCAGATACCCTTTACCTGAGGCCCAAGCCCCGGTTGGTCAAGCGTTTTGGTCAGGTTTTTCATGTGCAGAAATACAGGTGACCGGTCTCGGCCAATGTGCGCCGCCCTTGCCGACGGCCCGGGATGGCGCTTCGAAGCGCCATGAAAAAAGGGCCTTCGAAGGCCCTTTCCAACGCGCCTTCGAAGGCGCGTGACGAAGCGGTTTCGAAACCGCTTTCCCGCCGCACCGTCGACGATCAGAAATACCCGACTTCCGAGCCGTCCTTGGCCGACAAGGCCAGCAGGTCGAAGACATATTGCGCGACCGAGCGGAAGCAGATGACCGAGAACTGATCTTCGCCGCTTTGCCAGATCGCCGCAGGCACCTGCGCCATGCGGGTGCGGCGCATCTCTCCTGCCCGGAAGCTCTCGGGGTGCAGATCGACCGGTACCAGCTTGGCCAGCACTTCGCGCGCATGGGGCCCCTCCACCCGAAAGAGCGCGCGCGCATCCGAGACATTTGCCACGGTCGCATGCTCGCCCGCCAGTGCGGCGGACAGCGTTGCCACGGCCCCATCAGCCTCCTCGTGGGGCACCATGATCAGCAACTCGTCGCGTGACATCCAGGCTATGGCCTTGTCATCGCCTGCCTTGATCTCCCGCTGGCCGGGCATCTCGACGCCTGCCAGGCCGGTCACTGCCGCCACCAGTTTGCTGCTGGACAGATCCCCGCGCAGGGTGATCATTCCGGCAAGGCCTGCCTCTTCCACGCGGGTCCGACCTTCGGCCACCGCGCCAATCAATGCACTGACGTCAGACATTCTGCTTCTCCCCGTCCGGGTCAAAGAACACCGGGTTCACGATTTTCGCGGGCACTGTCGTGCCATCCACCTTGTTGAACTCGATCACCTCGCCCATGCGGTCCGGCCCGTTCAGAACCAGCCCCATGGCAATGCCCTTGCCCAGAGTGGGCGAGTGATAGGTCGAGGTGATCCGGCCCTGGGTATTGCCCTGCCCATTGGCATTGGAGCCGGAGGCCACAGCGTAAGAGCCATCGGGAATGACCGAACCGTCGACCGTTTCCAGCCCCACCAGTTTCCAGCGGGTCGGGTCGGTCATGTGGCTGCGTTCCTGCGCGCGCTTGCCCAGGTAGTCCTCTTTCTTCTTCGAGATCGCCCAGCCAAGACCCAGATCCTGCGGGATCACAGTACCGTCGGTTTCGTCGCCGATCATGATGAAGCCCTTCTCGGCCCGCATGATATGGAGCGCCTCGGTGCCGTATGCGGTGGCGTTCCACTCCGCGCCCGCCGCATGGAGCGTATCCCAGAAGGCGCGGCCCTGACTGGCGGGAACGGCGATCTCGAAGCTGAGCTCACCCGAAAAGGAGATGCGGAAGACGCGGGTCGAGAAGCCGCCGATCTTGCCCGTCGCAAAGCCCATGAAGGGCAGCGCCTCGGCCGACAGATCCATGTCGGTGCCCAGTTTTTCCAGCAATTTCCGCGCATTCGGGCCGACCACGGCGACCTGCGCATATTGCTCGGTCACATTGACGGTATGGACCTTCCAGTCCCACCATTCGCATTGCAGCCAGTCTTCCATATGGGCGTGAGTATGCTCCGCCCCGCCCGAGGTGGTGTG
This sequence comes from Nioella ostreopsis, assembly GCF_004000255.1. Classification (GTDB taxonomy): domain Bacteria; phylum Pseudomonadota; class Alphaproteobacteria; order Rhodobacterales; family Rhodobacteraceae; genus Nioella; species Nioella ostreopsis. The sequence continues at coordinate 134,684 of NZ_RCIQ01000004.1, forward strand.
GACAAGGAAGGTATCTTCGTCGATCCGCGCCACGACGCCATCATCCATCAGGAAGCCGTTTTCGTTGCACATCAGGCCATAGCGGCATTTGCCCGGCTTCAGGGTGCTCATCATGTTGGTGTAGAGCATGTCCATAAAACGGCCCGCGTCGGGGCCCTTGACGATGATCTTGCCAAGGGTCGAGGCGTCGAGCAGCCCGAGGCTGTTGCGGGTCGCCAGAACCTCGCGGTGGACCGCCTGTTCGTGGGTTTCGCCCGCCTTGGGGTAGCAGTAAGGACGGCGCCAGTGGCCTACGGGCTCCATATAGGCGCCCTGTTCCTCGTGCCAGCCATGCATCGGCGTGCGGCGCAGCGGCTGGAACACCTCGCCGCGCGCCTCGCCCGCGATGGCACCCATGGAAATGGGCGTGTAGGGCGGGCGGAAGGTGGTGGTGCCAACGTTGGGGATCTCATCGTTCAAGGCCGAGGCAAGGGTTGCCAGACCGTTGATATTGCTGAGCTTCCCCTGATCCGTCGCCATGCCGAGCGTGGTGTAGCGCTTGGTATGTTCAACGCTTTCATAGCCTTCCTGCGCGGCAAGCCGCACGTCGGAAACCTTCACGTCGTTCTGATAATCAAGCCACATCTTCATGCGTTTCGAGGGGCCTGCGCCCTGCGGCATGATCCAGACCGCCTCCATCGGGGTTTCCGCCGGATCGTTGGCAGAGGGGGCGGAGGCGGTTGCGGAGAGGCCAAGCGCCTCGGCCACGGACACCGCCGCGTTGCTGCCAGAGGCCAGGGCCTCGGCGGAACCGAACAGGCCATCGGCGGCACCTGCGGCGGTGACGAAGGGCTTGCCGTCATGGCCGGTCGGCGCGCGGTCGTGATCGGGGCGGAAACAGGCCTGCGCCGCGTCCCAGGTCAGCTTGCCGCCGCAATGGGACCAGAGGTGCACCACAGGCGACCAGCCACCGGACATGGCAACCGCCTCGCAAGCGATCTCATCGGTCACCGCCCCCTCGCCCGCCTGCGCGCAGAGCGTCACGCCAGTGACGGCTTTCTTGCCCTTCACAGAGGCAATGCCGGTGCCGGTCAGCACCCGGATTCCTGCGGCACGGGCGGCTTCCGGCAGGTCGCCGGTCACGGTGGCGCGGGCATCCACGATGACCGGCACGGCCAAACCGGCCTGATGCAGCGCCAGCGCGGTGCGGTAGGCGTCGTCATTATTGGTGACAACAACAGTACGGTCGCCGGGGCCGACACCCCAGTTCACCACGTAATCGCGCACGGCCGAGGCCAGCATGACGCCGGGAATATCGTTGCCCGCAAAGGACAGGGGCCGCTCCAACGCGCCGGTCGCGGTGATGACCTGCTTGGCGCGGATCCGCCACAGGCGGTGACGCGGCCCGTCCAGTTCCGGCGCATGGTCGGTCAGGCGTTCATAGGCCAGAACATAGCCGTGGTCATAGACGCCAGAAGCCATGGTGCGGCTGCGCACGCGGACATTTTCCATCCCTTCAAGGGTTTGCAGGGCGTTCTTGATCCAGTCATCGGCGGGCTGGCCGTCGATCTCGACCCCATCGACGGGGGCACGACCACCCCAATGGGCGGTCTGCTCCACCAGCAGCACCCGCGCGCCGGTCGCCCCTGCGGTCAGCGCGGCCTGAAGACCGGCAATGCCACCGCCCACGATCATCACATCGACGAAGGCATAGAAATGCTCGTAGCGGTCCGCGTCGCGGTCCTTGGGGGCTTTGCCCAGACCGGCGGAGTGGCGGACAATTGGTTCAAACAGATGCTTCCACGCCGGACGCGGGAACATGAAGGTCTTGTAGTAGAACCCCGCCGGGAAGAACTTCGCGAGGCTGTTGTTCACGGCCCCCACGTCGAACTCCAGGCTCGGCCAGTGGTTCTGGCTTTCCGCCTCCAGCCCGTCGAAAAGCTCGGTCGTGGTGGCCCGCTGGTTCGGCTCGAACCGCGATCCCTTGCCGATGCCCATCAGCGCATTGGGTTCCTCGGCGCCCGAGGCCACAACGCCGCGCGGACGGTGATATTTGAAGGACCGGCCCATCAGCGTCTGGCCATTGGCCAGCAGGGCGGAGGCCAGTGTATCGCCAGCATAGCCGGTGAAGCGCTTGCCGTTGAAGGTGAAGTCGCGGGCGGCGCTGCGGTCGATCAGGCGACCGCCGGAAGACAGACGGGTGCTCATGCCTCAATGCTCCAGTCGGGGCGCTTGGCGCGGATGGCGTCGATGACGTGTTGGGGCGGTTCCGGGGTCTGGGCCGAATAGGTGGCGAAGACCTCCAGCGTGTTGGTGCAGCGGGCCGCGAGGAACCACTTGCCGCAGCCATTGGCATGCCGCCAGCGTTCGAAATGCACGCCCTTGGGGTTCGCGCGGTGGAAGAGGTAGCCCTCGAAGTCCTCATCCGAGGAGCCGGGACCGTAGCGCTTGAGATGCGCCTCGCCACCGGGGGCGAGCTCGGTTTCATCGGCCATCACGCCGCAGCAGGGGCATTCGAGGATCAGCATTGTGCCAGTTCCTTCTTGATAGGCGACATCGCAACGCCCATGTTCTTGAGTATGGGACCTCTAGCGATCATATTGTTCATCCTGGCCGCCATTGCGGTTGATGTCTGGGTTTTGCGTCGGCTGTACGACATCTGGGTCAGACGGCGTGCGGTTGCGAAAAACCGGGACGAAGCGCACGAATGACCGCGAACACGATCGCATTTATCGGCTTTGGGATCGCTGTACTTGTCGGCGCGGTCTTCATCGCTCGACATGTTCGACAGGAGCGACGTTTGCAGCGATATCTGACCAACGAAGAGCTGGAAACCTTGTCCAAAAGGCGCATTGAGCGACTGACTGAAGAAGCCCGCTTCACTACGCATAATTCCGTTCACTGAACAGTTCATCAGTGCGCCACCCCGGCCGCGACGCTCTCGTCGATGAAGCGGCCTTCCTTGAAACGGTTGAGGCCGAATTCGGCGGTCAGCGGCGAGTAGCCGCGCGCCATCAGCTCGGCAAAGCCCCAGCCCGAGCCAGGGATCGCCTTGAACCCGCCGGTGCCCCATCCACAGTTGATGAAGACACCCTCCACGGGCGTCTTGGACAGGATGGGCGAGCGGTCGCCGGTCATGTCGACGATGCCGCCCCACTGGCGCAGCTGCTTGAGGCGGCTGATCATCGGGAAGGTCTCAATGAGCGCGCGCACGGTTTCCTCGATATGATGGAACGAGCCGCGCTGCGTGTAGTTGTTGTAGCCGTCTGCGCCGCCGCCAATGACCATCTCGCCCTTGTCGGACTGGCTCATATAGCCATGCACGGTGTTGGCCATCACGACGCAATCCATGCAGGGCTTGATGGGCTCGGAGACGAGCGCCTGCAGCGCCACGGATTCGACCGGCAGCCGGAAGCCCGCCATATCGGCCAGCACCCCGGAATGGCCCGCGACGACGATGCCAAGCTTCTTGGTGCCGATAAAGCCGCGCGAGGTCTCCACGCCCACGACAGCGCCGTTTTCCTTGCGCACACCGGTCACTTCGGTCTTCTGGATGATGTCCATGCCCATGTCGGAACAGGCCCGCGCATAGCCCCAGGCCACCGCGTCATGCCGGGCGGTGCCGCCGCGCGCCTGCCACAGCCCGCCCAGAACCGGGTAGCGCGGCCCGTCGAGGTTGATGATCGGCACGATTTCCTTGACCCGCTGCGGCGAGATGAATTCGGTCTTCACCCCCTGCAGCGCGTTGGCATGGGCCGTGCGCTGATAGCCGCGCACCTCGTGATGGGTCTGGGCCAGCATGATGACGCCGCGGGGGGAGAACATCACGTTGTAGTTCAGGTCCTGGCTCATCGTCTCGTAAAGGCTGCGCGCCTTTTCGTAGATCGCGGCGGAGGCGTCCTGCAGGTAGTTCGAGCGGATGATGGTGGTGTTGCGCCCGGTATTGCCGCCGCCAAGCCAGCCCTTCTCGATCACCGCGACATTGGTGATGCCGAAATTCTTGCCAAGATAGAAGGCGGTGGCGAGGCCATGGCCCCCTGCCCCCACGATAATCGCATCGTAGGACTTTTTCGGCTCAGGCGAGGCCCAGGCCCGTTCCCATCCCTGATGGTAGCGGGCGGCTTCGCGGGCGATGGCAAAGGCGGAATAACGGCGCATGGTAATCCCCGACGGCTGCGTGCCCGAACTACATGCTGGATTGCGCCCGATCCGGTCCACCCCCCGGCGGCATTTCGCAAGGAAAATGCGACAAGGCGCGCAGGGGGATGTCGCTTTTCGGATCGGTTTGGGGCTTTTGATACGGCCGTGCCGTGTATAGATGTGTCCAGAACGTAATGCGCGGAGGGATCATGGGTTTCTGGATGCTGGCAGGGCTGCTGTCTTTGCTGATCGGCGCGGCGCTGGTCATGGCCGCGTGGCGGTCTCGTGACGCAGGCGATCCGACGGCGGCCTATGATCTGCAGATTTATCGCGACCAGCTGCGCGAGATCGACAAGGATCTGGCGCGCGGGGTCCTGACCGAGGACGAAGCCGAACGTACCCGCACAGAGGTCGCCCGCCGGGTGCTGGAGGCCGACCGCGCATTGCAGGCCCAGACTGCGGAGGCACATGCCGGGCGTCCGCAGCGCATTGCCGTCGTGGCGGGCGTTGCCGTGGTGATTGCGGGGGCCTTCGGGCTTTATAACACCATCGGTGCGCCGGGCTACCCGGACCTGCCGATCGAGACGCGGATATCGCTCGTCGAACAGGCCCGTGCCGACCGACCGACCCAAGCGGAGGCAGAGGCGGGCGTCCCCAGCCAGACCCGCGAAGACCCGGACCCGCGCCGCGCCGAACTGGTGGCGGAGCTGCGTGAAACCATGCAGGACCATCCCGATGAACCGGAGGGGCTGCGCCTTCTGGCCTTCGAGGAGGCGCGCGTTGGCAATTATGTCGCGGCCCGAACCGCACAGGCGCATCTGATCGAGATCTTGGGGGACGAGGCCACGGCTCAGCACCGGCTGGACCTGGCCGAGATGATGTTCATGGCCGCCGGTGGCTACGTCTCGCCAGAGGCCGAGGCGCTGCTGAACAGCGTCCTGCAAGAAGATCGCATGAACGGCGCCGCGCGCTATTACGTCGGGCTGATGTATGCCCAACAGGGCCGCCCCGATCTGGGCTATCCGATCTGGCGCAACCTGCTAGCCGAAAGCGAGCCCGACGCGCCCTGGCTGACCCCCATTCGCGACCAGATCGAGATTGTCGCGGCCATGGCGGGCGATGACATTTCGGTCGAACAACTGCCACAGCCGCCCCTGCCCAACCAGCCCGGCCCCACTGCCGAGGATATCGAGGCCGCAGGCGCGATGTCGGCAGAGGATCGTCAGTCGATGATCGAAAGCATGGTTGCAGGTCTTTCCGAACGTCTGGCCAACGAGGGCGGCACGCCCGAGGAATGGGCGCGACTGATCTCTGCCTATATCGTGCTGGGGCAACCGGATCGGGCGCGGCCGATCTATCAGGAGGCCCTGTCCGCCTTTGCCCGGTCCGATGCGGCGCTTGAGATTATCCGCGCAGCGGGTGCGCCGCTTGATGCAGGCGGCGATGTGCCCTTGCCTGACGATGCCCCCCTGCGGGAGCCAAGCGAGTGATCCTTGAGGATGTCGCGGCGTTTGCCGCCGCCCTGCCGCCCATGCGCGCCCTTGCCGGGCTCGATCTCGGCACAAAGACCATCGGCGTGGCCGTGTCCGACCCGTTTCTCAGCGTTTCGACGCCTCTGGAAACCATCCGGCGGGTGAAATTCACCCAGGATGCTGCGGCCTTGCAGAAGATCCTGACGCACCGGTCTGTTGGCGGGCTGGTGCTTGGCCTGCCGATGAACATGGATGGCAGCGAAGGCCCCCGCGCCCAGGCAACCCGCGCCTTTGCCCGCAATCTGGACCGCCTTGTGGACATGCCGATCACCTTCTGGGATGAGCGCCTGTCCACCGTGGCCGCCGAGCGGGCGCTGTTAGAGGCGGATACGTCCCGAAAGCGTCGCGCAGAGGTGATCGACCATGTCGCGGCCGGGTTTATCCTGCAAGGGGTGCTGGACAGGCTGGCCCATTTGAAAGGTGTCGATGGATGACGGATCAGGTCTGGAAACGCGACGAAATCGAAAGCCCCTGCGTGAAGATCTGCGTGGTGCATCCCGAGGCGCGGCTCTGCACCGGCTGCCTGCGCTCCATCGACGAGATCGGGGCCTGGAGCCGCATGTCGCCCGAGGATCGCAGCCGCATCATGGCGGAACTGCCGGGGCGCCAAAGCCTGATCCAGAAGCGACGGGGCGGCCGCGCGGCCCGGTTGAAGCGCGGGTTGTAACGAGGCAAAGCGGCTGAAGATGTTCGGTGGAAGGATCTTGCAAGATCCTTTCAAGGCTTTTGCAAAAGCCTTCCCCGCGCCCGGGATCTAGCGCCCCTCGAAACGCGCCGGTCGCTTTTCCAGAAACGCCAGCACACCTTCCTTGAAATCTCGGGACTTTCCGGCCTGACCTTGCAGCCTGGCCTCCAGCATCAGCTGATCCTCAAGGTCATTGCCAAGGCTTTCCCGCATCGCCTGCTTGATCCGCGCATAGGCCTGCGTCGGGCCGCTTGCCAGATGATGCGCCCGCGCCCGCCAATGCGCCTCGAAGCTGGCATCATCGACCGCTTCCCAGATCAGCCCCATCTCATCGGCCTCGCGTGCAGAGAGCTTCTCGGCAAAGAGCGCCAACCCCATGGCCTTGGCGAAGCCGACCTTGCGCGGCAGCGTATAGGTGCCCCCCGCATCGGGGATCAGTCCGATCTTGGAAAAAGCCTGCATGAAGGACGCGCTTTCAGCAGCGATCACCACGTCACAGGCCAAGGCGATATTGGCCCCCGCCCCGGCGGCCACCCCGTTTACGGCCGCAATCACCGGAATCGGCACCTCGGCAATGGCGCGCAAAATCGGCGAATATTCATCGCGCAGCAGTTTTTCGAGGTTCAGATCATTGAGATTGCCGGTATCACCCAGATCCTGCCCGGCGGAAAACGCCCGTCCCTCGCCGGTGATCACGGCCACTCGCGCCGCCTGTCCCGCCGCCTGAACCGCATGGCACAGCTCGGCCCGCATCTGGGTGTTGAAGGAATTCATCACATCCGGACGCCGCAGGGTAATGACAGCCACGCCGTCGTGCAGATCGCTGGTAAGTGTCTGGTAGTCCATGGCCGTGCATTCCCTCGGTCTTGCGCAATCGCCCTGACAGATAGGGGCCAAGCCACCCGACCGGAAGGGCAACGCAGCGTCAGTCTTCCATGATCTGTCGCAGCCGCGCCTGTTCCGCATCAGAGAGCCCGGTCGGAGCAGACTCTCCCTCGGCCTTCCGCCGTGACTGGCTGCGAAGATATCCGAAGGCCAGCCCCAGACCGATCAGCGCCATGCCCGGACCGGCCAGCCACAATACCAGGTTCGATCCGGTCAGCGTCGGCCTGAGCAGCACGTATTCGCCGTAGCGCTCGACGATATAGTCCACAACCTCGTCATCGCTGTCGCCCTCAACCAGCCGTTCGCGCACCAAGAGCCGCAGATCCCGCGCGAGGTCCGCATGGCTTTCGTCGATCGACTCGTTGCGACAGACCACGCAGCGCAGCCCCGCCGAAATATCCCGTGCCCGTTCCTCGAGGACCGGGTCAGCCAGCATTTCATCCGGTTCAACCGCCCAGATCGGGGACGCCAACAGGCACAGGATCAGCAAGAGCCGCTTCATTCCGCGGGCACCCCCTTCGGTTCGGCCTGGCGGCGTGCCCCGGCCGCAACCCGGTACCGACGGTCTGACAGGGACAGCAGCCCGCCAAGCGCCATGATGATCGACCCGCCCCAGATCCAGTTTGCCCAAGGCTTGATATAGGTGCGCAGGGCAAAGCCCCCCTGTTGCGGTTCCCCAAGCACGACATAGACATCGCGAGACACGCCATTGTCGATGGCCGCCTCGGTCGTGGGCATGCCCGCCACCGGATAAAAGCGCCGCTCCGGATGCAGGGTGGAAACAAGATCTCCGTCCCGTGCCACTTCGACGGTTCCCATCAGGGCGATATAGTTCGGCCCCTCATGTTCGCGAACATCGGTCAGGGTGATCTCGTAGGGGCCGACGTCGAAGGCTTCGCCAAGCCGGGCAATACGGATATCTTCCGATTCATAGGTGGTCAGAGCGGCAACGCCAAACAACGTCAGGCCAAAGCCCGCATGCGCCACCGCCTTGCCCCAATCGGCCCGTGGCAGCCGCGTCAGGCGCGAGAGCCGCGCCCCAAACGCCCCGCGCCCGGTGCGGGTGAACAGGTCGACGACCGCCCCAGCCACCAGCCAGACCGCCAGCGCGATGAACACCGGGCCCATGGCCGAATGCCCGGTAAAGACGGCATAGGCCAGCAACCCGCCAGCCACGGCCAGCGCGGCCGCCGGCATCTGCTGACGCATGGCCCGTCCGATACTGGCCCGTTTCCACGGCATCACCGATCCGATCGGCAGCGCCACGGCCAGGACAAAGACAAAGGGCGAGAAGGCCGCGTTGAAAAAGGGCGGCCCGACCGACAGTGTCCGATCGAAGAACATCTCCGACAGAAGCGGCCAGATCGTGCCGATGAAGACGACGAAACAGGACACCGCCAAAAGCAGGTTGTTCAGCACCAGCGCGCTTTCGCGGCTGACAATGCCGAAGACGCCCTTTGCCTCCATCGCGCCTGCCCGCAGGGCAAACAGAAGGAAGGCCCCGCCCATAAAGAACGCCAGGATGAACAGGATGAAGACGCCGCGCTCCGGGTCATTTGCAAAGGCATGGACCGAGGTGATGACGCCCGAGCGCACGATGAAGGTGCCGATGAGCGAAAAGCCGAAGGCCAGGATCGCCAGCAGGATCGTCCAGCTTTTCAGCGCCTCGCGTTTTTCCACCACGATGGCCGAATGCAGCAGAGCCGCCGAGATCAGCCAGGGCATGAAGCTCGCGTTTTCAACGGGATCCCAGAACCAGAAGCCACCCCAGCCAAGCTCGTAATAGGCCCACCAGGACCCGAGCCCGATGCCGATGGTCAGGAAAAGCCAGGCCGCCAGCGTCCAGGGCCGCACCCACCGTCCCCAGGCAGCGTCCACGCGGCCCTCCAGCAAGGCGGCAACGGCAAAGGAAAACGCCATGCTGAGACCCACGTAACCCAGGTAGAGGAAGGGCGGATGAAAGGCCAGGCCGGGGTCCTGCAACAGCGGGTTCAGGTCGCCCCCGTTCATCGGCGGGCTTTCCAGCCGCAGGAACGGGTTCGAGGTGAAGAGGATAAAGGCGAAGAAGGCCACGCCGATGCTGCTCTGAATCCCCAGAACCCGCGCCCGTAGACGTGGTGGCAGATTGCCTCCGAACCAGGCCGCCAGGGCCCCGAACAGGGTCAGGATCAATACCCAGAGCAGCAGCGATCCCTCATGGTTTCCCCAAACGCCGGTTATCTTGTAGAGCAAAGGCTTCAGCGTGTGCGAATTCGCGGTCACCAGCGCCACCGAGAAATCGGAGGTCACGAAAGCAAAGGTCAGCGCGCCGAAGCTGACGGCCGTCAGAAGGAATTGCGCGCTCGCGGCAGGTGCGGCGGCGGCCATCCATTCGGGCCAGCCCTTATGGGCGCCCACAAGGGGCACGACCGTCTGGAAGATCGAGACGGCAAAGGCAAGGATGAGGGCGAAATGTCCGAGTTCTACGATCATGACTGCCAACCTAGAGCAGCCATGCCCGACCGCCAAGCCCAACCGTCCGCCACACACGTCTCCGTGACCGCCTGCCGCAGTGCCCTTTCATCTTGGCCCAAATACCTCCGCCGGAGGCATCCGACGCGGCAACCGGCGTTTCCGCATCCTGTCTGCCACGATCCCCGCCTCAATTCCGTGGCAACACGGCACGGGCGAGTGCCCCCGCGCAAGCGGGGGTCGAGCCGGGCCGTTCGCGGGTCGACGCCGGCAGGCGGCGAAACCGCTTACCTTCCGCGAAACAGCCCGCCCAGAATACCCCGCACCACCGCGCGGCCCGATTGGGTGCCCAATTGCCGGGCAAAGCTCTTGGCGAAAGCCGTGCCGACCGAATCGCTGCGCCGCGAGGTGGACCGGCGACGCGGCTGTTCCTCGGCAGGCGCCTCTCGGGTCACCCGCGAACTGGACCGGCCCACGCGATTGCCGGAATAGCGCCGTCCAGCGCGGTATTCGCGCTCTGCCGCGCTCTCGGTCTCTTCCTCGACCGCCTCCGCCTCTTCCGCCTCCCGCGCAGCGGCTTCGGCCCGCGCCTGCAGGATCTCGAAGGCGCTTTCCCGATCCACCTGGGCCTCGTACTTCCCCGCCAGAGGCGAGGTCGCGATCAGGCCTGCGCGCATCGCATCGGCCATCGGCCCCAGTTGCGACGAAGGCGGGCGAATGAGCGTGCGTTCCGCCATGCCGGGGATGCCTTTGCGCTCCAGCATCGAGGTCACGGCCTCGCCCACGCTCACTTCCCGTATCGCGTCCTCGATATCGAAACCCGGATTGTCGCGATAATTCTCGGCGGCCTGCCGCAGATCGCGGCGGTCCTTCGCTGTATAGGCGCGCAGCGCGTGCTGCACCCGGTTACCAAGCTGTCCCAGCACATCCTCGGGCACATCTGCCGGGTTCTGGGTGATGAAATAGACGCCCACCCCTTTGGACCGGATCAGCCGCGCCACCTGCTCGACCTTGTCCACCAGCGCCTTGGGCGCGTCGTCGAACAACAGATGCGCCTCGTCGAAGAAGAAGACCAGCTTGGGCTTGTCCGGGTCGCCCACCTCTGGCAGTTCCTCGAACAGTTCTGACAGCAGCCATAACAGGAAAGTCGCATAAAGCCGGGGTGACCCCATCAGCTTGTCGGCGGCCAGGATGTTGATCCGCCCCAGCCCGTCTGCATCTGTTTTCATGATATCCGTCAGTTCCAGCGCAGGTTCCCCGAACAGCCGGTCTCCCCCCTGCCCTTCGAGCACCAGAAGCCGTCGCTGGATCGCCCCGATCGAGGCGGTGGAGACATTGCCGTAGCGCAAGCTCAGCGTCTGACGATTCTCGCCGACCCAGACCAGCAGCGATTGCAGGTCTTTCAGGTCGAGCAGTGCCAGCCCCTGTTCGTCTGCCACCCGGAAGGCGATGTTGAGGATGCCCTCCTGCGCCTCGGACAGTTCCAGAAGGCGCGAGATCAGCAAGGGGCCCATTTCAGAAATCGTCGTGCGCACCGGATGACCGGCCTCGCCGTAGAGATCCCAGAAGGTCACCGGGAAGGCGCGATAGGCGTAGTCGGCAAATCCGATCCGGCCTGCGCGTTCCATGAAGGCGTCATGCAGCTTGAAGCTTTCGCTCCCCGCTGCGCCAAGTCCCGACAGATCGCCCTTCACATCCGACAGGAAGACAGGCACGCCATTGGCGGAAAAGCTTTCGGCCAGAATTTGCAAGGTGACGGTCTTGCCGGTTCCGGTCGCGCCCGCGATCAGACCATGCCGGTTGGCGTATTTCAGCAGCATGTGCTGCGCCACGCCGTAGTCTCCACCCCCGCCGCCAATGAAAATACTGTCCGACATGATCTGCCCCTGTCTGAAATTCTTCGCCCCGCACAATACAATCTTAACCATCCTGTGCCAGTCTCCTCGTCATGGCCCCGGCAAGTTTGCCGCCGGTTGACCCCGAGGCCATGGTTTTCCTCCCTGTTGACTGGCCGCGCCGGCTTTGCCCGGCGCGGTTTTTTCCGCTTCGAAGGCGCTGGTCCCGAAATGGTTCGAAAAACGGACCAAAAACGTAAATTACCCTGTTGACGACCGCGCGCACCTGTCCTAGCGTTCGGGCCAGAAAGTCGGCCAGTCCGACAGGGAGAGAAAAAAGATACTGAAAAGGGCCCCGTTGCTGGGCCCTTTTTGTTTCTCGGCCTCCGGATGCGCCAGGCTCCTCCATGGGCGAAATCCAGCGCCTGCGCCAAAAATGCCCCTGACAGCGCCGCGCGCCCGTGTTAGCCATTTGCCAAACCACCTGTTCACCCGAAGACAGACGAGGCGCTTTGATGAAAACCCTTTCCCTGACAGCCGCCATCCTGGCCGTTGGCCTTGCCTTCCCGCTGGCCGCGCAGGAGGCCACAGATACCGAAGACAGCACCCTTACCGCAGCAGAACAGGCTGGCCTGTCGCTCGGAGAGCGTGAGGTCGGCACCGCCTACAGCCGCGAAACCCATGGCGACTGGGACATGCGCTGCATCCAGGCCCCGGAAGGCCAGCCCGATCCCTGCCAGCTCTACCAGCTTCTGGTCGATGCACAGGGCAACTCCGTCGCCGAGTTCAACCTGTTCGATGTTCCCGATGAAGGGGAACTGATGGCAGGGGCAACGATCGTGACGCCCCTGGACACGCTTCTGACCGGCCAGTTGCGCATGGCCGTGGATAGCGGTCAGGCGCGGGTCTATCCGTTCAGCTTCTGCCAGCCGATCGGCTGCTATGTCCGCCTCGGTCTGACCGGTGCCGATGTGCAGGCGTTCCGCGCCGGAAGCGAAGCGCGGATTGCCATCGTGCCCCTTCAGGCCCCCGATCAGGTCGTCCCGTTGACGCTGTCGCTGTCCGGCTTCACCGCCGGGTTCGAAGCCCTGGAAGCCTATAATGAAGAGGTGATTGCCCAGTTGCAGGCCGCGGCCGCAGCAGCTGCGGCTGCAGAAGAAGACGGCGCCGCGTCCGAGTAACCGGACCCGCCCGTCCACCAGATACAGGCCCGCCCGGACAGATCCGAGGCGGGTCTTTTCTTGTCGAAAGCCGAGTCAGATCGCCTTGCGCAGCGCCAGAACCGCATTGAGCCCGCCGAAGGCGAAAGCGTTGGATAGGACCGCCCCGACCTCTGCATCGCGCGCCACGTTGGGCACCACGTCCAGCGCACATTCCGGGTCGGGCTCCTCGTAGTTGATCGTGGGCGCGATCACCCCGTCGGTCAGCGCCATGATGCAGGCCAGCAGCTCCACCGCGCCGGTGCCGCCGATGAGGTGGCCATGCATCGACTTGGTGGAGGAGATCATCAACTCATCCGCATGGTGGCCGAACACATCGGCAACAGCGGCGCATTCCACCTTGTCGTTGGCGGCGGTGCCGGTGCCGTGTGCGTTGATGTAGCCCACGTCTTCCGGGTTCAGCCGCGCGTCTTTCAGCGCGCCGGAAATGGCCCGCGCCGCGCCCTGTTTCGACGGCATCACGATATCGGCGGCATCGGACGTCATGGCGAAGCCCACCACCTCGGCCAGGATCTGGGCGCCGCGCGCCTTCGCATGCTCATACTCCTCGAAGACGAAAACCGCCGCGCCCTCGCCCTGAACCATGCCGTTTCGGTTGGCGCTGAACGGCCGGCAGGCATCGCGCGACATGACGCGCAGGCCCTCCCACGCCTTCACACCGCCGAAACACAGCATCGATTCCGAGCCGCCCGTGATCATCACCGGCGCCATGCCCCATCGGATCATGTTGAAGGCCTGCCCCATCGCGTGATTGGACGAGGCGCAGGCGGTGGCCACGGTGAAGCTCGGCCCCTTGAGGTTGAACTCCATGCTCACGTGGCTGGCGGCGGCGTTGTTCATCAGCTTGGGCACCACGAAAGGGTGCACCCGGTTCTTGCCGTCCTCGTAGACCGAGCGGTAATTCTCGTCGAGCGTCTGCATCCCGCCGCCCGAGGTGCCCAGAACCACGCCGGACCGCGCCGCAAGCTCGCCGCTGAAGACCAGCCCGGATTGCGCAATGGCCTCGCGCGCGGAAATCAGGGTGAACTGCGTGAACCGGTCGTAAAGCGAGATCTGCTGGCGATTGAACAGCGCTTCTGGGTCGTAATCCTTGATCTGGCCGCCGATCCGAACCGACAGCCGGTCAAGGTCGCGCATTTCCAGATCGCCTATCCCGCAGCGGCCCTCGCGCATCGCTTCCTTGGTGGCGGCCACATTGGCCCCGAGGGCATTGATCGTGCCCTGCCCGGTAATGACAACCCGTTTCATGCCGCGTCGGCCACCAGGCCCTCAACCGCCTTGATGATCGCCGCAACGCTGGAAATGTCGAAATCACCCGCATCGGGTTCGTTGGCATTGAAGGGAACCTGAATATCGAAGGCTTCCTCAATGGCGAAAATGCTTTCCACGAGGCCCAAGGAATCGATCCCCAGATCCTCCAATGTTGCCTCGGGCTTTACGTCCTCGACATCAAGAACCGCCTGTTCAGCGATGATCCCGATGACCTTTTCAGCAACGTCCGTCATGGCTTCGTAATCCCTGATACTGCGCCTGCGGCTGATTTAGTCATTGCCCGCCAGTTTTGAAACGGCTTTCTGCAGATCCGCGACAGTCTTGGCCAGACGCGGCAAGCGGCGCAGCGCCTTGTAGCTTTCCACATGCGTCTCCATCTTGACCGCCGGATAACCCAGAACCGCGCGGCCTGCGGGCACATTGGACAGGATCTTTGTGGCCCCGCCGGCAATCACGTCACTGCCAACGGTCAGATTGTCGGCAACACCGACCTGGCCGCCGAACACTGCGCGATCCCCGATCACGGTCGATCCCGCCACGCCGGTCTGCGCGGCAAAGAGGCAATCGCGCCCGACCTGCACGTTATGCGCGACATGAACGAGGTTGTCGAACTTGCAGCCATCCCCGATTTGCGTGTCCCGGATGGTGCCCTTGTCGATACAGGCATTGCAGCCGATCTCGACATCATTCCCGACGCGGACGGAGCCGAGCGAATGAATGCGGGTCCAGCTCTGGTCAACCGCCTCCGCCTGCCCCATGGATTCGCGCACCTGTTCCACCGTCGATTTCTCGGGCGTCACGAAGGACATGCCGTCACCACCGATCACCGCACCCGGATGGGCGATGAAGCGATCCCCGATATGGACCCGGCTGCCCACGCGCACCCCCTGCATCAGCAACGCATCGTCGCCAATATGGGCCAGTTCCGCGACAGTGACATGACTGGCGATACGGGCCCGCGCGCCGATCACCGCGCCGCGTCCGATCACAACGAACGGGCCGATGGCCGCACCGATGCCGATGCTGGCGCTTTCGTGGATGACGGCCATGGGATGTATGCCCGGCGCAATCTCGGGCCCCGGATCCAGCGCGGCGGTCAGACCGGCCAGCGCATACCGCGGACGCGGGACGACAATCGCTGCTTCCAGCGCGTAGGCCTGCCAATCCATGTCCGGTCCCAGCACGGCGGCCTTCGCCTGCCCGCTTGCCAGCCCCTCCGCATAGGCGGGTGACATGGCGAGGGCAAGCTGCCGGGGACCTGCCAGAGCCGGTTCCGACAGGCCGTCAATCTCCAGGTCCAGATTGCCGAAAGCCGAGGCCCCAAGAGCCTCGGCTATCCTTCCAATGGTCAGCGCCATATTCGTGCTCCGCAGCGAGGGTTGCTGCGACAGCTTTAGCTGGCCATGATCGGGAGTTCCACCCCGGCCTGCTCCATCGCATTCCACAGGGCACGGTCCCGCCCATAGATGTCGCGGCGGAAGTTCAGCTCGCCCTCTGGCGTCACGAAGGCCGTCCAGTAGACGATATGCACCGGGATCTGCTGAACCAGGTCAACCTGCGTTTCCTGACCGGAATTCAGGATGCGGGTGAAATAGCTCTGCGGCTGCGATTCCTGACGGGCGAGAAGGTGATAGGCCAGCTCCAGCGGACGATGAACCCGGACGCAGCCATGGCTGTAGGCACGGGTTTCGCGGGCGAAGAGGTTCCGCGAGGGCGTGTCATGCAGGTAGATGTTGTGCCGGTTGGGGAACATGAACTTCACCCGGCCAAGCGCATTGCCCGGCCCCGGTCCCTGACGCAGGTCGAAGGGGAAGGTCGAGGCGGTGTACTGGCTGAAGTCAATGCCCGCCCGGCTGACCTGCCGACCGCCCTGCAACAGCTCCAGATGACCGGCGGCAGCCGGGTTGGCCTGCATCTGCGGCAGGTATTCCCCGATGGTGATCGAACGCGGCACATACCAGCTCGGGTTGATCACCATATGCTCCATCGTGTCGGAGAATTCAGGTGTCACCCGGTTTGATGGGGTTGCGCCCACGACAACGCGGGTCTCGAAGGTGACCTCTTCATTGTCGATCACATAGGCGTGGTAGTCGGGAATGTTCACCAGAACATGACGGCTGCCGCGCTCCGGGTCTTCCCAGTTCATCCAGCGCTGACGTTCCATCGCCAGAATGACCTGACGCAGGCGGGTATCGAGCCCGATATTGACCTCTTCGATGGTCGAAGAGCCCGCAACACCGTCAGCCAGAAGCCCATGCGCGGACTGGAAGCGCTGAACGGCGGCCTCCATGTCGGCATCGAACACGGCCGTGGCAGAGCGTTCCATATACCCCATACGGATCAGCCGGTCTCGCAGCTGCACCACGGATTGTCCACGGTCGCCCAGTTCCAGACGGCCGCCATAGACGGACGCCCCCCATCCGCCCTCATTGGCCATGCGTGTCAGGCGCAGAAGCTCTCGCTGTAGGCGCAGATACTCCGGGTGCGCGGGCGGCAGGGCGCGCATCACCTCGTAGGGGTCGGCATCGACGAGGGATTGCAAAAGATCCGTCGGGTCGCGGCGCGGCAGGTCGCGATAGATCTCGCGCACGATCTCGCCGGGATCGAGAATGCCCGACTGCACGTCATGGGCGTAGCGCAGGAACATGGCCGACGCCATTATCTCTGCCTGACCCCGGCTGTAGGGGTTGTCCGCATCCATGAAGGCGGCGCGCAGCGCGTCCGGGTCGTAGCGGCCGGCGGGCAGTCCGTGATTTGCGGCCCCCTCCAGAGCCATCAGCAGCGCATTGCGCCGCGCGGCATCCTCGGTGCGGGTCCAGATCGGCTCGAATGCACGCTCCCGGTAGAATTCGGCCATATCCTCATGTTCGGCCACGCCCTCGGCAATGGCCTGACGGAAGGCCGTGACCAGCGCCGAAGCGGGGGCAGGAACCAGCAGCGAGATCGAAAGGATCGCCGCCAGAATTGGCAGCATGGAAGGAAGAAAAAGCTTTTTTGTCATGGGTCACCTGTTTGCGCGCGGATCACGGGTGTGTGAGGTCTAGATGACCTGTCTCACAAGGCAGAGTCCATTCACAATTTCGAAAGATGTTCCTGATAGTTACTTGAAAAATACGACGTGCCCCTGGTGCAACGCCTGCCGAAGAATCGGCCAATATCCCCGGAATCAACGCCTTTTTTGGCGGATTTCTGCCGACAGGCCACCATACGGGTGGGACGCCCCGACTTGAGACTTTCAAGAAAGTTTCAATTGTGTCATAAAACGCACAGCTGGGGATGGACATGTAACAAGTCACGGAAAAGTGACACTGGACGGAACGGGCAGAAGGACGGGGCAAATCTTATGACGAATCCGACGATGACGCGGCGGTCGCTGCTTGGGGCATTTGCAGCCACCACGGTTGCAGCCGCCCCCTACGCGGCAAACGCTTTCGGGATCCTTCGTGGCGGCGGCGACTATCGCAAGCTGCGCATGTATTCCGCACGGACCGGCGAAACACTCGACATGGTCTACTGGATTGATGGCGACTATATCCGGCCCGCAATTCAGGAAATCACCTATTTCATGCGCGACTGGCGCGTTGATGAAACCCACGATATCGACCCGCGCACGCTGGATATCATGGCCGCATCCCACAACTTGCTGGAAACCGGGCAACCCTACCTGCTGCTGTCCGGTTATCGGTCGCCCTCCACCAATGCCATGCTGCGTGCCCGGTCTTCCGGCGTTGCGCGCAATTCGCTGCACATGCAGGGACAGGCCGCCGACCTGCGGATCGAGGGACGCTCCGTCCGTCAGGTCGCCGCTGCGGCAGAGTCCTGTTCTGCGGGTGGCGTCGGGCGGTATTCCGGCTCCAATTTCACCCATATGGATTGCGGCCCGGTCCGCTCCTGGGGCGGCTGACAGGTTTGCGGCCACTTCGCCCAAGGGTGGCCATACGATCCTGAGGGACAGGAAAGAACCGGCCATCATGGCCGGTTTTTTCTTGTCAGATCCGCTCCACCGGACAAACCGCGATCAGCCGTTCCGCGTCGGAGCGTTCGCACAGACGCGTCGCTTCGGTCATCACCGCGGCGCTGGCCGCCGCCATGCCCCGTTGCAGACAGTCGGGCAAAGCCGCGCCTTGGGACAGGGCCAGCGTGAAACCCGCAACGAAACTGTCGCCCGCGCCGGTCTTGGATCGCACCGGCACATCGGCGGCATGGGACAGCCAGCGGTCCCGATCCGTCGCAAGGATGGAGCCATCCGCCCCACGCGCCAACACCACGACCCGCGCCACTCCGTTCCGCACCAGTGATTGCGCGAAATCCGCGCTGTCCTTCGCGGTCGGTAAACTTCGCGCCGCAAGCTCCTCCGCCTCTTCATGATCCAGCCTCAGCACGTCCAGCCCCGCGATGCGCCCCGCCTGCAATGCCCGAAGCGCTGCACCGGAGGTGTCAAGGATCAGCCGGGCGTCGAACTTTGAACACAGCGCCACCAGACGAGCGGGGAAATCGTCGGGAAATCCCGGCGGGTGGCTGCCGGACAACACCACCAGCCCGCCCACGGGAATCACCTCTGCGATCTCGGACTCGGCCTTTGCGATGTCGCCCTCGGACCAGTGCGGTCCCGGGAAGATGAACCGGAACTGCTTGCCGGTCCCGTCTTCGATCACCGCAACGCTCTGGCGGGTTTCGCCCGGGGCTTCGATGATGCGAACCGGCAGACCGGTGCCCGCCAGCAATTTGGCCAGAACCACGCCCATGCCACCGCCCGCCGCCACCAGCGCCAGGCTTTCGCCCCCCAATTCCGCCATGGCGCGCGAGACGTTGAGGCCGCCGCCACCGGGGTCCAGCCTCGGCGTGGAACAGCGCAGCTTGGGGCCGGGACGGATTTCGGCCGTGGAGGTATCAAGATCCACGGCCGGGTTCAGGGTGATCGTCAGAACAGATGTCATTCCAGAAAGGTCCGTAAGGGCAGCTACCCCCAGACCCTATGGCAGGCGCAGCGCCCCGTCGAGACGGATGGTTTCGCCGTTCAGGTAGGGCATCTCGATCATGAAACGGGCCAGCCGCGCAAACTCCTGCGGGTTCCCAAGGCGGCGCGGGAAGACCACGTCGCTGGCGAGCTCCGCCATCATCTCGGGCCCGAGGCTTTCCAGCATCGGCGTCAGGAACAGGCCCGGTGCGATGGCGTTCACCCGGATGCCGATCGCGCCCATGTCACGGGCCATGGGCAGCGAGAGACCGGCGATCCCGGCCTTGGACGCCGAATAGGCCGCCTGCCCTTTCTGGCCGTCAAAGGCGGCGATGGAGGCGGTGTTGACGATCACCCCGCGTTCGCCATCCTCATTCGGGTCGTTCTTCGACATCTCGACCGCCGCCAGCCGCGCCACGTTGAAGGCGCCCACCAGATTGATGTCGATGGTGCGCTGGAAGGCGTCGAGCGGGAATGGCCCTTTCGATCCCACCGTCTTGGCGCCGGTCACGATACCTGCGCAGTTCACAACGGCGGTGATCCCGCCCAATTGTGCGACCGCATGGGCGACACCCGCTGCAACGCTGTCTTCGCTGGTTACATCGACCTCGGCAAAGCTGATACCGGGGGTGCTGGCCAGCTCGGCGCCCTTGGCAGCATCGCGGTCGAAGATCGTCACCGCGGCCCCGGCACCAGCCAGATATGTCGCCGTCGCGGCCCCGAGCCCGCTGGCCCCACCGGTCACGATCACCTTTGCGCTTGCGATGTCCATGCTTGTCTCCCTTCGAAACTGAACAGATGTTCAATTACGAAAGGAAACGACGTCGCGTCAATCAGAACGCAACGTCGTTTCGGTCGCGCCGTGCCGGGCGCGGGAGGAACCTGCTAGCGATAGTGCAGCGATACACCATCGCGGAAGACATGCACCTTTTCCGGGGCCGCACTCATGGTGACACGGGTGCCGCGCAACCCCTGATGGATGCCCTGCAGTTTCGCGATGACCGTATCGGTGTCATGATTGGCGCTCGGCACCGAGAAGTAGAGCTGCGTCACTTCCCCAAGGGCCTCGGTGATATCGACCGTCCCCGCAAAAGCGTAGTCGGCAGAGTCCGTCTGCACCATGTCCTCAGGCCGAATGCCAACTTCAACCTCGGCCCCCATATCCGCCTCAACCGAGGGGTAATTCGAGGTGATGCGCCCTGCCCCATCGGCAAGTTCCAGTGTCGTGACCTCTCCGGTGCCGACGATCTTGCCGGCCAGCAGGTTCATTGCCGGGCTGCCGATGAACTGGGCCACGAAGGTGGACCGGGGGCGTTCATACAGCTCCAGCGGGCTGCCAACCTGCGCGATGCCCTTGTTGGCCAGCACCACGATCCGGCTGGCCAGCGTCATCGCTTCCACCTGGTCGTGGGTCACGTAGATCATGGTCGAATCCGGCATCTGTTCCTTCAGCTGCGCGATCTCGATCCGCGTGGCCACGCGCAGCGCCGCGTCGAGGTTGGACAGCGGTTCATCGAAGAGATACACCTTCGGATCGCGCACAATGGCCCGGCCAATCGCCACCCGCTGCCGCTGCCCGCCCGACAGCGCCTTGGGCAGCCGGTCGAGGTAGTCGGTCAGTTGCAGCTTGTCGGCGGCGGCATTGACCGCGCTGTCGATCTCTGACTTCGACTTGCCCGCGATGCGCAGGGCAAAGGCCATGTTTTCTCGCACCGTCATATGCGGGTAGAGCGCGTAGGACTGAAACACCATCGCAATGCCGCGCTGCGCGGGCGGCACGTCGTTCATCGGCTCTCCGTCAATCGACAGGGTGCCGTCGGTGATCTTCTCCAGCCCTGCGATCATCCGCAGAAGCGTGGATTTCCCGCACCCGGAGGGGCCGACGAAGACGATCAGTTCGCCCGTCTTGATATCGAGATTGATGTCATTGAGGACATTCACATCGCCATAGGATTTGACGACGTCCTTGAGGACGAGATCAGCCATCGGAACTCTCCTGTGCTGCGTAAAGGGCCTGCCAGGGCCCGAGGGTCGGGGCGGTGCCGTCAAAGGGCGCGGCGAGCGGGGTCCAGTCGCCATCGGGCATGTCGATATCCTGCGCGCTGTCCGACAGGTTGAAGATGCACAGGACCGTTCGACCTGCGTGCTGACGGCTGAAGGACAGGATGTCATCCGCTGCGTGAAGCAGGGTGAAATCCCCCTTGGCCAGCGCCGGTTCGGTGGCCCGGAACCGGATCATGCGGCGATAGAAGGCCAGCATGCTGTCGGATTTTTCATCCTGAGCGGCGACTGAGTGGGACAGGTGTTCCACCGCCACGGGCAGCCACGGCTTGCCTTCCGTGAAGCCGCCATTGGCATTGTCGGTGACCCAGGGCATCGGCGTGCGACATCCGTCGCGGCCCTTGAACTTGGGCCAGAAGCGGATGCCATAGGGATCTTGCAGATGCTCAAACGGCACGTAAGCCTCGGTCAGCCCCAGTTCCTCGCCCTGATAGAGACAGGCGGATCCCCGCAAGCTGAGCAACAGGGCCGCATAGGCGCGCTGCGCCGGTTCCGACAGGGTCCAGCGGCTGGCATGGCGCACCACATCGTGGTTGGAAAACGCCCAACAGGCCCATCCGTCGCCAATCGAGCCTTCGTAGCGCGTCAGCACCTCGCCCACCCGGTCTGCCGTGGGGGCGATGCCGGACAGGAACTCGAAGGAATAGCACATCTGCACCTTGTCGCCGCCCGATGTGTATTCCGACTGGATTTCCAACCCGTATTGCGCGTCGCCCACTTCGCCCACGGCCACGGCGTCGAACTCGTCCATCACCGAACGGAACCGGCGCAGGAACGCGAGGTTTTCGGGCTGGTTCTTGTCATAGAGGTGATCCTGCCAGTTATAGGGGTTCACCTCGGGCGCGATGGTGGCGTTGCGGGCCTCTGGGGCCAGCGCCGGGTTGTCGCGCAATTGCTGGTCGTGGAAGTAGAAGTTGATCGTATCCAGACGGAAACCATCGACACCGCGTTCCAGCCAGAAGCGCACCACGTCCAGCAGGGCATCCTGCACATCCGGGTTGTGCAGGTTCAGGTCAGGCTGTTCGGACAGGAAATTATGCAGGTAATACTGCATCCGCTCTCCATCCCATTCCCAGGCGGAGCCTCCGAAAATGGACAGCCAGTTGTTGGGCGGCGTGCCATCGGGCTTGGCATCGGCCCAGACATACCAGTCGGAGCGCGCATTCTCTCGGCTCTGACGGCTTTCCTGGAACCAGGCGTGCTGGTCCGAGGTGTGGCTGATCACAAGGTCGATGAGCACCTTGAGCCCCAATTCATGGGCGCGGGCGATCAGCGCGTCGAAATCGCCAAGCGTGCCGAACATCGGGTCCACGTCGCGGTAATCGCTGACGTCATAGCCGAAATCCAACATCGGCGAGCGGAAGAAGGGTGAAATCCAGACCGCGTCAACACCAAGTCGCGCGATATGGTCCAGCCGGTGGATGATCCCCGACAGATCGCCGATACCGTCGCCATTGCTGTCCTGGAAGCTGCGCGGATAGATCTGGTAGATCACCGCCCCCCGCCACCAGTCCCTGTCGACGAGGCCCGCACGGGCCGGGGTCATGTCTTGCATGAGATTCATGGGTCTTGCTGCCCTTATTTGACCGAGCCAGCCAGAAGGCCGCGCACGAGGTAACGTTGCATGGTGAAGAAGACGAGGACCGGCACCGCGATGGACACAAACGCCGCTGCCGCCAGAATACCCCAGTCGCCGCCGCGAGAGCCAAGCAGGTCATCGGCAATCCGCACGGTCATGACCTTGGAGGCGTCGTCGGACGGCAGGAAGACCTTGGCGACCAGCAGATCGTTCCATGTCCAGAGGAACTGGAAGATGGCAAAGCTGGCCAGCGCCGGAAAGCTCAGCGGCAGAATGATCTTGGTGAAGATCTGGAAATCGGTGGCCCCGTCGACCTTGGCGCTTTCGATGATGTCGCGCGGCAGCCCGACCATGTAGTTGCGCAAGAGATAGATCGCGAGCGGCAGGCCGAACCCGGTATGGGCCAGCCAGATTCCGACAAAGCTCTGCCCGATGCCGATCTGGTTGTGCAGATTGAGCAGCGGCACGAGCGCCAGTTGCAGGGGCACCACCAGAAGGCCCACGATGGCCGCGATCAGAAGGCCCCGCCCCGGGAAATCCATCCAGGCCAGCGCATAGGCCGCGAAGGCCGCGATCAGGATCGGGATCACGGTCGAGGGGATCGTGACCGTGAAGGTGTTGATGAAGTTGCGGAAGACGCCGTTTTCATCCGACAGGATTTCCCAGAAGGTCTGACCCGCTGCATAAGCCTCCTCCCGCTCTTCCTCGGTCTGCGCGGTCAGGATGGTCAGATAGTTGTCCATGGTAAAATCGGGCGGGGTATCCGCGCCGAAATAGATGCGAAGACCCCGATCATCGGGCGTTTCCGCCGTCGTGTAGCGGTAGCTGCCATCGGCATTGACGGTAAGCGTACCGCCATCGCGGGTCTCGCCCTCGGTCCCGGCCGGATAGGCCGTGGGTTCACGACCGGTGACACCGAAGGCGGTGACAGCGGCTTCACCGCTGGCGAAGGCCTCGGACACTTCGGAGGTCGCGAAGATATTGCCCTCGACCACCCACAGATCGCCCTCCTGCACCGGTTCGCCATCATTGGCGCGGGTGCGGTAGGTCAGTTCGACCGAAAACGGCGCGTTCCACCAGCCCGAGGCGGTGATCTGGTCGCGGTCGCGGAAGGACGACACGAAGAGCCCAACCGTCGGGATCAGCCAGGCAATGACCAGCAGCGCCACGGAGATGTTGACGGCCCATTTCAGGCCAGAGCTTTTGCCGGCGATATTGTCCATCAGCGCATCTCCTTCTGGGCCTGGCGGATGTTCCAGATCATCACGGGCAGCACCACGATCATGATCACCACGGCCACGGCGGTCGCCCGCCCGTCATCGCGGAACATGAAGCTCATCATGTAGCTTGGCAGGATCTGGGTGCCGAAATTGCCCCCGGTCATCGTGTAGACGATGTCGAAGACTTTGAGCACGAGGATGGTGATCGTCGTCCAGACCACCACGATCGTGCCCATGATCTGCGGCACCTTGATCTTGAAGAAGAGCTGGAACGGGTTCGCTCCGTCAATGATTGCGGCCTCGACCGTTTCTTCGGGGATGCCGCGCAGGGCGGCAGAGAGGATCACCATGGCAAAGCCGGTCTGGATCCAGACAAGGATCGCCATCAGAAAGAAGTTGTTCCAGAACGGCACCTGCACCGGGTCCATCGGATCAAGCCCGATCCCGTCACGCAGCGCGTTGATGATGCCGATATCCGGGTCGCCCGCATAGACGAACTTCCAGATCAGCGAGGCGCCCACGAAAGAGATCGCCATCGGCATGAAGATCAGAGATTTGGCGATATTGCCCCAGGACAGCCGGTCGGTCAGCTGCGCCACCAGCAGGCCAAGGAAGGTCGCGGCGGCGGGGACGACAAGCGCCCAGAGGGCATTGTTGAACAGGGCCTGCAGGAACTCCGGATCCTCGAACAGGAACAGGTAGTTATCAAGCGCGATGAACTCATCCCCGGCCCGGTTGTGCATCGAGCGCCACAGGCTGCCGATCACCGGATAGACCAGATAGAGCGACAGGGCGAAGATCGCGGGAAACAGGAACAGCCAGGGCCGGACGGCGGTGGCGCGGTTGATATTGCGACCCGCATGGGGGCCACGGGGCGGAAAGATTACTTTGTCGAGGACAAGGTTCGCCGCGTAGAAATAGCCCACGCATCCGAACACGCCCACGAAGATGGTAATCACACCCTGCAAAAGCGGTGACATGACCTTGCCCTCCCGACATCAGGTCTGAAGCGGTCCCGGCCGCGTGGATGCGGCCCGGACCAGGTGTTGTTACTGCATCGAGTCCCAACGGTCCTGGATCGCCTGCGCCACATCGGCGGCGTCGGCACCAGAGGTGTAATCGACCATACCGGTCCAGAACGCGCCTGCGCCGATCTCGCCCGGCATCAGGTCGGACCCGTCAAAGCGGAAGGTGGTCGCGCCCAGGAGGATCTCGTTCATCGCGCGCTGCGAGTCGGACGGGAACACGTCGAGGTTCACACCGCTATGCGGGGTCAGGAAGCCCGACTGCGCCATCCACAGCTCATGCGCGATGGGGGTTTGCAGGAATTCCATGAAGACATGCGCGGCCGGGGCATCATCGGTGATGGCCCAAAGCGTGCCCGCACCAAGCACCGGGTTGCCAAGATCGCCTTCCGCGTAGGACGGGAAGTAGAAGAAGTCAGCATCCGCGCCTTCGGGGAAGAAGGTCGGGATGAACGACGCCTGACGATGCATGTAGCATTCCGGCGGGTAGGAGAAGAGACCGGCGGGGCTATCGCGGAAGTCGGTAGTGGCGACGGCGCTGGCGCCCCCGTTCACATAGGCGTCGTTGCGGGCGAAATGGCCGAAGGCCTCGATCGCGCCGACGATGCGTTCATCGGTGAAGGGGATCTCGTTCGTCACCCAGCCATCATAGACATCGGCAGGCTGCGTGCGCAGCAGCAGGTCTTCGACCCAGTCAGTCGCGGGCCAGCCGGTTGCGGCACCCGATCCCAGCCCGATGCACCATGGCGTACCGCCATCGGCGACGATTTGGTCGGTGAGCGCCATCAGCTCTTCCATCGAGGTCGGGATGTCATAGCCCGCCTCGTCAAAGGCCTCGGGGCTGAACCAGACCAGCGATTTCAGGTCAACCTTGTAGAAGAAGCCATAAAGCGCGTCTTCGCCATCGGGGCCCGCATAGGTGCCCAGATCAACCCAGCTGTCACCCGCCGCGTAGTTGGCGGAGACCCAGTCGGCCGTGCCATCGGCCAGCGGCGTCAGCAGACCGCGTGCGGCCATGTCGGCGGCAAGGCCGGGCTGCGGGAAGACCGCGATATTGGGGGCGCTGCCCGCCTGCGTGGCGATCACGATGTCCTGCTCGAAGCTATCGGAGCCGGAATAGTTCACGGTCGCGCCGGTCGCTTCCTCGAAATAGACCAGAATGCTTTCCACAAGCTCGGCATCGGCGCCGATCCACGGGCCGGTGATCGACAGGGTCTGACCGGAAAGGTCATTGTCGCCTGCAAAAGCTTCATAGCTGTCCCAGTTGAATTCACCTTCGCCGGGCGCGAACATCATATGCCCGTCGGCCTGCGCCATACCTGCAGTCAAGGCCAGCGCGGCGGCGCCAGCGAGTAACGATTTCTTCATGGTTTCCTCCCAAGAATGGGCCGAGGCCCCTGTGATTGGAACGCACCGAATGCATTTCCAAAGCGCTTTGACACTTCTCTAGGCATCTGCGATTCCCGGTTTTCTGTCAATGACGATTGTCAAAACAGGCCAAAAAGGGGGCATCCAAGGGCGATCTATCACGTTTGGGTTGTGGAATTCGCCTTTGACAGCCCCGGATTTTCGGGGATACTGCCCAAAGTTTGAAAGCGCTTTGGGTGCAGACTTGGCTATGAACCTCAAACAGCTGTCCGAATCCCTCGGCCTGTCGCAGACCACGGTCAGCCGGGCCCTGAACGGCTATCCGGAGGTCAGCGAGGCGACGCGCCAGCGGGTTCAGGACGCCGCGCATCGCCACAACTACCGCCCCAATACCCGCGCCCGCAGCCTGGCCACGGGGCGCGCCCACATGATCGGCCATGTCATCCCGATCTCGACCCGGCACGAGATGATGAACCCGGTCTTCTCCGACTTCATCGCCGGGGCTGGTGAGGCCTACGCGCGGGCGGGCTACGACATGACCCTGTCAATCGTGCCCGATGATGCCGAGGACGCCACCTATCGCAGCCTTGCCCAGAAAAAGACCGTCGATGGCATCGTCATCCACGGCCCCCGCGCCAATGAACGGCGGATCAGGCTGTTGCAGGATCTGGACCTGCCTTTCGTGGTGCATGGCCGGGCCTCTGCCGAGGACAGCGATTATTCCTGGGTCGATGTGAACAACCGCCGCGCCTTTTCACGTGCGACCGAGTTGCTGCTCGATCTGGGCCATCGCCGGATTGCGATGGTGAACGGGCTGGAGGACATGGATTTCGCCATCAGACGTCGGCAGGGCTATGAAAAGGCCCTGCGCGAGCGCGGGCTGGAGCCGGACCCGGAGCTTGGGGCCAGTGATGAAATGACCGAACATTACGGCTATGACACTGCCCGCCTGATGCTGGCCCGGGACAATCCGCCGACGGCCTTTCTGGTGTCTTCGCTGATTTCCGCCATTGGGGTGCGCCGCGCGCTGGAAGAGGCGGATCTGAAAATGGGCCGCGATGTCAGCGTCATCACCCATGACGATGAGCTGAGCTATCTGGGCAATGGCAAAGACGTGCCGATCTTCACCGCCACAAGGTCCTCCGTGCGCGAAGCAGGGCGCATTGCGGCCACGACCCTTCTGGACCTGATCGAAGACCCCGACCGCACCCCGCGCCACCACCTTCTGGAAGCCGAACTGATGCTGGGCCGATCCACCGGCCCTGCCCCAAAAGAAAGCTGACATCATGACATGGACACGGCAAGATTTCCCCGAGGGGTTTCTCTTCGGGGCCGCGACCTCGGCCTATCAGATTGAGGGGCATTCGTATGGCGGCGCAGGCCCCACCCATTGGGACAGTTTCGCCGCCACGCCGGGCAATGTGGTGCGCGCCGAACATGGCGGCCGGGCCTGTGACCACTACCACCGGATGGGCGAAGACCTCGACCTGCTGAGCGCACTGAATGTCGATGTCTACCGCTTCTCCACCTCCTGGGCGCGCGTGATGCCCGAGGGAACCGGCACACCCAACCCGGAGGGGCTCGATTTCTACGACCGACTGGTCGACGGGTTGCTGGAGCGTGGTTTGAAACCCGCCGCAACGCTCTATCACTGGGAACTGCCGCAGCCGCTGGCCGACAAGGGTGGCTGGCGCAACCGGGATATTGCGGGCTGGTTCGCCGATTTCACCGAAACGATCATGGGCCGGATCGGCGACCGCGTCTGGTCCGCCGCGCCGATCAACGAGCCTTGGTGCGTCGGTTGGCTCAGCCATTTCCTCGGCCATCACGCGCCCGGCCTGCGCGATATCCGTGCCACCGCCCGCGCCATGCATCATGTGTTGCTGTCCCATGGCCGGTCCATCGAGGTGATGCGGGGGCTTGGCATGTCGAATCTCGGCGGTGTCTTCAACATGGAATGGGCCAACCCGGTGGATGACAGCCCCGAGGCCGCCCGCGCCGCTGCCACCTATGACGCTTATTACAACCGCTTCTTTCTGGAGGGCATCTTCAAGGGTGCCTACCCCGCTGAAGCACTGGAAGGCCTGGAACCGCACCTGCCTGACGGTTGGCAGGAGGATTTCGCCACCATCGGCCAGCCGCTCGACTGGATCGGGCTTAACTACTACACCCGCAAGAACATCGCCCCTGCCCCCGGCCCCTGGCCCGCTCTGGCCGAGATCGACGGGCCCCTGCCCAAGACCCAGATGGGGTGGGAGATCTACCCCGACGGGCTCTACCACTTCCTCAAACGCACCGCCGATCTGATCCCCGACCTGCCGATCTATGTCACCGAAAACGGCATGGCCAATGCGGATGTGCTGATCGGCGGCGCGGTGAGCGATCCTGAACGGCTGGCCTATATCGACGCCCATCTGGACGCCTGCCGCCGCGCCATGGCCGAGGGGGTCGATCTGCGCGGCTATTTCATCTGGTCGCTGATGGACAATTACGAATGGGCGCTAGGCTATGAAAAACGCTTCGGACTGGTCCATGTGGACTTCGAAAGCTTGAAGAGAACGCCCAAAGCGTCCTATCACGCCCTCGCGCACCGTTTGCGCTAACCAAAGGGAATCCTGCTCATGCACCGTGACATCTCGCTCGTGGCCGATATCGGTGGCACCAATACCCGCGTGGCACTGGCCCGTGGCTTCGAGGTGCAACGCGACACGGTGCGGCGGTATTCGAACGCCGGCGCGTCGGGGCTGGACGCCCACCTGACCCGCTATATAGACGAGATGCAGCCCGGCGCCCTGACCGGGGCCTGCGTGGCCATTGCCGGGCCGGTGCGCGACGGCGTGGGGCAGATGACAAACCTGGACTGGCGGGTGGACCGCGAAGGGCTTGGGGCCGTCACCGGCGCCCGCAAGCTGGCGGTTCTGAATGACCTGCAGGCGCAGGGCCATGCGCTTGGCCATCTGGAGGAAGAGGATCTCAACCGCCTCTTGCCGCAACCCGATGCCATGCGTCATGCGGCCAAGCTTGTGGTGGGGCTCGGCACCGGGTTCAACGCCGCCCCGGTCTATGACACGGCAGGCGGGCGCTTCGTGCCGCCCTCGGAATGCGGCCATATCACCATGCCGCGCCACACCGCTGCCCTTGCCGCGCTGGCAGAGGCGATGGAACCGCGCCACGGCTTCGCCGCCGTCGAGGACGCGCTGTCGGGCGGCGGCTTCGTCCGCGTGCACCGGCATCTGCACGGCGAGGATCTGGAAGGGGTCGAGATCATCTCGCGCCTGTCGCAGGGCGACCCAAAGGCCACCGAAACCGCGCGACTGTTCATTGAACTGATGGGCACCGTGATGGGTGATCTTGCGCTGATCCACCTGCCCTTCGGCGGCATCTACCTGATCGGCGGCATGGCCCGCGCGATCACGCCCTGGCTCGCACCGCTCGGCTTTGCCGAAGCCTTCCGCGGCAAGGGGCGGTTCACGGACTTCATGGGACAGTTCGGCGTGGCCGTGGTCCAGGATGACTATGCGGCCCTGACCGGCTGCGCCTCTCACCTTGGCCATTTGCCGATCGGCTGAGCGTGCCATTGGCCACGCCGCAACTTTTTTGCACGGAAGGCCCCAAGCCCTCTTGCACCCGGCCCGCTCCTTGCGCTATCCCGCCCCGCACGGAGAGGTGGCCGAGTGGTCGAAGGCGCACGCCTGGAAAGTGTGTAGGCGGGAGACCGTCTCCAGGGTTCGAATCCCTGTCTCTCCGCCATATTCTCAAACGGACCTTCTTCTCATCATGATCGCCCTGATGCGGCGCACTGGTCGTTTGTCTGTCGGTCGGGTCGACAATGATGCAAGCGGGTTAGTGGCATTCGGGCCTGTGAGTGCACGCTGCGAGGCAGGTCGGGTCCGAGGCGGTGTTCAGATCCATCTTGTCATGACCGTCCGTCGCACTGAATTGCAGGATCCCACAAGCCACCGATGACCACTATCTGAAAGACTCGGGCAAACAGCAATCCTCTTGCAAGGGGTGTCGACAGCTGCCCTGCCCACACAGCCGGACTGACCCGGACAGTGAGCCGCTGCGCAATGCTCTGTTCTCCCAATTCGATTCGGATTCGCCGCAAATTCACTTGGTAACTTTCAGTGTCGGAAACAGTTGTTTACTACTGTTTCGAGGCCAGAAACCCATTTGGCGGCGGACATATACAAAAGTATTATAAATTTCGCCAAACGATATTCAAATTATCAAACGATCCAAATATTATACACAAGTACACTTCTTCGGATCGCACCACCATGCAATCTTATTGGCGTTGGGGGATTTAACTACCACTAGGGGGTAAAAAGATGAACAAACTGACTACTTTCATGAATTCCGAAGATGGAGCAACTGCAATTGAATATGGCCTGATCGGGTCTTTGATTGCCGTTGCCATTGTCGGCATCCTGGGCACTGTGGGAACGGATCTGACTGCCGCTTTCACAACCATCAGCACCGCCCTGCAATAATCCTGCAGTCCGCCTTACGGGCTTTCGTGAAGTTGATAAAATCTGCGAGGCCACCCAGTTTTGGCGTGGCCTCGTAAACCGATTGGGGCATCCGGATCAGACGGTATCTGTTAATTATCAAAGGGCCCATAGGAATGTTCGGCAAAAAGAATTCCATCGCGTCAACTGCCGGATTTGGAATGCCCAGTGGGGCGTTTCAAGAAAACTCACCGTCAACCAGCGGATTTGAGATCCTCGACTCAAGCTCGGAAGACAATGCAAGCATCGAACAGGAAGACGCCTATCGCGATCTGCGCCGCCTGGTGTTTTCCCGGCTGATCGAAGAACTCGACGCCGCGCGGTTGCTGCGCGGAGGGATCACGCAAGGGCGCGCCTTGATTGCCGCAGCCCTGGACGAGATCATCATCAGCGACAAACTGAAAGTATCCGCCGCAGAGGAAGAGCGGCTGCTGAACGAAATCAGCGATGACATGCTCGGCTTCGGGCCGCTGGAACGGTTTCTGACCCAGGGCAACATCACCGAGATCATGGTGAACGGCACCGAGCCGATCTATGTCGAGATCGACGGTGTGCTGCGCAAGACCGATGTCCGGTTCCGGGATACCAACCAGTTGCTGAACGTCTGCCAGAGCATGGTCAGCCTCGTGGGCCGCCGCGTCGATGAGGCCAGCCCGATCTGCGATGCCCGCCTGAAGGATGGGTCGCGCGTGAACGTGATCATTCCCCCCGTCAGCATCAACGGGCCCTCCCTGACCATCCGGCTGTTTCGACAGGATGTTCTGACGGTCGATCAGATGGTCAGTCGCGGCGTCATTTCCGCGGGCGGGGCCGAATTGCTGCGGATCCTTGCCCGATGCCGCTGCAACATCCTGATCATTGGCGGAACAGGGTCAGGCAAAACCACAATGCTGAATGCCCTGACCGGATATATAGAGGCACACGAGCGCATCGTCACCTGCGAGGATACCGCCGAACTGCGCTTGCAACAGCCGCATGTGGTGCGTCTGGAAACCCGTCCACCGAATGTCGAGGGCAAGGGCCAGATCCCTATGCGGGATCTGGTCAGGAACTGCCTGCGCATGCGGCCCGATCGCATCATCGTTGGCGAAGTGCGGGGCCCGGAAGCATTCGACCTGCTTCAGGCCATGAATACCGGGCATGACGGCTCCATGAGCACATTGCACGCAAATTCCCCCGAAGATGCCGTGTCCAGAATGACCGCGCTTGTGACCATGGGGTTTAGCTCGCTTGGGCCTGACATCATTCAGGAGATGTTCCAGCGGTCGATTGACGTCATCATTCACGTGGAGCGCCAT
Organism: Nioella ostreopsis; assembly: GCF_004000255.1. Taxonomy (GTDB): domain Bacteria; phylum Pseudomonadota; class Alphaproteobacteria; order Rhodobacterales; family Rhodobacteraceae; genus Nioella; species Nioella ostreopsis. The sequence goes on from NZ_RCIQ01000004.1 coordinate 166,702, forward strand.
CGCGATGGCAGCCGCCGCATCACCCATGTGACCGAAGTGCTCGACGAAGGGCCGCAGGAACAGCGCTTGCGCAATCTGATCGTGTTCAAGACCGATGGCGAACAGGTCGGGGACAAGATCGTCGGTCAGCATCGGGCAACTGCGTATCCGGTCGGGGAAATCCTCCGGCGCAGCGAACAATACGGCGAGACCCGAAATCTGATGCGCGCCCTCGCCCGGGACGGGCTGCAAGTGCATGAGGACCTGGCCCATGCCGGTTGAACAGGGTCTTAACAGCATACTGGCGGCGCTGCGGCCCGATCTGGCCTATATCACCGGGGTGATCGCGATCTGTGCACTGGCCCTGTTCATCCTGCATGAACGGATCAACCCCGCGCGGAAATATCGCCGGCGGCTTGCCACACTCGGTGTCCAGCCAGCCGGTGCCGAAGCCAGCAAAGCAACCCAGATGTCGGACGCTGCCGGTCGCCTGCGCGGACCGCAATCCAGATATCGCGACCGTATGCTGCGGATGTCTGCGCTGAAGGATCCGGCCTTTCGGCGATATCTGGGCCTGGGACTCGTCGTCTTTCCCCTTGTCACCCTTACGATGCTGTTCGTGGGCGGCTCCTGGATTGGCTCTTTGATGATTGGGGGGGCGTTCGGACTGGGTGGCGCGTGGCTCTATCGCGGGCAGCTTCTGTCCCGGCGTCGGGCGCTCATTGCCTCTGAGTTTCCCGCAGCGATCGACACCATGGTGCGCAGTCTGCGTTCGGGCCTGACCTTGACGGACACATTTCGCCTGATTGCGGAGGAAGCCTCGCCCGCCATTGCCGCCGAGTTTCGCCGGATCGAGATGGAACGGGAAATCGGCCTTTCGGTTCCGGAAGTCATGACCCGGTTCGCAGAGCGGATGCCGTTGCAGGAGATCAAGTATTTCGTGACCATCGTGAACCTTCAAAGCGTGACCGGTTCGTCCCTTGCAGACACGCTGAACACGCTCAGCGACACGCTGCGCCAGCGCCGGATCCTGAAGGAAAAGATTATCAGCATGACAGCGGATGCACGCTCTTCGGCGCTGATCATCGGTGCCCTGCCCTTCATTGTCATCGCGGCGCTGCTGTTCCTGAACCCGGACTACCTGAGCGTGTTCTACACCACCGTGTCGGGCAAGCTGATCATCTCGGGGGCTGCCATCTACATGGGCCTTGGGTTCTTCATCATGAAGGAAATGGTGAAATTCGATGCCTGATTATGCAACTCTGCAAGAGCTGTTCTTCTCCGATCTGGTTCTGATCGCGCTCGTGCTCGTCGCTTATGTTTCGGCCATTCTGATCATCTTCTGGCCCGCCCTGTTTGCGAACGCGCTTCATGCGCGCATTAAGGATCTTGCGGGGACGCTGCCCTTGCCAGATCGGAACGGAACGGGGCCCGCGGCGGCGACGGAGTCCCGCCAGACGACACCGTCCCTGAAAACCCGCCTGAACAGACGGCTGACCCGCTATGCGGCCAGTTCGTTCGCGAGTCTGAAAAAGGACCTTCACAATGCGGGGCTCAGATCCCCGCGTGCCGCGTCGATCTTCGTTATCGCCAAGGTGACGATACCGTTCGTGGCCATGCTGCTGGCATGGGGCTTTCTTAATGCGACGATCATGGCACAGCGCCCGCCGGTGGCCATCATCCTGGCAAGCCTGCTGTGCGGGGTGGCCGCGATCTGGGCCCCTGATCTGGCCTTGAAGAACCTCAGGCTTCGTTACCAGGAAAAGATCCGACGCGACTGGCCCGATGCGCTCGATCTGATTTATCTCTGCGTCGATGCCGGTCTTGGGCTTGAGGCCGCGCTCTCGAAGGTCGCGCGGGACATTTCCACCAGCGCGCCAGAGCTGGCGCAGGAATTCACCTTGACGGTGGCCGAGCTGGCCTTCCTTCAGAACCGCCGCGATGCGCTTGAAAACATGGGACGCCGGATCAACATTCCCGCCGTGCGCGAGGCCACGCGCGCAATCTCTCAGGCGCAATTCTACGGGATGCCGCTGAGTTCCACCCTGCGCAACCTGTCCGAAGAAAGCCGTCGCATGCGCATTGCAGCGGCCGAAAAGAAGGCAGCTACCCTGCCCTCCCGGCTGCGGGTGCCGCTGATCCTGTTTCTCATTCCTGTCCTGTTCATCGTGATCCTGGCGCCCGCGGCAATCGACATTCTCGACCTTCAGTAGGTTCGGCTCATTCCACCAGGAAGATCACGCTGTTGGTTCCGCCCGACCCCGGACCGCCCCCGGTGCCCGCATAGAGACTGGGATCGAAGGCCGAGTCCTCGCACAGGACATCGATGCGCGAATTTCCCTGCATCTGGAAACGCTGCGCCGCGAACAAAAAGCAGCCGTCAATGGACCGCCCACCCCCGATTTCAATATCCGCCTCGGGCAACAGGATAATCCCCGTCCATTCGCCGGCCTCGAACGTGTATTCTTCGTCATCACCGTCATTCAGCATCACGACATCCTGAAAGATGGATCCTTCGAAACCGGTCAATCCCCGCAAGCTGGCGTCGGTGCCACTGTGAAAATCGAGCTCGCCACCATCGACAAGGTAGAACATGACCCCCGCCTGACCATTCAGAACTGTATTGTTCCGGGTGCGCAGCTCTGCATCATCAACGATGTAGATCCCCGGCATCAGGGTGATTTCATCGCTCAAGGTCACGTCACGATCAAACCGCATCATGGGAATCCCGCTAGGATGCCCGGCGTCTTCCGGCGTCAGCACCCCGCCCCGAATTGTCCGGTCGCCACGATATCTGGGAACCTCGTCGACAAAGTCGCGCAGGCTGTCCTCTTCGCGCTCGACGATCTGCTGTAGCCGCTCGGGAAGATCGCCATTCAGCGGTGCATCCGTCACGATGGACCCGCAGCCAAGGTCGGAAACGCGTTCGGCGTCTCGGTCGTCCACCTGATCCGCCCGGACGGAAAGGCAGGCGGCGCTGATTTCGGCGCTGCCGGAAATATCCAGCCCGTCATCATCACGGGAATGCACTTCGATCGCGCAATCGGGCATGTCGATCACCGACCCTCCGTCCAGTTCCAAGGTGCTGTCATCCCGGCTATCGAGCACAAGCAGGCACGCGGCGGCAGCGTCTCCGATAACGATATCCGCGACGGCCCGCGCCCGGATCGTGACATCGCTGTCGGTAAAGAGCCGGGTGAAATAGCGCGGGTACTGAACCGAAATCTCGACCGCGACCCCGGTTTGGCTGATGAATTCGACGTCGACAATGGCGGTGTCGCGGGACAAGCCGCTGCCGAATGCGACCTGCTCGGCCCGGTCGACCGCATCCTCTTCATCATCCATCAGCGACAGGTTCACCGCAGCGGAAAACGCGGCCATATCGGCGGCGTTCTGCGTTTGCCGCTCCAGCATCAGCCATGTCGACACCTCCACCCCGAAGGCAATGCCACCGATCAGGAAGGGCATCACAAGGGCGAACATCGTGGTCATCGACCCGCGTTCATCCTGCACGAACCGCGTTTGCCGGCAGTCCGTATTGCCGGTTCTGGGACGGGGTCTTTCGGGACTCGTGGGATCGCCGCACTGCATCATCGCAGAATCCGCGTGGCGGTCAGGGTAATCGTTTCATCAAGGATCATCGGAACACGCAATTGGTGCGGGTAGCTCAGGACAATCGTTGTTTCCCCGTTGTTGCTGACCAATCGCCGGTCCAATGTGTTGCGATCAATGAAGATGGCGACAGCATTCAGCGCCTCTTCCATGGCCGCGTCCATGAAAGCCGTGTCGATGGCCACGCTGTCCAGCTGGATCGCCGCCGCCCGCGCGATCTCATCGGCCAGGTAGTCAAGCGTGGTCTTGTTATAAAACGCCCTTCCCATCTCGAAAATCCCGAAGAAAAGCGGAATGGCAAGCAGGGCGACCAGCGCAAACTCCACTGACACCGCGGCCTTCTCGGACCAGCTGAACGCCCGAATTGCGCAAAGCGGTTTGCGCGGGCCGCGCGCCCTGGCGCATGGATCATCAATCATTGTCCGCGCTCCATGACAGGGGCACCTCAAGTTCCAGCGCCACCTCGATATCCATGCCGAGACGATCCCCGAGCACGATGCTTCGGAAAGGAAGGCCCGCCGCGAAAACGAACACGGCAGAAGGTTCGCGCCCTCGTCCGCAGGACGCCCTTCGGTCGACCGATCTTGTACCGCAACGCCAGTCGATCACCGGGTCGCTCACCGAAAGATCCGACATTCTACCCGTGGCGAGCGTGTCTTCCGCCGTCTCAAGGGCGCGCCCGACTTCTGACAGGCTGCCACCGGCCATGGCCGTTTGCGCCCCCACCCGCAGGATATGCTGCATCACCATGCGCTGATTGACCGCGAGGGCCAGATCCGCCGCCGAAAGCAGCATCAGGATCAGCAGCGGCGCAATCAGCGCAAACTCGACAGCACTGGCGCCCCGTTCCGACCTCCAGAATCCGCCTGCCCCCGCTACCACCATTTCCATAGCCTGGACGCCATTTTATCCCAGATGCTGCGATCGTCGCCGATGTTCAACTCGCCGTTTACCGCCTTTGCAATCTTGAGAAGGCTGCGGGAAATCTGGGCACCTTCATCGCATTCGAAGACAGACCGCCCAACAGCCTGGGACTTTCGAACCAGCTTGTGGTTGTAGGGCACGTCCACCACCGTGTTCAGGCGCAGGAAGTCCTGAAACTCGGAGGTCTTGATATGTTTCTCCCTGCCGCCGCGCAGCTTGTTGATCACAAGGGTGGGCGCCTCCTTGTCGGGCCTTGCCGCGCGAACCGCGTGCACCAGATGCCCCGCATCGCGAAAGCCGCGCAGGGTTGGTTCGGCGGTGATGACCACGGTATCGACCCGCTGAATGATGGTCCGCATCCTGCGGGACCAGATCGGCGGAAGATCCAGCACCACGTGCTGGCGCAGCGCATTCGGAAGATTCAGGATGGCGCGGATGGCGTTGATTGGCAGCTCGCTTCGATTGTCCATGCGCGCATCCACGGTCAGCAAACGCAGCCGATCATGCATCACGGTGGAAATCCGCTCGATCAGGATGTCATCCAGCTTGCTTCCCCGCCTGAGGATATCGGTCAGGGAATAGGTGCTTTTGGCGTTGAAGTTCAGGCCGACAGTCCCGAACTGAGGATCGAGATCCACCAACAGCACATCCGTGGACATTGCGCGCGACATGGTGGCCGCGACGTTCTGCGCGATCATGGATGACCCTGCCCCGCGAGATCCGATGAACGCGGTTATCTTCCCAAGCCGGACATCGGACCAGTCCGCGTAGATTTCCTTGATCGTCTCGATGACCTGCCTGGATCTGAGCGGCGACACCAGCAGATCGCTGACACCGATCTTCACAACGCTCCGATAGAAATCCGCCGAATAGGTGGATCGCGCACCAAGGAGAATGACCCGCGTTCCCGCTTCGCAATGGACGCTGAGCGTTTCAAGCTTGCGCAGCAAGGCCGCCGGATCATCGCCGCTTTCGACGATCAGAAGATCGGGGGATTTCTCCTCCTTGAAGGCATGGATTGCGGTGTCGAGATCGCCAGTGCGGATCTTCCATCTTGTCCGGTTGAGCGAAATGTCACCCTTGGCGCGGCTAAGTTCCCGGATTGCCTGTTCGGAACTTGCAAATGCCCCGATCCGAAGCGCGGGCAGAAGCGCGTTTTCGGAGGCCGTGGCTGACCTGATCGTTTCCGGAAAATCTGATGGATTGAGCTGTTTGTTCATCGCATTTCGAAGCTGACTACGCCCCCCCGGTTGACGCGAATGATCGGGCTGTTCACTGGCGCCGGTCCCGCGATTTCATCGGCGGACCTCAGTGCAAGTCGCAGCCGCCCGTCATCTTCTGCGGCCGAAACACGGCCGATCTGGTCGGGCGACAGTTCAAGCGTCGCGTTTCTTTCATTCGGCGGATCGTCCTGCGAAAGCTCGTCCTGCTGTCCGAACTCGGTCATGTCGTCCAACGCGAGAACCCGGACATTGGCGGCAATGATCATGCTCGCAGCGGACTCGGATTCCGGGGGATAAAACGTATAGACCACATCGACCCGATCACCGGGCATGATCAGCCCCCCGGCCATGGCCTCCTGGTCGATCAGGACGGAAAAGGCCCGCATCCCCGGCAGCAAACTTCCAGACAGGCTGCGTTCGGACATGTCGCGCAAATCCTGCAGCAGGATCGGGTCGCCCTCTGCGATGTCGCGTTCGACGACCCGGCCAATCAATTCATCGACCGAAACGGATGCATCGCGATCGAGGATGAAATCTGGCGACACGGACTCAACGGGCATACGCGCCCATCCGAGATCAGACGCAGAGAGTTGATAGCCCGATTGAATGGCCCGCGATGCGACGATAACGGTCACTCTTGCCGGTTCCACTTCCGGTTCCGCGCGCGCAATTTGCAGGTTCTGGTTTGCAACAATTCCCTCAGCCACAGCGTCATTGTCCAATGCATGGCGCAATGCGGCGCTGCCGCTGGTCAAAAAGATGATGATGAGAAAAGCTCGTATCATTTCTTTCTCTTTCGGCATACGCGCTTGGGTCTTGCAGCTGTCTTTAATCTCAGCAAAACCACGATATCCGAATGCCGCCTGTATTCAGGGCAGGCATTGCGGCGTCCCCGCTGACAAATTCGTTATTTCGTTCAAAGAAAGTATCTCTGCGACTACGATTGCCGCAATGGTTGCTTTTGGACCGAAGTCATACCAGAAATATTTCCTGCAGCTCTTTCGTATACAAAAGGCCCTTCCCGTACTCGGCGTTCAATTGGAAAACGATCGCAATGCTTCCGCTTCTTCAATAATACCCCCCAACCCCCTTTATCATTTCGACATCAGAAACAATGAGGCCCGGTTCAAGGCCATATCTCCATTGACGCCGATCAAGGAACAGACTGTTCAAATCCACACGCATAGACTGCCCGCCTGACGCGGCCAGCCCTTCTGCTGTCACTACGGCTTACGCTTGACACCACACCTTCAAACCGGTCTTCCATTGCCGAAACGGTTTCTCGCCGCGCCTACCCCGGTATCGCGCGGCGCACAAAAGTCGACCGTCACTTGCGCCATGACAGGACAGATAACATGATCCAGGACACCCCCGCCCTTCTCGACGCGATCCGCGCGCGCTTTGCCCATGTGGACAGCTGTCCGTTTCAGGGCCCGCGCATCTTTTTTGAGAATGCAGGCGGCGCGCTGACCCTCAACTCGGTGGTGCAGACCTCGGCCAAGTTCGCCGCCCTTCCCGACAATCCCGGCCGGATCAACCCCGCCGGACAGGGTTTGCAGGCGATCATCGACAAGGCCAAAGCCGACCTGGCGGTGTTCATGAACGCGCCGGGGGGGCAGTTCTTTGCGGGCGAAAGCGGGACGGAACTGCTGTTCCGCCTGATCCGCACGGCCTGCGTGAATGCGCCGAAAGGGGCCAAGGTCATCGGGTCATCCATAGAACATCCCGCCAGTCGCAGTGCTGCGCGCCGTTGGGCTGAAATTGCCGGGCTGACATATGTGAACGTCCCCCATGACAACGCAACGGGCCGCACCACGCCCGAGGACTATGCCGCCCATATGACGCCAGATGTGGCGGTTGCCACGATCCTGCACGGCTCTCCGGTCACCGGCATGGCGATGGATGTGGCGGGGATCTCTGCTGCGATCCGCGCCGTGTCGCCCGATTGCCTGATCATCGTCGATGGCATCCAGCACGCCGCCCATGGACAGCTCGACCTGAACGCCTATAACGTCGATGGCTACGCGATCTCCCCCTACAAGGTGTTTTCCCGCCACGGCTATGGCATCGCCTGGATTTCGGACCGGTTCGGCAAGATGCCCCATGACATGCTGATCGACGCCCCCGCAACGGGGTGGGAATTCGGCACCCGCGATGCGGGCAGCTATGCCACCATGTCGGACGTGATCGACTATTTCGACTGGTTGGGCGGCGAGGTGTCGGACGCCACAGACCGGCGTGACCGGATCGAAGCGGCGGGCCGCGCCATTCACGACTACGAAACCCATCTGACAAACGCGATGATCAACGGCACCGGCAATCTGCCCGGCCTAAGGGATATGGACCACATCACCATTCTGGCCGGGCAAGACAACCCGGCGCGCGAGGGGCTGGTGTCGATCGTGGTCGCAGGCCATGCTTCGGAGGATGTGGTCGAGGCGCTCAATCAGCAGGGCATCCGCACCCATACCCGCAAGGCCGATCACTATAGTGGCAATGTGCTGACCCCTCTGGGCCTGACCGACTGCATCCGCGTGTCCCTGTGCCATTACAATACCGAGGGCGAGGTCGCGCAGCTTCTGGCCGCGCTGAAGGACATGGGGCCTGAGGGCTGAGGACTAGCGTTTCAGCAGATTGTCCACCAAGCCGCCCAGATGCACAAAGTCATCAAAGGCGGCCGCATGGGGCAGCTTGTTCACGGGCGTCTTGCGATAGCCTTCGGTGAACAGCAGGAAGGGCACGCCGAGCCGCTCGGCGGTCTCGGCATCCACCTCGCTGTCGCCCACATAGACCATCGGCCCTTGCCCAAGCGCTTCGAATGCAGCCTCCAACGGGGCGGGGTCGGGTTTCTTGACGATCAGGCTGTCGCCGCCGATGACAGCCCCGAAGAACCGATCCAGGCCCAGATGCGCCAGAACCGCAAGCGCGGGCTTGATCGGCTTGTTGGTGCAGATCCCCAACCGGTGGCCTGCCGCCTGCAAATCTGACAGCGCCGCTGCCACGCCCGGATAGGGATGGGTGCGCCCCACGGCCCTGTCATAGCGCGCGACAAAGGCGTCATGCATCCGCTCCTGCGCGGCGTCCGGCAGCCCGCGCGCGCCGCGCATCCGCGCCACGAAGACCGCAGCGCCGTTGCCAACGAAACGACGGGTCTCCTCCAGCGTGATCGGCGCGCCCCCTTCCAGCTCCAGCACCTCATTGGCAATGGCGTGAATATCGGGCGCGCTGTCGATCAGCGTGCCGTCGAGGTCAAAGACGATGCGGGCAGAAACAGAGGGCGTGGTCATGCCCCCCGCATCTCAGACAGCGCGGGCGGGGTCAATGGCCGCGTCAGACGTCCTGCACGAAGCGATAGGCCCCGTCCATACGCTCTGCCCTGCCGATGCCACCGCCGGGCAGGTGGAAGCCCACAACCGTCATGTCATCGGCCACGATCCGATCCAGCAGCGTCAGGCGGGTTTCGGCCGCCATGGCCTGATCCTGATCCGACCCCGACAGCAGCCCCGGTGCCTCGAACCCCACGTGATGGTTGCCGACAGCGTCCCCAAGGATCATTGCATTGCCCACGGTAAAGGACATGTGCCCCGGCGTATGTCCAGGGGTCAGCACGGCGGTGACACCGGGCAAGACCTCGTTGCCGTCATCGAAGCTTTCAACCATGTCCCCCAGCATCTCCAACCGCCGCGCGGCCCCGATGGCAAAGGCCTGGCGGGCCTCTCCGATGCTGTTCACCGTGTCGGGATCGCGCCAATAGGCCAGTTCGCCCGCACCCATGTAGTGGCGGGCATTGTAGAACATCGCCTCGTCGAAATCATCCAGCGCGCCCCAGAGGTGATCGGGATGGGCATGGGTGAACACCACATCCGTGACATCCGCGGGATCGACCCCGAGCGCAAAAAGCGCGTCCGGCAATTCCCCCACCGAAGGCTGAAAGGCCAATCCGGACCCTGCATCAAACAGAACCACCCGCCCCTGCCCGCGCAGCAAGGTCACGTTGCAGGGCGGTGTCAGCGGCTCACCCGCCACGATCCCGTTGCGCGCAAGGATCGGTGCAACCTCATCGGCCGGCATCGGTCCAAGGATGAAATCCGCAGGCAGCATCAGATTGCCATCGCTCAGCGTGTCGAGCTGCCAATCCCCAATCTGCACAGACGCATGCAGCCAACGCGGCATCGCCATCGCCGCTCCAAGGCCCGCCGCCCCCGCCATCAGCATCCGCCGCGTGATCCCGCTCATTGACCGTTCTCCTGTTCCATCAGGGCCGCAACCCTTTCATCTTGGTGAAAATACCTCAGGGGGTGCGGGGGAGGATCCCCCGCGGATCGACGCGCGCCGCGCGGCGATCCTCCCCTATCCGATCACGCCACGACCCGCGCCAGGGCGCATTGGCTCCAAAGATCGTGCAGCGCATCCGCCAGCCGGTCGACCTCCGCGTCCGAATGCAGCGGCGAAGGGGTGAAGCGTAGCCGCTCCTCGCCCTTGGCCACGGTCGGGTAGTTGATCGGCTGCACATAGATCCCATACCGGTCCAGCAGGATATCGGATAGCCATTTGCACTTGACCGGATCCTTGACCATGACCGGAACGATATGGCTCGGGTTGGGCTGGTGCGGGATGCCCATGGCATCCAGACGCGCCCTGAGCCGCGCCACCTGCCGTTGCTGCGCCGCCCGCAACCGCACGCCCTCGAATCCTTTCAGAACCTTGATCGATTCCGTCGCCGCCGCGGCAATCGCGGGCGGCAGGGCGGTGGTGAAGATGAAGCCGCTGGCAAAGCTGCGGATGAAATCGACCAGCGGGGCCGACCCGGTGACATAGCCGCCCACCACACCGAAGGCCTTGCCGAGCGTGCCTTCGATCAGCGTGACCCGGTCCATCAGACCTTCGCGCTCGGCAATGCCGCCGCCGCGAGGGCCATAAAGGCCAACCGCATGGACTTCGTCCAGATAGGTCATGGCGTTGTGTTTCTCGGCCACATCGAGGATCTCCGCGATCGGCGCGATGTCGCCATCCATGGAATAGACGCTCTCGAAAGCCACGATCTTGGGCGCATCGGGGTCCAGCGCCGACAGGCGGCGGTCCAGATCTTCTACATCATTGTGCCGCCAGATCTGACGGTCGCAGCGGGCGTGGCGGATGCCTTCGATCATAGAGGCATGATTGAGGCTGTCTGACAGGATCGTGCAACCCGGCAGCCGCGATCCGAGCGTGCCGAGCGACGCCCAATTCGACACGTAGCCCGACGTGAACAGAAGCGCCGCCTCCTTGCCATGCAGGTCGGCCAGTTCGCGTTCCAGCATCACATGGGCGTGGGTGGTGCCCGAGATATTGCGCGTCCCCCCTGCCCCTGCGCCGCAAGCGTCAACGGTCTCGTGCATCGCTTGCAACACGCGCGGGTGCTGGCCCATGCCCAGATAGTCATTGCCGCACCACACGGTGACCTCATCGGCCCCCGCGCCGTGGTTCTTCGCCAGTGGAAAATCCCCGCAGCGGCGTTCCAGTTCCGCGAAGATACGGTAGTTCCCGTCGTCCTTCAGGGCGTCAAGCTGCGCCCTGAAGATCGTGTCGTAACGGTCGGATGTCATTGACCGGCTGCCTCGCGCGCCAGTTCATCCAGCAGGGCCATCACCGGGGCCATCGACTCCTCGGGCATCACCCGATAGCCGATTGTCACCTCGCCATCCATGTTGGCAATGAAGATGCCATAGGGGCAATTAGCGATGTTCATCGGGTCGGCCTCCATCACCTGACGCGACACGACGGCCGAACAGAACAGGTAGATATCCGCCTCGTCGAACAGCACCACATCGCTGCCGGTGTCCTCGCGGGTGCGTTCCAGCATCTCGCCCACATGGCTCGTGTAGTCGATCACCAGACCCCGGCCCACGATGGCGCTTTCCACACCAAAGGCCGCGTCCTCGAAACTGCCGTCGAAAGGATAGGTCACGGCCTGCTGCGCCATTGCGCCGGTCGCGGTGGCCGCTGCCAGGGCGGCTGCAAGTGCAAACTGTTTCATCGTCTGATCCTTTCGTGGTTCATGAAGTGGCCCCGCAGCACCCCGCCGCGAGGCCGAATGGGTATATCAGCCGAACATGTCGGAGGTGATGGAGTCATACCAGCCAAGCGACTCGCGGTAGGTTTCCGCGCGCACCTCGTCGCTTTCGCCAAGCTGGCTGACGAAGGTATCGACCGCCTCGATCCGGTCCTCGCCCGCCTGGTAGGTCGCCCCGACCTTGATGCCGTCATCGGTGGTGATGAGCGACCAGCAGGTGTTCGAGAAGCGCGCCGGGAACAGGCGGCTGTCGGTCAGCGCATGGCGCACGGCCATCGCGGCCACCTTGGCCTGGCTGTTGGCGGCAAAGCCCGATTTCGGCATCGCCCCCTGGCGCGCGGAGTCGCCCAGGACATGGATGTTCTCATCCATCACCGACTGCATGGTTGCGGGCATCACCGTGGCCCAATCGCTTTCGGTCAGGGCCGCGTCCTGCAGGATGCTGCCCGCCTGCATCGCCGGGATGACGTTGCAGACATCGACCGCCTCGACCTGCCCGTCGACGACCACTTCCATGCTGTCGGGGCGCACTTCCACGTTGCCGCCACCGAAATCGGGACCGATGCGTTCGATCATGCCCGGATAGTGGCGGGCCCACCCGTCTTCGAACAGCGCCTGTTTCGAGAAGCTTTCCTTCGGGTCGAGGATCAGGATCCGCGCCGTCGGGTTGTTCTGGCTGAGATAATGAGCGACCATCGAAACCCGCTCATAGGGCCCCGGCGGACAGCGATAGGGGTTGGGCGGCGCGACCATGGCGAAGGTGCCGCCCTCGCGCATGTTTTCCAGCTGCGCGCGCAGCAGTTCGGTCTGCGACCCGGCCTTGTAGGCATGCGGCATCCGGTTCTGCGCGGCGGTGGACCAGCCGGGCACAGCGCCCTCCTTGAAGTCGATGCCGGGGCTGACGATCAGCCGGTCATAGGGCACCGATCCGCCACCCGCCAGCGCCACGGTCCGCGCATCCCGGTCGATGCCGGTGGCCCAGTCATGGACGACATTGATGCCATAATCCGCGGCCAGCGTGCCGTAGCTGTGGCCAAGCGATTCAATGGTGCGGAAGCCGCCCAGATAAAGGTTCGAGAAGAAGCAGGTGTAGTAGTGGCGGGTGGGCTCGATCAACGTGACGTCGATCATGCCGTCGCTGTCATTGGCGATATAGCGCGCGGCGGTTGCCCCACCTGCCCCGCCACCGATGACAACTGCGCGAGGTCGTGCTTGTCCGAGGACGGCCGGAGCGGCCAATGTCCCGGCCAATGCGGCCGTTGTTCCCAAAAAAGAGCGTCTGTTCATCATCATGTCGAAGCCTCCCAACTCCACTTTGTTTCCGCCCCCTCCTCCAAGCGGGCGATGGCCTTATTCCTCCAACATGGCGAAATAGGCCGCCAACGAGGCAATTTCCTCGTCGGTCAGTCTGGCGGTCACCGTGGTCATCACCTGATGTTCCCGGTGGCCGTCGCGATAATCATGCAAGGCGAGGATGAACGCTTCGGGGTCAATCCCGGTGATCACCGGAATGCCCTCGTCGCTGCCGCTGGCGCTGTGACAGGCCACGCATTCGGACGACAGGTATTCCCCGTATTCCACATCGCCTTCGATCGTAAAGATTTCGGGCGACAGGCGCCCCAGGTCCGAGGAGTGTACCACAGGTGCGTCGCCGGTCAGATAGGCGATCACATCCATGCGGTCCTGAAGGTCCGGCAGGCCCCGAAAGCTCATGCGGGATCCGGGAATGTAGCCGCGCGGATCCTGCAGGAACCCGTCCAGGGTTTCCACGGTCCAGATCAGCCCGCCCTCGCCCGCCTCGCGAATCGCCGGGGAATAGCGGACACCCTCCAGCGTGCCAGCCGCGCGTCCGACAACCCCATAAAGATTGGGGCCGGTGCGGGATGGGCCGTCAGGCTCTGCCACATGGCAGGAATTGCATTGCCGGAACAGGACTGCGCCCCGTTCTGCGTCGCCCTCTTGCGCCAGGGCCACTGGGGCCCCGGCGAGGGTTGCGAGGATCGGAAGGAGGATCCTGCGCAACATCCGTTTACTCCACCGACCGGAGGTATTCGATGATGGCGGCACGATCCGCCTCATCCGCCACCCCGCGGAAGGCCATCCGTGTCCCGCGCATATAGGCGCGCGGGTTTTCAAGGAAGGCATGGAGTTCTTCCGGCGTCCAAACCAACCCCTCTTCGGCAGCCGCCTGCATCGGGTTGGAATAGCGGAAACCTTCGACAAGCCCGGCTGGTGCGCCAACGATCCCGGTCAGGATCGGACCGGTGCGGTTCTGCGCCCCGTCGCCCACCTGGTGACAGCTGGAACACTGCCGGAACAGGCCCTCGCCCGCCTCTGCCAGTTCCATGTCGATGGCATTGGGGTCTTCGGCCGCTTCCTCGGTCGCGGCGTCTTCCACTGCCTCTTCGCCACCAGATTCACGCGCTTCACGGGCTGCGGCGTCATCGGGCGTCACGTCGAGGATGTTGGCGCGCATGGTGATTTCCACGCTTTCCGCGCAGTCGGTCATGCAGACCTCGCGCGGGCCCCAAAGCGGGCTTTCCTCGCGGTCATCCATGTAGAACCCGTCGGCGTTCGGCATCTCGATATCGGTGAAGTTTTCGTTCGACAGAACGAAGTCGTCTTCCAGCACGATGTCGTTCATGTAGAGCAGGAACGCCGTGATCGCATAGACCTCGTCATCACTCAGTGACTGCGCGTCGCCGAAGGGCATGGCGCGGTGCACGTAGTCCCACACGGTCGACAGATACGGCCAGTAGGAGCCGATCGTTTTCAACGGGTCGTCCGACGCAAGCGAGCCTTGCCCGCCCGCAAGCGGCGGCCAGCGGCCCGCACCTTCGGCGAAGTCGCCGTGGCAGGACGCGCAAAGCTGAAGGAAGACCTCTTCCCCTTCGAGAACCGATCCTGATCCGACCGGCAGGCCAAGCCCGTCGGGGCGAATGTCGATGTCCCAGGCGGCAACCTCTTCGGGCAGAGCCTCGCGGCCCAGGCCATAGGTCTGTGCGCTTGCGGCCGCCCCAAGGGCCGTCAGCGTGGCGGCGGTCAGGAGAAGCTTAAGCGATTTCGACATTTTCAACGCTCCCGTCGGCTGCCACGGCGTAGGTCTGAATGCCGTTATTGTGGTAGATGGAGTTCTCGCCCCGCACTTCGCGCAGCTCGTCCTTGGTGGGCTGCACATAGCCGGTCGAGTCATGGGCCCGGCTTTGCAGGATCATCGGCGAGCCGTCCCATTCGAAGTCGTAGTAGAAGCGATGCAGCGACTTGTCCCAGCTGGGGCCGTCCATGCGCGCCTCAACCCAGTTGATGCCGCCGTCGATGGTCACATCCACGCGGGGGATTGTGCCACGGCCCGACCAGGCCAGACCGGTCAGAACCATGGGCCCGGGGCCGTGGCTGATGGGCTTTTGCGGGCTGGGGCTGGTGATGATCGACTTGGCGTCCATTTCCCAGGTGAAGCGCCGGGCGCGGCCATCGGCGAAGAGATCGGTGTATTTCGAGGTCTCTTCCCGGTGGTGCCAAGGCTGATCGCCCACTTCCAGACGGCGCAGCCACTTGACCCACATATTGCCTTCCCAACCGGGCACGACCAGACGCACCGGATAGCCCTGTTCAGGACGCAGCGCCTCACCGTTCATCTTGAAGGCAACCATGCAGTCGTCGAGCGCCTTTTCCATCGGGATGGAGCGGGTCATGGCCGAGGCATCGGCGCCTTCGGCAAGCAGCCATTCGCCCTCGGGCTGCACACCGGCCTCTTCCAGCAGGGTCCGCAGGCGAACGCCGGTATACATGACATTGTGGATCATGCCGTGAGTGTACTGGCAGCCATTGAGCTGCGCGCCGCGCCATTCCATGCCGGAATTTGCCGCGCATTCGAGGAAGTAGGCGCGGTTTTCACGGGGGAAGCGCATGATGTCTTCCAGGGTGAAGATCAGCTCCCGGTCCACAAGACCGTTGATCATCAGCCGATACTGGGCCGGGTCGATTTCCGCGATGCCGCCATGATGGCGTTCAAAGCACAGCCCATTGGGGGTGATGATCCCGTCCAACTCGTGGATTGGGGTGAAGTTGACCGACGAGATCGGATCGGCGGTCAGCCATTCCACGTTGCGGCGCACCACATGCGCCTCGTGTTCCGACGGCGTGCCATAGGGCCGCGCATCGACGCCTTCACCAAGGTAGCGCGCCCAGGGCTGCACCTCGGTGATCGCCGGATCCGGCGCATCTGCGCGCGCTACTGTTCCCGTGATGGCTGCCGCCCCTGCCACGGCAGTTCCTGCAAGGAACCCCCGGCGGGTGGTGCCGTTTTTGTGGGGGCTGTCGGTCATGTCCGTCCTCCGCTCAGCTTCGTCTGTCATTGATGTCTTGCTCATATCGGTCAGCCCCCGGTCACGATCACGGACTGGTTGGGCGGGATGTCCACGGTGCCCATCCGGCGGATATAGGCCTCGGCCACCTCCCAGATCGGCGGACCTTCGGTGCCCTCGTTGACGCTGGCCCATCCGGCGACGGTGTAAGTCGCGGCGGGGTCGAGCAGTTCGCCCGTGCGCAGAAGCGTCATGTCGCTGATCCGGCTGCCCTGCGGCTGGCTGATGTCGATGCGGTAGCCCATGCCACCGACGCGCACCATGTCGCCGCCCTGCTGATAATAGGGATCGGTGTTGAACAGGTTGTCGGCCACGTCCTCCATGATCACATGCAGGAATTCGCCCGTCATTTCCGTGCGGTAGCAATTCGGGTAGCTCATCGCCGTGGCGCTGAAGAGATCTTCCTTGGTGATGTCCTGCCCCGCGGGCACGCTGGTGCCCCACCGGAAGCCGGGCGACAGCGCGATATCGGCGTCGCGTTCTTCCAGCATCGCCTGACACAGCAGGTCGTCCCAGGTGCCGTTGAAATTGCCGCGCCGGTAAAGCGTATTGGCGGTCTGGCCCAGAACCTCGCCCAGTTCCGCCTCATAGGGCGCGCGTTCGGCGTCGATCAGCGCGGCCATCTCGGGATCGGGGGTGATCACGTCCGAGAAGATCGGGATCAGGCGATAGCCATAGCCCTGCACCCCGCCATCGCGCACATCGAGATCCAGACGGCTGACGAATTTGCCATGGCTGCCAGTGGCGATGACAAGCGTATTGCCGACGATCACCGGTTCAGGCAGCGCATCATGGGTGTGGCCGGTCAGGATCACGTCGATGCCCGGAACGCGCCCCGCCAGTTTGCGATCCACGTCGAAGCCGTTATGCGACAGCAGGACCACAACCTCGGCCCCTGCCCCGCGCACTTCTTCGACCATCTCGGCCACGCGTGCTTCGCGGATGCCAAAGGACAGGTCAGGGAACATCCAGCCGGGGTTCGCAATCGGCATATAGGGGAAGGCCTGCCCGATCACGGCGATGTTGACGCCATTCTGTTCGAACATCCGGTACGGCTCATAGGCCGGTTCATCCCACATGGAATCGAAGATATTGGCGCCCAGGAACGGGAAGTTCAGCTCGCTCTCGACGATTTCGGTCACCCGGTCGATGCCAAGGGTGAATTCCCAATGCGCGGTCATAGCGTCGACGCCAAGCGCGTTCATGGCGCGGACCATATCGCCACCATTGGTGCGCAGCGCAGTCAGCGAGCCTTGCCATGTGTCGCCGCCGTCCAGCAGCAGCGCGCCGGGGCGTTCGGACCGGATGTGATTGATCACCGTCGCGGCGCGGTCGAGCCCGCCGAGACGCCCATATTGCGCGGCCAGCGCCTCGAAATCGCCATAGGTCAACGCATAGGCTTCGGGGCTGCCGGGCTGGATATTGTAGAGGTCGAGGAAATCCGCGCCAGTCACATGGGGCGGCAAGCCGTTCACCTCGCCCACGCCCAGGTTGATCTGGGGTTCGCGGAAATAGATCGGTTTCAACTGCGCATGGATGTCGGTGATATGGATCAGCGTGACATTGCCCACGGCCTCCATGTTCAGCAGGTCATCCTGGGTCATCAGGCGCTGTTGCGCGGCCAGGCGGCCCCACCGTCCGGTGCCAGAGGCCCCCAGAATGGCAGAAGCTGCAACCGAAGCCTGGAGAAATTCGCGGCGGGAAATCATGCGTCAGTTCCGTTTTGCAAGCATGTGGGTATTGATCCCCCCGACCAAGGGTCGGAGGGTCTTGTTTTGTTTTCAGGCCCTTAGCGGGTCTTCTTGATATCAGTTGCGGACCGAGGGAGCCTCGACCGACAGACCGTTACCACGCGAAGCAACGTAGAGTTCCAGCGCGGTCAACTCATCCGAGCCACGGCCGAAAGTTTCGGCGCGCGTATCGGTGATGCAGCCACGCAGGCGACGATGGATGGACCCAAGGCCCGCCCATTTCAGGCGATAGACGGGGAAGCCGTTGAGCTGCCCCTGCGACAGGTGGTCAGCCCGCAGCATGTTGCCGTAGTTGTCTTCATGACAATTGGCACAGGACAGATCCAGCTGACCGAACCGGGTGTAGTAGAGCTCGCGGCCCTGCTCCCAATATTCCGCCGCTTCGCCGTCGATCTGGACACTCATAGGCATGCCGCGCGACTGGTAGGAGATCATCGCGGTCATGTTGAGCATGTTGCCGCTTTCCCAACCCCAAGCCTCGGCGCCCATGCGCTCGGTCCGGCAGTTGTTGATGTAGTCTTCCATCGTCCACAACTCGCCGTCTTCGTTCACATGCGGCATCTGTGTGCGGACACCGGCCATGCTTTCTGCGTCGCCGTGGCAGGAGGCGCAGGATTCGCCTGCGGTCCCGTCCACATTGGTCCATTCTTCAAGACCGCCATCCACATAGAGCATGCCCGGATTGTCGAAGTCGTCCATCTGGACGGCCTGTGTTTCCGCGGACCGGAATACCCAACCCGAGATGATCTCGGGGACATATTCCATGTGCTCCGGCGCTTCTGTGCGGGTGACGAACACCTGTCCGTCGATCACCAGCTCGGCGCTTTCGTCACCGAGAGCCGGGGCCACCATAACGGTCCCGGCCAGCAGTACGGCCATTGTGGCTCTGCGTGCGTTTCCTGGCATCTTGGTCCTCCCTATTATTCTCGTTTCCTGGATGCCAGCGATCAGAAGCTCTGGTCGTTGGTGGATGTGTAGACATCCCCATCATCGTCATACCAGGTGAAGGTAAACGTGCCGGGTTCGGGCACGGTGGCATCGAACTCGAAATAGGGGTTGGTCGAGATAGCCGGTTCCAGCGTGACATCGATCACCATCTCACCGTTATATTCGGCGGTGAAGCGGTTGATGATCTGACGCGGAATCAGGTTGCCATCGCCATCGCGGCGAAGGCCCGATTCCATCGGGTGGCTGATCAGGGTTTTAACTTCGACAACGGCACCGGCCTCGGTGGCACTGTCGACTCGAACGCGGGGGCGAACACCTTCCATGGGTCTTACTCCTCCTTCTCTCGCTCAGCCGCCGCAGCCGCCGATGGTGACTTTGACTTCTTGCGCGGCCATCTGGTAGCTGCCGTCGGCCATCTCGGCCACGACCACCACATCCTGGGTGGCAGCAAGACGGATGCGCGTCGAGGCCCGCGACACCGCGGCCAGCGGGCCGAAGGCGAAGGTCACGACACCCGGATTCGGGTTGCCGGCGGCAAAGATGGTGATGCGCGCTGCGCCTTCAGCTTCCACTTCAACCGGCACGGTGTTGCCGTTTTCCGCGATTTCCGGCGCGGTGATGATGATCCCGCCTTCGGACGTTTCCGCGCCGCCGGTGAAGGCCGCCATCGCGTCTTCCAGCGACTGGGCCGAGGCCGAGCGCGGCAGGATGCCCGCCACAGCTGCGGCGCTGAGCGCCGTGATCAGCGCTTGTCTGCGCGTCAGGTTCATTTTCGTCTCCTCCTGAGTGTCTCGTATTAAGCCGATTGTCATTCCTGAAGCGTCATCAGGTAGGCGACCACGTCTTCCACCTGCTGCGCTGTCAGAATCGACTGACCGGCCAAATCTTCGCGTACATTGATGAAGCCTTCGCTCACGTAGAAGGCTGGCATGATCGTGTCAGGGAACACATTTTTCGAGTTCACGATGATCCCGCGCAGATCCGCTTCGGACCAGCGATCTCCGACACCGTCGAGCACTGGCCCCACTTCACCATGGAATGGCTGGTCCGCCATATCGCTGTTCTCGTGACAGGCCAGGCAGTTGCCAAGGCGGCGATTGATGAAGACCTCGCGTCCGGCCGCAGCATCGCCCGGCACACCGGTCAACGAAGCCTCAACCTCTCCGTATTCGCCGAACACGACGTCAGCTTGCGCAACCTCGTCCGCGAACGCCGGAGCGGCGACCATAAGCACGCCAGCTGCAAGAGCTGTAAGTTTCACGTCCATTCCTCCCGTTTGTATTCTTCCGTCCACAATAGGGCGTGGGGACGATTCCTTGCAACATTAAATTCGCATTTATGAATTTGTAGCGCAGGAATCTTGCCCGCCGTCATCACTCGATGATCCCCAATTCTGTAAGTCTTCTCGCATGATAGCGCTGGAAACCCTCGTCGCTGTCATAGCCGTGTTCCTGCACCCAAGTGAGCAGATTGTAGGTCGTCCAGCCACTGAACGCGCCAGGCATCGAGGCGACAGCCGCCTGCACGGCGGTCTGATCCTCGGGCACCTCTTCGGGCATGAACATCAGCGTCGGCGTGAACAGAATGCCCCACCGGCGGGCGATGTTGCGTTCGCTCATCACCTCTCCGTCGAAGTCTGTCACCTCCAGGCTTCCATGCAGATTGAGCCGGACCACGAAGAAATCCTCGTCCAGCATCGCGGCGATATCCTCGCGCGAGAAAACATTTTCATGCATCTCGTTGCAGTAGATGCATCCGCGTTGCTCGAAGAGGATCAGCAGCCGCTGGCCATTGGCATTGGCATCGCCAAGATCCTCGCGCAGGTCGAGGAAGGTTTCCTCGATCCAGGTTTCGACATGCAGCCCATTGTCGTCCAGTTCCGCGAATGCCGGTAGTGCCGTGGTCACGCCGAGAACGAGCCCGGCAAGTCCCGAAATAAACTGTTTCATGGTGCGTTCCTCCCGATCATGGTCATCCAATGCCCGTCCAGTCCGGGCCATAGTCGATCATCCATTGCGCCACGACATTGATCGAATCCGTTGCGATCAGCACGGCAAAGACGATCAGCAAGACGCCCATTCCCTTTTCCACCTTGCCCATGTGCCGGCGAAACCGCCCCATCCAGCGCATGAACGGCCCGACAAACGCGGCGGCAACGATGAACGGCAGGGTCATGCCAAGCCCGTAGACCATCAGCAGCAGCGCGCCCTTGCTGGCGGTGCCCGCATCGGCCGCCGTGAACAGGATCGCGGCCAGAACCGGGCCGACGCAGGGCGTCCAGCCGAAGGCGAAGGCCAGTCCGATCACATAGGCCCCGACGATGCCCTTGCCGCGGTCGATCTGGTTGTCAGCACGCAGCTGGCGATAGAGAATCGGGATCTTGACCACGCCAAGGAAGTGCAGCCCCATGGCCAGGATGATCGCCGCCGCGATCCAGCGCAGCACCGGCATCGCATCGCGCACCGCCTGCCCGAAACTGGACGCGGCCATGCCGAGCGCCATGAAAATGGTCAGGATGCCGAGGCTGAAGGCAATCGCGGGCAGAATCGCCTGCTTGCTCGCGCCACGGCTTTCGCGGGCAGCGGCCAGGTCATCGGCGCTCATCCCCGCGAGATAAGACAGGTAAAAGGGCACGATAGGCAGGATGCAGGGCGACAGGAACGACAGAAGACCTGCAAGTGCCGCGCCGCCAAAACTGATGTCAAACATGCGCCCGCTCTCCCCTGCACTTGCCATATTCACACATTCAAAATACATTATATGAGAAAGGCGTCAATCATGGGTATGCCGATGAATGCCAAACTTCTTGTTGCGGCCTGTGTCACAGCCCTAGGTGTGGCCAGCACTGTCGCGGCGGATACCGCCCTTGTGATGGTCGAACAGGATGGCTGCGTCTACTGCCGCCGCTGGCACACGGATGTGGGCGAGATCTATCCTCTGACGGAATTCGCCGAAGTCGCGCCTCTGCGCATCGTGGATTTGCACGACCTGCCCGAAGACCTGACCTTCTCCAGCCGCGTTGTCTTCACCCCCACCTTCGTTCTGGTCGAGGACGGGCAGGAAATCGCCCGCGCCGAAGGCTATGTCGGGGATGAACTGTTCTGGATGCATATGGACCTGCTGTCGCGTCAGCTGTCCGAGCATCGCAGCGCGGTCTCGGCCCCGTGAGGACCACGGCCCCCTTGTGTCCCCCTCCCTGCCGGGCCGCCGCTCGGACACCAGAAACACGCGGCTTTGGCGGCAGGACGGCATGTGCCAAACGGGCTGAAGCCACAAAGGAAACCTTCGTAAACGCTGGACTATTCCACCCTGATCGGTCCATATGCCCCTCAATTGCGCCAAAAGGCGCAGTCGACCCGATCAAATTGCAAGGGGCGTGGAAAAATGGGTCTACCGGCGCGGCTAGCGGACCTTGAGGACGACGAGATGGAGCGGCTTGCCAATAACGCAACCGAAGCTGCCCAGTTGCTCAAGGCTGTCAGTCATGAAGGCCGCCTTATGATCCTGTGCCACCTTGCCACCGGTGAAAAATCCGTGACCGAGCTGGAACAGCTGCTGGCCGCGCGTCAGGCGGCGGTGTCGCAGCAATTGGCCCGTCTGCGGCTGGAAGGTCTTGTCACCACCCGGCGCGACGGGAAAGTGATCTGGTATCGTCTCTGCGATGAGCGCGCGATCAGAATTCTTGAACTCGTCTACGATATGTTCTGTAATCCCGAGATGCCCGAGGCCTGACCGACGGTGGCCCGGTGCGTTTGGGAGGACGCCTGATGCCAGAGATTTCCGACGCCGGACTTGCAGCCCTGATCGGGCTCGCGACGGGCATCATTCTTGGTCTTGCCTCCCGGATCGGCCGGTTCTGCTCGCTCGCCGCGATCGAGGATGCCAGCTATGGCGGCAATGACAACCGCTTGCGCATGTGGGGCATTGCGCTCGCCGTGGCGATCCTGGGCACGCACCTGCTGATGACGGCAGGGCTTCTGGACCCCGCCGATATCTACTACCTGACCCGCTGGTCCATTGTCGGGGCTGTCGCGGGCGGGCTGCTCTTCGGGGTTGGCATGGCGCTGGCCGGAAATTGCGGCTTCGGCGCGCTGGCCCGGATCGGTGGAGGTGATTTTCGTTCTGGCGTCGTGGTGGTCACAATGGGCATCACCGCCTATGCCACCATCTCCGGCCCGCTGTCGGGGCTGCGTGTGGCCCTGATTCCGGGCCAATCCAGCGAGAGCCCGGCCGGCATCGCCCAAATGGTCGAAGACGCCATCGGCCTGCCGGCACTGGCGACCGCCACCCTCATTGCCGCCATCCTGGCGGGTCTGGCCATGCGCGGCGCCGACTGGTCAGAGTTTCGCCCCCATGCGATCTGGGCGGCCATCGTCGGGGTGACCATCGCCGCCACCTGGGGCGCCCTGCAATGGCTGCATTTCGAAAGCTTCGAGTCGATCAGCGTCGCAAACCACACATTCGCCGCCCCGATCGGTGAAACCATTCTATTTGCCATGACCTCCAGCGGCACAGCGGTAACCTTCGGCATGGGCTCGGTTCTGGGCGTGGTCGCGGGGGCCTTTCTGGGCAATACCCGACTGGGTCACTTCCGGTGGGAGGCCTGCGACGATGCCCGCGAACTGGGGCGGCAACTGGTCGGGGCCTCGATGATGGGGGTGGGCGCGGTGCTGGCCAGCGGCTGTTCCATCGGTCAGGGGCTGTCGGCCTTTTCTGTCCTCGGACTCTCTGCCCCCGTCACGCTGCTCAGCATCTATGCGGGTGCCCGGATCGGTCTGCATTTCCTGATCTATGGACAGGGTTTCCGCAACGCGGACTAAGCGTTTCCGCAGAAGTCTTTGTGATCCGGCCATAATCCCCTAGACTTCGCGCAAGGCGGGGGCCGCAGGGAACAAGGCAGGCGCATATGGCGATTGATTGGAGCAAGGAACGCCGGAACGGCTTCGTTCTTCTGGCGATGATGGCCTGGCTGCTCGGGGCCAGCCCGCATCTGATGGGTTGGGCCTTGTCTGGATCGCCCCCCGATGCGCTGGTCTGGAACCTGACCCATTACCATGTCAGCTATCAGGAGTTCGGCTTTCTCCGCCGTGGGCTGGCAGGCTCCGCCGTCGCGCCGATCTTCGCCGCCCTCCCCGATGGCGGGCTCGCCGAATACGCGGTGATGATCGGCCTTGATCTGGTACTCTGCCTCGGCCTTGCGATCACTGCCGCGCGCCTTTTCCTGCCGCTTGCGGATGCCGCCCCCGGACAACGGGTCTTCGCCGCCGTGCTTCTGATCGCGCCCGTGGGCATGATGCAGATGGGCTACGACATGGCGCGGCTCGACCACCTCAATTTCGTGCTGACCGGGCTGGCAGTCGCGTCGGTCCTGAAGGGGCGCGCATGGCTTGCCGCACTCCTCATGACCGCCGCGATGCTGGTGCATGAGGCGGTCCTCTTCTACGGCGTCCCCGTCGTGGTCGCCCTGGCCATGCGCCGGTCCATGACCGATGCCGCGACCATCGCGCTGCCTGTCCTTGCCGCCACAATCGCGCTGATGCTCTGGGGCGGAACCGAGATCGACCTGGCCGCTGCCCTGCCACCCGAGGCCAATCTCGCCGCCTCTGTCTGGACCCGGGAGATCATGGAACCGGCCCGCGGCTTCCCGCCCTCGCATTACCTGATCGCGGCCTATGCGGCGCTTGTGCCGCTGCTGCTGCTCCATCGCCACTACCGGCTCAACAGCGCGGCGCCCGACCTGCTCCTCTTCGCCCCCGCCGCCACGCTCGCGCTGTTTGCGCTCGGCGTCGATTACGGGCGCTGGTCGCATTGCCTGTACTTCTCTGTCCTGCTGGTTCTGGCAGCGGCCCCGACGCTCGGCCGCAGGCGCGGTGCAGACCTCTCGCCCCTGCCCGTCAAGATCGCCATCGCGCCCTGGCTCCTGCCGCTCGGTCCAATCGGCATCGCCCTGCTCTACCCGTTCATCCCCTGGATCGTCTGATCCTTCATCTTGGGTGAAATACCTCGGGGGGTCGCAGGGGGGCAGCGCCCCCCCGACGACATGGCGAGGGCTCCCTGAAAGGGGGCTCGAGACGGGCCGTTCTCCGCCCGACGCCGACCTTGGATCACTCGGCCAGAATGACACTCACCCGGCGGTTCTGGCGGCCCTTCTTCTCGATCTTGCCAAGCGTCACCTTGCCGATCTCGCCGGTGCGCCGCACATGGGTACCGCCGCAGGGTTGCAGGTCGATCTGGCTCGACCCCTCTTCGCCGATCCTGACCAGCCGCACCCGGCCTGCACCCATGGGCGGCATGACCGACATGGTCTTGACCAGACCGGGATTGGCCTCAAGCTCCGCATCGGTGATCCATGTCTCGCTGACCGGCAGATCGCGATCGATCAGGGCGTTCAGCTTGCCTTGCAGCACCATCTTGTCATCGGGCGCGTCGGGCATATCGAAATCGAGCCGCCCCTTCTCGGCGGAAATCGCACCACCGGTCACCGGCAGCGGGATCACCACGGACAGAAGATGCAGCGCGGTGTGCACGCGCATATGGGCAAAACGCCGATCCCAGTCCAGCCGCTGTTCCACCTTGGCCCCAACGGGTGGCAGTTCCCCCGCCTCGGCAGGGACCATCACGATCTCGCCCGCCTCGCCCTTCACGGTCGTGGCAATCCGTAGCCGACCGCCCGCCCAATCGAGCGTGCCGCTATCCCCAGGCTGGCCGCCGCCCTGTGCATAGAAGAGCGAGCCATCCAGAACCACGCCGCCTTCCTCGGTGATCCGCAGCACCGTTCCGGGCGCGGATTTGCGATAGGCGTCTTCCATGAATAGCTGTGTCGTCATGCTCATTGCTCCTCTTGCGGGGACGTATCCCTGTCGTCTCTATCGTCTTCATTCTCCGCCCCGGTCAGGACGGTCGTGTTTTTCAGCGCATCGGGATTGCGGATCCAGATGTCACGCTGCGCGAAGGGAATCTCGATCCCGGCCTCGGCAAAGCGCTTGGCGATCTCGTGGTTCATGTCACTCTTCACGCTCAGCATCCAGTTCACATCGCGCAGGATCGCCCGGATCTCGAAGTTGAGGCTATCGGCACCAAAGCCCTGGAAGATCACATTGGGCGGCGGCGTCAGCAGCACCATGGGATGGGCCTCGGCCACCTCCTGCAGGATCGCCTCGACCCGTTTCGTATCGGTCCCATAGGCCACGCCCACGGGTACGATGACCCGACCGGTGCTGTTGTGATGGGTCATGTTGGTGACAACGCCGGAAATCAGGTCGGCATTTGGCACGATCACATCCGACCGGTCGAAGGTCTCGATCCGGGTCGAGCGCACCGAGATTTCACGCACGTAACCTGCCGTCGTTCCGATCTGGATCCAGTCGCCTTCCTTGATGGGTCGTTCCACCAGCAGGATGATGCCCGAGACGAAATTCGACACGATGGCCTGAAGGCCGAAACCGATGCCGACGGACAGGGCACCGGCGACAATGGCGATCGAGCTGAGGTCGATCCCCGCCACCGTGATGGCCACCAGCGCAGCGAGGAAGATCCCCACATAGCCGGTTCCGGTGACAACCGCATTGCGCCCGCCCGCGTCCAGTTTGGTCTTGGGCAGGACGGAATTGCGCAAGGTGCTCTGGATCAGGCGGGTTGCGGTGTAGCCGACGACGAACACGATTGCGAAGCTGAGGAAACTGCGCGGGCTGATATGGACGCCGCCAAGGTCGAAGCCGAGGATCAGCTGTTCCCACAGATCCGCAAGCTGCGCCTGCCGCATGCCCCAGATCAGGGCGAAGATCGGCACCGAGGCGATGGTCAGCAGAAAGCCGATCAGGGTCGGTGTCAGCGCCTCGTCCAGCCCGTCCTGCCGTCCGGTGAAGGCGCCGTAGACATTGGCCACCAGCCTTTGCAGCACCCCAAGAAGCGCCAGCAGCGACAGGGACAGAACGGCGGGAAACAGAAAGCTCGACCCGGCGGTGAAGTAGCCCACCCCGGCCAGCACCGGACCGGCAAAGCCCAACAGCAGCACGGCGCGGCCGATCAGCCCGAAGACGCGGGTCCGCAGGCTGGCTGGGTCTTCAAGGTCGGATTGGGCCTTGGCATGCAACACCAGGAACCGCCCGAGACGGGCCAGAAAAAGGCCGGTCAGGATCACCAGCGGGAAGAAGATGACAAGCCGTTCCGCAGGCTGGAAGCCTTCGCTTTCGGCGATGGCATCGACCAGTTGCGACACCCCCATCAACAGGCCGAGCCAGCCCGCCGCACGGCGCCCCCGGGCCAGCTTGACCTCGGGCAGATTCAGCGGCCGCGCGGCCGTTTCGCGGGCCGGAAACACCTGGCGCCCGATCCAGATGGCAGCCGCGACGGTGATGGCGATCTGCGGGATCGCCGCCAGGATGACCGAGCCCCGCAACCCCACGAAGCTGCTTTCCTCGACCGCCTGCGCCAAGGCAATCACCCCGAGCGCCGGCAGCCCGTGCTGTGCAATCGACAGGAAGAACACCGACAGCCGCGCCGTGGGCGAGCTTTCTTCCTGTTCCACCGGGCGGCGCATCATCCGTCCGACCCACCGCCACCCGCGCAGGATCAGCACCATGCCAACAAGGAGATAGATCAGCACCAGCGGCAGATTTTCGCTGAATTCCTCCTGATAGATCGGCGAACTCCAAAGCCGCAGGTTCTCGCTGGCCAGCGAATTGAGATAGGAAAAGACCGCCGTGATCGCGCCGGGCCAGTTGGCCGGGTTTATCGGCGACGGCTGCAATGTCAGCAACGCCCCGGCCTGTCGGCTGGCGAGCAGGCGGTCTATCTCGCCGATCAGCCCCTGCGCGCGGCGCAACTCTGCCTCTGCCCGGCGTCCCGGGGCCTCGGCCTCGGCCAGCCGGGCGCCAAGATCGGTCCGCTGGCTGGAAATCTCATCCGGCTCGGGGCTGCCATCCTCTGGCACCGGGCCAAGCGCCACGATCTGAGCGCGCAGCGTCTCGATGCGCGCGGCATTGACTCCGGTCGCGGCCCTGAACTGTTCGCGATACTCGGCGATCTGCGCCCGCAGCGTCTCAAACGCCGGATCGGAGGCGCGTTCTGCGTCGATCACGCCTTCGGCACGGTCCGCCAACTGCGTCCACTGGTCATAATCCGGGCCGAGCGACGTGTCCTGCGCCCAGACCGGTGCGGTCAGCGCAGTCAGAACGACCAGACAGAGGGCAAGGAAGCGGCGGATCATCACCCGTTACTCGAAGACGGATGGCAGGTCGCGCGGGGCGGCATCCATCCATGCAGGGACCGGCAGCCCCTTTTCGCGCAGGAAGTCAGGGTTGAACATCTTGGACTGGTAGCGTGTGCCGTAGTCGCAAAGGATCGTCACGATGGTATGGCCCGGCCCCATTTCGCGCGCCATGCGCACCGCACCGGCCATGTTGATCGCCGACGACCCTCCCACGCAGAGACCTTCTTCCGACAGCAGGTCAAAGGCCATGGGCAGCGCTTCCGCGTCGGAGATCTTGTAGCTCATGTCGGGGCGGAAGCCTTTCAGGTTCGCGGTCTCGCGCCCCTGCCCGATGCCTTCTGTGATGGATCCGCCCTCGGACTTGAACTCGCCAGTGGTGTAGAAATTGTGAACGCCCGAGCCATCCGGGTCCGCAAGGCCGATCTTCACCCCCTTGGGCTGCAACGCCATGCCGACACCCGCGATGGTCCCGCCCGAGCCCACGGCGCAGATGAAACCATCGACCTTGCCGCCGGTCTGATCCCAGATTTCCGGCCCGGTGGTCTCAACATGCGCCTGACGGTTCGCCACATTGTCGAACTGGTTGGCCCAGATCGCGCCATTTGGTTCCGTCGCGGCCAAAGCCTTTGCCAGCCGTTCGGAATAGCGCACGTAGTTGTTGGGGTTCTTGTAGGGTGCCGCCGGCACCTGCACCAGTTCCGCGCCCGCCAGTCGGATCATGTCCTTCTTTTCCTGGCTCTGCGTCTCGGGGATGACGATGACCGTCTTGAAGCCCATCGAGGCCCCGACCAGCGACAGGCCGATCCCGGTATTTCCGGCTGTGCCTTCGACAATCGTGCCGCCGGGCCTCAGATCCCCCCGCGCGATGGCGTCGCGGATGATGAACAAAGCCGCACGGTCCTTCACGGATTGGCCGGGATTCATGAACTCGGCCTTGCCGAGGATCTCGCATCCGGTGGCATCGCTCAGCCGGTTCAGCCGGATCAGGGGCGTGTTTCCCACGGATGCTGCAAGATCTTTGTTGATGGTCATGTCCGGTCACTCCGCCGATATCTTGTGACCGCCCCGAAAGCGGTCCTTGTTGCCTAGAAGGGATAGGCGCGCACAGCGCCGAACTCAAGCAGGTAGCACCGCGATGGCTCTGTGCCTAGGCGCGCAGCCGATCGCGGTTCAGCATCAACCATTGCACCGACAGAACCAGCGGCGCGTTCACCAGCTCACCCGCCTCCAACATGGTGACGAGCTGCTCGTAGGGCACCAGCAGGTTGCGGATGTTCTCGCCCTCGGACTCCAGCCCACCCACCTTCCTGCGATCATCGGCCAGTTCGGTGATGCCGATATAGGATACCAGGTATTGCGCGATCCCGCCCGGAGAAGGGTAGTAGCCTGCCACCTTGTGCAGCGCTGTCGGCTCGACATGCGCCTCTTCGCGGGTTTCGCGATAAGCGGTGTCCTCATAGCTTTCGCCTGCATCGACGATGCCTGCCACCGGTTCCAGCAGCCAGGGCTGCGGATCGCCCTGCGCATAGGCCCCGATGCGCAGCTGCTCCACCAGCAGCACCATGTCGCGCTCCGGGTCATAGGGCAGCACCGTCACCGCATCACCCACGTTGAAAATGGCCCGCGCACCGGTGTCGGTCCAGGTGCCATCGAAGCGGCGAAACCGGGTCTGGTATTCCTCGACCGTGAAGAATTTTTCATAGGGGCGGGCAAGTGAGGTCATCTCCACATCCTCGCGCGTGAGCGGGCTGGACAGGGTCACCGGCCTGTGGCGGGCGGCCGCCAGAACGTAGGATTGCGCACGTGCCCGGATGATGGGAAAGCGGGCAGCCACCTGTTGCGGTGTTTCCCGCCCGAAAGCGCGCATGACTTCGCCCGCCGCGATCAGCGTCAACTGCCCCCACTGATCCACCCAGTCCTGCAGGTGCCAATCCGCACCGGGGTGCCACGGGGCCTCTTTCGGCATGAACACCCGCGCCGGGACCGGGCCGGTTGCGCCCTCGACCGTGACATCAACCAGATCGTAGGAAAACGCCCCTTCGTAGAAATTCAGCCGGTCCATGTCGTCCTCGGTCAGCCCATGGGCCAGCACACCCTCGGCTGCACGGCCTGCATCCGCGACGAGCATCGGAAAGCTCTCGCCTTCGGCCCAGGCCACGCGATATCCCGGCAGGCGGGCAGGCTCGGGTGTGAGAGCACGGCCAAGGACGATATCCAGCAGCGGCTGGTGCCGCAGCGTGCCAAAGAAAAACAGGGGTGTCATCGGGTCAGGTCAGCTCCAGCGGCGGTTTACAAACTCGGTCACGATCCCCGCAACCGCGCCTCCCCCGAACAAGATGATCAGCGTGGGCACCGCCGTCAACACCGACAGCCCATATTCCATCAAAAGATCCAGCGCCGCGATCACCGCCTCGCCCGGCCCGTCATAGCGCAGACGGGTAGAGCGGTAGAACATCTCGAAAATACCAAAAATGGCAACCGCCCAGAAGGCGATCATGAAAGATGTCCGCACCCCGGTGGTGATCGCCATGGATATTCCCTCGCCCACATTGCGGCCCATGGTCATCCAACCCTGCCCGATGCCAAGCGCCGTCACGATGGGGATCAGCCAGAACCGCGGCTGCCCCGGCGGCAGGGTCTGCGCATAGGCGTCCGCCGCGAAAAAGCCGATGATGGCAAAGAGGACGGCGGAAACAAGCTTGGCGGTGGTCGGCATGGGATCAGCCCGGTCTGGTCACGGAAATCTGTGTGACATCAGTATTGCCGCTGTGAAAGCTTGCTGCGCAAGAGGTCAGATAGAAATTCCACATCCTGCGGAACCGGTCGTCAAAGCCCTGCGCCGCCACATCGTCCCATCTTTCGTTGAAGGTCTCGTGCCAGCGCCGCAGCGTCTGGCTGTAGCTTTCCCCGAATTCGTGACTGCCCGAGAACTGCAAGCCAGCCGCCTCGACCTGCTGACGCAGCACCGAGGGGCACGGCAGCATGCCGCCTGGAAAAATGTATTTCTGGATGAAATCGACGCCCCGCTTGTAAACCTGCCAGCGGGCGTCCTGCACGGTGATGATCTGCATGGCCGCAACTGCCCCGGGCTTCAGCCGGTCGCGCACGGTGGAAAAGAATACGGGCCAGTATTTTTCGCCCACGGCCTCGAACATTTCGATCGAGGCGATGCCGTCGAACTGGCCCTCGGTTTCCCGGTAGTCCTGCATGCGGATCTCGACCCTGTCCGACAGCCCCTGCCGTTCCATGCGCGCCACCGCGTAATCGTGCTGTTCCCGGCTGATCGTCAATCCGGTAATCCGCGCGCCGCGTTCCTTCGCGGCATATTCCGCGAACCCGCCCCAGCCACAGCCGATCTCCAGCAGGTGATCACCCGGCTTCACCCCGATCTTGTCGGCCAGCGCCGCGTATTTCGCCCGCTGCGCGGCCTCGGTCGATTCCTGCCCGGTTTCGAACAGGGCCGAGGAATAGGTCATCGTGTCATCGAGCCAGAGGGCGTAGAAATCATTCCCAAGATCATAGTGATAGGAGATGTTCTTCTTCGCCTGCCGCTTGGAATTGCCCTGCATCCAGAAGCGCAGCTTTTCATAGGCCCGGACCAGCGCCATGCCCAGGAAGCCGTCATAGACCTCGTCATTATCCGCATGGACCGCATCCATCAGCGCCTGCAAATCGGGGGTGGACCAGCCGCCCTCCAGATAGGCGTCGCAAAAGCCCAGGTCGCCCTCGCGGATCAGCCGGGCGAAGATATCGGGGTCGTGCACCTCGCAGATGCCGAGCGGCCCCGGGTTCGTGCCTTCAGCACGGAAAATGCGGCCATCGGGCAGGTGAAATTCCAGCCGCCCGTTCTTCAGTCTGCTGACCGTCTGGAAGACTTGCGCGAAATAGCGCGGCAGGTCGGTTTCGCCGACTGTCGTCGTTCTGACACTCATGTCCCATCCCCTTGTCGCAAGCGTATCATGAACGCGAACTCCATATTCTGGCAAGAAAATTAACCTTTCAGGGCTTTGTAGGCCGCCAGAGCACGTTCCCGTCCCTCGGAGAGGGTAATCATCGGACAGAGCCTGTTCCGGATCGATCGGGCCCTCGGGATCGCGGCGGCGAAGTCCCGCGCCCCTGCCCCATGGAGCCAATGAGTGCGGTAAACCGCCTTCCGGTCGAATTTCTCGGCCTGCGTGTCGGGATTGAAGATGCGGAAGAACGGCGCGGCATCGGGACCGGATCCCGCCACCCATTGCCAGCCCATGGCGTTCGAGGCCGGGTCCCAGTCCACCAGCGTCTCGGCAAACCAGTCGCGCCCGATCCGCCAGTCCACCATCAGGTGCTTGGTCAGGTAGGACGCCACCAGCATCCGCGCGCGGTTGTGCATGCAGCCGGTGACATAAAGCTCCCGCATGGCGGCATCGACAATCTCAACCCCGGTCTCGCCGTACCGCCAGCGCTCTGCTGCCTCGCCGTCGTCCTGCCACGGAAAGCCATCCCATTCGGGCCGCCAGTTGCCGGACAGGATTTCCGGGGAATGGAACATCAGGTGATAGGCAAATTCACGCCAGACCAGTTCCTTGAGGAAATGTTCCGCCCCCTTGCCGCCCTCGCCCTCCATCGCGCGCCAGCCTGCGTGCCAGCATTGCCTAGGGGAAATCTCACCATATGTGAGCGGTTCCGACAGGCCGGACGTGGCATCGAGCGCGAGGAAATCCCGGTCGTCGCGGTAGCTGGCAACACGCCGCTCCATAAACTCCGCCAACCTGTCCTTCGCGGCCTGCTCCCCAAGCAGCAGATGTTTTTCGACAATCGCCGCGCCACGGCGCATCGGGGCGGCCAGGCCCCAATCTTGAAGGGTCTCGCTATCAGGCATCCGATCGGGGAAGCGCAGCGCGGGCACCGGCAAGGGCTCGGGCACATCACGGTCGCGCACCGCCTTCCAGTAAGGCGTGTAGACCCGGTAGAACCCGCCGGTTCCGGTTTCCACGGTCCAGGGTTCGAACAGCAGATGGCCGTTGTAGCTCTCTACCGCAATCCCGTGATCCTTCAGCGCCGCCTTGATCCGGCTGTCCCGCGCGCGCGCTTCCGGGTCATAGAGCCGGTTCCAAACGACCTTGGTCGCACCGGTCTCGGCGGTCAGATCCTCCAGCACCGCAAGCGCGTCGCCCGTGCGAAGAATGACAGTGCCACCGGGCGGGCCAAGAGTTTTGCAAAACTCTTCCACCGCCCGGCCGAACCGGAACGCAGGGGCCGCACCGAGCGTCGTGACTGCGCCATCACGGATCACGACCGGAATGACCGGACGCCCCTGACAGGCTGCCAGCGCCGGGTTGTCCGCCAACCGGAAATCCCGGCGCATCCAGTAGATGATCGGTGCCGTGCTCATGGTCTTCTGTCCCTTGGATTACAGACAGTTAGACCGGCCCCTGCACCGGTCAAGCAGATCAGATCACCTTGTCGAGCGCCGCGATCAATTGCTGGATTTCTCCGTGGTGGGTGTAGTGGGTGAAACTCATCCTCAGCACCCCCCTTTCCAAATCGACCCCCATGGCCCCAAGCGGGCGCACCGCGTAGAAATCACCGCCGCCCGCCATGATGCCATGGGCGGCCAGTTCTGCCGCGACGGCCTCACCGGGACGGTCCAATGACACGGCAACTGTCGGCGCGCGACCCGTTGGCGAAGCCGAGCCGATCAGGCGCAGCGAGTTCTTCGACGACAGGTAAGCCAGAAGCGGCTCCAGCAGCGACACTTCCTGCTCGCGCATCAGCCCATGTGCAAAGCGGGCCGCCCCGGCCCCGCTGGCCGGTCCGCCATGATGGGCCGAGAGCGCCTCCATGTAATCCGCCATGCCGGCACTGGCGGCCACCTGCGCATGGTCGGGGCCAGCCGGCGTGAAACGCTTGTAGAGCGACCCCTCGTTGAAATAATGCCCCTGGTTCGGCAGCACCTCACCAAGCGTGCGGCGGATCACCATGATGCCCTGGTGCGGCCCGTAGGTCTTGTAGGCGGAGAAAAGGTAGATATCGGCCCCGAGCGCCCCCATATCCTCGAACCCATGCGGCGCATAGCTGACCCCGTCGACACAGGTATAGGCCCCCGCCGCCTTCGCCTGCGCACAGATCGCGGCCACGTCATTCACCTCGCCCACCACGTTGGAACAGTGCGGGAAGCAGACCAGCCGCACCTTGCCATCGGCCATCAATTGCGCCAGAGCCGCCGGGTCGAGATGCCCGGTCTCCGGGTCGATCTGCCATTCACGGACCTCGATCCCCTCATCCGCCAACCGCCGCCAGGGGCCGGAATTGGCCTCGTGATCCTGATTGGTCACGACGATCGCGTCGCCCGCGTCCAGATACTGCCGGAAGGCCTGCGCCAGTACATAGGTGTTCTGCGTGGTCGAGGGGCCGAAGGACAGCTCATCGGTCTCCACCCCCAGCATCGCTGCCAGACGCGCCCGCGCCTCGTCCATCTCTTCGCCGCCCAAGCGGCTCGCCTCGTAGGGCGCGTAGGGCTGCACCTTGCGTTCCGTGTAGAAGCGGAACAGCCGGTCGATCACCTGCTGACAGGTATAGCTGCCGCCGGCGTTCTCGAAAAAGGCCTGCCCCTGCAGGGAGGGTTGCGAAAAGGCCGGGAACTGCGCCCGTACCCAGTCGATATCCATGGTGGTCATAGTGCGATCCTTTGTCCTGTCACCATCCCGGGAAAGCCGCGCCACAGGCGGGCATCCCCAACCTGGCAGGTCTTCCAGCCGAGCCGGCGATCCCGGCGGATCAGCGGCAGCCGCAGGTCAATGCCCGCGACGCGACATGGCTACGACAGGCCATGGCCCGGGTCAATCACCTGCCGCAAACCGAAAATCCCCCGCCGGTTGCCCGACGGGGGATCGAGAGTTGTTTCAGACCAATCGCTTTACCCGCGATAGACGCTTTCGACACCGTTCTTTTCCCGGATCGCGTCGCGCCAGATGCCCTTGATCACGGCAAAGCCCATCAGGAGCATCACGAAGCTGAATGGCAGCGCCCCGATGACCATGGCGGTCTGGATCGCACCCAATCCGCCGATCACCAGCAATGCGCCCACCACAAGTGCCAGGGCCGCGCCCCAGAAGATGATATGCGGACGACCCTTGGGGCCTTCATCCCCGCCAGAGTTGATCGTGTTCACAATCAGCACGGCAGAGTCAGCGGAGGTCACCAGGTATGTCAGCAGCAGGATCACGACGATCAGCGCCATGACCCAGGCCAGGCCAGAGGACAGCATCACGTCAAGCATCGCAAAGAGCTGCGATTCAGCGCCAGCGCCGGTAATCGCATCACCCGCATCGCCATTCAGCGACAGGTCGATCGCGGTGCCGCCCACGATGGCGAACCAGACGAAGCACATCATCGACGGGATGATGATCGCACCCAGAACATATTCGCGCACGGTCCGACCGCGGGAAATACGGGCCAGGAACACGCCCACGAACGGGGCAAACGCGATCCACCAGGCCCAGTAGAACACGGACCATCCGCCCTGCCAGCTGGACAATTGAGTCGCGACAGAGTCCTCGACACCATCGGCACGCCAGACCGTGAACATCATCGACGGCAGGTTGATCAGGTAGTCGAAGATGCCGACGAACAGCGCCTGCAGGCCAAAGAAGGTGGAGCCGAAGATCAGGAAGAACGCCAGCAGGAAGAAGCTGAGCCCCATGTTGATATTCGACAGCCACTTGATGCCCTTGCCCACGCCGGACAGCGCCGACAGGGTGGACGCCCCCATGATCACCAGCAGCGCGAAGACAATCGCCATGGTCGAGGCGCTGCCATCTTCGTTCAGCAGCCAATCGCCCAGACCAATGCGGTGCACACCCGCAACGAACTGGTTCACGCCGAAACCAAGAGTCTGGGCAACACCCAGAACCGTTGCCACCACGGCAACGATGTCGACCACATGGCCGAGCGTACCCGACAGCGAGCGACCAAAGAG
Source organism: Nioella ostreopsis (assembly GCF_004000255.1). GTDB lineage: Bacteria > Pseudomonadota > Alphaproteobacteria > Rhodobacterales > Rhodobacteraceae > Nioella > Nioella ostreopsis. The sequence continues at coordinate 202,723 of NZ_RCIQ01000004.1, forward strand.
CGGCACCAGTGCCGAGCGGATGGTCAGCGGCAGGTTGCGGCGGTAGGAGAAATAAGCCAGCGACAGCCCGACCAGCGCATAGCAGGCCCAGGCCCCGATGCCCCAGTGCAGGAACGACCATTTGTAAGCGTTGCGCACGTTTTCGGCAGACGATCCTTCGGCGCTTCCCACGATCACGTCGGGGTTGGTGGCGAAGTGATAGATCGGCTCTGCCGTTGCGAAGGTCAGCATCCCGATGCCGATACCGGCCCCGAACATCATCGAGAACCAGGAGAAATTGGAAAATTCCGGTTTGTCCTCCGGCAATCCGAGCGTCAGGCGGCCGGTTGACGGCACAAGCGCGAGCAAGATGCAAACGATGATGAAGAAGGCCACGACCCAGATATACCAGGTTGCGAAATTCGCCAGCAGGAAGCTGTTGAGGCTGCCAAGCACGCTGGCGGCATTGTCCGGAAATGCAACAGCCCAGATGATCAGCGCACCGACCAGAATCTTTGCGGTTACCGTGACGTCTTTACTGAAACCGTTATAAAAACCGCCCTCGGCGGTCTTGATCGGCAGTTCCATCAATGGGGGCGTTTTTGCCATAGAGTTCTCCTCCCAGATGTCTTGGAAAAACGTTTTCGCTGGATGATCCCCTGTCTCCTTTCCATGCCGACCCCGGAGATGTTTTTCCGAAAAAACCGGGTCCGGTCGCAATCTCTCCCATTCGGCAAGCCTTAGTGCGGGGGGGCATCGCTTCTTGTACAAAAACGGCACTTCCCCCACCGGCTGCGGCGCATTTACGCATGTCTCTTACTCACAACTAACACGTGTGCAAACGATCGGCCAACCTTTCCCGGTCCGGTGCGGTTTTGATCATTGCACAAGCAACAAAATAAGGGTCTCACGAGGTGAGACAGCGTTGATTTGAGCCGGTTCTCACGCCGTCCAACCGGCCCTTTCCTGATCAAAAATCCCGCCGGAACCGGCGCATCTGGGAACCGGATTCCCGAAACCCCATGGCGAGATAGACCTGACCTGCCATGTCGTTTTCCGGCATCGAAGACACGCTCAGACTCCGCGCTCCGAGAGCATCGGCAACGGCTTCTGCCGCCCGCACAAGCGCCCGACCGATCCCTTGCCCGCGCAGATCCTTCTGGACATAGAGATGATGCAGATCCATGGCCCTTTCCCCGAACTGCGCCCGCGCACGGGGGCACAGCATCGCGTATCCGCAAAGGGCTCCGTTCACCTCTGCCACAAGGACATGCAGCCACGGGGCTTGCCCAAGGCAGTCGCGGGCCAGCGTGGCGGCGGTGACGGTCGGGGTGTCGCCATGAAACCGCGCCAGGTGGCGGACCATGTCGGCCAGCGCCTCCAGATCCTGGGGCGTTACGGGTCGGACGATCGGTTGAAGGGCCATTTCCAGTACTCCGGCTTGGGCCACCGAAGCCGGGATGACATAAAAAAACCGCCTCAGGTGGCGGTCTATCCTATCTGCACATGCATCCCGCCCGTTCTATGAGAACGCACGATAATAGGCAGTCATGGCAGCAAGTTGGGTCATAGGCCTTTTCTGCGCCTCCCCGGCCTTGCGGTCAAGCCCGCCCCTGCTTTCATCTTGGTCCAAATACCTCAGGGGGGTGCGGGGGGAAGATCCCCCCGCGGGTCGACGCCGAATGGCGGCGAAACCCTGTCACTCAGGCGTTAACGTCAACGACAACACGCCCACGCACGCCACCTTTCAGGATCGCGCGGCCCAGATCGGGCAGATCGGCCAGAACCGCCGGGTGCACCATGGCATCCAGCTTGTCCATCGGCAGATCGCGCGCGATCCGCTCCCAAGCCCGAAGCCGGTTCTCATAGGGCTGCATGACGCTGTCGATCCCCAGCAGGTTGACCCCGCGCAGAAGGAACGGGATGACAGTCGCAGGCAGCCCTGCCCCGCCAGCCAGACCCACGGCGGAAACCGAGCCGCCATATTTCATCTGGCCCAGGACCCGGGCCAGCATCGGCCCACCCACGGCATCGACGCAGCCAGCCCAGGTTTCCGATTCCAGCGGGCGCTTGACGGTTTCGTTGATCTCTTCACGCGCCACAATGCGCTTGGCGCCAAGACCCTTGAGGTAGTCTTCCTGCTCGGGCCGACCGGTCACACCGGCCACGTCATAGCCCAGATTGGCCAGGATCGCGGTCGCAACGGACCCGACACCGCCTGCGGCACCCGTGACCAGAACTTCGCCCTTGTCCGGGGTCAGCCCGTGATCTTCCAGCGCCATGACCGCCAGCATCGCGGTGAAGCCGGCGGTGCCGACGGCCATCGCCTGACGCGTGGTCAGCCCCTCGGGCAGCGGCACCAGCCAATCGGCATTGACGCGCGCCTTCTGGGTGTAGCCGCCCCAATGCGCCTCGCCCACGCGCCAGCCGGTCAGCACGACCTTGTCGCCGGGCGCGTAGCGCGCATCGTCCGATGCCTCGACGGAGCCTGCGAAGTCGATCCCCGGAACATGCGGATACTTGCGGACAAGACCGCCGCCCGGCCCGATACACAGCCCGTCCTTGTAGTTCACGGTGGAATAGTCCACGGCCACGGTGACATTGCCCGCGGGCAGATCATCCAGGCCGATCTGCTCCACCGCGGCCGAGGTCTTGCCGCTCTCTTCGTCTTTTCTCACGACCAGTGCGTTGAACATCTCGATTCCTTTTCTTTACGAAGGGCCGCCCGGAGGGGCGACCACGTGACTATCAGTTCCAGAACGCCTCGTACACGGTTGCCGCGCGCACACCCTCGGGGGTGACGACGTCGACCTCGGTAAAGGCGTCCCAATGGGTCATGCGGATCATGCCGATCGACACGTTGGTGTTGAAATCGGGCGACCAGACCGCCGAGCTGATGTTGCCCACATGCTTGTCGCCGACCACCACGGGCCACTGCCGGTCGCAGGGCGGCACCGCGTCCCCGTGGATCTCGACAGGGCGGATCTGCTGAACCGGCCCTTCCTTGGACACCCGCAACAGCGCGTCACGCCCGACGCAGCCAATGGCCGTCGCGGTGTTGCAGAACCGGCCAAGCCCGCATTCATGGGGCGTGTTGTCGTCGGTCATGTCATTGCCGTAGGACAGCAGCCCGCTCTCGATCCGCTCGATCAGGTTGGGACAGCCCGCATGCACATCCAGATCCTTGCCCGCCTCCATCAGCGCGTTCCAAAGCGGCATGCCGATATCCGAACCCTCGACATAGATCTCGAACCCGCCCTGCTTGGAATAGCCGGATCGTGCGATCACGAGGTCACGCCCCTGGAAATCGAAATGGCCGAAGCGGAAGAAGCGCAGATCGCGCACCGCGTCGCCGAAGACCCGCGCCATAAGCTCATCCGCCTTGGGCCCCTGTACCGCAAGCGGTGAGACATCGGGTTCATCGACCAGCACATCCAGCCGGTAGCCATAGGCGATGCCCTTGACCCAGAGCAGCAGGTCGCTGTCGGCAATGGAGATCCACCAGCGATCCTCGGCCAGCTTGACTGCCACTGGGTCGTTCAGCATGCCGCCGGTTTCATCGACGATCGGCACGTAGTAGCACTGGCCCGGCAGCATGCCCCGCAGGTCGCGCGGGGTCAGCATCTGCATCAGGCGGCTGGCATCGGGGCCGCGCAGTTCCACCTGGCGTTCACAGGCCACGTCCCAGACCTGAACGGCCGATTTGAGATGGTGGTAATCCTCTTGCACCGACCGGAAGACCGTCGGCAACAGCATGCGATTATAAACGGTGTAACCTTTGACGCCAGCGGCCTCGACGCCCTCGGAAAAGGGCGTGCGGCGCAGGCGGCGGGACAGAGAAATCAGGGCCATCAGGTTTTCCTTACCTTTGTCATTGACCGAAACCGGGTTAGGCTAGACCCACTCATTTCAAGAGAGGTCACATTATGAAGTCTTTCCTCGCGCTGGCCTTGAGCGCAGTTCTCCTGGGGCTGCCGGCCCATGCCCAGGACCACAGCCCTGAAGCCGTCGCCGCGGCGATCCTGACCGGATTTACGCGCGCGGATGCCACGATGATCCTGCCCCATCTCAATGCCTACAACGCCGAGTCCATGTCCCCCGAGGTGTTCGAGGAGCATCCGTTCGAAACGATCTTCGATGACCCCCGCGCGCATGCCGCCATGGCATGGGACGGAATGATCCTGCCCGCGCGTTTCGACTACCTGAACACGGCATTCGTGCCCTTCGCAATCGAAACCGAGACCGGCTTTGCGTCCCTGAGCTCCGGTGAGCCCGGGCGTCTGATCGTCGTCTTTCTCGACCTCGACAGCCCCGAAGACACCACCTGGGGATGGGAGGATTTCGGATACATGGACCGCGAACGCTATCTGGGATTTCTGGAAGAGCGGCAGTAACGCCATTCCGCCAAATCCCGTTGCAGGATCGCGCGAAGGGCGTCTTCCGGGATGACACCGAGCGCGCCCGATGTCGGTTGAACCTCCCCGAGATGACGGGGTTGGACCTCGACGCACGGCGTACCCGCCATGACAGGGCAGGGTCGCAATCTCTTCGGAAATTGCCCCTGAACGGGGGTCGATCACAGCCATTGCGGCAGGTTCCGGCAAAAATGGGTGGGGACAGGGTCTTCGGGGGAACTTGCCAGAAGTCCCCCGAAACAGTTCTTTTCAGGTCAACGACTTAGCGCGGGCCTTTCCAGTCGATCTGGCAGATCTCGGCCGAGCGGCCATCGAAATCCCAGACCCGGCCATAGGCGCGCAGCTTGCCTTTGGAGGCGGAGGCCACGGTGATATCCGGACCCATCCAGTACTGGGTGTTGGTCACAACCAGATCGCTGTCGGGGTCATTGCCCGCAACCGGGGTCACGACACCCTGGATCTTGCGGCCAACCGTGATGTGACGGGTCTTGCCCTCGGTCTCATAGGTCACCGGCTGACGCTCATGGCCCAGGATCTCGCCCACGAGGATCTGGAACAGGCCCGTGGTGCCCTTGGCCGCGCCCGAGAAGATCGCGACCAGCGCGTCATATTGATCCTCGGTCGAGCGATCGTCGATGAATAGCGCCACTTTCCAGTTGCCGCGCCCCATCATGCCGGGGATCTCGATCATCAGGCCGATATTGAGGCCGCTCAGGTCGATATCGCCATAGCTGCCGCTGTCGATCCGCACACCGCCCCAGGTCTGGCAGTGGCCTTCGGTCGGCGGGTGCTTGCCAAGCGAGATCACGCAAGGACAAAACACGGTGCAGTTGCAGTTCAGGATCAGCTCGCCCTTGATGTCCCAGGGGACGGTGCCGATGTCGCCGTCGAGTGCCATTTGACTTACTCCTCTTTCAGATTCCATTCAGCGCGACGAAGACCGCGCCCGCCAGCAGCGCAACGCCCAAAGGCCGCGTCAGCCAGCGCCCGATATCGGGCAGTTTTTCCAGTGCCATCAGCAGGGTCGCCAGCCCCATGAAAGCGACATTCATCACGCCGCCCACGAAGGCGAGCATCATCAGCGCCCAACAGCAGCCCAAGCAGACCGCCCCGAGGCGCAATCCATTGCGGAACGGCCCTTCGTCGAAATGCTGCATGAAAAAGGTCATGGGTGCCCGGCATTTGGACAGGCAGGCATCTTTCAGTGGCGTGAACTGATAGGCCCCGGCCATGGCGAGGATACCGGCAGAGAGCGCGGCCGAGGCGCTGGAGCCGAACGGGTCCAGCAGCTCTGCCCTGAACAGCACCAGCTGAGTGGCCGCAGCCAGCAAAGAAAAGCCGAGCCAGATGACCAGATACCCGCCCACTAGCGCGGAAAACCGGGTCTCTGCACCGCTATGGGACAGATCCTCATAGGTGGCAAAGGCAGGCAGCGCCGTTGGGGCCATCATCGCCGCCGACATCAGCGCCCACATCAACGCCATACGCGCGAACCCGGCGGCATCGGGGGTCAGGTTGCACAGATCGGCCCAGAAGCCGGTGCCGTAGACCCGGCCTGCCGCGCGCAGCTCCGCCGGGATCGACATGGCATAAAGCGCCGCCCATGCCGCAAGGATCAGGGCAAAGAGCGCCAGCCAGTGCGGCCCCCGCATCGCTCTGATCCGTGTTGCAAACAAGGCTGGTCCTCCCCGACTCAGGTCTTGCGTTTTAAATGTCAGACTTTTAAATGTCTGACAAATAAAAATTCGAAAGTGACGCTACGTGAAGATCGACCCCAAGAGCAGCGCCGACCTGTCGGCCCAGATCGCCAAGGCCATCCGCGATTCCATCATCGCGGGCGATCTGATCGTCGATGAGCGCCTTCCGTCAGAGGCCGAACTGGCCGAGCAATTCGATGTGTCGCGCTCCACCGTGCGCGAGGCGCTGAAGCGTCTGGCGGCGCAGTCGCTCATTCGCACGCAGCGCGGGGCGTTCGGCGGGGCCTTCGTGAACCGGCTCTCCTATCCCGATGCCTATGGCCAGCAGATCACCACTTCGACCCTGCTCCTGTCGATGAACAGTGTCAGTTTCGACACCGCCTGCGAGGCGCGCTATGCGCTGGAACGCGCCTGCGCACCCCTGTCGGCAGACCGCCGCAGCGCCGATCACCTGGCCACCATGCGCGCCGAGATCTTTCGCCAGCAGCAGCCGGGCCTGACGGATGAGGCCTTCTGCGCCTCGGACGTGGCCTTTCATCGGGCGCTGGTGGATGGGGCCGACAACCCGGTGCTGTCCTATCAGCTGGCCGGCGCAGTCGAGGCCATGCAGCCCCTGATGAACATGATCACCTTCACCGCCCGATCACGCGAGGAAATCGTCGCCCTGCACACACGTATTGCAGACGCGATCGAGGCGCGCGACGGGGCTGCCGCCAGCGCGGGCCTCAGCCAGTTGGAGCACTACACGATCGAGCTTGCCCGCTCGGTCATGGCCAAGCGGGCAAGCCGGGAAGCCAGTTAGTTCCGGTCGAACAGGATCGACCCGCTCCACGGGCCATAGTCCATGGTGCTGGCGCCGTTCCATTCCGACCCGCGATAGCTTTGCAAGCCGGGGGCCGACAGCACCCGAACCGTACCGCCCGCGGCGGTCAGGACGCCGGAATGCAAGGCAGCCACACAGATGCTGCTGTCATTGGTATAGGGGCCAGACCCCCAGGCAGAGCCAGCATAGGGGCCAGCCGGGCAACTGCATTCATAGACATCCGCCCCCGCTGGCATCGTCGCGCAGGCGGGCGTTTGCATCGACACGAGCGAGACCGTGAAGCTGCGGTCGTAGGAGCCCCAGGTGCTGGTGGTAATGCCGTTCTGGGTGGAGCCAGGATAGCTCTGATATCCGCTGCCAGGTGTGACAAGGATCTGCCCGCCCCCGGCACCGATCACGCCCGCATGGGCGGCAGCGACACAGACATTGCTGTCGGCGGTGTAGACATTGGTGCCCCAGACCGCGCCGGTTCCACCACCAGAGGCGCAGGAACAGGCGGTCGGGCTGGTGATGCCCAAAGCATTTGTCGGGCAAGGAGCGGTTTGCGCTGACGCCGCGCTGGCCATGGCGATCAAACCCGCCGTGGCGAGGGCCGCGAGCCCCGTGGACCGATGGATAGATGACATATGGCGTTCCTCCCTAAGAATTCGTCTCGGTAATGCAATCCAGTCTTCTTCACCTTTGGGAGGCAATCAAGAGAATTGATGATGAATGGCGTTGAACCGCCGGGCCGGAGGCCTTATCTTAGCGATGTTCCCTCGGGGACTATGGACATAAACGCGCTCGTAATAAGCGGATCGGACCCGGGGGCGGTACCCGGCGGCTCCACCAATATCCTTCGTTTGGGGATCATGGGGCCGAAACAGGATCGACGAACGTCTAAAGGGGTTTTGCTTTGTCTCGGCTGTCTGCCACCGTTATCGGCGAAAACAGTACAATTGCAAACGACAATCGTGCTCCGGCAATGGCTCTGGCAGCGTAAGCTGCTTAAGTCGCCGAAACTAAGTCCTTGCGCCTAGCAGCGTAAGGCGGGGTTCGCAGGCACCTGGCAACAGAAGCCTGCACTTTCACCTCTATGAAGACGACAGGCAGAACGGGCTTTCGAAAGCCCGTGGGACGCGGTTTCGAAACCGCGTTGCAGCGCCTGATGAAGGCGGAGCGCACAAGACGATGCGGCCTCGAGCCAATCCATGACCGCGACACCACCCGGTGTGATCGGAGCGCCAAAACGGGCTTTCGAAAGCCCGTCACAAGCGGTTTCGAAACCGCTTCCCCGGCCAGGCCTCAGCCCGGTTGCATTGCGGCCAAGGTCTCGATCAGCGGCCAGTTCCACCACAGGGCCAAGGCACCCAGCCCAAACCCTACCGCATAGTAGATCGCATCATGCAGCGGATCCCAGGCGCGGCTGCGCGATGCGAGCCAGCCCACCACCGGATGCGCCGCCAGCATCGCCAGCCCCTGCCCCGCCAGAGCTCCGGGCAGCCCGTAAAGCGTGATCCCCGCAACCATGCCGACGATCACGAAGACCGCCCGCGTCGCCGCCAGCACGAAGAACCGCTTCGAATCTCCCGCCGCCAGGGCCGCCTGGTCATAGGTTACGCCAATGATGGCCGGGATCTGCACGACCGAAATCAGCACCACCATGCCGCCCGCCGCGATATAGCGCGGGTCGTAGAGGAACCCGATCAGCCATTGCCCCAGGAAGGCGGGCACCATGACCATCCCGATCATGCCCGCCGTGGCCAGCATCCGCATCTTGCGCAGGCGCAGGAAGTTCTCGCGGCTCTCGCCCGGCGGGCTTTCGCGGTAGATCGGGATCATCACCTTGCGCACCACGACCGAGCCCATGAGGAACGGGAAGGAGGCCCAGAAGAAGCCGATATTATAGATCCCGAAATCATGGGTGCTGAGCCAGCCGCCGATCACCACCTTGTCGGCCTGACCGATTGCAAAGCCCGCAATGGTGCTCAGAAACACCCATTTGCCGAAATGGATCAACTCCTGCGCGGCGGCGCTTTCCCATCTCAGGCGATTGCGCTCGCCGGGCAGGAACAGGTCATAGAGCAGCACCTGCGCGAGGGCCGAGATCACCCCCGATATGACCAGTGCCCAGACCGACTGCATCGCCCAGGCCAGTCCGATCGCCACCAGCACGCCGATCACCTGCGTCCCCATGTCCAGCACCGTCACGCGCCCGGCCCGCAGATGCCGGTTCGCGGTCTCGTGCCGGGTCGGGGTGAAGCCCAGAACCAGCTGTGTCAGCGCGGCCACGGGCAGGTAGTAGATCAGGTCGGGTTCCCCGAAATAGATCGCCATAGGCCAGGTCAGCGCGCAGGCCACCAGCCACAGGCTCACGCCCCGGATGATCTGGATCGTCCAGGCGGTGTTCAGGAAATCCCGGTCATCCCCGCGTTTCGACTGCATGATCGCAGGGCCGACACCGACATCGGAAAACATCGCCAGCCCCATCAGGAAGACCGACACCATGGCCATGACCCCGAACGCCTCGGGGAACAGCAGCCGCGTCAGGATGAGGTTGGACGCCAGCCTGAGAAACTGGGAAAAGCCAAAGCCAAAGAGGTTCAGCCCGGCGCTGCGCATGGCGCGCTGCATCAGCCCCTGTCCCTGATAGAAACTCCGGATCGCCCCGATCATCTGCCCCGGCTCCAGTCCCTTGGGGCGGGAGACAACCTCACCGCCAGCGCAACACCTGCATAGGTCAGGAACCCTAACGGATCGCGAAGTGCAAGCACCATCTTGCCCTGCGCGCCGAGCGTCTGCTTGTCGTCATTGGCGAGGCAATCGGGATAGAGCCGCGCGATTTCTTCCACCCCCACATCCTGCCGCTTGCGGACCTTGATCAAAGCCCGGAAACCCTCGGCAATCGGCCAATCATAGGACGCATCCGCAAGATGCCGTTCTTCGGGCGCGAAGAGCAGCCGCACATAAGTGTCATCCGAGATGATCGGCGGAAACACCCCCCACCTCGCCCGCCCCGGTCCGTTCACGGCAAAGAGCCCGCAACCGGGCACCCCGCTGCGCATGAAGGGAACGCGCGACCAGAAGCGCGCATAGCGCCGCGCAGTCGCCCCCTGACCGGTGATCCGAACGCTGCCAGAGGCATAGGCCGGTTCAGCCCGGTCCAGCGCCCGCCAAAGCGCGGCCATCAGACCGGGACTGACCGTCACATCCGCATCCAGATAGGCCCGCGCCGGATAGGCCGCCGCCGCATCCCCGGCGTTCAGCGCGCCCGGCTTGCCGAGCCCCGGCAGGTCCAGCACCCTGAACCCCCATCCTTTTGTGCGGGCCTGATCTGCAAAGCCTTCTGCAATGCTGACGGTTTCATCGGTGCAGCCATTGGCCACAACGATCACGTCCACCGGCACCGCCAACGGGTCGGACGCCAAAAGCGCTTTCAGGCAGTCACCGATCAGGGATGCCTCGTTATGGGCCGGGATGATGACCGAGATCATGACCGCCCCCTTTTGCCTTTGACCTTCAAGCCGTTTTTCCGCAGGTTGGGCACGGGCAGAGACAGGCAAGACAGGTCATGACCGAGACGCGAAAAATCGGCTATCTGGTTCCGCAATTTCCGGGTCAGACGCATATCTTCTTCTGGCGCGAGATCCTGGAGCTGGAAAAGCGTGGCGTCATCGTGGATCTCATGTCCACCCGCCTGCCACCTGCCGGTCTGGTTGCGCATGACTGGTCCGAACAGGCCATGGCGCGCACGACCTATCTGGGCAAGGCGGATGTGCTGGCGGGGCTCTCTGCCCTGCCCCGCTTGCCGTATCGCGAGCTGCTGACGGAGGCCCGCGCCGAAGGCAAGGCGATGCTCAAGGATGTTGCCGTGTCGATCCCTGCCGCACAGCGCCTGATCCGCCATTGCCGGGCGCGTGGCATTGCCCATGTCCATGTGCATTCCTGCGGGCGCGCGGCATTGATCGCCGCGATTGCGCGCCGCATGGGCGGGCCGCGCTATTCGCTGTCGCTGCATGGGCCGCTCAGCGACTACGGCCCCGGCCAGCGCTTCAAATGGCGAAACGCGGATTTCGCCTCGATCATAACCGAGAAGCTGAAGGCCGAAATGCTGGCTCACATGCCCGAGGACCTGCCTGCGCGGCTCTTCATCCAACCCATGGGCGTCGATACCGACGTTCTGGCCCCATCCGGCGCCTACCGGCCCGTCACAGAAGACGAACCCTTGCGACTGTTCAGCTGCGGACGGCTCAATATCGTGAAGGGGCATCAGGATCTGATGGCGGCGGTGCGGCTGCTGCGCGATCAGGGGCGCGACGTGCAGCTGCATATCGCCGGGCAGGACGATGATGGCGGCTCGGGCTATCGCAAGGTGCTGGAGGCGCGGATTGCAGAGCTTGGGCTTGCCGATCACGTGCGCCTGCTTGGCGCGGTCGATGCCGGCCGGGTGCGCGACGAAATCCGCGCGGCGCATCTTTTCGTTCTGGCCAGCTGGCATGAACCGCTTGGCGTGGCGCTGATGGAGGCGATGAGCTGTGGCACACCCACCATCGGCACCGATGCGGGCGGCGTGCCGGAACTGATCCGGGACGGGGTCGACGCGGTGCTGGTGCCACCCAAATCGCCAGAGGCGCTGGCCGGTGCAATCGCCGCGCTCGCCGATGACCCGGACCGCTGCGCGCAGCTTTCCGTGGCCGGGCGCGCACGGATCGTGGAAGGCTTCCATTCCGGACGCGGCGCCGAAATGCTGATCGAGGGGGTCTGGGGCTAGGCTGGTCACGGCTCAGCTGCCCTCCACGGCGTAGAACACGCCCGGTTCATCGGTGAACTCCGCCACTTCGACATCGACCAGCCAGACCGGGCCATCGGGACCGTTCAGGATGACGCGGCCCTCCTCTTCGATCAGCGCGTAGTCGGCGGCGACACCGGGCAGGACCGCCAGATCGTGGCCGCCACCGCCATGGGCGCGGTCACCGGGGCCGAGCACCAGCCTGTCATTGCCGTCGCCCGCGACGAACACATCGCGTTCTTGCGTGCCCATCAGGTCGTCGCCCCCGGCGCTGCCCCACCGATAGGTGCCATGGGCGAAGGCCGTGTCGCTACGGCTCTCCCATCCGCCCGCGGTGGCGTTATAGGCCATCAGCGTGGCCCACCGGGAAGAGCTGTCATCCAGATGGCGCAGCGCGCCCCAGCTTCCCCATTGGCTGGCAGCACTGACATCGACAAAAGCGTTGAACAGCGTGCCCCCGGACTGGCGCCAACCATTCAGAAGTTCCGCATAGAGTTCAGCCATTTGCGGCGAGTAATTGAAGTCGATCAGGAAACCGGTCAGATCCTCGTTCCAGACATTTTCACCTAACCCCACAACATGGGTTCCGCCCTCATACATCACCATGGACAGACCGTGATCGGCGGCCACCTCGGCATGATAGGGTAGCCATGTGTCGACCAGTTCCCCAAGGCTGCCACGCCGCAACGCATGTGCCGCCAGATCGAAGCCATCTTCGCGCCCGATCCAGCCGAGAACCTCTTCGACACGCTCATCGCTGCCAAGTTCGGTCCCGAAATATCCGGCAACCGCGTAGGCGTCGAAGCTTTCATGGGGCGCGGCGCGGCCTTCTGCCTGTGCCAGCGGTGCCTCCAGCAGCGGCACCTCCAGTCCGGGCCAGGAGGTCTGCGTGGCGATCACACGGATCAGGCGATCCTCCTGCCCTTCGAACACCTCGGCCCAGATATCGGCCACCTCAGCCGCGCGCAGCCCGGCAAACTGCATCCAGGCATCGCCCTCGGCCCCGTTCCACCGGGCAGCGGCCATGTCGGCGGCCCAATGGGCCTGCGAAAACAGGAAATTCCAGACCTCGTTCGACCATTCCGCATAGACGCGCAGATCGGGGGCGAGCCGCTCTTCCACATAGGATGCGAAGGCGCGCACATAGCGATCATCGGCCATATGAGGCAGCGTGAACCACGGGTCGGCGCCGATCTGGTTGGCCAGCCGCACCATCACTTCGACCGGCACGCCCCGGCGCACCCAGGTATAGTCCGACAGGCGCGGACGGTCGGTCCAGATCACCTGTGGCGAGGCATTGGTGTCCATCCAGTCCATGAACCGGATGCTGCGCAAGTCGTGGATGCGGGTGATCCAGTCGGGATTGAACAGCTCCCCGAGCTCATGGAGCGGAATGTGATCCTCGCGCAGTACGACGATATCGCGGATCGGGTCGGCGGCATCGGTCGCTTCGATGCGTAGGGCGACGGGGCCTTCGCCGGGGGTAAAGTCGAACCAGGCCTCGTGATCGCCCATCTCCACATTTTCCACCCGCCCGCCAAGCCGGAAGGTGCCGCGCCCGGTCCAGGTCACGCGGTAACGCCCGGCGGCGCTGATGGCCTCTGACGGCAGATCGGTCAGAATGAAGCTTTCCAGCGCCACGACGCCTTCGGGCAGGCCGAGCGGCCAGCCTTCGGGTGTCAGATGGTTCGACAGCTCCAGTTCGCTTGCGTCGATCCCGCCCCATTGCCCCTCCAGATGCCCGACCCAGGGCCGCGCCGAATGCATGAGATTGATAAACGGCATCTGCGTGGACCAGTCCGACAGCCCCGTCAGCCCCATGGCCAGAGCCGGATCCGTCAGGCCGGTTTCCGGTGTCAGGCTGGCGTGATCGTCCATCGCGCTGCCTTGCACCCGCGCCCAGATGAAGCCCGCGATATCGGCATAACCCTCGCGCACATCTGCATGGATGCTGTCGGGAAGCCCCGTCATCGCTGGCGGTTCTTCGTTGAAGATCGCCGTGTAAGTCACGAGAGCTGCGAGGAAATACAAGGTCGGTGTGCCATGCGGCGCGTCATCGAGATAGAGATCCGTCGCCTCCAGATCGGCCAAAGGTCCCTCACTGAACATCTCCGCAAGGATCGACGCGACGGGGATCAGCGTCACATCCAGTTCCGGGCGCGCCTCGCGGATCATATCGACATAGTCGACATACCAGTCGTGATACTCACCCCGATTATACGCATGATACCGCCGCAAGGCGCGCGGGCGTGGCGGGAAGCGGTTGGAGATCAGGGCCAGATCCGACCAGCCCTCGTAGATGAAGAACCGCGCGCCCCGGGCCTGAAACTCGGTCCAATCGAAGACCCGCAGCGTGGCGGATAACGGGCTGTAGCCTTGCGGATTGTCCCATTCATAGGCGGCATCCGGCGGGTTGGCCTGAATGAAATTGGCATTGTTGAGGATGATCGTGTTGAAATTCGCTCGACGAAACGCAAAGCGCTCGGAATCCCAGATCGAGGGCACGTTCTGGAAGGACCAGTTGGGTTCCGGCGGCAGTTGATCCGCAAAGTGCAACGGCGCGCCAAAGGCCCCGTCAGCGGCAAACCCGTGCCCGCCCGCCTGCGCCAGAATGGACAGCCAATGCGGCATTGTCGTCTCGTCACTGTCCGAGACATGGTTGATCAGCGAATTGCCGTAGATGAAGGCGCGGATATCCTGCTGTTGCGCACGCGCGGGCAGCGCCGCCAGCAGGACTAGCGCCATTGCAGAAATCAGTCTACTCAGCCGCATGGTTCTGCCTGTCCGCCATCGGTTCCGGCCGGTCATTCCGTTCCCCCAATATCCATTTGTAAACCTCTGAAATCTGGTCAGCTTTTCGATCCCATGTGAACCGGGACGCAACCCGACCCAACCCTGCGCGACCAGCGTTGGCCAAGGCGGGGCGATCCTGTTCCAGCCGCTCCAGTTCCGCCCGGAAGCCCGCGACAATCGTTGCGCGATCCCCCAAGGGCACCTTCCAGCCGGTGCCCGTTATCAGCAATTCCGCCGGTCCCGCATAGTCCACGATCAGCGACGGCACGCCAAGGGCCATCGCCTCCAGCACGACACCACCGCCGAATTCGCGGATCGACGGGAAGGCCATGAGGTCGGAGCCCGCCAGAACGTCCTGAACCGCGCCGTGTTCCATCCAGCCATGGAAGGTCACCGCGTCCGACACTCCAAGCGCCTCTGCCTGAGCCCGGAGCCCCGGCAGCATCGGGCCATCGCCAATCAGATCGAGCTGCATCCGTCCATCGCGCAACAGCGGGCTTGCGGCCTCCAACAGCATATCGGGGCCCTTGTAGGGCACCATCCGCCCGACGAAGCAGGCGCGAAGCGGCCCGTCTTTGCTGGGGGCTGCCCGCTTGGCAAAGCGCGCGGGGTCGATGGCGTTTTCGGGGATGTAGAAGGTCTTTTCCCGCATCGCCGCGGGGATCTCGCCTTCGGTATGGCGCGAGCCTGCGATGATCGCCGCCGCGTGTTTCAGCGCCCGCCTGCGCCCCGGCAGCGCCTTGTAGGCACCACGGATATAGCTCAGCCATTCCTTTTCCTGCCGCCGCTCGGCGTCGAACTCGCGCGGCCATGGCACGCCGCCATTCAAGGGGCCAAGTACGAAGGGCACGCCCGCGCGGGCGCATTTTGCAGCCAGCGGGCTGGAGATGGTCGGCGAGAGCGGCGTAATCCGGTGGACGATATCATAGCGCCCTGCCCGTATATCCGCCCCGAACTGACGCCACACAAGCCGTTCGAAATGCGGATAGGACAGCGCGTTGATCAGTTGGAGCGTCGTCCAGCCCTTTCCGCCGCCGCCCCTCAGCTTCTCACCGATGGCCCAGAGCGGGCGCGCGAAAGCCTCGGAATCGATGGCGGTGAAGTCCCGGCCCTCCACCAGACCGGCCCGAAGAATTGCCTCGCGGTTTCTGACCTGCGTGACCAGATGCACATCGGCCACGCCCGCCAAGGCACGCGACAGCGACCAGCCAATCAGCGGCACGCTGACCCATTCGGGATTGGCGGCCTCGGCAATGATCAGGATGCGGGGGTGATGCTGGGTCATGGGCGCACCTACAATACCGTTCGCAAGGGCGTCAGGACCTTGCGCCGCCGGGCGGTCTGGATCTGTTCGGAATACCCCAGCAAGGCCCCGGCAAAGAGAAAGCTCATCGGGGTCAGCGTCGCATTGGGGATCATGTCGATCACGTTGATCGCCAGGATCAGCACAGCGCCGCCCACCCATGGCGGAACCTCGCGGCCGACCGCAGCCACGCGCCACCAGACGAGGAAGATCGGCAGGGTCAGCAACCCGAATTCGGCAAGGAACCCGGCCCATCCATAGACCCCGATGGTGATGATCCAGCGGCCATCGGTGGTGGTCAGGATTTCGCCTGTCGCGCCGTCGTAGATCTGGTTGCGGCCCCATGTGCCCCAGCCGAAGACGGGTCTCTCCATGGCCCTGTCGATCAGGATGTTTTCATTGTCCAGCCGGAAGCGCAGGGAATTGGCACGGTCTTCGTCGACGCTTTCGGCCAGTTCCAGCATGTCTTCTTCGGGGATGAGATGAAAGCTCTTGAGGGCGGGATATGCCAGCACCAGACAGGCCAGCAACATGGCCACGCGGAACTGCATCCGGCTGCCAAGGAACAGCAGCACCGGGGCGAAGGCCGCAGCATAGAGGATCGAGGCCATGGATTTGCACAGGATCAGCACGAGGCCCATATAGGCCGCCGCTGCCCACCATAGAAGCGCCCGGCGGCTGTGGTCGCTGCGCGCGATTGTGATGGCCGACAAGAGCGCCGTCAGTGCAAGGAAGGCCGCCCAAAGCCCATGATAGAGGAACACGATGGGACGGAAGCCATCGCCCCGGATCATCTGTTCGAAGGAATGCTGGAAATAGCCGTAGATCCAGATATTGAGCTGCGGGCTCAGCCGCACCTCCAGCAGCATCGGCAGCGAATAGACCAGCCCCGCCAGCAGCATCGCCCATAGCAGATCGCGAATGTCATCATCGCTGCGCAGGAAATCGCGTGCCAACAGCAGGGGCGAGATCAGCAGCGCCTGGTTGATGCACTGGGCCACAGCCTCCCGAATGCGCAGGGGCGGCAAGGTAAAACTGTCGAAATAGACCGGGTCCATATTGGTCAGAACGGTGCCGAAGGGGCTGAAGATGAACAGCAACACCAGCACCCGGGCGGTATTGTTTTCCGGCAGGAAGCGCAGCTCGCCCCGGAACATGAACAGACAGGTAAACAGCGCCGCCAGACCCGGAATCGTCTGCTTGGTCAGGGGCGGCATCAGCGGAAAGTCAAACCCTGCCGGTTCGGGGGGCAGGAACAGATAGCCCAGGATCAGCGAGGCCAGCAGCGCACGCCCTCTGGGCAGCCTGACGAACAGCCAGACCACGACCACTGGGTAGAGCACCAGCGCAAGAGATGCGAGCGCGTTCGGCATGCCTGTATTCTGTTAACCTTTGTAGCTCATCGTCATGTTAATGCCCGGATTCCCCTCTAGATGGGGGTTCAACACGGGGTATACCCGGAACTTGGGGCAGAAATATGCCCCGCTGGCAGATTGAGGGCAAAGGGCATTGGAATGAGCCTGGGCAGCGACAGACAGCTGAAGATCGCCTATCTGTGCGATTTCGATCCCCGTGATCCGACGCTCTATTCGGGCGGCAATGCACGCATGCTTGCGGCCCTTGAAACCCATGCCGGCGAGGTCACCATATTGCCGCAGGACTGGGGTTTGGCAGACCCCCTGCGCCGCGCCGTTCTGGCCGCCCCCGAGGCCTTCAGCATCCGCGCCCGGTGGCGGCTGCACCTGATGCTGTCCCGTCTCATTTCTCGGCGGGTGCGCAAGGTTCTGGCGGCAGATCGCTTCGACGTGCTGTTCGGGGCCTATTCCTTCCACTCGCTGCACCGTCTGCGGCTGCCCTACCCGATGGTCACGGCCTACAGCTCCGACGCGACGCCAACCACGTACAAGCAATCCGTTGTGGGGCAGAGCTTCGGGTCGTGGTTTTCCCCGGCGCGCGTGATGGACCCTCTGATCGAAGCCGCCGAACGGCGCACGTTTCGCGGTCTGGACCTCGCGCTTTGGCCGTCGGACTGGCTGACAGGTGCCGTGAATGCGCGCTATGGTCTGCCACCCGACCGTTCGCTGACCGTGTCCTGGGGGGCCAATGTGCCCGATCCCGGCACGGCAAGCACTGCTGCCCTTATGCAAGGCGGGCCGGTCGATATCCTTCTGGTCGGGCGCGACTGGACCGCGAAGGGAGGCTGGACGACAGCGGCAACTGTCGCAGCCTTGCGCGACCGGGGCGTCGATGCCCGGCTGACCGTGATCGGCTGCACGCCACCGCCCGAAATCGGCCGGGACGGGCTGACCGTTCATCCCTACCTGGACAAATCCAAACCGGAGGATCTTCGGATCTTTCATGATTGCTTTCGCCGCGCCCATTTCCTGTTGATGCCGTCGATGGAATCCTATGGCTTCGCCTTCTGCGAGGCCTCGGCCTATGGCCTGCCTTCGCTCTGCCTCGATGTCGGGGGCATTCCTGTCTGGAATGGCATAAACGGCGATGCCCTGCCGCCCGGTGCCGGGCCCGAGGAATTCGCGCAGGTCATCCAGGGCTACATGGACACCCCCGAGCGTCATGCTGCCCTGCGCATCAGCGCAAGGCAGGTCTACGAGGACAGGCTGAACTGGGATAGCTGGGGCCGCACCGTGGCGGGTCTGCTGCGGGATGCGGTCAGTGCCCGGTCCCGCGCAGCACCACCCCGAATGTCCGGCCAATGATCGCCAGATCGGTCCGCAGCGACAGTGTGCGATAATAGGCCTGATCATAGCCCGCACGCTCGTGAAAGCTGCTTTCGTTGCGGCTGGAGGTTTGCCAGTAGCCGGTGATGCCGGGGCGCATGACATAGTATTCCGTACCCGGATACATCGCGCGCTGGTTGCACATCATCGGACGCGGGCCAACGATCGACATGTCACCGGTCAGCACGTTCCACAGTTGCGGCAGTTCATCCAGCGACGTGCGGCGCAGGAACTGGCCGAACCGGGTGATCCGAGGGTCGTTCTTCAGTTTCTGGTGGCGGTCCCACTCGGCGCGGGCCTCGGGGTTTTCCGACAGATAGCCTTCCAGCACCTGATCCGCGTCCTTGACCATGGTCCGCAGTTTCCACATGCCGAAAACACGGCCATTCATGCCGATGCGTTCCTGACGGTAAAACGGAGAGCCGCCTTCACGCAGGATAAGAACCAGGGCCGAGACCAGAACGATCAGGGCCGCAGGCACGGCCGCGAGCAGAACGATGGCGATGTCCAGAATGCGCTTGGCGTGCTGTCGATAGACTGACCGGGTTTGAATAAACCGGATCGGCACCACCGCATGCGGTGCCTCATTTTGGCTGTAAAGGCCGAAACGCTCATACATCGACAACACCCTCCTAAAGGGGGGCGACCGTTTCCGGTCGCGACAGACAGCGCTTCCCTGCCCCGCCAGCGACTTCTGGCGCGGTTTAGAAAGTCATTCAGGTTTTGGGTGCGGAAAGGCGCAGATGAGTAACCGGGCCCCCCCGGGTCGCGGTCAGTCCATCCCCACCTTTTGATGCTGCAAACCGGGTGGCAGTCCGGTGAGGCAGCAACGTCAAGTCATGGCCGACCAGCGCTTTCGCACAGCCGTAAAATGGCATTTGTGGCATAATTTCGTCAATTTCATTTTGCCCATTTCAACCTATGCTTGTGTCGCGAAATTAGGCGTAATTGTGGCAACGGCCCAGAGA
Organism: Nioella ostreopsis; assembly: GCF_004000255.1. Classification (GTDB taxonomy): domain Bacteria; phylum Pseudomonadota; class Alphaproteobacteria; order Rhodobacterales; family Rhodobacteraceae; genus Nioella; species Nioella ostreopsis. Next base: position 222,210 of record NZ_RCIQ01000004.1, read on the forward strand.
AAAAACCGTTCAATATCAACAAGTGCGCCAGAGAAACCAATGTCGCAGCGCCATCATTGTCTCAGCCCTGGAAACAGTGATTGAGAGATGGAACACCTATAGGTTGCATTTTGCGGATTGCCCTGTCCATTTGGTCAGGTTTGTCTTTCGAACCGGAAACAGAGGCACGCACGTTTCAAGCGCCGGGGATCTTCCGCTCGAAAGCGTCAATCCGTGGCAGAACCATGGCTTGTTTCCGGCATCAAGACGCTGAAAGCACGACAAATAGTTTTCATGGTTAACGCAACTCTTCTTAAGGTTGCACAATGTGGCGAAACAATGGCTCGATCCGCGCCTCTTTGTCCCTGATTGCGCCAGATTTCGCCACAATCTGATTCGCGGATCGAAAGCTTGCGCACTGGAAAGCCCGGCTTTTTTCCGGGTTTTCCGTCAAAAATCCTGTCTTTCAGTCAGGTCGCATGCCGCTGACGCCGCGCCTCATTCCCGCCACGATTCCCGCCTTGTCCTTGATACGGGCGGCCACCATGCCCATAACCTGCCACAGACACCCTGAACCGGAGACATCATGCCCGAGCTTGAGCCCACTCTTGACGCATCCTTCTATCTGACGGCAGGCGCCATCCTCGCTCTTCTTCTGCTATCCGCCTTCTTCTCCGGCTCGGAAACCGCTCTGACGGCGGCGTCCCGTGGCAAGCTGCGCTCGCAGGCCGATCGCGGATCAAAGGCGGCGGAACGCGCGCTGCACCTGACCGAAGACAGCGAACGGCTGATCGGCTCGGTCCTGCTTGGCAACAACCTGGTCAACATCCTGGCTGCGTCGCTGGCCACCTCTCTCTTCACCCGGGCCTTTGGGGAAAGCGGCGTGGCGCTGGCCACGCTGGTCATGACCCTGCTGGTGCTGATCTTCGCCGAGGTGTTGCCCAAGACCTATGCCATTACCAATGCAGAGAAGGCCGCCTCGGCGGTCAGCCCGGTCATCAAGGTTGTGATCCTCGTCTTCTCGCCCGTGGTGGCCACGGTTCAGGTGCTGGTGCGCGCGATGCTTCGGATGTTCGGCGTGCAGGCCGACCCCGACAGCAAGGTGCTGTCCGCCCACGAGGAAATCGCCGGTGCCATCACGCTTGGCCATTCCGAGGGCGTGGTGGAAAAGGAACATCGCGACCGGCTGCTTGGTGCGCTCGATCTGGGAGACCGCACGGTCGAGGAAATCATGCTACATCGTTCCAATATCGAGATGATCGACGCCGACGCAGATGGGGAAACCATCCTCAGCCAGCTTCTGCATTCCCCCTATACCCGCCTGCCCGTCTATCGCGGCGAGCCCGAAAACATCATCGGTCTGGTCCACGCAAAGGACGTGCTGCGGGCCATGGACCGGCTGGTGCGGGGGCCGGATGCCTCCCAGGCGGGCCTTGCGGCGTTTTCCGTCACCGACGTGGCGATGAAACCCTATTTCGTGCCGGAAACCACCACGCTGGATGACCAGATGCGCCAGTTCCTGCGGCGCCACACCCATTTCGCGCTTGTCGTCGATGAATATGGCGCTTTGCAGGGGCTGATCACGCTGGAGGATATTCTGGAAGAGATTGTCGGCGAGATTACCGACGAGTTTGACGTGGAAGAAGAGGTCAACCTGACGCCCGGCCCGGATGGCAGCTACCTGATCGAGGGTGGCATGACGATCCGCGACCTGAACCGGGCGACCGACTGGAACCTGCCCGACGAGGAGGCCAATACGGTGGCGGGGCTGGTCATCCACGAGGCGCAGATGATCCCCGAGGAGGGACAGGTATTCTCGTTTCACGGCTTCCGTTTTGAGGTGGCCGAACGCCAGCAGAACCGGCTGACGCAGCTTCGGGTGCGCAAGCTGCTTTAGGGATCGCCGCGCGTCCCGCGCGTCGACCGCCCGGGGGGCGCTGCCCCGTCGTCATTGGGCTTGCACCAATGGCGCATCCAATGGCGACCCCCCGAGGTATTTTCACCAAGATGAAGGGGCATGTCGCTTTTGGACTTGCGGGCGGTGGCAGCAAAAGGCTGACTTCCACCAGAATTGCAGGGAGAGACGGCGATGAAGACGAGCACACGGGTTTGCGTGATCGGGGGCGGGGTTGTGGGCTGTTCGGTGCTCTATCACCTGACCAAGCTCGGCTGGTCGGATGTGATGCTGGTGGAACGCTCGGAGCTGACATCAGGGTCCACCTGGCACGCGGCGGGCGGGTTTCATACGCTCAACGGCGACACCAACATGGCCGCTCTGCAGGGCTACACGATCCGGCTTTATCGCGAGCTGGAGGCGCTGACCGGTATGTCCTGCGGGCTGCATCACGTGGGCGGCGTGACGCTGGCCGACACGCCCGAACGCTTCGACATGCTGAAGGCCGAACGCGCCAAGCACCGCTTCATGGGGCTGGAAACGGAGATCCTCGGCCCCGATGAGATCAAGGCGATTGCGCCGATCACCAATGTCGAGGGCGTTTTGGGCGGACTCTACGATCCGCTCGACGGGCATCTCGACCCCTCAGGCACGACCCATGCCTATGCCAAGGCCGCGCGCATGGGGGGCGCCACGATCGAAACGCACTGCATGGTGCGCGAGACCAATCAGCGCGCCGATGGGACCTGGGACGTGGTGACCGACAAGGGTACGATCCATGCGGAGCATGTGGTCAATGCGGGCGGGCTCTGGGCACGGGAAGTGGGGGCGATGGCGGGGGTCTACCTGCCGCTTCACCCGATGGAGCATCAGTATCTGGTGACGGATGATCTGCCCGAGATCTATGAACGCGAGGTGGAGCATCCGCATGTGATGGACCCTGGCGGCGAAAGCTACCTGCGGCAGGAAGGCCGGGGGCTGTGTATCGGGTTCTATGAACAGCCCTGCAAGCCCTGGGCCGTGGGCGGCACGCCCTGGGAGTTCGGGCACGAGCTGCTGCCCGATGATTACGACAAGATCGAGGACTCCATCGCCTTCGCCTATCGCCGCTACCCGATCCTGGAACGCGCGGGCGTGAAGACCGTCATTCACGGGCCCTTCACCTTTGCCCCCGATGGCAACCCGCTGGTGGGCCCGGTGCCGGGCCGGCGCAACTACTGGTCGGCCTGCGGGGTGATGGCGGGCTTTTCCCAAGGTGGCGGGGTCGGCCTGACTCTGGCGCAATGGATGGTCGAGGGCGAGCCGGAACGCGATGTCTTCGCCATGGACGTGGCCCGCTTCGGCCGCTGGATCACGCCGGGCTACACCCTGCCCAAGGTCATCGAGAACTACCAGAACCGGTTTTCCGTAAGCTATCCGAACGAGGAACTGCCCGCCGCGCGGCCGTTCCGCACGACGCCCATATACGACATCTTCGACGGCATGGGCGCGGTCTGGGGGCAGCAATACGGGCTGGAGGTGCCCAACTATTTCGCCGAAGGCGATGAGCCGCGCTACGAGACGCCCTCTTTCCGACGCTCGAACGCGTTTGAGGCCACCGCGCGCGAGGTGCGGGCCGTGCGCGAGGGCGTGGGCATCAACGAGGTGCAGAATTTCGGCAAGTATCGCGTGACGGGGGCGGATGCGCGCACCTGGCTCGACCGGGTCATGGCGGGGCGCATCCCGGCGCCGGGTCGGATCAGCCTGACGCCGATGCTGGCACCTTCCGGGCGGCTCATTGGCGATTTCACCGTGGCCTGCCTGTCGGAGACCGAGTTCCGCCTGACGGCAAGCTACGGTGCGCAGGACTTCCACATGCGCTGGTTCGAGGGGCAGTTTGATGGCGATGTGCGGGTCGAGAATATCTCGGACCGGTCGACCGGCTTCCAGATCGCGGGGCCGCGGGCGCGCGACCTGCTGGCCAAGGTCACGCGGGCGGATGTGTCGAACGCCGCCTTCCGCTTTCTCGATGTCAAACGGCTCTCCATCGGGATGATGGAGGCCACCGTGCAGCGCGTGAGCTACACCGGCGATCTGGGTTATGAAATCTACGTCGACGCCATGGAACAGCGCGCCCTGTGGCAGCTGCTGTGGGAGGCGGGGCAGGAGTTCGGCCTCAAACCCTTCGGGATGCGGGCGATGATGAGCCTGAGGCTCGACCGGTTCTTCGGCTCCTGGATGCGGGAGTTTTCGCCCGATTACATGCCCGGCGAAACCGGGATGGACCGGTTCATCAAATGGGACAAGGATTTCATCGGCAAGGAGGCCGCCGAGAAGGAGCGTGCGGAAGGTCCTGCCCGCAAGCTCTGTTCCTTCATCGTCGAGGCCGATGATGCAGATGTGGTCGCCTATGAACCGATCTGGCTCGATGGCAGCGTGCAGGGGTTCTGCACCTCGGGCGGCTATTCGCATTACGCGGGCAAATCGGTGGCCTTCGGCTTCGTCCCGACCGAGCGGGCCGTTGAGGGGCTGGAGGTCGAGATCGAGATCCTCGGCAAGATGCACAAGGCGCGGCTGGTGACGGAGATGCTCTTCGATGCCGATGGCGCGCGGATGCGCGGATGAGCGATGCGGTGATCCTGCTGCTGGCAGCCGGGGCATCCTCGCGCATGCGGGGGGCCGACAAGCTGTTGGAGGAGGTGGGGGGCGAAACGCTCCTGACCGTCATGGCACGGCGCGCGGCCAAGGCCGGGCGACTGCGCGTGACCCTGCCCGAAGGGAACTCCGCGCGGGTAAAGGCGCTCGCCGGGATCGACTGCGATATCGTCACCCTTCCCGCGGGCTGCGACCAGTCGCAGTCGTTGGCGGCCGGGGTTGCGGGGCTGTCCTGCCCGGTGCTCGTGATGCTGGCCGACATGCCCGAGGTCACCGCCCATGACCTGCATTTGCTGCTGGCGTTGTCCGCTCAGGCCCCCAATGCCATTCTGCGCGCCGCAGACGCGGACGGAACGCCCGGAAACCCGGTTCTGTTTCCGGCCAGCCTGCTGCCAGAGCTTCAGAAGATCAAGGGCGACAAGGGCGCGCGCGGGCTGCTGAAACAGCATGCGGCGCGGGTGCATCTGGTGCCCCTGCAAGGCAAGCGCGCGCTGACCGATCTGGACACGCCCGAAGACTGGGCCGCCTGGCGCGCGGCACATTCCCAATAAAAAGGGGCGGCACGAGCCCTCGCGCCGCCCCAGTCCGGGTCCGGGGAGAGGATCTGCCCCCTCTCCCCCCGTATCCCTGCTGCATTCCTGTTGTCGTTAACGAGTGATCAGACGCGCCTCATGGCCTTTCAGAACCTTACGGGCCGCAGCATAGCTGTCGATCCCGGCGGGCTTCTGCAGCTCGGGGAAGAGCGTGTAGATCTCGTCCCGCTGCTCCGCGTCCATGCCACCAAGCGTCTGGTCGCCGGGCTGGAAGCTTTCGGTCCAGGCACCGTCCGCCAGAACCACCTCGTGCCGGTCGAACATGAAGTGGATATAGGTGGTGCGGATCGTGTCCATGTAGCGGATGCCCTTGTGGTCGATCAGATGCTTGGCCGCGACCAGCACTTCGCTTTCCTCGAAATAGAGCTGCGTGCGGTCATTGCCGACCAGCATCCGGTGCTGCGGGCTGACCAGCATGTCACGCTCCGGCAGACCGTTGCCGAGCGCGCCGGCCTTGATCAGCACCGGGCGCAGATTGGGCGCGCGGCGCAACTCGCCGTGGTTCAGCGTCCGCGATCCGATCCAGCGGATTTCCTGAATGCCGTTGTCACGGGTGATGATCTTGTCACCGGGTTGAAGCGCCTCGACGGCCACCTCGCCACGGGGGGTTGCAATGCGGGATCCGGGGGTAAAGCAGGGCACGACGTTTTCAATCTCCTCGAAGCGCATGGTGCCGGTGACGTTCGACGGGGAATAGCCATTGCCGTCATAGAAGGTCACCGTACCGTTTTCAGGGTTGTCGGCGTCGAGTACGACACGCAACGGGCCAGAGCCTGTCAGGTCGAGCGTATCGTAATCGTCGCCGGTGCCCCCACCGTCCACGTAGTCGCCGACATTGCCGCCAAGGATCACGTCGCGGTCGGCGCCGCCGTAAATCTCGTCTTCGTCGATGCCGCCATCCAGCGTGTCGTTGCCGGCACCGCCATAGATCGTGTCGTCATCGTCCTGGCCGTAAACCACGTCGTTGCCGTCACCGGCCTCGATATAGTCGCGGCCATTATCGGTCACCGCGTCGGGACCGATCGGATTACCGTCCGAGCCGTCATCGGTGATGTTCAGCTCATCCGGGAAACCGGCGCCGAGGCCGCCATAGATGGTGTCATCGCCAGCATCGCCAAGGATTGTGTCCGATCCTTCGCCACCGACGATCAGGTCATCGCCCTCGCCCGCGTCGATGGTGTCGTCATCGAAGCCGCCGTCGATCTGGTCATTGCCGGTGCCGCCAGTGATGCTGTCGGCATCGTCGCCCGCAAAGATCGTGTCATTGCCCGCGCCGCCGTCGATGGTGTCGCGCGCGTCATTGGGGTCGTAGTCACTGGGGAAAAGGCCGGGATAGCCGCGATCGGGCAGCGGCAGGTTGCCGTCCAGGCGGGTGTCGATCAGGTCGTCGCCATCGCCACCATCGACGGACGCATTGCCATCGCCACCGATCAGATGATCGTTGCCGTCGCCACCGATCAGCGTATCGTTGCCGCCTTCGCCCTTGATGGTGTCATCGCCACTTTCGCCGTCGAGATAGTCGTCGCCATCATTGCCCCAGATGATGTCGTCCCCGACACCGGCATGGACGGTGTCATTGCCTTCACCGGCGAGCACCACATCGTCATCGGGCGCGGCCCCGTCCAGAATGGCGTCACCGGCATCAATCATGTCGCCTTCGGGATCGCCTGTGTAGGCAAGGTTGATGTTGTCATCCCCTGGGGTGCCGTCGACGACGCCGTCTACACTATTCGGATTCACTATTTCACCAGCCATTGTCGTCTCCTTTACGCCCTGCCCGAACGCGCAACTTGCGCGGCTTCGCGGCGAACCACTGAATTTTCAATGACAACGAAAGACGAAGACTGCTGCTTCAGTGCATGGACGGTCAGGTTAAAGACCAAGGAAACCAAGAACATCGCACATCCCCTGACGATCGGTGTCGAACACGTTCCAACCGGATTGCGATGTATGAAGAATGTGTGGGCGGGCGCACGAAGACCGGAACCGAAGCAGATGGGCCGACGGCCATAAGGCGCGCGGCAGGGGTCTGCCTGGCAGGGCAGTTCCCTCATATAATTCCGCAAAACGTTGCGGCTCACATGCCACCTGCCGATCCGTTTGAACCGGCTGGTATCGTGCGGCCGCCCCCGTGGCCTTCAGACATCGCCCCCCAGTTGGGCTGACCCAGTCATAGCCCGAGCGGGCCGATCCAAGAAAGCGAAAATTGTTTGAAACATGGCAAGAGAGCGTCGGCTTTGATCGGAATAGGGCAATATCGTGGTTAACTTGGCCTCGCCTGCTCGCCCCATTGTCACCAGAGCGGAAACAGCGATTGATCTCGATCTATCTGTGCGACAGCCGCCCAGATGCTTGATGTTCTCTGATTTTATCTAGAGCCGTGCAAGGCCGGTGGGAATGATCGACCATGGCATTCGATGCTCAGTGCCATTTATTGTTTCTGATTTATAAACAGCCAATTGGCCGAGAGTTGGAAACGCACTGTTAACCATGGCAGAATTTGGGCAGCTTTGCGCTTTGCCTGACACATTTCCAATCCACCGTCAAATCCCAGCTTTGGTTCCATCGCGGAACCAATCGAATGCGAATCACTTTCTCAGCATCGAATCTTTCAACCCTTTCAAGGCCGATGGCTCTCCTGAATGTTCGATTAGGAGAACTGACCTGCGATTCCCGCGCCGCCTCAATCTTGCCACACGGGCCTTGCCCGGCCTTGCAAAATACGCCCCAAATCCGCCGCATTTCGCTGGCATCCTTGATCGCAGGCAGCAACAAACAAGCGGAGCACCTCGATGCCACAACCGCACCCCACACCGAAACAGGCACCGACCCCCCAACCAGCCCCCCGCAAGGGCAGCAGCGAGGATGAGACGCCCGCCACCTTCCGGGACTGGGCCAGCATCTGATAGGATCTGGGCGGACCCCTGACCGGAGCTGCGCCCATGCCTACCCCGCTGACAGACATCCGCAACATCGGTCCGGCCATGGCCGAAGACCTGCAACGCGCCGGGATCCCGGATGCCGAGACCCTGCGCCGGGCGGGCCCCGATGCGGCTTATGCGGCGATGCTGCGTGCCGGCAGCCGGCCGCATTTCATCGCGTATTACGTGCTGCATATGGGGTTGCAGGGGCGCCCCTGGAACGATTGTCAGGGGGATGAGAAGGCAGCGCTGCGCAGGCGCTTCGTTCAGATCAAGGCCGACTCCTTCGATCCTGACCGGTCAGAGTTCGAAAAGCTGATGAACGAGCTGGGCGTGGGTGCGCGACGCTGAGCCAAGAAGAATTTTGATGCAAAATTCTTCCGGGCTGAAATTTCTTCCGGAAGAAATTTGGGATGCGGAAAAATCTTCCAGAAGATTTTTCAGGGCCTCGACAGAAAACGGGCCGCCCAAATCAGAGCGGCCCGCAAATCACGTTTGGTCAGGTTTGACCTTAGCCGACCAGTTCGAGACCGGAGAAGAAATAGGCAATCTCTTCGGCTGCGGTTTCCGGCGCGTCGGAGCCGTGGACCGAGTTTTCGCCTTTGGACAGGGCGAAGTCCTTGCGGATGGTGCCGTCGGCGGCTTCTGCCGGATCGGTGGCGCCCATCACTTCGCGGTAGGCGGCAATGGCGTTTTCGCCTTCCAGAACCTGCACGACCACCGGCTCGGACGCCATGAATTCGCACAGCTCACCATAGAAGGGACGTTCTTTGTGCACGGCATAGAAGACACCGGCCTGCGCGGGGGTCAGGTGGATGCGCTTCTGGGCGATGATGCGCAGGCCGGCTGCTTCGATCTTGGCATTGATCGCGCCAGTCAGGTTGCGCTTGGTGGCATCGGGCTTGATGATCGAGAAGGTGCGTTGAACCGCCATGGGGACTCTCCGGAAAATGGGTTGGTTTGGCGCGGCTGCTAGCACGCAGCGCCTGTAAAGAAAACCCGCCAATTGACAGTGCCGCGCGACCGGGTCACACCCGCGCCCATGCTAAGAATTTCAGACATCTCCTACTCGATCGCTGGCCGCCCCTTGCTGGAGCACGCAACCGCCACCATCCCCGAGGGCCACAAGGTGGGCATCGTGGGGCGCAATGGCAGTGGCAAGACCACGCTCTTTCGGCTGATCCGCGGCGAGCTGACGCTCGATACGGGTGAAATCACCCTGCCCCCCCGATCCCGCATCGGCGGCGTCGCGCAGGAAGTTCCGTCTTCCGAGACCTCGCTGATCGACACGGTGCTGGCCGCCGATACCGAGCGCGCGTCGCTGATGGCCGAGCAGACACAGGATCCGACCCGCATCGCGGACATCCAGACCCGGCTTGCCGATATTGACGCCTGGTCCGCCGAGGCACGCGCCGCGACCATCCTGCGCGGTCTCGGCTTCACGCCCGAGGAACAGCTGATGCCCTGTTCCGCCTTCTCGGGCGGCTGGCGGATGCGGGTGGCGCTGGCGGCGGTGCTCTTCTCGGCGCCAGACCTGTTGCTGCTCGATGAACCAACCAACTATCTCGACCTCGAAGGCGCGCTGTGGCTGGAAAGCTACCTGGCGAAATATCCCCATACGGTCCTGGTGATCAGCCATGACCGGGGGCTGCTCAACCGTGCCGTGGGCCATATCCTGCATCTGGAGGAACGGCAGCTGACGCTCTATCAGGGCGGCTATGACACCTTCGCGCAGACTCGCGCGGCCCGGATCGCCGTGGCGCAGGCGGAATCGAAAAAGCAGGAGGCGCGCCGCGCCCATCTGCAAAGCTTCGTCGACCGGTTCCGCGCCAAGGCCACCAAGGCCCGGCAAGCGCAATCGCGCCTGAAGATGCTGGAAAAGATGCAGCCGATCACCGCCCCGGCCGAACGTGCATTCCGCAAGTTCAGCTTCCCCGAACCCGAACAGCTGTCGCCGCCCATCGTGCAGATGGACGGGGCCGCCGTGGGCTATGGCGGTGTGCCGGTCCTGAAGCGGCTGAACCTGCGCATAGACCAGGATGACCGCATCGCGCTGCTTGGCCGCAATGGCGAGGGCAAATCGACCCTGTCGAAGCTGCTGGCCGACAAGCTGCCGGTGCTGGAGGGGCGGATCACCAAATCCTCCAAGCTGCGGGTAGGCTATTTCGCGCAGCATCAGGTGGATGAGCTGCATATCGACGAAACACCCCTGCAACATCTGCGCAGGATGCGGCCCGAGGAGGCCCCGGCGAAGCTGCGGGCGCGGCTGGCGGGCTTCGGGCTGGGGGCCGATCAGGCGGAAACCGTGGTCGGCAAGCTGTCGGGGGGACAAAAGGCGCGGCTGTCGCTCTTGCTCGCCACGCTCGATGCACCGCATATGCTGATCCTCGACGAACCCACCAACCACCTCGATATCGAAAGCCGTGAGGCGCTTGTCGAGGCGCTGACCGCCTATAGCGGCGCAGTCATTCTTGTCAGCCACGACATGCATCTGCTGGAAATGACCGCCGATCGCCTGTGGCTGGTCAAGGATGGCACCGTGACGCCCTATGAGGATGATCTGGCGACCTATCGCAAGATGCTGTTGGCGGGCGAGGCGGCGACGTCGAAACCGAAGCCGGAAAAGCCCAGGCCCAAACGCGCCAGCCGCGACCAGATCCTCGAACTGCGCGGCGAGGTGCGCAAATGCGAGGAACGGGTGGAAAAGCTGAACGCCATGCGCGACAAGCTGGCCACGAAACTGGCGGACCCGGAGCTGTATGAATCGGGGAAGACCGGTGAAATCGAGGTCTGGCAGAAGAAATACGCCGAAGTCATGAACGGTCTCGACCGGGCCGAGGCGATGTGGCTCAAGGCATTGGAAAAGCTGGAGGAGGCCGAAGCGCAATGACCATGGCCGAGGCAATCACCGTCTTCGTGGCGCTGTTCGTGGTCATTGACCCGATCGGCCTGTCACCGATGTTCATCGCCATCACCCGCGGCATGAGCACCCGGGCGCGTCGTGCCATTGCCATCCGATCCTGTGTCGTTGCCGTGGGGCTTCTGACCGTGTTCGGCCTGGCGGGAGAGGCGGTTCTGGGCTTTCTGGGCATCTCACTGTCCGCCTTCCGCATCGCGGGTGGCATCCTTCTGTTCCTGACCGCACTCGACATGCTTTTCGAACGCCGCACGCAGCGCCGTCAGGGGCAGGCCGATGCGCCCCATGCGGAAGATCCTTCCGTCTTTCCGCTGGCCATGCCGTTGATTGCCGGTCCGGGCGCCATTGCCACGATGATCCTGCTGACCGGATCGGCGGGGTCGGTGCAGGGCATCGCCATGGTGCATGGGGTGATGCTGGCGGTGATACTCGTCGTGTTCCTGCTGTTTCTTCTGGCCGGGCCGATGGAAAGGATGCTGGGGCCCGTGGGCATCAACGTGGTCACGCGGCTGCTTGGCATGCTGCTCGCCGCGCTCTCTGTCCAGTTCGTGATTGACGGGATTCGCGATCTTCAGGTGTATTAGGCGGCCCCCTGCCCTATATTGGGCTCAGGATCAACGTTCAGACCGGCCCGATGAAAGACACCGATATCGCCTCGATCATCTATCTCAGCCTGCTGGCCATCGCGCTGACGGGGTCGATCATCTCGGCCAATCGCCACCAGATCGGCAAGGTTGCGCGCTATGCGGTGGTCTGGGGGGCTCTGATCCTGGGCGGATTCATTGCCGTGGGCGTCTGGCCCGAACTGCGCAACGGTGTGCTGCCCCAGCAATCGGTCGTGACCGGAACGGGTGAAGTCACGGTGCCGCGCAGTTTCGACGGTCATTACTACCTGACGCTGGAGATCAACGGCGCACCCATCCGCTTTGTCGTGGATACCGGGGCAACCGATATGGTGCTGACCCCGCAGGATGCCGCCCGCGCCGGTCTGGACACCGCCACCCTGCGCTATACAAGCCGCGCCATGACCGCCAATGGCATGGTCCAGACCGCACCGGTGCGGCTCGATCTGGTGGAACTCGGCCCGATCTCCGACCGCCGCGTCCCCGCCGTGGTCAATGGCTCGCCCATGCAGGAAAGCCTGCTCGGCATGAGCTACCTCAACCTCTTCGACCGGATCTCGATCGAGGACGGGCGCATGGTGCTGGCGCGCTAGAGAGTTTTCGTTTCTGGCACCTTCCGGTCAGGTTTTTCTGGAAATCTCCCGATCGGTGAGGCATGACTGTCACCATTGGATCGACACGCAGGCGATTATCGCCTCCCGTTCTGCCATTTTGATCAACCTTGCGGGTTGCGCACCCGCGCTGAGCAGGCTGTAAGGAGGCAAGCATGAGCAATTTCGCCTACATTCAATACGTAAACTACCTCAACCTCGGCTCTCCGCTAACCGGTGGAGCAGGGACAGTCACCGATCTGGACAATGACGACGAATTCGACAGCTTGGACAATGACGGTAACGGCTGGCTTTATGCAGGAACATTGGTGATCGACGGAATAACAATGCCCGTCTTTACCAACAACGGCAGCTTTCCGGCGGGTGCTCAACAAATTTACAATCCTGGCCCATCGACCGTAACCTGGCCATTGACGCTCGACAGCTCGATCACCTCGACCTTCACGGCGGCGAACTTCGCCTTCTGTTTCGCGGCAGGCACCGGCATTGCAACGCCCAACGGCGAGGTCGCGGTGGAGACTCTGGCGATCGGCGATCTTGTCCTGACCGCAGAAGGCGCATCAGTGCCGGTCAAGTGGATCGGTCGGCAGACCGTGTTCCCGATGTTCGGCCCCGCAGACAGGCTGATGCCAGTGCGCTTTGCGGCGGGTTCCTTGGGCGATGGTCTGCCCCGTACCGATCTAACCGTCACCGCCGATCACGGCATGCTGGTGGAGGACGTCATCTGCCACGCCGGAGCCTTGGTGAATGGCACCACGATCACGCGCGTTCCCCTATCCGAAATGGGCGAGCGTTATACTGTATACCACGTCGAAACCGAGGCGCATGAAATCATCCTCGCCAATGGCGCCCCTGCCGAAACCTTCATCGACAACGTCTCCCGCCGGGTCTTCGACAATTATGCGGAGTTCGAAGCGCTCTACGGCGAGGTGCCCGAAATGGAAGAACTGCCCTATCCCCGCGCCATGTCCGCACGCCAGGTGCCTGAACGCTTACGCAAGCAGCTTTCGCGCTTGATTGCGGTCTGATTGCACGGCAGGGTTGGCAGACGTCACAGCCCGGGGCCATTGGACGAGCCCCTTCGACAGAATGACAAAAGGTGACGGGCAGACCAGCAACAGGGCACGTGATGAGCGGCTGGTTTTCTCATTCGACGAACATGGCGCGCGCGGCATCTGGCCGGATCAATGATACAAGCGCTCCGCAACACTCGGGACAGGCCCAGATTTTGCTGGCCCGACCCGAAAGCCATACGGAGAGAGACAGATGGGAACCTATACGATCAATTCATGGTGCTACTACAGTGTAAGTACCGTGACTGCTACCGGCGATCAGTTCTGGTCCAGGCAGGCGCTGTCAGGCAGCAATCCCGGATATACGCCTGCCAGCTACACTGAAGGTGCCGCGGTCGACAATAACCTCTCACCTGGTGAAACGCTCGATCCCGATTATTCCGCGTTGGACGCGACTTATGTTGGAACCGTCACCTATAATGGGCGGGAATTCCTTGTGTTCGAGGATGAGTTTGGCCAGTTGCTGGGATCATCAGAAGCTGGGGTCGCCCATGCGGATTTCCCGCCGGCGGTGGACTTTGATGGCAATTATACTGCCGGTGACTCATCGGACGATATCGCCTCGACCGTCACGCCGATCTGCTTCCTCACGGGCACTCAAATTCAGTCACCGAAGGGACAAATTGCGGTGGAATGCCTGAAGGCCGGGGATATGGTTCTGATCGCCGACGGTGGCGAGGCGGAGGTCAAGTGGATCGGCCGCCAGACGGTCTCCACCCGCTTTGGCCCCGCGGAACGCCTGATGCCAGTGCGATTTGCGGCGGGGTCTTTGGGTGAAGGTCTGCCGCACACCGATCTGACGGTGACCGCCGACCACGGGATGCTGGTTTCGGGCGTCATTTGCCACGCAGGGGCGCTCGTGAATGGAACCACGATCACGCGGGTGCCGCTCTCCGAAATGGGCGAGCGTTACACCGTCTATCACATCGAAACCGAGGAACATGAAATCATCCTCGCCAACGGTGCCCCCGCCGAAACCTTCATCGACAATGTCTCGCGCCGTGTCTTTGACAATTTCACCGAATTCGAAGCGCTCTATGGCGACGTGCCCGAGATGGAAGAACTGCCTTATCCCCGCGCGATGAGTGCACGCCAGGTGCCAGCGCATATCAGGGCGGCTCTGACGCACAGCCGGGTTGCCTGACACAGTCTGACATTCCGAAGGCCCTCGCTTCCCGCGCGGGGGCTTTCCCTTTCAATCCGCCGAAATACCCCCGTTCTCGGCCTTCTTTTCCCACTTGCCGCCCTCTTCCGACCAGTATTGCGCGGCACAGCCTGCTCCTGTCAGGGTCTTCCACTGGATGCGGGCATGGGCGACCGCGTCGCCGTTGCCCCCATCGAAGAGGATGCAGACCCGGTCGAGGCTCTGCACCTCTTCGGGACTGATCTCGGCCCCCTCCACGCTCATCAGGCAGGCCGCACCGTTTGGGATATCCGCAGCGGTGCTCAGCAGCACTGGCTGATCGGCATCATGCGGCCCGCCCGCCCGGCCATGGGGCAGAAACCCCTCTTCCGGGCGCAGCCATAGCACCTCGTCCAGCCGGTCGAGAAATGCATCGGAGCGGCCCCGAACCACCACCCGCCAGCCCACTTGCAGCGACTTGGCCGCAAGCGTCTGCACGGTCGCCTCGGCGCTGGACCGGGTCAGGTGGTAGAAATAGGCCGCGCCCATAAGGGGTTACTCCGCCTCGTAGCCGTCGCGGATCATCCGGTCGAGCGCCATGACGCCCCAACCGGTCGCGCCCTTGGGGGCAAGGGCCGTATCCGCCTTGACGCTGGCCACCCCTGCGATGTCCAGGTGAATCCAGGGAGTCTCGTCCTTGACGAAGCGTTGCAGGAACTGTGCCGCGGTGATCGAGCCCGCGGGACGGCCGCCCACATTCTTCATATCCGCCACATGGGATTTCAGCATCTTGTCATAGGCGGCGCCGAGCGGCATCCGCCACGCGCCCTCTCCTTCCGCGCCAGCTGCCTTGAGGAAGCTGTTGCAGAACCCGTCATCATTGGAAAATACGCCCGCGTTTTCATGCCCCAACCCGATGATGATCGCGCCGGTCAGGGTCGCCAGATCGACCATGCCGGCAGGTTGGAAGCGGTCCTGCGCGTACCACATGATATCGCACAGGACGAGCCGCCCTTCGGCATCGGTATTGATCACCTCGATCGTGTCGCCCTTCATCGAGCGCACCACGTCGCCGGGTCGCTGCGCACGCCCGTCGGGCATGTTTTCCACCAGCCCCACGACGCCCACCACATTGGCCCTGGCCTTGCGCAGGGCCAACGCACGCATGACACCCGAGACGACGCCCGCGCCGCCCATATCCATGGTCATGTCTTCCATGCCGCCGGCCGGTTTCAGGCTGATGCCACCGGTGTCGAAGACAACGCCCTTGCCGATCAGCGCCAGCGGGGCCTCGTCACCGCCGCCCCTCCACTGCATGACCACGACCTTCGACGGGCTTTCGGACCCCTGCCCCACGGCCAGCAGTGCCCGCATGCCGAGTGTTTCCAGCTCCGCCTCGTCGAGGATCTCCACCTCCAGCCCCAGATCGGCCATTGCGGCGAGACGCGCGGCGAACTCTTCGGTGGTCAGCACGTTGGAAGGCTCGCTCACCAGATCGCGGGTGAAAAAGACGCCCTCGGCCACGGCGGTCATGGGCGTGGCTTCGGCGGACACGTCCTCGGGCTTGCTGACAAGGAACACGGCCCCTTCGCCAACGGGAGTGTCGCCGGTCTTGTGATCGGTGAATTCATAGGCCCGCATCGCCAGCCCGAAGGACATGTCAGCGGCCCGGTGGAACGCCCCGGCGGCCACGGTCAGTGCTGCCTTGCCCTTGGCCTTGGCCAGTTCGGCCCCGGCGCGACGCGCCTCTTCGACACTGACCCGGCGGGGGAGTTTGACAACAAGCAGCGCCTCGGCGGCCAGACCGGTCGGGAAGCCCAGAGACACGCAATCGCCCGTCCTGGCCTTGTCCCAGGCGTCCGACTCGGCCAGACGCACCAACGCGCCCTTGGTCAGCCGGTTCACCCGGCGCGCAGACTGGTCGAGCTTGCCATCGGGGGTGACGATCACCGCCAGCTTGCCTTCGGCGCCTGCCAGCGCATCGAGGTCGGTTTCGGAGAAGGAAATGGCAATCGGCGTGGTCATGTGGGAACCTCTGGAATTGGATGTTGTTGCAACACTAGAACTAGTGGGCAGGCTTGACCAGATATGCCTGTCCTTGTGGCTGCGATTGGATTAAGACCTTGGTTACTGGGGTTATTAAGAGATTGATTTCGGGGGGCGATGAACTTGGGACGCTATGACCGGTATATCCTGTCACAGCTTCTGGCGCTGTTCAGCTTTTTCAGCCTTGTGCTGGTCTCCGTCTATTGGGTCAACAGGGCCGTGGGCCTGTTCGACAGGCTGATCGGCGACGGGCAATCCTTACGGGTTTTCCTAGAGTTTTCCGCCCTTTCCCTGCCGCAGATCATCTTTCTCGTGCTACCGGTCTCGGCCTTTGTGGCGGCGATCTATGTCACCAACCGGATGATTTCGGAAAGCGAACTTGTGGTGATGCAGACCGCGGGATGCTCTGCGCTTCGGCTTCTGCGCCCGGTCTGGGTGTTCGGTGTCGTGGCCGCGCTGCTTCTGGCGATTCTGGCGCATTACCTTGTGCCCGCCGCCCGTGGCCAGCTCATGAACCGGTCGGTGGAGGTCTCTCAGGACATGACCGGCAGGCTTCTGCGTGAAGGCGAGTTCATCCACCCCACAGATGGGCTGACCGTCTATATCCGCGAGATCACCGAATTGGGCGAGTTTCGCGACGTATTTCTGCAAGACAGATCCACACCCGATGTGGAAACCACCTATACCGCCCGGCGCGCGCTGCTGGTCTCATCAGAGGCCGGCCCCCGGTTGGTGATGTTCGAAGGGGTGGCGCAGACCGTGCAGGCCGAGGGGCAGCGCCTGTCCATCGTTGAATTCGACGATTTCACTTATGACATTGCCGGGCTGATCGAAACGCCGGAGACTCGCACGCTGCATATCCGGGAGCTGTCCACCCCGGTCCTGCTGTTTGCGCCGCGTGCCTTTGCAGAGGCTCAGGGCTCGACGCTTGCCGAATTCCGCTTTTCGGGTCACGACCGGCTTGCCCGCCCCTTCTTCGCACTGTTCGTGCCGGTGATCGCGGCAGCAACCCTGATGCTCGGGGCGTTCTCGCGCTTTGGCATCTGGCCGCAGATCCTGTTGGCCATCGCGTTGATCATTCCCCTCCAGATGATCTGGAACGTGGCCGAAAGCGTCGGGATGCGGCAGGACGGCATGGCATGGCTGGCCTATCTGCAACCGGCAGCAGCCGGAGCCATCGCCGCGCTGATGATCGCGCTGGCCCTGCGAGGCCACCGACACCCGCGCCGACAGGAGGCCGCGGCGTGATCCTGCATCTTTATATCGCCCGAAGGTTCCTGCGCTCTTTCCTGATCGTGCTTGCGGTCTTCGTCGCCATTCTGCTGCCGATCGACCTTGCCGAACAGCTGCGCGCCATGGGGGAAAGCAATGCTGGTCTCGGCGCGGCGTTCAATCTGGCGCTGCTGAACCTGCCCGGAACGCTCTACCGGATGCTGCCGCTGTTCGTCATTCTGGCAACGCTCGTTCTGTTCCTGTCCCTGGCGCGCACGTCCGAGCTTGTGGTCATACGGGCCTCGGGCCGGTCTGCCCTGCATTCGGCCCTGTCGCCGGTGATGATGTCGCTTGTGATCGGCATCCTCGGACTGCTGGTCATCAACCCGCTTGTGGCCGCAACGGAGCGGCAGTTCGAAATCTCCATGTCGCGCTACCAGAGCGGCGAAAACCGGACCCTGTCCGTCTCTGGCGAAGGGCTGTGGCTGCGCCAGGGCAGCCAGTTCGGCCAGACCGTGATCCGTGCAGCACGCGCCAATTCCGATGGCACGTCGCTTTTCGAAACCAGCTTCTTCGTCTTCGACCCCGACGGGTTGGCGCAAAGCCGCATCGATGCGGACTCCGCGGTTCTGGCGGATGGGGCATGGACGCTGACCGATGCCAAGCTCTGGCCGCTAGGACAGGCCAACCCCGAGGCGGAGGCCACCAGCCACGAAACCTTTACCCTGCCCTCCACCCTGACCCGCGATCAGATCCGCGACAGTTTCGGCCGCCCCACGACGATTCCGATCTACGAACTGCCCCGATTCATCTCGCAACTGCGCACGGCGGGCTTCGCCGCCCTGCAACATCGCATGTGGTTCATGAGTGAATTGGCCAATCCGCTGCTTCTCGCCGCGATGGTTCTGATTGGCGCGAGCTTCACGATGAGGCATACACGTTTTGGGAAAACGGGGATGATGGTGCTATTCGCATTGCTGGTGGGATTCGGGCTGTTCTTCCTGCGCAATTTCGCGCAGGTTCTGGGGGAAACCGGCCAGTTGCCGGTGGCCGTCGCGGCATGGACTCCACCGATCGCGGCGATTCTGCTGTCGCTAGGCATTCTCTTGCATACGGAGGACGGATGATGCGGATCGGCGCGTTTCTTCTGTCCCTGATCCTGCTGGCAAGCCCGCTGGCCGCGCAAACGCGCGTCATTCCCGCAACGCTGATCGCCGACGACATCCGCTTTTCCGGCGCAACCACGTCCGTCACCGCCAGCGGCAATGTCGAGATTTTCTACAACGGAGTCAGGCTGCGCGCGGGCCGGATTGTCTATGATGGCACCGCTGATCGCGTGAGCGTGGAAGGCCCGATCACCCTGACCGAAGACAGCGGGCGCAGCATCCTCTTCGCCGATTTCGCCGAGCTTTCGGCCGATCTGCAAAACGGTGTGCTGCAATCCGCCCGGCTGGTTCTGGACCGGCAGTTGCAGATTGCCGCGACCCAGATCAACCGGGTCGACGGGCGCTACACGCAGATGTACCAGACCGTCGCGTCGTCCTGCGAGGTCTGCGCCACGAACCCGGTGCCGCTGTGGCAGATCCGGGCGCGTCGGATCATCCATGATCAGCAGGAACAACAGCTCTATTTCGAAGATGCGCAGTTCCGAGCACTCGGTGTGCCGATTGCATGGTTCCCGCGTCTGCGGCTGCCGGATCCGACGCTGGAACGCGCCACCGGCTTTCTGACCCCGACCATTCGCGCGTCGAACCAGTTGGGCACCGGCATTCGCCTGCCCTATTTCATCGAAATGGGCGACCATGCGGACCTGACCATCACGCCCTATATCACCGCAGGCGACAGCCAGACGCTTGAGGCACGCTTTCGCCGGGCGTTCGAAAATGGATTTGTCGAATTGAACGGGGCTGTCAGCTGGGATGACCTGTCGGTGGACTCGTCCCGATCCTACGTCTTTGCCGAGGGGTGGTTCGACCTGCCGCGCGATTTCCGGCTGGAGTTCACTTACGAAACCGTCTCGGACCCGGATTACCTGCTGACCTACGGCTACAGCGAGGAAGACAGCCTGAACACGGGCATTACCCTCAGCCGGGCCGATCGCAACGAGTATATCGGCATTTCCGCCAACCGGTTCCGATCGCTTCGAGAGGGCGATAACAATTTCACCCTGCCGACCCTGACCACCGATGCGGAGGTGACGGAACGCTTCAGCCCTTCCTGGCTTGGAGGCATTGCCACGGTCGGCATGTCCACGCACAGCCATGCCCGCCGGTCGGATGCCGATATCGACGGGCGCGATGTGGCGCGGCTCAGCTTCGATGCCAATTGGCGGCGGGACTGGATCTTGCCCGCCGGCATTCTGGCAGCGGTCGAGGCGCAATGGCAGGGGGATGTCTACAATATCAGCCAGGACTCCACCTATGACGACACCATCACCCGCTCGACACCCTATCTTGCGGCCGAGCTGCGCTGGCCCCTGGCGCGGGCGAGTTCGGCGGGGGTGACGCATCTGCTGGAACCGGTGCTGCAATATGTCTGGGCCCCTGACACGCAGCCGGCCCTGCCCAATGAAGACGGGCGCGTGGTGGAATTCGACGAGGGCAACCTGTTTTCGCTCAACCGCTTTCCGGGTGCCGACGGGCAGGAACTGGGGCCGCGCCTGGCCTATGGGCTGTCCTATACCCGTGACGATCCGCTTGGCTGGTCGCTTGGGGTGACTGTCGGGCAGGTCCTGCGCGAACGCGACCATGCGCAGTTCACCCAAGGGTCGGGGCTGGACGGGACGCAATCCGATTTCATGCTGTCCACCAGCCTCGGGATCGGCAATTCGCTGACCCTGATGAACCGCGCCCTGTTCAGTGAGTCCTTCAACATAAGCTCGAATGAATTCGCCCTGATGTGGGAGGAAGATCAGTTCGATCTTGCCTCTTCGATCACCTGGCTGGAAGCAGATCCCGCCGAGGGCCGCCCTCAGGACATGGCGGAATGGGCCTTTGACGCCAGCTATGATTTCGACAATGCCTGGGCCGCAACAGTGGACTGGCGCTATGATTTCGAGGCCAACGAGCCCACAAGGGCAGGATTGAGCCTGATCTACGCAACCGAGTGCGTGGACGTGGAGTTTTCTCTCTCGCGTCGCTTCACGACCTCGGCTACGTTGCCCTCAGCCACCGATATCGGATTGACTGTGGCGTTGAACGGTTTCGGCGCGTCCCGCGACGGACGCAGCTATGACCGAAGCTGCCACAGATAACCGGAACGCCGGACGAAAGAATGACGCATATGACCTTGACGACCCAAGCAGACAGACCCCGCATCGCAGGCCCCCTGAAAGCCCTGACCGCAGCGCTTGCCCTGTCACTTGTCCCGTTGACACCGGCCACGGCGCAAAGCCCGTTTTCGGCGGCGGTGACCGTGAATGACCAGATCGTCACGCATTACGAAATCACGCAGCGCGTGCTGTTTCTCGAAGTTCTGAACGCCCCGGGCGACTTGCAGGAACAGGCACGCGAAACCCTGATCAACGAACGCCTGCAACGCGAAGTCGGTGAGCGGTTCGGCATGCTCGCCAGCATCGACGATATTGAAGAGGGCATGGCCGAATTCGCAGGGCGCGCCAACATGAACACCGAGGCCTTTCTGGGTGCCTTGCAGAACGAAGGGATTTCGCCCGAAACCTTCCGCGATTTCGTTGCGGCCGGGATCACCTGGCGCAATATCGTGCGCGCCCGTTTTGGACCCCGCGCACAGGTCACCGAGGAAGAGATTGACCGGGCGCTGACCCTGTCCGCATCCGATGGCGGCGCACAGATCAATGTCGCCGAGCTCGTGGTGCCGGTCACCCCGGAAAACGCCGATCAGATCCGCGCTGACATTGCCCGCCTGGCACAGGAGCTCGACGGCTCGATAGGGGCCTTCTCGGAAGCCGCCCGCGCCTATTCCGCCGCGGCAACGGGTCGTCAGGGTGGCGGGCTTGGCTGGCGTCCCCTGTCCGCGATCCCGCCGCAACTGCGCGCGATCCTGCTGCCAATGAATGTGGGCGACGTCACCGACCCGGTGCCGCTTGGACCTGCCATCGCGATTTTCCAGCTGCGCGGGCTGGACGAGACCGGGTTCGTATCGCCGGAGGTGACGGCGGTCGAATATGCCGAGGTGCTGATCCCCGGCGGCCAGAGCGCAGAGGCTTTGGCCGAGGCGCAGGATCTGCGCGACAGCATCGACACCTGTGACGATCTGAATGGTGTGCGCCCGGGCGGCTTTGAACTCGTTTCCCTGCCGATCGAGGATGTACCCGGTGATATCTCGCTGGAGCTTGCCCGTCTGGATGCCAACGAGATCTCGACCGGGCTGACCCGCGCGAATGGTACGCAACTGCTGTTCCTGATGCTCTGCGGCCGGTCCACGGAACTGCCCGAAGGCGGACGCGACGAAGTCCGGCAGGCCCTGTTCCAGCAGCGTCTGGAAAGCTATGCGCAGGGCTATCTGGCCGAGCTGCGCGCCGATGCGATCATCGACGAAAACCCATGACCGCGCAGACACTGCCCCCCGTGGCCGTCAGCTGTGGGGAGCCCTCCGGGATCGGCCCGGAAATCATCGTCAAAGCGCGCGCCGCGCTTGGGGCGAATCTGCCCTTCTTCGCCATTGGGGATCCGCGTCATTTCAAAGCCCATGGGGCCGTTGACCTGATTTCGGCCCCCGTGGAGGCCTCGGACGTGCCACCCGGGCGCCTGCCGCTTCTGGCCCATGATTTTGCCGCCGACGCCGCACCCGGCCAGCCCGATCCGCGCAACGCGCAAGCTGTGATCGACGTGATCGAGAAAGGCGTTGACCTTGTCAGGGCCGGTGCGGCTTCGGCGATCTGTACTGCACCCATCCACAAGAAGGCGCTAAAGGACGGGGCGGGCTTCGCCTTTCCCGGCCACACGGAGTTCCTGGCCCATCTGGCGGGGGTGGACCGCGTGGTGATGATGCTGGCCTGCGATGCATTGCGGGTGGTTCCGGTCACGATCCACATCGCGCTGGCCGATGTTCCGAGGGCGCTGACGCCGGAGCTTCTGGCCGATACGATCCGCATCACCCATGCGGCGCTGATCCGCGATTTCGGGCTGGAGGCCCCGCGATTGGCGGTGGCCGGGCTCAATCCCCATGCGGGCGAAGGCGGCACAATGGGGGTCGAGGACATGGCGGTGATCACCCCGGTCCTGGACATGCTGCGGGCCGAAGGGATGCGGATTGCGGGGCCACTCTCTGCCGACACCATGTTCCACGCAGGCGCGCGCGCGGGCTATGATGCCGCAATTGCCATGTATCACGATCAGGCGCTGATCCCGATCAAGACGCTGGATTTCGCGGGCGGGGTGAATGTCTCGCTCGGCCTGCCCTTTATCCGCACCTCGCCCGATCACGGGACGGCGTTTGATATCGCCGGAAAAGGATTGGCCGATCCAGCCAGCATGATCGCCGCGCTGCACATGGCCCGCGACATGGCCCTTGCCCGGGCGGGAGGCGCCTGATGGCCAGATCCGGAGGGGGCTCTGCCCCCGTCGCTGCGCGACTCCCCCGAGGTATTTTTGCCAAGCTGAAAGGGGGCGGCGCGCGCGTTAACCTTAATGGAGTGTTGCATGGCGACGATTGACGGGCTGCCGCCGCTTCGCGAGGTGATCGCGACCCATGGGCTCAGTGCGCGAAAGGCGCTTGGGCAGAATTTCCTGCTGGATCTGAACCTGACCGCCAAGATTGCCCGCGCTGCCGGCGATCTGACCGGTTGCGATGTGCTGGAGGTGGGCCCCGGCCCCGGTGGCCTCACGCGCGGGTTGCTGGCCGAGGGCGCGCGGCGGGTGGTGGCGATCGAGAAGGATGCGCGGTGCTTGCCGGCGCTGGCGGAGATCTCGGCGGCTTATCCCGGTCAGCTGGAGGTGATGAACGAGGATGCGTTGCAGGTCGATTGGGCCGCGCATCTGACGCCGCCGATCAAGGTCGTGGCGAACCTGCCTTATAATGTGGGGACGGAACTGCTGATACGCTGGTTGACGCCGAAGCTGTGGCCGCCGCAATGGCAAAGCCTGACGCTGATGTTTCAGCGGGAAGTGGCTGAGAGGATCGTCGCGCAACCGGGCGGCAAGGCCTATGGGCGGCTTGCGGTGCTGGCCCAGTGGCGGTGCAGTGCCAGGATCGCGCTGACGCTGCCGCCCGAGGCCTTCACGCCGCCCCCCAAGGTGAAATCGGCCGTGGTGCATCTGACCGCCCTGCCCGCGCCCCGGTTCGAGGCCGATCCCAAGGTGCTGGAACGCGTCGTCGCCGCCGGGTTCAACCAGCGGCGAAAGATGCTGCGCGCCGCCCTGAAAGGGCTGGCGCCGGATATCGAGGATCGCATTCTGGCTGCGGGGCTGACGCCTACCGACAGGGCCGAACAGGTCCCCATCGAAGGGTTCTGTGCGCTTGCCCGCCAGATCGCGGCGGGCTGAGGCCTATTCCGCAGCCTGCGGGCCTTCTTCCGGGGAGCTGGCCGCGTCGCCCTGGCTTTCGGCCGCCTTCTTGGGGGCCCGGCGGGTGCGAGGGCGTTTGGGCTTTGGCGCGCTTTCGGGCGTGCTGACCAGACCGCTGTCACCAGAACCGGGCACGTCGATCACATCATCGAAGGAGCCTTTTTCGGCGGCCGCTGCGGGGGCAGGCTCTGGCCGGTCCTGCGCGTCGGGCTTGCTGCCCTGATCCTGGGCCGTGTCATCGTCTCGGGACTGGCGCGCCTCACGGGCCTGCTGCTGTGCTTCCTGCTCGGCCCGGCGGGCGTCCTGCTCTCGCTGCGCCTCACCCAACATGCGGGCATAGTGCTCGGCATGTTGCTGGAAATTCTCGGCGGCAACCCGGTCATTGGCGAGCTGCGCGTCACGGGTCAGCTGGTTGTACTTGTCAATGATCTGCTGCGGCGTTCCACGAACCTTGCCCTCGGGGCCGGAGCTGTCGAACACGCGATTGACGATATTGCCCATAGAGCGGTTGTTGTTGTTGCGATTGCCCTTGGACCGCGAACGGTTTTTTGATGATCTCATGTGTCTGTATCTGTTCCAGCTGTCCTGGTGTCATTGGGATGCGGGGCACGCGATGGTCAGGCAATTCCGCCAGTCCGGCTGGACCTTGCAGCTTGCCCCTGCTTTTGCGGTTTTCCCTGCTGTCTTCGTCTCGTTTGAGGGTGAACCGCGGGGGCATGGCCTGATGTCCATTCCGCATCCGCTGCCCCTGTGTAACCACGGGTTCCCCGGTAAAACAAGGGGAAACTGCCCCTTATGCGGCGTTTTAAGCCGGGACTGGCGGAATTATCGCGCGACATGCTGCCCGAAACACTCAGTCAGACGGGATTTCTGCCCAGAACGACGCGGTCCCTGCCATCAAGATCGGGGTGCACCTGGACATCTTCAAGCCGTGCCCTGCGAAACAATTCGCTCACGGCCCTCCCTTGGGTGGGGCCGATTTCGACCATCAACCGAGCGCCCGGCTCGAGATGCTTGGGCGCCTCCTGGGCGATGGTGCGGTAGGCGGACAGTCCATCCCCTTCATCGGTCAGCGCCATACGCGGTTCGTGAAGCACTTCGGCGGACAGGTCCTGCATCTCGTCAAGCGCGATATAGGGCGGGTTGGAGACGATCAGATCGAACTGCCCGCCCACGCTGTCCAGCCAGTCGCTGTGCAGAAAGGCGGCGCGTTCCAGCACCTCGAATTTGTCGGCATTGGCCTCGGCCACCGTCAGAGCATCCGTCGAGAGGTCGGTGGCGATGCCCATGGCCTCGGGCCGTTCCGCCAGAAGCGTGATCAGGATGCAACCCGATCCGGTGCCCAGGTCCAGAACCTCCGAAAATGGTTCCTGCAGGGCCAGCGCGATCAGCGCCTCGGTGTCCGGGCGCGGGTCCAGAACCTTGTCGCTCACGGTGAAGCGGCGGCCATAGAAATCGCGATAGCCCCGGATATGGGACATGGGCACACCGAGGGACCTTCGCGTGTAGAGCCGCCGCGCCTCTTGGAAATGCTCCGGCGCCACCTCATCCTGCGCCATCAGGGTCAGGCGCGCAGGGTCTATCCCCATGGCATGGGCCAGAAGCATCCGCAGTTCGTTCATGGGCAGGTTGACGCCGTCATAGTCCATTTCGGATTTCAGCGCACGAAGAGCAGTGGTCACGGTCAGGGGTTGGTCGCTCACCCCTCCATCTCCGCCAGCATCCGGGCCTGATCGTCCGAGATCAGCGCGTCGATCAGCTCATCCAGATCGCCCTGCATCACCTGATCGAGCTTGTAGAGCGTCAGATTGATGCGGTGATCGGTGATGCGCCCTTGCGGGAAATTATAGGTGCGGATGCGTTCCGAGCGGTCGCCGGAACCCACCTGCGCCTTGCGATCCGCAGCGCGTTCATCGGCGGCCTTCTGGCGTTCCAGATCGAAAAGCCGGGCGCGCAGGACCGACATGGCAATCTCCCGGTTGCGGTGCTGCGATTTCTCGGAGCTCGTCACCACGATGCCTGACGGAATATGCGTGATCCGCACGGCGGAATCGGTGGTGTTGACATGCTGCCCCCCTGCCCCGCTGGCGCGCATCGTGTCGATGCGGATGTCACCCGCCGGAATGTCGATATCGACCTCTTCGGCCTCGGGCAGCACGGCGACGGTGGCCGCAGAGGTGTGAATGCGCCCGCCCGATTCCGTGGTTGGCACCCGTTGCACCCGATGCACGCCGGATTCGTATTTCAGCCGGGCAAAGACGCCCTCGCCGCTCACATGCGCCACGACCTCCTTGATGCCGCCCAGTTCCGTCAGCTGTTGCTCGATGATCTCCAGCTTCCAGCCGCGCGCGTCGGCGTAGCGTTCATACATGCGCAACAGATCGCCCGCGAACAGCGCTGCCTCGTCGCCGCCGGTGCCGGGACGAATTTCCACCATCGCCGGGCGGGCATCGGCGGAATCCTTGGGCAAAAGCGCAAGCTGAAGGGCTTTTTCGGCCTCGGGCAGCGCGTCGCGCAGCTGCGGCAACTCCTCCTCTGCCAGCTCCGCCATATCGGGATCGTCCAGCATCGCCTCAGCCTCGGCGATGTCGGACAGGATCCGCCGATAGGTGGCGATCTGGTCGACGACAGGCTTCAGGTCGGAATATTCCCGGCTGATCCCCGCGATCTCGTCAGCGGCGGGACCGGCATTGAGCCGCGCTTCGAGAAACTCGAACCGTTCGGTGATCTGGGTCAGGCGGTCTGCGGGCAACATGACAGGCGGTGTGGCGCGGGGCGCGCGCGCCGTCAAGAGCCTAGAGCGGCCTCCAGCCGGTTGATCCATCGCGTGACGCGGGCTGCATTGACCCCTGCATCAGAGTAACCAAAGCGGGATCTGGAAAACACTTCTACCCGCGTTCCATCCCCCTCCGGGCTCAGCCGGATGGAAATCGCGTCAGGAAAGCCCATGATCCGACTGCGCTGCACGTAGGTGACATGGCCGTCTGCTGCACTGCCAGCCAGTCGGGTAACCCGCGGGGCCGTGGCCAAAAGCTGATCAAGGGCTATCGCAACCTCGGCTGGCGATGCGGGCAGGATCAACGCCGGGGCATCGCCATCCCCGTCGCGCATCAGATAGGCATTGGGCCTGTCCGGGCGTGGGGCCGTCGCCGGATCGACATGCCAGCGATCAACCGACATGGGCGAGACCCGGATGTAGATCAGCAGGGCAGCAGGCAGCAGGAGGAACAGGAGAATATAGCGCATGGGACATAGATGGGACGCGGGGTCGGAATGGCAATCCTGACGCAGCGTGAAGGATAAAGCTTGAGGGGATCAAGTCCGGGTAAGGTTAATGCGGGTCTATCCACCGCCTTTCGGCCGGGGGGACAAGCCCGCCCCCCGGTCCAACAGCCGTGGAAAACAGGCGACAGCGGAAGGGTCGAAAGCTCCAGCCGCCTCGGCAGTCGGGCTCAGCGGGAGTGACATCGCAACGCTCATCCCAGGCAGGACAGGGTGGCGCGGGCGATGACCTGTTCTTCATCCGTGGGCAGCACCAGAATAGGCACCTTGCCCGAATGGATAGCACGCGCATTGCGCGCGTTCCGCTCGCCATCCAGGGACAGCCCCAGAAACCCGAGCCCCTCCAGCGCACGCGCCCGGATCGGGGCCGCGTTTTCCCCCACGCCCCCGGTGAAGACCAGAGCATCCAAACCGCCCAGAACAGCCGCCATCGCCCCGATTTCCCGCGCAAGCCGGGCACAGTAATAGGCGATGGCCTCTTCCGCCTCCGGCGCGTCCGAGGCCAGCAATTCCCGCATGTCGTGGCTGATCCCGGACAGCCCCAGCATCCCGCTTTCCTTGTAAAGAAGCCGGGTCAGGTCCTCATAGCCCATGCCCTCTTCTTTCATCAGATACAGCAGCACGCCGGGATCGACCTGACCGGGCCGGGTGCCCATGCACAGCCCCTCCAGCGCCGAAAACCCCATGGTCGATGAGATCGAGCGACCGTTATCAATCCCCGCCAGGGACGCGCCATTGCCCAGATGCGCCACGATGACCTTGCCGCGCGCCAGATCGGGGGCGTCCCGCGCCATCAGCCCGGCGATGTAGTCATAGCTCAGCCCGTGAAAGCCATAGCGGCGCACGCCCTGTTCATAGTACCGGCGCGGCAGGGCAAATTGGTCATGCACCCGCGGATGGCCGCGATGAAAGGCGGTGTCGAACGCCCCCACCTGAATCGCGTCCGGAAAGGCCGCGCGCGCGGCATGGACGGCGGCAAGGTTGTGCGGCTGGTGAAGCGGTGCAAGCGGTTGCAGCGTGGCCAGATGGTCCAGTAGGGCGGTATCCAGCACGCGCGGGCCGTCTATATCTGGGCCGCCATGCACGATCCGATGCCCGACCCCCAGAACCGGGCGCCCGGACAGCAGCGGATCCAGCGCGGTCAGGATCGCGGTCACCCCCGTCACATGGTCGGTGCGGCCAAGCGCTGTGACACTTTTGTCTCCGCCCTCCGGCTTAAGGACCAGCCGCGCCTCGGGGCCGATGGCGTCGACCATGCCGGACGCCTCCAACACGGGCGTGTCCCCTGCCCCGTAGAGCGCGAATTTGATGGAGCTGGACCCGGCATTGAGGGTCAGGATCACGCCGGTCATTTTAGGCTTTCCGCATAGAGTGCAGCCACCGCGCAAGAGGCCAGCCGCGCCTTGTCGTCATCGGCGCGGCTGTTCAGGATCACCGGCACCTGCGCCCCCATCACCACGCCCGCAGCTTCGGCATGGGCAAGGAAGCTCAGTTCCTTGGCAATCATGTTGCCCGCTTCCATGTTGGGGGCCAGCAGGATGTCGGCATGGCCCGCCACCAGCCCGGTGATGCCCTTGGTGCGCGCCGCCTCAAGGTTAATGGCGTTGTCCATGGCAAGCGGCCCGTCGACCAGCCCGCCGGTGATCTGGCCCCGGTCGGCCATTTTCGACAGTACGGCCGCATCCAGCGTCGAGGGGATCGAGGGCGTCACTGTTTCCACCGCCGACAGCACCCCCACCTTGGGCTGTGCAATGCCAAGCGACAGGGCAAGATCAATCGCGTTCTGGCAGATCGACACCTTGCAATCGAGATCGGGCGCGATGTTGATCGCCGCATCGGTCACGAACAGAAGATGATCGAGCCCCGGCACATCCATCACGAAGACATGGCTGAGGCGGCGATTGGTGCGCAGGCCGCCTTCTTTCTTCAGGATCGCATGGAGCAACTGATCGGTATGCAGATGCCCCTTCATCAGCGCCTTGGCCCGGCCCTCATGGATCAACGCCACGGCACGCAAGGCGGCGGCCCGGTTGTCGGGCACGTCGATGATCTCGATCCCCGTCAGATCCGCGCCCAGTTCTTCCGCCGCAACGGCGATTTTCCTGGCGCAGCCCACAAGGATCGGGTCGATCAGTGTATGGCCCCGCGCCAGAAGCGCCCCGTTCAGCGCATCGGGCTTTTCCGGGGCCACAACGGCGGTGGCCAGAGCGGGCAGAGGGGCGGCCAGTTCCAGCAGCCGGTCGAAATGCTGGTGTCGCTGCACCGTGAGCGCGGGCACGTCCATGTCATCGAAGCTCATCGGGCGGTCCGGCGCAACGACTTCGGCCGTGCCCTCGCAGATGCGCAAGCCGTCATCGCGTTCCACCCATGTCTCGAAACACACGACATTGCCCGGCAGCTTTTCCGCCACCCGCACTTTGGCCACCAGCGTCTCGCCCGCGTGGGCGCGGTCGAGAAAGGTCAGGGTCTGGCGTTTGTACAGCGTCCCCGGCCCCGGCAGCTGGTTGCCCAGAACGGAGGAGATCAACGCCCCCACCCACATGCCCGGCGCAATCGCCTCGGGCCGTCCGTCGCCATCGCCATCCTCTCGCGGCAGATGCATCGGGTTATGATTGCCGCTGGAATTGGCGAAGACGTAGAGATCATCGGCGGTGACCAGCCGAGGGGAGGCAGCCTCCATTCCCACCTTGAGCGACTCGTAAGGGGTGTTGGAGAGCGTGGTCATGGGGCTGACCTCCGGGCAGAAGCGCACACGAGGAGGGGAGCCTCGCGACTCAGGCGCATGGTGACGATATGGCGGCCATGAAACAGGATCATGACGCAAGGCGACAGGGCCAGACTCATGCCCCCACTGGGGCCAGTTTGACGCCTTCCGCCTCCAGCCCCGCACGCACCGCACGGGCAATTTGCAGTGCGGTCTCATTGTCGCCATGCAGGCAGATCGTGTCGACGCGCGACGGGATCACCTTGCCCGATTCCGCGATGATCGCGCCCGCCTTGACCATCTCGACCATGCGTTTCGCGGCCCGGTCCGCGTCATGGATCACCGCGCCGGGCAGGCTGCGGTCAACGAGCGTCGCGTCGTCGTTATAGGCCCGGTCGGCAAAGATCTCGCCCGCGTAGTTGGCCCCGAGTGCCTTCACAGCCGGTTCCTGCGCGGTCGAGGCCAGAACGAAGATGATCACATCGGGATCGACCGACAGCGCCGCCTCATAGCAGGCGCGCGCCATCTCCTCATCCTCGGAGCACATATTGCTGAGCGCCCCGTGCAGCTTGAAATGCCGCACCTCGGCCCCAAGCGCCTTTGCCATACCCCGGATCGCCCCGAACTGATAGCGGATCGCATTTTGCAGGTCTTCGCGCCCCATATGCATGCGGCGGCGGCCAAAGCCCTGCAGGTCGGGAAAGCCCGGATGCGCGCCGATGCCGACGCCGTTGGCCTGTGCCACCTTGATCGTCTCGGCCATCACGCTCGGGTCACCCGCATGGAACCCGCAAGCCACATTGGCCGAGGTCACGACCTTCAGCACCTCGGCATCATTGCCCATGGGCCAGGGGCCAAAGCTTTCGCCCATATCGGCGTTCAGATCGACGCGGATGGTCATGGCTCAGATCTCCTCTTCATGGGCATCATGATGGGCGGAAATCACGCCGCCCACCAGCTGATAGGATAACAGGTCGGAAATGTCACCGGGGTGGCGCACCCGGGGCTGCACGCGGGAAGGAAGCGATTTCAGGTGTTTAACAAGCGACGTTCGCGCGGACAGCGCAACGTCCAGCGTCACGAACCGAAAGCGGATCGGGCTGCCCGGTGCCGCTTGCGCGACCTTGGTCAGATCGGCGCTGATCACGGTCGCGATGCGGGGATAGCCCCCCATGGACTGGCATTCATTGAGCAGCACGAAAGGCGAGCCGTCACCGATCACCTGCACATCGCCGGGCACGATGATCTCCGACAGGATCGCCAGATGCGCATCCGAGGAAAAGCCCGGGCCCTCATGGCCCATTCGCGCTCCCATGCGGCTGGCGCGGGCATCCTTTTGAAAGGCCGTGGTTTCCAGACGGGCGAGCGTATCGGTGTCGAATTGATCGGTCTGCACCGAGGGGAGGATACGGATTTCGCCGCCCGAAAAGCGATCATCGGCGGCAATCATCATACCCCCCGCATCGGGTGCAGGACGACAGGTCAGCCGGTCGCCTGCCTGCAAACGCCCGCCGATCCCGCCAGAGATATGGGCGGACCGCGCACCGAGGATCTCTGCCGCGTCTAGCCCCGCAATGCTGAGATAGCCATAGCTGCCCTTAAGCGCCCCACCGATTTTCAGCGTCGCGCCACGCGGCAACACATGGCTGCCAGACCAGTGAAGGCGCACCCCCTCGATCTCCGCCGTCATCGGCGCGCCAGTCAGGGCGATCAGCAGATCCGCACCCTCGGCGCGGAAGGTGCCCCCTGCCCCGGCCATCTCGATGGCCAGCGCCCGGTCCGGATCAGACCGCAAGAGCGCCGCCCCTTCTGCCAGCGCCTGCGGATCCATCGCACCGCCGCGCGACAATCCCTTGGACAGAAGCCCCGGCCGGCCCGCATCCTGCAGGGACAGCCCCGGCCCGGCGGACAGGATCTGTAGCGCCGCGCTCATGGCAGGGCCTCGCAACTTGCCATCATCCGACCGGCTTCCACCCCGGCCCAGGCATCCTCGAAGGCCGAAGCCGTGACCGGCTGAAACAGGATCTCGTCGCCCGCGGTCAGGGGAAAGGGCTGCTCCGCCTGCTGGCCGAACACGTCAATCGCCGCCCGCCCGATCCAGCGCCACCCGGTCTGGGTGCCGACGGGGAACAGAACCAACTGGCGGATCGCCAAGGCCAGACCGCCTGCCGGCACATGCGGATTCAATTCTGTTTTCCGAGGAATATCAAACATCTCCGGCAATTGGCCCAGATAGGGCATCCCCGGTGAGAATCCGATGGTCAGCACCCGAACCGGTGTCTGGGCAATCTGCGCGACCGCATCATCCGGCGACAGCCCGGCCATGCTGGCCGCCTCTTCCAGTTGTGGGCCATGATCCCCCCCGAACACAGTGGGCACGCGCCACAGCTTGCGTCCATGAGGCAAGGGCACGCCATACCAGTCACTGCTTTTCAGCAGGTCGCTCAGAGCGGTTTCGAGCGCGTCATGGCTCAGCCGGACCGGGTCGAACCGAAGGAACACCGATTTCAGCGACGTGGCGCTTTCCTCGACACCGTCCCACGCGGCGGCCTCGACGGCCGCCCGGAACGCCAGCGTCGCGGCATTGACGGCCATCGACAGGCGATCACCGAATTCGACCAGAAGGCCCGCCTCGCCCATCCGGTGGAGCCGGGGAAACCCGCTTTGTTGTTCTTTGCCACCCATGGCTTGACTGTCCCTCATGGTCCGCGGCCATGGTGCGGCCCCTGCGGAGTGGTTGCAAGGCCCGGACGAGTGATTTTCCTGCGCCGCTGCACCCGGCCATCGGTCAGACGCATTCGCTCTTGTATCCGGCCCTGCAATTTCATATCGAGTGCCCCGTGCCGGTCTAGCTCAGCTGGTAGAGCGTCTGATTTGTAATCAGGGGGTCGGGGGTTCGAGTCCCTCGACCGGCACCATAAAATCCCAGAATATTGTTTGTTTCCAATTTTCTACTCAGAATTATAGAAAATCCAATCATTCAGCTGTTCACCTTGTGACATTTCCAAACCGGGAGACACCCGTCGCCAGACTATGGCGTCTCCTGAATCACATCATCGAAGCTTGCCGACGCTGAACGAAGATTTTCTATGATCTCTTCAGCTAGCACCTCCGGTTCCGGCAAGGTGTCGAGATCCGTCATGGACGCATCTCGAAGCCAGACAGATCGAGGCTCGCCTTGTCGCGCGCAAGCAGCTCTTCCCGGTCAAAGGCACGCCACCGCCCATCTGGCGTCATTTCGATCCATCTCGATCTGCGCTCAAAGCGGTTTTCGGGATTGGAGCAAGACAGGAAGTTTTCGAGATGGGCGAAGGTAAGGCGCTTCTGCTTCAACGTGTGATGCACGTTCGTCCGGTAGTCGTCGCACCAGACATCGGAGGTCTGCGGATCGGGGCTGGCGGCGCGGTTGTCGAAGAAGATCACATGCGCATTTCCACAATCGAAAACGATCCGAGCCAGTTGCTCGTCGTAACAGAGCGTAACGGGGAGATCGTCGGAACACTGCAACTCAGCTTCCTGCATGGCCTCGTACGAAAGGCCGCGCGGTATGCCACTGGCAGAGGCGCGCGCAGATCCTCGCGCAGTTCACCCAGCGGATCGTCTGCCAGCAGACCGACGATCTCGAACAGATCGGTCTCAAACGCCTGGCGAAAGGTCAGCGGTTCTTCGGTCACGGCCGTCTCCTTCGAAACCTGCGGCGGGACCGGGGAGACCGACCCCGCCCGAACCCGGTCACACCTGTCCGGCGACTATGACGGTCGCACCAAGGTAGCCGATCGCGGCAGCCAGCGCGGCGACCCAGCGTAGATGGTTCCAGCGGGTCCAGTCGCGCGTGTAGGTGGTCCAATAGGCACGTGCGTCAGCGCTCCGGTGCTGCATGCGGTCGAGGCGCTGGTTCATAGGCACGTTCTTGCGGGCGGTGATCGCCATGACGCCGACGATGTAAGACCCGGCAGCACCAACAAGCCAAAGCGCCACGTCAAGTCCCACAAGGAAGATACCGGCGACGGCGAGCAGGATCGAGACAATGGTCAGCCCGATGAGGAGCGTCATGAACAGCGACCGATAGACCTCACGGTTGATTATCTGCATCGCTTCGATCCCGGCTGCGGGCTCGGCGCGGGCAAGCGCGCGCATCACGAAATCGGAAAAGGTGAGAAACACCCCGGCGACGAGGCCTGTGGCCAGCGTTGCGGCAATGAGGCTGATTTCAAAGAGTTGTTCGATCATGGGTCTGTCTCCTCGTGGAGTATTGGGTTGGAATTGGCGGCAGCGCGGAGAGGCGGGCCACGCCGCCGTGGCAGGTTCAGCGCGCAGGTTTCGCGGTGGAAAAGCCGGGCGTCGGCAGCCGGAGGCGGCGACGAAAGGCTGCGAGGCAGAGCACGGCGATGACCAGTTCGACGACGAGAGCGGCGATTATGCTGCCCGACGGCATCCCGTCCATCGCGAGCCCGACCAGCCGCCCAGCCGGGAAAGCGATGAAGACGGTCAGGGCCGCCGCCATGCCAATCGGCAGGAGCGCGTGCCGCCAGATGCCGAGCAGCATCAGCAGGCCGAAACTCGCGAGACCGGCCCCGGGGGCGCGCAATTCGCTCAGCAGGCTGGCGTCTTCGCCGAGCGTGATGCCGTAGCTGGTATAGAAGGCGTGCGGCGCGAACAGGATGAAAGCGCCGATGATGAGCGCGGTAAGGCCGGAAAGGCCGAGCGCGATCTTCTCGAACGTGGTGGATCTCATGTCAAATTCCCTTTCAATGGGTGATGTCAGGCGGCGCGTTTCCAAGCGCCAGTTCGGGCTGCCGCACGGGCGAAATCGGCAAAGTCGCGGGGCGGCCGCCCGAGCGCGCGCATCACGCCGTCCGTGGTGTGGGCATTGCGTCCGTCCAGTGTCTCGCGTGCGATGGCAGTGAACACGTCGGCCACGAAGGCACCGCCAGCCTCGGAAATGGTCGCATGGAATTCGTCGAAGCTGATGGGGATATGCCGGATCTCGCGCCCGGTGGCTTGCGAGAGGTCTGCTGCCATGTCTGCGAAGGACATCAGCCGCGGGCCTGTCAGCTCGTAGAGCTCGCCTTTGTGGCCCTCTTCGGTCAGCGCCGCGACCGCGACATCGGCAATGTCATCGATATCGATGATAGGCTCGGCGACATCGCCGCCGGGCATCGGAAGGATGCCGGCCAGAACGGGATCGCGCAGATAGCCTTCAGAGAAGTTCTGTGCGAACCACGCGGCCCGGACGATGGTGAAGTCGACGCCGGAATTGCGCACAACCTCTTCGCCCAGCCGCGCATGATGTTCGCCGCGCCCGGACAGCAGCACGAGGTGCTCGACATCCATGTCGCGCGCAGTCTCGCAAAGGGATTCGAGTTTTTCCACGGCCCCGGGGAACGCCAGGTCAGGGAAGTAGGTGACATAGGCCGCACGTGCCCCGCGCAGGGCTGGCGCCCAAGTCTGGGGGGCCTCCCAATCGAAGGGCGTTATGGAGCTTCGCGAGCCGCTCCGCACAGGCAGGCCAAGCGCTTCGAGGCGGCTGGCGACGCGGCGGCCGGTCTTTCCGGTTGCGCCAATGACGAGGGTCGGTTGATCTTTCATGGGGTATCTCCCTGACTTCGGTTTCGGTAGCCAAGGGATACAAGCGTGGGTGCCGCGTGGTATTGACCGGCTTTGCCAGCCTTTTGACCGACCTCGCCAATGCGCCCGTCAGCGGCGCACAGTATGTTTACGGTAGGCCGCGGGCGTCATACCCACCCAGCGCTTGAACGCGCGGGTAAAGGCGCTCTGCTCGGAGAAACCGGTGAGGAACGCGATTTCGGCTAGTGAATGGCTCTCGTCGCGCAAGAGCCCCTCGGCAAGGTCGCGGCGGGTGTCTTCGGTGAGGCTCTGAAAGGTCGCTCCGTGTTCGGAGAGGCGCCGGTGGAAGGATCTTGCACTGAGCCCGAGGCTGCGGGCAATATCAGTCATCTTCGGCGCCCCCCCGCTGAGGGCCTGGGCGATTGCGGCTTTCGCCTGTGTGACAAGCGCGGGCTCCCGGATGATCTCGGACAGTTCCGCGTCAAGATGCGTGGCGAGGTATTGCGAGATCCCCTCGTCCCCAAGGATGTTGGGCCGCGCCAGCGTCTCATCGGCATAGAGGATCGCGTCGAGTTCCGCTCCGAAGCGTACCGGACAGCCGAACCAGTCCTCGTGCGCGGCGACCCTGCGCGGCGCGGGATGCCGGACCAGCACTTCCACGGGCACAAGCGGCACCGGGCAAACCTGCCTTGCAAGGGACACGGCGCTGGCCAGCGTGGCCTCGTTCGACAGCCGCATCCCGAGGCGTCGCTCGCCCTCTCGGTGCAGGATGAAAAGCGTGCCCCCGTTCGCTGGTCGCAGTTCGTATTCGACAACGCTGGTCCAAAGTCGCGCATAGCGTTCGATCCGCGCGTAGGACGCCCCGAGCGTCGTCGCCGCCTTGAAGGCCAGCCCGAGCGCGCCGTATTCGTCGAGCCGCATGGACGCGCCCGTGCGCACCGGCAGGTCGGTCGCATCTATCTGCTCAGCGATTTTTTCGAGCATGTCGTAGTAGCTCTCGGCCGGGATCATCTGCCCGGTATCCCAGGGGGCTTCGGGGGCGATCCCAACGCTTTGCAGCAGCGTCGCAGCATCGATCCCGCCACCCGCCACGGCGACCACCTTGCGCGCGAAGAGCGATGTGACATAGTCCATGCCAAGCATTCTACGATGCGCGCGACGAACCGCCAAGCTTGCGGCAGATCCGGATGCGCGGCTAACTGGATGATCTTGTATAACCTTCCATCCAGCCTGCAAATGCTGCGAAGGACTGCTTTCGCCCGATCCGCGGGATGCCGACGACGGCTCTGACCTGACCTTCATCAAGAAGTCCATTGCCGCGGCGCGGATGCCCTGAAGCGGTCCTCAGGGAAAGGATAGTGGCCACAAACAAATCACTCTCTCTTCCGTGTCGCCACCGATCCGGCCAGCAGGCCGCCCTCGTTATTAAGGTCGGCTCCGCTCAAGGAACGCATTGTCTTGGAGACAAGTCATCGACCTTGGAGAAGGCGGACATGGGTTGATGCCTTCAGTTCCGAGAAGGACCCGCGGCGTGTAGAGCCGCGCGCAGAACGGCAGCCCGACCGCCTGCGTCAGGCGCCGCGTATCCGCCGATGCCGCGTCCAACCTGAGAGCAGGATCAGGCAGAATGCGCCCTCGGCCAGAATGGTCACACCATAGGCGGGGGCGAAGGCGTCGAACAAGATAGGCGCGAAGAAGCGCAGCGCACTGCCGGTCAGGTAGACGAGCCCGGCCAGCGCGACCCCTGCGCCGATCACGCGCGGGAACAGGCCCGACAGCCAGATGAGGTAGCCGGTCAGCAGGCTGTTGATGCCAAAAAAGACCAGCCCGAGGTCATAGCCATGGGCGTGCAGGGTCAGTGCGTGGAGCGCCATCGCCTCGGCCTCGGGGGTGGAAAGGCCGGGCACGCCCGTTATCAGCAGAAGCGCGGATTGCATGTGCATCAGGTTCATGGCGATCATCACGGACTGGATCAGCCGAAACACCATCGCAGCCAGCGCCAGCACCGGTGCGACCGGACGGAAGATGATGTAGAGCAGGATCGCCAGCGCCGCATCTGCGGCAGCCATGAGGATATCTGCCGCGATGGCCAGGCGGAACGTGCCGACCGCATTTCGAATGGCGCTCGCGGTGGCGGATGGGTCGCCGAAGTCGACAAGTGGGCCGCGGAACAGCATCTCTGCACTGAGTCCGCAGACGATGATCAGCAGGTAAAGCAGCCCGGCGAGGCGGAGGGCGGCGGCGGGGGATCGGCTGGAATGCGTCATGCTTGGGTTTCCTTGTTTTGGCCGGTGTCAGGCTGCTTTGGCCGATGCATGGGCGCCATGGTCGGCGCCGGGGTGCTATCGCGCGCGAGGATGGCCGGGGCTTCGCGGAGGAAGGCGGGATCGTTCGCCTATTGCGCCACCGGCGCACACTCATTGGGCTGACCGCCGGGTTTGGGCTTCGAGTGGATGAGGGTCACTGTCACGGCTGTGGAAGACCGGCAGGCAAGGCTTCTGGGGACGCGGGTGGCTTGCACCGCAGCAAGTTCAGAAAGCCCGCGCCTGCTTTCCTATCCTGAACAATCATGGCCAGGCGCTTGCTGCCTTGTCAGCCAGTTTGGCCGACAGAAGGCGGAGCTTGTCTCCGAACATCATGTCCAGCGAGAACGCGATCGGCAGGGCGATCAGAATGCTTTGTCCCCAGACCTGCAGCCACGACCATGAGACTCCGAGTTCAAGGAGGCTGAACACACCTGACAGGGCCACCGACATGAAAGACGACATGACTAGGGAGCCCGAAAGCCTTTGAAGGTGCCGACGATCCAGCATCTCAAGCGACCTCCTGCAGGGCCAGGGCCTCGGCCGCGGCGGTCAGGGCGGCCAGTGCGTTTGGCTCCGTGATGCGCCCGGTCTCGGCATCGAAGACGTCGTGGAAGTTGGCAACGGAAACCGCCGCCTTCAGATCCACCCCGAAGAACCGGGCCGAGCCTTTGGCCGACGCCAGCACGCTGCCCGCGCCCCCGGGACCCGGTGAGGTCGACAGGAAGATTGTCGGCTTGCCCTGGAACACTTTCTGATCGATCCGGCTCGCCCAGTCGAAGAGGTTCTTGTAGGCGGCGGAATAGGATCCGTTGTGTTCCGCGAAGGAGGCGATCACCGCGTCGGCTTCCCCGATCTTGTTGAAGAACGCTTTTGCAGATTGGGGTTTGCCGATCTCTTTTTCGAGATCCTCGCTGAAGATCGGCAGGTCGTAGTCACTTAGATCCAGGACCTCGATCTCGGCATTGGGGACCAACTGGGCAGTAAACTGCGCCAAGGTCTTGTTGATGGAGGTCTTGCCGTTGCTTGCACCGAAAGCCAGGATTTTCATGGGTATTCTCCTATTTGGATCGGAGGATTGATTTGAATAAGGCCATCACGAGGCGGCATCCGCTTTGCGTTTCCGTAGGTCGGGAAGCGCCGCCTCGTTCTGCCGGGATTTGCCACCGGGCGTGGCCTTGACTGTACTCACGCCGCCTTGTCTGCAGGCACTGCGCTGGCCCGGACCTGGCCGACCAGCATCGCCCAATCCATGTCGAGAGCTCCATAGACCTCACCGGCCACCGGGCGGGCATTGTCGGCAAGGATCTCAACCATCAGGCTTGCCCCGTCAGCGACGACCACGCCCGCCTGCGACAGGCGCAGCAGCCCGGTTTCCCGCTTGGTCTGGTTGAACGTACCCGATGCGTCCATCGCCACGTAGGCGTTGTAGCCCTTGCGCTGCGCGGTCATTGCAGGGAAAGCGGCGCAAACCTCGAGTGAGACACCAGCAAAGATCAGGTTCTGCTTGCCTGTCGCCTCAATCGCCGCGACCACGCGCGGATCATCCCAGGCGTTGACCGAGGTCCGGTCGATGAACTCGTGGCCGGGCAGCGCCGCGACCAGCTCGGGAAAGGCGGGCCCCCAGAGCGTCTCGGCCGAGGTGGTGGTGGTCACGATCGGCAGCCCGAGGGCCTTGGCGGCCTTGGCCAGCCACACGACATTGTGCTTGAGTTCCGCGACCGGATAGTCGCGCACGCCGGTCATCAGGCCGACCTGGTGGTCGACCAGAACAAGCGCGGTGTTGTCTGCCGTCAGGGGTTCAGGATTGATAAAGGTCATTGGAATTTCCTCTTTGCCTTGATGGGTTGGTTGGGGTTTCTGTTCAGGGTGAAGGGGGGCTCAGTCGATGGCGCCCAGTTTGCCGGCAGCATGGGCGGCGATGACGGCCTCCAATTGATCCGCGTCACGCATCGCGAAGGGGCCCTTCTGCACGAAGGGTTCGCGCAAGGGGGTGCCGCCAAGCAGGACCGCTTGGCCGCCATCGCGACTCAGCAGGCGGATCTCCTTTGCGCCATGCGTGGCCAGCGCCGTGTCGCTGCTCAGCCGGTGGCGGGTTCCGTCGATCTCGACCTCGACCTCGCCTCGGATGAGGTGCAGCCAGGCGGCGTCTCCGGGATCGGCGCGATGGGTGAAATTTCCCCCTGCCTGCAGCGAAATATCGAGGATCGTGAGCGGCAAGGCGGGCGGGGTCGCGCCGACGACGCCGTTGCTCTGGCCGGTCATCACCCGCACCCGATGGCCCGGGCCTTCGATCACCGGCATCTCGGCGGCGGCGACCTGGCGCGCACTGGGTGCGTCCAGCTTCTGCGCTGCGGGCAGGTTCACAAAGATCTGCAGGGCGTGGGTGCGCGAACCTGGCGTAGGCGCCTCGTCATGCACCGCACCGCGGGCGGCCTTCAGCCAGTAGAGATCACCCGGGGCCAGTTCAATGTCGTTGCCTAGCGAGTCACGGTTGCGAAAGCTGCCGGTGCTGTCCTCGAAAAGCACGCTCACCGCCGAGAGCCCGGCATGCGCGTGGGGCGCGAAGGTCGGCTCGGTCATGGTGAAATGGTCGACCATGATCAGCGGATCCATCAGCCCGTCAAGCTGGCGGTGGATGAAGCTGAGCGCTTCGAAGCCCGTGCCCCGGCTCATCTTCTCCCCGTGCTGGACCGCGGTGATCGCGGCCAGGGACATGTCGGTCCGAGCTTTGTGTTGAACAGTCATGTTCGCCTCCTTTTGCTGGTATTGAACCTACTGTCGGAACGAAGCGTCGAAAATCCGTTGATCTCGGAACCCTTCGTTCTGTATTTGGAACGTACCTCGTGAGCGAAAGGGACGGCGCATGGACCTCAATCAAGCCTACTACCTCGTGCATGTCGTTGAGAAACAGGGCTTCTCGGCAGCGGCTCGGGCTTTGGGAATCCCCAAGTCGCGGATCAGCCGGCAGGTGAAGACCCTTGAGGAGTCCCTAGGAATGCGCCTCCTCAACCGGGATTCGAGACAGATGTCGCTGACTGAAGCGGGCGAAGCCTATTACCGCCATGCCAAGATGGCCCTGGACTGCATGGTGGCCGCCGAAGCGGCGGTGCGAAAAGACAAGGACGCGTTGGAGGGCACCGTCACCGTATCCTGCTCGGTCGGGGTCGCGCAGTTCGCGCTCAGCCGGATCGTCCCGCGATTTCTGGCCGAGAACCCGCGTGTCGTCCTGCGTCTTCAGGCCTCGAACGAGTATGCCGACATGATCGGCGATGGCATCGACCTGGCCATCCGGGGCCATGCCAGCCTGCTTCCAGACTCCGGGCTGATCCAGCGGCGCATCACTGAAACCCCCTGGCATCTGTTCGGTTCACCCGACCTTGCGCAACAGGTAGGGGTCGCGGTCACTCCCTCAGACCTCGAAGGCCTGCCCGGACTTGCGCTCGGCTGGCGTCCCGAAGGCAATTCCTGGTCGCTGCAGGGGCCTGATGGAAGGACCGCATCGGTGCCATATGCCGCGCGTCTGCGCAGCGATGACATGGCTACCCTCAAACAGGCGGCCGCAGAAGGACTCGGCGTCGTGGCCCTGCCGGCCTATGTCTGCGCCGAGGATGTCGCGGCAGGGCGACTGACCCGACTGCTTCCAGACTGGACCGCTGGTTTGCCGGAAATCAGCCTTCTGATGCACGAACGACGAGGCAACCCGCCTCAGGTCGATGCCTTCGCCGCCTTCCTGCGCCGCGAATTGCCGGATGTCATGAGCGGTGGCGGCAACGGGTAGCGACCCGCCTCACGTGTCGATCATGCAGATGCTGGTGCGGGTGGGGGCGGCTGAAGGTCCGCTTTCGCAATCGGGCCGAGTGGCGCTCGCTTTTGCGGCGAAGGTCCGGAAGCCGCCCTTGGTGGAGCGTGTGGGCGTAGGGAGCGAACGGCTCAGACCTACCATTGGCTTAGAGGCCGAGCGCTGCGGTGCTGCTTCACGAGACCGGCCATTCGAAAATAGTGCAGCGTTTTCGAAGGGTGGAGGTCGGCTATGCGGGACGAAGCGGCCATTCGCCTCGAATCCATGCGACCTATTTGGGACTTCTTGAGACAGATTGAGCAGAGCGCTTCACTCTACAAACCATCTGCCCCCGAAGCCTTGGTCCAGATGGACCCGAGGCCAATCCATGTGCCAGCAATCAAACCGGACCAGTCAGATTTGGCTATCCACCGTTCTTGCGGCTTGGAACCTCTTTCCTTTCTTCCTTGGCAACATCACGCTGGCTGTTGTTGTAACGCCGATCTTCAATTCGTCTCGCGCCAGTCTTGTCTGGCCGATGCTGTTCCATAGGCAACTGATCACTCCAATCGAGCCGGATGCGTAGCCATTCGATACCGTCGTGGTGATTGCTGTGGTCTGGTGGAAGCGGAAGGCCATGCTGCGATGCGAAGGCGCTACGACTGATGTTACTCCCTCTGATGCAACACCGTTTCGATGAAGCGCAGTGCATGATCCGCTACAATCCCGGGCAGGTCGCCTTCCAGGTCGTGGCCCATCCCTTCGATCTCGACCATCAGCGCGCCGGGCACACGTCGGGCGATATCGCGCCCATGATCACATGGCAGGAGCGCATCGTCCGTGCCGTGGATCACCATGAAGGGGACGGAGATTTCCTCGATCCGGGCGAGGTCGGGTTCCGAGGCTTCGATTGCCTGGTACTGCCGCACGACTCCTTCGGGGCGGAAGGCGCGGTCCCAGCACTGCCCGATTTGTTCCGCCCGCGCTTGGGCGTCGAAGGGCCATCGCGGGCTT
Organism: Nioella ostreopsis; assembly: GCF_004000255.1. GTDB lineage: Bacteria > Pseudomonadota > Alphaproteobacteria > Rhodobacterales > Rhodobacteraceae > Nioella > Nioella ostreopsis. The sequence goes on from NZ_RCIQ01000004.1 coordinate 264,973, forward strand.
TGCCAGAGCCGGCCGGTCTGTAACTCGTGGGCGATGACGTCCTCTCGTCGCCCGCTCGGAGCCGACGATAGAAGTGCTGCCTGCACCTCGGGCGAGGCCTTCGAAAGGTAGGCCGCGCGGCTCGATGACATCACCGCGATCCCGCTCAGAAGCCTCCCGGGATGCTTCAGCGCTATGATCTGGAGGATCATACCCCCCATCGACATGCCCAATACATGCGCCTGTCTTAAGCCGAGCGCCTCGATCAGACCGACCGTATCGTCGGCCATGTCCGACAGCGTATAGCCCTCGGACCCATCACATACCTGCGACAATCCGGCGTCTCGGTTGTCGAATGTCACGACATGACAGCCTCCCGCCACCAGGTCGGTGATCAGCCGCGCGGGCCACTGGATCAGCTGCGAACCGAGACCGCGGACGAGGACCAGTGGCACCCCGCCCGGATCACCGTGCCGCTCCACCTCCAGCGTGATACCGTTCGCTCGCACCTGCACCATTCAGCTTCCCCTGCGCTCGTCATGTCCTGTAGTGAGGCATCTCCGTGTCGAGACGCCGGCGGATCGCGTGCCATTCCAACGCGCCCTCGTAGCCGTACCAGTCGCTCGCCGCCATGTCTGCCAAGTGTCGCTCCTGCTCCGACTCGGGTATAGTGCGTAGCGTGGCGCCACCCGCAGCTGACTTCTGCACCTCCAACTGCACGGCGCAAGCCTGGTCAAGGTAGAAGGATCGGAAGAAGGCCTCGCCTGCATCGCGGCCGAAAACGAAGGCACCGTGCCATGCCTCGACGATCATCTTCTTCCCGATGCCTGCCTTCAGAAGGCCCGACAGGAAATCCTCTGTGCACTCGAATTCGTAGTCGGTGTAGCCAATCACGTCTCCCCCTCCGATCATCAGGTAGGCTTGGCTGTAAGGACCGACCCCCTCGGTTTGCGCACTGACACCCATGATCGCCTTGGTATGGATATGCATGATGCAGTTTGTTGCTGGATCAGCTTCGAAGAAAAGCTTGCCGATCTTAGTGGCCGAGGGGTTTGGCGCTCCGTTCTCAGGATTGTGGTTAGTGCGATCGAAGCCGACCTTGATCAGGTTCGAAGCCGTCACCTCGTCGTGCATCCAGCCGTAATGGTGGGTCAGCAACGCCTCTTCGCCCGGCACCCGCACGGCATGCCACTGGTTCGTCAGGTCTGTCAGTCGGTATTTCACAAGCGCATTGTAGATCGCCGCAAGGTCCTGCCGGGCCTCCCATTCGGCGTCGCTGCAATTGGCTGGCCGCCCGGTCAGCGGCGTGGGTGTCATTACTGTCATGATGCATCTCCCAAAGCGATTGAGCCCGCGCCATATTATGCGCATCCTGCAACCCGACTATCCTTGAACAACCCATTTCTATCCGTGAACGTCCCATGCCCCATGTTTGCTTCATACTGCACCCTCGGTTCCAGATGCTCGCCTATGTCTTTGCTTGCGAAACGCTTCGCATCGCCAACAAGCGGGCAAGCCGAGGTATTTTCACCTGGGAAACGCGCACGGCTACCGCAGAGCCGGTGGAAGCCTCAAACGGCCGCCTCGTGGAGCCTGACGTGCGCGGTTGGATGGACGGGAAGCGGTGCGATCTCCTCTTGGTGCTGGCAGGCTACGAACCGCTTGCCCTGCGCCCCCACGGCCTTGGTCAATTTCTGCGCCGGGCGGCTGGAGCGGGTGCCATTCTCGGCGGAATCGACACCGGCGTCGCGGTGCTCGCCTCCTTTGACCTGCTGAAAGGGCACAGCGTCGTCGTGCATCATGAAGCAGAACCCGGCTTTCGCGAAACCTGGCCCGAAATTGACGTCATCGACGCGATTTACCACTTCGACGGGCGGCGGCTGTCATCGGCGGGAGGCACAGCGACTGGCGATGCGATGCTCGGTTGGATCGCCTCGGAGATGGGCGCGACGTTCGCCGACGAAGTGGCCGAGGACATGATTCACGGCTCACTCAGGCCCGCCGCGCAAAGCCAGCGTCCCCTTGATACGATGGATCCAACCCTGCAAGCCATGCGCGCACTGATGCTTGCCCACATTGAAGACCCGATGCCGATCCGGGAGATCGCGCGACAGCTGGCGGTCAGCGAAAAGCGTCTGCGGGCACTCTGCCGCTCCGTGTTGCGGCGCAGCCCGTCGGAGTATTACCTTTCCCTCAGGCTTCAGCACGCGCGGGCGCTTCTTTCCACGACGCGGCTGCCGATCACCGAGATCGCGGTCGCGACTGGTTTCGGTTCTCATGCAGGATTTAGCCGCACCTATCGGAAGGAAATGGGGACGCGCCCGCGTGATGTTCGTTTACGATAGGCCGCGATCTGGCGAGACTATGTTTGACTACCAAGTTGAATGAACACTGAGAATTCACATCGCCTCCCGAGCCAAGTTCAAGTTTTGCTGATGGATCGAACATTATTTTGTGGTCAATCGGCAAGTGTCGGCACGGAGCTCGGCTGCCTTAAGGTCGCATCCAACTTGTCGGCTTCTAGGCCATCGGTGTTGGCACCGAAGTGCTGCACAGCCACTCTGACGGTCCATTGCGGACCGCCACGCAAGGTGCGGCAGAACATCTGCTCGCAGCGCCTCTAATGTAGCTGTCCGGCCATACCTCGCCCGGTTCGACACTTTGTGGCCGTGATGGCACAAATGAAACCGGCAGCGGATGCAATCAACACCGAGCAGGAGTACCATTCCAAGGTGACGATCTTGGCAGGGAAAGCAACTCATGGGGCGCCCAATCCCCACGGAACGGTCTTAACTTACCGAGTGATTTCTTGGCCTAACCAACCTTGACCTGATCAAGCCAATTTTGCCGCCCAAACCTCGATTTCGACCTTGAATTCGGGTCTGGTGAATCCGGAAACGATCAGGAGAGTCGAACTGGGAAGCCTGTCCGCTGCGCCGACGAACGCGTCGCGTGCGCGCATGTATTCGGGAAAGAAATCACGGTCGGTCACATAAGCCGAGATGTGCGCTACGTCGGATGGCTCCATCCCTCCCTGAGCAAGGATTTCCCGGATATTCGAGAAGCAGATGACGGCCTGATCGTAGGCACTTTCAGGAACCGAATCATCGGGTCCGATTCCCAACTGACCAGAGGTCCTGATCAGCCGCGACCCGGCGGGAATCTCTGTTCCATGAGCATAGGCACCGAACGGCGCACGGATGCAATCTGGTGTTAACGCCTTCATTTCCAATTTCTTTCTTTGCCCAAGAAAAAATCTTGCCAGATGCGAAGGCTTCTGGAAACCTTAATGTACATCTCTGGCACAGATCATTCTCAGGGCCACGCGAAACCAGTTCCTTCAAGGGGGAAGTCATGGACCAGCGTGTGCTATTGGTGCGCCATGGGGATGAGCCGGCGGATGATCGGGTCGTGTCCTGGTGCAAGGCCGCCGGGTATGAGATCGAAACGTGCAAGCCGTTCAAGGGCGAGCCTCTGCCGAAGCGCGCCGATGGCTATGCCGCGACAGTGATCTACGGCGGCATGTTCAATGTCTACGAGACGGACCGTCACCCCTTCCTGAACGACGAATACGCCTGGATCGAGGCCAGCCTTGCGGCCGACATTCCGCTGCTTGGCATCTGCCAGGGCTGCCAGCAGATCGCCTATCACCTCGGGGCATGGGCCGGACCGCGCGAGCGAGAGATATTCGAGTTCGGCTACTACGAGGTGCAGCCGACCCAGGAGGCCGGAGATTTCCTTAACCGGCCGCTGACCGTCACCCAGGCGCACTACCATACGTTCGACCTGCCGAAAGGGGCGGTCCGGCTGGCGGGCAATGAGAACTACGAGAACCAGGCCTTTCGCTACGGCGACAAGGTTTACGGTGTGCAGTTTCACCCCGAGGTCACGCAGACCGGCTTCCGACGCTGGCAGCAGAACAAGGAAGATGTCTATGCCCGCCCCGGCGTGCAATCGCGCGAGCAGCAACTGGCGCTGATGGCGCAGCATGACGCCGCGCAGGCAGCGTGGTTCACCGGTTTTCTGGATACCCTGATCGGGAGGGCATTGTGACCGTTCAAGGCTACTGGGCCGATCTGCCCTCACCCGCCTTTCGCAACCTCCCCGCTGATACGGTGGCGGTATTGCGGCTTGGCGCGACGGAACAGCACGGGCCGCACCTGCCGCTATCGGTGGACAGCGACCTGATCGACGCCGTGTCCACGCGGATGCTGGCGGCTCTCGGGCCAGAGCAATCCGTGCTTGTCCTTCCGACACTGACCGTCACCAAGAGTGATGAGCACATCGCCTTTCCCGGCACGCTGACGCTGTCTGCCGAAACCCTGCTGTCGGTTCTGCGCGATATCGGGGCTTCGATTTCGGCCGCGGGGGTTCAGCGGCTGGTTCTCTTTAACGGCCACGGCGGCAACAGCGCGCTGTTGCAGGTGGCGGCACGGGATCTGCGGCGAACACATAACCTGATTGTCGTGGTCTGTTCCTTGGGCGGGTTCACGGACTGGCAGGCGCATTACGATGCCGATGCCTATGCGCAGGACATTCACGCCGGCGACAGCGAAACCTCGGCCATGCTGGCGATCCGGCCAGAGCGGGTGGACATGACGCAAGCGCAGGATTTCAGGCCTGCGATGGCGGATTGGGAGAAGGACTTTCCCCAAATCGGCCTCGGCGGGAAACCCGCCAATCCCGGCTGGCTCGCGCAGGATCTGCACCCGCTCGGGGCCTGTGGAAATGCTACTGCGGCGACGGCTGAGAAAGGTGCACATCTGCTCGACAGCGCGGGGCGGGCCTTCGCGGCCTTCCTCGCGGATTTTGCGCGGTTCGATCATCGCAGAGGGGCGCCATGACTCGCGAGGATCGGTTCACATCGCGCATTCCGGGCGTCCTTGTGCCCCGAAGCCTGCTGGCCGACCCCGACCGGTTTGGGGGGCGGTCGACCGGGGATTGCCTGTCTGGGGACTTGCTCATCATGGACGGACAGGCTGTTGCGCTGGAGGCCTCGGATGCGCCCGCGACTCGGATGGTCCTGCCGCGCCTGACGGAACCGCATGTGCATCTGGACAAGTGCCACAGTATCGACCGGATGCAGGGCGTTGGCGGGGATTTGCACGCCGCCATCATGGCTCAACGCGCCGACAAGGCAACATGGACCGAGGACAACATCCGCCTGCGCGCAACCCGGGGGCTTGCGGAGCTGATCGCTGCGGGCTGCGGTGCGGTGCGCAGTCATGTCGATTGGGGTGATGGCGAGGAGCCCGACCAGCCCCCCATGGCTTGGCACGTCCTGGGGGCGCTGGCCGAGGAGAGCCGAGCTGTCCTTCAACGCGCTGCGCTGACCGGGGCCGACCGGATGGCTGATCCCGACTATGCCCGGCGCTGTGCACGGCGGGTGGCACATGATGGCGCGGTTCTTGGAACCTTCGTTTTCGACCAGCCGGACCGGGCGGCGGGTATCGCCAATTGCTTCCGCGAAGCTGATAGGCTTGGCCTGGCGCTCGATTTCCACGTCGACGAGGGGCTGAAACCGGGCCTAGACGGGCTGGAGATGATCGCCGACGCGGCCCTCGAAACCGGCTTCGAGGGGCCCGTGCTCTGTGGACACGCATGCAGCCTTGCCAATCAGAGCGAAAACGATCTCGCCCGGATCACAGACAAACTCGCACGTGCCGGGATTGCCGTTGCCGCGTTGCCTCAAACAAACCTCTACCTGCAGGGCCGCCGCGCTGGCACGCCTGACCGGCGCGGGATCACGCGGGTCAGGGAATTGCAGGCCGCCGGGGTGTGCGTGGTCATGGGCGCGGACAACGTGCGCGACGCCTTCTGTCCCATCGGGCGGCACGACCCGATCGGGGTGCTGTCGCTCGGCGTCTTGGCCGCCCATCTCGACCCGCCCTTCGGGGATCACCTTCCCATGATCACCACCAATGCGCGTCGCGCCTTGGGACTGGCGCCCCAGACCGTCGACGGGGCCGCCATCGGGGATCTTCTGCTGTTCGACGCCTCCTCGACCTCGGATCTGCTGAGCGGCACGGCCCGCCCGCGTCCGCTGGCTGAAACGATTGGAACCCGCCCATGACCGACACGATTGAGAAACCGCAAGCCGACTGGAGCGAGGTCGCCGCAGCGCTGGCCCCGGTCGAAATCATCGACGAGCCAGTGCTGGTCAAGAAACGCAGCCGCGATTTCTTCTGGTATTCACCGATCCTCAACGCGCAGTTGCGCCGCTGTTTCGGCGATCTCGTCGCGCAGCCAAAGACACGCGAGGAAATGGCGCACTGCCTTGCCGTCGCTTACGCCCGCGACCTGCCGGTTGTGTTGCGTGGGGGCGGAACCGGGAACTACGGGCAGGCGGTGCCGCTGAAGGGCGGGTTGATCATCGAGACTACGGGTATGAACCGGATTCTCGAAATCGGCGAGGGCTACGTTCGGGTCGAGGCAGGCGCGCTCATGGCTGACATCAACGCCGCGCTGATCCCCCAGGGATGGGAAATGGCCATGTTCCCTTCGACCCAGGACATTGCCACCATCGGTGGTTTCGTCGCGGGCGGCAGCGGTGGCATCGGGTCCATCGCCAACGGGGCCCTGCGCGAGAAGGGCAACATCCTCCAGCTCAAGGCGCTGTCTGTCGAGGCCGACCCGCTCGAACATGTCTTCGACGCGGAAGAGGCCCTGCAGATTCACCATGCCTGGGGTCTGAACGGGGCGATCACCGAGGTGACCCTGCGCACCGTCCCCACCCGTGACTGGGTGGGCTGCATGGCGAGTTTCGACGACTACCGTGCCGCCTACGAGGCGGGATATGCGCTGGCCATCAGCGACAGCATCGGCCGCAAGTTGTGTTCGGTCGTGGATGCCCGCATTGCAGGCTATTTTCCCAAGCTGGAGGGCCACATCCAGGCCGGGCGCGACCTGCTGGTCACGCTGGTCCCGCGCGAAGACATGGCAGCGTTTCGCGATCTGGTCGCGGCGCAGGGCGGCACGCTCGACCTGGCGATGACCGAAGAAGAGCGCGCCGAAAAGGGTGTGCCCCATGTCTTCGAGTTCGCCTACAACCATACCACCTTGCAGGTACTCAAGGCCGACCGCTCGGCCACCTACCAGCAGCTCGGCGTGCCCGATCCGGCCGATGCCGACGCCGTGGTCAGCGTCGCCGAGGCGATTGGTGACGATGTCTGGCATCACCATGAATTTGCGCGCCTCGACGGCGCGGTCATGACCGCAGATCTCCCCATCATCTGGTTCAAGGACGAAGCGCGCCTGCGCGAGATCGACGGAATCTATGCCTCCCACGGGTTCACCGTCTGGGATGCCCACACCTTCCATGTCGAGGGCGGCGGGTTGAAGAACGCCGATTACCGCCACCTCGCCTGGAAGAAACGCATGGACCCCAAGGGACTGCTGAATCCCGGCAAGTCACAGGTCTGGGAAACGGTCCGCCACCTGACGGCGGACGAAATCGAAGCAAAGGCCAAGGACTGACCCCATGACGATCCAGACCAAACCCCTCAACCCCCATTTCGGTGTCGAAGTGACCGGCATCGCTCTGTCCGACGTGACTGCCGAAAACCTCTTTCCGCAGATCCGGGCGCTGTTCGAGGAGCATTCCGCGCTGCTGTTCCGTGCGCAGGATGTGAGCGACGAAAAGCACCTGGAACTGGCGCAGCTTTTCGGCCCGATCGAAGACCGGCAGGCGGACGAGCGCAAGCCCGGCGAAAAGTTCGAGATCCCGAAAGTGTCGAATGTGCAGGAGGATGGCACGACCTCGGGCGAGATGGATCTCAAGACGCTGAACCTGAAATCCAACTTCCTGTGGCATTCCGACAGCACATTCCTGCCCGTCCCGTCGCTGGTGAACATCCTCATCGGGCGCGTGGTGACAACCGAGGGCGGCGCGACCGAGCTTGCCTCCACCCGCGCGGCCTGGGCGATGATGCCCGAGGACCTCAAAGAAAAGGTACGCGGGCGCGGAATCTGGCACCGCTACAGCCATTCGCGGCGCAAGATCTCGCCCGAGTTGGCGAAGCTGCCGATGTTCAACAAGTGGCCCGACCAGCATTGGAACGCGATCTGGGAAAACCCGGTGAACGGGCGTGAGGCGCTCTACCTCGCCTCCCATGCCTTCAGGATCGACGGCTATGACGAGGCCGAGAGCGAGGCGCTGCTGGCCGACCTGACCGCATTTTGCACGCAACCTGCCTTCGTCTACTCGCACAGATGGTCCGTCGGCGACGTGCTGCTGTGGGATCAGCGCGCGGTGATGCACCGGGGCACGCCCTGGCCCTACGAACAGCCACGCACGCTGTCGAGCATCTGTTCGTCGGTCACCGAGGCCGACGGCATCGACCGGATCCGCATTCCGGCCTGACAGGTTTCCGCGCGCGGCCGACCGGGCCCTTTGCGACCGCGCGCATCCCCGCAGCCCCGCTGCCAACTGACAGGGCGGTCCCCCTCACGACCCAACAGAGAGGAAAACACACATGCGCTTCTTCACCAGAACTGGACGACCCCTTCCCGAAACACTGCTGAAATCGGCAGAGAAGATCGGGCCCGACCCGATGAGCCGCCGCGAGTTTCTGGCCACGGCCTGTTCTTTCGGCGCCTCGGCTGCCACCGCCTACGCCATGATCGGCATGCCTGCTCCGGCCCATGCCGCGGGCCATGCCCAGATGGGCGGCACAGTTCGCATCCAGCAGCAGCTGGTCACCATGCGCGACCCGCGCAAGTTCGACTTCAACAGCCTCGCCACCTATACGCGCGGCTGGCTTGAATACCTCGTGCAATACAATTCCGATGGCACCTTCACGCCCAAGCTTCTGGAAAGCTGGGACATCAACGAGGATGCGACCGTCTATACCCTGAATGTCCGGCGCGGCGTGACCTGGAACAACGGCGATCCTTTCACTGCCGAGGACGTCGCCTTCAACATCGAGCGCTTCTGCGACAGCACGGTTGAAGCCAATGCCATGCCCGGAAAGTTCGGAGTGATGATCGACCCAGATACCGGCCAGATCATGGACGGTGTGATGGCGGTGCTCGACAGCCATACCCTGCGGCTGACCCTGCCCCGGCCCGACATCTCGCTGATCGCCGGTGTTGCAGATTATCCCGCCGCCATCGTGCATCCCTCGTTCCGGGAAGACATGATGCTGGAAAACCCGATTGGAACCGGCCCATACCTGCCCGACGGCTATGACGTCGGCATCGCAGCGGCACTGGTGCGCAATCCCGATCACACATGGTGGGACGCCGAAAACGGTGCCTTCATGGATCGCATCGAATTCATCGATCTTGGTGCCGATCCAACCGCCCATTTCGCCAGTGCTGAAGCCGACGAGTTCGACGTGACCTATGACACGCAAGGTGACTTCATCGACGTCTTCGATACGCTCGATGGCTGGTCGCGGCATTCGGTGAACACGGCAGCCACGGTGCTGGCCCGCTGCAATGCGCTGGCCGAAGTGGACGGGACGCGCCCCTATGCCGATGCCCGCGTGCGCCGGGCCCTGGCGATGGCGGTGAACCCGGCCAACGTGCTGGAGCTTGGCTACGGCGGACAAGGCAGCGTCGCCGAGAACCACCATGTCTCTCCGATTCATCCGGAATACGCGGATATCGGCCCGGCAATCCATGACCCCGAGGGCGCGGTGGCCCTGATGGCCGAGGCCGGCATGGCCGATTTCGAACACGAGCTGATCTCGCTCGATGCTGCGTTCTGGCGCTCGACCGGTGACGCCATCGCCGGGGAAATCCGGTCTGCAGGTATCCCCATACGTCGCCACGTGATCCCGTCCTCGTCCTTTTGGAACGCCTGGGCGGAATACCCGTTCTCGATCACCAACTGGAACCACCGCCCGCTCGGCATCCAGACTCTGGCGATCGCCTATCGTTCCGGTGAGGCCTGGAACGAGACCGGCTTCGCCAACGAGGAGTTCGACACGCTGGTCGGACAGGCCTTGGCCACGGCGGATGTGGAGGCAAGGCGTGAAATCATGGCCCGGATCGAGCAGATCATGGTCGATGAAGGCGTGATCATCCAGCCCTATTGGCGGGCGCTCTACAACCACTCCAAGAGCAACCTGAAGGGCGCGGAGGTCCATATCTCAAACGAGCTTTATCCTCAGTACATGTACTGGGAAGCCTAAAGGCGTCCCATAGGCGCCCGGCAGCCCTCTCCCCTGCCGGGCGCAACTTTCCAGGATACCAAGCATGCTAGACCAGATCATACTGTTCGTTCTCGCGGTCAATGTCGGCTTTTTGGCCGCGTGGCTGACCGTGGGCGCGTTGGAAAACCTCTTTCACCCGTTCCTGAACGAGACATACACGGCCGAGGTCATGGACATGGCCCGCATGCGAGAGGACTACCCCGAAGCCTATGCGTTCGTGTCTTACAGACGAATTGTCAGCGCGCCCCTGAGGCGGATCCTGTTCCGTCTGATCGTCGCATGGGAGTTGGTCTCTGCCCTGGCATTGTGGATCGGCGCGGGCGCCTTGTTCTTAGCGGGTTTCGCAATCGGAGCGGTAGAGCCAGCGCTTTCGCTAGCGCTTATTGGGACCCTGTTGTTCACGACAACGTGGTGTGGTTTCCTCGTCGTCGGGAACTGGTTTTGCTATTGGTTCGGTCACGAAGGAGGCCAAAACACGCATTTCCAGATGACCCTATGGGGCATGGGCACCATGATCCTTATCGTCGCATCGGCAAACCTGCTGCTTTAGGTCGGTGGTGGAGCTAATCGGTAGTGTCAGAGGAGCTTGTATGGAGGCGGGACAGCGCGCTAGCCAAGGGGGCATTGGAAGCGCTGCGCGGAGACAAGGCCGTGCAAGAGATCGCCGCGAAACATCAGCTTCATCCGCGCGGCCGGGATCGTCCAGAGGTCGCCCTCGATCTCGTCCAGGTGGCAGAACCTGACCTCGCTGGAGCGGGCCGCTGTCAGGATGAGCAAGCGCAGCGCCAGGTTGGTGATCGTGCCCTCGTTAAGGGTCTGATAGAACGCAGGCACCTCGCGCCAGTCCATTGCGGGGACATGCTTGGGCTGATGCCGTGACTTGCCGAGCAAAGCCTTCGCCTTCTCGGTGGCCTGCATGTCGACGTCGAGGCCCATGGCCGCCGCATGGCGCATGACGATGCCGAGACGGTTCATCGCCTTGCGAGCCGTGTCTGCCTTCGTATGCCAGATCGGCACCAAAGTATTCCTGATGTCCTGCTGGTCGAGCTCCTCCGCAGGGACGCGACCGAGCTTTGGAAGGACATGCAGCTCCAGCGGAGAGAACCAGCGCCCGGCCTTGCCGTCCCCCTTGAGCTGCGCCTTGCGGGCCTCAAAGGCCTCAACAGGCACCATTCACACCGATCGCATCGCCTGCTTTCCAAGCTTCGCTTGATGCCGGCTCAGGTCAGCCCTTGCGCCTCCTGCTTCGTCGACACATGACCGCCGTTGCGACATTGCATGTCCGAAAGCCGCGCTTTTCCTGCCGCCTGACGCTCCCTGCAATGATACTAAAGCTTCCCGAAGACAGGTGCATGGGCGTTTCGAACGCGCAGTGCTCCGACACCCTGCGCCCCGACCGTCGGGCATCAAATTCGCGCGGGTTCTATTCCTCGAACCCGAACCGTTCCAGCAATTCTTCGCGCGTGAAGACCTCGGGTTCTTCCCAGGGCGGCCGCCGCCTGACGAGCTGATAGCGCCCGTCTGGCATCCGCTCATACCAGGCGATCCCGATGGTCCCAAGTTGCTGCAAATGCGCCAGATAGGCATCCAGCGTTGTGAAATCTTGACCCTCAGCATGGGGGAGCGCAGCGCCAGCCCCTGTCCCGCTGCCAAATGAGCTGTCTGCGACCATGGTCAGGCCTCCTGCCAACAGAAGCCCGGCCAGATTTACCGTATGGCCAAGCTTGAATTTCATCCTATGTCTCCGTTAAGTATGCTTGGAGGTTGCTTTCTTTCGGGGGAAAATGCCTGGCAGCCACCGCGTTATGCTCGTTCTTGAAGCTTTCTTCGACGCGCCTTTGGCAAAACGTACCAGTCCCCGAAGATTATTCAAAGCGGCCTTTGGCTGTGCAAAAAAAGATGTCCCGTCGGGGGTCCGCCGCCCCCTGCCCATAGATGCAACAGCCGGGACGCAACATGGAGAGACCAGAAATGTGTTTGACCTGCGCCATATTCAATCCTTTCAAAACCGATGGCGACTGGCTGCATGACACTGGCGGCGAAAACGCGCTGACCATCTCCGAAACCTCCGATGCAGCTGGAAACTCCAGCACTGTGTACGGCATGTCTTCGGGCGATTCCTTCGTTGGCACGCTTGGTTTTGACAACGATTGGGACTGGGTCGAAGTGAACCTCACGGCGGGCGTGACCTATACGTTCACGATGACCGCTGGCTCGATGACGGATCCGTATCTCTATCTCTATGACGGGTCCTCAAACCCAGTTCGGAGCAATGACGATATGGGGACCGGCACCCTGAACTCCCAGATCGTGTACACCGCAGCATCGAGTGGCACCTACTACATCGCCGCGGACAGCTACTACAACAGCCCCGGCTATACCGGCAGCACGGTCGACACGGGCACCTACACCCTGACCATGAGCGGCGGAGGCACCACCCCGCCGCCGCCCTCTGGCAACGACCTGCTGGACTCGATCACCTGGGGCTATACGGCCCCCACCTCCATCAACGTCTACTTCGTGCCCGGCGGCGTCAGCTTCGATGACCCCTATGACACGCCACAGACCACCTCGACCTGGAGCACTTACGAACAGCAGCAGGCAATGCTGGCTTTCGAGACCTTCGAGAACGTGGCCAACGTGAATTTCAACGTGGTCACGAACCCCAACCAGGCCGATTTTTTCATGGTTGAATCCACCGACCCGGACTCCTCCCTCGGCTATTGGGGCGTCGGCGGAACCTCGGTGACGATCAACGGCACCTCCTACAACAACCTTGACGGTCACGGCGTGTTCTACAATGGCGGTCAGGGCTGGACGACGCTCGGCCAGGCACAGGGTGGCTACGGGTTCATCACCATGATCCACGAAATCGGTCATGGCATGGGTCTTGCCCATCCGCACGACACCGGTGGCACCTCTTCCATCATGGACGGCGTGACCGCGTCGTTTGGCAGCCTGGGCAATTTCGACCTCAACCAGGGCATCTATACGACAATGTCCTACAACGATGGCTGGCAGACCGCCCCGCACGGGGCCAGCCCGTCGGACAATTACGGCTGGCAGGGCACGCCGATGGCCATGGATATAGCGGTTCTGCAATCGCTCTATGGGGCCAACACCACCTTCAACAACGGCAACGACACCTACGAGCTGTTCACAGTCAATCAGACGGCCTTTTCCCACGCCTACTACTCGACGATCTGGGATACTGGCGGCATTGACACGATCGTCAATCCCGGCCTGCTGTCCTCCATCATCGACCTGCGCGAAGCCCCGTTGACCTATTCGGCCAATGGCGGTGGCTATGTCTCTTATGTCACAGGAGTACATGGCGGCTTCACCATCGCCGCCGGGGCCGTCATCGAGAATGCGACCGGTGGTCGGGGAAATGACACGATCATCGGCAATGACGTCGCGAATGTGCTCGATGGCAACCTCGGCAATGACACGCTGACCGGAGGTGCTGCGATCGATACGTTCATCTATTCCGGTGGGCAGGACGTCATCACGGACTTCAACGGAGACATTATTCGGATCAACCTGACCTCTTGGTTTGGCGATGTCAGCTCACTGCTGGCCTCTGCAGTTGTCCAAAGCGGCAATCTCGTGCTCGACTTCGGCGGTGGCTACACGTTGACACTCAACGGTGTGACCAGCACCGCAGGCCTCGCAGGACGCATCCGTGTCGGCGACAGCGACCCCGAGAGCGACCTGACCGGCG